>JBGATC010000055.1:0-37796 GCA_044229335.1 Planctomycetaceae bacterium | reverse complement strand
GTGGAACGGTCCGCGACCCCGTGCAGTTTCGACCCCGTTTCGGCCAATAGTTCAACGTCAACTTCATGGCGAAGGACTCCTTTCAAAGTCCCTCGGCACGCAAATCGCAGACCAACTCGCGTTATGAAACTGGCTCTAGCCTGAAGGGCCTGAAGCTCAGCCAAGAATCAAGCTACTGTGCTATCGACGCACGCGAACGCTGGGCAATTCCTTGTGGATGAGTGCGACACCGTCGGCAGTGACCGATGTCTCTACCACCGATAGAAATTTTAGGCGACGATTCGCTGTCAGTTGCCTCATCGTGTTGTCGGTGACGCTGGTCTGGTTAAGATAAAGCCATTGCAGTTTGCTCAGCGTCACCAGTTGGGCGAGGCCCTCGTCCGTGACTTGAGTGCCATTGAGACACAAAGTCTGAAGCCCTTTCAACGCGCCAACATGCTTCAACCCCTTGTCGGTCACGCCAGTCTGATTGAGGGACAGAAACTTCAACTTCGGAAGTTCCTTCAAGCGAGCGAGACCAGCATCTTCGATTCGTGATTCCGGGAGGGAGAGAAACTGCAACTCCTTCAGCGAGCAGATTTGATCAAGACACTTCTCGCTGATCGGACAGTCCTGTAACGACAGTCTTCTCAGACTGCTTGGCAATCTCAGGGCGGCGATCTCTGCTTCGGTCAGGTGCGAGTACGACGCGGAAGTCACGATCGACTTCGACATCGCAGATTCAAGGCAATCTGCTGGCGCACGCTCGTCGGCATTCAGGCCGTCGGATGCAAGCAGGTAGCTCACGGCGATGAAACACAGGACGCGCGAATTCATCCAACGCCTCTCGTTCATTTGTCTTGCCCTGTCCGTTCGCTGCGCCAAAGCGGGAGAAGCATCGAGACTTCCCTCTGGTACTGAGAATATGAATCGCCGTGAAAGTGAACGAGATCACGTTCTTCAAGCTGCAATGCGACGATGACATACGCCGTCACAACGGCGGCGAACAGCAGGTGCCCCTGTGACATCGTCGGAGTCGCCCAGAAGGCGATCAGAAAACCAACCATGATCGGATGCCGGACGACGCGATACAGCCACGGACTTTGGAAAGCGATCGGTGTGTAGGGGCGTCCCACGAATTGCAGGTAAACCTGCCGGAGCCCGAACAGATCGAAGTGGTTGATCAAGAATGTGGAAATCAACACGATCAGCCAGCCCAGTCCGAACAGGGACCATAGCACAGCGGCCCATGCTGGCTCTGCGACTTTCCAGACGAGATCCGGCAGCGGTCGCCACTGCCAGAACAAAAGGAACAGGAGCAGGCTGCTGGCCAGCACATAGGTGCTTCGCTCGGCGGCCCCAGGGATAATCGTGGTCCACCACCGCTTGAAAAGCGGTCTGGCCATGACGCTGTGTTGGACCGCGAATACGCTCAAGAGCAGCAGGTCGATCACGATGCCTGATTCGGAGCCTGTGTCAATCGTCTTTGGCACGACGAAGCCGCCGACGAAGCCAACGGCGTAGAGGAAGGACGCCAGGAAGATCAGATAGGCCAGCAGGCCGTAGACGAAGATCGCCAATCGCTGCATCTTTAACTCCCCACGTGACCGCCAGTCACGCTCGCTAAAACGTCAGAACCTTTTCGCACTCGGCAACGAGCTGGTGCAAGTCGGCCATCGTGGAGATCGGGCACACATCCGATCCCTCGGACTGTCGCAACTTGAGGCATGTCCCACAGGCTTTGATGGAACAACCGGCCGCAACGAACGTCCGCATCTGCTCCGTGACGTTGAAGGTTTCAGAATCCAGCGTTTCAGCCTCGACCCCCTTGCCAAGCAGAAACACCCGCACGTCATCCTGAAAGTGCTTGTTCGAGTAGTTGGCGAACCGGAATGCGTTCCAGACGGATTCGGGATCGTTCGAATAAATGCAGATGCCAAGTGTCATGGTTTGCTCCGTTATTTGGTGTCCTTTTTCTGATTTCGTGGGTCATCGGCCGGGTTGACGTATTCGATCTTCCAGGGGCCATCGCCGTGAAACTGGACGATGGTTTCGCCTTTGACCCACACAAAATGCTTCATCCCGGATTTCCAGAAGCCGTACGTTCCGGCTGGCATCGGTTTGATTGCGTGCTGGTCGAACGTGTCTCCCATGCCGATGTTGAACGTCCCGGCGATGACCGTCACTCGCTCCGTTTTCGGGTGGGTATGGACCGGAATGCGGTAGCCGTCAGGAACCTTCACGCGAAACACGAACGGTCCTTCCTTCGAGGGATCGCCTTCCAGCACAGCGATCTGTGCCCCCGGCGGGAGGGAAGGCGGCCCGGACTTCCACTCGATGGCAGTCAGTGGATAGGTCTGAAAACCTTCGTCGCCGTGATCATCCGCCGGGAGATACGCCGCAAATGAGACCATTCCGGCGACCGCGACCAAGAATGTTCGAGACAGGCCCATGGGGGATGCTCATTGGAAATGTCAGTTGCGAATGGGCTTTTCAGCCCGAATGACAGCACACAGAGACAGGGCGTGACCGGTCCGGGCATTGCGGCCCAGCCACAGAACTTGGGGACGGCTCAGTCCATGACGTTCCAGGCGAGCGAGAAAATCATCCTGAACCAGCGCTCCGCCAATGCAGCGGAACCAATCAATGAGTTCATGCCGGACTTCACCGGGAAGCTCATTTTTGAGCACGATCTCCGCGAAGATCGTGCGCCCGCCTGGCTTCAGGACGCGTGCGACCTCCTGCATTACCGCGTCTTTGTCGGGTGACAGGTTGTAGATGCCGTTTGCGGTGACCAGATCAACGGAATCATCGGGCAGTGGAATGTCGTCTGCGGGGGCCAGGAGCCACTCGATATTGGCCACGCCGGCCGCTGCCAGATTTGATCGAGCCTTGTCGAGCATGGAGGGAGACAAGTCGAGCCCGTACAGCTTGCCAGCCGCTCCCACCTTTAGTGCATACAGAAACAGATCGAGCCCAGCGCCACATCCCAGATCCAATACCGTCTCGCCAGCCCGCGCATCGACAAATGGCTGCGGATTCCCGGCTCCCGTGAACGACTCCCATAGACTGTGGGGAAGCTGGTCGAGGAGTGTCGCTTCGTAACCGACGCTTTCTGCGAAGGCGCGGCCTACCGGGAAGTTGAATTTATGCCCTGGCGTGGCCGCAACCTGACCATAGCGATCGGCCACCGCCGCTTTGATCTCATCCGCAGTGTATTCGGTCAGGGGTTTTGTCATTGGGGAATCTCTCTTCGGATCACACCGCGACTGTGCCAACAATTCGTCCAAGGGCTTCGACCACCCATGCAACTTCTACCGGAGTCGTTTGCCGTCCCAGGCTGAAGCGGACCGCACCAAGGCCGACATCGTGTGGCACTCCCATCGCCGCCAGCACCGGGCTGATGTGCAGACTCCCCGCGTGGCATGCCGAACCGGTGGACGCCGCCAAGTTCGGCAGGCGGGCGAGAAGCTCGTGCCCACGCTCACCCACAAAGCTCACGTTGAGCGTGTTCGGCAACCTGAATTCGGGATGACCATTCAGGACGATGCGCTCCCCGAAGCACTGCTGCAATCTTTGCCAGAAGTCATCCCGCAACTGGCGAATCGTTGTGTCATCGATCCAGTCCTGTGCCCGTTCGCAAGCCGCTCCCAGGCCGACAATTTGCAAAACATTCTCGGATCCCGCGCGACGCCCCGCCTCGTGGCCCGCTCCGTGGAGAATCGGATCGAGCGTTACACCCTCCCGCACGAATAACGCGCCCACTCCTTTGGGGCCGTAGAGCTTATGACCGGCGACGGAGAGCAGATCGACGCCGAGCGATTCCACATCGGTCTCGATTTTTCCGACAGTCTGAGCGGCATCTGTGTGACACAGCACACCGTGCTCGTGTGCGATCCGGGCGATCTCCGTGATGGGCTGAATGGTTCCCACCTCGTTGTTGGCGTACATCACGGAAATCAGCGCGGTCGACGGTCGAATCGCGTGCCGGATGTCGTCGGGATCGACCAGCCCAAACCGGTCGACGGGTAGCCGGGTGATTTCAGCGCCCAGCTCTTCGATGAACCGACACGGTTCCAGGATGGCCGGATGTTCGATCCCGCTGGTGATGACGTGAAACGGCCTTCCGGAAGCCCGTCGCGAGAAGAACAGCCCTTTGATGGCGTGGTTGCTGGCTTCCGTGCCCCCCGACGTGAAGACGATCTCCGTCGCATCGCAGCACAACAACGCAGCCACTTGCGACCTGGCCACTTCGATGGCGTCGCGAGCCGGTAATCCGGCCCAATGCAGGCTGGAAGGGTTGCCATACGCCTCTTCGAGGTACGGCAACATCGCTTTCACCACTTCCGGTGCGAGTGGTGTCGTGGCGTTGTAATCGAGGTAGACGGGGGCAGTCATGAAGGCACCTTCTTCCGCCGGGCGGAAGTCTTGGTGCTCGTCACTTCGCCACGGGCTTTCGCTTTGGCGAGTCGATCCTTGTCCGCCTGGATCTCTGCCGGAGTCCGTTTCATGACGGGATCATCACGACCAACCAGCGCCAGCATGTCCTGCACCAGTTGCGGGCGACTCAGGTAGTAGCAGCGCAAGGAACCATCTTGGGCGTAGTCCACCAGATGAGAGTGCCGCAATACAGCGAGATGCTGTGAGATGTTGGCCTGTCGGGCCGGGAGTAACTCCTCCATGTCCGTTACGCACTTCGGGCCTTCCAGCAACTCCTGCAAGATCGCGAGGCGCGTGGGATGCGAAAAGGCTTTCAATAACTCCGCCGCAGCACGTGAATCAGACGAATCGGCCATGTCAGTGTCACCCCATTCGGATATTCGATATTCCGAATATGTAATCCCCGCGAATGATCGTGTCAACGCCGGAGCAAGATGTCCTGATCGACGATTACTGCGAAAGCATGGACAAAAAGGTCACGCCGCCCTCAAATCATAGTGCTTGAGCCGCCCGCCCAGTCGCTCGCGGCAGACGATCCGCAACTTGGTCTCGTCGGAGTCGCTGCCTGGAGTTGCCGTCGCCCGGCGATTCACGGGTGGATCATTTCCCAGTGACTGGTGCGGTCTTTCCTCGTGGTAATGCGCGACCGTTTCCGACACCAGATGATCCATGTGCTGCTCGCCGAACACGACGAAGTGATCGAGAACTTCCTGCTGTAATGTCTGGATGAACCGCTCGACGTAAGCGTTGGTGTTCGGGGACCGAAACGCCGTCTGTTTCCCTTCCGCCCCCGCCGCGTCGAAGATCGCATCAAACGCTTTCGTAAACTTCGTGTCCCGGTCGTGCATCAGCAGTTTGGGCGGCAGCTCGATCTGCTCGGCATGTTCCAGGAACGCGACCGCCTGCTGTTTTACCCACGTTTCATCGGGATGGAACGTCGAAGGGGAAATCCATACGCGCCGTGTTTCCACGTGCAGGAAAATCAGCACGTACAAATCCCGAAACCCCTTCATTGTCAAGGCACTCTTAGCGAAAAAGTCACACTGCCACAGCGTCTTGGCGTGCTGAGTCAGGAACTCGTCCCACGTCCCCTCGCCACGCTTCGGGCCTGGATCGAGACCGTGCTCCTTGAGGATGTTCTTGATCGTGTTGCGTGACGGCGGCGTGATGCCGAGTTTCTTCAACTCGCCCATGATCCGGGTGTAGCCCCAGTCGTTTTCGCGGGCGAGTTTCAAGATTAGTTCGCGGATCTCGGCATCTGTCTTGGGACGGCCCCGCTTCGCGACCGTCTTCTTCACCGTCTGGTTCAGCGCCCGAATCCACCGACGGAGTGTGTCCGGATGCACAATCGACACCAGCTCGTTGATCGCCGACCCGAGCTTGGCGGCGAACTTTGCCAGCCGGTTCTTTTCCTTCTCGGTCACGGTCACCCTGGCAGGAAGTTTGCTCCGCAGGATTTCGTTCTCGACCTTGAGGTAGCGGACCTGCCGGGCCAGCTCCTTCTGGGTCGCGCCAGCGATCAGCAGCAACAGGGGCTGAAACAGGTTCTTCATTGTGGTAGACTCAGTGAATCGTGGGAAAATGAGGGCTGATCTCATTTTTGCACCCCGGTGGTAGTCGCTGGGAATGCCAACTCCGCCCGCACATGGACGGCCCACATGATCTACGGTCCGAATGTAACGGTTGTTCCATGTGGCCTTGGCCGCTACGAAGTCGACAGGGACAGCCACCAGTCGGCGAGAACCCGAGTCGAATTAAGCCATACTGATGACGATGCCATCTGACATTTCCGACACGTCTGACGAGGCCCTCGCGGTCCAGTTGGAATGTTTGCGTCAGATGAATCCGCAGGAGCGATTGCGACGGGCCTGCGCTTGGTCGGGGCAGGTGCGACGTATGGCGTTTGACGCCATTCGCAGGCGTCACCCGGAATTCTCTGAAGGTGATGTGCGGCTGAGGTTCATCGAACTCACCTACGGCCAAGCACTGGCCGACGAAGTTCGTGATTGGCAAATGGAGACCGGCCGTGAGTGACTACGACGATCTTGTCGCGGCACTTTCGCCCGTTTCCGCCGCCCTCACCAAATTTGGCATTCGTCACTACGTCGGCGGCAGCGTTGCCAGTTCGTTTCACGGCGCTTCCCGATCCACGATGGATGTGGATCTCGTCGCGGACATGAACGACTCGGTCGTGGCAGAGTTTCTGCGGTGCTTCGACAAAGACTTCTATGTCAGCGAAGCCGCCGTCCGTGAGGCAATTCGGCGGAAGTCGTGCTTCAATCTGATTCATTTGCCCACGTCCTTCAAAGTCGATGTGTTCATCAGTCGCCAGAGGCCGTTTGACATCACCGCGATGAATCGAGCCACGATGGAGAATCTTGGTGACAGTCATGTGCTGGAGATTCATATCGCGACCCCCGAGGACTCCATCATTAGTAAGCTGGAGTGGTATCGAAAGACCAACGAGACCTCAGAACGCCAATGGGATGACGTGACGCGTCTCATGAAACTGCTCGGCGATGCCGCTGACTTTGACTATTTGCGGACCTCCGCTGAATCCGTTGGCGTTCAGGATCTGCTGGAACGGCTGCTCTCCACGCTCTGAGGACTTCGAACCTCCCCGAGAGATTCAACACAATCGTGATGATGACGGCACGGTGGTCAGATTTCGGGTACTTGTCGGGGGCAGCGCTCTTCTCCCTGGGATTTTCTGGTCAGTCCAGCATGATCGACCGGAGCAGGCGTCGCGGCATCTGGTGAAGCTCATCGTCCAGCATCCACAGCAGCTCGGGCACGGCCTCGGAGGGCTGGCCCTCCATTTCCCGGACCAGTGTCCGGGCCAGTTCCAGCAGCGCTCCCTTCCTCTCCGGCTCTGACATCATCGTCACGGGCCGAAGCCGCCGCAGGCTGAAGAAGGCCATCGGCAAGTCCTCGGTACAGGCTTCCAGCCACGCCACAAAATCGGCTGGCAATCGAGTCAGCAAAGCCAGGTGATAACCCACCGTCACCTTTGAAGTGCTGAAGTGCTCGGCCGCCTGCCGGTAGGTGTAGATGCCCGGTTCCTTCAGGTATGCCTCGAACTGTCGGGCAATCGCAATGACGTTCCGAATCGGGGCGTAGTCTGCCCGAATCCGGAGCCGAGACCGCCGGACTTTCGTCTTGCGCTGCGGCTCGGGAGATCGGCCCGGAACGTACATCCGCACCCGGTCGACGTAAACCGTGTGGTAGTAGCGGTTTTCAAGCCGCAGGACTTTTCCCCGAAAGGAACCGGAAGTGCCTTGCACGGGGAGGATAGCGGTTCCATTCTTCCACCAAGAGCTGAAGCGCGCGTGGCTTCCCTGGCCAGTCGCCACGGAGCGAGGCTTCCCACGCGGGATCAATGTCGCCCGTCTCGCGGTAATGGATCCATTCGGGGGACTCGACGCCGCGGAGTTGGGCGAGCACGCCGACCGAGATCCGTTTGGCGATGGCTTCGCCGCGATTTTCGATCGCACCGACCAGGAAAAACCGACGCAGCTCCGCGCGCGGGTCGTTGAGATCGTCCGCTTCCGGATCAATCGTGTCAGTCTCATCCATTACGACGAGACACGTCTGAACTCGGCTGAGGATTTCGGACGGTGCGGTCACCACAACGGTGCGATCGCCGTCGGCTTTCGCGTCATGGCCGGGACGACTTTGAACAAACATTTGCAGTATCGGCAGTGCATTCCTCGCCAGCAGTTGATGGACGCGGAAGGGGCGAGTCTCGACGGCACCTTGCCGTTCTGCTGCAGTGTTCTTGAGGCGCACGTAGAGATGAAACAACGACGACTGGTCTGCCGCTGCGGCGGGAGCCAGCTCTCGATTCGCCAGCAGGTCCACCTCGGTAAGCGGGGAACCGTTCAGAAGATTCTCGCCGGAATTCTTCGAAAGCGTGTCGGCGAGAGCTTTCGCCTGTACCGCAGTGGGAACGGCCAGCACGATCCGAACCGCGTCGTTGGAAAGCGGCAAGGGGAACTCGGGAATGTTGAACCGCTCGCGCGTACTCTCGGTAAACGGCCGGAGCAGCGTCGCGCCTTTTGGCGGCGTGATGTCACCGCCCACGTATTCGTTCTCGCTCGCGCAGGTGTAGACCAATTCGATCGAGCGCCGCTCACAAGGCTGCAGGAGATATCGCAACCGAAACAGGATGAGGTTCTCGTGGACGGCGACATCGGAAATCTGCAAGGCGGCCGTGGGTGAAGTCTTGTTGATCGAAGCGTCATCCGGGGTCGCCGGACTGAGCGTCGAACGGCTCTCTTGGGCGGTCTTGTTCAACCCGGTGTCTTGCCCAGCCAGCGGTTCGCTGAGGGGAACGGTTTGTGAACCGTCGCCGACTTGAGGAACCGCTGGAGACATGCGCGTCGCGGTTAGTCCCGCAGACTGAGTGCTAGTCGCAACGACCGACAGCAAGGGCCACATCAGCGTACCGAGCGTGGCGATAATGATCGCGGCCTGCCCTCCCTCGCGCCGGCGAAGCGGAAATGCGAGGGCCACCGCCAGCGCTGCCAGCGCCAAAGCGATCGGCGCCGTGATCCTGCCTGACGATGGGCTTAGCGCTGAGATCACTCCGGCGATACCGCCCGCCAGGGCCAGCAAGATCGCCAGAGATGCTGCGCGCCGTTCGCGCTGTTCGTCATCCGAGTTCCGCGCCACCGGAAGTTCATCGTGAGCTGCCGTGCTCAACCGCCGGTACACATACGAGACCACGAGAACGTTCGCCAGGATCAGCAGAAGGGTGAAGCCGGTCTCCCACACGGGCCCGTTCTGAGCCAGCCAATTGGCGAGCCGGACCGAAATCGGAAGGCCGGCGCGTCCGGCCGCCGGGAGATTGGCCCAGGAATCGACGATACCTTGGATGACCGACATGATCAACAGAGCCAGGCCGACATTAGTGAGAGCGATTGGATAGAAAACACTGTCCAAGGCGGCCAGCCAGAATCCTCGCAGTTGGTTCGGCGACCGCCGAATCTCCGCCAGCGCCCTCCATCCCAAAATCGTCGTTCCGAAAGGTCCCGAAACGAAAAGGACGACGGCGGGTGCCCACACGGCCCACTGGAACGCGCCTGGCATTTCGAATGGACTGGGAAACGGAGCCAGTGCGGCGCAGACCAGAATGAATGACACGAGCGACACGGGAATCCACACGGCGCCGATCACTGCGGAACGAGAGAAAGGCCGAGGAGGGACAGTAACTTTAGCGCCGGAATCGGGATGGGCTCCTCTCAGCACGGTCGAGACCCGTTGGTTCAACTCTCCCGCCGTCTGATAGCGACGCTCCGGCGAGGTCTCCAGCGCGCGAAGGACAATCTCATCAATACGCACGTCGATCTGGATGCGCCGCGAAGGGGGTTGCAGTGGACCCGTCGGCAATTCGCCGGTCAGCATCTCATAGAGCACCACGCCCAGGCTGTAGATGTCGGCCCGATGATCGGCGTGTCCTGGCCCCTGCTGTTCGGGCGCCATGTACTGCGGCGTCCCAGCCGGCTGAGACTCGGTGAAGTCCGAATGGGCGGCCTCCTCGCTCAACATTCGGGCGATGCCGAAATCGGCGATCTTGACGTGCCCGCGTTTATCGAGAAGCAAGTTTTCAGGCTTGATGTCCCGATGAACGACGCCATGTTCGTGAGCGAATTGGAGGGCTTCGCACACAGGGGGGACGATGGCCAGCGCCTGATCCGGAGTGAACCGGCCGGCGTTCATCGCCTGCCGGAGATTGACGCCGTCGACGTATTCCATGAGCAGATAAAACAGCCCGTTCGTCTGCCCGAAGTCGTGGATCGCGACGATATTCGGATGCGTCAGGGAGGCGAGCGCCTGCGCCTCGCGGCGAAACCGGTCCGCAAACTGCGGGTCCACAACCCGATCCGGGGGCAGCAACTTCAAGGCCACCAGTCGCCCCAACTGCTTTTGCCGCGCCTTGTAGACGATGCCCATGCCGCCGCGGCCGAGCAGTTCAAGGATCTCCAGTTGGGGGAAACAGGCTTCCAGATCCTCCCGCGTAAACTCGGCGCCGCTGGTCGCGGCGCCCGGAAGAATGGTATCGGCGCAAAAATTTAACGCTCCGAGGCAGCGAGCGCACAGCCCATCCACCTGAGCGTCCGCCAGCGAGGCGCCGCATCGTGGGCACAATTTCTCAGCGAGATAGTCCATGCCTCTACCTTAAGAAAACCTTCGCATTTGAGGCGATGAAACCGCGGCCCCAACTCAGAGAGGTCGTCTTTCAACTCGTACCGAGTGCTGCCAACAGCGCCCGCACCTCGTCTTCAATTTCCGTCGGATCAGCGACAGTTCCCGCCACTTCTTCGCGGAATAAATCGCGAAACCTCGCCCGCATGCGGTGGACGCTGCTGCGGGCCGAGACCGGCCTTACTCCCAGTTGAGCCGCCAGCCTTTCGTAGTCGATGGTCCCGCGCTCCGCCGTGAGCGACGATTTCAAACGCTCGTAATCGTCCAATCGGCCCGCGTCCTGATAGTCCTGTCGCAATCGTCCCATCACCGTCTCCAGCACGGTCATGGCCCATTGGCGATCGAACAACGTCTCCGGGGAACGCCCTTTCGGATCGGCCAGGACGGATTCCGCGTTCATGTCGAGCGGGAAGATTTTGACATCCCCGCCGCGTTTCTGAGCAGTGCGATAATCGTGCGCGTTGGCGAGAAATCGCTTGAGCGCCATCAGCAGGAACGAACGAAATCGTCCCCGTGCCGGATTGGCCGCCGTCAACCAATCCTTCTCCAGCAACTGGACAAAGAACGCCTGGGTCAAATCCTGAGCGTCGTGTTCGCGATGCCCCCGATTCCGGACGAAGGAATACAAGGGTGACCAATACTGCCGACACAGCGCCTCCAGCGACAGGGCGACCTCCTCCCGGTTTGCGCCGCGCGCCGCCAGCACGACGGACCAACGCGTCGTATGAAACGACGTGTCGTTGGGATATCGGTGCTGAAAGCGGTCGTCAGGGGGCATGGCATTCATTCTACGAAATTGAGCCACCCCGTTCCGGCGAGCGCTGCGAGTGCCTCCGGCGGAGCCTTCGGAACACGACCGCGAAGAGCCCTGTTCCGGGTTCGTCCAACGTTGTCCTGCCTTTCTAGAAGTTGCCCGGCGTCACGGCACCTTGGGTAGCGATTCGCGATGCGTTGACGTCGTCCCGAAGCGGTGTTGGACGACAATCGCCGTAAGCCCGATGAGCAGCCCTCCGATCGCTCCGCCGGCTGGCAGCAACATGAACACGAACAGGGGATTGATTGGTCTGACAATGACGTTGGGAGTGTTTACCAGCGAATAGGCGACGACGCCCCAGGCGGCCAGCAGCCCGCAGACACATCCGACCGCAGCAGTGGTAATAACAGTCAACGCGAGCTTCATTTTGACAATCTCGATTGGGACGAGGAGACGGCATGCTTACGCGGGTGCACTTGCAATCACGACGGCGACGGCTACGAGCCACGCGATGACCAAAGCGATTGCGACAGTTCCCACGGCGGAAATGATCCACTGTGGACTGCGTAAAATCCGGGAGCGATAGCGAAATGCCCCAAACCCCAGGAGGCCGATCGCCACAGTCTCCGACAGCAGCGTCAGCGCCGCGACGATTCGGTCGAACGGGCCGATGGCAAAAGCAATGGCCACAATCACTTGGCTGGAGGTGCCTGACGGGCGATTGGCGTGGATAAATGCTGCGGCATAGCCGAGCATTCCCACTAAACCAGCGCACACGATCCCGAGTAGGACGTTCCCAGTCTCATCCATTCGGTTTGGTGTGCGAGTGAATTCGGCCATGGTCAACGATGATTCTTTTCGGGGTGTAGACATCAGTGGCCCTATCAACGTCCGCGGGGCAGCAATAACAAAATGACACCGACCAGCATTACGATCGCCGCCAGGATCGATGTCCCCACCATTACGAAGAAGGCGACCACCATCGCCCCTTGATTGGGAGTCGGGTCCAGCGAGGACAGATGTTTCATGTAGGCCTGCAATATCAAATAGACGCCCACGACCACAGCTGGAGGCACCACGATCAGCAAGAGGGGCAGCTTTCGCCAGGACTGGGCAGGAGGGGATTCCGGCGTCGGCACACACTCTGACTGTGAAGAGGAGTCGGCCTGCGTGGTCATCTCGGTGCCTTCCAGGGGAATCACAAAGTTGTAGCGCTCACCTGTACCAATAAGCCTACGGCACTGGTTGTTGCGAGCGATCGCCTCTTCGCCGCATCTTTTCGTACCTTTTGCAACGTCCGGGCTCCATTCCATGGCCGGGCAGCAGTCCCCGAACCGAACGACGGCCCGAACACGACGGCGGCAACGTCCTGGCTCAGGCTTCCCTGTGGACGCGCCCGCTCCGGCATGACGACGCAACTAATCCAGCGCCGCGTGGATGACGCCCGGCCGCCGGGAGTCGGCTCGGTCGTTGAACTGCCGCAAGTCAACGTCCTCCCGGAACAGCGCGTACCAGACTGCCTGCCGTCATCGTTCATTGCGGCCACCGCGCGGGCGTCGTTTGGAGTGGCGAGGCAATACTCATTGGGACGGGTTCCGCGGACCGCTACTCCAGCCCGACGGCGACCTTGAACCGATCCCTCACATGCCGCTCGTTATAGAAGAACTCGTCCCGCAGGACCATGTTCATCGCGGCGTCGAGTTTGGTGCCTTCGAACCGGTCCACTCGGAGCTGCCACAGACTCACGGCGTCCGCAGTGAACTGGGCCAGCCGCGCTCGGGACTTCTTGCCTTGCTCGGCGCTGTACTTCTCCCCATCGAACAGGGCGTCTACCGGGACGAGGACGAGCGGGACGGTGTATGCTGGCCCGAAGTCATTCTTGACCGCCGCCTCGAACGCTTCCTTCCAAGCTTTGGCCTCCGCGGGCGGGATGGTTTGAATGCGTCCGAAGAGCTTGTCGGCGGCCTTGGCGTCCCACGTGAGGTCGTCGAACGCTACGCTCATCCGAATGGCGAAGTAGGTGCGACAACCACCCCTGTCGAGTTCCTTATCGAACTTCCGGCCGGTGATCCGCTCCAGTTCGTTGAGCCACTTGTCGAGGTCGGCGACCGGGGCCGACTCTAACCGTTTGCCTACCCGCTCCAGCACGTCTGCGGTGATCGCGGTTCCCCGATTCCCGCGCAGCGGCGCGCCGCCGGGGGGGTGAACCTTGCTCAGGTCTTCCGCCTTTGCGCGTTTGTCGTCCGCCGGCGCGGACTCGGCGGTCACCATGAAGAGCGGAACGAACAGTAAAAATGAAACAACGTATTGCATCACTCAGACCCTTGTGTGAGGCCGAGCCAGCAGCTCGGCACGATCAAGAAAGAAACCAGGTTCCAGGTCCGGGGTGGGCGACACCCACACTTAAGGACTCTTACGAATGATTGAACGCGCCAACTCTTTCGCGCCGTTTAAACTAAGCGATGTCCCATAATCGACGATATACAGGCTGCACGTCCGACACAGAAAGGACCGGAAATACTCCGCCGGGCTGGGTAGGAATTTTCGAAGACCTGCTTTTGCGAGGTCTTCGTCAATCGACAGGAACTTGTCCAAGCTGTCGGGCGCCACATACGACAGACCGATCACCCTGTGGGAGAAGCCCCGTTCGATGGATGATCCGCAGCGGGGGCAGGCTACAACGGGTCGTCGACCATAAGCGATTCTCCAACAGTGTGAGCTGTCGAACGACACAGTTCAGTAGCCGCGAACGGCCCAGCCACTGTGAACTCCAAGAAGCCTACATGCGGCCCCGGTCTGCAGAGGTTGGTTCGTCGGCTTGTTCGTCTGTCTTTGTCCCCGTGCTCGTGTGCTCGGGCAGCTGCCAGGCGATCATGATCCCCGCCACAGCCGCGAACACGTGGATGAGGCCTGGAGGCCACTGTTCGCCCATAATGCAAATCACACCAGCAACAAGGGCGACGACGGCAAATACGAACGACGCCCGCGCACGCCGGGCGGCAACGCTTGGTTGGATCAAGTTCATGTCTGTTTTTTTCTTTCAAGTTGTTGCTTGTGTTAACGGTCGCCTGTCAATCGCAAGTGCGATGTGAATCGCGCGGTGGTTTCGGAACATGCTCGCACTCCGTTGGTCAATGGTGCGTTCCGTCCTTCGCCTCGCCGCGGTCGGTCTTGAACTGCACCAACAGCACGGACGCGCGGGGGATGCAGTAGGTGGCGTCCCCCGACTCGACCTCGATCCACTCGCCGGCGCCCGGCCGCAGGGTGCCGCTGACGCTCACCGCGGCCCCGTTCACGGCGTCAGTGGTCGGCGACACCGGCAGCCTCCCGCCGGCCCCGAAGGCGTCCCCGCGGCGGAATTGGACAGTACAGGCGTGCCCGACCCTGCCCGCCAGCGGGGACTTCTCGCCCGCCCGGTTCGCATCGCCGCACCCTCCGAGCAGGCCGGCCAGGCCCGCCACCAGGATTCACTCCCACCCGCATGAGCTACCCTCGCGCGTCGCGGACGTCACCGTTTCTGGTCACCCATCACCCGGGTCAGCGGGTGCGGTAAGGGGCCACGCCACGCCACGCGCGTCAGAACCCCTCCGCCCGCCCGGGAGAGGCACGGCCGGCCCGCGCACCGTCACTCGACCGCCTCGAGCTGGCTCACGTCGTTGACTACGAGGTCATACAGCAGCGTGTCGCCCACGTCCGACACGAGGCGGGAGAAGGCGACCGGTCCCGTCACGCGGACGGCCTTGCCCGCGAAGTGCTTCTCGAAGTCGCGGACCCCCGCCCGTTCGAGTTGCCCCCGGACGCGAGCGGTGAGGACCACCGCGAACTCCTTGTGCTCGAAGACTGGCCGGGCGTCGGGCCGGCCGCCGTCCGGCCGGAGGCGGACGTCTCCGGGGGCGTGGCCCGCCGCCCACTCGTTGCCGTCGGCCTTCGCCTTGATCGGGGGCGAGTGCTGAACCGCCTTCACCTCGAACCGGACCGCGACGTGCCCCTTGTCGGCCGGCTTCCCTCTGCCCGTGAACGAGACGTCACCGCCGGTGCCGCGGGGGAAGGCGCGGATGAGGTCGTCGGGCATGTACACCCCCTGCGCCCCACCTTCCACAACGCCATTCTCCTGCACGACCAGGATGCGGGCGTTGGGGCCGGCGGTGTCCAGCAAGCCGCGGATGATCTTGTTCTCCAGCGACTCGGTGTGCCAGACGTTCCTGCCCACGCGGGTTTCGATGGCGGCCTCGCCCTTCTCCGACATCGGGGCGGTGGCGACGGCGGCCATGCCTTTCAAGGACTTCGAGGCGTGGCTGGGACTGAGGGAGACCAGCTTGGCGATGCACCCCTTCCCGTTCCCGTCCAGTTCCATCACCTTGGCGACGGCGGCCCCGCCCCCGGGCTTGTCCGTGACGATCTGAAAGGCGTGGCCGAATCGCACCCCGTCCTTCAACCCGACATCGAGGACGACTTCCTGCGCGTCCGGGTTGTGGTCCGCGACTTTGCCGCAAATCGGCTCGGCACGGTAGACGAAGACCTGCGGGTCGAACCTCGGCGACGACGCGACGTTGAGCTTGGCCTCCTCCGGCCGCTTGAGGAACGTCGCCTTCGGGTCCGCAGCGGCCGACCGATCCCGGACTTCGAGGTCCAACGTGCCGGTGTCCAGTTTGCTCCAGGCGGATCGGCCGTACCGGAGCCGGAATTCTCCGGTCCCGAACAGTGCCCAGGATTGAGTCAATTTGCCACGTTCCGTCTCGGATCGGAGTTGGAGGTCCAGTTCGCACAGATCGACCACTTCGCCCGGTGCCACCTTGACATCCAACGGCTGCTTGGGTCCGCCGAGCGGGAGCGGGATCGAGCCTTCGATGGACACCACCCGTCGGCCGTTGTCCGCCGTGACGCTCGGCGGGTTCCGGTAGAAGACCTCCTTGCTGTACGGGACCGTTGCTTCCTGCTTGCCGACGTTCCGGAAC
The DNA here is from genome assembly GCA_044229335.1 of Planctomycetaceae bacterium. GTDB lineage: Bacteria > Planctomycetota > Planctomycetia > Planctomycetales > Planctomycetaceae > DSVQ01. The sequence continues at coordinate 21,461 of JBGATC010000055.1, read as the reverse complement.
CGGACGAGGAGTTTGGCCGTTTCGTAGGGGTGGTAGACGCGCCGCTCGCCGGGGCGGAAGCCCAGCCCCATCTGGCAGCCATCGACCTCCGTGCCCCAGGCGGTGAACGCCACCCCGTCCTCCACCACGAGGTCCAGTTTCCCTGTGTCCAGCCCGCTGCCGGAGAGCGGGGGTAACGGACTCTCGGTGCCCTTCGGGTACTGGAACTGGAACTTACCCACCCCGTGCAGCGCCCACGGCGTGTCGTCCGGCGCGGCCTTCGGCGACCGGAGCTTCACGTCGAACACGCACAGGTCGATCTGCTCCCCCGCGTTCAGATTGACTTGTTCCAACCGCGGCTTCAGCCACTCGTTACAGCCCTTGAGCGACACCGCCCCGCCCTTGGCGTCGGTGACGGCGGGCGGGTTCTGGTAGTAGTGTTCCTTGCTGTACTCGAACGCTGCGCTGTCCTGGCCGACGTTGCGAACTCGGAGGACGACCTTCGCCGTTTCACCAGGGTGGTAGGCCCGGTGCTCGCCGCGGAGGAAGCCCAGCCCGGCTTGCAGCCCCCCAGCCGGCTCGCCCCAGGCCGTGTAAGTCCGGTCTTCCACCACCAGGTCCAGCTTCCCCGTGTCCAGCTTGCCCAGCAGGTTCACCGATTGGATGCCGCCGAAGTCAGCGGGGTCGGTTGCCCGGTCGTACCGAAACTGGTACGTCCCCGTCCCGAACAGTGTCCACTCCGGCTGCGGGTCACGGGCCTCGGTCGCGGGTCGGATCACGAGCTTCAGTTCACAGAGTTCGATCGTGTCGCCCGGAGGCACTTCGATCTCAATCGTTCGGGGCAAGCTCTTGAGGACGACCGGCGAGCCTTCGACGACGACCGGCTTGCCGTCGCTTCCCGTCACGCTGGGCGGGTTCTCGTAAAACAGGTCGGGGCTGTAAGAGTATTTCGCCTTCGTCTTGCCGAAGTTCCGAACCCGAACGACGAGCGTAACCGTCTCGCCGGGATGGTAGACGCGCCCCTCGTCAAGGAATCCCAAACCCGCTTGCAGGCCATCGACTTTCTGGCCCCAGGCGGTGAACGCCGCCTTATGATTCGGCTGTTGCTGCTCCGCCGGTGGCACTGCGGGTTTCCCTACACCGGACTCCTGCGCACTGGCGGCGAAAGAGCAACTGCCGATCACAACAACCACAGCCCGTGTCAGAATCCGCATGGCGTGTCCCCGCACAATCGAGCGCAGCGTTTGGTCAGCAGCCTAGCGACACGAACGGCGCTAGAGACCGCCTCCCTCCGGAATCTGAATAAGTACGATTCGCCGTTTGTTGCATGGATTTCATGAATTTGTGCCGATTCTCCCAGGCTGGGCCAACAGGAGCATCTCCGCTCGGACGGACGCGACTCCGTCTCGAGGCGCAGAGAAGGGACGCTGGTAGCTGTAATCCACCCTCTACCGCGACGCCTTCTGTTTTGAGGTTCAGACCTCGGGGATGAGTCTAGTGGCTCGGTCCCTCGGACCAGGTTCAGCGGTCGACAACAGACTGTCGTGCAGAGCCGGAAAGTGACTGAAGGATGTCAGCCAGCGTCGCGAAGTCACCATCGGCTTTCAGTTGTCCGGAATCGTGAAGGAGAAACCTGAATGACGCGAGGTGTTGATTGTCCCGGACGCGGACCAGCGGCAGACGCTTTCCATCGGCAGCCAAAGAAGACCGAAGCTCAGCGATCTTGCGGAAGCCCGCTTCCGCCATGACGGCGATCAGCCCTCTGCCAACCTGCAGGTCGAGTTCGTCGTCCGGGTGGAGCGGCAAGAGAGCTGAGTGATCGTCCATGAAATGCCCGAGTAAACTGGGATGTGGTGCTTTGCCGCGTTAGAGCAATATCTGATCCAGCTGTCTTCGATTTTGCGCAAGAACGTGGCGGCTGGCGGATGAATAAGTGTAGGAGCACACGATGTGGGACTTACCAGACACCAGTCACAGCCTCATCGCCAGGGTCAAAGACCTGGCGGACGGGGCCGCGTGGACCGAGTTTCTGGCGATTTACCGACCGGTTGTGTACCGCATGGCGCGGCGGCGCGGGATGCAGGATGCCGATTCGCAGGATCTCACCCAGCGGGTGTTTCTGGCGATTTCCCAGGCAATTGACGGTTGGAAACCAGGCCCGAATGGGCCACCGTTCCGGGCTTGGCTCGTCACTGTGACCCGGAATGCCATTACAAAGGCGCTCAGCCGCACGCCGCCCGACCGGGGCGCAGGATCGAGTTCGGTGATGGAACTGTTGGCGGGGGAGTTCGCCGAAGATCCCGAAACCACCGCTGAACTCTTGCGTGAGAGCCGCCGCGAAGCGCTCCGGTGGGCGTCCGAACAGATTCGGCCGGAATTCAACGAACTGACTTGGCGACTGTTCTGGGAAACGTCGATTCAGGGGCGGTCGGTGGCTGACGTGGTGGCTTCATACGGTTGTTCGCCGGGGACGGTGTACACCGCTCGATTCCGGGTTTTGCAGCGAGTGAAGGAAAAGGTCCAGGAAGTTTCCCAGCAGTGGGACCTCTAATTCATAGAAGTACGATCATGAACAGTTTTGCATCCTGCCTGACGCACGACCGGCTGCGACAATTGTCGCAGAACGAGTTGTCTCCGCGCGAGATGGAACAGCTCGACGATCATGTGACGCACTGCGACGCCTGTCGTCGCATGCTTGAAGAGGCCGGCGCGGAACCAGACTGGCAGCGTGAACTCCGCGCCGCGCTCAGCGATGTGTCCGATCCGCACGCATTTCCGACACAGGCGCATTCCTCAGCGAATGATGCGCCGCACGAGGCCGATGGTTCGGTCGAGCAATTCGTCAAGCTACTCGGTCCGACCGATGATCCCCGGATGCTGGGACGACTCGGTCCCTATGAAATTGTCGGCATCCTCGGTCGCGGTGGGATGGGCGTGGTTTTCAAGGGTTTTGACGCCGTTCTCAATCGGTACGTGGCGATCAAGATGTTGCTGCCGCACCTCGCGACCTCCGGGGCGGCTCGTAAGCGGTTTGCCCGCGAAGCCCAAGCCGCAGCCGCCGTCGTAGATGACCACGTCATGGCCATTCATGGCGTGGCGGAATGGCAGGGGATTCCCTATCTCGTCATGCCGTACACGCGCGGTCTCAGCTTACAAAAGCGCTTGAATGAACAGGGACCGCTAGAGCTGCGCGAAATCCTCCGCATTGGCATGCAGGCGGCGGCGGGACTGGCGGCAGCCCATGCCCAAGGACTCGTTCACCGCGACGTTAAGCCGGCGAACATGCTGCTGGCCGAAGGGGTTGAACGAGTGACGCTGGTCGACTTCGGACTGGCGCGGACCATCGACGATGCGAGTCTCACGCAGACCGGATTTCTGGCCGGCACGCCGCAATACATGTCTCCCGAGCAGGCCCGTAGCGAACCCGTCGATGCAGGCTCGGATTTGTTCAGTCTGGGGAGTGTGCTGTATGCCGCCTGCACGGGCCGCGCCCCGTTTCGTGCTGAGACGAGCTATGGCGTGCTCAGGCTCATTACCGATAGCGAGCCGACGCCGATTCGCGAGCTCAATCCCGACGTGCCCACGTGGCTCTGCCGGATTGTCGAGCGGCTGATGGCCAAACAGCCGAGCGAGCGCTTTTCGTCCGCAGCGGAGGTGTCGCAATTGCTCGCCTGCTGCCTGGCGCATGTGCAGCATCCAGACTTTAGTCCGCTTCCGAAGGAAGCCGCTGCCCTGTTGCCAAAAGCCAGCGGATCGTCTGCTCGCAACGCGCTTTTCAGAAAGGATCGGATGCAAATGACCAAAATCCTGGTTGCGATTGTCGGTGTCTTGGGAGTGATCACGGCACTCTGCTTTCAGAGCAATCCGACGAATGAGCAGCTCGCCGCACTGCAGGGAGAATGGAGGCTGGTGACCTTGGAACGAGAGGGACAAGCCAAGACTCCAGGAGAGCTGTTCAACGAGCGTCTAATCATCAAGGATGCGAACTTTTCCCAACTCCAGACTGCCTCGGATGGCACGGAGATTCGAGGAGAATCGGGTCGGCTATCCATTGCGCAAGGTGAGGCTGGGGCGGCTGGGACCGCCATCGACTTCAAGATGTGGGAGGGGACAGCTCGCGGCCTCTTCCAACAGACCGGCGAGGAACTCGTCGTGTGCGTGACGCGCGAAGGGGGTGCCCGACCCGATTCGTTGAGGACGACCGCGGGCGACCTCCGAGTGCTTAAGACCTACCGACGCGCGCGGAAGATGCCGCCTGACGATACGAAGGCTCAAGACGAATACTCTCATGAACGTTCCATCAAAGTATCCAAGCGGACGTGGACATTGGCATGGATGAAGAAACTGCCCGACGAAATTCCGGACTCCGTGGACCGCGCGGGTGCTCAACAGTGGCTGCGTGATCATGAATTTCAGGAGGTCGAGACCGGTGACGTTACCGAGGAAGTGATGAAGAAGATCCATCCTGATACCGATCAGAAGTCGATTGAGCGTGACGGCGTGCGGTACTTCGTCCGTGGAGTGCTGCGGGCAAACCGAGCGGAAGAGAAAGGTGCCGCCATCGAAGTCTATTTCCTGTTCCGCGAGGCCGACAAGCTCGTGTCGCTCCGCGTCGGGCCGCTTGCCTCTGACTCCCCAACACAGCCAGTGGATGCAACACGCGACGAAATCAAAGGCTCGCGGACAGTGAAACTGGTCGACTTAGTGGCCGAGTTTCAGCGCCAGCTCGAAGGCCGCTGGGAGATGGAACCAGGGCAAGAACCCGCCGACACGAAAATCCCCGAGTGGGGTGAGTTGGAGTTCCGGGATGGGCTCCTATCGCATCTCAGGCAAGGAAAGGCAGTTTTCCAAGGGAAGTTGGAGATTGATGCGTCGAAATCTCCTCCGACCTTTATGGCCAAAGACATTGGAGGGGGGCCCACCTTCATAGGCGGATCATTAGAGATTCAAACCGACGGATCGTTGTGGTTCACGATGCCCAATACGAAGATTCCGCCCCGAGTAGGGAAACAACCGAACCGGGTGGTGTTCTTTCGCCGGGTCGCCGCCGATCCGCCGTCTCAAAAGAAACACGTTGGCCCGACAAAAGAAGACCCCTATCGCACCGGCCCGTCGGAAGAGTTGAGGTTACCCGGTGGACGTCTGCCACAGTCGCCCAGCGAGAAAACCCATCCGCTTCCACCATTGGATGGGAAGTCCGGGCTGGGGCTCAAGTTCGAGATTCGGCTCGAGAAGAACAAGTTTGCAGTCGGTGAGCCGGTCAACTTGCAGTGTACGATCACGAATACAACCGGCAGCCTGAAGCCCATCGGCTGGCATCCCTCGGCGGGTGCACACTTCTGCATAGTTTCTGCAGACAAGGCCGCCTGGGATGGGGGCGTGTTGCCGACGATGATTCCGCAGCTCACGAAGCAGATCTTGACTAAGTCCAAGGAGGGAACTCCCGGACAGATTCTCTACTTGCCGGCGCGCGAGTCCATTTCAGTTCTGCTCACGCATAAGGCGGAACGAGCTGAAAAGTTCAAAGGCCGAGTCGTGTACGATCCGGGCGACACGCACAACGGATTCCCTATCGAAACGTCGGGGGATGCCCCCCCGTGGAAGGACGACTTGGTTTCGTCCAATGCGTTTGAATACGAGGTCGTCGCCCCAGACGAACTGAAATCACCATGATTCCTGCCCTCACCGGTCTCGCAGTCTGCGTGTCTGATTGACACCATCTCCGTTCAGGCACGGAGTAGAAGGTATTCTGATGAACCGCAGCACACGCATCATACTGGCGATCGGTCTTGTCGGCTTGCTGACCGCGGCAGCGTGGCCGCCGTGGCATTTGGATGGCCCAACCGTGGGTCAAGATGGCAAGCATGTTTTCGGGAGTTCCGCAGGCCGAGCCCTGATCCATATTGGGCCAGGAACAGCAGACTTCTCTGATAGCAAGTCCTATCGACCACAAATTGACGCGGGCAGGCTGCTCTCTGAAATCGCCATGATTCCTGCCCTTACCGGTCTCGCAGTCTGCGTGTCTGCCGGACGTTCCATGCAACCGATGGCTGGTGACTTCCTCAAACCATGAAAGGCCCAGCAACATGTTCTCCATTTCCCGAATGACGATTGCTGTGCTCGCCGTCTCTGCGTGTTGTGTCGCCACAAATCTCTGCCTTGGAGCGGTCGACGTCGGTGTGCTGACGAAGGTGGCTGCTCAGGAAAAATATGGGATCACCATGCATGGCCGGAAGAGCGGCGACGGGCGGATCACGGTGTGGGTCGAGTTCAAGCGAGCCGGCTGGCTGGAAAAGTTCACGTACGCGGAACTGCGGATGGATGACCCGAATGGAAAGCAAGTCCTTTCCGCTCTGTTGCAGCCCGTCCCAATTCACAATCGCCAGGCCAAAGACGTGACGACGGTCGCCTTCTCCGCAACGCCTGAGCAACTCGCACAGTGCGGCTTTTTCGTGGTGTGTTATGGGAGTAACGAAGGAGATGTGGGCTACGTCCTGAAGATCAAGGACTTTCTGGATTTGAAATCGGACTTTCCCGACATGCAGCCCCAAGACCGCCGCCCCAATGTGAACACCAAGACGAAGCTGTGAGGCGACTCAATGAGCGTGATGACGCTCTGCGGCACCGATCATCGACGAGCAATTCCTAAATCGGAATACCGCATCGAGCAATGAAAGGCTCCAACAAATGTTCTCCATTTCCCGAATGACGATCGCTGTGCTGGCCGTCTCCGCGTGTTGTGTCGCCACAAATCTCTGCCTTGGAGAAGGCGGAGTTGCCGTGCTGACTAAGGAGGCTGCCCAGGAAAAAATTGGGATCACCATGCATGGCCGGAAGATCGGCGGCGAGCGGATCACCGTGTGGATCGAATTCAAGCGGACTGGCTCGCTGGAAAAGTTCACTTACGCGGAACTGCGGATGGATGACCAAAACGGAAAGCAAGTTCTTTCCGCTCTGTTACAGCCTACTCCGATCTACAACCGTCAGGCCAAAGACCTGACGACGGTCGCCTTCTCCGCAACGCCTGAGCGGCTTGCCCAATGCAGTTTCTTGGTGATGTGTAATGAGAACAGCGACGGGGATGAGGGCTACGTCCTGAAGATCAAGGATTTTCTGGATTTGAAGGCCAAGGACTTCCCCGAGATGAAGCCCGAAGATGGTCCCAGTGTGCACACAAAGAAAAAACTGTGAGACGAATCACCTTGAGTGATGACGCCCCGACGGTGCCGTACAGCGCCGCGGTCCCTACTCCTCCCATCATCAAGGACTAATGACATGAAATCTCGCACGCTTCGTTGGACGATTCTGTTGCCCGTCGTCGCCGTTCTGGCACTGGTTTCCCATCAATGTTGGGGTATCGGCTTTCACCTGGGGCATACGAAGGGGGAACTCAAACTCAAGTACGATCTGGCGGTGACCGAGCATGACAGCGGGCGGGTGACCATCGTGTTCACATTGGCCGACGAGGGACGGCTCAAGCCTTTGGACGAGGTTGAGCTGGTTATTCCCAACCAAGAGAAGAATGAGGACGGCGGCAAATGGATGGATATGGTCGTGTCGATTGACATGCGGGCCACCAATGACGGTCAAGCGGTGGGGAGGGTGCATCTTCGCAGAGAATGGGCCGCCCGCGCGGAAATCCGGCTCAACACCCACACGATGGACGGGAAACTCGATCCGCTGACCCGTTTGCATCATGTGATCCCGGTTGCGAAGCACATGAAGTAAGCGGCGTGGCTCGCGCACTGCAGTTTCTTTGAGAAGAACATAACGAACCTCTTCCAAGGAGTGAGCAATGAGCCGTTTGCGAAAAGCCATCCTGTGGCCGGTAGCCGTTTGCCTGCTGGGTGGCTTCGGCATCGTTACGAGCTTTCAGCTTTTCAACCCTCGCACTGCGGTCCAGGCACAGGAACGAATCGCCGCACGGCGGGCCGTCGAGAATGATCCCGCCACAAAACCGAATCTTTCGCTGTGGGTGCCCGACAAAGAACTCCGCGTGTGGGATCCCGTGAACCCGAATGTCTATCCCGTGCCGTGGCGCGTCTACGCATCATCCGATGCCGACCCAAAAGGCGATGCGGAGTTTCGGCATCGCGCCGTGGGCAAGCGTGTCCAGGTCGAAGGACTGGCTTGGGCATATGACGTCGATACACACATACCGAAATCGCGTGTTGTCTTTGAAGGCGGGACAGTGCTCGTCAAAGGCGTTGATTTCAACAAGCCGGAACTGCGTGGTCGAGTCGTTCGCGTCGTCGGCACACTACTCCTGGAGTCGATGTCTCGACCTGGAGTCAGCCGACAGCTCCCTAAATACTATTGCATTGAGGCGAAGTCGTTCGAAGTGGTCGAGCAGGCAACCGATCCAAGAGTGGTAGCGCTGCCGAAACAAGAGGAGTGACGACTTCCCAGAGCGGGGCGCCGAGAAATCCGGTGCGGCCAAATTCTCCTGATCCATGACGCGGAATGTATTTGTCGGCGTCGCAAACTCATCCATGACTCGAAGCCGGAGACTCTCATGCTGACTCGACGACTCCTGTTACTCATTCTTGGAGCAAGTACCGCGACTTGGCTGAGCCTCAGCGTGGTGAACGCGGAGCCTGCGAAGAGCCGCAACCAGGCAGATGCCGACGGCAGTCATGATGGACGCACTCAGCAACAAATCCTCGCCGGATGGACACAACGAGCACGCGATGTCGCCAACAGCCGCCTGACCTGGACAGAGAATCGCATCTATCCGCGCGGTGAAATGATCTCGCCCAACCGCAAAGAGACACCGGTGGACGATCTCGTCGTCCAGTGGAACAAGTCGCTGGTCATCGTTGGCGACAGATGTCGGATTGAGGGGAGTGGGAAAACCTGGCTGGAACGCATCGGGGACTTCGCCCCATTTGAGTTTATGGCCGTCCTCAACGGCGACGCGAGCAGCCTGCATCGCTATCCCGGTCAACCTGAGAAACTGGGATACAAAACATCTTTCTTACCGGGACTTTGCGACGTCACCTATCGGCCAGCGATGCTCGGCCTGAACCCTGTCGATCGCAATCTTGGTCACATCAACCTTGATGGCTACCGAGTGGACCCGAATCCCATCGACACCAACGGACGAAAGTGCATCAAGCTGATGCGAATCGACAACCGCAACGTCGATACTCACATGTTCCTGGACCCAGAGAGGCAATTCGTCGTCACTCGGACGGTTGGATTAGAGGGTGGAAAGATTGCGCGTTCGCTGAATCTGTCGTATCGCCAGGATGGACGCGGCATCTGGTATCCAGCTTCGTGGACGCTGGAGATCATGAATGGCACTGGGACCAACCACAGCATCCACATCACGGTGGTGAGCACCAACTTCGAATCCCAATTCGATGCAGGGCGGCAGGACTTTGAAATCGCTTTTCCGGCGGGAACGCAGATTTACGATCTTGCCAAACCAGCAGATCGACACCGCAAGTAACCCTTGAGGTCTGTCGCGCAATAGTGGGCTGCACGGCAATCCGATTCAGGATCACCTTGCCGAGCCCAGTGACAACAAGGACACGAAGCGCCCATCGGCCATCCGATTTCCTATTGAACACGAAAACGATGCCGCTTGAGTGTCTTAGAATGTTGTCCCACGCGGAAGGATGTATGGCATGGGTACGTTAGGTCGCCCCTACTCGATTCAGAGATTTCCGCTGTCGCGGCGGGATGTTTTGTCATCGAATTGGCCCAGTATCTGTCCGGTTACTGGCAAGCAGCGGCAGGCCTCAGCATCCTCGTGCCGATCACACTGATCGCCTTGGCGCTCCGCCGAATCCAACAAACCGACCCCGACCAAAGTGGAGTCAGGCAACTTCCGACCCATCGCTGGGTGCAGAGGTGAGGGATTTGAGGCGATTCAGAACTTGAGTCACCCGGGCCCTGCTGACGCCGAGGAAGCGGGCGAGTTCGGCTCGGCTTTTGAACTTTCCAGAGTCGAGCAACGACTGGTAGTACCGAGCGCGTTTCAGACGGTCGTGAGGTGGGGGAGTCGTTTTTTCTTTGGCTCTTTCGCCTCCAACCTTGCGGGAATTGGGTTCCATGGATAGAAATCGTACGAGCGGCGTTGACGTAACTTGTTGGTTGCGTACGCACCTTGCTCCGTGAGTCCGCGATGTGAATGCCGAACGGGTCGGGGAGCTCGTTTCAGTACTGCGGAATCGCGGTACAGACCAGTTCACGCAAAACGCCGAGAGTTTACGCTTTCGGCGTTTCGTTTTAACGGCAGTCCCGCAACGGTTTGTGGGGCTTCGCCCTTAGCACGAGTGCTCTCGGATTCGAGAGAGACGAACCCGTCGTAGGCTCGCGGACTTGGCCGCATCCTGCCAGTCGACGGATGACTTACGGGTTCTGCGTACGGATTGCGGTGCGGCCGTTGGGAGGCGTACGCGGTGGGGCGTTCTTCTGCAGGACTTCTTCGTCACGCAGGCCGGAACTGGGGCGCATCGCGCCGCCGACACCGAGCAGTTCCGGGTTGCGGGCGATCTTATCGCTGAACTCACGCAGGTCGCGGAGCACCGGTTCGACGTTCTTCAGCATCACCGCCAACGATTGCGACGAACGGTCCATGTTGTCGTAGAGGGACGGATCGGTCGCGAACTTCTGCAGCGTGCCGTTCGGCTTGTTCACGACCTGGGCGAAGCGGTTCATTTCCGTCAGCAGTTGATCGAGGTTGGTGAGGCTGCTTTCGAGTTTGGCGACCATCACTTCGCCCCGTTGACCGACCGGTTCCGTCACCTGGGCGAGGTTGACCATGTTCTTGTGAACGCCTTCAATCGCCAGTCGCGTTCCGATTATCGTGCGGCGGGTGTCGTCGACCAGCAGCGGTAAGCCTTCGAGCGTCTCCTTGAGCGCCCGTTGTGCGGCCGGATCGCCGAGGACTGTGTTCGCCGAGGAGATCATCCGGTTCGCAGCCTGCAGCGTGACGGTGAACTCATGCAGCGACTCGGCCGCCCGTTCGACGACGGCGTCCATGTTGCCGCGGTTGGTGTCCATCAGCGTGTTGACGTTCTGGCCGACCTGCTGCCATTCGCGGGCGGTCGCGGTGAGGGTGTCGAGGACCTCCGCCGCGCGCCCTTCAAGACGTTGTACGGCCGCGAGTGGGTCAGCCGCCCCCTGCCCTTTCACATGGTCATTCTCTGCCAGAAACTCGGTCGATCGACCAGGGATGAACTCGATTGCGGTTTCCCCGAGCAGCGAACGGGAAACGAGCGCCCGGCTGTCGGCCCGCAACTTGACATCGGGCTTCACCGCCAACTCCACGATCACCCCCGAAGTTTCCGCAAACATCACCTTCGCGACGTGCCCGATCGGGAGCCCGCTCATGAAGACCGGTGCACCGTGATAGAGTCCCGCAGCGGTCTCCAGATGCACGAAGATCGCATACCGCTGGTCAAATTCCTTCCGCAGATCGCCAAAGCGAATCACCAGCGCGGTGCCGATCGACAGGGCAATCAGCACCGTCAGCCCGACTTGAAATTGCAATCGCCGTTCATTCTGCATCACGATTCCATTCGCAGATCAGTGTGATTCGCCGGAAAGGAGTTAGCCGCGAAAAGGCGCAAAAGTCGCAAAAAAAGACCGAAGAGAATTAGCCACAAGAGGCACAAAAGAGCACAAAATAAAAAGCTCGGACATTCTTTGGGGATACGTTGTGAAGACTGTCGGTAATGTGGCTTGGACGGAGATCGACTGATTCAATTACTGCGTCGTGCTTAGATGATGTGAGGCTCCCCTGCGGGGTTGACTTGCACGAAACGGATGGATTTCTCCGTTCCTTTTGTGCCTCTTGTGGCCAAACCTCTTCCTTATCTTTTTTGCGACTTTTGCGCCTCTTTGCGGCAAATCCTCTTTCCTGCCTCAAGCAGCCAGTTCCTGCAGGCGGCGTTGGGCGTCGCCGTGGACGAAGTCGGCCACGCGGTCGTCATTGCTGGCGAAGGCTTCGGCTGCGGTCCCCTCGAAGACGATTTGGGATTCACCCGGTGACAGTCGCGATAACGGATAGAGCATGATGACCCGGTCAGCGACGCGACGGACGGTGTGCATATCGTGTGTGACGACCACGCTGGTGACGTTCTGCCGATTGCGCGTCCGCAGGATCAACTCGTTGATGATGTCACTCATGACCGGATCGAGGCCGGTCGTCGGTTCATCGTAGAACATGACCGCGGGAGACAATGCCAGTGCCCGCGCGAGTCCCACCCGCTTTTTCATCCCTCCGGAGAGTTCCGATGGCCGCTTCCAGGCCGTCGCTTCCGAGAGGCCGACATCTTTCAGTCGCCCGAAGACGATCGAGCGGATGTCGTCCTCTGGCATGCGGCGGTTTTCACGGATGCCGAACGCCACATTCTCGAAGACGTTCAGACTGTCGAACAGGGCCGCACCCTGAAAGAGGTAGCCGAAGCGTAAGCGGTGTTCGCGGCGTTCCCGCGTCGAGTAGTCCGTAACCGGCCGACCATCCCACAGCACTGCCCCCTGAGACGGCGACAGCAGCCCGGCCAGGAGTTTCGTCGTCACACTTTTACCGCAGCCGCTTTCGCCGATCAGGACCAGCGTTTCTCCCGGTCGGACTTCGATCGTGAGATCGCGCAGCACGGTCTGGCTGCCAAACCGCCGGGTGATGCGCTGCAGCGTCAGGCAGGGTTGCAGGGGTGTCGATTCGAGTGACATCGGGCTGAGCCTGATTCCATCGGGGCTGTGAACTGCGGCTCGCGGACCGTAGCGTCGGTTGGGTCCTGAGAGTTGTTGATCAAAGACTGATCGCTCCGCCGAAGAGCATGCGATACCCGTGCAACAAAATGATTCCCAGCAGGAAGTCGAGCGCTAGAATCGCGATGAAGGAATAGACGAACGCTTCTGTCGCGGCTTTCCCGACCCCTTCGGCTCCCGAGCCGCAATGGAAACCCCGGTGACAGGCAATGATCGCGATCGCGCCCCCGAACGAGAGACTCTTGAGGACGCCGCTGATCACATCGTACGCGGTCACGAAACCATCCGAGTACAGCCAGTAATAGTGGTCGCTGATCCCCAGGACCTGCACGCTGATAAACCATCCCCCGAGCATGCCGATCGCATCGGCGAGAATGGTGAGGGTCGGGATCAGTCCGAAACAGGCGAGGAACCGCGGGACGACGAGATAGCCGATCGGGTCGGCCCCGAGAGCATCAAGCGCATCGACCTGCTCGGTCACGCGCATCGTGCCGATCTCGGCGGCGATGGCACTCCCCACGCGGCCGGCGAGCATCGTCGCCGCGAGGACGGGGCCGAGTTCTTTCACCAGCGAAACGTTTACCACCGATCCCAGCCGGCTCTCGAAGTGCATTACCTTCAGCGTGTCGTACGACTGAATGGCGAGCACCATGCCGATGAACAGGCCGGTCACCAGGATGACCGGTAAACTTTGCACGCCGACGTCATGGAGAATCGGCCAGAGGACCTGCCGCCGCGGGATGCGCGGGAGATTTTGAATGAGGCGACCGATAAAGCCGGCGAAATCGCCCACTTGTATGACGAAGTCAATCGTCATGCGGCCGACTTCGTGAATGACAGTCCGCGGACCATCGTCCGGCAACGCGGCCGACATGCTCGCCCCTTCCCTGAGAAGATTGACAGGTCTCCGACCTCTCTACGCGGTAACGAAGTAGCAGATTCTGCCGATCCCGGCGAGACCAATTCCCGCCACCACCGGACCAAATTCCGCCCATCCCGCGCCATCGCCCCATTTGTCCGATGCCGCCCTCATTTAGCCCCCGGTCAATGACCGGGGGCTCTTCTTTTTAATGGGGGCAACCCTCAAAACGGCGTCGGCAACAACAGTGCATGGTGATCGAACAACACCCGCCGCCCCGCCGAGCCAATCGCCGGCGTAAAGAAGAGCAGAAACAGGAAGAACCCCAGGAGCGCCGTCAACACGATCCACAACGGCCAGCGGATGAAGAACCACTGGCGGTGTTCATTACGACGGGCCCGGGCATACGACCAGCCGACGAAGATCTTCGCCGGGTAAATCGTCAGCACGAAGATCAGGGTCACAAACCACAACGCATCCTGTGGCGGGGCGGCAATCTTGAAGAGATACAACGGCAGCGCGAGGGCGTAGAGCACGACCACCGCGAGGAAGCAGCGGATTGAAGCCCGGCGGTAGAGTTCACGAATCCGCCCGAGTTCCAGAAACGCTCCGAGCCGGTTCTCGGTCGCGAAATGCGTCTGCAGAAACGGCACCCAGCACAGCACGGGGATCAGTAGAGCCGCACCGAATAACGTCAGAAGGATTTGTCCCGGCTTGGACGTATCACGCAAAGCTGCGAACAATGCTGTGGGGGGGAGCAGCCAGAGAAACGTCCCGAGGAACCCGCGCAGTCCCAGCCAGAAGTGATGCGGGATGCGCAACGCGACGACGAACTCACGCACTGCGGCTTCCGCCCGCGGCCAGTATTCTCCCGAACGCAACGCCTTGATGAGCCAGAGGACATTCTTCAGCGGACGGAAGAAACACCAGAACCCACCTCCGCGGGCCAGTGCCAGCACGAGGTGGACCGCGACACCGGTCGAGACGACAAACAGGGCGATGCTCCACCCGGTCGCTGCGACGGAACGAGGGGCGATGATCGCGGCATCCTGGGCGACATCGGCGATGAACCGCACGACCAGCAGCCAGAACCAGATGCCAAAGCCGATGCTGCCGATTCGCGGGGCGAGCGGCAACAGCGGCAAGGCATACCGCAACTTCCCCGTCCGCGCGACCCGTCCCTGGGCTTCGAGCATGTAGCCGAGTGCTAACAGGTTGACGATCGGTATCGCGGCGATCACTGCAAGCAGGACCACCAGACTGACCAGTCCGAACAGGAGCGAGCTGATCCAGCTGATCGCTTTGAGGGGATGCCGCCACGGAACCGGAAACGGCGGGAGACTCTCGAACGAGAAGTACTGTTCGGTCGGCTGAAACTCGGTCACAACGAGCGCGAGCTCGTCCGCCGGGACGAGTGTGTCCGCCCGGTAGGCCATCGGCAGCCGTGTCCGTTCTTCAGGCATAGTTCCCGGCATCGTACCCGCTCCTCGTTCCACAGGGAGCCTACCCGCCGATTGAGACCTCGGTTGCACCAAACAGGGTTAGCGATCATGAATCGGGTGAAACCGAATCCTCCTCGACCGGGGTACCCGAATGAGAGAGAATCACGTGACAGACGCCCAGCCTTTGCAAGGCTGGGGCTTTCTTTCAGGATGCTCGGGATCACGGCCCAACAGCCGAACTCACACACCAGTCACCGGTTACGTCGAAGGAATGGACGATGGCACGATCGGGCACGATGACGGTGATGGTCGTCCCGCTGCTGGTGGCAGCGTCGCTCGTGGCCCTCGTGATGACCGCCGCCCGCAGTCCGCGGCACCCTGTCCCCGCGATGCCCCAGTCCGATGAGTTGTCGGAAGCCCTCACGACGGTCGGTCGAGTCGATCAATTGATTGAGCGACGCTGGCTGTCAGCGGACGTCGTTCCCGCGGCCCCGGCAGAAGATCGGACCGTCCTGCGACGGCTCTCACTGGCGCTGCACGGCACGATTCCTTCGCTGGAAGAACTGCGACGATTCGATGCCGACACCGATCCGCACCGGATCGAACGTTGGACGTTGCAGATGCTCCACGACCGGCGGTTTGCCGATTACTTCGCAGCCCGTCTCGCCCGGAGTTTCATCGGATCGGAAAACGGGCAGTTCATCATCTTCCGTCGGGATCGGTTCACGCAGTGGCTGGCCGATGGAATCGCAGCGGGCAGGCCGTTCGATCAGCTCGTGCGGGAGATGATCGCGTCGCAGGGCTTGTGGACCGGTGTCCCGGCGACGAACTACATCACGCAGGCGGCGGATGACGGGGTCGTCGATCCGAACAAGCTCGCCGGGCGAACGGTGCGGGCGTTTCTTGGTCAGCGGATCGATTGCGCCCAGTGCCACAACCATCCGTTTGCTGACTGGAAGCAGCAGCAGTTCGAAGGGTTAGCAGCATGTTACGGTCAGGCCCGGGTTCGACCAACCGGTATCGAGGACGACTTCAAGAAAGAGTTCACGATCAATGACCGCATGACCTTGAAAGACCGAACGGTCGCACCAGCGGTCCCCTTCGGACAGGAATGGTGGCCGGACGAAGGGACCGATCGGCAACGCCTCGCTGCCTGGGTCACGCATCCCGAGAATGTCCGCTTTGAACGCGCCCTCGCGAATCGCACCTGGGGCCTCCTCTTCGGACGACCATGGCATGCTCCAGTCGATGATCTGCCGAATCCCCCCACCGGCGAAGCGGCCGAGCAGGACCTGTTGAATCTCCTCGGGGCTGACTTCCGCACTCATAATTACGATCTGCGACGACTGGTCTTCGTGATCAGTACCAGCCGAGCCTTCCGCCTCTCCTCGCAGCATCCGGCGTATATCTCGGGCGATGGGATTGAAGCCGTCGAAGAGCACTGGGCGGCTTATCCGCTGGTCCGTTTACGACCCGAGCAGATGATCGGCGCGATGGTGCAAGCCGCCTCGATCAAGACGATCGATCAGAACTCACACCTCTTCACGCGGACCTTGAAGTTTTTCCGGTCGCAGGACTTCGTACGGGATTACGGTGACCTCGGCGAGTTAGAACTCGAAGAACGGGGCGGAACGATTCCGCAGGCCCTGCTCCGGATGAATGGACGCTTTGCCCGCGAAGTCGGTGAAGCGAGCCCGATCAGTGCCGCCGGGCGGATCGCGACGATGGCTCCGACCGACATCGCCGCCGTCGAGACGACGTACCTGTGTTGTCTCGCCCGACGACCCACCCCCGAAGAACTCGCGATTTTCATCACTCTGGAAGATGGCCAACCCAAGCCACGGCGTTCCGACCTCGTGGAAGATGTCTATTGGACGCTGTTCAACTCCCCCGAATTCTGCTGGAACCATTAACGTTCCCCGCGATCACGCCATTTAGCCCCCGGTCAATGACCGGGGGCGCATTGGATTGCCACCATGTTTCGCGAAAAATTCGATCGCCGGATGTTCCTCGCCGCGGCTGCGGCGTGCGGGTTGACGATCAGTGGGCGGCCCCTCTCGGCCCGGGCAGCGAACCAGCGCGGAGCCGAACGCCCGAAGTCGCTCGTGATCTTCTGGCTCAGCGGCGGTCCGAGTCAGCTGGAAACGTGGGATCCGCATCCGGGTACCGCGATCGGCGGGCCGACGAAAGCGATCGACACGTCGCTCGCCGGGGCGAAAATCGCTTCGACCTTCCCGCAACTGGCGGAGCAGCTCCACCATCTGTCGATCATTCGCTCGCTCGTCTCGAAAGAAGGGGACCACGAACGGGGCGCGTACAACCTCAAGACGGGGTATCGACCCGATCCGACGACCGTGCATCCCTCGCTGGGGGCGATCGCCACCCGCGAACTCCCCGATCCGAAAGTCGAGATCCCGTTGTTTGTCTCGATCGGTCAGGAACCCTTCGCTTCACGCGGTGGCTACTTTGGCGATCAGTTCGATCCTTACCGGATCTTCACGCCGGGCCAGAACGGCGAGAATCTCGAACCGACGGTCGAAAAAGACCGGCACGAACGTCGGCTGGCCGCATTGAAAGTTGCCTCGCAGGCTTTTCAACGAGGAAGGACGGTTCGGGTTGAACAGACGCTGCATCAGCATACGATCGACGCCGCCCTGCGGATGATGCGCTCGGATCAGTTGAAGGCATTTTCGCTCGACACGGAATCTGCGGCGACCAAAGCTGCATACGGCGACACCCCGTTCGGTCGTGGTGCCCTGCTGGCCCGCCGCCTGCTGGAGGAAGGTGTGCGGGCGATCGAAGTCTCGCAGGGAGGCTTCGACACCCATGCCGATAACTTCACCGGCCACGACCTGCGGGCTGCGATTCTCGATCCGGCAATCAGCACGTTCCTCAAAGAACTCGTCGAACGTGATCTGCTGCAGTCGACCGTGGTCCTCGTCATCGGAGAATTTGGACGGACACCGAAGATCAACCCGTTGCAGGGCCGTGATCACTGGCCGTCGGGCTTCTCCTGCCTGATCGGCGGGGGCGGTCTGAAGAACGGGCTGGTGATTGGCGCGACCGATCCGGAAGGCGTCAAGACGGAACCGGAAGACCCGATTCCGGTGAACCAGCTCTTCGCCACGATTCTGCAGACGCTGGGGATCGACCCCACCCGCGAGATGATCACCCCCATCGGCCGCCCGTTGAAACTCAGCGACGGAGAAGTCATTCCCCGTCTCCTCTCCTAGCCCGGAGCGCAAGCTCCGGCCGAGGGGACTGTCTTGCAGAATCCCATAGAACAACGGGGGCGAAGATCGAATCGCGCGCGACGCAGACTTGCTCGACGTTGAGCGGCGGGGCTATCCTCAAGCAGTCGTCGTCTCTGGAGAGACGCACGCGGGGTAGAGCTCCACGGGCTGAATGAAGCAATGACCGGCGAACCGATTCTCGTGGTCAAAACCGGCCCACTGCAGGGCCATGAATACCCCCTCACTGTCGGGCAGATCACGACGATCGGTCGGGCACCGACAAACCGCATCGCCGTCCCCGATGAGGTCTGCAGTCGCAATCACTGCGAAATCTTTCACTCCGCGGGACGCTGGCTGGTCCGCGATCTGGGGAGTCGGAACGGGACCCGCGTCGAGGGGGAGTACATTCAGTCCGACTGGGTCCTCCAGACCGGGCACCAGATTCAGCTCGGAGCGACCGTGCTGTGTTACCAGCCGGCGGCAGAAGCTCCGGGGGAAACGACTGCCCTGCGTGATCCGCTCGAATCGGAGACCGTGACGAATTTTGTCCCCGGTCCGGAGATTCTGCATCGCGCACGGGAATCGGTCTATCGATCCGCGGAACCACCGGCCCGTGAGCGGACGGGACGTGATCTCGCGCGGTTATACCGATTGGCGCTCGATATGGGAGCCGCGACCGATACAACGCATCTTGCCGAGCATGTGCTGGATGGTCTCCTGGAAAACACGGTGGCCGATATCGGTGCGGTCCTGCTGCTTCCTGAACCAGTCGAACACAAACCTCAATCCTCCGAGCTGCAACTCGCGGTCTACAAATCAAGGAATGCGCAACCCTATCAGCGCGTCTCAGAATCTCTTTCGCAATGGACCCTCGCCGAGCGTGATGCCGTGCTGGCACGGGATGTCCTGACCGATGGTCGCCTGTCGAAGAAGGAAAGTGTTCACGAGATCTCGGCGCAAAGCGTGATCTGTGCCCCGGTCCGTGCTGGACGGTCACTGTTCGGGCTGATCCATCTCTACGCTACCGATCCGGGACGACCCCTGGAACCGGAAGACCTCGATTTCACCCTGGCTGTGGCCGATCAGTTCGCTGTGGCGATGGAGAACCTGCAGCGGCAGGAGAAGCTCTCCGTGGGACTGGAGCGGGCGACCTCCGAGAACCAGACGCTCCGCGAGCAATTGAAAGTTGAAACCGAACTGGTCGGCAACAGTCCCTCGATGCAGCGGTTGCGGGAGCGACTCGGCCGCATCGCCCCGACCTCGGCCACGGTGCTGATCCGCGGGGAAAGCGGCGTCGGCAAGGAACTGGTCGCCCGCGCGATTCATCTGAACAGCCCGCGTCGGTCGGGTCCGTTCGTCACGATGAATTGTGCTGCCCTCAGTGAAAGTCTGCTGGAAAGCGAGCTCTTCGGGCATGAGAAAGGCTCGTTCACCGGAGCCGTCAATCGCAAGATCGGGAAGTTCGAGCAGGCCCACCAGGGAAGTCTGTTTCTGGATGAAGTCGGAGAAATGAGCCTGGCGATTCAGGCCAAATTTCTGCGGGTGCTGGAAGGACATCCGTTTGAGCGCGTCGGCGGGGGGACGCAGGTGCAAGTCGATGTGCGGGTGGTGGCGGCGACCAACCGCGCCCTGGAAGAAGCTGTGAAGGCCGGAGAGTTCCGTAAGGATCTCTACTTCCGGTTGCAGGTCGTCGAATTGCTGGTCGACCCGCTGCGGGACCGCCGGGCCGATGTTCCGGTGCTGGCCCGGTTCTTTCTGGAGAAATTTGCCCGGCGGATTGGGCGGGTCGTGACCGACTTCACCCCGGCGGCGATGGAGTCCCTGCAGCAGTACAACTGGCCGGGCAACGTTCGTGAGTTGCAGAATACGATCGAACGGGCGGTGATCTTTGCCTCGGGACCACAGATCACGCCGCAGGATGTCCAGCTATCGGCATTAGGGCGAGTGACGGAAGGGGTTCCACCGGATGCCGCGTCTGAAACGATGACCATGCAGGAATACCGGTCGATTTCCCTCGACGTGCTGGAGCGGGAGCACATCCTCGCCACACTGGAAGCCACGGGGGGGAACAAATCGCAGGCGGCGCAAGTTCTAGGGATTGAGCGATCCACGCTGGATCGTAAACTGAAACGCTACGACAGCGAACGGCAGGAGTAAGTCTGCACCGTCGCGGGAGGACTCCCGACGCGGATCGATGCGCACGAAATGCTTGATTCGTACCCTGACCAGTGTCGATTTCAGCCCGCAGGACGAGACTTCACGGCAGAGTCGACCGATTTGCAATCGGAAGTCGTTCTCTGGTCTGGGAAATTCGCCTTCGTGAGCGTCTGGCCGAAGAATTTTTGTTGACAATCTCCCCCATGAACTGAAGAATGGCATCGCTTGAGCGAACTCCTGCCAAATGTCCCACCGGCATGATGCCTGCGGTCTCACCGTGCCAGCCATGAATGGCCTCGCCCGGACGGTCCCTCCGATCCGCGGCGTCTCTCACGGACGGCAAATTCGTTCAAGCGTTCGGAGCCTCGTCTCCGATGCCTGTCCAAGATGGATGGGTGGCGTGTGCAATGCCGATGGATTGTCCCCAGGTGATGGAACGTCTCTACAGTGGAGTCGAGAATGTCGTTCAATTACGACGTTGATGAGCTTGATGATGATCTGGATCTCGATGTCGCCGACGATGTGTCGGCGGAAGATTCGGGAGAAGAATATGATGACCTGGAAGGAAACTTCGAGGACATCGATTTTGAAGCACTGGGAATCAATCCCCAGGGGCCGACGGCTGCCAAGCCCGGTTCAGAAGCCAAGGTGCTGATGCTGGCGGCCCGCTATGCTGCGGGAGTCCCCCTGTGGCATGACAGCGACTGCTATGACCACGGTCCGGGTGAAGCGATGGCCCGCATGCTCCGCATGGGTGGACAAGCCGCTCCGAAGAACTAAGCCCGCTGCGGCCTGTCTCGCAGGCCCGGCATGACGACATCTTGATTCACCGACACTGAGACACCGCGGCGTTCCTCGTGAACGCCGCGGTTTTTTCTTTGTCGCAAGCTGGTTGTGGATCGATCTGGAATAGTAGGGTGGGCTATGTGTAGAGACCGGGGACAATGGTAACAGTTGTTCGGAGACATCGGTAACAGGTTTGAGGGGGAATGATCCCGCTTCTTTGGGGTTGGGATCCTGTTTCAGGGGACGGTGGTTTGGGATCGTTGAGGGCGAACTCGTGGT
>JBGATC010000054.1:0-37914 GCA_044229335.1 Planctomycetaceae bacterium | reverse complement strand
CCGGGATTGACGCCGCCTGAGTTGGTTACAGTCGGACTCATGTTGATTGCGTAGTTGCCACGGGCACCGACGACATTCGTATATTTCGCATAGTGCGTAGGTGGCGAGGTCTGCCCTGAGTTCCACCGGAAGGTATTCCGAGCGGATGCGAACGTATCAGTTGGACACACCATCGCAGTGAGGAAGGTCCCTGAAACGTTCGGATTGTTCCCTTCACCAATCCCGAGATTTGGATCGAACTGGTTGTAGAGCGGGGCCTGATCGAAATACGGAAGACAGCCGATCGCCCAGTTCGAGCAGTAATCCGTGTAATTGAAGAGAGTCTCCCAGTTCGTTGTGGCGGAGTAGCTGAGCTTGATCGTGTAAGCCGGGGGAAAAACCAGGAACGTGTCGTGATAGTTGTGGATCGCGAGACCCAACTGCTTCAGATTGTTGCGGCATTGAGTACGGCGGGCCGCTTCGCGAGCCTGCTGTACGGCAGGCAGCAGCAACGCGATGAGGATGGCGATGATCGCAATCACCACCAGGAGTTCAATCAGGGTGAACCCTGACCGTCGGACTGTGATACGGGTCGACATGTGAGATACTCCCAGAAGAAGAGGATAAGAGATTGTCCGGGAATCCGGATCAATCAGATGTCTATCGAGGCGACTGTCACGATAACCACGGAATTATCGAGCAGCCAAACAGACTGGTAAAGCTCGCGCAGAAAACTCAGGAAAAATTCACGCCCAAAACGCCACTCAACCATACACAACAATCAAATCCCGGATGATCGCATGATCCCACCCCGTCATTGAGGGAGTCTGCTGATCACAGAATACGTTGAACTCTTTCAAGTCGCGGCATTTGAAATGCGCACGAGGAGTAACCTGGGTGGCTACTCCCCGCACGAGCGAAGACAGTATAGATCGCAACTGGCTGTGAGTTAAAACTCAGGGATCGTTTCGTTGCCGTAACGGGTGTGGAGCCATGCCCAGACGTTGATGTCGATGTTATCTGAGACAAATCGGACAGTCCCGTCCCCCATTCCGACATGCACGCCGCCAGTATGCATGCTGCGAGCCGGAACCTGCGTGTTTCCCGAGGCCCAGTTATTGTTCCCTGCCATCCGAAGGCTGGCGTTGCTGACGATGAGCATCAAATCATCGGCACCGCCCGCTGTATGATTCGGACGGTTCGCGTCCCCGGCACATTGCCCGCCAGCTGCCGAAGAACCAACCCCGGCAACTCCCCAACAGCCACGAACATCCAGGGCCGCATCCACACCCGCACGAATTTCATCAAAGAAGACGGTGTTCGATGTCCCATCCTGTACGTCACGCATCCCCAGACAGACATTCCGGCCAGCGATCCCACCGGGATTGACGCCGCCTGAGTTGGTTACAGTCGGACTCATGTTGATTGCGTAGTTGCCACGGGCACCGACGACATTCGTATATTTCGCATAGTGCGTAGGTGGCGAGGTCTGCCCTGAGTTCCACCGGAAGGTATTCCGATTTGGATTGGTGCCTTCTCCAATCCCGAGATTGGGATTGAACTGATTGTACAGCGGCGCCTGATCAAAGTACGGCAGACAAGCAATCGCCCAGTTCGAGCAGTAGTTCGTCGACTCGAACAACGTCTCCCAGTTCGTTGTGGCGGTGTAGCTCAGCTTGATCGTGTAAGCGGGGGGAAACAGCAGGAACGTGTCGTGATAGTTATGGATCGCGAGACCCAACTGCTTCAGATTGTTGCGGCATTGAGTACGGCGGGCGGCTTCGCGAGCCTGCTGCACGGCAGGCAGCAGCAACGCGATGAGGATGGCAATGATCGCTATCACCACCAGGAGTTCGATCAGGGTGAACCCTGATCGCTGGGAACTGCGTCGGAATGGCATTGGTCTGGACCTCTCAAATAGTGAATGGAATCTATGTAGAACATCCGCAAGGGAAACGAACATCGAGAGATGAATCGGTTGTGATCGCAGGACAATGCGGTGGCGAAACGCGACCTGAGTTGACCTGAGAATTCGGTCAAAACGAACTTTAGATTACCTTCAGATCGGATGAGCTGCAACATTTCCATGATGATCTCATGAAAAGTTCCCGAAATTTCCCGCTGGAATCGAGTTTCGGGCGAATCGTCCGGCGTATCCCGGAGACTTTCCCCGATGCCCCCCCCACCACCCAATTCGAGGCATCAACTGCTCGGAGGCCCTGATTTCATGGAACATCCGAGGCTGCTTCCCAAACTCTTCCACTGTCTAAGGAATCCGATCCGGTGCACTCACTGCGACGCTCCGAAATCATCGAATGCGTGCCGTGGTGGCCAGAAGCGCGGTGGGCGGATAATTTGGATTCAATGAGTACCGCGCCCCCCCCATTCTTTGTCCGCCGCGATCTGGATGGCTTCTTCGGGCTGTTCATTGATAATCTGGTGCAGCTGCTGCTCATCGTCGCCCTGTGCGGTGGGCTCTGTGGCATGTCGGGAGAAGCGGCCTTTCTGATGACCGCACATGTGTTGCCCGGTGCTGCCGTCAGCATCCTGGTCGGCAATCTGTTCTATGCCTGGCAGGCGCGACGCCTCGCACGAAAAACGGGCCGGACAGACATTACGGCCCTCCCGTACGGCATCAACACACCGTCGATGTTCGTCTATGTCTTCTTCGTGATGGCCCCTGTGTATCAGCAGGCTCTGACTGCAGGTCGCGCTCCGGTCGAGGCGGCCCGCTTCGCCTGGCTGATGGGCCTGATCGCGTGCCTCGGAAGTGGATTACTCGAATTTGGCGGGGCGTTTCTCGCGGAAAGCATTCGCCGCCGGACACCCCGGGCTGCGCTCCTGTCCACATTGGCCGGAATCGCGATCGGCTTCATTGCGATGAGTTTCGCGCTGCAGATCTTTCAGCGGCCGCTCGTCTCGATGCTGCCGCTGGCGGTGGTCCTCATCATTTTCTTCGCGCAGGCGCCGTTTCCCTGGCATCTCCCGGGTGGCTTCGTGGCGGTCGTACTGGGAACCGCTGTCGCCTGGGGCTTAACGGCCTTGAAGGCGACGGTTCCGGGAGCACCTGTCTGGTTGATCGGGGAAGCGATGGCCCCCGGCGATATCACCAAAGCGGCACAGGACTGGTCCTGGCATTGGCCGATCTTTGTGGGGAGCGACATTCTCGAGATCGTGAAGCAGCCCTCGTTGTGGATTGGTCATCTGGCGGTGATTGTGCCGATGGGGCTGTTCAACATCATCGGCAGCCTGCAGAACATTGAATCGGCTGAAGCCGCGGGGGACCCGTTCGAGACCCGCTCTTCACTGGCGGCCAACGGGATTGGCACACTCGCCGCCGCGTTTTTCGGCAGTTGCTTTCCGACCACGATTTACATCGGCCACCCCGGTTGGAAGCAACTCGGCGCGCGGTCGGGCTATTCGACGATTAACGGCCTGGTGATCACCCTCCTCTGCCTGAGCGGTTCGATTGGCATCGTGAAGGCGATTGTCCCCCTGGAAGCGGGCATCGCGATCCTGCTGTGGATTGGCATCATCATCACGGCGCAAGCCTTCTCGGCTTCGCCGATCGCACATGCCCCGGCAGTTGCCGTCGGGCTGTTCCCCGCGATTGCTGCGTGGGGGCAGACGGTTGTCGCTGGTGCATTCTTGTTTGCCGGTGGCAAGACGATGCAGGAACTCCTCGTCGCGAATCCGAGTACCGAACTCAGCGGTTACTTGTTGCACGGATTGCTGGCCATCGAACGGGGTTACATTTTCACCTGCATGATTCTGGCTGCGGTCTCGGTCTTCCTGATCGAGCGGAAGTTCTTCACCGCGGGCATCTGGATGATCATCGCTGCAGCTTGTGCTGCTTTGGGCCTGACTCACGCCTACCAGTTGAAAGGGAACGCGATCGACTTCCTGTTCGTGTTCGCGCAACCGGTCGAGGGGGCTTACGAATCCCGTGCCTGGCCGATCGCGATTGGCTACGTGATGATGTCGGTCGTCTTCTTCGGCTACGGCATCGCCCAGAAGAAAGCCGGTTCACTACCACGGGTCGGGCACTAGTCAACCTGCCGGATCGCAAAAACCCAAAGGGAACATCCGACAGAATGTCCGAGTTGCAGATCGTCAGCGCGGACTGGACAAACTCACTCAGATCCCACCCGCTCAGGCGTCTTTGAAGCGGCGTTTGGTCAACGTCACTTCGTTGCCGGTGTCGTTGTACTGCACATCGTCCATGAAGGCTCGCATGAGCATCACGCCGCGGCCGCAGGGACGGTCCAGATTTTCGATATCCGTCGGATCGGGAAGGGATTTCGGATCGAAGCCTTTGCCCTCGTCGCGAATCGTGATCACAGCGACCGTCGGCGTCAGTTCGAGACGCAAACTGACAACCCGACTCTGAAACGGGGCTTCCTTCGAGCGGCGTTCCGCGAGCGCGTAGAACTCCGCGTAATCGGTCTCTTTCAGATCGGAACTGATTTCGAGATTGCCGTGGTAATAGGCATTGAGCAACGCTTCTTCCAACGCGGTACTGATCCGCAGACGATCCGACTTTTCGAGATTCCAGGCTTCCGCGAGTTCCAACGGGATCTGGCGAGCGAGCGCGATCACCAGTCCGAGTTCCGTTTCAACACGGTACGTTTCTACGCGTCGTTCCAGCCGATTCATCAATGCGGTTTGGGCACGCACATCCGATGCAGCGGTCAACAGTCGCCGCACGGTCGAATTGAGTTCCATCGCCAGCGAGCGTTTGGGGACATAACTCGCCGCCCCGGCCTGCAGCGCCTGCACCGCAAGGTCTTCACTCCCCTGAGCCGTCATCAGCACCACCGGGATTTGTGGAAACTGCTGTCGCATCGCCGTGACGAGTTCCAGCCCGTTCATCTCGGGCATCTGCATGTCGGTCACGACCAGGTCGGGCGTCAACTCGACGACTCGCCCCAGGGCTTCCGCCCCATCGACGGCGACGTGAATGATCCAGTCGGCGTTCTTCGAGAGCAGCCCCTGCACGAGCTTGCGATCGATCGGCGAGTCGTCGGCGATCAGGACGGTCGGCATGGCGTCACCCGCAGGAACCGACGAACGAAACACCAGCTCGTTCGTGCCCGGCTCGGAAATCGGTACCAGACGAATTGTCATCTCTATTGTTTCGCCCCGGCAGACGCTTCGCCACCCTACCACGACGTTCACGCCATGGGAAATTTCCGAGAAGACTGGGGAACGGTCCCGCGGCGCGATATTCTCCCTTGGCTGCACACTGCATCCAAGGAGTTCCCATGACGAGCTTGAAAGCCCGCTTGAATGCGGGCGAAACGGCGGTGATCCTCGCTGCCGGTCGCGTCTTCCATCACAATATTCTGCAAATCGTCGGGATGACCGGCGGTTTTCACGGCGTCTGGCTCGATATGGAACACGTCGGGCTGACGACCGAGCAGTTGGAAATTGCGACCCTCGCCTGCCGTGCCCACGGAATGGACACCTTCTGCCGGGTCGCCCCCACCGACTATGCGACCGTCACCCGCTGCCTGGAAGCAGGCGCCGGCGGGGTGATGGCGGCCCAGATTTTTTCCGTCGAGCAGGCGGAAGAGTTCGTCCAATGGGCGAAATTCGCCCCACGCGGCTGGCGCGGCCTGAATACCGGTGGCGTCGATGCCCGCTTCACTACCATGCCCGCCGCTCAGTTCACGAAGAAAGCGAACGAGGAAACGTTCGTGCTGATTCAGATCGAAACGCTTCCGGCGGTCGAGCAATGTGAAGCAATCGCTGCGATTGATGGAGTCGATGCGCTCTTCATCGGTCCGGCCGATTTGAGCCAGAGCCTGGGTGTCACGGGTGACTTCTTCCACGAGAAATGCCTGGCCGCGATCGACAAAGTCGCCGCTGCCTGCAAGAAACACGGCAAGCACCTCGCTGCGGTGGCGTTCAATCCACCCCACGCGAAGATGCTGCACGAGAAAGGCTGTCGGCTGATCTCCCCCTCGACCGACGTTCGCGTCGTCGTCGCCGGACTGCAGGCCGTCCGCCAGGATTTCGCCCAGTTCTTCCCGGGCAATTAGGCCACCGAAGGAAGCCCAGCCATTCCGATGGTTGGGTCTCTTCTCTACCGGGTCAGTTGTAATAAACTACTCGCGGTAGGTTGCGTACGCCTTCGTGGTTTCCCACAGCGAGACTTCTGCGATCGGCAACCGCTCGGCTTTGGCGAAGCGGTAGATCATGCGGGCAATCGTTTCCGCGGTCGGGTTCTCGGGGATCGTGAGGATCGGTTC
The DNA here is from genome assembly GCA_044229335.1 of Planctomycetaceae bacterium. GTDB lineage: Bacteria > Planctomycetota > Planctomycetia > Planctomycetales > Planctomycetaceae > DSVQ01. Next base: position 31,681 of record JBGATC010000054.1, on the reverse strand, counting down.
CTTGATCGAGCGGAAGTAGTCGACCGTCGGGTCTTTCTCGTTGAGAATCATCCGGTGGTCGAGGGTCGCATCGATCCACGTCGCGATCGACTTCTTGATATCGGTAAAGTCGACCAGCATCCCGCGGCTGTCGAGTTCCGGGGCTTCCAGCACAATCACCGCTTTGCCGTTATGCCCGTGCAGAAAGCGGCACTTGCCGTCGTAATTGAGTAACCGGTGCCCGTAACAGAACTCGATTTCCTGCGTGACGCGAAACATGCAGCCGTCTTTCCGTTCGAAGTACTCACTCAGCGGACAGCAACGATTCTAGGTGCGTTCGTCGCAGGGAACAACCGGTCAACAGAGCCGATCGGCCACCGCGGAAGTGCCTGGTCGTGGAGATTCGTATTCGTCCGCTCTGTAAGCGGTCACGGCACAAGTCGTCCGGTCTCGGCGAGCGGCTCCTGCATCGCGGTCCGGTGGGTTGGCGTCCTCGGGAATGAGATGAAACCTTGCAACCAGTTGAAAAACAGACAGACAGGAATGGCTTTTCCAATGAAAGCGAGAGGCACCGGGCGGTTCGCGCCCCGACCGCTGAAGAGAATGACCGTCGAACGCGATGAGGACTGGTCGCAGACTGTTCACGCGGCGAGGGAGTGCTCATCCTGGGGGACGGGGAGTCGGGCGGCGATCAATTCCAGGACTGCTGCGGTCCCGTTGAGTGTTCCCTGGAGCGGTTCGAGCGTCTGACGATAGACGGATTCCTGTTGCAGGAATCGCTCCAGAGTCTCAAGCGTTAGTCCATCGAGCAAAGTCCAGTCGCCGACGCCAAGCGAGCGAATGAAGTGGGCGTTGATCTGCTGTTCGTGATGACGCTCTTCCGGAATCGCGAGGACCGGCTTGCCGAGGAAGAGTGATTCACCCAGCAGTTGATTGCCGGCCGCAGCAACAACGGCGCGGCATCCGGCTAAATCCTGCACAAACTGAACATTATCGATCGGACAGAAGGTGATCTGCCCCTGTGGAGGCCGTTCGCCCAGACCATACACTTTGACGGGAACCGGTTGAACAGCGAGCATCTCGAGCACTTCCGGCGGCGTATTGGATCGCAGGTAAGAGAGCAGGTAGTCCCCACGGACCGGTCGAGCTGCGACAATTTCGCGACGCAGAATTGGACCGACCTGATGGACGTGCTCCCAACCCGGCTTGAGCGGCGGGCTGTAGAACGACGTGGCGATCGTCTCGGTTGGACCGGGCGCGTACCAGCGAACCGCCCAGCTCATCGACCAGGCATGCCATTGCAGGGCAGTCGGCAGGCTACTGAGGTCGTACGTCAGCAGGACGTGCTGATGATCGAAGCTGATGTAGGGCTGCCGTTCAGCGCGTGCTGCCCGGGCGAGCGCCGGCTCAAAATCGGTGATGATCAGGTCTGGTCGTTCCTCGACGATTCGCTTCCGAAAGACGCGGACCTGTGGTGCGAGTTCACCCCATGCATAGGCCAGACCGCAGCGAATCGACTTGAACAGGTCGAGCTTGCCGGCGGTGTAATGAAACCGCAAGCCGGGAATGCGGACGAGTCGAACACGTGAAGGAAGCCGATCGGGTCCATACGACCGGGCGAGAAAGTCGAAGGCATCATCGGGGGCGAAGAGCCAGAGTTCGTGGTCGTCGCAGAGCTGTTCCGCGAGAGTCCGGGCGCGGGAGGCGTGACCGCGTCCTTCGCCTGCCATGCTGTAGAAGAGTTTGGCCATGGCCACGTCCCTGTGGTCGTTCATCCATTCGCCGCCAATACCTTGCCGGTATGGTACGGAAACCGGGGAACGATTTCACAGGGAAACGGACGGTTCGCGGAGAATTCACGCGAACGGCCCGCGCAAAAAGCCAGCCTCTCCCGCCGTGAGAACCGGCAGAAAGAGGCTGCACTCTCTGGAAGAGGACTTCGATTACGGCAGCAGTTTCGCCAGATCGGCGTGCGGCCGCGGAATCACGTCGGCCAGAATCAGCTTCCCGCCGAGCCGTTCCACGGTTTGTTTGCCGACTTCGATCGCGGTCTGCACGGCAGCGACATCGCCCCGGACCATGATGGTCACGTACGCGGCTCCGATTTTTTCCTTGCCGGCCAGCGTCACATTCGACGCCTTCAGCATGTCGTCGGTCGCGTGCAGAGCCGCCACCAGCCCCTGCGTTTCGAGCAAGCCCAGCGCATCGGTTGTCGCCATCACATCATCTTTCGGAAGACGGTTATCGTAGACCCCCAGCAGGGGGCTGAAGACTGGCTTGGAATTGACCAGATCGCGGGTCACATCGAGGGGGGCCGCCAGGACCGAATAAACCGCGGAACTTCCCATCCGCTTGGCGAGTTCCATGCCCCGTTCGGCCGCCGCCTGAACATCTGCAATCGGACCGGCCAGCTTGATGCATTGACCGGCACCATCAGCACTTTCAATCCCGATGATCCGCACGCGGGCCGTCTTCGAACAGGCGTCGGCCACCACGAACGAAGGGGCAAGGTTGTTCACCTCGAGCAGCGCGAGACTGTACGACTCGGACATGCCATCCCCTCTGCGGTCAATCCCCCCGGATGACCGCCCCGATCAAGTTGCCTGAAACAGACAGGCAATTTACGCAAGCTGGCCAGAGTATACCGGAGCATCCGAGTCGACGCGACACTCCGCCCGACTGGTATCGGCGATTACTCCCCGTCCACCCCAGTCACGACCGAGAGATGCGGTCCAGTCCAGGCCGAGAGCAGTCCTTCGAGTGTCGCCAGCTGCCGCCCCATCTGGTCGAAATGACCGGCCCACGTCTGGTGCATGCCGTAGTAATAGTCGTGTAAACGGGATTCCTGATGCACATGCTGTTCAACCCGCCGCCGGAGCAGCTTGACGGCATCATCGAGACGGGCTGCCAAGAGTGGTTCGTCTGGTTGAATCAACGAAACGGACGACATTCCACAGGTCTCCAGCACAAGGTTGGGGGATCATCGGGAGAAAAAAGCAGGAGAACACCGGTATTCGCAGATCGATGCAGAATTGCAGGGTTGGCCGCGTAAACCCATCGACTGCCGCAAACCGGGAGCTTGAGTGCTTTGGGCGGACTTTGCCGGTCGGCGAAACTGACGGGTGAATAATCCTTACGACTCGCGTCTCAGGCAGTCGGGTAAACCGATCACCACAGAGAAGTTGCGTCAAGAAGTCGGCCACTTCAGCCGACAGGTCGTCAGCCGGTTCTCTGGAGTCAGCTCCGACGATCAGCCGATCTCTAGAAGACAGGGGCATCGATTGCCCTTCACATTTCGGAGACGTGATCCCCTTGCGGTGGCGCTGGCGCTCATTGTCGCAAATGTCGCTTTGGCTGGTCGGCGTGGGCCTCCTGGCACAAGGTACAGGCTGCGCGGCATTGCCCCGCGATCGTGTTACGCAACTCTTTGGCTCGATGTCGGTTCCGCAATCGTGGCGGTCTTCCAAGCCGACGGATCACCCGGCTGTGGAATCGACCGTCGCCGCGAACGCCGCCGGTCAGGTCGCTGAGCTGACCGACGCCGACCACCGCGTTTCCAGCAAGGAAGTGACACCAGTCGCTCCCACCAACGTCAATGTTGAGCCGGTAACGAACGAGCCTGTTGAGCAAGCGGCAGCGGCTGTGGCACCCGACGAAACGCCGGGCATTGTGACGACCACCATGCAACGGCTGCGCGACGCCCTCAGTTCCGATGTTCGCGAAGCGGTCGCACCGATCGACCCGTTCTCCCGACAGCATCCCCTGCGAATCCGGATCGAGTCGTTACTCGGACGTGCTCAATCAGCACTGAATGACGGTGACCTGGATGAGGCCCGGGTGGCTGCCGAGCGGGCGGTGCAACTCAGCGAAACGTCGGCTCTGGAATATCTGCCGAACGAAGAACGGCCGGAAGAAGTTCTACAACGAATCGTCGATCGGATCGACTCCCGCGACCTGGCACCCAGTGAAGTCTCACCGGACGCGCTCGCGCCGCCACTGATGTCGACAACACGGATTCCACTGCTCCCGGAGCCGGTTGCAGAGCCCGACAGTGAACTCACCGATCATCAACGTGGTGCTGATCGCCTGACCGCTCCCTTGGAGCCCGCGGGGGTGATTGCCAATCGCCCGAGAAGCGTTGAGCTTCCCCCCTCTGCCGATGCGGAACCGGACGCGGAACGATCGAACGCGGACGAGATCGCTGCGGGAACAGATCCAGTGCTGCCCATGCTGCCGACAGAGGCGGTCACCCCGCAGGTGACAAGCCGGCCCGACCAGCCGCTGCTGACCGTACCGAACGATCCGTCACCAGCACCGCCGCAGGTCGACGAAGCGGAACCGTTCCCGCATGTGAAACGGCTTAGTGGCGCGCCGACTCCGACGGCTTCACCCGAGCCGCCGATCGTTCTGTTTATCTGGGCCGATCTCTGGCCGCTGGCGATCCTTGGGCTGATCGTCGTGATGTGCGCAATCGGGCTTGGGCTGCGTTCGCTGCTGGAACGCCGAAGGAGGGCGTGAGACGCGACGACATGCGGAGACCCGGCCATCGGAATGGCGGGCCGGTCTGAGGTGTTGTCGATCAACCGTTCGCCGGGACGACCAGCCCCAGATCCGCGAGTTTGGCCCGACATTCGTCACGTTCGCGGCAGCGGGTCAGCCCCTGCCATGTTGGGTCCTGCACCGACAGAAAGGCTTCTTCCGAGTACGGGGGCGGAGCCCCATGCGTCCGGCCATACTCGGTCAGCCGACGCATCATTCCCTGTTCCAGCCGGCTGAGGTGCGTGCTGCCAAGGCGGTAGTCTTCGAACGCTTCCCAGACGACGGGGAACAACGGCTGCACGATTTTGCGGCCGATCGTCTCGGCGTACAGCCGAATCTCTTCCTGGGCATGTGAGTCCATCCGCAGTGCCAGGAAGTGCAACAGATTGTGCAGATCGATCTTCCAGTAGGCTTCCGTGTAGGTGGCCAGCGGCAGGTCTTTGCGTGCCTGTTCACGGGCAACGCCTGCTTCCAGGCGGTCGTTGTAAACGCGACGGGCATCGGCATGGAGTTGCTGTTCGTCCGCGGTCAGTTGCTGGCCAATTTCCGCCGGGAGCGGCGTTCCGCTCCCCTGACGGTTCTGCTCGGCCTGTGTCCGCCAGTCCGTGGGGGCTGTCGACTGGGCTGAATCAATCGCGACCGAATACCGCGTGCTGTATTCGTTCACGCTCGCCATGCGATGGCGGATCCACTGACGCCAGCAATCCATGGGGACGCGGACCAGGAATTTGATCTCTGCCATTTCGAAAGGCGTGGTGTGCCGGTGCCGCAACAGGTAGCGGATTAGCGTGCGGTCGTCGGAGACCCGTTTGGTCCCCTCGCCGTAGCTGACACGGGCCGCCTGCACGACGGAGCTGTCGTCTCCCATCACGTCGACAAGGCAGACGAATCCGTCATCCAGCACAGAAAACTTCTGCCAGCGGAGTTGTTCGATCAGTTCGGACGAGGCCACGCTGTTGCTCCGCTGAGTCGGAAACCGTTAAGCTTTCAGTAGTTCCGACAGGACATCGAGTTGACACCCCGGCCGGGTGATTTGCCGTCTGCGCCGGGGAACCGGGAATTTTGCGGAAAAGGCTAGACAAAGTCCACCGGCAAGCTGATCTTTCAAAGCTGAGGACCTGATTCCCTTGGATACGTCGTCTGCTGCAACCGCTGCGACGGAAGTGGCCACCTGCCTGCGCAGAGTGTCTGCGGGGGATGTTACGGCCTTGGAACGGCTGTTTGACTTAACCGCTCCGCGGCTGTTGCGGTATGCCTATGCAGTAACCCGGAATCGGGTCGATGCCGAAGACGCGGTGCAGGCTACGGTGCTGAAATTGACCCGGGCAGCAACCTCGTTGCCGATCCTGAAGCAACCGTGGGCCTACCTGCTGAAGATCGTCCGGAATGAATCGTTGCGGATCTTGTCGCGCCGGCGACCGATGCAATCGTTATGGGAAGGCTTGATCGGCCGTTCGGCCCCGGTTGAACCGCTGGAACAGGCCGAGCAGGAGGCGGCAATTCAAGCCGCACTCCAGCGGTTGCCGACCGAGCAGGCGGAAGTCGTGGTCTTAAAGATCTGGGAAAACCTGACGTTTCAGGAGATCGCGGACGTCACTGGGGAATCCTTGAATACCGTGGCGAGCCGGTATCGCTACGCCCTGGCAAAACTGGAGCAAACTTTGCGGGCCGTGGCTGTTGAGGTGGGCTATGTGGGCGCGTGACGACATGCACGATGACGAATTCGCGCCGACTTCCACGAGTGGGACGGAAAGCGCGGTGGAAGCGCTGGTGCGCAGCGCGGTCTGGATGCCCCAGCCGACGGAACGCTTCCGCACGCAGGTTCTCGCGACAGCAACGACGATCGTGCAGCAGAATCAGCGCCGCCAGCGGTGGCAGCAGACCGTCTCGACCGGACTGGCAGCTTCGCTGTTGTTCCTGCTGCCCAGTCTCTTCTGGGACTGGCAACGTCCGTTCTTATCGAACGCTCCATTGGCTGCACAACCCTCTTTCAGTGCCACGGTGTTCCCCGCCAGCGTCCGCGTGGCGGATGACTATGAATGGTCGCTGGTGCAGGCAGCCCTGCTGACGCGCAGCGAATCGTCACGCATGCTCCGCGGAGCGCTCTGAGCTTCAAGTGTCGGGGCTGGGGCCCCGACCAGTATTTGCGATCGACCGACAAGGGCTCGTTGAGGTCGGATCGTCATTGAATAAAGATGGTCGATTCACACCGCTGCTCTGAACGACGTTTCCTCTGACGACGTTCGAATGCGCGTCGAAGCCCGGCATGGTTTCCCATGCCGGGCTTCTGCCTTTCATCGAGCTCCAGCGTGTCCACTCCAGTTTCGTAGGGTGGGCTGTGCCCACCGTCAATCCACCGCCTGCGTTCCTCCAAGAAATCTACGGTGGGCACAGCCCACCCTACGAACAGGCTCATAAAAAAACTGTGGCACCCCTGTTGACTTCCTGCCGTAGTGCATTACTATAGTGATACACTGCGGCAGCGTGATCGTCCCGGCAGTCGTTTCCGGATGTGTCCGATGACCAATCCCTTTGAAATCCATCCGTCGTCCGGCGTGCCGATCTATCGGCAGCTGATGGACCAGTTGCGTGGGGCGATCGCGCAGGGACGGCTCCCTCCGGGAAGCCTGGTTCCCAGCGTCCGGCAACTCGCCGAGCAACTCGAAGTCAACATGATGACCGTCTCCAAAGCCTACGCCCGGCTGGAAGCGGAAGGAGTGCTCGAGCGCGACCGGGGGGTGGGCATGCGGGTCAAAGCAGCAAGCCCGACCGGGACCGTTCCGCAGCGGCAGAAAGAATTGCGCCCGCTCGCCGAACAACTCGTCGCCCGTGGCTGGCAACTGCAGCTGACCGACGAGCAAGTCCTGCAACTCGTGCAGCAGGTTCAACAGAAGAACCGTGAGTAGCCACGGAAGGGAAACGGGGTTCGCGAAGAGCCTATTGCAAGCCATCAAGTCGTCCTCCTTCCATGAGCCATCAACCCTTCGCTCTTAACCTCCCTCGAAAGGTCGCCGATGTCGTCCTTCGTGATTGATGCCCAGTCTGTGCAGAAGCGCTTCGGGAGGAATGAGGTTCTCCGCGGCGCGACACTCCAGGTGCCTCGCGGCGCAACCGTCGGCCTCATTGGCACCAACGGTGCAGGCAAGTCGACGCTGCTCAAATGCCTGCTGGGGCTACTGCGTCCCGATGCCGGTGAATGCCGGTTGTTCGATGAACCAAGCTGGACGTTAAGTGCGGCCGCGAAGGCCCAACTCGGGTACGTGCCCCAAACCGTGCAGTTGTATCCCTGGATGACCGTGATGCAGGTCGTGCGGTACGTCTCAGCGTTCTATCCCCGATGGGATCACCCGTGGACGGAAGCGTTGCTCGATCGCTGGCAATTGCCCCGCAGCCATCGGGTTGGCCCACTTTCGCCCGGTCAATTGCAGAAGCTGGGCCTGGTCCTGGCGCTCGGTCATCGCCCGGAACTGCTGATTCTCGATGAACCGGTCGCGGCCTTGGATCCCATCGCGCGGCGGGAGTTTCTCCGCGCTTTGATGGAGTTGTGTAACGACGCGGCCCACACCGTCCTCTTTTCAACGCATATCACCTCGGACCTCGAACGAGTGGCGTCGCATGTTGCTTTATTACAGCACGGGCAGATCGTGTTGTTCGACGAGATCGACGCCGTGAAAGACCGGGTGAAACGGGTCCGGATCACAGCGAACAGCCCGTTACCGACAACCTTCGCTGTCCGCGGAGCACTCCGCACGGAAGTCGAAGGGACACAGGCACTCGTCGCGGTGGCCGATCTGGATGACGCACTGGTCGAGGAACTCCGAACGACCTGGCAGGCCGCTGTCGCCGTGGAGCACCTGAATCTCGAAGAGATCTTCCTGGAGTGGCACCATGTTGAAGCGTGAGGTTCCGGTAGTGAGCAGCGGGCTGGTTCGCGCCCGCGCGGTCTGGTCAACGTATTGGACGCGGCCCCTCTTCTGGTTGTGGTTGCTCGCCCTGGGTTTCGGCTGCTACGAAGCCCGTTCGCAACTCCACCAACTGTGGTCCCCTCCGGAACCGCTGACCGCCAAGCCGAATCCGAGCGCTGTTCAGGACTTTCATCGCCTGCACCTCGGTGTTGTGCCCGGTCCACCGTCGCTGGGCAACCGCTTTCTGATCGGGATCCCCAATCATCAGAATCTGTCGGGAGGCAAGCCGCTGCTGCCCGCACACGCGGAGATGTTGGAGGTCTTCACTGACCCAGACACGATCCCTGAACTTTGGGAGCCGGATCGGTTTCCCAAAGTCCGTGGGCTGTGGCTCAATCATGCTGTGAACGATGCTCAACTGACCCGTTTGCTTGACTTGTATCAACCCGAGCAATTGACGCTGAATCAGGCGCATCACCTGACGGAGTCCGGCTGGAACGCACTGGGGCGCTCCCGACTGAGGTTTCTCGACATCGGTTCTTTGCGTGTGTTCGACGAGGCACCGGCACTTGCCTGGCCTCAGGAGTTAGTCGGACTCACGCTGCATCAACAACCGACCGTTCGTCGACTGCAGGAACTGCGGGCCTTGCCGGCGCTCCGTCGTCTCACCTTACGGTGTGCGCCGTGGCTCGACAGTTCACAGCTACCGGCGGAGATTGTCGCGGAGCTTGATCAACTGCCGCTGCGGCCGACGCTCTATCTCGATACACCCCAGGGCAGCGATGGGGCGTGGGCCGTTTCTGCCGCGAAACAGATGCAACGGATCGCCGTTCGCCCGGTCTTTGTCCCGCGGCGACGGGTCTATGGGGCCTTGTTGGGGCTCGCGCTCACCATGTTGACGCTGGCGGTCAGTCTGCTGCATCTGTCGGGGCAGGGGTTGCAGGTCTCGACCGAACTTATGCCGGGGGCGGTCCGCCCGCATCAACTGGCAACCGGAAGCGTGTGGCTGGTGGGGATGGTCGCGCCGTTCTGCCTGATGTGGCATGTCGAAACCTGTCCGCTCTCGGCCCTCGCCGTTTGCGCCGCAGCAGTCATGATCTACTCGTTCTGGGGAAGGATTCTGCGAAGTGACCCGATGCTGGGTGCCACCGGTTTCAGTCACCCAATGATGGCCGCAGTGCCGATCATGTTTCTCCCCTTGCTGGGGATCCTCTTGACCGTCGGCCAGTCGATCTTACCGACGGTACTCGGAGAGACCGACTGGTTTCTGCGGGGAGCACGCCCCTGGCTGGCAGGAGTGTTCTGTCTTCTCGGAATCGTGTGCGGTACCCGGCTGATTGGGCGGATCTCCACCCTCGTCCGTGTCGCTGCCAGCGCAGGGTTGAGCGGCATACCACTGTCGATGTTCGATCTGAGTGGATGGAACCGAACGCTCGCTCCGCTCACTGGGAACCGACTGGAGAAGCAGATTCGCTGGAATGTCTTTATGCGGATTCGCGAACGGCGGTTGAACGCCTTGCTCGAACAGCCACCAGCTCGAACTCAGGCGGAACGTGTCCAACTCTGGCTGAAGGGGAGCCCGCTCCACCCCTACGAAATCACCTTACTCACGCTGCTGATCCTCGTCCTGCAAACGATGGGATACGCGACGATCACCACCTTTGGCAAAGCTTCAACACTGGAGCAGCTCACCTTGTTGATTCCGGCCAGCCAGGGGTTTGGCATGTTGCTGCTCTATCCGGTCATCATGTTCGGGACCCGGCGGAAGTACATGGCCCAGGAACTCCTGTTTCCCGTCGACCGTCAGACCTGGCGGAATGACTGGTTTCTGGTGCAAGCCTGGATGCTGGTTCCGGCCGTGGCATCTGCGGTGGTGCTGCCGGTCCTCGCGCTGGTGCTCCGATGGGTAGTGGCCCCGCAATCGGCTGCCGGCGGAGGCTATCTGCCAGGCGGGCTCGTTCCCGGCCTCGTGAGCTGCGGTGTTGTCGGGCTATGCCTGGCGTGGATCATCAGTCTGTGGCTGGGGACTTACACCGGGTTCCGACTGATCCTCGCGGCAGGGCTGATTTCCATTCTCTCCAGTGTGGGAGTCTGGCTGCTCGTCCTGGTGATGAACCTCCGCAATGAGACCGACCCGTCTCCCCTGACCCTGACGCTGTTCGGGAGCATCGTGGTGACTCTGCTCGGACTCATGGTCTGGCTGATGCTGCGACGATGGCAGACCTGGGAAGTCGGCCGTGCGTGAACAGGAACTGAAGCACATCGTGCCTACTTCAGGGGAGGGTGCGTTGGTTACTATGCTTGCAGCCTGGTACTACAGTTTCACATTTCCGAGAGGAGAACCGCGGGCTTTATCTGGCGATGAATCAGTGTTAACAACGCCATTCAGAGGAGGCCGGTGCGGTTACGGGATGGAGCGTTCTGGTGATAAACAGCGTGCCCAGCAGCGAACGGACCTTGTGCTCGTGTGACAGGACAACGGTTTTGCCTGCTCACCTCAATCGATCGCAACCTCTGGTTTGACTCTCTTCGATGGTCCAGTGGTGGCCGGCAATCTGCACAGCGTGTTCCCATTGAGTTTCCTCCGGGGCATGAACCATCGGCAGGAGACGCAAGCCAGAAGATCTCGCACGCAAGCAAATCTTGGGACTGGTATGAGACAGTTCAGTCATGCAGAGAAAAGTACAACTGTAGGACTCGAACGGAGTGGTCCCTCCCCTCGCATGGGCTGGGCTCCGGGGGCGATTAGCGCAGCGCTTCGAGTGGTTGGACGCGGATGACCGTTAAGGCCGGGAGCAGGCCGCCGAGAATTCCCATCGAGAGGGCGAACCCGGCTGCAAAAATGACGGTGGACTCCGTCACCCGGAAGGCGAACTCGACTTCCCGCGCACCGACCGAAGCACTGCTGCTCAAACCGTTCACCAAGGTTCCCAGGGCAATCCCCAGCCCGCCGCCGATGGCCGAGATGAGCAGCGCTTCCAGCAGGAACGAGATCAGGATCTCGCCCGGTTTGAACCCGAGAATCCGTAACACGGCGATGTCTTTTCGCCGCGCTCCGATGGCGGCAAACATGGTATTCATCACGCCGAAGATCGCCCCGATCCCCATGAACCAGGCAATGATCCATGCGGCCCCGGCGATCATCTCGGTCTGTTCGGCCTGTTTCGCGTAGTAATCGATTTCAGTGTGCGGCGAGCACGAGACCGTGCGACTCTCCTTCAACCGCTCCACCAGATCGGCAGCCGCAGCAGAATCATTCGCCCGGAGGACCATCGAGCTGAAGACCGCCTCGCGGCGAAACTCACTCGCCAGCTCTGATTGATCGCACCAGACTTCGGCTTCAAAGGCGGAACCGTCGGCTTCAAACACACCGACGACGTTCCACTTCTTCCGTCCGATCTGTACCTGGTCACCCACATTCAACTGGTGCTCGCGCTGCACTCCGCGACCAATGATCGCTTCCCCACGATTGGGCCGAAAGCGTTGCCCCTCGATGATGTGGACGCGGGTATGGACCTCGTAGGCCACGGGGAGCACCCCGCGGACCTGCAGGAATTTGAAGACCCCCGTGTCTTCGAGATACCGATGGACCACCAGATACGTCTCGCGGCTGGCCAGGGGCTGATCGTCGAGTGTGCGCCCTACACCTTGGAACCGTTCGAGTTCCCGGCCCATCCGAATTTCCATCTGACTGAAGACTTCGTCGGTATTCCCCTTTGCGAGGACGATCACGTTTTCCGGTTCACCACTGGTCCGACAAACGCGCGAGACCCCTTCCACGAGCGCCAGCAACACCACCAGCACGGTGACGACCATCGTGAAGCCGACCGCCGTCATCAAGGTGGTCATCCAGCGGACGACCAGGTTTCGTGCGTTGTATTTGACAGGAATCATGAGCAGGCCGAGTGTTGATCGCTGAGGATTGTTAATTGTGATTCAGATGGAACGTAAGAAAAGTTTTGTAATCAGGCGATCCGGGCGAAGACGTCGGAGACTTTGATCTTTCGGGCGGCCATCGCCGGGAGCACACTGCCAGTCAAACCGACACCAGCCCCCAGCAGCGTGCTCCACAACGCAGCGGTCCAGGGAATGGGAAACTGCAGAAAGAAGGCATTCCAGCTCTGCACCTTCAAAGTACCGTCGAAGGTCCACATCGACAGCAGACACAGCACGCCGGTCCCCAGGAACGCAGCGATCCCCCCTACCAGCATCGCCTCGCCGATAATCATCAGGGCGATCTGCAGCGGCTGAAAACCAATCACCTTCAGCACGGCCATTTCGACTCGTCGTTCGCGGACCGAGATGCTGATGCTGTTCGAAAGAATCAGTGTCATGTTCACCAGGAGAATGAGCACGACGGCATCGATGATCTGCAGGATCGCTGTGCTCCTTGCTGCAAAGCGGGCCACACCTGCGGACTCGGTTTCCACTTTCAGCGCGGGTTGCCGGTTTTCGTAGTCTTTCGTCAGCGTGGCGGCGATCGTCTTAGCATTCTCTTCCCCGTCGACATCGAGCCAGATGCAGTTCACCGCTTCGCGATCGCCGGTGGCGTCCATGTAGTAGTCGTGACGACAGAAGATCGAACTCGACCAGTCGCCAGGCGGCATGATGCCGACGATCGTGTAAGTGACGTCCGCCGGTGGGAATCTTCCACCGAAGACCGTGATCTGCTGCCCGATCTCCCAGTTCATCGCCTTGAACAGGCCGGTCCCGACCAGAATCCCGTCTTTCCGCTTCAGCCAGGCTTCGATGAGTTCGTCGCTGAGAACATTCAGTCCGGAATGCATCTCGCGGACCGATTCGGGACGCATGGCAATCACGACCGTCTGTTTGTCCCGCGAGCCGTTTTCATCGAGTGAGCCGGGACTCAGATTCCACGTGGTCCAGTTGTTCACACCCGGCTGAGCGGCCACTTCCGGAATGTAGCGCAGGGGGACACGGCTCGGCATCGTCCAGCGTTCCGAGACGATCAACCGCGTTTGTGCTCCCGAGGCCATCCGCTGCTTGACCGACGAAGTGACGCTCGTCACCACGGAGTAGATTGCCACAAGGACAATCACCCCCAGACTGGTGAGCGCGGTCCGGACTTTATTCCGGCCGAGGCTCTTCGCGATCAGGATACAGAATTTGAAGAACAAGGGGGATCACTCAAGGTAGCCATCACGCTCCGCGTGATGAGCGGGGTGTCTCATGGGATATCAATCGCAACGCGATTACTCCGGGAGAGGCCATCGATCATCTGAGCAGACGACCCAGCCATCGGAATGGCTGGGCTTCCTTAATGCTCACCGCGCAGTTTGGCATCCGGGAACGCCTGGGCAAGGGCTTCTTCACGTGTCTCTGCGGATTCTTCCAGCAGTCGGCCATCGCTGATGCGCAGCAGGCGGTGTGCCCGGGCCGCCGCCACATGATCGTGCGTCACCATCAGGATCGTCTTGTTGAGACCTTCCTGCAAGGACTGCAGCAGATCAAGAATCTCTTCCTTCTTGCGGCCGTCGAGGTCGCCGGTCGGTTCATCGGCGACCACCAGGGCCGGATCGGTCACGAGGGCACGGGCGATCCCGACCCGCTGCTGTTCTCCCCCCGAGAGCTGTCCGGGTCGGTGCGTCAACCGGTGCTGCAAACCAACGAGATTGAGCGCCGTCAGTGTCTGCTCGCGTCGCCGTCTCGACGACATATTCAGTAACAGCAGTGGCAGTTCAACGTTCTCGTAAGCCGTCAGCACGGGGATCAGGTGATAAAACTGAAAGACGAAGCCGACGGCCGTCGTCCGCCAGCGGGCCAACGTCGATTCACTCATCTTGCTGATATCGCGACCGGCGATGATCACGCGGCCGCGCGTGGGTGAATCGAGCCCCGCGATCAAGTTCAGCAGGGTGGTTTTTCCCGAACCCGATGGACCGATCAGGGCAACGAACTCCCCCCGTTCGATCTGCAGACTGACCCCTTTGAGGACCTCCACACGTTCGCTGCCGCGAGAATACTCCTTGTAAGCATTCTCGACGCCCACAATCACGTCGCGTGTCGGCTGGCCAGTTGACGGGACGCTCACTTCGTCCCCTTGCGGCGAATCGGCTGTCCGTCGGCAATCGTGAGTTTTCCAGCCCCCAGGACGACACTCTCGCCAGCGGCCACTCCCGAGAGTACCTGCACCAGTTTGCCCTCTGTGGTGCCGAGGGTGACGGTCCGCTGTCGTGCCATCCCGTCTTCTACGACAAAGACGCTCGTCGCTTCGCCATCACGGCGGATCGCCAGTTCGGGCAGCCAGTACGTTTCTTTTTCTTCCTGGGCACTGGGGGGCGGGTCGATGGTCGCCCGCACGTTCATATCGGGGAGCAGGTAGCGATCGGGTTCGGCAATCCGCAGCGTGACCCGCACGACTCCGCGTTGACGATTCACGGTGGGTTGGATGCGTTCGACTTTGCCACGGTACTTGCGATCGGGGTAGGCATCGGGAACAACTTCGCAGCCGCGGCCCAGTTCCACCTTTTGCAGGTCACGTTCCTGCACGTCGATTTCAACTTCCAGTATCGTGAGATCCGCGAGGATGCACAAACTCGTCGAGAGAACTTCGGGACGCAGGATCTCGCCGACCTGGGCGTTTTTCTCCAGCACGGTCCCATCGAGGGGGGCTGAAATCCGTGTGTTTTCGAGGAAGTATTTCGCTTTTGCGACGACCGCCTGAGCCTGCTGAATATCGGCTTCGGCCGCTTGAATTCGCTCGATGCGGGCACCTTTCGTCAGGAGTTGCAGCTTCTGATCGAACGAGCGGACATTGGCTGCCGCATCGCGGACGGCCGACCGCAGCTGATCGTATTCGGCCTTGGTGACGGAATCGCCGAGTTGTTCGGCCCGAGCGAGTTCTGCAGCGACCAGTTCGGCCTTCGAGTGGGCCGTATCGAGCGCGGCCCGCGCCTGCTCGATTTCTTCCGGTTGGGCACCGCTTTTGAGTTCCGCCAGCCGACTCTCGGCGGCTGCGAGCGAAGCCTCCGCCTGCTGGAGATCGGCCAGATAGCTGGCGTCGTCTAACTGAGCCAGCAGCTCGCCCTGCTTGACCAGCTGGCCGACATCAATCGTCAGTTTAGTAACGGTCCCGGGAATGCGCGGGGAGACGTTTACTTTGCGATACGGGACGATGTAGCCGGAAAGTTCCAGCGCCTGATCGGCCGGAGTCCGGACGATGAGGTTCGCCGTTTCGAACTCGGTCGCGGCGAGCGCCGGGATCCCGCCCGGATTGTTCTGCCACCACCACCAGGCGCCGCCGCCGAGCAGACCAAACAGCAACAACCAACCGACGCTGCGGAAGAAGCCGCCGCCACCGGTCGAGCGTTCGACATCACGCAGTTGCAGGTCGGAGATTGCACGCGGGGCATTCGGTAAATTCGACACGGTCCAGATCTCCTGCTGATCCGGTAAAGTTTCCCAGGGGTCAGGAGACTCTACCCGTCAGCGCGCTCCATCGTTTCGGTCTTCGTGTCAGGGTCGGCCGATTCCGCGGTCAGTCTTGCGGATCGTCCGCCCCGGCTCCTCAATTCGCTGCTTCCGCTCCATGGACATCGGTAACTCCGGCGCGATCGGTCGCGTCGGTGGCTGGCCAGCCGAGCGCCCAGATCCAGCCGTCTTGCGCGAACGTAGCGACGACGTAAATCGTACTGGCATCACTGTCGAGCAGGGTCATCACACCATCGGGTTGCAGATCGATCAACTGCAACCGCTTCGGCCGGCCTTCCAGCCCCGTACCGCGCGCTTTGCCAGCCGCTTCCTTCGCACACCACAGCCGAGTCGCCCAGCGGAAACCGGGGTCGGCTTCCGACCAGGGAGCCAGGCGTTCGATCTCATCTGCGGTCGCAAAATGTTCGAGGAGCGCTTCCGTGTCGTGCGTCGCCGGTTCCAGATCGATGCCGATCGGTGCGGCCGAGGCGACCGCGACGTACTGTCGGTCCTTGTGGGCCACACTGATCCACGGGACCGGACCGGGAGGCAGATCGGTCACTTCCGGTCGGCCGAGCGCATCGTGCCCGTAGGTGAACGACGACGGATGCAATAATTCACCAGTCAGTTGGCGTCGCCAGGTCCGGGCGGCATCCTTCGCCACGATCCGCGGTCCCAGCCAGCGGCGTTTGCTCTTGTTGTTCGGCTGGTTGTCGAATCCGGGTTGTTCTTCCAGGGTGAGGTACATCCGCGGACCGGCCATCATGTCGGTCCCCACCAGCGACGGATCATCGAGCGCCGTCACCACGAGGTCTGTCGATAGCCCCGGCAGTTCCACAAGTGCAGAGAACGTGCGCGATTCCGGGAACCGCTTGAACGATTCGTATGCCAGCGGCGAGTTGAACAGCCAGTCGCCCCAGTTCCGGAACCGCATCCAGACTCCACCCTGGCCGTCACCCAATTCAATATTGGCGCGGACCTGTTTCACCTCGTGATCGACTTTGGTGATGTGGACCCGAACTTCCAGTTCGGTTCCAACCGGCGGCGGTGGTCCATAGATTTCGATTTGATCGACCCCGGTCGGCAAGACGATCAGGTCGTACATGAGGCACCACATGCCAACCATCTGCCCCACCCCATCGACGAGGCAAGGGTCGATCAGCAGTTGTGGTTGAGGGACACCGCGGAACAACTGATCTTTCGGCGGAACCCGCATCGTGCCGGTACAGATCGGGTCACCAAAGCCGCCCAGCTGTGAGATGACCTGGAACCGGGGACCGTGAAACATCAGCCGTTCGCCATAGGCGGCATCCGGACTGCATGGCCACGGAGCGGTCGGGGGATCGGTGAGTTCGGGCCATTCCAGGGTTTGCCGGTAAGCCGATCCGAACAGGACCCGCGCGGTGAGTGCTCGCTTGTCGGGAAGATCGAGGGCGACATCAATCTTCCGGGTACCGTCGTCGTCGATGGCGACCAGTTGGGCGGAGATTGTCAACTTTCGCCGCGCAACATCTTCCAGACCGATCCAGCGCAACGCTCGAACATCTTCGTAGCCGATCAATCCCAGTCCCGGACACAGCAGGGCAGCGGCTTCAGCAACGAATTCCAGGCTCATCGTCATGGGCACGACGGGGAGCTGGTACTGCAGCGGTTTGTGGTCGGCCCGGACGAAGAGGTGATCGTAGAGATACCAGTCCGCCTCAATGTCGACCATCCGCTCAATCACCAGCGACCGTTCCGGATCGAACTGCGTGACATTCCCCAGCACGGGCAGCGGGACATCGAAGGTGACGACCGGCGGATTGAGATCGGGTTCTTCCACGGCGGTCGCAGTGACCTCGCGCGATTCCTCAGTCGGTACCACGACCTGGACAGGTTCCGCTGCGGTTGGCGTCGCCATTTCAACCGGAGCCGCTGGTTCAGTGACCGGAGCGCCGGGCGCAACCGACTCGTCGCCGGTCGCGTCCTCGGATTTTGGCGGAACATTGGGACTGAACAGGGGCGACCATTCGATCCGCAACGGCACGAACATCTTTGGCTTGGGCGGTTCCGGTCGCGGTTGCGTCGGATCGAAGGTTTGCACGATCCGCCGGGCGTACAACGGCGCGAAGTCGATCGAGACTCCCGCGGTGAAAAGCGTCGCCAGCAGATGATTCAATTGCGTGAGCGGGTTGCGCGTATCGACATCGAGGGCCGCGGTCACGACCGACGCTTCTTCCGGCAGGAATTCGCGCATGTGGGCCGACATATGCCCGCCGCCGACCTGCACGAAGACGCGCGCGCCGTCGTCGTACATCCGGCGCATCGTTTCCCAGATCCGCAACGGATGATCGAGGTTCATCATCAGCGTCTTGCGGATCCCGGCTTCTGTCTTCGGGTACAGCTTCGTGGTGATCGACGAATACATCCGCACGTTCGTCAGTTTCACGCGAAATTCGTGGCTGTCGAGGGCTTCGTGCAACTCATCCTGCAGATAACTCAGGACGGGGGTATGAATCGGCGGATAGGGCAGCAGTTGGGTGAAAATCTGCTGCTCTTTCAACGTATCCAGCACACGAATCACGCCGTCGCGCTCACCACCGATAATGACCGCCTGCGGTGACATGTAGATCGCAATGTGCGTACCCGGATGCTGCTTCAACAGCGGCTCGACCGTTTCTGCGGGAGCCCAGCAGAATCCGAGGCGACCACCCGCCCCATACCGCGGATTGATGTTGAGGACCTTCCAGTACGCCGGGGCGGTCGCATGAAAATCGGTCATCCCCGCAGCGCACACCGCTGCCATTTCTCCCTGGCTTTGGCCAGTCATCATTGAGACGGGAATGTGGAACTGTTCCAACAGCGTCCAACTGATCCAGTTGACCAGCGTGACCCCCATCGCGGCGAGATAGCGCTCTTCGGGCAACTGCTCGACCATGCACTCCGCATCGGTCTTCGGAGGAGCCAGCCGACTCTTCAGTCGCTGCCGATACTCTTCCGGAAGCGAAGCGGGCGGGACGAAGACCGAACTGGTTGGCACATCATCATCGGGATGACGATCCCGTTCCTCGAAGTAATCGAACTCGGCCCGCAGTTCGGGATGATGCAGGCAGAGTTCGAGCACGTGATCCGGGTAGTTGCCAATCAGTCCGGGGAACCCCATCCCCGGGAAGATGAACGCGATTTCTCCGGGTGGCTGCTCGGCCGCGGGGCTGAAATAAATCGCTTCGTCACCCAGGAGTCGATCGGCCGCCTGACCGGGGCCACTTCCCATCTGACCCAGTTCGATCGCATTCGGAAGTGCCGCGAGTTTCTCGGCCAGTTCTTCCAGCGTGGTGAACACGACGGCGAGCTTGCAGGGAAGCTTGCGGTCGACTTGAGCGGCCAGCGAAGCCGCGACATCGGCCGCGGTCTTCTCCCCACGGTCTTCCTGTAAAAATGCGGCAACTTGCCGGATCTTCTTGACGAGGCCCGTTGGACATTGAGCCGCGAAGACCGCCAGCTCGCTGGGCCGATCGACACCGATTTCAATCGCGCGCGGGACGACGCTTTTTGCGCGGCGTTTCGTGGCGACGGGCAGTGCCTCTTCCAGCACGACGTGGCCATTTACGCCGCCGAAGCCAAACGAGTTGACCCCGGCCCGCCGCGGTCCTCGGCTCTCACCATGCACCCACGGGCGAGTGAGGGTGTTCACATAGAACGGGGCATCGAGCAGTTCCGGCCGCGGTTCTTCACAGTGCAGCGAGGGAGGCAACGTCTTGTTCGACAACGCCAGTGCTGTTCGAATCAGGGCCGCCATCCCCGAGGCGGGCATGCAATGTCCGATGAGCGACTTCACACTCCCCATCGCCCGTGCGGAAGCGGGGCGCTTCGTCCGTCCGAAGAATCTTTTGACGGTTTCCAGTTCGGCGGTATCGCCCGCAATCGTGCCGGTGCCATGTAGTTCGAGATATCCGATGGAAGCCGGATCGACCTCGGCATCGGCATAGGCTCGCTCCAGCGCGAGGAGTTGTCCCCGCGGCGACGGAGCCAGCACGTCCACATCGCGACCATCACTCGCCGAGCCGGCCCCTTTCACGATCGCATAGATCGTGTCCTGGTCGGCGATGGCGTCTTCCAGCCGTTTGAGGATGATCGCCCCGGCCCCTTCACCCATCAGCAGGCCATCGGCCCGGCGGTCCATCGGGCGGATCACCCCCGCTTGCGACACCGCTCCCAGCTTGTTGAAGACATGCATGAAGACCAGGATCTGTGTGAGGAAGAAGCCCCCCGCAACGACCAGATCTGCCTTCCCGTTTCGCAGTCGATCCAAACCTTGTTCGACGGCCAGCAACCCGGAAGCACAGGCCGCATCGACGCAGTGCGCAGTTCCTCCCAGATCGAGCCGATTTGCTGTCCGACTCGCGACGATATTCGGAATCCCGGACGACAACAGGTCGGCTTCACAGGGGGGAAGCGTCGACCGCAGGTAGGCTTCGAGTTCTGCCCGCTGTCCACGGAATTCCTGCGGATTACGGCGTTCCAACAGTTCGAGGATCGTGTCGATGTATTCGATCCGCAAACCGAATTCGAACACCTTGTAGGTCGGGTAGCCCCCTTTGCCAATGATCACATCGGTCCGTTGGCGACGCGGATCGTCCTGTCGGACCCGCGCATCCTGCAAGGCCTGGTCGATCACCGAGAGCATCAGAAACTGGTCCGGGTCCCCTTCGCTCACCAGCTTCGGCATGATCCCGAAGCGGACAGGATCGATCCCCAAGGGAGACGGCAGAAAGCCCCCGCGATGAGGAAGCAGGTAGGCGTCGTGATCGGCCGGGTAGTCCCAGTTCCGGGCTTGTGGTAAACGATGCCGGGGTAGCGGTTCGATGCAGTCGATGCCATTGGCATTGATCCGCCAGAATTCGCGGACGTTTGCGGCTTGGGGAAAGGCGCACCCCATACCGACAATGGCGATGTCCGTGTGCGGCTGACTGCGTTTCATGCGACGGAATTTCTCGATCAGCTGATGTGGCGGTGGAAACCCTGAAAGGGTGCCGAGAATTCGGTTACCCTTGAGCGACCAGTTCTGTGAGGCGTGGAACACTGCAGGCGATGGTGACTTCCGGCTCGCGGCGATCGAGCATCCGCAACTCATTTTCCAGGAACCGGACACCTTCCGGGATCGGGATCATGTGCAGGTCGCGCGCGGCGAAATGGCGACGGAGTTCGTCCGACACCATCCCGGCATCCCACGCTCCCCAGTTGATGGCGACCACACGCGCGGACCACTTCGCAGCGAGTTCATCGGCCAGTTTATTCAGAAATTCGTTGGCAGCGCTGTAGTCGGTCTGACCCGCGTTCCCGAATCGCCCCGAGACCGACGAGAAGAAGACGAGGAACTTCAACGTCTCCGGCCGCAGCTTGCGGGCCAGGACCAGCGCGCTGTCGACCTTGGTCGAAAAGACATTCGCGAAGGACGCTGCCGGTTTGTCTTTCAGCAGCTTGTCCTCGATGACTCCAGCTCCGTGGAGCACCCCGTCGATGCGGCCGTAACGACTGTAGACCTCTTCCAGCAGGCCGCCAAACGCCGAGTCATCACGCACATCGAGCGAGTGATATTCGACGATCGCGCCGGTCGCTTCGATCGCGGCCAGGTTTTCCAGGATCTGTCGATCCTTCAGCATCCGCTTGAGATTTTGTTCGATCTGCGCCGGGACCAGCGGCTGGCCCGAGGCTTTCCGCTGTTGAATGAGGAATTGACGCAGACCAGCGGTGTCAAGGTCGCGAGTCTCGTCGGTCTCCGCTTCCGGGAGCGGGGAACGGCCGACGAGAATCAAGCGGGAACGGGACCGCTCTGCGAGTCGATAGGCCATGTCGAACGTAATGCCGTATGCCCCGCCTGTCACCAGCACTACAGACTGCTCATCCAGCGGCCATGGTCCGAGTTGCGAAGCATGCGGGGTACTCAGCGCAAGGCTGGTTGTCACGCGGCCTGTTGCGGGAAGTCCGACTTCCACCAGTCGATCGTCGTTCGTGAACTCTTCCAGCAAACGCGGCACGAGCAGCGGTTTCGGTTGACGCAGGTCAACATCGACCGAGCGGACCGAGAGGACCGGATATTCCTGTCGCAGGCTCTTGAAGAGACCGACGAGTCCTGCGGTCGGTAGTGAGCGCCGATCGTTGATACCGAGACCGAAACGCCCGCCGAGTCCAGTGACGTTCAGGACATGTCCACCTCCGTCTGCGACCGCAGCAACCAGGTCGGGTGTGAACTCCTTCAGGAACTGGAACGACCACAGAGTCGCTTCCAACGCCTGGTCTCCGACGGGGAGATCAGAGGCTGCCCGGCTGGTCGTCAGTCCCAGGAAGTTGAGCACAGCTCCGATACGCGGAGCACCCGGTTGCGCGAGCAAGGCATGCAACTGCTGCAGGGAGGCGGCAGACGAAAAGTCGACTTCGTACGTATCCGCCGTCACCTGCCGGGTCTGTTGACCGGGCCGGATCACGCGAAATTTGTAGCCATCCTGAACGAGGGCCGCCGTCAAAGTCGACGTGAGTTCCGCGACCTCACCCAGCAGCAAGATTACTTGCTGGCGTGGGTAGTTTTTTTTTGCCCGTTCGCGGGAGCGTCAACGGTTTCCAGTGTGTACCGCTGAACGGAGGCCGCAGCGGGTGCCGCACCGCCGCCGGAAACAGCGGCCTGATAGCGGAGTTCGTACGCCCCAAGGATGTCGCCCAGCGTCTTGAAGTTCGTGAACTCCTTCAACGCTTCTTCTTCGTCCTGGTCGGCGTCCTGGAAGAACTTGTGGTACTTCTTGAGATTGCTGAAGATTTCCACCGTCTTGATGGAGTCGATCCCGAGGCCCGATTCCATCGGCAGGGTGATATCGAGCATCTCCTCGGGATACCCCGTGCGGACGCTCACGGCCTGCAACAAATCTGCTTTAAATTCTTCGACCGAAGGAGGGCCAGCTTCTGTTGCTGGGGCAGCAAAAGCCGAACCATTCTGACCAGGGACGTGCTCCACGGGCGGTGCGACGGCTGGTGCCGCCACCCGTGCGACGGGGGCGGGAGCGGCGGCCGGTGCCGCAACGGGGCGAGGAGTCACAGCGACAGCGACCGGTTTCGCCGGGGCAGCCGGCACCGGACGAGAGACCACGGGTTGTGGAACCGCCGCCGGGGCATGAGCGGCAACTGGCACTGGAACAGCGGCCACCGGGACCGCGGCAGCCGCAACCGGCATCGGTGCGGGAGTGGTGACCGGAGCAGCAACCGGTGCCATCGCGACGGGCATCGGCGCCGGAGCAATCGGTTCCATGCTGGGAACGGGCAAAGCGACGGACTGGGGTGCGGGGAGTGCGCCCCCCTGGAACGCGCCCGCACACTGTGCAACGAGTTGAGAATGGGCATCGACAAAACGGAGTGCGACCTGCTGCTGCCACTTCTGCAGATCAAGCAACTGCATCATCAGGGCTTGCGACTGCAGAATGAGTTGCGCCGCCGCGGGATGCATCGCAGCGTTCGGATCAGTGGGTGCGGGCAGTGGCGTGGTCACGGCTCGGGACCTTGTGGAGATCGACATCGCAGCGAAGGCTTCCGGAGGGGTCACCAGCGGAAGACACGGCGCTAACGGTGCCGAGGGACTCGTCAAAACGACCGACGTACCAGACGGACGAACCGTCTCGGCTTTTCTAACACCCGCAGCAGCAGTCTTGGGCCCCTCCAACCCCGCTCGAGGCGGATTTGTCGCTGCATCGCGACTCGGCCCATGTGCACCATTGGTTCCGTTCAACCGCCGCGAGGGAGGTGGAAGCGGAGCCGGTCCGGGAGCCGGTCTGGATGTAGGACTGGAATACGCTTTCAGGCGGTTCGTTGTCGAGGGCCGCAGGTCATCTGCAGCGGCAAACGAGGCAACCGTCGGCGCTGGATCAGGTATAGACTTCCCATTCCCCGCAGACGACAGACTCTGAGGAGACTTATCGGCGTGCTTGCCATTCCCGTTTGCGGGCGAATGCGTGAGGTTGGGTTGGATAGACTGATTGCCGACGATTGTGCCGGTTGTTCCACCAAATTTGGCTCGGAGACCTTCATTGGAGTCTTTGGGCCGCATCGGCAGTGGCGAAACTGGCTTCGCTTCATGGACCGAGATGATCCATTCGTGAGCCTTGGGTTTCACGGCTGCCTGCCATTGGGCGATCCATTCTGCCACCGGCGCTTCCGACAGCCCGCGATCCTGGTACCAGGCCTGCAAGTCGACCGGCAGTCCCAGCACGGCCGCTTGCGCCAGGAGATTGGCGAGTTGTGTCACGCCCGCCTGTCCGGGGGCGTCGAACGTGAGGACTGTCGGCGGTTCCTGCGGGAAGATCCGGCTCAGCAGTCCAGTCAAGATACGGCCCGGACCGACTTCGATGAACACGTCATAGCCATCGTCCCGCATCTGGCGGACTTCGGCCTCGAAGTGCACCGGTTCCGTCAGATGACGTTGCAGGGTGCGCTTGATGGCTGCGGCCCCGCGTGGGAACGGTGACGCGAGCGTGTTGCTGTAGACCGGCAGGTGCGGTGCCTTGAACGTGGTCTTGTTGAGCGACTTGGCAAAAGCCTTGGCCACAGGGGCCATCGACGAAGTGTGGAAGGCGGCGGTGACTGCCAGCCGCCGGGCACGGACACCCGCTTCCTGAAAACACTCAATCGCGCGTTCGATGTGTTCAACATCACCGGCGACGATGGTTTGATTCGGAGCGTTCAGATTCGCCAGTTCCAGCTTCAGACCACAGGCTGCCAGCAGTTCTCGCGTCCGCGTCGCACTTTCTGGAACGGCGGCCATCGCCCCCGGACAGAGTTGCGTCGCTTCGCCCGAAAGCCGTCCCCGTTCGGCGGACAGTGTCATCAGGGCATTCCGGTCGAATGCGCCTGCCACCTGCAGGGCGACATATTCACCGTAGCTGTGTCCCGCAGTCGCTGCCGGCGTGATCCCATACCGTGCCAGAACATCGGTCGCGAACAGTTCGACGAGACCGAGCGCTGGTTGGGCGACTGCGGTGTCGTTCAAGGCCGTCTTGCGGGCTTCTTCTTCGGTGGGCACAAACACCGGCGGCGGATAGACATACCTCGTCAGAGCTTTCGGCAAACTCTCAGCCAGCAGCTTGTTCGTCGTTGCGAACAATTCCTGAGCCCACGGGGAGATCGTGGCCACGTCGCGCAGCATGTTCACCTGCTGCGATCCCTGGCCCGGATAAAGGAATGCCACCCGCTCGGGACTGATGGCAGCCGTGGTCGAGTAATAGACCCCAGCCGGATCCTGCCAGGTCTCCTCTTTGCCGACGTGCTCGAGGGATTTCGCAAGTTTCTTCTGAAAATCGGTCGCGGTTCCGGCCACAATCGCGAGGCGGCAGTTTCGCTTATTCAGCGGCAAGCGGGCTTCTTCGGCGGCGATCGAGGCGGCCAACTGAGCCCAGTCGCCGACGGGGGCATCCACAAGTAAAGCTTGCAAGGCTAGCAGGCGTTCTTTCAACGCCGCGGCATCCGTCCGACAGAAGATCAGGCACTCGGCTGTGCGGGGGGAGTAGTCGACTGTCCGGCGCGAACTCGCCGCACCCGCATACTCTTCCATCACCACGTGGAAATTCGTGCCACCAAATCCGAAGGCACTGATCCCGGCGCGACGGGGATGCGCCCCCAGTTCGTCGAACCACGGCCGCGTTTCCGAGTTCACAAAGAACGGGCTGGAAAGGAAGTCAACTTTCTCGTTCGGCTTCTCGACATGCAGCGTAGGCGGCAACACCCGGTGATGCAGAGCCAGCGTCGTTTTCACCAGACTGGCCAGGCCAGCGGCCGTCTTCGTATGCCCGATCATCGATTTCACCGACCCGACTGCCGCATATTGGCGATCGTCGGTCGCGGCCGAAAACAACGTATGCAACGAGGTGATTTCGGTGCTGTCGCCAACGGCAGTTCCTGTCCCGTGGGCTTCGACCAGCGAGACGCTGGCGGCAGGAACTCCCGCGTCGTCGTAGGCGCGTTGCATCGCCAGGATCTGTCCCGGCGGATGTGGAGCGGTCATGCTGCGATTGCGGCCGTCACTGGAAGCGCCAATCCCCTTGATGACGGCGTAGATCTGGTCGCCATCGCGTTCGGCGTCTTCGAGGCGGCGAATGACCATCGCCGCGATCCCTTCGCCCAGCGCGATCCCGTCGGCCGAGTTGTCGAACGGGCGGGAGCGGCCGCGCGGCGAAAGGGCATGTGTCTTGGCGAAACTCATGTAGCAGAAGGGGTTGTTGGTCCCATCCGCAGCCCCGACGATCATCGCGTCGACAGCCCCCATCCGCAGCTGTGCAATCGACGCATGGAGAGCCGCCAAAGAAGCTGCGCAGGCCGCATCGACGACGTAGTTCGGGCCCCCCAGATCAAAGCGATTCGCAATTCGACCGGCGACCACGTTCAGCAGGAAGCCAGGGAAAGAATCTTCCGTCCATTCCGGCAGCGTCTCTGAGAGTTCGCTGACCAGATGCTTACGGACTTCGTCGCTCAGGTCTTTGACGCGCGGAAGATAGTGCGGCAGCATCGTCCGGAACGAGTAATCGGTGCCGACATCGTGCGTTCCAGCACAGGCGAAGATGCAGCCGGTCGTTTCCTTGGGAAACGGCCGACGATCCCAGCCCGCGTCTTCCAGAGCCGATGAGGCCACTTCCAGCGACAGCAGTTGAATCGGATCGATGCTGAGGAGACTGGCCGGTGGGATCTTCCACTTCATCGGGTCGAAGCGAATCGCTTCGAGGAAGGCGCCCCACTTCGAATAGACCTGATCGCGAGCGAGGCGGTCTACATTGAAGAAGGTCTCGAGATTCCAACGATCGGCCGGGACTTCCTGGATGCAGTCGAGCCGACCAAGGATGTTCTGCCAGTACCGTCGCAGATCGGGCGACTTCGGGAACAGACACGCCATCCCGACGACGGCTATGTCACCCGAGGAAACCGATCGGCGGCTGCGACGAGCACCCATGACTTAACGAATCCTTCAGAAACTCAATGTTCGTACATTCAGACAAAGTGCTTGCAAGGCAAAACTGACGGACTGTCGCCCCAGATTTCGTGGGGTGGCCAATGAAGTCTCCGCTTCATCCAAGCCACAGTGTCAGGCTGCGAACGGACGTCAACTGTACGTTCAGTGAGGCGCTGGTTGTAAAATCGAAACTTCAATCCGCAAGGTGACATCCCGACTGTCGGGAGTGTGGTGAGTGGTGAACATCATCAGGATACATTGGGTCTCCGGGGGAGCACCAACATTTTCAACGGATTGTGGTTATCTTGCCCAGCGGCGTTTTGTGAACGAGCGGAATCCCCCGCAGATCCCACAAACTGCACCAGTCTGTCACGGTCCGATGAGGAACAAAAAAGTGTACGTCTCTGGTTCGATGTTTCAATACGCAAACAATGTGCCGATTTCTGGTGGTTGGCAGCTTTCCAACATTCGCACTCAACCAGCGAAAATCTGAAAATCGCTGGTTTTCTGCTCTTCCCGGTCAGGACGAACCGAAATCCGCTGACGATGCCAGCCAGCGCTCTCCAACAATTTTTCATCGTGCCGTGTGTGCACGGTGCAACGACTTCTGCAACGATCCTGTGCAATTTCGCGACTGTCTGTGGATACTCCGATCAACGCATGCACAAGCCTGGTGCCTGTCAGAGAAGCCCCATGCGCTGGGCATGCGTTCGACCGACCGACTTCACCTGCGCATCGTCCCAAACCTCCAGCGGGGAGTAGCGCGGATGTTTTGATTCCTTGTAGGGATCGTTCGTTCGCGTATTGTAACAGCAGATGAAGGCCCACCGGGGGTCGCAACTGAGATTCTGGTCAGAGCGATGTAATGTGTTTCCGTGGAAGAGAACCGCCGAGCCGGGGTCCAGCTCGACATAGACTGTTTCGAGTCGTTTTGTGATCTCGGCGACACGTTCCGGATCGGCTCCGGTCTGATCCCCAACTTTGCCGTGATCAATCCGTCCTAACAGGTGCGAACCGCGGACCACCTGCAGGCAGCCGTTCTCCCGTGTGGCCCGATCGACGGCAATCAGACAGCTCGCCATGTCGGGACGCAGGCAGCCGTTGTTGTACCAGTAGCCGTAATCCTGATGCCAAGCCCAGGCACCGCCAACCCGGGCTTCTTTCAGGATCATCTTGTGATGGTAATGATAAACTTCATCCCCCAGGACCTGGGCGGTTGCCGCAACAATCCGGCGACTCCGGACGATGGCACCGTAGATGGTCTCTTCCGGGAGATCGTTCCGCACCACGAGCTTCACCGCCCCACCTTCACCATCCGCTCGACTCGTGGCTTGTGTCGCCAACGCTTGATCGGCTTTTGCGATCCTCCGCAGTAAATCGATCTCCTCAGGATCGAGCAGGTTGGGCAACAACAGGTAGCCGTCCGTTCTGAATTGTTCGACGGAGGCTGAAGGTAAGGGTTGAGACAGCATGCGCGAAGCCTCTCAGAGAACCGGTCGTTTGGCTTCATCATACCCGCAGGAAGCGAACGCTGCAGCGACGCGCTCACGAATGCACGCGTTCTTCCGCGAATGACTCTGATACCGATCGCAACGGCACCCGGGTGACCAGCCACACTGCAACTCCCAGCGGCAGCGCTGTCCCCATCAGCAACCACCAGGGGAGATGTGCATGCTGTTCCAGAGCCGCGGCCCAGTCGCCCAGCCAGTCGGCGGCACCCGGCAACAGCAGCACCATCGCGTTGTGAACGATGTGCAGGCAGATCCCCGGCCACAAGCTTCCCGTGCGCAGCGCCAGCCAGGCAAGAATTGCTCCCAGGATGGCCGTGGGCGGAAAACGCTCCCACAGCAAGGCGTCGCGGACCAGCACATGAAACAGCCCGAAGAGAATCGCGGTCGCGAGGATGGTGACGCCCGAGCGCGTCGGCAACGATCGTAACAGCCACCCGCGAAAGAAGAGCTCTTCACACACTGCGGGAACGAGCGCCAGTGTGGCCAGCTTCCACCACCACGGGACTTGTTTCAATCCCGCAGTGAGTGGCTCTGCGAACTCGATCAACCACTGCAGCCGCGCCGGTGCAATCAGGCTGACTTCAAGTTCATACGCCCACGGCCACAAGGCCAGCCCCGCCAGCCCTGCTGCGATTAACGCGGTGCGCTCCGGTCTTTCCAGGCCGAACGCCGTCCGCCAGGGGATCCGGTAGTAGGATGCAAAACCCAGGGGCCAGGCGGCGAACAGGCCGATCAGGACCAAGGCATTCAGCCCCATCGTCACCGACATCGAAGCTTCAGCAAACCGTCCGGGAAGACTGCCGATCAGGACGAATGCCGGGAAAATCACCCCCAGCGTCACCAATCCCTGATTGAGCGTGGGTGTCGCCGCTCCAAAGGCAGGTCGGCGAAACGTGTCGCTCCAGCTCCCGCTGCTGCCGTACAACACGGCATCGGTTCCAAAGATTTGTGCCGCGGTCAGCAGGGCCAGTGCGGTCCAGACCCCGTTCGCCGTGACGGCAATCGCAACAGCTCCGCCACTGACATTCCCGGCCAGTAAGTCACGAGTCACGAGCACCATATTGGCCAGCGGCACCAAGGCCCAGGTGGGCGTGAGTTTCAGCCCCGGCAGCAGCGCCAGGATCCCCGGTGCGAGCGCCAGTAACATGACTGGAATCAGGTAAGCCTGTGCCTCTTTGAAGCTGCGAGCCACGCTCGTCAGGACCAGAATCACCGCCGAGAAGAACGCGGCGAACGCGGCCAGCAATAACATCACCAGTATCGCCAGCCACCACGTCAGTCCTTGTGGGCCGAAGAGCAGTTGCTCAAACCCGGTCGCATAGGCGGTGGAGACCATCGCAGCAAGATTCATCCCCGCAGTGAGCAGCGCGACCGTCACCACGGCGACGTATTTCGCCAGGAGAATCTGCGTGCGCGGCACAGGAGCTGCAATCAACGCTTCGAGTGTTCCCCGTTCCCGCTCGCCCGCTGTGAGATCGATCGCCGGGTAAACCGCGCCGGTCACGGTCATCAGGATCAGCACCAGCGGGACGAGTGTCGCCAGGTTGAACGACGGGAGGGCTGACCCGGGCAGTACCGTTTGCGTCCACGCGAGCGGCTGCATGACCGGGGGCTGCTGGTTTGACAGATATTTGGTCACAAAGTCCTGGTTGATCGCCAGCAGACGTGCTTCCACGGATTCCCGAGCGGTCTCTCCCAGGGAGGAATGACTACGAGAGATCAGTGTGATCGCCACCGGCCGCGCGGTGGGATCGATGCGCACCGCCAGATCGGCGACTTGCTCACGGATCAGCGATTCCAGATCGGCCGGCGGGTCGCCAGGATCGGGATAGAGGAATTTGAGCTGCGGATCGGGTCGCTGACCAGCCCCTTTCGGCAACGGTCGACCCGGATCGATCTCGCGTCCCAGGAGTCGATTGCCGCGCGAAAACAGATCGCGAAAGGCCCGCGCCTCTTCCGGCGTGGCCAGTGCAATCACGATCTCACCCGCTCCCTGCTCTCCCAGCTGTGCGAAGAGAAATTTCTGAAAGGCGATCCCCAGCATTGGATAGACGAGAACCGGCATCAGGACCAGGGTCGCCAGCGTGCGCCGATCGCGCAACGTCTCACGGAGTTCTTTGAGGATCAATCGTCCCCAGGCACCGGCCGAGGTCATCGACGCTCCTTCGATCGAATCGCCGCGAGCGCTTCCTCTTCCGGACAGGCGTGATCGACATTCGGTTCTTGCAGGAGTTTCAGGAACATATCGTGCAGCGTGAAACATTCCAGTTTCTGTTGCAATTGATGCAGCGTCCCTTCGTGGTTCAGGCGACCGCGGTGCAGCAAACCCATCCGGTTGCTGACCCGTGCGGCTTCATCCAGCCGATGCGTACACAGGATGATCGCTTTGCCCAACTCGCGAAGTTCGGCGATGTACTCAAAGATGACTTGTGTCCCGATGATGTCGAGGCCCCGCGTCGGTTCATCAAGGAGCATCACCGGCGGATCGTGGATCAACGCCCTGGCCAGCGTCACCCGTTGTTTCTGCCCGGTGCTCAATGTGGAACAGCGCTGATCGAGGAACCGCCGCAGATCAAGCAGGTCCGCCAGCGTTTCAATGCGACTGAGGGTTTGAGCCGCCGGAAGACCGTACAGATCACCGAAATAGACGAGAGTTTCCCGCGGCGACAGCCATTGGTACAGACCCGCACTCGCCGAGACGAGGCCAATCTGACGCTTCACGGCATCCGGTGCCTTCGAGACCACCAGCCCGTTGACGGCGACATCTCCCGCGGTAGGTGTCAATAATCCCAGGACCATGCGGAGGGTTGTCGTTTTGCCCGCCCCGTTGGGTCCGAGCAGGCCGTAGACTTCCCCCGCCTGAACCGACAACGAAACCCGGTCGACCGCGCGGAGCACAGTCGCTCCCGTCGTGAATTCCTTCGTCAGTGCCTCCAGCACAATCATCGTGTCGTGATTCCTTGGGCGCAGTGTGCCGGGCAGAACAGGGGAATGCAACGATGTTGGTCAGCCGGGATGATTCTGTTGCGGCGACGAATGATCGGCCGTGATCGATACACCGGGGGGCTTACGACTCGTTCGCTGACGGCGGAGGTTCAGTTCCGCCATCGTGAGCGGTCACGGCGCAAGCCGTCCGGTGTCTTCGAACGCTCCCGTCAATCTTGGGATGGTGATACGAACGCCGTTGAATCAGGGCCGACACCTGATGCGAGCGAACTTACCGGGGGGCTTGCGCCCAATGGCACTTACTTTAGATTGTTGGGTGGTGGTTTTCGGGTTTGGAAGTGGGTTGATTTGGGTCGTCGTTTGTACGCTTCTCGGGGGTAGTGGCGATCGGGGCGGTTCGGCAGCTTGTCGTA
>JBGATC010000053.1:0-40184 GCA_044229335.1 Planctomycetaceae bacterium | reverse complement strand
GGTGCTGAAGCTAAGGTTGCCGAGCGTCTGGTGTTCGTCGGTAGAGACGAGGGTGTATTGCGTGCGGAGCGGGTCGGTCGCGCCAGCGGTGGTGACGGCGGCATACGAAGACCCGCTGTAGACCCCGGAGCCGGCTTCAATGAAGTGCTGCCAGGTGTGTTCGGTATCGACCGCGGTGCTGGACGAAGTGGCGGTCGAGTGTTCCCAGGCGTCGGTGGTGGTCGAGACATCGGTCGCGTCGTAGGCGGTGTCGCTGCCGGTGGCGAGGGTCCAGCTGGCGGAAGCGATTTCGGAGTAGTCCTGCGACTGCTCGGCAATCACGCTGCTCCCATCGGCCGAGAGCGTCCCCTGCGACTGATCGCTTTGCGAGATGATGGTGTAATCGCGAGATGCGTTGAGTTCGTTATAGCGTTCGTGATCGTTCGCGGTCGTCTGGACCGTCAAACTGGCGGTGGTGGCTGCCGCGTTGGCGTCGGGAGTTTCGGTGGTGTCGACCGACGAATCGCCCCAGTTATGACTGTTCCAATCGTAGGCGCGGGTTTCTTCGAAGCTATCGAACGTGTGGACGGTCACCGGGTGGACAACGTCGTTCTCGTCGATGGTCGAATCATGGAGATCGAAGGTCGTGGTCGACAAACTGGCGGTTTCGACGGTCCCGGAGCGGGTCTCGTCGTAGTTCGAGAGATCGCTGGTGATCCGTGAAGCCACCGGAGCGAAGCGGTCATCGGGCAGGGTGTAGGTTCCCCCGTCGTGGCTGCTGGTTGCCCAATCGGTATGGGTCGTCTCGCTCTGTTCATCGTAGGTGAGGACGCGCGTGCGGAAGCTGGCGGAGCTGCTGCCGGATTCGCTGCCCGAGCCACTGCTGGAGCCGGAACCGCTGCCGGTGGTGGTGGGTTGTTCGGTGCGGGTCGTGACGAGGGACGATGCGACGCGGTCGTCGCTGCCGGAGGCGGAGGAAGAACCGCTGGTGTACCCGATGCGCGTCCCGTTCAGGGTCTCGCTGGCGTCAGAGCTATTGAAAGAGACTTCGCTGCCCCAGCTGTGGTCGCTCTCGAAGGAGTGGAACTCGCGGAGGGTCCCATCGGGGTCGGTATCGAAGGTGTCGACATCGGAGGTGGTCGTGATGTTATAGCTGCTGCTGCCCGAACCGGAGGTCTGATAGAGCGCGCTCCCCTGGCTGTCGTGCCGCCCGCCATGGGGGAGCGGGTTGTTGTTTTCATCGAGTTGAGCAGTGGCGATTTGGTAACCGGAGTCGGAAGACTCGAGCGTGTCGCGCGTGGTCACGACCTGGCTGGAGCCGCTGGTCCCGACTGTATTGACGGTGAGGATCAGGAGGTCGTCGTTGTCATAGTCGGTGTGTCCCGAGCCGGAGACCGCGTACAGGGAGGCGATCGTGACAGCGCTGTCCGTGGGAGTCCGGATGGCGTTGCCGGAGTAGCTGAAGAAGTAGTCGTCTTGGGCTGCATCGGAGAGATTCGTCGTTCGCTGGGTACGAGTGGTGATGGTCAGCGTCTCTGCCTCTCCGCTGCCCGATCCCGAACCGGAACTGCTCCCAGACTGACTGCCGCTCCCGGAACCGGATCCCGACTCCGACCCGCTCCCGGACTCACTACCGCTTCCCGAAGCAGAGCCACTGCCTTCGCCTGTGCCACTGGTCGAGCTGCTGCTGACCGGTAGCGTGATCGTTTCGGTCCGGGTTTCATCCCAGTTCGTGACGACCGTGTTCAAGCGGGAATCGCTGGTCGAGATCACATATTCAAAGTTGTCATTCACCGCCCAGTCGGCGTTGGGATCGGGTGTGATGATGTGGTTCGAGGTGCGTTCCCAGTTGACGCTGCCGAGTTGTTCGTCGGTTGCGGTGGAGACGGACAAGGTGCTGGCCGACGTGATGACGGTGGTCACGTCGACGTCGTAACCTTCGAGACTGTGCACCGTGAGCAGATGGTTTTCGGTGAGCGATTGGACCGCCCCATCCGCAGCGAGTTCGGTTCGCTCCATCGCTGCCGTCAGCGTGTAGCCCTGCGTCCCCGTCCGCACATCATGACCAGTGACCGTGGTGACATCGCCGGTCTCGGTGTCCGTTGTGCTGTGGTTGTATCCCCAGTCGAGGGTGTAATGGTCGTCGGCGTCTTCCTCGAGCGTCCAGGAGACGATTGTTACTCCCGCGATGCCGTTGGCGTCGTAATCGACCGTCCCGTGGAAGTCATAGTCGAAGGCTCCCGACTGCGTGTAGAGATAGCCATCACCATTGAGACCGACGAACGTGAGTGTGAAGACATACGTCGAGACGAGCGTCGCCGTGTAGGTCCAGTCCCCATCGGTTTCAGCAACGAGCGAAGTTTCTAGAAGCGTTGCGTCGCGATCGATCGTGCGAGTGTAGGTCCCCTGTGAAGTGGTCCAGGTTGTCGTGTCGTACTGATCTATGACCTGATTCGATTTGTCATCCGCTGCGGAACGATCAAACCGATCCACGAAGACGTTCACCAACCCCGATTGGCTGGGAACATCGGGAACGGTCCCCAGTTCCGGTAGCCAAAGTCCGGGAGTCATGCGTTCGGGATAAAAGTCAGCAAAGGGATCGATATCAATTCCGGACTCCGCGAACGCCTCAGTCAGCACCGCGTTGGATGCTGAGGAGGGCTCTTGTGAATTCACTACCGGATCGGCAGCCAGGGTCCCCGCCGTCAATTCCTCAGCATGTTCATCCAGGGGGATGGTCCACCACTCTCCCACCGACGGAATGAACGTCGAAGCACTACCTGAGCCGGATTCGCTGGAGGACCCGCTGCCCGATTCGGAACCACTGCCTTCGGTCCACCCTGAGCCACTGCCGGATTCACTTCCAGAACCGGATTCACTGGACGACCCGCTGCCGCTTTCACTGCCACTCCCGGAACTGGAGCCACTGCCGGATTCACTTCCCGAACCGGATTCGCTACCGCTGCCCGAACCGGATTCGCTAGAGGAGCCGCTGCCTGATTCACTCGATGAGCCGGAGCCACTTTCACTCCCAAATCCACTTGCACTGCCACTGCCGGAACTACTCCCGCTGGATGATCCTGCGGACCAGGGGGTGCCCCAGGTGATGGAGTGCCAGTCGTCGGCGAGGACGTCGCCGGTGCCGGGTTCGGTCTCGATGAGGCGCACGCTGGCCATTGAGTAGGCCGTGGTGAGGTCGGTCGTGCTGAGCGCGAAGCTCGAGCCGCTGAGTGCCAGCGTAGCGTCGACCATCTGGTCGTCGTTGAAGTCGAACTCGAGGCTGTAGCCGACGCCGATCACGTCATCGGTGAACTCGCCGCTGACCAGCGTCGTCGCCCCCATCGAGTCCATCGGATCGAGCTCGACCGTCACGCCGACGAGATCGGGAGCGACGTTGGTGCCGCTGAGCAGCCGCCGCGGTTCGAGGGACTGCACATGCGCAGCGATCGGGGACGCTGGGGTCCGCACGCGCTGTCGCAACCGATGTCCAGTGATCCGCCCCGTCCGCAACCCGGTCAGCCAGTCGACGATCGCCATCGCAACAGTTCCCGTGAGGCGAATCACCGCCGCCTCGGTCGGATTCTCTGTGAGTCTGCGTCATCTACAGCGATTACGCCGACACCGTGCGTGGACAGCGTGCAACTACTGAACACATCCTGTCAAGCGTGGGTGGGAAAGAATTCTGCAACCGCTCAGTGTGAGAGCGATCAATCACGGTGACCGTTCCCGTCGGGGATCGCGCCAAAGAGCAACTTTTTTAGGATTGGCAAACGTAACGGAAAGTCGTGATGATTTTAGATTGAGGTCTCTGGCCTGCGAATGTGCATGCCGCCACTCATACAGTGCTTGAAATTAAGCGTCAGTGTGCTCAGTCGCGGTCAATCCGACGTGTTTTCAGACGGTCCAGTAGTTCTTTCCTTCGTTCCTTCAGACGGTCATTAAACCGATCGAAGATGAGCGGTGAGATCCCACATCCTAAGTTCTCCAGTAACGCCGGTAATGGTTCGAAGGGGACTCCGGGATCGATCGCTTCGACAAGGTGGTCGAGATAGAGCCACTTCTCCACAGGTTCTGTTGCAGAAAGAACACGCTCCTTAAGCTGCCAGCACAAATCTCGCTCGCTCAATTGCAGTAAAGCGTTGGTCGCGGCACGTACGACTTCGTCGGCGGAGTCGTGGAGGGCCTCAACCAGATCGGCTCGAATCTCGATTCCATTCTCCGCGAATCCAGCAGCGTAGCAGGCCGCAATTCGTTGCCTGACATCACCACTTTTGAGGAGTGCCTTGAAGTCATGCAACAGAATGGTTCGGCTCAGCGCGCGGGCGATTACGTAGCGAATGAGTTGCCAAGGCTCAACAGAAAGCCGATTGAGCAACAACTTCGGTGCCCGCGTGGCATCAATTTGCATGAGCAAATTCGGATACCGCTCGCGATCATGCCAGTGTTCCGTAGTCAAAGCCGTCCATGCGGCATCGAATGCCGCGTTGGCATCAAACTCAGCCAGGCATCGAATGACCTCGACCTTAGAACCGACGTACCAGAAGCTGCCCTCGGCGGCGACAGCGTCACGGTGCAGCTTGTCACGAAGCCAACGGTCCGACAACAGTCGCTGCCGATACTCAGGCGAGCGAATCTCCCGAATCAAGAGGGAACGTAGCTCCCCTTCGCCAAACATCTGGCATCTCGGTAACTCCGACCTCACTAGTTCGACGACGTCTGCTGCATGCTCGGATAGGTTAATCAGGTTGAGGGCGACAATATGATCGAAATGCTGCTGAAGATGCCGAAACAACGCCTTCCAAGCTAAAGGGGTTCCGGCGGCGAACAACATGTTGACGGCAGAGAATGCATGAGTTCCAGACTGAAGCTGATCAATGACGAACTGTGTGCCGACTTCCGAAGTATCCCCCAATAGTCTCAATGCGATGATGATGGCGTGTGCGATCTCGGATGGGAGCTCGCCTTTCTTGAAAAGGGCATGGATCAGATCAAGGTCGTTTGATCGGCCACAAAATCCAAGTGCCAGTATCGTTCCTGCAGTAGGCGTGCTCTGTAGCGCCTGACGGATGGGTTCAAGTTCTTGATCTGGTAGTTCACCTGGGGCAAGTCTGTCCTCTGTCAACGTTGACTCGGTCTGAAGCCCCCAGCGAACGATTCCGATAGCAACATCGAACCATTGTCCATGAATTGCCAGAGCTTCCATCGCATCATTCTGCTCAATCGGATGTCTTTGTTCCCATAGTTCCTCGCTCGCAATGACATTGCTCAGGATCGAGCACGTTTCCGCATTCGGTAATCGCGGTGCCCACGCCAAGGCATCCAGTCTTCCGAACCGGCTCTCACTTCGGAGGTACTCATGAATGACTTGAGAAAACCCAGTACCGCCGATCGTCCGCAGGACTGCCAGCCCGGACCGACGGGAAAGGCCGTTTTCATCCACACCACGCCTCGGCCCCAACTTCAGCAAGTACGTGACTAAAGCCGTCTCGAACGGCGACTCGCGGCGAGCTACCAGTAAATCGAGAAATTCCGGTGAGTGAATCCGAGCAAGAAACCGTAACTCAAGATAGCGGACGTCGGGATCGTTACCCGTCGGCGCTGCAAGACGATTTGCCAGATCGTCGAGCAACAGATTCCAGATCTCCAGCGAGAGATGGTTGGCAATTGCCGCTAAGGACAGTGCAATTGCCCATGGATTGTCCACACCCAGCAACCACAGCTTGAGTTGAGCTAGGATCGCTTCAGGGCGAAGTAGAAATAACTCCCCAAGAAACCACGTTCCTGTCAACCGCAGTTCGGTCTCGTCAAGTGACCGTAAGCATTGAACCGCGCGATCGGGATCGACACGAACCAAGGCCAACAGCGCCGTAGAACCCACCCCAAGCGTTTGGCTCGGGACATGCGAGACAAGCCAAGGTATTTCCTCTTGATCGCGAAAGAGTTTGATATTCTCCGCAATCACGCGAACATGCGATGAAGCGACTTTCGCGAGAAGATCAGCCTTACAGCGAAGCCAGGTTGCTCCGCCGTCATTCTGAAAAGCAACGAGCCAACCGAGATCATGGACGGGTGCTGTCTCATTGTTCGCAGTTCGGATCGTTCGGACGAGCCAGTCGGATTGCCCCTGAGCAGCCTGTTTCAATGCACCGAACGAGTCCTTGTGAAGTTGCCCTTGATCTTCGTCCTCCTCCAGCCATCGGGCAGGATCGACGAAAGCACTCACATGGATTGACCAAATCCGATCCAGATGTCTGGGGCACGGGAATCGGCGGAGAATCTTGAGGGCGAACCGTTCGTTCGACGCGAACATTCTCGATGCAAACTCAGGGCAGCGCTCGCCGCCAAGATCGACGAGGGCATCAAGAAGTGCGTTCATCACCCAGCGAAGGCCATCGAATGTCTGGAGACGCAAGAACAGTGATTCCGCGATCCGGCTACCGAGTGTCCTGACCGTCTGTGTGTACAGTGTTTCCGACCGAGGAGAGTAGACTTGCTCCAGCATGGCCAGCAACGCGGGGATGCAGCTCGTGTGGCTAGCTGGGTCACCCGCGACCAGCCAGGCAAAATCCATGGCGACATAACCCAAATTGACACGGTGCTTCTGGTGCTCGCCGCGGGTCATCTTTGAAATGTGGGCGACGATCTCTGGTTCTTGCATCTGGCCGTTACGCAACGCGGCATACAAGGACTCCGCCACAGCCCAGTTCAGCAACCGATCATGAAAGACACGCACGCGGTCATCGGATGTTCTTTCCAGCCAACCCAGTCGTTCCAATCGTCGAACGGTAGAGGCATCTAGTCCAGCCTCGATGCATTGCTGGATCGTCCATGGATAAGGCGCATCAGTCAGCAGAGTGCTGACCAATTTCTCAAGATAAGCCGCGTCAAACGGAAAATCGGACTGACTTCCGGTTGAGAGCCGCTTCCAAACGCGGTGGTAAAGTTCGTACTCGTTCGTTGGCCTCCAAGACTCATCGAAGAGATCATCGGCATAGATTCGAGCGAGCAGCGGGCGACGTAACGTATCGCGTATGTCGTCGGGGATCTGCGACCAGTCGCTTCCCGTGCGCCGCTCGAGGTACTCGTGTAGTTCTTCCCAAGACCAGTCTCGACAGGTCCTAAGATGTGTAGCAAACTCTCGATCATGTGCGAGCGAATCGGCCACGTGCTGGGGACAACTCAAAAAGACCTGAATCCCCAAGTCGTCCCAAGCCTCTTGAAGCAACTGAATTGCTTCAGCATGTGTAGGAACGTTGTCGAAGAAGATGCGCAATCTGGGGGCTGAGAAAATAGGCAAGACATCGGCTAAGCGTCGGGCCAGTTGGCGCAAGCGAAGCGGCTCTTCATTCCCTTCGCGGATGTCGAGCCAAAAATGATCTGCAGCCTTTTGACAATCTCGCTCTGCATCTCCAGAGGCATCTACCCAGACAACTGGAGCGTCGTCCGCCGCGGCCAACTCGGCCAAGGCCATCAGTGCCCAAGTCTTTCCGGAACCCGACTCCCCTGTTATCAAGAATGGTCGATTCGTAATCTTCCATTCTTGATAAAGTGACTGCGTAAACTCGGTACGAACATCGAGTGTTGAATCGAATCGAATCTTTCTCTGGATCTTGCGTAACTCTTGTTGCGCTGCGCAACGAAGTTTGTACCATTCAGTCAGCGGCGTCGCTGAGACGCCCTGCGCGCTGAGAAAGGTTCTCGGATCGAAATTCGCACTTCCGGTTGTCGCCATCTCCAGCAGCGACATCGCTAAAGATTGACGCTTCTCAGGAATGTCTTCGCGCCGATTCACCACAGCTAACAACAGTCGATCGATTTCATTCCGAATGGCAGAAAAGCCTTGCTCTGCGATGAATTCGAAGTTTGCCAAGAGTCTCCAGAGCCGCTGATGGAACGCGAGCTCATCCAGTTGCAATCGAGCGATTGCTGGTCGCTGCCGCAAGACTTCCGCAATGCGAAGAAACAAGGTTCGCCGGGTGTATTGCGCCAGCGGAAAGAACGGCTGACGGTCCCCATACACCCTGGTGTTTCGTTGAAAACGAAGCAGGCTGACATCATCAAGCGACAAGACCGGATCATCACCGACTGGAATCGACTGGAGTGATCGGAAGAAGTCTGCAACGGATGACCAGCCGCCCATACGCCCTTCAGTCACGATACGGTATCGTTGTGGGCGACCATCGCTCGGATTGACGGCCAAAAACAAATCCGGCAAGACATCTGAGATAATCGATTGAAGCGACCAGGTTCCCTCGTCAACTCGAGTTTTTAGCTGTTCGACATAAACCGTCGAATCTTCAAATCGTACGTCTCCGCCGCCACCAGCTGGCTCAAGTACCAACCATGCTTCGTTTGCTTCCTCATTTCCAGAGAGATCGATCTCCCCGACCTGCACACGTAATGATCGAAGTAAACACCAGAGGATCTGGTAGATAAACCCTCGAATTGATGCTGGTCCACCAGCCACAGTCTGTTGAGGCATTTGATTCCCTCAATACTTCGCGGGTGTGCGTGCATGCATCAAGCCCTCACTTTGCCCAACCGGGTTCAGCACGAACGGGACCGCTGCCGAAAACTCGGTTGCCATCGTTGTCCATCTTAAGATAACCGCACAACCGAGCGGGTACACTTCAGTCCGGATTCGAGAATACTGATTGGCAGCACCGAACACTGTAGCCCCCATGATCTGTTCGAGTTGCGCACCATCGGCGGAGACCCTCCACTCTGTGTCGCGGATGTCGATCGTGGAAACGATCCTTTTAATCGCTCTCGACTGCGCCTGGCACAAGCTCGGCGACTGCGGGCGCGGCGGACTGCAATCGCGAATAGCTCGTCAACCGTTCCATAGAGCTGGGCCAGATTGACCACCTCAAACCAGACGCCCTGGATCGACCTGTCGATGTTGATGTCACTCCACTCGCGCCGTCGTTTCGTGACACCCCGTGCCTGCGACTTGGAGTCGAACTGATCTCCCTGCACGTAGCCGAGATTTGTGAGCAGTTGTTGTCCGGTGGGCCGGAGACATTTTACGAGGTCCGTCATTTGCAAGATTGGCCAGAAAACCGCTGTGAGCTCAGTTGCGCGTTGAAGCAGTTGCCACGTCCTGTACCGCGATTCTCCGAATCTTGCAGCCTACACACGCTCAAAAGTGTTATGCACAGTCTTCGGTCGTAAGCAGTCGCGCTGAAGCGCAACGATCCCGTGGTAGTGGACAACGACAATCTCCGCAGTCAGTTACGCTTCAGTTAATCAGTCGGGTCGATTGAGATGCACCGCTGGATTCAAAGAATGATCCGATGTTGCCCATTGCTGCCCATGTCGGTCACGCAGCTCGCCGCTCGAACGACCTAACCAGTTCGCCGACATCCGATCGCACAACCACTTGATCGCGATCGATCTGAAGGACATCCTCCGGGACCTCACGAAAGGGGGCTGATGCCCGCAATTCACATGCGCGCGTCGGGTGTTGTGATAGTCCACCCACTCCGCGGCGATGTGATCCAGGTGCCACGGGTCGGACAGGATGAACGCCGTGGGGCTGTTCGATCCCCGCAACGGCGTTCAGCGGCACACGTCCGTTTCAAGCACGGGAATCTGTCGATCGTCCCCAGGTTGGACGGAGTCCGTTGCCAGCCGACGGTCCACGCACATGGTGCGAACTCACGCATCCTCAGATCGTCTGTGCGATCAGGACCGGCATGCGGGCCGATCGGGTCATGACCTGGTAATAGTGTGTCGCGGCGGTCGTCAGCATGTAGACCCGCGGGCCGTTCCGGTCGCGAACGACGATGCCGCGGATCCCTTGCAGAATCTGGTACCAGACGCCGCCGTCGTGCCCCATGCAGGCGGGAATCTCCACCGCCTCCGGTTCACTGGCGCGCCAGCGGGGATGCTCCAGTTCGTTCGCGTCGCACCAGCCAGCCGCTGGGAGCGGTCCCCGCTGGCCTCCCCAGGGCAGGATTCTCAGTTCGCCGTCCCACCAGACGGGTAGGGCGGCGCCGCGCTGCCGGTACAGGAACTGGACCAGCGGGGTTGCCTGAGCGTGCGGCGACACCTGCCGGCGGGCGATCTCCGCATCACAGAGCCGATCGGGCAATTCGCCATTCTGGAAGACGCCCGGCTGAGCGTGTTTCGTTACATCGAAATCTTCTACAATTCCGAACGCCTACACCAGACGCTCGGATACCTGTCCCCCAACCAGTTCGTAGCCCTGTCCCCAGCCGACCACGCCCCGGCTGCAGCGGCATAACCAATCCCCCCGCCGGTCTCCGAAACTCCTGGGCTATCGCAGTTCAACAATGACCGGGGGCGGTTGAGTTCCATGTTAAACTTCGCGCTACGCTGAAAGCTGCGCAACTGCGTCTTTCGTCTCATGCACCTGTAGCCTTTTCGGCTATTTCGTTCTTTCGGGCAAATTCTTGAGCGCCCTGGAACTGGTCTTGTGTCAGACGTGTTAGGATCGTCCACACTCGCCATGGCGCGAATAGTGGCTTCTAGTCTCATCCATCTCTTTGTGAAGTGACCAATGCACAACCATTCAATTGCTGGCGGTCAATTCACGATTGGATGGGCTCTCGCATTCGCAGTGCTAACCGGGATCTCGTGTAGCCCTACCCAAATCGATGAAGCTCTGGGCAGACAGGCGACTCCCAAGGGCAGAGCAATCAAGATCGACGCCAAACCCGATGCCATTACGATTGATACCGCGAAGACCGCCGTAATTGTCGTAGACATGCAAAACGACTTCGGCACCAAGGGAGGCATGTTCGATCGGGCGGGGGTCGACATTTCCGGCATCCAAAAGGTCATGGGCCCGACCGCCAAAGTCTTGGCTGCGGCCCGCCAATCGGGCGTGAAGATTATCTACATCAAGATGGGCTACAAGCCCGACCTTTCCGACCTCGGCGCACCTGATTCAGTAAATCGCGTTCGTCACCTGCGGCTTCGTGTCGGAGAGAAAGTTTTAGCTCCTGATGGTGCGGAAAGTCGAATCCTCATCCGCGACACTTGGAATTCGGACATCGTTTCCGAGCTTAAGCCGGAGACTGATGACGATGTGATTTACAAGACCCGGTTTAGCGGCTTCTACGAAACCGACTTGGACGCCTTGTTGAAGAAGTTAGGGATTAAGCACCTTATTTTCACCGGCTGCACCACGAGCATCTGCGTGGACTCTACCGTCCGCGATGCCATGTTTCGGGATTATCTTTGCGTTCTGCTAAAGGATTGCATGAGCGAGCCGATTGGGGACAGTCTGTCGCGCAGCAACCACGATGCTTCGCTCCTGGCTGCTGAAGTGCTGTTGGGATGGGTCTCTGATTCCGAGACGTTCGTGAAAGCATTCCAGCCGAATCGGCAGGCTTCTAGAACTGCTAACACCGACATCCCAGAAACGTGGGATGAACAGAAGCTGGCGAACCTGCAATTACCGTTGGCCGATTCCGCTGCGTCGCCCGAACATGTTTCCAAAGAATACTATGGGAGCATTCCTGTCCGACCCATTTACAAGAGCTACGACGTTTATCGTCCCGACTTAGAACCAGAGGGTTATCTGGATTGGCTCAAAAACCAGGAGCCGGAGATAGTTTGGGACGGCACTAAGTCCCCGACCTTGGATTCCGAAGCGGACTGGATCAAAGCGGGTGAAGTAGTCTTTGATTCGCCGCTTGGATGGGGTAATGCGAGCCTCTGGGGGCAGTACGACGGAATTCAGGTCCGCGACCCCGCGTGGTACGAATACACCCAGTCTCCACTGACCGCCGACGGCAAACTACCGTTTTATCGCTATGTGGTTCGCACAAAGGGGCGTGTGGAAGTCGGTGTCGTCTCCTGCGCCATGTGTCACACTCGCGTATTGCCGGATAAGACCGTGGTGAAAGGCGCGCAAGGGAACTTTCCCTTCAACAAAGCGGCGGCATACGACGCTCGCAAGAGCAACTCGATGGAGCAGGGCCTTCAGCTTGCAACGATGTTGTTCGGCGCTCCTTGGCTGCGGCCTGACCCATTGCAAGATTTCAACAAGAAATCGGTTGAAGATCTGGCGCTCGATTTCGCGTGCGTCCCCGCCGGGGTTTCAACACGACATGGGACGGGCAATTGGTCGCCGGTACAGGTGCCGGACCTCATCGGCATCCAGCGCCGGAAGTATCTGGATCGAACTGGCTTGGTGCGCCACCGCGACATCGGTGACTTGATGCGTTACGCCGCCCTAAACCAAGGAGCGGATTTTCTTTCAAAGCACGGCGCGTTCCGTCCACTTTCTGGTTTCAGTCCGGCATTTAATGACGAACTGCCCCCGCCAGCGCCGGCGGGCGAATTGCCGGGCGGCCGGTACGATGACGTACAACTTCTGGCTTTGGCCAAATACATCTATTCGCTTCGTCCGCCAAAGAATCCCAACTTGCCTAACACTGACGCGGATCGAGACCGCGTAACCCTCGGTGCCAGACTTTTCACCAGTTCCGGCTGCGCGAGTTGTCACGACCCGAACCAAGGGTACACGAATAATAAGCTCATCGCGGCGAGCGGATTCAAAGTGCCTGCGAACCACCCTGAGAAAGCGAACATTCTTGAAGAAGAGGTTGGAACCGACTCGACGCTTGCGTTGCGGACGCGCCGCGGGACTGGGTTTTACAAAGTTCCTTCGCTTCAAGGTGTCTGGTATCGCGGTCCCTTTGAACACAATGGTTCCGTGGCAACGCTGGAGGATTGGTTCGATCCCAAGCGACTTGAGGACGGATACATCCCAACCGGGTGGAAAGGCCCACCGAATACAAAGACTAGAGCCGTACGCGGACACGAGTTCGGCTTAGAACTTTCCGCCGACGAGCGCAAAGCGCTTATCGCCTTCCTCAGAACCCTTTGACTGGATGAGGAGCTACGAATTTTGATATTCCGGTGACAGTCTGTCGGATGCCGATTTCCCCTCGGTTCCGAAGACGAAGTTCGCTTGTCTGATGCGTTGCTGAGGCTCACAACAGCCCCTGTTTTGCAGGGGCTGTTGCTTTGCTGTCGCTTCGACCTGGATGGGGCGAAACGCTGCGAATGCTGATTAGAGGGGGGATAAATGGGGGGAAG
Organism: Planctomycetaceae bacterium; assembly: GCA_044229335.1. GTDB lineage: Bacteria > Planctomycetota > Planctomycetia > Planctomycetales > Planctomycetaceae > DSVQ01. The sequence goes on along the minus strand of JBGATC010000053.1, from coordinate 27,128 downwards.
CTCTGGACCGTTGCATCTCGCTTGGCGACAAACGGCGATCCGCCAATACATTCCTCGCGGGACACCGTCGTGCTCACTGTCGGAGTGGCCATCCGACGGGGTCGCTGTGGTTGTGGATCCGAGTCAGCAGCCCAGCGATTCGAGTGCTTTCGATGATGCGCCCGGCCGAGGTGTCGCGGCTTCCTGCGGCACCGCGTTGCATGCGGCGATAAATTCGCGGGCGGCGGCGGGGGAGATGTAGCGACGCTTGCCGATCATCAGGTAGCGCAACCGAATCCGGTTGCCGTTGGGCCCGACGATCCCGTGTTGCATCCACCGCCACAGCGTCGACACAGAGCGCTCGCCGCCGTCTGATGCGAACAACCGACCGGCTCGATTGATCGGAACAGGTTGCTCAGCGACCGCGCGGGTCTCGAGTTCAGCGGCATTTCGTAGTCGGCGAGACACTCCGGAGCTCCTTCAATCGCGTGTCGTCTGGAACAGCGAAGGAGAGCCTAATCGGCGAATGTCAGCCTGCGACTCGGAACGACGTTAGAACTTACTAACGTTCTGCTGAGGTGGAAATTGTCGTGAGTTTGTAAGCCTTTCCACCGCGTGCATCAGTGATCGTGAGGTCGATCGTTTGCAGCAGGCCGCGAAGTTCACTGATCGCGGTTCGAATGGCTCCGTTGTCGTCCTGACCACTCCCGAGCTGGCTCAATAAATCACGCAGGAGGATCCCTTTCTCCCCGGCCTTGAGCAGCACCATCACGAGCCGCCACTTCAACATCGTCAACGGTGCGGTGGCCTTGTTGATGTGCGGTCGGCGGAGGACATATTGTCCGTCGTCGATCGTGACCCCATGCGCGAAGACTTTCAGGGGTACGCCGGTGGCTGGTTGTTCTTCTTCGATCGGGTTGAAGGTCAGTGTTGCGGGCGGTGGGAATTCCCCCTCAGTTGGTGTTTCCACAGACGCGGTGGCATCACCGGTAATGAAGCCAAGAAGACTCCGGCCGCGAATCGAAGTTCACGTTGAATCTCGGGCTCCAGAGTGCCCACACGCTCGGTCAGCTCTTCTCTGGCAATCGCCCCCACGAATTCGGGCCAAAAGGCACTGAATGCGTCGAGGGGTTCCGGCTCCGCCACGTGATAGCCCCCATTCCCGTCGTCCAGCACGTTCATGCGTCCCAGGAACAGCTGCGCGGAATCGATGACCGTGCTGGTGATGCTCAAGAGCACTTCGGAATAGCTCGCACGGTCCACGTCCTTGTCGCGATCCGCCGATTGCATCAGCGGACGAACCGGCAGGCTCTTGAAGATCGTCGCACATTCACGACCTTTCCAACCAAGCATCTGCAGTTGAGGCAGGAAGTCGTCGAGTCTGAAACAGCGACTCCTGTCGATCAGGTACTGCTTGAAGTCCGACCCCTCGATGAGTTGCGGGAAATTGTCCTCCACGGCGATCGTTCCGAATTCCTCGCACACATCCTCGATCGTCAGCAGCAGGTGGCTGAGCTGGGCAAAGGCCTCCTCGGCGGCGGTATAGGGGTTGAGCATCATTCGACCCCGGATCCTGGGGGCATCCCATGAACAGTCGTGTTGCGGGAACACCGATGGAACTTTCGGCCTGGTCGGCGGCCAAACCGATCCCACGTGGTGCTCACGATCGCCGATCGCGCGGCAGAGTTCAATCGACGATCCCGAGTCGTTCCACAGCCTTCACGGCCAGCCGTTCGGCCGATTTGCTGTAGTGCTCCGTCATGGCGGCCGCGGCGTGTCCCAAGAGCCTTTGGGCCGCTTCCGTGCCCATCTCATCGGCCAGCAGCGTTGCCACGGTGTGACGGAGCCAGTGTGGTGTGAACGGCGGGACGTTCGCCTTCAGGCAGGCCCGTTTGATCGCCGCACCGTAGTTGTCGCGTCGGATGGGAAAGAACCGCTCGTCAGGATCCGCTTTCATGTGTCGCAGGAGAATTGAGGTGGCTGCGGTATTGAAGTAGAGCGTCCGTTTTTTCCCGTGGTTTGCGGTCTTGTGTTGCTTCAACTCGGCCCGCCAGACGTCGCCCGTTCGATTCACGTCACGGATCCGCAGGCCGATGACTTCCCCAGCTCGCGCACCGGTCAGCAGAAGGAGATCAAAGATGTCCCGATGCAAGTCCGTCAGGACGGCGCGAACTGCGAGCAGATCTTCGCGCGGAACGGCATGCCGTGGTTCGTAGTCATGGGCCTCGGAGTCGCCCGGTTTGAGTCCCGCCAACGTCTTCAGCGACGTGAGCACAGATTCGGAAACGAGCTGTTTCGCGACTCCCCAACGAAAAACGGATCGCAGGCGGCGAATCTGGTCGTTCACAAATCCACGCGACCAAGGCTTCCGAGGCTTCGGATTGCCGTCGGGGTCGATCGACTGGGGATCACCTGCCACCATGGCGTCGCGCACAATGCCGAGCTTGAGGGGACCAAATTCGGCGGCGGGAGTTTCGCCGAACAATTGACGGAGAATACGAATCGCCCCCCGCTGGCAGTGCTGTTCAGCACTGGCATAACGCGGCAGCTTCTCCGTCACGTACTTGAGGAGCAGATCGGAAATGGTAATCCCGGCAGTTGAACTGCTGGGGTCGGCGTTCTCCAGAGGAACGCCCTTGGCGAGTTTCGCGATCAACTCGCCATAGGCTTCCCGGGATTCGGGAGAATTGTATGGGCCGAGGTACCGCTGCGTGCGGTTGATGAAAATTACAGCTTGCCCGGACCGCTTGTGAAGGCAATACCGGGGGATAGATGGACGGCGCGGCATGGCTATTTCCCGTTTGCCGGTATTGATACCGGCGAAAACTTCGGGATTCTGCCGCGCCGCTGACCATCAGCGGGTAACGTAACTCGTTTCGGCGTAACAAGATGCCCAGGACAGGAATCGAACCTGCACGGGATTGCTCCCACTAGCTCCTGAAGCTAGCGCGTCTGCCAGTTCCGCCACCTGGGCTGGTGGTGAGCGTAGGATACGTTCGCGACAACCGGCTGGCAAGTCTATCGAGAAGCTGTCGAGCACGGTTCTTGAGTTCGGCTGGGCAACAGTCCAATCAATTCTTGGCCTTGACCGATTTGTGATCTTCGATCCCGGAACCGATGCAGGGACACTCTGAAACCTACGGCAGACCACTGGATCCGTGAGAAACTCGATTGGGTGTAGTCCGCTGACGGATGGTTCGCTAGCATACCCCGCATTCCGCGGACGCAGGGCTGCGGCTGGTTCTCTCTGTAGCTGGAATTGGTTCCGATGAAAGCGATCGCTGTGATTCCCGGTCAGCCGAATAGTGTGCACCTGACGGATGCGCCGATGCCGAAGCTTGCGGACGTGCCCAACGGTCGCGGTGTGCTGGTGAAAGTGCTGCAGATCGGCGTCGATGCGACCGATCGGGAAATCAACGACGCCCTTTACGGCAATCCGCCTCCTGGCGACAAGTACCTCATCATCGGGCATGAGAGTTTTGGGCAGGTCGTGGAAGTCGGGCCAGCGGTGAAGGACCTTGCCCCAGGCGATTACGTCTCGTGCACCGTCCGACGGCCCGGTGGCTCCATCTACGATCAGATTGGTCGGAACGATATCACCAGTGAAGAGACGTATTACGAACGCGGGATCAACCTGCGACACGGGTATCTCACCGAGTACTTCGTCGATGACTGCGAATACATCGTCAAGGTGCCCCAGAAGCTGAAGCACCTCGGAGTGCTCTCGGAACCGGCGAGCGTCTGCGCGAAGGCGATTGAGCAGGCGTATCTGGCCCAACAGAGACTACAGGTCTGGAATCCGCGGCGGGCGTTCGTGCTCGGGGCCGGACAGATCGGTCTGCTGGCAACGATGATGCTCCGCCTGCGGGGACTCGAAGTCTACACGTTGGCCCGCAGTGCTGCTCCGAATCGTAAAGCGACGATCACGGAAGCGTACGGGGCAACCTACGTCAGCACGGCGAAAGAGTCGATGCACGATCTCGCGACCCGCGTGGGCAAGCCCGACATCATCTTCGAATGCACCGGCTCAGCGACGATTGCCTTCCAGGCGATGGAAGTCCTCGGTCTGAACGGGGCACTCATCTGGACGAGTATCACCGGCGGGAATCATCAGGCCACGATCCCGGCCGACAAGATCAACCTGCAATGGGTGTTGGGAAACAAGTTGCTGGTCTCGTCGGTCAACGGCAACCGCAAACATTTTGAGTTGGGGATTCAGGCGCTGGCCCACGGCGAACTCGCTTATCCCGGCGTGACCGAGCAGATTCTCACGAATCCGATCAACGGGCTGGATGGGTACAAAGAAATGATGCGGCTGCTCGTGGAAGACAAGGACGCGCTCAAGGTCTTTGTGAACGTGGCGCAGGGGTGACATTCGGCAAAGAACCGTGAAGACGCAAGCGAGGTGAAGGGGCAGGGGATGATCACGCGGCGGGCGTTTCTGGCCAGTGGACTGGCGGCGGGGTTGCTGGCCCGGCGAGTGTGGGGGGCGACTCCTGCGATCGAAGTCCTTGATCGTCGGGTGATCAGTTGGAAGGCTCCGCTCTATCACGGCTGGCCGACGATGGCCCAGCGGGAGAATGGAGAGTTGCTGCTGGCGTTCTCTGGCGGTCGTGAGTCGCATGTCTGCCCTTTCGGTCGGTTGGAACTGAAGCGTTCGATCGATGGGGGCGTGAACTGGAAATGGCCGCAGGTCATCTATGACGGGCCGATTGATGATCGCGACGCCGGAATCTGTATCACACCGACCGGCACGATCCTGCTGACGAACTTCACTTCGTTGGCCTATCAGAAAGAATTCGACCAGGCTCGAAAGATTGCCCCCGGCCAACCCGGGGCCTGGGACGACTTGAAACTGCGGGAATGGACCGCGGCTCACGAACGACTCACCGAGGAGCAACGTCAGGCCGAACTCGGCTGCTGGATGATTCGTTCGACCGATGGGGGCGTGAACTGGTCAGCCCGATACCGCGTCCCCTGTAACAGTCCGCATGGACCGATCGCACTCAACGACGGACGACTGCTCTATCTTGGAATCGGTTTGTGGGATCCGCAGCGCGCGGTCGGTGCGTGGGAATCGCGCGATGATGGTGTGACCTGGAAGTCTCTGGGATCGATCCCCGTGCGTGAGGGTGACCGTGCGCAGGACTATCACGAACTCCACGGGGTCCAGACGGCAGGTGGGCGCATCCTGTGCCACATTCGGAATCATAATCCCAATCACCGCGGAGAAACGCTGCAGTCGCATTCCGATGATGGCGGCCGGACCTGGTCCACGCCCCGTAGTATCGGCGTCTGGGGGCTTCCCTCGCACTTGCTGCGGTTACGCGATGGTCGTCTGATGTTGAGTTACGGCTATCGACGCAAACCGTTCGGCATTCAAGTCCGGCTCAGCGATCTGGCTGGGGACAACTGGGGCGAACCGCTCACACTCGCTGACGATGGGAGCAGCGGCGATCTCGGCTATCCCTCGACGGTCGAGCGCCCCGATGGCAGTTTCGTCACCGTCTGGTACGAACGGCTCGCGTCCTCACCCCTCGCACAACTTCGACAAGCTCGCTGGCGGTGGGGAACATAGCGGTCGGTGCCAGTCCGGTCGACAGTTCGATCGCGCTGGCGATGCGCCGGATCTCAGGAATGTGAGCCTAGAGATTCGGTGTTGTTGCTGGATGCAATCAGGTGATTGATGTGGCGGAATTTCCGGGATTCCAGATCGCCTCCATGAACTCATGATGACCGCGGCGGGTGACGCCGCGGGTGATCGCAGCCATGATGGCCCACCAGTCCCGTTCACACAACGCCTTCGTGGGGATCCACAGTCCCGCTAAGGCCTGGCTGCGGAGCACGCCGTCTGCATCGGCTGCAAGGTCGCCAAACTCGGGGACGGTTCGTGCATGCCAGCGCCAACTTAGAGGACCCGTGTCGAAGACCGCGAGATACTCGCTGACGCCAGCCTCCGCGAACCAGCTTCTCCGGCGTTGGTACTCCGGATCATCCGGCGACGGGAAGACATCGGCGATGAAATTGGGTGGTCCCCGAAATCGCTCGTAATCCGGTTCCGGTTTCGCAGTTTTCAGCCGTCCGTGATTGACCATCAACACGACGCCGGGCGTCAGTAACCGGTGTTCGCCCAACTCAACGGACACATGCAGGCAACAATACAATCCCGGCGAGGCCATCCGGTACCAGTTCAAACAGGTTGCTAAATCGGTCAACAACGCGGAGTGTCCCAGCGAAAGCGTTGGCATGCGCGACTCCTGATGGAATTTCGATCGCGTGCAGTCAGCAGGGGACTGCACGCTGCTAGTTCTAAACTGAACAGCAGGGTCTGGGATTCGTCGTTCGAGATGCGCGCGGCAGCAGCCATCTGCTGGTCTGACGACGCAATTCTTACTCGATCGGTCGATGAGTCGACCCGAATGCTCGGATTCGTTGGGTATCACGTGCGATGAAGAGGGCGACGATCGCGACTCCCAGGAGCGCGCCAAGGATCAGACCCTGTGAAAGCCCCAGACCGAGGCCCACGCTCGGCGGGTCGAACCACGGCTCGTCGCCGTTGCGAAAGACGCCGCGATAATACGCCGGGGCGAGCATCCCCAGGGCGAGACCGACTCCCGCACCGGCAATCCCCATCACCAGCGTACATCCCGCGACCGTGGCCAGAGCCACCGGAAGCGTCAGTTCCGGAGCCGAATTGCGACTGGAAACTCCGGTCGCTGCGACAGGTTCTGCGGGTAGCATCAGGCTCTCGCTTTCATCGGAGGTGCTCAGAGTTGGCGAACCGATGATGGATGGTTGGGTGCTGGATGTCAAATTGTTCCCGTAGGTTGGGTGGATGATTGACGGAGGGTGCCAGCCATCGGAATGACTGGGCTTCCCAGGACTCACCCACTGAACAATCGCTTCCAAATCTGGCATCCGTACTTGCCCCGCAGGGCGACATGCCGGTATGGTGTTGCGTTTGATTGACGACCGGGGTCGCGGATCGACCGCAGATCGGCGAGGGGATTGTGCCGCGCGCAATTATCAGTGACATCCACGCGAATCTCGAGGCGCTCGAAGCGGTCCTTGCTGATATCCGTGCGCAGGGGATTACCGAGATTTACTGTCTCGGCGATATCATCGGCTACGGCCCGAATCCCTGCGAATGCGTCGATCTCGTGATGCAGTCCTGTCAGATGACGCTGCTGGGAAATCACGATCAGGCGGCGTTGTTCGATCCCGAAGGCTTCAACGCCGGGGCCGAACGGGCGATTTTCTGGACGCGCAAGCAACTCGAAATGGCGACCGGTCCCAAGGCGGATAAACGCTGGGATTTTCTCGGCGAACTCCCGCGAACCCACAAGCTGCCGAACCTGATGTTCGTGCACGGTTCGGCCCGGAACCCGCTCAACGAATATGTCTTCCCGGAAGACATTTACAATCAGCGGAAGATGGAGAAGATCTTCTCGCTGGTGGAACGCTACTGCTTCCAGGGCCATACGCACATCCCCGGTGTCTTCACCGAGGATCTGAACTTTCTGGCTCCGGAAGAGATCGGCTTCCAGTATCAGTTGGGACCGCAGAAGGTCCTGATCAACGTCGGTTCGGTGGGGCAGCCGCGGAACAATGATCCGCGGAGTTCGTACGTCGTACTGGACGGGACGACGGTCCACTTCAAGCGCGTCGCATACAACACCGACCTGCCCAAAAAGAAGATCTATGAGATCCCGGAGTTGGACAACTTCTTTGGGGATCGACTGGAGCAGGGACGCTAGCGTTCTGCGGGGTGATGCTCTGCGGAAACTCGTGCCCCCCGGCGGTTGGTCCGCCCCGGAAGTTATCGGCGTAAGCCAGGGATTGCTCGGCAAAGACTATGGAACAGCAACGCCGCATCATTCTGTTCGCCACCCTGTCGATGGCGGTCTGGGTGCTGTATGCCAACTTCGTCCTACCGCTGTGGTTTCCGCCACCGCAGAAACCGCGATTCGACGAAGCCGCCATCCTGGAATCGCTGCTCGATGGGCCGGTGAGTGCGCTGGCCCCGTTGAATGTGCGGAAGGCAGTCGTCCCGGCCGGTCCCGCGGTCGCGGAGCAACCGGAACATCCGCTGCGGACCGTCACACTTGGGTCACTCGATCCGGAGTCAGGGTATTTTGTCAGCGTCGAGTTAACCAGCCGGGGTGGTTCGGTTGAAGCGCTCACGCTCAACGACCCGCGTTATCCCGAATTCGGCAAGCGGGGGACACCCCTCCGACTGCTCGGGCACGACCGGACGCTGGATGAACACACCTTCGATCTGGAACTCGGCGATTTCGACGGGGTCCGTGCCCTCGATGGTGTGAACTGGGAAGTCGTCGAGACCAGCGAGACCTCAGCCACTTTCCGACTGGTCACCGCGGACGGTCGCTGGCAGTTAGAAAAACGCTACAGGCTGGAGAAAGCCCCGGCTGACAAACCGCTGACCAACACCGTCCGCGATGCGTTCGCACCAGGTTACACGTTGAAACTGGCGCTGACGGCAAAAAATCTCACCGCTGATGAACTGCCGTTGCAGTATGTCCTCCGGGGGCCAGTCGGCCTGCCGCTGGAAGATGCGGCGAACAGCTATAAGCATCGTGACGTCCGTCTCGGGTTTCTCCGCGGAGATGGTGGGGTCGATTCGAGCCAGTTCGCGGTGAAGACGGCTCTGCAGAAGCAGAAAGAGAAGAAACCGGAAGTCTGGCAACGGCCGATCGGCTACATCGGCATCGACACACAGTATTTTGCGGCCCTCGTTCACCCCGTGCAGGATCAAACGAAAGAGACCCAGCAGACAATCGTTGAAGCCTATGCAGATATTCTGAAAGAAGGCCGCTATCCCCAGTATTCCGATATCAGTCTGCGGATGCTTTCCGCGACCCGGAAACTTCCTGCCGGGGGCGAACTGACCGATGAGTACGAGTTGTTCGCCGGCCCGAAGCGTGAAGCCCTGCTGGCAGCGTTCAAGGCGGAACCCGTCCTGGATTACGGCTGGTTTGCGGTCCTCGTGCGCTTGATGCTGTGGGTCTTCAACTCGCTGCACAGCATGGGGCTCAGCTACGGCATGGCGATCATCGGCCTGACGGTGATTATCCGTTCGGCCCTGGTTCCGATGTCGCTGCATCAGTCGCGGACGATGGACAAGATGAAAGAGCACCAGCCGAAGATGAAGGTGCTCCACGAGAAAATGAAGAAGGATCCCGAATCGCTGACGCCCGATGAACGGCGGCAGCTGCAGGAGATCCAGCTGAAAATGATGGGGGGCTGTCTGCCGTTGTTCCTGCAGATGCCGATCTTCATCGCCCTGTATCGCTCGCTGCAGGTCTCCGTCGACCTGCGGATGGCCCCGATGCACATCTTCGGGAACTGGATTGACAATCTCGCCTCGCCAGATCGGCTGTTTCCGTTCGGCTTCGAAGTCTTCTGGCTGGAATGGAACGAGTTCAACCTGTTGCCGATCTTCAGCATCGCGCTGATGATCGTGAATCAGAAACTGACCATGCCGCCGGCGATGGACGAAGAACAACAAGCCCAGCAGACGGCGATGAGTTTCTCGATGGCGATCATCGGCTTCTTGTTCTACCGGATGCCGTCGGGGCTCTGTCTCTACATCATCACCTCCAGCATCTGGGGGACCGTCGAGCGGTTGATCCTGAAAAAGAAGACTCCAGATGCCGCTGGGACAACCGTGGTCGCAGCCGCCACCGCTTCCGCAAGCCCACCCCCACCGTCGCCAAAAACGGAACCCGCACCACCAGCGGCTCCCGGCTTCTTCGACGGCTTCAAGCAGAAGGTCCGCGAGCTGCAGGAAATGGCCGACAAGCAAACGCAGGCCAAACGGCAGACATCGAACGACTCAGCGAAGAACAACAAAAAGAAGGGGAAGCGGTAGGACTCGAGGCAGGGCGTAGGGGACACCGATGCGCTGGGAGCTGGATGATGCAATCGCCGCGCTGGGGTCGGCGGCGGGAGCCAGTTCCCGCGGAGTGATTCGTGCGACCGGTCCCGCGATTGGGGCTGTGCTGGCCGACTGGTTTCTACCGGATGATGCCGGCGCGTGGTCGACGGCGAAATTGCCGCGCAGGCACGCTGGTCGCTTGCAGTGTCCTGGCTTATCGACGCCCATTCCGGTCGCCGTGCACTGGTGGCCGACGACCCGCAGTTACACCGGACAGCCGCTCTGGGAGCTGCATCTCCCCGGTTCGCCTCCGGTTCTGGAAGCGGTCCTGGCGACCGTCCTGACAAAAGGTGTCCGACTGGCGCGACCGGGTGAGTTCACTCTGCGGTCGTTTCTTGCCGGGCGGCTCGATCTGCTGCAGGCCGAAGCGGTGCTCGGGGTGATCGACGCGGCTGATGAGGCTGGTCTACGGACCGCGCTGGCTCAGCTCGCGGGGGGCCTGTCCGGGGCGTTGGGGACGCTCCGCAGCGACCTGCTGAATCTCCTCGCGGATCTCGAAGCGGGCCTCGATTTCGTCGAAGAGCATCTCGAATTCGTCTCGCGCGACGAGTTGCATCGCCGGATTTCGCTGGCGGTCTCGTTCGTGCAACGGTTGCGCGGGGAAGCGCAGAGCCGGATGCAGTCGACGGGACGGCCCCGGGTGGTCCTTGCCGGTTTGCCCAACGCCGGGAAAAGCACGTTGTTCAACGCGATTCTCGACCGCCCCACAGCGCTGGTTTCGCCCACCGCGGGAACGACACGGGATTTTCTGGTCGCCCCAGTGGAGTGGGACACCTGCCGCTTCGATCTCGTGGATACCGCGGGATGGGAAGACGCCGCGACGGCGATCGAGTCGGCTGCCCAGGCGCAACGTTCCGATCAGATTGAACAAGCCACGCTCCGGGTCTGGTGCTCACCCCTCACCACAGAAGTTGAACAGCTGGTCGATGACGAGCGTTTTCAGATTGCCCAGTTGACCGGCGGGGTCTGGCTACGAATTCGGACGAAGCAGGACAAAATTGTCACTAAAACCGACAACCGTCCCGCAAAGACCGACGATGGCCTCTGCGTCTCCGCGCAGACGGGCCAAGGTCTAACGGAATTGAAAGCTGCCATCGTCGATTCCCTGCGGTCGCTCACGGCGACGGAATGGCTGGGAACGACGGCAGCCCGCTGCCAGGAAAGTCTGCAGGCCACCGAAATGGCTCTAGAACAGGCACTTCACGCGGCTGCCAGCCCGCTCTACAGTGACGAACTGCTCGCCATCGAGCTGCGGGAAGCGCTGGAACATCTCGGGCGGATGACCGGCGCGGTGTATACGGACGACGTCCTCGATCGGATCTTCAGCCGGTTCTGTATTGGCAAATGAACCGCAGCCAGGCGCATCCCGCGGCTTCCAAAAACCAGAAAATGGCTTCCTGGGCAAAAACACCGCCAACCTTTTGTTCCGCAATTCCGGAGTCTTTGTTACTCTTCACGGAATCGGCAGGGTCGAAGAATGTCTTCCGCAGCCGAGCTTCGTACAATCAGGATGAATGGCAGTCAGGAACGAGTCGCATCGGCAGATGCTTCGATCCGCCTCGTTCCGACCCCGCGAAGAAGCCCCCCATGAGTCCAGCCGACTTGCTCGCACCACCGCGCGGCTCGCGCGCGGCGAATGGCACACCTGCCCCCGCACGAGACCTGCCCCCTGATCGCGAAGGGGTCGATACCTCGAACCTCTCGTATCTCGAAGGGCTCTATCACGAGTTCCTGAAGTCGCCCGATCTCGTCTCCGCGGAGTGGCGGGATTACTTCGCGCAGATTGCGACGCACACCAACGGGCAGGTTGCCGAACCGACCCTCTTCCGCGCGCCGCGCGTCGGCGAAGCGAATGTCGTCAGCCCGGTCGAGTTCGAAGCCTCGATCTGGCAGGAACGCGTCGAGCGATTGATTCGGAATTACCGGGCGATGGGGCACTATGCCGCCCAGATCGATCCGCTGGAACGGCCGCGGCCAGCCGTTCCCGAACTGGGCCTCGAATCTTGCGGATTTACCGCTGCCGACCTCGATCGCCAGTTCTCCACATTGAATTCCAGTGGGCCGAATCTCCGGTCGCTGCGGCAGATTGTCGAATGGCTGCGGAATACGTACTGCCGGTCGATCGGGGTGCAATTCATGCACATCGACGATATCGGGGTCCGCGAATGGCTGCAGGATCGGATGGAAGCGACCGAAAACCGCATCCAACTGAGTCGTGAAGAACAGAGCCGGATTCTCAAGCGGCTCAGCGACGCGGTCGTTTTCGAAGAGTTCATTCAGAAAAAATTCCAGGGGAAAAAGACTTTCTCGCTCGAAGGGGCGGAGACGCTGATCCCGCTGCTCGATCTCGCAATTTATAAGGGAGCCGAGCAGGGGGTGGAGGAAGTCGTGCTGGGCATGGCCCACCGGGGTCGTCTGAATGTGCTGACGAGCATCATGGGGAAGAGTCCCCGGGCGATTTTCCGCGAGTTTGCTGACCTCGATCCGCAGCTGCATGTCGGTCGCGGAGATGTGAAATATCACCTCGGCTATTCGAACGACTGGTACTCGGGTGACGGCAAGCGTGTTCACCTGTCGCTCTGCTTCAACCCCAGCCATCTCGAATTCGTAAACGCTGTCGCAATGGGCCGCGTGCGGGCCAAGCAGGACCGCAAGCGCGACCTGCAGCGCGAGAAAGTGATGCTGCTCCTGATCCATGGTGACGCCGCCTTCGCCGGGGAAGGGATCGTCCAGGAAACGCTGAATCTGAACGCGCTCGATGCCACCAAAATCGGCGGCACGATTCACGTGATCGTCAATAATCAACTCGGTTTCACAACCGATCCCGAGCAGGCCCGCAGTACGCATTATTGCAGCGACGTGGCCCGCATGTTGCAGATTCCGATCTTCCATGTGAATGGGGAAGACCCCGAAGCTGTCGCACAGGTGGTGCGGCTGGCGATGGACTTCCGCCACGAATTCCAGCGCGATGTCGTCATCGACATGTACTGCTATCGTCTGCGTGGTCACAACGAACAGGACGAGCCGGAATTCACGCAGCCGGAAATGTACCGGGCAATTCGGGCTCGCAAAGGAGTGGTGAAGTCGTACGTCGACCGCCTGCAGCAGGCCGGTGGGATCACTCCCAATCAGGTCGATCAGTTCATCTCGAAATACCGCCAGCAGCTCGAAGCCGAACTGGAAGTGGCCAAGAGCGCCGAGTTCGTCCACAAGTGGGACATGCTCAGCGGCTTCTGGACGGGTTATAAAGGGGGGGCCGAACTCTCGATCCCCGATGTCGACACGGGTTTGCCGGTCCCGCGGCTGCAGGAACTACTGGAAAAAGCGGCCACCTTCCCCGCCAACTTCACGCCGCACCCCAAGATTCACAATGGGGGTGTCGAGAAGAAACCCGAAGGGGTCTATCAGCGTCGGCTCGCCATGGCTGCCGGAAAGCTCCCGCTCGATTGGGGTGCCGGAGAAATGCTGGCGTTCGCTGCCCTGGCAGTTGAGGGCCATCGGGTCCGCATTCACGGCCAGGACGTCGAACGCGGGACCTTCAGCCATCGGCACGCGGTGATTCGTGACTACAACACGGGGGCCCGATACTGCGCTTTGCAACACCTTGCGGAGAATCAGGCATCGGTCGAGATCGTGAATAGTGCCCTCTCGGAAATGGCGGTCCTGGGGTTCGATTACGGTTACAGTCTCGACACCCCCGATGGCCTCGTCTGCTGGGAAGCCCAGTTCGGCGATTTCGTCAACGTGGCTCAGGTCATCATCGACCAGTTCATCGTCTCGGCCGAGGACAAGTGGAATCGCCTCAGCGGTCTCACGATGCTTCTCCCCCATGGATTTGAAGGGGCTGGGCCGGAACATTCGAGCGCCCGGCTGGAACGCTTCCTGAATCTCTGTGCCGAAGACAACATCCAGGTCTGTTACCCCACAACCCCTGCGCAGATTTTCCATCTGCTCCGCCGTCAGGTGCTGCGAAGGTGGCGGAAGCCACTGATCGTGATGACGCCGAAATGGATGTTGCGGGCACCGCAAGCAACGAGTTCTCTGGAAGACTGCGCGATCGGAACGTTCCGCCGGATTCTCCCGGACACATTGACGACTCCCCCGACCGACGTACGACAGATTCTGCTCTGTTCGGGCAAGATCTATTACGAACTCGCGAAGCGTCGCGAAGAACTCGTCCGGACCGATGTGGCGATCCTGCGGATCGAACAGCTCTATCCAACCCCGACGGCTGAACTCGGTTCGCTGCTGGCGCAGTATCCGCCCGGTGCGCCAGTCACCTGGGTTCAGGAAGAACCGGAAAACAACGGAGCCTGGCGGTTCCTGCGAATCATCTGGGGTGAAAAGATCGCCGGTCGGCAGTTCAGCCTGATCGCGCGGCCTGCCTCAGCGAGCCCCGCGACAGGGTCGATGCATAGTCATGAAATTGAACAGGAAGAACTCCTGACCCAGGCCCTTGGGGCAAAACCGCAGACAACTTGATCGACGGATAGACCCGATCGATTTTCGTCTCTACTGCTCTGAGCACGAACAGATTGTTCGACTCAGCTTGTGAAAGCGTTTGATTCCATGGCGTTGGAAGTGACGGTTCCCTCGGTCGGCGATTCGATTACCGAAGTGCTCCTCGGCGCGTGGAAGAAAAAGGTCGGGGAAGCGGTCGCCGCGGACGATGCCCTCGTCGAATTCGAAAGCGAAAAATCGAGCGATAACATCTACTCCCCGCACGCGGGCGTGCTCACGCAGATCCTGAAACCGGAAGGGGAAACGGTTCCTGTCGGTTCGGTGATCGCCATGATCGATCCCGCCGCCAAGCCAACCGCGACCACCGCCCCGGCGCCCACCGCCCCCGTGTCGGCGGCTCCGGCGACCAACGGACCGCGCGTGATGCCGTCAGCCCAGCGGCTGGCCTCTGAAACCGGCACTCCGATCGCAGCCGCCACTCCGACTGGTCCTGGCGGTCGCGTCACGAAAGAAGATGTGCAGAAGGCTGCCACGCCGCCGGCCCCCAAGCCAGCCGTAACCGAAATCGCTGCTCCGGCCGCCGTGAAAACCACGCGAGTCGCGGGCGATCGAGCGATCCGTCGGCAGGCGATGAGCCCCATCCGCAAGGCAATCGCGAACAACCTCCTCTCGGCTCAGCAGAACGCAGCGCTCCTCACGACCTTCAATGAAGTCGACATGGGCGCTGTGATGGCGCTCCGCAAGCAGCATCAGGATGCGTTCACCGAACGCTACGGGATCAAGCTCGGCTTCATGTCGTTCTTCGTCAAAGCGACCGTCGACGCGCTTCAAGCCTTCCCGGCGATTAACGCCTACGTCGAAGGCAACGAAATCGTTTATCACGACTATTGCGATGTCGGCATCGCGATCGGTGGCGGGAAGGGGCTTGTCGTCCCCGTGATCCGCAATGCCGAAACGCTCTCTTTCTCGCAGATCGAATTGGCCATCGCCGAATACGCCAAGCGGGCGCAGTCCGGTTCCATCAAGCCGGATGAACTCAAAGGGGGGACGTTCACGATCACCAACGGTGGTGTGTACGGCTCATTGATGTCGACGCCGATCGTGAACCCGCCGCAAAGTGGAGTGCTCGGCATGCATGCCACGCAGGACCGGCCCGTCGCCCGTGACGGACAGGTCGTCATCCGACCGATGATGTACCTCGCCCTGACGTACGATCACCGCGTGGTTGATGGCCGCGAAGCGGTCAGCTTCCTGAAACGCATTAAAGACTGCATCGAAAACCCGGTCCGACTGCTGCTCGAAGTGTAATTGGGCTCCCGGACGCCCAGCCTCTGCCGAGGCTGGGTTGCGTCCTTCAAACCCCGCGTTCCGAAGAATCGAAATCGAGTCCGATGAAACAGCATGACATTGTGGTGATTGGCGGCGGTCCTGGTGGCTATGTCGCCGCGATTCGGGCGGCTCAACTCGGATTCAACGTCGCGTGTATCGAGTCGGAAACGGCGCTGGGGGGCACCTGCCTGCGGGTCGGCTGCATTCCGAGCAAAGCGCTGCTCGAATCGAGTGAACTCTATCGTCTCGCGACGGGACATCTCACTCAGCACGGCGTCGTCATCGATGGGGCGAAGCTCGATCTGGCGAAAATGCTTGAACGCAAGGACGGCATCGTCAAAGCCCTGACAGCCGGGATCGACGGTCTCTTCCGCAGCAACAAGGTGACGCGGTATCTCGGTCGCGGCCGGCTGACGGCTCCTGGAAAGGTCCTGGTCGAAGGGGCGTCACCGGAAGAGCTTGAAGCGAAGCACATCATCCTGGCAACAGGGAGCATTTCGGCTCCGCTGCATGGTGTTGAACTTCAGGGAGATGTGATCGGCACCAGTACCGAAGCCCTTGCGTATCCGACAGTGCCGGGACATCTGGTGGTGATCGGAGCCGGTTACATCGGTCTGGAACTCGGTTGTGTCTGGTCACGGCTGGGGTCCAAGGTCACGGTCCTGGAATATCTGCCGCGGATTCTTCCGGGAATGGACGCCGAAATGGCGGCCGACGCTCAGAAGATTTTCACCAAGCAGGGGCTGGAATTCCGGCTCGGGATGCGGGTCACGGGAGCCCGCGTCCAACCCAGCGGGAAATGTGTCGTCGAGTGTGAAGGGCAGTCACCCCTCGAGTGTGATCGCGTGCTGCTGGCAGTCGGACGGGTGCCGAATACACAGGGCCTGGGACTGGCCGAAGCGGGGGTCGACATTGGCAAGGGAGGACGCATCGTAGTTGATGCCCACTTCCGCACCACGCAAGCCGGGATCTATGCAATCGGTGACGTGATCTCGGGGCCAATGCTGGCTCACAAAGCGGAAGAAGAAGGGATCGCCTGCGTCGACGGGATCGCGGGCAAGTATTGTCACGTCAATTACGATGCGATCCCCGGGGTCTGTTATACCGATCCCGAAATCGCCTCGGTCGGCAAGACCGAAGAGCAGCTCAAAGATGCCGGCGTGCCGTACCGCAAAGGGGTCTTCCCGTTCCTGGCAAATGCGCGGGCCAAGGCCCTCGCTTCCACCGATGGCCGTGTGAAGGTCCTCGCGCATGCGGAGACCGATCGGATTCTGGGCGTGCACATTCTTGGACCACGGGCAGGGGATCTGATCGCGGAAGCGGTCGCCGCGATTGAATTCGGAGCGACAGCGGAAGACATCGCCCGGACCTCGCATGCTCACCCGACGCTCGCGGAATGTTTGAAGGAAGCGGCGATGGGTGTCGACGGACGGGCGATTCACATCTCCGGTGCCCGACCGAAAGCGGGATGATGACGGCGCTGGCTGCTGGCGACTGGCCAGCGACACTCCGTCTGCTGGTCCCTCCGAAGCAAACGCTGCCGGAAGTCCTCGCGTGGGAAGAAGCGGCGCTGCACGCCGTGGATGCTGATCCTTCAGCCGCCGCGTTGATCCTCTGGGAAGCAACGGTCCCCGCGATCGTTGTCGGTCGATCGAACGTGATCGCCCGTGAAGTGAATGTTCCCGCCTGTGCGGCCGATGGCATTGCTGTTCACCGTCGCAGCAGCGGGGGGGGGACAGTGGTGGTTGGTCCGGGTTGTCTCTGCTACGCCCTGGTCCTGCCGATCACGCGCGTCGACCGGACGGCCGGGATCCCCGCGGTGACCCGGGCCGTCATGGAGCGGATCGCATCGGCATTACAGCCACTGGTGAAGGAACCGGTGGCAGTGCAGGGAATCAGTGACCTGACGATCGGCGGACAGAAGTGTTCGGGGAACGCACAACGCTGGTTACGCCAGGCGTTGTTGCATCATGGGACGCTGCTTTACGACTTCGACGTGAATCGGATCGGTCACTGGTTGCAGTTCCCCAGTCGTCAGCCTGACTATCGGGCTGATCGCCCACACGACACGTTCGTCCGTCCGGTACCATCCACGGTCGATCACTTGAAAGCAGCACTGACGACCAGCTTCGCCGCCGTTCCCTCAACATGGACCGATGCTGAAACGGCCCGCGTGCCGCAACTCCTTGCGGATCGCTATGCCCTCCGTGAATGGCATGACCAGCGTTGAGCCGAGAACTCCACTGCTTCCGTAGTTTTTCGGGAAAATCACGTTTTTCGAAATAATGCTACACAAACGGCGTGATCTGTGATTTCATGCTCTTCGAAGACTCTGACACATGGGATTCCCTGACACAGCGTCCACCTCGGCGGTTCCGCCTGAGGGACGCCTTTCGACTCTCCGGCAGAGGATGCGGTCATGCAACAGACCCTCGACCGTCCGCGCTCAGTTCCCGCCAGGGGAGAGCTCCCCGCCATCGTGGGCGACATGGGGCTCGATCAGGAAGCGTCCCCGTTCGGTCTGCAGGGTTTGCAGCGTGAGACGGTGCAGATTCTCCGGGCCGACTGCATCGACAAACTGGCCGTCGCGTTGACCCTTCGTGGGCGGCGGAAGCAGATTCGCGATGACCAGTTCGTGCAGGAGACCCTGCGGCGGCATCCCGAATGGATTGAAGAATACCGGGTGGTGCATCTCATCGAGAAGTCGCTGTGGATCAACGGTCGCAGCGATCTGGTGATGACGCTCGTCAAGAATCCGAGCCAGATTCCTGATAACCCGCCACCGGCGATCCGCCGGACACTCTCGCAGGCTTACGCGGTCCATCCGGAAGCGACCATCTGGTACGGCGTGCCCCTCTTTGGCGATGAAGTTACCCCCGATGGACTGCCGACCCCGCTGACTGCGGCTCAGGTTCGTGCGGAAGCCCAGCGACGAGTCGCCGCGGCGCAAACGCAGGCCCTTCGATGGGGTTGGGCCTATCGGATGGCCCTCCGCACGCTGGCACTCCCTGGCGTTTGCTGGCAAGCAGGTCGCGCCGTAAGTCAGCGCATCCGCGGGGCATGGTTGCGCGGGGTCGAGACATACCGCCAGGTCCGCCGGGATGCCCGTCGACGGACGCTCGCGGCCTTCAAAGCTGAATGGGAGCATCAGCGTCTCGGCCGGTGTGAAACACAGATCCCCGAACATACGACCAAGACCGGCCATGTCGCGGTCAAGGTGCTCGAAGGGCTGTTTTTCACCACGGAACTGGTCGGGTACATCGCCCCGATCGCGGGTACGGCGTCATTGCCGGTGCTCGTCACGAAGATGATTCCG
Source organism: Planctomycetaceae bacterium (assembly GCA_044229335.1). Classification (GTDB taxonomy): domain Bacteria; phylum Planctomycetota; class Planctomycetia; order Planctomycetales; family Planctomycetaceae; genus DSVQ01. The sequence continues at coordinate 8,085 of JBGATC010000053.1, read as the reverse complement.
ATGTTCCTGGTCCCCATGACGATTGTCGCGACCGATCCGTTCCTCTTCCTGGAACTGCCCGACGAACCAGGCAAGCTGCGACATCTCGGTCACTGGTACTGGCAGACCCAGCCCAACGGCAAGCAGAAGCTGCACCTGCACACTTGATGTGCAGAACAGCTCGCTACTCGAAGTGTAGAGATCCCGAACGCTGTCCCTGCATCGTGAAGATCTGCCGTCTCAGCGACTTGAGTGAGCGAGGCTGCCTGCGTTTGCCAGTTCGGACAACCCGATGTTCTGCGACGTCGCTTCCGCCACATGCGTCGGTGACCAGTCGCGATAGGCATCAATGGGGCGGGGCAGTCCGAGGTAATACCCCTGGGCCAGTTCGAAACCCAGTTCGGTACAGATCTGTTGCTCGCCGGCAGTTTCGATCCCTTCGGCCAGCGGAATCACGCCGATATCCCGGATCGCATCGATCAGGCAACGGACGAACCGTTGACGGGAAGGATCGGCTTCATCCAGGCGCGTAATGATTCGCCGATCAAACTTCAGACAGTCGGGTCGCACTGCTGAGAGTTCGGCAATCCGGGCTTGGCCTGCACCGAAATCATCGAAGGCCAGACCGATCTCGTAATCACGGAGCATCGCACGGAAGCGGGCAATCCCGATGACGTCGGTGACCGCCTCTTCGTGAACTTCCATGACCAGTTTCTGCGAAGGAGCCATCTCCCGCAGTTCTTGAATCCAGTCCCACGCAGATTCATCTGCAAATTCTGTCGGATGGGTATTCAGGTAGATGGGTGGAAGTTCTTTGAACTGGCGGCTGACTTCAATTCCTTTGCGGCGCATGAGGTCGCTGAGTCGGCCTTCCATCTGCAGGTCCGCTGCGGCAGCGAACATTCGAGCCGGCGTTTCCAATCCGATCAGCCGACTCCGTGCCAGGACCTCGAACGCAGAGGTTGCTCCTGTGCGCAAATCCACAATCGGTTGATAGTAAGGTGTCACAATTTCTTCGCGGAGCAGTTTATCGAACTGCACGCGGGCCAGGGCATGATCGCAGAAGTCGGCCGACATGGTATGCGAGTCGTTCTTCGGCGAGGCGTGCAACACACGCAGGGCCACATCGGCAAACTGCACAACGTCGCCCGCAGTCAATTCCCGGACGTCTAACAACCGCTCGCCATTAATAAATGTTCCGTTGGTACTTCCGAGGTCACGAACGAAGAGGTGATCCCCCTCTGTGAAGAGTTCGGCGTGCAAGCCCGAGACGGTTGTGCGTGGGAGCGTGAGCGAGGCTTCCGGGCGGCGGCCAACGCGAAATGGAACCGGGTCGATCAGCTTGCTGCTGGATTCGCCCGCCGCCGTCATTTTTCCGACTAACAACCATTCAGTCATGACGAACACCGGCCTTTCCGGAGATCGAGCTTGATCCACTCGATCAAACGCTGAGGACGGAACCAACCATCATCCGCGCTGAACTCAGGGAACATGATGGAAACCTAGCACACAAATGCTTCACGCACGGAGGGGACACACAATTCGGTCCAGTCCGGTCCTGGAGAGGGCAAATCGTGTTGACGTTCACAAGTCGAGTGGACAATGCTTTCCGTAGCGGTCGTGCTGGTGGAATGGATTCTGCAGACCATTAATAGCGATTCGCTCGATTCTGCGGCCTCGGAATTCGCATCGGCTGCTGACGCTCTGCGGTCCGAGAGCCATCGCTGATCTGGCGGAGACGCACCTTGTGGAAAACGTTGCGTTTCCGGGACGTCGCGCAATCCGTGTCGTCGCCCTTTGGAAACTTGATCTAGAGTTCAATTGCGATGGAGTGAGGACCGCCTTCCTCCTTCGTGCCGCTCGATGGCTGTGATGAGGTGTGAAGATGTCTGTCGGTCACGTCGAGAAAAGCGTTGAAGTCAACGCCGAGTTGCTCGCGCAACTCTTGTCGTCGGATACATTCTGTCCGCCCGAACCCAAGACGATCGCCGAGACGGGATTGACGGAGCAGTTCATCGAGGCCTTACTCTGTCGGCACCTCGCGGTGATCGGCGGGAATAGTGGTCGTCGGCTGGCAGCATCAATCTGCCTCCCACTGCGGCTGATCGCTCCGATACTGGAATCGCTGCGAAACCGTAAGCTGGTCACGCACACCGGCTCGGCTCCCCTCAACGATTACAACTACATCCTGACGGAAGCCGGGCACGAACAGGCCCGTGGTCATCTGCGTCAAAGCGCGTATCTTGGGCCAGCGCCAGTCCCCCTGTCGGAATACGTCGTCTCGGTGGAGGCCCAATCCATCGCTGATGAAGCACCGACGCGACAGACGCTGCTGGAAGCTTGCCGGAGCATCTCCGTTGAACCCAGGCTCTTTGATCTGCTGGGTCCCGCGCTCAATTCCTGTGCCGGGATGTTCCTCTACGGGGCGCCAGGCAATGGCAAGTCGACACTGGCCCGGTGTGTCACGAGTTGCTTCGGGCAATCAATCTGGATCCCGCACGCCATCATCGAGAATGGCGAGATCATCAAATTCTACGATACCCAGTTCCATAAGGCCCTGCATGAGGAAGAAGATGGCCTCCTGCGGGCGACGTCTGTCGATCGTCGCTGGATCCGGGTGGAACGACCAACAGTTGTCGTCGGTGGCGAACTGACACTCGACAACCTGGAACTCCGCTTCAATCGCGACAGCAATCTCAATGAAGCACCGTTGCAGATGAAGAGCAACTGCGGCTGTCTGCTGATCGACGACTTCGGTCGTCAGCGGATCGCTCCGGGGGAGTTGCTCAACCGCTGGATCGTACCATTGGAGAACCGTCACGACTTTCTGACGTTACCGAGTGGCCGCAAGATTCAAGTCCCATTCCAGCAATTGATCATCTTCTCGACGAACCTTGAACCGGAAGACCTGGTGGATGAGGCCTTCCTGCGGCGGATTCCCTACAAAATCCACATGACCGATCCGACCGATGAAGAGTTTCATCACCTCTTCCGCCTGTACTGCGAGAAGTTTGATTGCGAATACCGGAAGGACGTCGTGAATTACCTGCTGGAACGGCATTATCGCCAGACGGGACGGGCGAAACGGCGATGTCATGCACGCGACCTCCTGACGCAAGTGCGGAACTACTGTCGATATCACGGCCATGAACTCGAACTGCGACCGGAGTATCTCGATGCCGCTGTCGAGACGTACTTCGCCATGGTTCTTAAGGCGAAATAGCCGCGTGAGGCAGACTGATTCACTGTAGACGGATCCGATTTTCGGAAGTTCTCCCGATGACTATGCAAGATCTTCTCACCGGCGGAAGCCCGACACCTCCAGAACCGATTCCCGGCTATCAGCTGGTGGAACGGATCGGTCGTGGTGGCTATGGCGAAGTCTGGAAAGCGCTCGCTCCAGGCGGCGTTTCCAAAGCCATTAAACTCATCTACGGCGATGAATCCTCGCGAATGGCGACGGAGCTACGCGCGCTCAATCGCGTGAAAGACGTACGGCATCCGTTCCTGCTGTCGATCGAGCGAATCGAACAAAGCGGCGAGATGCTGGCCATCGTCACAGAACTGGGCGATCAGAATCTGCAGCAGCATTTTCAGGCGTGTCGCGCAACGGGGATGCCAGGCGTACCACAAACCGACCTGCTGCGGATGATGCACGACGTTGCCGACGTGCTCGATTTCATCTACCAGGAGTTTTCGCTTCAGCATCTGGATATCAAGCCAGCGAACCTGTTGCTGTTCGGAAAACGATTGAAGGTTGCCGACTTCGGCCTGGTGAAGAACATCTACGAGCGATCCGCTTCACTCGTGCATGGACTGACACCTACCTATGCCGCGCCGGAAATCTTCGAAGGCCAACCGACACGGGCCAGTGACCAGTACAGCCTTGCGATTCTGTATCAGGAAATGCTGACCGGTGTCCTGCCATTCAATGGCACGACCGCAGCACGTCTCGCGACGCAGCATCTTCGTGAAGCGCCTGACCTGCGTCCACTTCCATCCAATCAGCAACCGATCATCGCCCGAGCCCTGTCCAAAGACCCGCAGCAGCGATTCGGTACTTGTACGGAACTGGTAGAAGAACTCGCTGCAGCTGTTCGTCGCGGGGCATCTGTGAAGGAAGAACTGCCGTTTGTCAGGGAGTCGCTGTTGAAGGCGAACCCATCGGCACCCCATTCGACTCCCACAGATTCGCCTCAGGCAGCTTCCGAACAAACTCGATCGACCGCCAAGACAACAAGCCAACAATCACCGTCAGCCACCGCCGCTCCAGCCAACGCCAGCGCACTGGGGCCGACCATTGTGATCGGCATCGGCGGGACCGCCGGCAAGGCCCTGCAACGCATGCGTCTGCGGATGAACGATCGCATTGGCAGCGTGACTTCGATTCCTCAGTTCAAGATGCTGTTTTTGGATGTTGACCAGGACTCACTGAACGAAATCAACCGTGATCAGCAAGCCTGGAGTGAGCTCGAAACGATTCCGACACCACTCCGCAACTCTGCCGAATACCGGGAGCAAGGACATCTGCATCGACGCTGGTTGTCGCGTCGCTGGCTCTTTAATGTGCCGCGGAATCTGCGAACCGACGGGCTGCGTCCGTTGGGTCGACTCGCTTTGATGTCGAATACGAACAAGGTCGTCGGGGCGATCCGGGCGGCCATCGCACAGGTGACGACGGCCAACCCTGCTTCCCCGTCGATGGCACAACCGCGGGTGATGCTGGTGGCCTCGATTGCGGGCGGGACTGGGAGCGGGATGCTCCTGGACCTCGCATATTGCATCCGCCACGAATTGCAGTCTGCGGGTTTTCCTCAGGGGACGGTGCATGGAGTCCTCCTGCATTCGATGCCGATTGGTACCGGTCGAGATAAGGCGCTCTTGAACGCTGTCGCGACACTCCGCGAACTGGAACACTACAGCGCCCCGGGAAGTTTCTATCCCGGAGAAGCCCTGCTGAAAACTCCTCCGTTCCATGGAAACAACCAGACCTTCGAGACCACGCAGCTGATGCACCTCGGTGAAGATCTGGAAACCGCGGACTGGCTTCGGGCAATCGACCATGTTGCAGAACATCTCTATTGCCGACTGATGACACCGCTGGATGAAGCACTCAGCCCGGAACAGCCTGTTCTCTCCGGAGTGGGACCTGCGATTGATCTGGTCCAGACGCGTCAGATTGGTGGCTATTCCGGCAATCTGGTCCATGAGTTAACCCGGCAATTGTGCGTCGATGTCATCAATGATTGGTGTGGATCGGATCTCGATCCACAAGCGGGTGATGGCCGGACAACACCCGCTGCGACGCTGATCCTGAACGCAATGGAAAATAACCAGAGCGCCCGCCATCGGCAGTTATCGGCGCTGGCTGGACAACAGGCTCAGCAGTGCGGCGTGGAGATTCCACAGCTTCTGAACCGGGCCCGCGAAGCGTTGCGTCAGGAGTTATCGCTCACACAGCGCGACTACCTTCAAGCCCAGATTCAGGAAGCAATTCGCGCGGTTCCCGAACAGATGCCCGACCATGAATTCGCCGAACTGGTCATGGCCATGCAGGACCAGGCCATCGGTCTCGATTTTGGTGAACGACCTCAGAACCAGTCGCGCAATACGCTCTATGACCTGCTGCATTCGCGACTCGTATCTCAGGCCATGCAGGTGGCGTCTCGTTTCGCCAATTGGATTGGCGACCTGATTGACCGACCCAAGATGGGAGTCGATGCAGCGCGGATTGCTGCCGAAGCTGGTCGCGAGTGTGTTCGCGATCTTATCGGTGCCCTGGCGAAGGAAATCCATCAACTTCAGGGTCAGCAAACACATTCCCGGATCACACTCTCCACCCCGCTCAGTCCCGAAGAAACCGCAAAAAGCGGTCGCGGGTGGCTGATGCGGCGTAGTCAACCGCGGGTGGCAATCACCGAGAGGTTGATCGTCCATGGGGAATCGTCGTTCGAAGAGCTGCTGAACGTACTTGTCCAATCACAACTCCGCTCGATCGAGGCGCTGCTCTCCACGATCATCGATCAATTGCTGAATATGTGGCAGGAGCTCAAGCAATTAGGGAAGCAGCTCGGCCACGAAAGCGACGCGACACAAACCGAAGCGGGGGTTCCATCGGCCTATGAACAGTCTCTTCGGAACTGGCTGGTGAATCATCGACTGCGGCTCGTGCAAGAACTGAGAACACGGATCGAAAAGGATGTCCTCACCGGCCCCAAGAAGTTGCAACGATATCTTCAGCAGTCTGGTTCGTATGATCACACACTCGGCCTGCCGTTAAGAGTTCACTCTCGGCGGATCGTCCTGCAAAGCATGCAGCAAGTTCTGTGCAACGTGTTGCAGGTGCAAGCCTCGCGTCTCGAAGATTCGGACCTGCAGATCGACACTGCCCTGGGAGAGATCCTGAACGAACCCTGGGCACTGAGTGGTGGTGCACCGCAATCGGTCGTCATGGTCGTGCCTGCCGAAACGGGCGAAACGAGCTACCAGTTGCGTTCGTCCGACAGGACAGTCGCGATCCCCATGGTGGCTGCGCGGACCAATAGCGTGGCGATCTGTCGCGAATGTCGCCAGGCCTCCATCCCCAGCGTGATTCATGAAATCACTCACGGGCAGAGTAGTCTGGTTGCGGTCGCGGCCAATCTCCATACTCGAATCGATGTCGCCTGGGACAGCAATCCGTCCTGCGGGGACACACCATTTGCCGTCAATCAGAACCCGACTCCCTCCGAATGGGCGGAAGTCCAGCAGACGGTTCCTCTCGGGTAGCCGTCACTCTCGACCAGCAGTTTCCCACTGCCGTCTTTGGATCTGCAGCAGACAACTCGACCGCACGGCAAGAGTTCACACTGTCGTTCGGCTCATCAGCTCTGACGTTTCATGCACGGGCGCAAGCAGAGCCCGAGCCGTCAGGCACTTGCTGGCTACGATTGCACCGGCCGCGAAGATGGCGTATGACCAAACGCCAGATCGAAACTTCCGCGGTGGATACGCAATTGATGACAGTCGCTACTGATAATTCCGGCTGTGATCTCGACGAGATCATGCGCACGCTGGACGAAGCTCATGACGAGCTGCCGGAAGAGGCTCTCCGCATGGCCCAGGCCAATCGGGAGGCGATCATTCCCCGGTTGATTCACGCGATCGAATCCGCGACTGCTGAGACAGCTCGTGGTCACGCAGTGACGGGGAACGCCCATTTCTTCGCGCTGTTCCTGCTGACCGAATTCCAGGTACGGGAAGCATGGCCGGCCATTCGAGCTTTGCTCAAACTGCCCGGGGAAGGGGCCTTCGAACTCTATGGCGATCTGATCACCGAGTCATTGAGCAGCGTGCTGGCTGTATTTCTGGACAATGACCCCGATCAACTCGACACCCTGATCTCTGACCAGTCAATCAATGAGTACATCCGTTGGGAGGGACTCTCGACTTACAAGCATCTTGTGCGGGATCAGCGGCTCACGCGGGATGAGGCCGTCGCCCGTCTGCACCAGCACCTGAAAACCGCGTTGACCAACCGCGAGACACCGTTTGCGAGCTTCGTGGTCACCACGCTGGTCGACTACGCCGCCCCCGGAACCGAAGCTGACTTGCGAGCGGCGTTTCGCCAGCGGCTTGTCGATACGACGATCATTAACGAGCGGAAGCTCGATGAAGAGTTTGCAGCGGGCGAGGCTGGCGTTCAGCGGAGGCTGGCCCTATGCTCCAAAACAGGCGTGGCCGATACCGTGGAGTTCCTGCGTCCGTGGTACACACGGGACGAATCGAGGGGATGGACGGATCCCGAGGAGGACGCCTTCCACTGGGACATCGAAGAAGACCCGGACGAACGGCACCCGACGACGACGATTCGGAACTCTGGTCCACAGGTGGGGCGCAATGATCCCTGTCCCTGTGGAAGCGGTCGGAAGTTCAAGAAATGCTGCGGGAAATCATGAGCGTGGTGCGGTCCCGGGAATTGCCGATGCGTTAGAGCGCCCTGCGCTTACCCCTGGCGCGATCTGGGAGGCTTAAGTAGACTGCTGAACTTCTTGAAGGGAGTTGGGCATGTCGAAGACGAAGTCGTTGGTGGTGCGGACGAAGCCGAAGCCGAGTCGTGAAGAGATC
>JBGATC010000052.1:0-42004 GCA_044229335.1 Planctomycetaceae bacterium | reverse complement strand
TCGAGGTGGTAGGCGAAGGAGTCGCTGCCGATGTAGCCCGCGTTGGGGGTGTAGACGAGGGCCCCGTCCTGCTCCTCAATGGTGCCGTGTTGGGGCGGGGTGGTGATGGTGAGCGTGACCTCATCGCCCTCGGGATCACCACTATCGTTCGCGCGGATGTGCATCGTCAGCGGACGGCCGACGATCGCGCGGTAGCTGTCGGGGGCGGCGATGGCATGGCCGTTCCAAAGAACGACGTTCACCCGCAAGGTCTGCTGGATGTATCCTTCTGCCCCCCGGACCACCAGTTCGAAGTCGTCGTAGCCGATGGCTGAGCCATCAGAGGTGTACCGCCACTGGCCGTCGCCAAGGTCTTCCACCGCACCATGCTGCGGGGCCAGGTTGACTTCCCACGATGTCGCCTGCGGGACCATCATCCCGTTTTCATCATACGTGTAGTAGTGGTAAGCGGTGCCGGGGTCAAACGTGGTCGCTCCATGATTATGGGAGACACCCAACCAGTAGTCACAAGACGTGAAACGTTGCGTGAGTTGCAAACCATCCGTCGACCCGTCGGGCATATAGTAGTAGGCGACTTGCTGAGATGACGACGTCGCACTACTGCCACTTCCCGAACTGGACCCGCTGCCATTGGTCCAGCCGCTGCCGCTGCCATCAGTCCAGCCTGAGCCGCTGCCGTTGGTCCCGCCGCTGCCACTCCCTTCAGTCGAGCCGCTGCCACTGCCGGATTCACTTCCCGAGCCGGATTCACTGCCGCTGCCTGATCCGGATTCACTGGAGGAGCCACTGCCCGATTCGCTCGACGAGCCGGAACCACTTTCACTCCCGGAGCCACTTGCACTGCCACTGCCGGAACTACTCCCGCTGGACGAACCGGCGGACCAAGGAGTGCCCCAGGTGATGGAGTGCCAGTCGTCGGCGAGGACGTCGCCGGTGCCGGGTTCGGTCTCGATGAGCCGCACGCTGGCCATCGAGTAGGCGGTCGTGAGGTCGGTTGTGCTGAACGCGAAGCTCGACCCGCTGAGTGCCAGCGTAGCGTCGACCATCTGGTCGTCGTTGAAGTCGAACTCGAGGCTGTAGCCGACGCCGATCACGTCATCGGTGAACTCGCCGCTGACGAGGGTCGTCGCCCCCATCGAGTCCATCGGATCGAGTTCGACCGTCAAGCCGACGAGATCGGGAGCGACGTTGGTGCCGCTGAGCAGTCGTCGCGGTTCGAGGGACTGGACATGCGCTGAGATCGGGGACGATGGTGTCCGCACGCGCTGTCGCAACCGATGTTCAGTGAACCGCCCCGTCCGCAACCCGGTCAACCAGTCAACGATGGCCATCGCAACAGTTCCAGCCAGGTGAAACACTGCCGCATCGGTCGGCTTCTGTGTGAGTCTGCGCCATCAACAGCGATTACGCCGACCCCATGCGTGAACAGAGTTCAACTACTGAACGCATCCTGTCAAGCGATCGCCTGAATGAATTTTTCTGACCGGCTGATTACAGCCATTGCGGATTGCAACAATCTGCTGGAGACGTCCGTCTCCGCGATGGAAACGGACCAACACGAGAAGCGTGAGCCCAACATGAGTGGCGAGATTCAGCTGGCTGCGGACCGACGCGAGGCCAGTTGCAACCGCGTACACGCCGCACTCACCGCCACCGGATCGCGGATCTGCGTTTCAATCGTCACCCGATGACTCATGGGCACCGTCTCCTGTTGCGACGCATCCCCTTCATCACCGCCAGCCCGATCGAAGACCCTCCCCCAACCGGCTGACGGCGAGGGGGACGCGATCAGAGTTGATGCCCGGAAATGAGCGTGAATTTAGGTCGCCCGGGGCGTTGGGGCCCTCGCGACAGCCGGACGCTGCGCTGTGTGACGGTTCCACGGGTCGGCGGCGATCCGATGTTCGACAACCGACCCTGAAACATCTCGCGACAATCAGAAACGCAGACCGCAGCTACGTGCAACCAACAGGAGCGCGGCGATCGACGGCAGCTAGATTGCTTTAACGATAATGCTATCTCGGAGAAGGCAGCATGCGATCGGACGAGTGCCCCCAACTGTTGACGCGTCATTGGGGCGAACCCGGAACGGGCAGATGACCTTCCTCGGCAAGCCCCGGTAATCGATCAGCCAAGCCGTACAGATCCTCCGTTAGATTCAGCGAGATCCACGCCCGGACTGCCGAACGCAGATCGGACCGCGCTGGTGTGCCCGGTGCGACTATCGCGCAAGAGCCTCAGAGACCAGCGGGAGGTCGTCGATAGCACCGCAGATGCCGGATCTGATTGGGTTGGGAAAGGCAAGGCGGCGAATCTCTTCCTGCAGCTTCTTCTCGCACAGAAGCTCGTTGACAAGGGCTTGGTCATGAAGCTCCCTGATCCAGATGACAAGGAAATCGATTCCATCCCACCACAGGTTCTTCAGAAAGTAGTCACGGGCTTCCTCCACAAGTCCAGCAGGATCCCCTGCAGAATCTGGTACCAGATGCCGCCGTCGTGCCCCAGGCAGGCGGGAATCTTCACCGCCTCCGGTTCGCTAGCGCGCCAGCGGGGCTGCTCCAGTTCGTTCGCGTCGTACCATCCCGCCGCCGGGAGCGGCCCCCGCTGGCCTCCCCAGGGGAGGATCGTGAGTTCGCCGTCCCACCAGACGGGTAGGGCGGCACCGCGCTGCCGGTACAGAAACTGGACCAGCGGGGTTGCCTGAGCGTGCGGCGACACCAGCCGGCGGACGATCTCCGCGTCACAGAGCCGATCGGGGAGCGTTTGCCGCTCGACCATGATTCCCGTGCACATCAGAAACAGCCCTTGCCATGAACGTCGCAGATGTCGTAGTCCGCGGTCTCATCGTCGTAGAGCTCCGCGAGGGGTAAGGTGGCTCCCGACCGAAGGGCGAACCGACCCATCCGCGCGTTGATGGCCCGCTTGACGTCGGCGATCGCTGTCGTCTTGGGATCACGCGCCAGCGCGAAGAGCGTCTGCTGCCGCTCACCCACGGACGTGAGTCGATCGGCGTCGAGGTGCATGTAGCCGACATCGGTGCCGACCGGCCATCCGGCGTCGAAGAGCGCCAGGGCGTACGGGGCGAGCACGGTGAAATCCTTCGTCGCGATCGGCAGTCGGGCCTGACGCGCAACGCCGCTGTTGTCGCGGAACTGCAGCGACAAGGTGATCTGCCGCGTCAGCACGTGATGAAAATCGAGCTCTTCAATGAGTCGTTCGACGTTCCGCAGCACCCAGGCCCGCAGACGCTCAGGATTGGCTGTCGCGCCCCCCAGGCTGCCGCCGCGACTGATCCGCTGATGCGCAGGACGTTCCCGGACGATGGGGAGCACCGATTCACCCCGCAGTTCCCACCAGATCCCTTCCCCTTTGACGGTGAGCAGTTGCAGGATCAGCGATCGCGGGGCCTCGACAAACTCCCGACAGGTGCGGATCCCCGCGGCATGAAGCTTCGCCGAACTCCGCGCACCGATCCCCCAGAGTTCCGCGACATCGAGGTCAGCGAGGAACGAGGTGATCTCCCCGGCGTCGAGCAGCACGGTGCAACCGAAGGGCTTCCGGGAGTCCGACGCCAGCTTCGAGAGGCATTTGGACGGGGTCACGCCAATCGAGACCGGGACGCCGACTTCCCGAAGGATGCGTTGCTGCAAGGCCGCCGTGGCCTGGGGGAGCGGCAGACGAAACGCTGCCGTCAAGGTGGTCGCATCGAAGAACATCTCGTCGATCGAGTACCACTCGACCGCTGGGCTGACTTCGCGGAGCAGCGAGAGCATTTTGCGGCTCAGCACTTCATACCAGCGGAAGTCGCGTTTCACGCAGATCAGCCCGGGACACAGCGAAACGGCGTCCCAGATCGGCATCCCCGTCTGGACCCCCGCGGCCTTGGCTTCGTAGCTCTTGGCGATGCAGCAGGCCCCTTGATTTCCGATCACCACCAGCGGTCGCCCGCGGAGAAAAGGGTAGCGAACCCGCTCGGCGGAGCAGTAGAAACAATCCGCGTCGAGGTGTCCGATCAGGTGGCTCATGCCCGCAGACATTAAATGAACGCCCACGCAATGCCAATGCGTTCATTGGTGTCGAATGTTCTGTAGTTGTGACCTGCGGATTTCGTCGGGACAGCCCCGGGAATTCTTCGAATAGTTCCTGGCTCCGCCTCGGTTGCTCCCCGTTTCGCTTAGTGACTCGATGAGTCCGATCTGAGAGGCAGCGGGAGCCTTGTTACCCACTTCGTTTCCCTTGTCGCCGATTCCGACTTCGAGCCAACCGTCAACACCGGAGCGATTCACGAGGCATCTGGCCGTTGAGCGCTGTTCCAGCCTGGGGGGCGGGCAGGGGGCGTGGGCGCGGTTCAAGGAAGGAGCCGGCATTGTGCGCTCCTCCGTGGCTAGAAACGGCGATCCGCCAGAGTCTTCGCTTCATCATCAGGCCAAGATTGTGAGACATATCCGTTGAGTGCTTCCATTTCTGTTGCCCGCCACACACACTCAACCTCGCCCAGTGAAGGAGAACCTCGTGCGAATCGGGACCTGGAATGTCGAATACGCACGGCCGGCCCGGCTCGATGCCCAACGTGGTGTGCTGGCTGCGAATCCAGCGGACGTCTGGGTCCTCACGGAAACGCATGACGACCTGCGGCCTCCCGATTGCGAGTTCGTGGCGCACACCCAACCGCGTCCGAAGAATTGGTCTGGGATTAGGCCGGGCAGCCGCTGGGTCTCGATCTGGAGTCGCTTTCCCATCCTGGCCACAGTCTCGGATTTGCTCGCCGACCAGGAACGGACCGTTGCAACTCTGATTGATCTCGGCCCATCGAGGCAAATGGTTGTCTAGGGCACGGTCATGCCGTGGAAGGGTGATCGTGGGAAACAGGACTGGTCGGAACACCATGCCCTCGTACCGCAACAAGTTGCTGAGTGGCGTGGGCTCAGCGAGCGCTATCCGGACGCGGCCTTGTGCGTCGCTGGCGACTTCAACACTGACATGGGGACGGGGAGCTACTACGGCACCGCGCGGGGCATCGCGATGCTCCGCGCGGGGTTGCCTGATTGCCGATTGTTTTGCGCGACAGAAATGGCCCGCGTTCCGGCCAGCTTACTCCAGTACCCGCCCATCGATCACATCGCCGTGCCTTCGGCGTGGGAATCGACTACTTCAGTCGTATCGGCCTGGCCCGCTCAAAAGGGTGTGCTTTCCGACCACAGCGGCCTGGTCATCGAGGTGGCAAAGCAACTGAAATTCAACGAATGATCCGGGGTTTCCCGTTGTAAACGATGTCGCTCTGGCCGCTCCTGGCTCGTGCGACTGCATCATCCCGCCGCCAGGACGGTTACTAGAACCTATCGGGCGATGCTAGGGTTGAGAGACGGCCACCATCGGAATGTGAGCGAGGATTCGACAGCGACCGGCGAGCGTCGCTGCCGAACCCCACTTTCATTTCCTTGCGGGTCCGCGAACCGATCATCCCAGCTGCTTGGCGGCTTCCACCGCCTGGCGTTCGGCTGACTTGCTGTAATGCTCAGTCATTGCCCGCGTGGAATGTCCCAACAGACGTTGCGCCCCATCGATGTGCAGGCTGTCGGCCAGTCGCGTCGCCACCGTGTGCCGTAACCAGTGGGGCGTGAAAAGATGACGCTGCCGCCACTCAGTCGCCTTCCGCCGAATTGCGGCCCGTTCTTCGGCGGGAAGACTGCGATCGGGTTTCCGTAATTCTTCGGGCATGCCGAAGGCGAGTTCACAGGCTCGCTTCACCGCCGTGCCGAAGGTGGAACGCTGCAGGGGAAACAACCGCTGATCGGGGTCGTCAGCGAGGTATTTCGCCAGGATCGTCTGGGCCGTGGCATTGAAGAAGAGCGTCCGCGATTTTCCCCGGTGAGCGGTCTTGTGGTGCGCTAAGTCGGCCCGCCAGACGTCCCCGTGTTGCTCGATCATGCCGGTGGTCAGCGACAATACAATAACTCACCCGGACGAGCCCCGGTGAGCAGCAGCAGATCGAAAAGTTCCCGGTGCCGATCATTCAAGTAACAGCGAACGGCATCGAGTTCATCCTGATTGACAGCCCGCCGGGGGGGGCGTTCCGGCGCACTGGTCTCGCCGGGCACCAGAGCGGGGAGTGTCTTGAGGGCGACCACGACTTCGGGGCGCACCATTGCCCAGGAGACCCCGACGCGGAAAATCAGGCGAATCCGTCCGATCTGCCGGTTGATCCACCGGCGACTCCAGCCCGCCGTGACCATCGCATCGCGGACGACGCGGAGGCGGAGAGGACCAAACTCATCGGCAACGGTGGTGCCAAAAAGTTGCCGCAGCAACCGGATCACAGACTTGAAGCAGTCGACTTCCGCCGAGGGGCGACCATCTGGCTGCCGATAGCGTGTGGCGTAATCGGTCAGGAACCGTAGACACAAAAGGTTGATCTTCGGACGACTGACAGGCGATCCCGGTTTGGCAGCGGCGATCATCTCACCACGCTGCACGGCGCTGAGAAAGGTCGCATAGCGTTCGCCGCTGGTCGGGTCGGATTTGTGTCCGAACTAGTGCTGGCGGCCGTCCGGACCTCGGGCAAAAAGATAGCCCTTGGTGTTTTCGCACAGCTTCGGAATGACGGTACGGGGGCGCGGCATCGTGACAGACTCCGGGTTTTGGTGGAATATTCCACCGATTCCGTTGGTCTACACACTGCACTGCCTACCGTCGACAGTAACGTAACTCGTTTCGGCGTAAAAAGATGCCCAGGACAGGAATCGAACCTGCACGGGATTGCTCCCACTAGCTCCTGAAGCGAAAGTTTCCGACGAGTGTTTCAGCAGAATCCCCTTGAAAATCAGGGGTTTTCTACGTCGTTCGACTCTCCCAAATCCTTTCATTCCATAGGGACTAATGCCGGTATTTCGAGTGTTTGCCGGTATTGTCGGTATGGCCTATTGAACTAGCTTTCACATCTAGTTTCGTACGGCTTTCCAGACTTTCGTACCGGCATACCGGCAAACTCTGAGTGTGAGGCCGGTTGCAGACCGATTTCAGCGGAGCCGTTTTCACCCGGTTCCGTACCCATGGGGACATCATGCGCGTGGTCATCGAAGGATTGCAATCCTCAGCGGTCCTCAGTCCTCGTGGCCAAGTCGACGGTAGAGATTTTCGGCGAAGTCCGTCGTTTGCGTCAGTAAATTGCTGACGAGGCAACTCGCTTTCTTCGGTCAAAACGCCGCGAGCTAGCGGAACACGGCGTACGTGCTGGACCGTTCCGCCGATGTTCGCGGTGACGTTGTCGTACCGTCTGCAGACGATGTGGGCGCTGCGGACGACCCCCGACGAGCACATCGTCCGAGTTCACCTGCCGATTGGACTTCAACCGCGTGAGTCACGGCCAGACCTGCGAGTTGCGGGCACGGGAGCGGACTCTTGATGCATCGCTGACTGTCGCGGGGCTGAAGTGCAAAACCATAGCGAGAGCCTGGAGGCGACAGAATTGCTGGACGCAGCATCAATCGCGGCATAGCCGTGCGAACGAGATTCGGAAACGCTACGGTGTAGAAGCGGCCCAGATTGTGCTCGGTCACGTGTGAGCGGATCTCACGCAGATTTACGCAGAGCGAAACGACAAGTTGGCGGGGAAGATCGCCACGGAGATCAGTGGAGAGCGGTACGCCTTGAAGTGACAGGCTCCTCGCTCCGAATCATGTTCGAGAGGTCGACTTGAAAAAACATCTTCCCAGCACCGCTCTGAAGTGCGAATTCGACTTCGCACAAGCTCGATTCCATCACATCTGGAAGTCGATACGAAATCGAAATCGCGATCACGTCTCAATTGGAGCCGTACAGCGGCGTCATGGCTACCTGTCAACATGCGTTTTCCCCAGTGCTCTCGGGTCTCGTCGAGCCACACCGATCGTATGTGTTCGCTGTCTCGGGAAGCCGGTCTCAGCGAGAATCAGCACCCCGTTCGTTCTGAACTTCCAGCACTCAATCGATTGCAATCGAGCTTCGTAAACCGGTTGATTCAAGATTCGGCGATCATTTTGAAGACACAATCAATTCAAGGCGGAAATTCGACCCGAACCAACGCAAAGCAACACCCGCTGGTTGCTGCTTACGAGCTTGGCCGGATGTGGGCTGATCTTTGCCTTAGTCTCTCGGAGAGGCGGGCGTTTCCTCTCGATAGAGCCCTTCCGGATCGATGCAATCAGACATCGAATGCGTTCGTTTTAGCAGTTGAAAATGCGTTCCCTGAATTGGAGCCAGGGGAAGTTCGCAATGTCGTACAGCTTTGGCACTGCGATGATGACTGGGAGAAGATTAGTGAAGACGAGAATGATGTTATTTCCGATATTGTAGACGATATTACCAGATTCGGATTCTCCGAGGCTCAACGCGGTTTCTATCAAGGACTTAGACGAGTAGTCGAATACCGCAATGAGTGCATACGCAATTTAATCGTTCGCGCGATCGGGGATGAATCAATGCGCTTTCGGGCCTTTCTCTTGGGCCAGCGCCTCGGAGAATGTGTTTTTCCACCCAATTCGATCTTGCAGATGATCCGCGTTGAGGAAAGTGACACTGGTGGGTTAATTGTAAATCGCATGCGATTCAGCTTCGATGACTTCAGTTTTGCGGAGTCAGAGCTTGGCAATCTCCGCCAGGAGCTGTGGGAGATGCGAACGCGATCGACAGAAGCGGCATGGGACGATCTCCGCCAGCATGCGGGACAGCTGACTGACCGGAAACTATCCGAAGCCAGACACGATTTCCTGAAACTTCATCGGTTGATCCTCGAACAGCTGCAAGCCGTCAACCTCGATGAAATGCCGGCGGTTCAACCGGAGATCATCGATCCGGCATCTCTTGCTGAAGCCGACTCGCTGGTCGCTACGGGCTCTGCGGAACCGATGAAGAAAGATGACCATTCGGGTGGCGATCAACAGGACAATGCGGCCTCATTCGACGGACAACCGCCCACCGAAAGTTGGGGCGGCTATACGATCCTCGAACAGGCTGTCCGGATTCCGAGACTCGCCGGCGATCGGTCCGACGAGCTCCGGACGGTGCCAATCAAAAACCAATCGTACGATCTACTGCGATTGTTAGTCCTCCATCAGGGCTCAGTATCAATGGGTCAGGTTGCGGAAGGATTACGATTGAACACAGGCGAATTGACCTGGGTCCAAAGGATCAAACGGATCGTTTCCGATGTGAATGTCCTTCTCCGTGAAAAGACAGGACTACGACCGGACGTCGATGTCATCGTCGTATTGCCGGATCGGCGTCCAAAGTGGAAACCAGAAGCGACCCTCAATCTGCAGCCGTTTTCGGATCGTTGGATCATGCCGTCACATGCAGCCCGTGAAACTCTTTAGTTTGGTAGCCGCCGGAATAGATCATCAACCGGTGGACGCTGTCGGGTGGCAGAACTTTGGCTGGGGTGACGCGGAGCGTTGGGGGCCATGACCCGAGGCAGATGAGGGCTGCAACGCGCGCCGGGAGCGTTGAGACGAGCGTGGAGCACGTCGCCAGGCCGCGTGCTCCGTCTTGCAGTCGCCGCGGGTCGCCGATGCCGCACACTGTCCGCAGGATCTGGCCGAGATTGTGCCCGGCGACCGCGATCAGGTACCGCTTGCTGACATCGACGAGGTCGCGCAGCCAACTGCGGCGTTGGCCGCCGGTGTCGCAGACGTGAGCGAACGTCCGTTCGCAGCGTTCGCTCCGTTGACGTTGCAGTTGCTTGCTTTTGGACCGTTGCACGCGACGGCGGTTGTTGATCACGCACCGCTGGTAGTCGAGCGGATTCACGGCCCACCTGGCGGGGTGCTGTGACGCCTGTTCGGGGATGTACGTCCGCAGTTGCACGGCGTCGCAGTGCTCGAGCGTCGCGGCTGCGTGATAGCCCTTGTCGGCCACGACGTCTTCGATCTGCAAGACTTCGTCGAACAGTTCCAGATAGACCTGCGCCGTCATCACGCTATCGTTCAGGGTCTGGGCATCGCCATGGTCGGCGGGATGAATCTCGGCGGAGACGAAGCGATCAAACTCCGCGTCCTTGAGCAGCCCGTTGAGCTGTCGATAAAACGGATGCCCGCCCGACTTCGGCAAGTCGCCCGTCAGGATGAACAACGCCGCCTGCCGCTCCGTCTTCCGCCGCCCCATCGCCGTCAACCACGCTCCTTCCGCCCGCCACACACAGTCAGCATTCGCAACCCGCGCTCCGTCCACCAGGAGACTCTAACGACACTCCTCCGTGCGGCTAAATCCGGGACGGATGAATCCACGGACTGCTAACGGACACCCAGCCTCTCTCAGCTTGGATAACAGGCTTAGTGACGATGTGGCGTAAACTTCAGTTGCTTAGGTTTCATGCCATCCTTGCACTTTGTTCCAGTCCAGATGAAGACGTTCCCGCGGTTGGTGTGTTTCCATACAAGCTCTTTCAGTTGAAGTTGCTTGACATACTGCGTTGCAGCGTTGTCACTCAGTTTTGGTTTGTAAATACCGACCCATTGCCTCATAAGCTGGGTCGGAATCTCAAAGCACGACTTGTCGGGATCCTGATTGAGGGAGTAAGGAGCCAGGCATCCTCGAATGTGCGTCAAGCATTCGGCGGCATCTTCACGGTCGTTGTCAGTCTTCCGCCGCCGCCTCACGATCATGTCAAAGACCGCGTCGGGGCTCTTGCTGGCCCGGCTGAGGACATCTTGCTCCCACGCGGCCCAGCGATCGACATCATTCATCGGACGAGTCGGCTGCGCGTAGCGGTAGGCGATATCGGACAGGATCGCGTCCCGTTGATCGGTCATGAACTCCGTCACCCGTTGGCCCCATCCCGGGTCGTGTTTTGGTTCTGCGAGCTTGATGACGATTGAACGGTCGGCAACATCTTTCGAGAAAGACGGGCCGTTCACGGTGAGAAGTATCGTCAGATAGTTCGGGCGGCTCCCTTCCCCGAAATACATCCGCTTGCCGCTGATTGTCTTTTCGGTGATCAACGATTCGATGAGCGCGCTGGAGTAGTGATACGACTTGAGATTGTCGATGATCACGATCCGCCGCCTCATGCCCCCCGGCGACAGCAACCGGCTCAGAAACGAGTCGTTCGATTCGCCGGGGCGATACGATAGATAGCCGCCCGCCAATTCACTAATATGCTGTGCCAGGGTGGACTTTCCTTTACCTCGCCCCTTATTCGTGGTGCCATCCTTCGTGGTGATGCAGAAGACGGGACGTTGCCCTGGTGCTCCGCCCCAGAACGGTGTCATGAATGCCGCCTGGATGAGCGACCGGTCGTGCTTCGTCGCCGGGTTATAAAAGTCGATGAGTTGATCGAGCGCTCCCGTCCGCTGCGGATTCGGCGCCGGCTGCGTGTAGTACACGCCCTCAATCGACGGGAAATGCGGGCACTCACTGTACCCATCGAACCTTTCGGCATGGAGGGCCAACCCAGCCAGGAATTCTTCCTTGCTGCGTCCCTTCCGCCGCCAGGACACGTCTGCGTATTTGTCGATGTCCGCGAACAGCTCCGCAGGCTTCGTGATCGGATAGACCTTGCCGTCGTTGATACCGCTCAGCTGATCTGCGAAGACTTTGGGCCATCCCCCCGTGATTTTAGTGAGGTGCTTGGTCATCTGCTCATTGGTCAACGCGGTCTTGTTAGACATGTTGCTGAAGCGTTTGCGCGATTCCAATTTAGTCATGCTTGAGTTCCTTGAATCGAAGACCGTGCGACCACGCACCGCGCGTGATCTGCTCGCGAATGTCTTTAAATTCCGTTTTGGGCAATGCCCAAAGGACGGAATTGGGGAGAGAAGAATTGAGCCGTTCCGCCAATTTGCTGGCACCCTCGGCACCGGCACGGATGCCGTCGACTAGCTTGTCGTTATCGCCAATGACCACGAGTTCGCGATCGGGATAGTCGGCGAGCAGATCGATCAGAAACTGTTGGACGGCATGCGAAGTGCGAGCCGCAGGCCGACCGATGGCGTTGAGACCAACACTCAGCAGGGCGGCGGTATCTGTCGCACCCTCGGCCAGATAGATGGGGCCGTCGTCGGGATTGAAGGGCATTGGAATCGTGATCCCGCGCACGCTTCCCGGCAAGCACTTTCGTGAACCATCACTCCTTCGGCACACCAGGCCGACGATACGTTTGGTACCGTCGCGTTCGGGGAAGATGAAGCCGCGCTTATCACAGCCGACGCGGATTGCATTCAACGACGAAAACGGAAGTTCAAGGTCGTGCGCCAACTGCCGAAGACGGGGACGACAATCTGATCGCGCCGCCCGATGGATCTCACGATACGCCGCGAGGTCTTCGCGGCTTGGCAGAATCACCTCACCTGCCTGTTGAATGATCCGCGTCGATGTAGCCACGTGACTCTGTCGCTGACCAAATTCCAGTGCGTAGGGCGAGGGATACAAATCTTGGAAGGTCAGGTCCAGCGCTCGCAGAATCTCGTCGTTCTGGCAGCCGCGATGGCAGTGAATCAATAAGACCGCTTCGTCGCTCTCGGTCACAGCCAGTGACGGCCGGCTGTCAGGATGCGCCGGGCAAGATGCATAGAATGTGTCCGGGCCGCCGGAGACGTTGTCGAGCCGAGCCAGAATGACATCGATCGGCATGTCGGTCGGTCCTGGGTGTGGAAATCCGCGCTTCCTACTAGTCGATTCTGATCTCATCTCTCTTCTTCATCCATTTCTGTGTTGTATTGCTGACTACGTCGCCGTCTTCGATTGAGGCCGTCGCTGTGAAGCCTCTGCCAGCAGAGGGTCTAGCTTCTGCTCGCGCCTGTTTTTGGGCACTGTTTCTTGGCGATCGAGCGCTGACAATCTGACGCGCCGACGCCCGCCGACGAGAAACGATTCAAGTTGATGACCTCGCACCGGGCGATTAATTCACCGTCAGACAGCACCGACGCTGACGCCAAACATCTAGACGGCCTCGGTTGGCGGCACACTGTCTTCCACCAAGCTTTGCTTCACTATCGAGTCTCCTTTTGCCACTCGGCAAGAACGACAGTGCCAAGCCCAAAAGTCCCTGTCACCCGTCCGCTAAACGTCCGTTTTCGGTCGATCGGCGGACAATCCGCGGGTCTTCAATGCCGTGGGAACTCAAAGGGCGTTTCGATGTGGCAAATAACCCGCACTTGATCTCGTCGAGTCGAACCGACCGTCGGCAAACGTGCGGACTTCGTCCTCAAACTGCGCGATATGGCGATGCCGCCGTAGTGTGTGTGCTGAAGAACGACGACGAGCCGCTATCTTCCGCGGGAGCTGTCACGGAGCCACTCCGATTTCGCACCAGTAAAAATGCGTTGGTCGTGGTCGCGGTCAATCGTTGGCACTCGAAGAAATGGCCTCAGAAAAGCCAGTGGATCGCAGATTCCGCACACACAGTTACCGACCAAGCACGGAAGAAGTGACCGGAGCAGGTGAAGCCTAGAACAGATCGGTGAAGGGGGTGAAGCTTCACCGGCTATTGTTTTTAGCTTTAAAAGGAAAATAGAAGGGAGAAAGGGTAGGGGGTGAAGCTTCACCCCCTTCACCAAAAATCTCCTCGATGCGAGTCGATGCATCATCTTTTCCACGCTGAGAACGTCCTATAGACCACGGTTGAAAGTGCTGGCGCGGGCCCGCATGCTACGGCCACTGCGTTCTTCCCACATCGCTTACTGGGTGCAGGGCCGCATTTCGGCACCGTGTCGGTGTCACTGAAACCAGGCGCAAGGCAGGCCGCCGCGAGCAGCTAAATCCAGCCCGTAAAGCTGACATAAATCATGAACCGCCCTCGTCGTCTTTCTGCGTTTTCACGCAGTAGACGACGCTCCTGACTGCCACCCGGCGGCCAGGAAGACATGGCGAGGGTAGGTGTCTCGGGACCGGGAAGTCGCATGCACCACAGCTGGGGCGTGCGACTCTCCTGAGCCTCTTGAGTTCTGAGCCCGCCGCAGGCCGTCTCGTCGGCCAATCCGTCTGCTGGCCAATCCCGGCGATGACTTCCCCTCTGCGCTGAGCTGCCGCGGCAACGTTAGCCGCAGGCGTTGGCTTGTGTGCTCTCGCCGGTGCGGGAGCGGTCTGTGTTTTCACACACGACCGCCCCTCGCCGGGGCGGTCCTTTCAAGGAGTCGCCCATGTCGTCTTCCGTCAATGCTGCTGTCGACCCCGAAGTTTCTGAGGTCGGGGGCTGGCAGACACAGTTCGAAGAACTCTTACCCGCGATCCACTCCCAGATCCGCTTTGCGTTGCGGCATCTGTACGGCGAAGCGAAAGGCGAGGCACGGCAGGAAATCCTCTGCACCGCCTGCGCTACGTTCGCCCGCCTCCATCAACAGGGCCGATCTGACGTGGCCAGCGCGAGTAGTCTCGTCCGTTTCGCGGTGAAACAGTATCGCGTTGGTCGGCGCGTGGCGACCCGCACGAACGTCGGTGACGTCATGACACCCGCGTGCCGGCTGCGGAAGCATGTTCGCGTCGAATCGTTGACGAGACATGATTCCCACTCCGACAGCTGGTCTGAAGTCCTCGTCGAGGACGCCCGCATGACCCCCGCGGATCTCGCGGCGACGCGCATCGATTATCCCGCCTTTCTCGCGACGCTGGGTTCTCGGCGACGGCAGATCGCGGAGACGCTGGCGACCGGCGAGACAACGCTGCACACCGCCCACCTGTTTGGCCTCACCGCAGGACGCGTCAGTCAGCTGCGACAAGAACTCAAAGCCGCCTGGGATCGGTTTATCGGGAATATCCCCTTGGAACACGCGGTGGCGTAACAAACGTGCGATCCAGTGGCGGCTTGACTGCGGACGCCGCCGGCTCGCTCCGGCGGCGTCTTCTTCTTAGCCATCAGAGTACGCCCCGTTGTCTGAAACCCGGACCGTCACCTCGGCGACGAGCGTGGCGGCCGCGATCGCCACACCCGTGACTGCCACTCGTTGCCGACGCTCCTGATATTTTCGCGACTCTAACGCCAGTTCTGTGCACAAAGTCGCCGCGAACGGCTCACTCGCTGCAAAAAGCCGCTCTCTGGCAGGCGATCTAGCGCTAATCGGCCCCACTGCTTATTCTCGAAGCGTGTTCTCGACTGCGTAACGTGGAGACTGCAATGACCAATTTTCGCCGCGATCTCCTGTGGCGACCAACGCCCGCGCGACGGGCTGCTGCAGCACGCTGGTTGCCGATTCTCTCTCGCGAGGACGCTGTCGCGAATGACAAAGTCACGGCGCTTCTCCGAGCGAAGCCGTTTCGCTGGCTCAATGTGCTCGCGGGGATGCCCTCCACGCGGTGGCTGGCGGTGCTGTGTCCCCACGCTGAAACCGGACAAATCATCTGCTGCGGACCAACACGCCGCCAAGTCGCAGACCTCGGCCGCGTGATCTGTCGTCTGGAAGACGAAACCTGGCTGCAACAACGTTATCCGGGCCCGCTGAACGATCGCGGCCAGGATCGTCTGGAACAGCAAGCGTTCGCGATTGACCGCCTCCTCGGGCAGTGCGTGGAACAGCGTGACGACGCTCATCTGCTGTTCGCCGTGCATGTCGCGGGTGAGTACACCTGGAACCTCCATGCTTCACCCGGCTGGCCAATCCATGAGGCCGACCGCACGCTGCAGCGGGCGTTTCACTACTTTGATGTCTCTCCCGAGCCCAACTGGGACGAGGATTACGTATGCTAAACGAACCCGAATCGGCAGCCGCCCACTGGCCCGCCCAGATGGTGCAGCAATTCAGCTGGCGCCCCGTCGACTGGCGGTGGCAGCGCGCCCTGCAGTGGTCCCAGCGGACCGATCGCCGCCGCTGGAAAGACGAAGACCAGTGGACGCAGGAAGCCGCGTTTGCGCTGCGTTCCCGCCCCGCCTGGTACCGTCCCACGCGCGCGATCGCAGCGCGCTTGCATCGCATCGAAACCGCACAGCAATTCTCCTGTGACCGTACGCGGCAGGTCCTCCGCCAGTCCTGGCTGCTGGCGGGACTCTCAATCGCGGACGTCGCTGAACGGATGCAGGAACTCGAAGAAGCGGTCGATTGGTACGAACGTCTCTTTTTCGATGTGCGGGACCGTCTCCATTTACAGTCCGCGATCTCGACGCTGGTGATCGGTCCCATGCCTGCCCCCGGGAGATTTCGCGTCGCCCAACTGCTTCGGCAGATCGCATATTTCGCCGGGCCTCACGCGTTATCCGCAGCGATCCCCGTGCTGTCCCCGCTGCTGGAAGGAAAGCGCCTCGAGAACAAAGATTCGCTTCCACATCGTGAGCAGATCGAGCGTCTGCTGATCGACACGGAATCACTCAACTACACGGAGTGGCTCAACGTGCTGCACCCGCTGCGATGCGCTGCAGCACCCACGGCTCCGCTGGGAACGGGATGGCGAACAGCTTGCTCGGAGCGTCTCAGTGCGGCATTCACCGTACAGACCCCGCAGAGTGCGGTGGGGCAAGTTCGATTCGCGTAGTTGCAGGAAAGCCCACATCTATGGCCTGGCACACCCGCGGCGCGACGCGCAGTTACTACCGTTCCCGACGCATCGGGCACACCGTGCGTCGCCAATTCGTTGCGCGTGGCATGGCAGGGGAAGTCGCCGAACAACTCGACCGTTCACTCCGCGAAGAACGCATCCAGCGTGCGGCAACTCTGAGACAGCACACCGAGTCCCTCAATCGCCTCTCCCGCGCACACAGCACGGCCGATGCGGCCCTCATGGTGCACATTCGCGGACACATGATCGCCGCTGGGTTCTATCAACATCACCGCTCTGACTGGAGACGCCGCGCGATGTCCCCGACCGTTTCTCCCTCACCCGTGACACTGCGCTTTCCGACGTCGCCCACGACGACTGCCGAGTGGCGGGAACTCGTCGATCAGGCGAATGCCGGCGATGCGACCGCTCTCGCACGCGTTCGTGAACTCTTGAAGCGACAACCCGCAGTGGTAAACGCGGCGGCCGATCTGGAACAGATCACCCGCGGACAGGCCCTCGATCTCGTGAGCAGCACTGATCTCGTGCTGCGGGAAGCGCTGCTGCTGAAAGTGCAGTCGCTGGAAACTGAACTCAGCGGCCCGAAGCCTGCGCCCGCGCTACAAGCCGCTGCGAAACGGGCAGCGCTGGCGTGGCTGGTGTTGCAAGTGTCCGATCTGCATTGCGCGGAACAACTGAAGAGCGGCACGGTGCCGAAGCGCTGGCTGGATGTGCAAGAGGCAAGTGAGCGCCGCTACGCCGCCGCGCTCAAGCTGGTGGAAACCATCCGCGGACTCATACAGCGGAAGACCTCCCGGTGAAGCGCCCAAAGACATTGCTTTAACGTTAAAGCAATCTATGAGAAGCACGCAGAAGCCGATGGTGCGAGCTGATGTTGCGGAGCATAGATTCCGGCGGCCGAGCTGTTCGCGCCCAATCGTCGTCGGGCAGGGCAGGGCACAGACGATAGATCGCCGTGATGGGTGCGTTCCAAGGGCAACGTGGGTGATGCCGACACGCTGTTGAACGGCGGTGGTTACTTCACCTTCGGTCGCCGTTTCTGGGAGATAGCGACGAGGTGGGCGGATTTCAGATTCGCTAAAGCGCGGCAGCACTGTTTATGGAGTCGTAGTGCCTCGCGACGAGCTGTGCCTGACACTTTGTGCTCGGGATTGATCTCGGCCATCCGTACGAAATAGCGTTCGACCATTTGAATCGCTTGCAAGACCGCATCGAGCCCGGCTTGCGGGGAAGCGAGCGAGCGCCCGCCCCGGGAACGTTGGGGATACTTCGTTTTCAATGCGACATGTAATTGCCGGACGGTCCACTGCTCGTGAAAACAACGCGCCACCCACTTGGCCCGCGTTTTCGGAACCGAAGCCAGGTGGCAGAGGTGAGCGATCCGCAGCCGGTATTGGGCTGTGCCGCGGCGATCGATCCGTTGAATCTGACGGACCGTAAAGGCTCGGGCCACGCGCGCTGCGGCTTGAAGCCGAGCGGTGAGATCTCCCGCCGGAAACACGCCGGGAATCTTCGACTGCAGCCAGGTGCCCAGGGTGCGCAGCGTTGCTTGGTTGTACCGAGCCTTTCGGTCGGGGAGCGTGTCGAGAGCCACCTGCCCCAGAGCGCGAAAGACCTGGAGCGAATCGAGTGGGTGCGCTTTCAGCAGACGCTTCAATTCATTCAGCGAAGGGCGTTTCAATGTTGCCATTCCTACCCCAGTTCCGCGCAACAAGATCTCGCTGCGAAGCGATAGTTCGTCTGGAACGATTCTGACGGACGCGACCGGTCTTTGCACTCGCGGGATTCCAGCGGATGCCAGAATTGGAACGGGGATGCTTCCTCGCGGAATGACCGCTCGCGATCACCGAGATGATCGCTCCAATTCATGATTTGCCAGAGCTTGCACGAGATCGAGTATCGTTGGACCGTTTCTGAATAGCGACAGTTCCTGGCAGCCCGCCTCGGCGATCACCTTCTAGTGGGCATGCCGCAACCCCACTGAGTTCTGGTTGCGAACAAAAATCACCAGTGATTTCATCGAGCGGATTGCAGCCACTGGATCAACTCGCGGTCTGTTCGGTAGTAACGCCACTCCGGCAACCGCACCGCCTACCTGACCGCCGAGCTGGTTCAGCTTCGTCTCGCCGAACACCAGCTCGGGCAACTTGAGCCGACCACACGCAGCCTGAATGGCGACCGGGTCCCGCACCTCCGTCTGAATCTGCAGAATGTGCGATAGATTGTTGTTCATACCCATTCTTGGAACCCCGCACGGCGCCAACGATCGGTTCCGCCTGACTGACTATCGCCCAGGTAACGAAGCAGCCTCGTGACAACCAGTCAGAAACCGATCCTCACGCGGTTGCTGTACGCTCACGGCGGGCCCAGAACTATGTCAGGGGCATCACCTTATATGCCCGCATATCTTGCCGTTTTTTAGCTGGCAGTATGCGACCGCACGTTGCTTTTGACGGCGTGGAGTACGATTAGAGTCCAGAACCGCTTCATCGATAGCCCCGTCAGGTTCTGGGCGAATCGACTTAAGAAGGTGTTCCCCAGCGAATGGCACAGCGATCACCAGATCGTGTACGTGAAAGCGGACCTATTGAAGGTCGCAGGGCGGGTGGCGGGCGGCGTGGCGATTTGAGTCTTGTCCGCGATGGGTGCCGAAGCGTTCCTCCAAAAATCGGTCAACACTGCAAATTTCCGCGAACATTTGCCAGCGTTCGCGCATCTATACGATAACGGCGATGGCGTTCATCGTTGCTGTCCAGTTTCAGGAAGAACGAACAGGTCTTGCGGATCATGATGCTTTCCCGGCTGATGTCCGATTGCAGACAGAGCGATACGAGAGAGTTCGCCGCCGGTTGGTCAAAGACCGGGGCGAATCTGCTCGCAGCGCAACCCGTGCGGCCCGATTTTCAGCATCCATTTGCTGGTAATTCGGGGAGTACAGGTTTGCGTAGCGGAGAATCTCCGTATCCCCTGCGCACGTGACATCGGCCCTAACAGCCCGTGGAATTAAGCTGTTTGGTTCGTGAGGGAGATGTTCTGGAACCATCGCGCGATCATCGGCGGGGCGATGGCGGAGTGGGCGGTGTGGGGCCGTGTGGCGCTGTGGAACGGCGTGCGAACGAGCGCGGCAGCGAGGCCGCCGTCCTGCCACTGCCGCGGTTTGCCGCAGCCGAAGAGTTTTCGCATCATCTGACTCAGGTTATGCCCTGCGACTGCGATAAGGTAGTGCTTTGTCACGTCGATCAACCCGCGGAGCCAGGTGCGACGCTGGCCGCCGGTGTCGCAGACGTGGGCGAACGAACGCTCGCACTGCTCGCTGCGTGCACGCTGCAGTTGTTTGCCCTTCGGTCGCTGCACGCGGCGCCGGTTGTTGATGACACACCGTTCGTAGTCCGCTGGTTTGTCGGTCCACTTCGCAGCGTGTTTCCGTTGCGGTTCGGGGATGTACGTCCGCAGTTCGAGGGCGTCGCAGTGTTCGAGCGTGGCCGCTGCGTGGTACCCTTTGTCAGCGACCACCTCTTCGATTTGGAGCGTCGCATCGACCTGTTCGAGGTGCAGTTGAGCCATCATCACACTATCGACCAGCGTCTGCGGATCGCCCTGATCGGCAGGAAGAATCTCCGCGGCGACAATGATGTTCGTGGCCAGATCGACCACATGTTCGGCCTTGTACGCCAGATGCGTTGTGCCATCTTTCATCTTGGCGATGCGGGCGTCGGGATCGGTCTCCGAGACCCACTCCTCGTTCGAGACGGACTTGTCTTTGCGGCCCTTGTCGAAGCGGCGAACGTCTTCATCAGACGGGGTTTCGTCCGCTTCGATGACCCCGTCTTCCCGCATCAAGCGTGAGACGTAGTCCTTCCAGTCCTCACCCGTGTCTCTGCGGACGATGCTCTTCATCGCGGCGTTGGCTTCGAGCGTGGTGCTGTCGACGCCGACGGTCTGGCCCGACAACAGCGACTTCGCCCCCGCCAGCTTGAGCACGAACTGGAACACGTCACGAAAGACATCGGGCGGCAAGCGCCTGCGGGTGTATCCCAGCGTCGAGTGCTCGGGCGTGGACTCGTTCAAAGCGATGCCCAGGAACTCGCGCAACGCGAGGCTGTCCGCACATCGCCACGCGATGCCGCGGTGCGATTCGATCCCCTCGAAGTACCCGATCAACAGCATGCGAAAGTAGACCCCCGGCGGCAAACCGGGCCTTCCGCGCGTCCCTTCCGGTTCGTAGTACGGCCGACACAGGTCTTCGACGAAGCGGTCGAAGTCGGCGTCCTTCAAGAGCCCGTTCAGCCGCCGATAAAACGGATGCCCGCCCGACTTCGGCAAGTCGTCCGCCATGAGAAACAGCGCCCCCTGCCGCTCCGTCTTCCGCCGCCCCAACGCCATCCCTGCACTCCCAGACCCCACGCGACCACCGTCCCGCCCCCACCCGGTACTCTAACCCACGTCAATCCACCGGAGGATCCGAGCTCGAATAAATCCACGGGCTGCTAAGCCTCCGCGAGCTTTCTAAAGCCCGGTGTCACGCAAAGGACACCGGGCTTTTTCGTTGCGCCGCCGGCAAACGGTCAATTCTGGCCGCACGCGTGCAACGCAGACAGATGGGCTGGTAGCTGAGACGGTTTAGCGCCTGGCTGAAGACCAGGAGAGAAGGATTCGAGCGCCTTCCAGCCCACATCCAAAACGATCCGGTTCGCCAGAACACGGAGAAGGTACGTCCACACACACGGCCCGTTCGACTTCTGGTGAGGCGGCAGAGCGTAGCGAAGCCTGGTATCGCGCCTGGCTGGGGGCCAGGAGATCGTTGGTTCAAATCCAACCGTTCTGACTGAGAGACGGGATGTAGGGGAGCGGCACCCCACGTGGCCTGGGACCACGGAATCGTCGGTTCGAGTCCGGCCATCCCGACTGCGCTTGGTGGTGTAACGGAAGCACATCGTTCTGATACGGCGGGAGCGACGGTTCAAGAAGAATGAGGACTATCGCCTCATTCCGGACTCATGCCCATGAGTCCGGAATTCGTTGATTCCACTCGCGATTGAAGGAGATCGTCATGGAACTCGACCTGACAGACAAACGTGGCCACGCCCTCACACGGGGTCGTGGTGTAACGGCAGCACAGCGAGCTTTTAACTCGCCCGGCGGGGGTTCGAATCCCTCCGGCCCCAATCGCAATCACGTGATTTGGTGTTAGTGGTAGCTCAATGGTCAGAGCAGGCTCCTTATAAGGGCACGACGACGGTTCGACTCCGTCGAGGTCCCATTGAAGAGAAGCATTGGTCAAGGTGTTAGCGGCCAGACTCCGCACCCGTAATGACGGCAAGTCCGTCTGGTCCCATTGGGTAGGCACTGGTCGTTTAGCGGCCAAGACACCGCACCCGTAATGCGGCAACGTGGGTCGAGTCCCACCCGGTGCGGCTGCGATTTGATCTTTGACAATTCGGCCAGGACTGACTGCACCTATGACGTAGCGGCAGCGTACCGTCTCGCCAGGGCGGATGTGTGGGTTCGACTCCCACTGGGTGCAATGTCGTTCGCGGAAGGCCGCGAACGAACTTCAGCGTGTGGGAAAGTCTGGAAATCCGCGTGCCTCGGGTGCACGAGAACGTCGGTTCAAATCCAACCACGCTGACTGAATAACATTGCGGTGGAGTCCGTGCTGGTACGCGCAGGCGGCTGTTAACCGTCGTGACACAGGTTCGATTCCTGTCTCCGCAGCTTCAACAAATGGAAGTCATCCGGCCGGATGAGGAGCCTGCCTCGAAAGCAGGTGCGGGACGAGTTCCCGTTGTGGGTTCGAGTCCCACGGCTTCCGCCTTGAACAGAAACATGTGCCCTTGACCGATCGGCAGAGGTGTCAGCCTTCCAAGCTGAACAGGTGGGTTCGACTCCCACAGGGCACTTTTCACTGGGTCGGTAGCTCAGCGGCAGAGCAGGTGTTTGTTAAGCACCCGCGCTGGGTTCGAGTCCCACCCGTCCCTCTTCCTAGCGCTGCCTGCCTTTGAAGCAGAGTCCGCGGGTTCGAACCCTGCTCCCCGAACTTTGCGAACTTTTGCAGAACGTCGTGTCATTCGACGCACATTCATTGCGGGATAGTCGCTGCTGGTAGCGATGCTGGGCTCTGAACCCGGAGGCGTTGGTTCGATTCCAACTCCCGCAATTTGACGAACGGAAGTCATCCGGCTGGATGAGGAACCTGTCTTGAAAACAGGCGGCGGGGTCGACCCGCTTGTGGGTTCGAGTCCCACGGCTTCCGCTCGGTGATGATGAACAACTCGGGTCCATCGTCCAACAGGAAGATATCGGTCCTGCAAACCGAAGATTCGGGTGCAACTCCCGATGGAATCCACTTTCTCGTGGTTCAGCGGCAACAACGTCTGGCTTACAACCAGAATACGACGGTTCGAGTCCAACCGAGCTTGATTCCAGCGCCCAAGTGTTGCCAACTGGTAGAGCAACGACTTAAAATCGATGCTTCGAGTCCCGCCGGGATCACTGACGATGGAACGCTCGGTACGCGCCAATGGCAGACCACCTTCGCTTCGCTTAGAACGAGGGAATCAAGTCGTGCCGCCGACCGATAGGGAGGATGAAGGCAAGGCTCGGTAGTCAATTGTGCAGACCACCTTGGCTTCGGTCTTCATCACTGCTGTGGGTCGGCGACCTCAGCTATGCTCGTCCCTCTCGCGGAGCAGTCGGAGTGCTCGCCACCCTGTCAAGGTGGAGTTCGTGGGTTCAAATCCCATCGGGGACGCTGATTTGGCTCGGTAGGCAAGTGGCAAAGCACCTTGGCTCAAACCCAGTGAATCTGTTGGGACGCCGACCGATGCTACTGGATGAAGTCCCAACGCGATAGTCCGCTTGTTCGACTCCCACCTGAGCTACTGAAGTCTTATGCGTCGGCTGGGCATTGGCGTGCCCAGGTGGCTGTAACCCACCCCGCCTTCGGGCATTGCAGGTTCAACTCCTGCCCGACGCACTCGAAGCTTTAGATGCCCCGTTCTTCTAGCGGTGAATGGAAGCAACTGAGGCCGCCGGCCCGATGAGCGAGGATGAAGGCCGAAGGCGGCAGTCTCTCGACCTTGGAAGACTACCGCCCTGCGTCCCTGGCATCCTCCAATGGCAAGTGTGCTCGGTTGATTCCGCACGGGTCAATGACGAACATGGCCAAGTGGTGCAATTGGTAGACACACTGATGTTCAGAACGTCGTGCCCTGACGGGCTTGGGAGTTCGACTCTCCCCTTGGTCAATGCAGGCGGGGCAGGAGCCCGACTGGCTTTCATAAGGTGAGGATGCGGATCGTTACCGGGGCCTGCAACTGCAAACGATTTGACGCCGGTGGGCCAGCGCCCAGCGAAGCCTCATAAGCTTCGACGGCCAGGTGCGACACCTGGACCGGCTACTGACGGCCGAGTACGCAAACCTTGGTAAAGCGGCCAGGTCGAGAGCCTGGTGATTTTGTGGGTTCGACTCCCACTTCGGTCACTTCGATCCCGTGGTCCAACGGCACGACACCAGCCCGACATGCTGGCGACGATGGTTCAACTCCATCCGGGATCATTCGACAACGACGGTCTGTAGGTGTTCCGGGAGCACACCGCTTTGGTACGGCGGAAGATCGGGTTCAATTCCCGAACGGACCTCTCGAAGACTGGGCTGCTGGTCCAACGGCACGACATCTGGCTTGCAACCAGAAGATCGGGGTTCAACTCCCCGGCGGTCCACTGACAACGACGAACGGGCTCATAGTCCAACGGCACGACACCGCTATGGCATGGCGGAGATTCGGGTTCGACTCCCGGTGGGTCCACTGATGAATGAAGAATACGGAAGGTAGCCGGATACGGTTGGCCGGACCGCACTGCTAACGCGGCTCTCCCGCGAGGGAGATGAGGGTTCGAATCCCTTGCCTTCCGCTTTTGCAAAGCCGCGATGGTGAAATGGAGATCAAGTCCCGCTTCTAACGGGATGTTCTGGGTTCGAGTCCTGGTCGAGGCATTGAAGAATCAACGGAAGGGCCACCCGAATGGCGACGGGAACCGGTTGGAAGCCGGTCGAGCATGTTGAGTGCCTTGCGGGTTCAACTCCCGCTCCTTCCGCTCTCGGATGGTGAAACGGAGATCACGCCTCGGTCCTAACGAGGAGATCCGGGTTCGATTCCTGGTCCGGGAATGCATGGTGTTCGTGGTGTAGTGGTTCCTGCATGTCGGCCTGTGAAGCCGAAGGTGACGGTTCGATCCCGTTCGAACACCCTATGGAAGAGGAGAGAAGATCGTGGTGGCGATGCTGACAAGACCGACGCTGATCCTGAACCGCAACTGGCAGCCGGTGGGCGTCGCCTCCGTGGCCCGCTCATTGACGCTGGTGGCAGCGGAACGCGCGAGGATCGTCGACCCCACCGACTTCCAACAGTACACGTGGGCCGATTGGGCCAGGCTGATTCCCGCTGCGGAAGAACCGTTCGTCCAGTCGGTCACGTTTCGGATGCGCGTGCCGGAGGTGATCACGCTGACGGAGTATGACCGGGTTCCCACGAACGCGGTCACGTTCAGCCGGCGGAACATTTTCAAGCGCGACCGTTACACGTGTCAGTTCTGCGGTCTCCAACCGGGGAGCGAAGACCTGACGATTGACCACGTGCAGCCGCGCTCGCGCGGCGGAACCAGTACTTGGGAGAACTGCGTCCTGGCCTGCTTGGAGTGCAACAAGCGAAAGGCAGACCGCACGCCGGACGAAGCGCACATGCCGCTGCGGAAGGCTCCGGTCCGACCGGTGTGGCGTCCGTTGTACGCGCGGCAGGACGTGCGAATCGAAAGCTGGTCCAAGTTCATCAGCGAGGCGTACTGGACTGTCGAGTTGGATGAATGACAATCGCCGCCGAGTCCTTTTCGGATGGCTCGGCGGCTTTACACGAGCGAGCTCCTGGGAGAGCGGGTGGTCTCCAAAGCCGCTGGATGGGGTTCGAATCCTCACGCTCGTGCTGACTGCCGACGTGGCTCGACTGAGAAAGGCGTCCGTCTTGTAAGCGGAAGCATGCTGGTGCGAATCCAGTCGTCGGCCCTGAAGACGAAGACTACCGCGGATGTCCTTCATCCGGCCTCATCGGCCGGCGGACATCCTTGCTTGTAGCGGATTGCATTGGACTCTCCGAAGGTCCAGGCCCTGGTTCAAGTCCAGAGAGTGGAAGCAAGGGAGGCCGCCGAGCGATAGCGAGGATGAAGGCTGACCGCGGTAGTCCTGAATGAAGAAATGCCCTGCGGGTGTGGAGGACGCATGACTGCCTTCAAAGCAGTCGGGCGAGGTTCGATTCCTCGGTGGGGTACTGATTCGTCCTTGGAGTGTGGTGGACGCACGCGACTCTGCGAAGGTCGTAGACCAGGTTCGACTCGTGGCAGGGACACTGATTTGATGACGCTGAAGTCACACGGCGTGGCGGCGGCCTGCAAAGCCGCATTCAGTGGGTTCGACTCCCACCGGCGTCTTCATTTAGTGATGAGAAGCGAAAAGCGGATTCCAATTGCATCGCTTCACTTGCAGCCCAGATCGAGTATCTTACTTCCGTAACGCATTGATCGGCTGCTCGCTTAAGTGTATGCTATGCCTTGGCTTCCTGCGGCATTCCATTCACTGATGGGCATTTCTCCTCGGCACCGGCTGCCGACTCGCTGCTCACCTTCCAGTAGGTACATCTATGTCATTTGACCCCCAGTTTTTAGATCAACTGTTCAACCGCATCGAAGGCGAGACGACCGACTTCAAACAGGCCCAGTACGACTTCTCATCTGGTGACCCAAAAGAACAAAAACGCAAACGTGCGGAGTTCGTCAAAGACATCGTCGCGATGTACAACACGCCGCGATCTGAGCCAGCCTATGTCGTGTTGGGGGTTCGCAAAAATCTCGATGGCACATTCGAGGTGACCGGCGTCGCCGCGCATATCGATGATGCTGAACTTCAAGGCAAGTTCGCTGACTGGGTTCATCCAATACCACGCTTTCATTACGAACCCGTCGAGTATCGGGGAAGGCAAGTCGCGATCATTTCAATACCGACAGACCAACAAAACGGACCTTGCCTTCCATTGAAAGACCTGCCAAGCGGCGAACAGCAGGTCCTTCGTCAGCATCAGCTCTACATTCGACGCGGCTCGGTCAACTCGATAGCGTCGCGAGAAGAGCAGAAGACGGTCCACGCTTGGTTCCGGGGAGATTCCTACACAGCTCCCCCCCACGACGGACCGTGGGATGCATTTCTGGAACAAGCTGGTGGTTTTAGTACAGACTACTACCTCGGGTTGGTGGCTTCGCCGCTCGGCAGCGATTCTGACAATGTGACAGCACACCTCGCGTCCGTCGACTGGTCCTTCGTTGTCGATTTTGATCGGACTACCGATACGACTGGGTTGCTGTCCCGATGCCGAGCCGAGCTGGACTCGCGGCGAAAGGTGCATGTCGTCACCAAGGGCGATGCACCAAGTCTGAACATCTCCCGTGGAACTTACTGGTACTGTGCTAACGGCTTTGCCGGACGAAGTGAGACGATCCCCAAGTCGGATAGTTGGGTCGACTGGAACAAGATGTACGGTGTCGAACTTCCGGGCTTTATCAATTCACTGGCGGCCATGACGGCAGCTCGTCCCATTGTGATTGTGGCACTTTGGACAGAACAATCGTCAATTGACTACTTGGCTGTCGTATTGTCATCCGCAATGGCCGCTTTCGGCGACGCACTTAACATAGTCCTGGTTACACCAGGCGATCCTGCACCCCTCGCCCAACTTGGAGCGAGATTCGAATGCCAAGCATTTGGTATTCCGTTGCCGCAACTGTGCTCAGGCTTACGCGCGCACATGCAGTCACGGACGCCGTTCGCTACAACTGAGATCACTCTGCCATCCTCATCAGGCGCACCCGTTGTGGTCCCGATGAGTAAGGCCTCGTGGCTGTTAGAGGAAATGCAGTTGATCCATCTGGGTGAGGGCCGACATGCAGGTGGCGCACTTACTCCTGGCAGTGAGTTCCTGCGAGGTAATCAAATCACATGGTACGACTTAGGACTCACTTACGATGTGGTACGCGAACTGACGACCAAGGCTGAAAAGACGGTGCGCCAAGATCTTCTTTGTCGCCGACCACTGCGAGTAAATCTATATCATGCTCCTGGTGCTGGAGGCACAACTATCGCGCGACGTATTATATGGGATCTTCATAATGAGTTCCCGTGCCTGCTTTTGGATCGCACAAAGCCGCAGGAAACATGCGAACGATTGGCATACGTGAGCTCGTTGACGGGTAAAGCGATTTTGCTCGTAGTTGATGCAGGTGCCATTACGGACAGAGAGGCGGATTTGCTGTATGAACACATCGCGTCGTCGCATATTCCGGTTGTACTTCTTCAGGTAATTCGTAAGCATACGAAGCCGACGGAGCAGAAGCGGGCGCTATACGTCGACTCTCAACTTGAGCCGGTTGAAGCCGAACGGTTCGTGCACTTTCTTGAACGCGAAGTCCCGACGCGCAAAGCGGAACTGAGGCACGTGTTGGCAGCGGCGCTTCCGAAAACGCTTACGCCGTTCTATTTGGCCCTGGTGGCATTTGGGCGCGACTTCATACGTCTCAGCGATTACGTTACAGCCCGCGTCTCTGGTCTTACTGCTGTTCAAATCCGTTGCGTGGTCTACTTCTCCATTGCCCATCTTTACGGGCAGCGTTCAATTCCGGTCCAGATGTTTACAGACCTATTCGGCTCGCCAGCAGGTCGTCCAGTTAAGCTGGATCAACTCATCCCTCCTGCATGCCTTGAGTTGCTCGTAGAGACCGAGGCCGGGCATTGGCGGACTGTCCATGCATTAGTTGCCGAAGAATGCATGCGGCATTTACTCACTTCACCCGGCACTGACCCGGATGCGTGGCTTCAGCGGCTGTCGCACTGGTCGCTGCAATTCATTGACATGTGTCGCGCCGATGTTCCGATTCCTTCGGAAGACGCGTTGGACCTTGTGAGGCGGGTCTTCGTTTTCAGAGACAATTCGGAGATCCTTGGATCAGAACGCGCAGGAACATCGCATTTTTCCGAATTGATCGAAGCGATCCCATCAGCAGAGGGACGACTTGAAGTCCTGAAGCGGCTGACGGAGCGATTTCCCGATGAGGCACACTTCTGGGCCCATTTGGGTCGATTCTACAGCACGGTGCTGAAAGAACATGAGAAGGGGTTAGAAGCTGTCGAGCACTCCATCTCACTGCAGCCGTTTGACCACGTTCTTCACCACATGAAAGGGATGGCTTTACGAGCGTTAGTGTATCAACAGATTGCTGAGAAAATGGGACTGGAGGGCATCGTCACACACGCTGAAGCCGCTGCGGAAGCATTCGCCCGCGCACGCGCGCTGGATCCCGAGGATGAGCACGGATATATTAGCGAGGCACAAATGGTACTTCGTGTCCTCGATTATTGTGGTCAGGTTCAAAAGGCTAAGCCGATTGTTGCCGCATCGAGTGCGACCTCACCGAAGTGGATTCGGGAATCGATCCAAAGCGTGGAGGATCTTCTTGCCCAAGTCCGGCAGAACCGGGAGGGGGAACAGCCCAGCCCTTACGAGGACGGTTGTCGAGCAAGCCTTGACTTAGTCTACGGCGATCACAGCACCGCCCTAAGCCGATGGGATAACCTGCTGAGTCGGAACGATGTCTTTCATCCACCAATTCGGCGGCAGATCGTTTGGGCGTACCTCTCGCGGCATGATCGAGACTGGGCGAAACTATCGCGAAGCGAACTAGCGCGATCAATCAAGTTGCTATCCGAGAACCTCGATGAAGAGCCCAATAACGAGCGAAATCTTCGTCTATGGCTTCAAGCGATCCGAGCGACTGAACAACCACCGAGCCTCGACGCGGTGATCGAGAAGCTCGCGTATTGGCATGCAAATAGTGATTCGTTGGAGCCCGTGTACTACTTGTTTGTCATGTACGGGCTGAAGGCATTCGAGGGCTCGTCCTTGGCGAGGGACAAGGCAGGGCGCTGTCTTGAAGAATGTCGCGTCCGGTCGCGTTATCGTCGAAACCGCACGAAGAGCTTCGAATGGATCGGCATTGGAGACGGCCTTCGTCGACTTATCCATCAAGACGCTCTCGGTGAATGGAATCGCGACAAGCAGTTCTGGAGCGACGCATCTTCCTTGGCGAGAATTCATGGTGTGATTAAGCGAATCCAAGGTCCTGAGTCTGGAGAAATTGAAACGGAATCCGGGCTGGGAGCGTTCTTCGTTCCTGGTCGCACAGGCCACTTCAAAGGTGAATCTGAGAATCGTCGTGTCTCGTTCTTTGTTGGTTTCAGCCATGATGGTCTCCGCGCCTGGGAAGTGGAGAACATTTAGAATTGCCCGATATCCTCGTCAAATAGGGAGACACCTAGAGCCAGTTTCATAACGTTGGTTGGTCTGCGATTTGCGTGCCGAGGGACTTTGAAAGGAGTCCTTCGCCATGAAGCTGACGTTGAACTATTGGCCAAAGCGGGGTTGGAACTGTACGGGGTCGCGGACCGTTCCACGGTCGGAACTTGCGGATGCTCAATGGGAGCGGATCAAACATCTACTCGGGGTACGGCCGACCGGCGGTCGCCCGCGGACAACGCCGCGACCGTGTCTCGAAAGGATTCTCTGGGGCCTGCATTCCGGTCCTCGGTGGAAAGGATTGACCGACCCAATTCCCTTCTTCCTCGACATGCTTTCGTGAGTGGATATCCGATGGCACGCTGGAAGCCGCGCGATGGCTGGTGCTGCATATACTGGATCGGAAAGGCGAGTCGACTGGAACGTGGCGATGGCGGACGCGACCTTTGTGGCCGCGAAAAAAGGGGGCTGCCTGGCCCTCATTAACGTGGGTAAGGGTTCCAAGCTGATGCTGGTGGGAGAAGGTGAAGGGTTAACAGCCCAACAGCGACATACTCCTGGATTCAGCTTCTTCTGATAAAAAGTAAACTCGCCTACGGTGCATTCGATGCACCGTAGGCGAGTTCCGTGGTAACGTTCAATCAACCTGTGGCATTGATGCCGATCAGCATGCCTGCCGCGAAGCTCGGCACGACCGCCAGCGCCATCGACATCCATGTGACTTTCGGCGCTGGCGGGTCGAGCGAGATCGTCTTGTATTGGACGACCTCATCGCCCCCCCAAGGAGTGGGAATCGTGATGCGTTCGAAAACGCCGACACCAGAAATCCTGACAACTGACATGGGAACCTCCGTAGAAATGGAACAGTGAGGGGTTGAGGTACGCAGAGTTCGTTCACGAGAGCGAGACTACGTCGACATCAGCGGAACAGCTTGGACCAGACCGAAACCAAGCACGATCAGTACATCAATGAGCACTGCAATGCGACCTGAAGGGGCGATCGACTTAAACATGTTGTCTCCGGGCTGAAGATTGAAGTTACGATGTTGAACCACAGTCGGTTCGATCAGATCAACGCGCCGCGCCGCAAGCAAACGGCGCAAATTGCCATGATTGAACGATAATTCGGAAAAATCCGAGGGCCTGATTGCAGATGTCGCTGAACGAAGTCGCCCGATTAGTCTCTCTACCGACACGACGAGGAGTAATGCGAAGAGAAGCCTTCGGACGCTGAACAGTGAAGTCGGAGAATTCGATCTGACACTGAGAGAAATCTCCGTTGCCGCCGTTCATCGGGGTGTTGATAGGGTGGGATAGGCGTTATTCGCCTGCCCCCTCCTCCATCGAGTGTGCAATCCGGCAAGGGGCTTTCCATGAAGAAACCGCGTTCGATCGCCCGCGATCTCAGTCCACCCAGCTCAGACTCTCTGCTGATTGGATGGCAACGTCACGCTCCGTAGCGAATTGGGTTCGATTTGTCTGAGGCGAGCGACAACTCGAAGGATGTGCCAATCTGGTATGACGGTCCGCACTTGGCGACGATTGCGCCAAGCGGAGCTGGCAAGTGCGTGAGCTGTGCCGTGCCTGCACTGCTGACCTATCCGGGACAGGCAGCCGTCCTTGACATCAAAGGGGAACTGTTCAACACGACGCATCGCCGCCGTCGAGATATGGGGCAGAAGGTCATCAAGCTCGATCCCTTCCGCGTCGTCGACGACAGTACGGATCAACTGAACCCGTTGGACATCCTGAGTCTTCACAACTCAGAGATGGAGGCGGACTGTCAAACCTTGGCCTAGCTGCTCTCCACGGGAAAAGGTTTCTCGAAGGACCCCTTCTGGAAGCTGTCGGCGAAGGGGCTGAACTCTGGGATTCTTGGGTATATCGCGTCGTGCGAGTCGCCCGTCCGCCGCAACTCATGGCTCGCGAACTATCGCAGGTACTGGACTGCAGCGAATGCGACCTGCTCTCTCTAGGCCAGGCAGGCCAGCTGCAGTTCGCTACCCGGACCGCTATTCGCACTGGTAAACTAAATTACTTGCGAGACAAACACTTCCAAGGGCAATACGAACCGAATCGGTTCTACGACCGGAAACCCGACGAACAGCCAACCCGGTGAGGAATCCGCCATGAGCACGGTCAACCCATTGAAAGCACTGGCAGGTTGTGTTTCCCCGCCACCGTCCCTAAAGCAGTGTGAACAGTTGCTCTCGTTCGCAGAAGCGGGATTTGGATTGAAGCTTGGCAGGTCTGATGCCGCGCTTGATGATCGCGTTCACGAAACATTCCAACGCCTTCGAAAGAATCTCTGTTCGGAAGATTTTGCGGCGACAGCAACGCTCGTAGAGATCGCATTAGCGCTGGACATGCAACAATTGGCAGAGACTGTGCTGTCCGCGTTCCTGGCAGCGCCACCCGATGCGCTCGCATCCGCAACGATCGGGCAGCGACTTCGACGAATCGCAGATTGCTCGCAAGACCTCAGCGCTGCTACGCATACCTGGTGGCTTGAATCTGCCTGTCGCTTGTTGGTGTCCATTGCTCATCTCAGCGATGGATCAGCAGACATCGATGAACTCAACGAGTGCTTCCTCGGATTTCTTTGCAATGACTCGTCACTCGACACACTGGAAAGTCTTTCTCAAAGAATTCATCCAGCCGTCTTCTACTCACTGGTTCGCTGCTGGCACAAGGTTCGGATCGCAGCTGGTCACGATCCGTATGATCCTCTTTATGACTCCGGGCTGCATGTCGAGCAGAATGGAGAATATGCGGATGTGTCACCGCAGGGTGAATCATGGTACACAAGCCCATACCCCAATCTGCGAACAGCGTTCGTCGCCTCGCTCATGGAGTCGTCTCTTTCAGACGGCGTGCTGCTCGTCCGTCATACAAACCTCCCGTTTAGAAAAATTCCGCCAGGACCATGCCAGTTTTTCGCCGCTCACATGCTCCTGCAAATGCATGCAAATGAATGCGACAGCCAGATCGCGGAAGGATATCGTCAAGGAATATTGCAGCGGCTGATATTCGATTGCCTCGACGAACACTTGCAACTTGACCCACGAAATAGTTGCGAACCGTATGTCTTGGCTGTTAAAGCAATGGCCCTAGCATTGCGATACAACGACGACATGATTGGTGATGGAAAGCATTCGGCGATGCGAGCCGGATTTGCGTTAGGACACATCCTGCAACAGGGAGAGAATACTCAAGTGCTGGCGGCCATGTGTGTCATGGTTCCAGAATTCAGCGACTTGTTGGCACAAGCCGTATTAGGCGCGGCAGGCCAATACTTTGATCAGTCTAACTCACCGAATGCGATAACATGGTTGCGATGGGCTATCGGCTACTTCCTCGACGACTCGACGCTTCTTGAGAAGCGTCTGCTAGATATAGAGGCGCACACACTGGAGCAGATATCGACGAGTGGTGGCTTTGCGGCGACCCAAGCGACCGTGCAGCTGGCTTGCG
Source organism: Planctomycetaceae bacterium (assembly GCA_044229335.1). GTDB lineage: Bacteria > Planctomycetota > Planctomycetia > Planctomycetales > Planctomycetaceae > DSVQ01. The sequence continues at coordinate 8,687 of JBGATC010000052.1, read as the reverse complement.
TCTTGACGACACGTAAGACGCACTATCCAACGTCAGAAGAGCGTGAAGCCGCTCGTGGTGTTGCAGTGCGCCTGTTAAAGGCGGAAATCGACGAACTGCGAAAGGTAACCGACGAGCAAGACCCGCTCGTCCAGATGTGCTTGTCTACACTTCGTTTCATCGAACCATTACCAGACGACAAAAAAACTGACCAATGGCTAAATGAGCTCAAGGCTATGCCGCCCACGTTCGAATGGGCGTCACGTTGGTGGATGGCACTTCTCAAACTGCGCCTAGAAGGGCAAGTTGCCGTTGCCGAGAAAATGGCCAGCACGCACTTCCACGACATGTCCTTTGTACACGCGAAGCATCTCGGTGGTCGGGATCAGCGAATTGATCTTGCATCGGAGATTGTGCGTCTGTCGGCTTCAAGTCGACCAGACTTCGTCGAGGAGTTGGCTCAAGCAATCGCAGAGGAGCAAGACGAGCACTACGAGACCAGCAGTACCGAGGGCGACCGAGACTGGTTCCTGACGTTCAGCGAAACCGGTAGACATACCGTTGCCAGGGCGCTGTCATCCCTGCCGCATACTGAGGGTCAAGAGGCGCGAAGAAGGCGAGTCGCAGCGTTGTTGTGGGACTGTCGATACACAGGACGTCGTTTGGTCGATCGGCGACGGTATTGGAGTCCCAATGGTCAGCCAAACGTGTCGTTACCTCCGACTGGCGATCTCATTCAGGCTCTGGGGCCTGCAGCATTAGTAAACTCGTATTCGTCTGCCACCTCGATGGGATATGCGACCATGTTGTCACTTAGGGATATGACGCTTTACCGTGCAGCGACTCAGAAAGAGAGGGCTTCGGGTGAAAAGTCAGTGGTTCAGCGACAAAGTGACGATGCATTTCGCCCATCGAAACCAGATCGAACTGAGAAAGAGGCGCTGGGAACCTCAGACGAGCCAAACGTTGCTGGCCTCTTAACGGATGGAACCGTTCTCGTGAAAGTTGGGTTTTCCCTCGCTGGCCAACTCGTCTGGGCTGCGTTTCGATCTCGAGATGGACAGCTCGATTTGGTGGGCTGCGATGCCGGGAATGGACATGCTACCGCCGATCAAACGCTGAAAGAAGTTGTAGCAGTATTCGATCGAGCATGCGCTGATATTGTGTGTAGGGATAAACAGATCGGCGACTCGCTTGAGTCTCTCCTCGACGCACTCGCTGAGAACGCAAACGATGTGCACGAGTTTTACGCCAGTCTACTTGAACAATGCGTACATCGAGATGAATCCATTTGCTCAGTTGCCGATGCATTTCCCATCTTGACGAACGAATTCGGACACCCGAGCGAATGGCAGAATGGAACTCGTCGTGTTCCAAGTCTCAATGACTGGGTGTCGGTGTGGAGTCGTCTTCAGAGGATGGACATGAATAAGGCGACAGAGGACTTTCTGTCCCGTGCCGCCTCAATCATTCCGGTCGATGAAATCGCCACGGTCATCGAGGGGCGGGATGTCCTGTTCATGCTCGAAGACTCGCTATTCGCGATCCCGCTATCGTTTCTCAGAGTCAGCAGCGGAAAGCGACTGTTCGAAATCGCGAGGTCGATCCGAACAGTCTTGTCACCCGCAGTTCACGGGCAGTATCTACAAGACGAGTCGCAGCCTTATGCTGTTGGCCAAGGCGACCAAGTACTCTGCATCTCCGGAGTGCCAGGGCGATTACCTGATGAAATGGTCGCCACGAAACGGTTGTTCGAGGAGCACTCAAAACTCGCAACTTCCAAGGAATGGCAGAACTCCCTCATTTGGCGAGGCGCTTGGGACTGGCCACGGGGATGTCACGATGTTATGGCTCGTGGGATTTACGATGCAGAGCAGGCGGGATCGCGAACCGCGTTGCTGACCGTCCTTGGGCATGGGCATCGTGATGGTGGCGTTGAACTTCGGTCCCTTCAGGACGATTCTGGACCCGAATACTGGCAGGCTCATTGCGTGCGAAATGTTAAGCCAGAATCGTCGAGTGAGGGTCGTGGTATTCGTCCAGCGTGCGATCTCAGTTCGGTCGACTTTCTCATCCAGGTCAGTTGTTCTGTCGGTCGGGCCGAACAGGATGGGTTGTACGATGTTCAGGGGTTCCCCGCCAATCTGGTCGTTGCAGGGGCCAGATCAACGGCTGCCGCCCGTTGGCCAATCCTGGCCGATGAGGCGGAGAGGTTCGCCAACCACTTGGCTGCGAGTTACCTGCGTCGCCGGGACCAAGCGATCAGGGACCGGATACCTTTCAAAGATGCTTGTATCCGCACCCTCGCATTGGCTGAGACGCGGCAGTGGTGGCTTGAGACACATGTAGGTTCGCATGCGCCAACAGGCGACGAATTCGTCGGTCTGCACACGGCAGCCGCTTTCGAACTCTACGGATTCGGATAGAATGAGGAGTGTCAGCCGAGACTGTGTGAATCGGGTGGAGCCATGAATCATGATCGATGTAACTGAATTCAAACGTCGGCTCGCCGCAGGTGAGTTTGACGACGCCGTGCGCCGCCTGTTGGGTGAGATGGATTCGCTCGACGAGTCAGAGACGTCTCCGAGCGACTTGCCTGAGGGTATGCGAGACGTGCTTGATCGGGGCCGACTGCTTGGACGGTCGACTCTATGTCGACTGAGTCCTGAAGGGGCGGTCGGTTCAATTGCGTCGAACGGACTGCACAGTGTGATCCCGCAGTTTGCATCTGACCAACCCACATCTGTCAGCTACACGATCAACGTTACTGCCGACGGCAACGCCATTCTGTCTGGAGAATTCCCCAAAGGTTGGCAGCTGTTGGATCTCGTCGCTGTGGTCCCACACGTCAAGAGGAACCAGCTCCTCAAGCGTTTGTCGCTTGACTCAACAATCGTCAAGCCACTCAACGAACCTCCTCAGGCAAGTGGGCGAGTCCCGGCCGTGACCGTCCTATCTCCCCTGCCTGGTGGAGGCAGCGAAGGAGCCGCAGTGCCAAAGCCCTTGCCCACATTTGAGCTTGCTTTCGATTCCCTGGAATCGCGATTGCGAATCTCCACGCCATTGCAATCCGGCGACGGAAATGAACTGCTCGTCTTGATCGCGATCGAAAGTGAGCCACCAGCTGCTGTGATCTTGGAACGCTCTGGAGATACTCCACAGGTTGTTGGTTACTGCGATTTGCCGACAAGTATGCTCGGAGCCGGTCGAATCAAAGTCAACGTGAGTTCGATTGATATAGACCGACTCTCAGAGTTGAGTCCAAACGCGGCGAGCCTGTGGCTCGCAACACAGCCTATGATCGCGATTCCACTAACACGGAGAGGTGATGAGTATTCGTTTATTCTGCACGATTCGGCCCGAGATTTCCTAAAGCAGCATCCAAGTGCGATCCTCGCGGTTCGTGTCGCTTCTCACGGCATGGGGGTGGCAGAATGAGTGAACCGCACGAGGACTTTGATCCAATCAAGTGTTTGCCACAGAATGAGGAGCAATGGGCGGCGACAGTATCGACTTATCAGCCACTTCTTTTCCGATACGCGTTTGCGATTGTTGGCGACCAGCAACACGCTGAAGATTTGGTCCAAAAGCAGTTCATCAAGATCGTACGTGGCAAAATCGCGCCTGACGAGAGAGGATTGAGGGGACTCTTGATTAATGCGGTCGTCAACGACTCAAAGACCCTGTACGCGAGGCTTAAGCGTAAGGAGAAACCCTCTGACGCAATTGACGCTGGTTCATTTGTGCCCGATTTGCTGCTGACGCAGGAACTGAGGAAAGCAATAGACGATTGTATCGACAGGCTTTCGGAGAAGCAGAGACTCATAATTCAGGAGCGGTTGATTGGGGAGCGAACCATTAAGGAAATCGCAGAATCTATGAACGCTCCCCAGACCTCAGTTGACTACCACTATTTAACGGCATTGCCGAAGCTTCAACAATGCCTCCGTTCGAAGGGAGTTAGTCCCGGATGTGCTGAAGGTGGTCGCGGGCACGTATGAAGGAACTACTGTGACGGAGCATGACCAATCTCTTGAGGTTTCTGAAATGGATGTTGGTCTGCGGGGCAGTTTCGGTGGGCTGGGCGGAGCCCAGGGGGCCGTTGGATGACTGGAGCGGTGAAGCGGGCGGAGCCGAAGGCTCGGGGCGTTTGGGCAGATTGACGACATTGGTGCCGTCATCATGGGATCGCGGCCGCACGGATGGCGATGAAGGTCAGAGGCGACTAGACAGAAATCTTGGCAAAGATGTCCGTTGCAAACCGGTCTTGTTGAGTTCATGTGAAGAGAGGGATGCGAAAGGAGCATCCACCTTCACACTCTTCCTACTGGATATCCCATGACCAGACAGCAACTCATTGTCGCCAGCATTATCGCTGACGTTCTCGATGTCTTTGTCATCGGTCAGGTGCCGGGCCTGAGCTGGTTCATCGATATTCCGATCATCTGCATGCATGTGGCTTTCGCCGGGCCGAAGGGTTTCATGACGCTGATTGAATTGGTTCCAGTTGTTGGAACCCTGCCGCTGTTTACCTTTGCGGCTTTTTCGCACGAGCCCAAAGAGTAGAGAGGGCAAGTTTCCTTTGCGATCTTGCACGCGCGACTGGCGAGTGGTGTAATTCTACTGGCGACCTTCCACTACACGAAAGGAACGACCTCAATGGACCGTGAATCACAAGACCGACTGAACAGCTACAGTTCTGGAGCTTCCCAACAGGACGTCGAGAAAATCGGCTCTCAACTTGGTGGAATGAATCGGGGCCCAATCGCGAAACTCTGGGCGGATGTGCAATCCTTGTGGGCGATGGTTTGCGATCCAAGCGCAGCATGGACTTCCAAAGGAATCGCCATCGGGGCGCTTCTGTACCTAGTTTCGCCGCTAGATGCAGTCCCTGATTTGATCCCCGTACTTGGGCTGACGGATGATGCTGGCGTGATCATGGCTGCCGTGACCTCACTCTGTCATGAGTTGGCGAAGTATCAGAAGCGGCGGCTCGGATAACTGGCTAAAACCGTTCATAGCAACAGACGACCTCTTCCTTGATCAGCCCTTTATGCCCGCTACGTTTCGGCGCGAGCAAACGATCACGGATTTGGTCTCTGAAAGTATCGACCACTGCATATCCACGCGTCTCCAGCATCTTTTGCAGGACTTCCCAAGTTCGGATTCTCATTCCACCAACCAGATTATCGCCGCAGACCAGAACTAGCCGCCCCTTCGGCTCCAGCCATTGATCGATTCGATCAAAAACAGTTCCCATGTCGTGCAGATATCGATGAACAACTGCCGCTAATCGTGGCGATCGCTTTTCAAGCCCCTTCATTCCGCGAACCAGCTTCCGAAACTCGCTTATCTCGGCTTCCGACACTCTATTCGTGAGGTTCCCCCGGTCCGTTCCGACAAAGTTCTCCTTGATCGCTGCAACCTCGAATGGCAGAAGACCGTCCAGTACATGCAGCTCCAATTTGAAGTTGCGAAAATAGTCTTGAGCATTGATATACGGCGGCGACGTGATGACGTGGGAATGAGAACCGATTCTCGCCTTGAGCGGTTTTCCCTGAACCACATTCGCCATCACGACTTTCGATTTCACGAAAGGGGCTTCGGCCCCGTACAAGAGGCTCAATTCACCCAGTATCGATCTTAGGAAGTGGTACGGGTCAAAATGGCGGGAACTGCGATTCGACCTGGCGGTCACAGAGATGAACGGCTTTGGGCTCCGTTGATCAGCCCTTGAACAAAGTCGCACTGACAGGGCAAGGCTCAATAGGACTGCTGTACGCTCCTTGTCATTTGTTCTTGTGCGTGTCTCTGCAATACCCGCCCGCAACCGCTCGAACTTCTCGAGCGTCTTGGGCGTGAACCAGTAATCCTTTGCGTCCCACTCGATCGTAGATGGACTTCTGGTCGACTTCGCTCTGTCGATGACATCCTTGACCATCTCGGCTGCAACTGCAGGATCGAATCCGTTCAGCTTTGTTTGAGAAAGCAGCACACCCATAGGATTGATGTCGATGCCAGTGACCGCAATTCCCGCTCTGGCAGCAGCAGTGAGTACGGCCCCGGAACCGCAAAACGGATCGAGGACGCGCGTAGCGTTTCCGGCGTATCTTGAGACAAGGTCATCTGCCAAGCGGGAAACCATCTTGGCCGGATACCGATCAAGTCGTGTTGAAAGCCGCATGCCTAGCAGCCCTCCTTCAGAATCCACGACTGTCCGATTCCCTCGGAGTAGAACGACTTGTTGTGCCTCATCGGATTTGCGTAAATGACCGCTGGAGGATCGCAAGATTCTCGAAGGTATTCAAATACTCCAAGAGTCTGCGGCTTGGTCCCTAACGGGCATATCACGACTGCATTCAGGCTTCGACCGTCGGTTGGGCCAATGGTCGCTCGCAGCATGCTCGCTGTTGCCTGCGGGTCTATCGCGTCGACACGCTTGACGTGCTGATTTCCCGTGAGGTTGAGCAGATCACTGTTGAATTCCTCCGTTCGTCCTTCCCAGTCAGGGCGATAGGGAGGATGCGGCACAAACAGAGTTGTTTGCATGGGCTGAATCTGTTCGTAAACCGCGAGCGCACGATCGCCTTCATAGCCCAAAAGCAGGACGAGATGGACTGGTCGACTGCAGTCTGCAACGCCTGGCGAGCCTGGAATCTGCTGAAGTGACTCCAGCCCAAAAGTCAGCGGGATGTATTTTGAGACCACGTAGTTGTCCGGTTCGCTATAGACAACCGTCACACGGTCCCATGCATGGATGTCATCGAGCCACTGCCAGAGCATCAACAGATTTCGCTTCGTGAAAACCGAGATGTCGATCACGAGCGGGGGTTTCGTAGCTCCGCCAAGTAGACTCAGTGCGTCGATCTGTGACTTCAAGCACTTTGCCGGAAAAGCCTCGTCACACTCGCTGATGACATGATCTAGCGAACGGCCTTGGGCCACGTCCATAACACGGGCGATTTGCCCATCCCTTCGCGGATTGTCCCCGGAGTATGTCACCATAACTGTGCGCGCAGGATTCCACTTGCCGCTTCGCTCAAGGACTCCTCGACTTCGATCTTCTTCGTTCACACACATGAGAAACACTGCGTCACTTGGCAGACGAGCTTCATCAAGATGCAGCTTCATCGTCGGCCTCCTCGTCAGTAAACAGCGGCCGGGCAGGATCTGGCTTGGACTGATCTCGTTTCTGTTGAGACCGCTTCCTTCCGTTTGCCCATGCACGCTTCAAGACACCAAGCGTTTCGCCCCGACTTTGAGGATCGATCAGACTTCGCAGTTCGTCACAGGTAATCGGAGTCCGCCACCGAAGCCTCGGACTGATTTGAAGTGCTGGAGCGAACAATCGGCAGATGTTGATTTCTACTGGTTGAGGGTCGGAATCATGCTTTGGCCGAAATGCCGGGAGTCCCTCCTTTGACTGAAACACCCCTTCCCGAACTCCGACCGAAAGAACCCTTTTAAGGTTTGTCATCCCAGGCAACGCGAGTTGCTCGGGGTCTATTACCGTTAGCCTGGCCGCCTCAGGCTCACTGGAATGGTGCAGTAGTCGATGGCGAAGTCCATCTCCGAGGTCAAGTAGAAGGTATTTCAACACTTCGCCGTATGCCTCGACGTTTCTGCTCAGCGTGGCAACATTATGACGGGAAACGATGTGAACCGCTCGGGACTGGAACTCGGGTTCGATCCGGAGTGGCGTTCCCGGAACAACACCCGTGGGAAACGCCAAGTGGTAGGCGACGCCAAGGAATTCTTGGAAATACCGGATGATCCCTGAGCTTAAGAGTGTCAGGTCATCTTTGCCTGCGAAACGCTTCTCTTGGCGGCGTTTCTTGCTTCCGTAAAGGCATCGATATGTCGCCGCCACCCCCCAGCGAGTGATCTTCTCATTCTGCTTATCGGAAGTCCATGACTCAAATTCGCTTGGGGTCGCCTTGCACAAGCGAGCAACTTCTTCACGGAGGTCTGCAGCCTGCACCTCCGGTATCTGAAACGACGGCAACAAGGCGGCGAGAGATGCCGTACCAGACGATTCGCTGCCAAGGGTGTTTTGGACGAATGTCTCCAGGAGGTTCTGATAAGCCTTCAATTCGTAAGCGTCATTGACATCATACACAAGCGGGATGCGCGTATAGTCGTGTATTTCCTGCAGATCTTGCCCTGTCACGGTAGACGCAGTGTCGAATGTCCCAAGCTTCTTCGCAATTTTCACAGTCAGCTCAGGGGCCGCCAATTTGACAATACCATTCACGACACGCTGTTGAAAAGGGAATAGGTTTTCGTACTCGTCAAACAGGATCGCAAACAAAGTGTTCGTGAGGAGCGGAATCTCCTGGCGAATTATACGGAGGCCACTTCGGAGAAGTTCGATGCCGAAATGCGTGAATGGAACGTTTGGCTTCTCTCCATAGATGAACCGCTTCCTGATGAAGTCGGAGATGCGTTCGTGAGCGATGCCAAGTTCATCGCGAACGTCCGCAAGTCGCGCAAAAGTGAGCGTGCTGTCCGGGAAAAGCCTTCGCCCAAGTGATCCGGCCAACCGTGATTCAACCGAGCGGTCACAGGCCAGTGGCCTGCTCCCCAAAATCTGGTCCACGTGTTATGAGAGTCTCAGAGCCCCGCGAGGGGGAGGAGAGACTCGATGTCGAAGCGACGGAAGCGGCACAGTCCCGAGCAGATCGTGAAGAAGCTGCGGGATGGTGAGG
>JBGATC010000051.1:0-43220 GCA_044229335.1 Planctomycetaceae bacterium | reverse complement strand
GGGCACAGCAAGTCATCCGCACCAGTCGCGGCACATCCCGTCCTGGTCAACCCCCGTACGATCACACCGGCCTGTATCGCAACTTCATTCGGTACGCCCTCGCACCGGGACCGACACTCCTCGCTGGCCCCACCCTGGTCAGCCGCCAGAGCCGCGACGTCGTCCGCGCGCTCGAACACGGTGGCGTGTCTCTGACCGCCACCGGCGAGCGAATCGTCGTCCGTGCCCGGCCGGTCATGGCTCCCACGTTCGCTGTCGTCGCGCGGCGGGTGCTGCCCCGCGTTTTGTCTGATGCCATCACTGAACAAGGAAGTTAAGCATGTCCGCGCCTACCGCACCCGTCTACGGCTTCCAGGGGAAGCTCTACTACAACAGCGGGAGCTATGCCTCCCCGACGTGGGTCCTGATCGACAACGTTGGTGACATTGATGTCACGCTCGAGTCGAACGAAGTTCCGCTCAATCTCCGCAGCGGCGGCGGCTACGAAATGTTCGTGGCGGGCCTGATCAAATACGGTCTCGGCTTCAAGATGATGTACGACCCAGCCGACACAGCCCAGACCGCACTTCGGACCGCGTATTTCGCGCGAACCGGAGTGGAGTTCCTGGTGCTCGACGGACCGAGCGGGACAGCCGGGTCGGCAGGCATGCGGGCCATGATGGGCGTCTTCAAGATGCCGCGCACCGAAGAAATCAACGGGGTGATGATGGCCGACATCGCCCTCAAGCCGACTTATTCCGCCAACGCCCCGGCCCCCTACACCGCGGCTTGATTTCCGGTCACAGTTCGACGCAGCCGGTCTACCGTTTTGCGTTCACTCATTCCCTGGAGTTTGACGATGGCCTTTCGTGATGACCTGCAGACCCTGTTAACCGACGCCCCGGATGCCCGGATCGTCACCGTTCCCCGCCCCGCCTGGCTGGCGTTGCTGCAGCAGGCCTCGACCCCGACCGATCCCGATGCCGCCCAGATGCTGGCCGATCTCCGCCTGGGGGCTGGTCGGACGCAATCGACCGAAGTCGGAGTCCTGGCGGGACAAGCTCGTGCCGTCTTGACGCTGCTCCCCGCGGCGAAGCCGACACCCGCACCAACGCCGCCGGGCAAGTAAACGTCCGAGAGTCCCGTGCGTTTCTTCCGCTTCCCTATCCCATGAGAGCGTGTTGTGAATACCAAGTTCCAGGACAGCCAGGGTCGTGAGTATGACGCCCGGATCACGCTGGGCACGGCGATCGCCATCAAGCGTGAGACCGGGATCAACCTGAGCGACATCGGGGACGGCAGCGTCCTGGACCGCATCAGCAACGACCCCGAGTTGCTCGTGGGCGTGCTGTGGCTGGCTGTTCGGGACTCGGCCGCACAACACCAGATCACGCCCGAGCAATTCGGCGAATCTCTGGGAGGTGACACGCTCCACGCGGCGGTCCAGTCCCTGCTGAATGCCATCGTCCTTTTTTCCCCGCCGTCCGCGAGGACGGCACTGCAAAAGATGGTCGATCTGTCGCGGCAGACGCAGACGCTGGCAGGACAACGGGTGGAGGACGCCCTCACTCACGTGACCCCAGAGATGATTTTGACTGCCTCATCTGGGGCTGGGAGCTCGCCGGAGAAATCGGCATCGGCGACCCCTGCCCCCGCACCTTGAGGGAGCTGCACTGGATGGCGATCGGACGCCGCCGGGCGGAATGGAGTCGGACCGGGGAACTGCTCGCCATGATCCACAACCGCACCAGCTTCGACGAAAAGGAACCCGCCAAGCAAAGCTGGGACTTTTTCCCGCCAGGACTGATCACCGCCGCGGATCGAGCTCGGAACGCCGCGGTTGCCGGTCCGAAGATCATGCTGACCGGCCGCGACCTGCAGGCCCTGGTAAGGGGGAACCCAACCGATGGACGGTAACGCCATCCGCGCGGGCCGCGCGTTCGTCGAGATGTTCATCGACGACGACGACGTGAAGCAATCGCTGGACCAGGTCAAGCAGCAGTTCCAAGGTCTCGGGACCACGATCGACGCTGTCGGGGCGAAATCCTTCACCGCGATGAGCGCCCAGGCAAACGTCTCTGCGGTCGCGACCGTCACCAGCGTTGGCACCATGACCGCTGCCCTGGTGGCCCTGCGGGGGACGCTCCTCTCGATCGTCAATGTGATCCGGGCCATCTTCACGGCGATGACCGCGTCCACGGCCCGCGTGACAGTCGCCCTGCTTGGGGTCGGGCGGATCATTAAAACGTTCCTGCCTGCCAGCCCCCTCGGGAAGCTTTTCGACAACTTCCTCAACAACTCTCAGCGGACCGAGCTCACGGGACGCTGGACGCGGTTGATCGGCGGACTGACGGGCAGCCGCCTGCTGACTGACGCAGGCAACCGCATCGAGCGGCTGGGACTCGGGTCTGCGGTAGTCGCCGGATTCCGCCGCGGTTTCCTGCCCGGCCTGCAGTCGACGCTGGGGGCGGGTGTCCGCTCCGCCCGGAGCTATCTCGCCTCGCAGGCAGCGGGACTGGCGTTAATGCCCTTTCGTGCAGCGCGAGCGGTCACCGGCAGTGTCGTCGGTGTCGTCGCTCCCAAGACCGGAGCAACGATCGTTGGACAGGCTGCGATGAGCCAGGGAGCGTTCCAGGCCGCGGGATCGGCCAACGTGCTCAAGGTCGCCTCGACGGGACTCGGATCGGCACTCGGACGTCTCGCCGGTTACGCCCTGCGGGTCGGTGTCGTGACGGCCGCCATCACCGGACCAGCCCTCTCAGCGGCCAAGCAGTTCGTGGCTTCCGCGCAGGAGATCACGCGCGAAGCCGAAGAAAGCGGCAAGTCGATCGAGTCGCTGATCGCCAAGAAATACGGGAAGAACAGCTTCATCACTCCGGCCGACATCGCCGCCGCCGCCGCATTGGGCGATGTCATGACGGAGTTGAAGCAGGCCGTCGCGGCCGCGTGGGCACAGATTGGCATCGCCGCGCTGCCGACGCTCCGCCGGATGACCGAGTTCCTGCGGGATGGTGCACAGGCCGTGACTCTCTTCCTGGCGAATAACCGCCCGTTGATCACGACCGCCATCAGTCTCGCGGCCCGGATCGGTTCCGTCGCTGGAGCCGTCATCGGTCTTTATGGCGCATGGGTGGCCCTCACCCCGGTGATCGCCGCTCTAGCCTCTCCGCTCGGCCTGGTCGCCGCCGCGCTCGCCGGGCTGATCTACTTCTTCCCGGAGATTCGCACCGCCGCGGCCGACGCCTTCGATTTCCTCTTCCCGAACTTCGGCTCCCTGCTGACTGTCGTCCAGGAGACGCTGCAGGGAGTGATGGACGCTTTGGTGGCAGGCGATCTCTCAGCCGCGGGCCGCGTCCTCTGGAGCGGTCTGGAACTCGCCTGGCTCGAAGGGACCGAACGCTTGCGGGAAATCTACCGCAACATGGTCACCAATCTCTCCGGGACGGTCATCGACCTGTTTTCCGGGTTGCGGACCGGCTGGGTCGTGATCACCTCGTTTCTCAGTTCCGCTTGGAGCACGGTGGTCGGCGGGATGGTCTCCGTCTGGTCGACGGCCCAGAACGCGATCGCGGGCGGGATGGCTCGCGTAATCGCCAAAATGACTGGCCAGGATGTCAACGAGGTCCTCGCGACGCTGCAGGAGATGCAGGAGCAGGAATCACAGGCTGCTAACCAGTCCCGCCAGCAGGCTGTGCTCGCACAAGCCGAACAGACCCGCAATCGCCTGGCTGCGATCGAAGAAGAGCGGCAGGCGATGCACGAAACGAACCAGGAGATGCGGCAGGAGCAGGAGGAGGCTGCCCGCCGCCGACTGGATGCCGCTCGTCAGGAGTTCGCCGCCGCTCGCAACGCCGCGGCAGAAGCCCGCAAGAAAACCGTCGCCCCGGCTGTGAATGGAGCGGCTGCCGCCGCCACGTCGCCGGGATTCTCTTCGATCTCCGGATCATTCTCCGCCGCTGGCATCGGGCGCACCGGTGTGAGTGGCTTGTCTGATCTCAAGGGGCCAATCGACAAGACGGCGATCAACACCGGTGCGCTGGTCGACCTGGCCAAGCAAAACAAAGGACTCGCCTTCCAATGACCGCAGTCGTCGAAGAAGGATTCTTCTCCCGCCCAGCGACTGTTGGCGAAACCGCCAGCGGTGAGATGATTTATTACGTCCTGGATGAACCCGACGAGGTCGTCGCTCACCTGGCGGCCGTGACCGCCTCGCCCGCCAGTTACCGCAGCATGCCGCGGCAGAGCTCAGGCATCAAACGACTCTCGCCATCCATCTACGAAGTCAGCGTCAGCTACGGTCTGCCCCAGAACCAGGTCAAGAACAGCGACCCGGAAACCAGCGAGTTCAACACGGTCCTCGCCTTCAACATGACGGGAGGGACCAGTCACATCACGACCGCACTGGACACGACCAGCTACGCCCCCGCACTGGTCACCCCGGTCGACGTGAAGAAGACCATCGGCATCGACCTGAAGACCGGTCAAGTCCGCGGCCTGGACATGTTCGCCCCCATCCTCGACTACTCGCTTACGACGCGCTTCGCCAATTCCGTCGTGACGCAGACTTACATCGACACTCTCTACAGCATGACTCCCTGCGTGAATAACGCCACGTTCTACGGTCGCCCCGCCGGCAGCGTCCTGTTCAAAGGAGCAAGGGGCAGCAAGCGTGGACAGGAGCAATGGGAGCTTGGGTTTGAGTTCGCCTACTCCAAGAACGTGACCGGGAAGACGATCGGCACCATCACCGGCATCGAGAAAACCGGTTGGCAGTACCTCGAAACGATGTACGTCGATGGCAGTGCCACGCTCGGCGGGAAGAAGATCCAGGTCCCCGGCCAGGTCAACGTTCACACGGTGTTCGAATCAATGGACTTCGCCGCGCTGAAGATTGGAACGGGGGCGTGATGCCGGATTACGTCACACCCGGCGCTCCGTTTCATCCGCGAGCAGCCGACTGGAATGCCTTTGTCGCCACAACGCGCCGCGAGCAGGATTCCCGCTCGATCTTTCGCCCTGGCCCACTGCTGCCGGGCGGCAACCCGGAATGGAAAGTTGTCTGGATCACCGAGACCGGCGATGCTGACGCCAACAAGGCCTTCGCTGCCACGCTCGCCGCGGACACCTGCATCTGCAACACCGCCGAGGATGGCTCGGGTGACGAAATCACCGTGCAGCTCCAATCTTCTCCCGGCGTTTATTTCACGATGCAGCGCGTGATCGTGATCGAAGTTCCGGATGGCTCCGGAGGCGTTACGTGGGAGATGCTGACCGCCGGGACCTGCGTCTGGGTGGCCACGGCTGAGACCGACATGACCCCGGATGGCGACGCACGACTGCAGTACCAGATCGGCACAGGGGGCGGGACGCGGACCTGCGTCGTGCCGACGATTGCGTTCGATCCGACGTTCAATGTCACTGCCGGGACGCGGGTTGCCGTTCAATTCGAGCAGTCGACCGGAATTTTCTATCGAAAAGAAGCGGCCTGCCCAGCGATCGTGGAGTATTAGCTGTGGAAGCCGGGACGCTCCTTTGCACAGGCTGCAACTGCCGGACACAGGCGGTTGACGCTGATCCCACCGCCCACAACTGGCCGTTCTGCGATCACTTTCCGGACGGCGTCCCCTGTCGCTATGCAGCCATCTTTCGCTGCCTGATCAAGGTTTCGATTCCACTCGGAGACTATGACTACGGTTACGATTATGGGTCCGCTCCGCCGCTCGTCGTCGCCTGCCCCGTCGTGGAACTGAAAAAAGAATGCTTCGTCGGCTGCAAATGGGTCGCCCGCACAACGATCGGCAGCCCGCTCGATTGCGACGGAATCCCCTCGCTGGTCGATGTGACCCCTGATGCGATCGCCAACGCCTTCCCACCGTCACACATCACGGACGGCGTGCTGGCTTACCACAAGGGGGACTACCGGTCCGATGCTGCCTGCCTCGCACCCGTCGCGGGGTCGGTTGGCTGGGAGTCCTACACCGATCAATGGACACTGGAGATCGTCAGCCCCACCGAAGTGACGCTGACCTTCACCAACGCGACCATTCTCGCCGGAGCGGGACGCGCCACGGTCCCTGTCTATCGTAATGTCCGCGAGTGGGATCCGTTTGCCCCGCGACCGGATGGTCCAGTGGCAGACGCCCGCGAGGGGAACGAGATGGTTCTCGACGAGGCGACCGGCCGAGACTGGCCGGAGCTGCCCCACGCAATTTGCATCAAAGCCCTGGATCAACCTGGCGGGCTCCCGAATCCCTGTGGTGGCGATCGGGCGGCTCAGCGCCTTTGCTGCGACAAGGGGGGAGACGACGGGTTCCTCGACTTGCTGCTGACCGGATGCAGCACGCTCGCAGGTCTGCACCGCGTTAACTTCACCCGCATCACGTCACCCGGGGCGCTCCCTTGTGGTGTCAGCATGCCCGCAGGGGCCGACTGTGGGGTCTTTTGGGGGACACTAGGGACTGGTGGCAGCGGCTGCACAGGGACGAGCGGGGAGAATTGGTCTGGCAATGTCGGGTTTCTCGTCTACTGCAATCCCGCGGCCGAGCGAGAGGATGGGGGGCCGCCACTCAGCATTAAGGCTCATTGCTTCAACAGCAACACCGACTGCTGGGTCGAATCCGTAGGTGCGGCGGAAGTCACGCTGACCGAATGCCGGTGTGATGGGGCATACCTTGAGGTATCGCTGACCGATCTGCCGTGCTGCTGCGTTGGTGAGTTGATCCCCACGGACTGCTGCCCGGACGGGATTCCCTCTGTGCTGACAGTAGAACTCAGCGGTACTGGCTGTGCCGATTTCGTGTCGATGGTCACATGGAACGGGACAACGCGATGGGAGGGCACTGCAGAGATCTGCGGCCTTGTGGTCTCGGTGACAGTCACCTGCGACACGCTTGGCCCACCCGGCTACATCATTTCGGTGGATTATTTCGCACCGCTGGGGGGGACGCTGGGTGTCACGGATGCTATCAGCCCGAGCTGCGATCCGTTCTTTGCAGAACAGTCGTCAATCCCCCTGTTCTTCCAGGGCTCCATCGAGACTTGCTGCGGTGGCACCTCGGGGTCGGGAACGCTCACGGTGACAGAATGACCGTTCACTTCATAACAGAGGTACCATCCGCCTGGAATTCTTTGTGCCAGACCCACGACCCATGATAGTACCGAGTAGTGCTGGCAACGGTCCCGTCCGGAGCATAAAGCGTGACAAGTCCATGAGGCCTGCCCAGGTTGTCGTGCTGCGATTCACTGATGAGGTTCCCATCACGGTCATACTCCCGGCGGATCGTCGCGCTTGTGGAGTCAGATACTGAAAATGCTGCGAGCGAGAGTAAAAAAACCACCAGAAACGCAACAAAGGAGATCCGTCTCAACATGGCATCTATCTCCGAATGGATCGCAGGTCAGACGGTTGATGGGAAGCCGCTCCCCATCAGAAAAGTAAATGCCTATCGCGCCCACCGTGGACTCCCGGCAATTGAGACGGAACGGATGAGTGTACAAATCGGATCACAGAACACAATGAAGCCGTCGGGAATCAGTCGTGACCAAGCCAACCGCGAGCAGTCCCACGGACCCGGTACGCAACTGAAACAGATCCTGCGTTCGCTGGGCATGCCGTCTGAATGGTGCGAATCCTGCACGCAACGCGCCGCCACCATGGACCGCTGGGGAGTCGCCGGGTGCATCGTCCATCGAGCCGAAATCCGCGGCTGGCTGGTGGAACAGCAGGCGGCCGCATCCCGCTCCACGAAGCTCGCCGCCGCCTGGAACGCTCTGCGCAATGGGAGTGCCTGGCAGATCATCCAGAGCGGTGATCCCATCGAATGGATGATCGATCAAGCTCTCTCCGCGGCCGCGATAGCCGCCCGAGCGAGAACCGCACCGCGGATGCACTACGATCCAGCGGCCGTCACGGTCGTGATCCCCTGCCACAACTATGCACGGTACCTGGGAGACGCACTGCTCTCGCTCTGGGCGTCGTCGACCCGGCCGGCGGAAATCCGCGTCTACGATGACGCCAGCGATGATGCGCCGGAACTGGTCTGTCAGCGTTTCGGCGTCGACTGCGACCGTGTCGACTACCGAGACGTCCACCAGGTTCGCAGGCATGCCTTGGAGCGTGTGCGGACCAAATACGTGCTCTTTCTCGACGCCGACAATGTCGTGCCTGCCGAATACATCGCGAAAGCGGTCGAGTTGCTCGAGGCCGACCGGGAAGCGGCCTTCGTCTTTCCGGTCCTGCAGGCCTTCGGGCAGAAGTCCGGAGCGATGTACGGCACCGGGCAAGCTCCCGCGGTCGTTCGTGCTGCCGACATCGAATGCCGCAATCTGTGCGATGCCAACAGCGTCTGTCGGACCGAGATTCTGCGATCGACACTGGCCTTCGTTGGTCCGCACCCTCAGTCCGGTCGCACGCAGGACTGGCGAGTTTTCCGCCAGGTGCTCCGACAGGGGCCGTGGCACGCCCTCAAATCGCCAGTCCCGCTCCACTACCGCGTCCACACCGCCCAGTTGTCGCAGACCATCCGGCTGACGTATCACCAGGATGCGGACCTGGCGAACGAAACCGTCTCAATCCTGATCCCCTTCAGCGGACGCTGGGACGCATGGGATCGGCTCCGAGGCTGGCTGCAACAGCAGACATGGCCGCGCACGCGCTTGGTGATCCTGAACAGCACGCATCAGCCCCTGACGGCTGCCCGTCTCGGACTGGCAGACTGGGAGGGTGACCTGGCCATCAGCCGTTTTGATGCCGGTCGACCACGGCTCGCGGACGAGGACCGGCGGAACAGGCGGGCGACCGTTGCTGAAGTCGAAGCCGCTGTGACCGGGCTGTACAACCGCGGACTCCTGCTGCTGACGGACGAGTTCGTTCTGACCCTCGAAGACGACGTCATTCCCCAGCGACTGGACGCCATCGAGCGGCTGATGCAGCACATGGGGCCCCGCGTCGCCGCCGTCTCGGGGGTCTACCGCCATCGCTACAGGCAGCAGCAGGCCTGCGCTTTCCGCATCCCCTGGGGATCCGCTCCCATGCTCCCGCTGGACGGGCCAGAGATCGAGCGGGTCGGCGGGACAGGGTTTGGCTGCCTGCTGCTCCGTCGCTCGGTCCTCAATCGCTACGGCCTCTCCGGGGACGACGCCCGCCGCCCGCATTACGACGTGGATATCGGCTCGCGCCTCGTGTCGGACGGCTGGAAGTGGATCCTCGATCGGGGCGTGCGGTGCGAACACCTGGTCGGCGAATGACTTTTCGGCCGAAAACTCCAGCGCTGGGGAGACCTCATGATCGCCGAAGACCTCACGGCCTGGCTGGCCGACGTCGACACCCGGGCCAAACCCGCCACGCGGAAGTTCTATCGCGGACGGTCCAAGTGGATCCGCGAGACGCTGGGGGCCCGCGAGCTGCTCGGACTCGCCTCACGCGAGGTCCTCGCCGCGCTCGACCGCGCGAACCGCTGGCCCGACAGCCGGATGAAGGCTCCGGACACACTCCGGGCCAACGCCATCACCTGGGAGCAATTCCAGAAGTGGGCCATCGAGACCGGACGCCTCGAAAGCCCGGTCACCAAGCCGATCAAGAAACCGGGCGGGCGACAACGCGAGCAGCTCCCCACCCGCCAGCAGATCGAAGCCCTCCTCGCCGCTGGCACGCCGGCGTTTGGCCGCATCTACCAGACGCTCCTGCTGACCGGTGCCCGGCCGGATGAACTTTGCCGCGCGACAATCGGCGATTACCGCCCCGCCGACCAGGTGATCGTGCTCGACGATCACAAGACAAAAGGCAAGACGGGCCGCGCCCGCGCGATCCCGCTGAACGATGCCGCGGCCGCATTCGTGCGGGAAGCTGTCGGTGATCGCCAGGCGGGGCCGATCTTCCTCGACGACCGCGGGGCTGGCTGGTCGCGGGAACGCCTCTCCCGCCGCTTCCGGATGCTCCGGGACCAGTTGCAGATCGATCGGAGCATCGTCCTGTACTGCACGCGACATAAAGCCGCGACCGAACTCTGCCACGCCGCCGGCATCGAAGCGGCCGCCGCCGTTCTCGGGCACGCTGGGCTGCAGACCATCCGCCGTTACGTGCATCACGAAACGGCCCAGTTGGTCAAATATGCTCAATCCGCGGCCGTTGCCCTCAGTATGCCACCGCCGGATCCGTCGAAGCTGGAAATTACGGAATAACGGAAATTTGTAAAAAGTGGTCGACCGACAGCGCCAACTGTCGGCCGACCGATTGAACCGACCTGTAGCGCAGGCCGGCCCAACCTTGCCCCGCGAGGCTTGGAATGGACCGCTGCGTAACCATGCCTGATCGATCGACTCCGCGCCGTCCGGCGATCGCCGCCGACGTGCGGATCCGTGTTGCCCGACCGCCTCCGGAAGTGACGAAGTGAAGTTGTGTTTCACTCGTTCTCACCCGCGCAAAAGGCTTGATGCATGCAACCCTACTTTCGGAACGAATCCGCCACGCTGTACCAGGGCGAGGCCCTGCCCTTGCTCGCCACCATGTCCCCGGCTTCGATCGATGCCGTGATCGCTGACCCACCGTACTCATCCGGGGGAACGACTGCGGGCGAGCGACGCATGGATCCCGTCGACAAGTACGCCCACAACAGCAACGCCTGCGGCCGACCGACATTTGCGGGAGATGCAAAAGACCAGCGGTCGTTCACGTGGTGGACGATGCAATGGCTCAGCTTGTGCCGTCCGTTGCTCCGCGACGGGGGCTACGTGCTCGTTTTCACCGACTGGCGACAACTCCCCGCAACGACCGACGCCCTGCAGGCTGCCGACCTCACTTGGCGGGGCGTGATCGCCTGGGACAAAGGAGGAGCGAGCCGGGCACCGCACAAGGGCTACATGCGGCATCAGTGCGAGTATCTGGTCTGGGGCACCCGCGGCCCGTGTCGCGCGGCGACGCACGCCGGGCCGTACCCCGGCTGCTACCGCATCCCGGTCGACCGGCGGGACAAGCATCACCTGACGGGCAAGCCGACGGCGCTGCTGCAGGAGCTCGTCCGGATCATCCCGCCAGGTGGCGTGGTCCTCGACCCGTTCGCCGGGAGCGGCACAACGCTCTTGGCTGCACAGCTCGAGGGCCGCGTGGCGATCGGCATAGAGCGGGAGTCCACCTACTGCGAAATCACTGCCCGCCGCCTCCGCGGCGAACTCGTTCCCCGACCAACAAAACGCCCACCACCGACCCTCGCAGCGTGATGAAGATTTTCAACACGCCCAACGAACTTGTCAGACACAGGACTGTCGATCCGGTGGTTGCGGGTTCGAGCCCCGTCCGGATTCGGACTGGGCGTTTTCAGTATATGGGCGTGCAGATTAGAGCGCCGGATTGTCGGTCCGGTGGTCATTCCAAAAGTCGCTACCGCAGCAGGATAGAGACTGGAAAAGTCTCAATTTTGACATGGTAGAGGTCACAGGTTCGAGTCCTGTATCGTCCACTGGCCGTTCAAGAAGCCCCTGTTTACAGGGGTTTCTTCGTTTCATGGTCCGTTGTGCATTTCAGCCGACACAAATCCGTCAACCTCTGCAGCGTGATCTGCGGTACCGGTTGTGATCATCAGCCTCCCAGTTGGCTCTGACTCAGCCTGGCTGATTGGCAGCGAGTGGATGACGAATTGACCGTCGAGTCATGGTCATGCTTCGATTTGCTGGCCAGTCAATTGTCCTGCGCGCTTGCATCGAACACCAACACCTCATCAATGACTGCTGCCAGGATCAACGGTTCTGCGGGGTGGAGAAGGACGAGGGGATCCCCTCAACGCGACAATGAGTCTGGCGGTGAATTCCATCGGTGAATGGTCCGGAGGAATCGTCCGGTGGAACTGGTTGACCACTTCAGGGCGATGGGTCGCTGAGATGGTTGCGGTTGTTGCGGAGCACGGGCTGTTCCGGCGTCTCCCAACCACGGGGTGAATTGATCACGACGACTGGTTTGCCGGTGTTGTCGTGGATCCGCAGATTGTCGGTGACGATACCGTTGGTCGATCTTCGCCAACAGTGAATGGCCTGGCCGCCACTCTTGATCACGTTGCCGACGACTTGGTATCCGTCGAGATTGAAGTTGGGTTCGATGGCGGTCGAGGCGGTCTCCATGTAGTTCTGAAGGCAGCGGACGTTGCTGATCCGCCCGCGAAAGGACGGATGGCCGAACAGGTAGCCGCTACCGTGGGGATTGATCGTCCGTGTGCGCTGCACGGTAATGTCCTCGGCGTCGAAGGATTCGCCGGGACCGCTCTTGCCACCGGGCAGGAAGATGCCGGTGTGCTCGCCGTACGCCATCACCGAACGCATTGTGTCGGTCATGGTGATCCCCTCGACCAGCACCTGACGCACGCGGCCATGGATGAGGACACAGGCATTGATGTTTTTCACGAGCCCACTCGGCTGGGCATTCTGCGAGGCATTCAGGTCGATCGTCCCCTTGCCGATGACGCGCACCTTCTCGATGTATTCCGGTTGACGGCCATGTCCAATGCGGATGCCGTAGGCTTCCTGTCCGTCATAGGAAACAAACCAGAGACTGCGGAGGCTGTGTCCGGTGCGGCTGCCGAATCGAATCTTCACACCGTGACTGAGTTCCTGCCAATCGCCGCTGATGGGCACATTCTTCTGAGGGGTATCGAAGATCTTGCCATCACCCCAGGCAAATGTGTCGGGTTGACCATCTGCTCCCACACCATCAATGACGATGGTGTAGATTGTGCTTCCATAGGCTTCCGGTCCGTCGACTGCAGGCCGAGCCAGGTCGAAAGTCCCTCCAATCTGCAGGTCATCGAGCTTCTTGCCAGCGTCTTGATCGGTCGTAATTTCTCCCTCGGGATCGAGTCGCGTCACACCCGGTGCGAGTTTGAGTGTCGCGCCTTCCATGAGCTCGATCTCGACCGACTTGTCGACATAGAGGATCGAGCGATATTTGCCCAAGGCATGCTGATGCAGTCCCGGCAGCAGCACCAGGCGATCTCCCGCCGCCGCGCGATCGAGCACGTCTTGCGGAGAATCACCCGGACGAACCTTGTGTTCGGCGGCGTGCATCACGACCTGTGGAATCAAAGCCGCGAGCGTGCAGAGCGTGAGGACCTGTTTCATCATTCTGGCCAATCCCGACTGAGCCGCATCAAGTACTAATCCGTGACGAGTCATTCTACCCACAGTTGGACGGGATGCCCTGCGAGAAGACGGTCGTGGCCTCGGCGTGGGGGTTCCAGCCACAACGGTATGACACGAGGGGAGCAGGACTGATGCGTGCTCTCCCGTGAGACAGGCACGGTGTTCACGCCATGCATTTGTTTTCGCAGAACAATTCATTCGACGGCCTGATTGGCGGGTTGGTGCCGCTGAAGGATAGAATCGGAATGCCGCGGACATCGATTCTCGCCCGTAACGGTTTCGGACGGTCATCAGCACGCATCAGCCTACAACTTGGAACCCGGCCATGAAGCATCTCCAGCACGGTTTGATTGGTCTATGTTTCGTCGTGTCTTGTCTGATGCTTCCTGTCGAGGCGCAGGAGCATCCCGATCGTGTGGTACAGCCGGGTGTGCCGCAGGGGATGGTCAGCACAGGGCAGTTCCAAGAGAGTCAACTCTTTCCGGGAACCACGCGTGAATACAGTGTGTATGTGCCGGCGCAGTACAAGGCCGACGAACCCGCCGCCTTGATGGTCTTCATGGATGGGAGCGGATACGCGAATCCGAAGGGTGGCTTTCGAGTCCCGATCGTGTTCGACAACCTCATCCATCAGCGAAAGATGCCGCCAACCATCGCGGTGTTCGTCAATCCAGGCACGATCGCAGCCACAGCGAAAGGCGCCAAGGCGCGCAGCAACCGTTCGTTCGAGTACGACTCGATGGGTGATCGCTATGCGAATTTTCTGATCGACGAATTTCTGCCGGTCGCGCTCAAGGGACTGAATGTTTCCAGCGACCCCGCAAAGCGTGCCGTCTGCGGAATTTCGTCCAGCGGCATCTGCGCCTTCACTGTCGCCTGGGAGAAGCCGGAGCATTTTGGCAAGGTGCTCAGTCACATCGGCAGCTTCACAAACATTCGTGGCGGCTGGGCCTATCCGGGGCTCGTGCGGAAGACGAAAGACAAACCGAAGGCCATTAAGGTCTCTCTGCAGGATGGTCGCGATGACCTCAATAACCTGCACGGCAATTGGCCGCTCGGAAACCAGGATCTTGCCGCGGCACTGCAGTTCGCGGGCTATACCTACCAATTGACCATGACCGACGGGGGACACAGTGGAAAATTTGGCGGCGAACTGCTGCCCGAAGCGTTGAAGTGGTTGTGGGACGACAATGCGAAGAGCACGAACATCCCGATCATGGAAACGAAGCCCGCCTGGGAACCGCATCCCGATGCCGTCGCGAAAGAGGGCGTACCGAAGGGGACCGTCGAGCAGATGCCAGCCTTCGAGTCGAAGATTTTCGCCAATACGACGCGGGACTGGTCGGTGTATGTGCCTGCGCAATATCAGGCAGACAAACCCGCAGCGTTGATGGTCTTTCAAGACGGCGAGGGTATGAAGAACCCGAACGGCCGGTGGCGTGTCACCACCGTGTTCGACAACCTGATTGCGCGCGGCGACATGCCGACGACGATCGCCGTCTTCATCAATCCCGGGCACGAGAAGGACAAGCCGCGGCAGCAGGGGAGGCACTCGAACCGCAGCCTGGAATACGACAGCCTCGGCGACCGCTACGTCCGCTTCTTGCTGGAAGAAATCATTCCTGTCGTGCGTCAGAAGTATTCCATCTCGGACGATCCCGAGATGCACGCGATTGGCGGGTCCAGTTCCGGTGCGATCTGTGCATTCACGGCGGCCTGGGAACGAACCGATTTCTTCCGCAAGGTCTATTCGAGCGTCGGCAGCTTCACGAACCTGCGTGGTGGGAACGTCTATCCGTCGCTGGTTCGCAAGACCGAACCGCAGCCGATTCGCATCTACATGGCGGACACGAGCGGCGATGTTGATAACGCCTTCGGGAGCTGGCCGTGGGCCAATCAGCAGATGGCGTCAGCTCTCAAGTATGCCGGCTACGATGTTCGCTTCGACTGGGCTGAAGGCTACGCCCACAACGCGGACTTTGGTGGTGCCAGGTTTCCGGACGCCATGAAATGGCTCTGGCGCAAGGAAGTGCACACACCCGTACTCGATACCCGCGGCGATCTCGGCGGCGACCTCACGCTGCTGAACCTGCTGATTCCTGGTCAGACATGGGAACTCGTTGCGGACAATCTCGGGTTTGCCGACGCGCTCTGCGCCGACAAAGAGGGCAACCTTTACTTCTGCGACATGAAGGCCCCTTCCATCGTTCGAATCGCGACGGATGGGACTCGCAAAGAACTGTGCAAAGAGTCCGTCAGCGGCCTCGAATTCAATCCCGAGGGGACGTTGCTCTACGCCTGTCAGGGATCGAAGAACCGCGTCATCTCAATTCATCCGGAGAGTGGAGAAGTCAAAGTCATCGCGGAAGGAGTCAAACCGAATGACCTCGCTGTGACGAATGACGGCTTCATCCTCATCACCGAAACCGGAGCACAGCAAGTCACCCGAATCAATCCGCAAACGGGGGAAGTCAAGGCTGTTGATACCGGAATCGGCAAGCCCAACGGCATCGCCCTGTCTCCCGATGGGGGCACGCTCGCCGTCTCCGACTACGGCGGCACGCACACCTGGACCTTCCGAGTCAATCCGGGTGGAGTGCTCGACGCCAAGATGCCGACGATGCCCATGCGTCTGCCGATTGACCAGAAAGGTGAATTCAAATTCAACGAGCCGCCACCTTACATCCAGAATTCCAAAGGTGACGGGATGGCGGTCGACAGAATCGGTCGCTTCTATGTAACGAGCGAACTCGGCGTACAAATCTTCGACCCCACGGGCCGTCCCTGTGGAGTCTTGCCCAAAGTCGATAAAGGATTGCCGCTGACGACCTGTATGCTCGCCGGTGCCGACCACAATCAGCTCTACATCGCACATGGCACGAAGATCTATCGCCGCAATCTGACGGTCGAAAAGCCCAAACCGTAGGCTGAGAACACAGTCTAACGACTTACGACTTTCGCAAAGACTGACTCGCTCCACGTTGAGCCTACCATGGTGGTGACCGTGGGGTGAACGCTGCGTCTACCCACGCCCTGCGCAAAGATTGACGCGACGTGGCGGTTCGCCATTAACAGGACATCGCCGACGATGAACCCTGTTCCCGCATAGGGGAGCGAACTAAGAGTCGGCACATTCAGTCGACCGATCGCGCGCGTTCGCTCAATCGTCCATGCTCGACGCTCTGCAGTACCGTATTTGCTCCACTCGTCTGTCAACTGACTGACAACCAGTCCATCTTGGACCACGTCCACGACCGGGCGGTGATAGGGAAGCACGATTGCTTCCAACTGAAATTGTTGAGCATCGGTCAATGCTCGACCCGACTCGACTGCATTCAAGGCTTCCAGTGTCAACTCCGCCGTACGTGGGTCGAACTTCGGACTCCCATCGGTGAAAAATTTCTGACATCCCCTCCATCGCCAGTTCCGCCTGCAAGACGGAGGTACGGTAATCCCCACCAAATGCCGGTCTTTGGAGATAAGCTTCAAGTCCCGCGCGGCCGTTGGCCGGATCGACTTGTCGCAGCATCTTCAGCAACTTCTCTTCAGAGTTCATTGAAACGGCCTTCGGAAAAATCCAGCTGAGTGGTTGACGTCGAGAATTGCCGCGGGTGATTCGCACGGAATCGTAGCGCTCCAGGAATACAGACCGCAGCGACAACTGTTCGACAGTCTCCTGAGCGAGTGTCAGCTGGCTGACGCGTTAATTCGCGGACGACGGAGTAGCGATGGCTGCGTCTCGCCGCTAGGCTCGGAGTTGCCTTCCTACGGTTTCACCTGCTTTGGGCATCCCACATGGCTCCTGCTCCCTGGACGAACCGCCTCACAAATCTGTGCGAAATCCTGACCGATCAATTCGACTCCAAGCAGCAGGCCCGGGAGGTGACAAAACAGGCGGGACTCGACTGGGGCGACATCGATACCGACGGGCCGATTCGGACCGTCTGGTTCAACGTGGTTGATCTCGCCCGGCGCTGCGCGATGGTCCGCGAACTGGTGAACACAGCGGTCGACCGCGCTCCACAGTCGCCGACGTTACGTCAGGCAAAGGACGAACAACTCGACGGTGTCGTCTCACCAACGAACATTCGTGAAGCCGAGTGGAAGTCGTTCGCCGAGGGTCCCCACCTCGAAAAAATCATGGGCCAGCAGAGTACGCTGCTCCCGATCAGCTTTCTTGAAAACGGCCTGAAGCGCGCCCAGTCGGTCGTGCGCATCACCACGACGGACAACAACGGGTCAACCTGTTACGGCAGTGGCATGCTGCTCACCGGAAACTGGCTGCTCACCAATCACCACGTCCTGCCAACCGCGGAACGCGCAGCGACTGCGGTGGTTGAATTCAACTATGAACTGAACGCCGAGGGGCTCTCCAAAGCGGCAGTCCCATTCCGATTGCAACCTGCCGATGGATTCCGGACATCTGAGCAGCATGATCACACGCTGGTCAGGTTTGCCGGGGAACCTTGTGCGAAGTGGGGCGGATTGACGTTGAAACCGGCGAAGGCCGTGGTCGATACACGAGTCGTGATTATCCAACATCCAGCTGGAGGGCCGAAGCAAATTGGCCTCTCGCATAACCTGGTGACCTACGCCGACGAGAATGTCGTGCAGTATCTGACCGACACCCTGCCGGGCTCCTCGGGATCGCCCGTCTTCAACGAGAACTGGGAAATCGTCGCCCTGCACAACTCGGGGGGCCACCTGCGCGAACCAGGAAGCAAACAGATCGTCTATCGCAACGCCGGAATCGCCATCGGCCGCGTGCTGGCGGGCTGCAGCGATCTGCTGGGACCCTGAGCCGACGGAGCAATCCTATGGAACTCTGGTGGACTTAGAGCCAGTTTCATAGCGCGAGTTGGTCTGCGATTTGCGTGCTGAGGGACTTTGAAAGGAGTCCTTCGCCATGAAGCTGACGTTGAACTATTGGCCGAAACGGGGTCGAAACTGCACGGGGTCGCGGACCGTTCCACGGTCGGAACTTGCGGATGCGCAATGGGAACGGATCGAGCATCTCTTCGTGGAACGGCCGACTGGTGGCCGACCGCGGACACCACCGCGACCGTGTCTTGAAGGAATCCTCTGGGTGCTACGGTCCGGTGCTCGATGGAAAGACGCAAGGTTGTTCGCCGAGCCGTGGCGAGGATGAAGAACGACCGCGGGAGTCTTCCCTTCTGACCCGACCTGTTGGCGGCGCTGTCACGAGTGGATGTCCGATGGCACGCTGGAAGCCGCGTGGCGGCTGGTGCTGCACGCACTCGACCGGAATGGGCGAGTGGACTGGAACGTGGCAATGGCGGACGCGACCTTTGTAGCTGCGAAAAACGGGGTGACAGCGTTGGGCTCACCAAGGTGGGCAAAGGTTCCAAGCTGATGCTGCTGGTCGATGGGCAAGGGCTGCCGTTGGCGGTCAATCTGCATGCTGCCAATCCTGCCGAAGTCCATCTGATTCAACCTCTGCTCGACAAGCATCAGCTCGAACAGCATTCGTCGCGGTTGATCTACGATCGGGCAGCCGACTCGAACAAGCTGCGCGATGAACTGGCCGCCGACGGCATTCAGCTGATCACGCCTCACCGCAAGAGTTGCCGCAACATTCATCCGTCGCACGACTGCCGCGTGCTGAAGCGGTACAAGCAGCGGTGGAAAGTCGAGCGGACGTTCGCCTGGCTGGGGAATTATCGACGCCTCGTCACCCGCTACGACCGTAATCCCAACCACTTCCTCGCCTTCGTCATCCTCGCCTGCGTTCACCGACTGTTACACAGGCTTTCCCCGTTATGAAACTGGATCTAGGGTGCAGCCATCGGTGTGCCGAGTGCATCCATTGCTTCCAGGGCATCAACCGTACCAGAAAGCCCAAGGCGTATCCGCCTGCGTAGCACAAGTGCACGGGAAAAGAATACTACAGCTTGATCGTGATCATTGCGGTCTAATGCCTGCTGCCCAAGAGAGTTTACGAGTATCGCATTTTGTACTAGGGCTGCGTATAACCGGCCTGGCGTATCATAGTCCCATGCTAGTTTTCTGTGGTACTCTGGTTTAGGAGCAGTCATCCATCGCCTCCGGCTTATTGCCATTTCAGTTAGTCTAACTGGAGTGTATTCGGTAGAATTGCTGCTAGCATTTTCAACTGCAGTATCAGACCATGCTTCCCATATGCGAATGGTACCATCATCGGACGCTGTGACAATTTCCTGTCCATCTGGTGCGAATTCAACATCGGTTATCCTAGCGGAGTGCCCATTAAGCACGACAACCAATTGGCCGGCCTGCACATCCCACACACGCGCAGTATGGTCATCCGCGCCAGTAACTAGTCGTCGTCCATCCGGTGAAAACGCAAGGCTAGTTATCGCTGCGGAATGCCCATCGAGTACACGTATTGGCCTACCAGTGTGTGCATCCCATACGCAAACAGTCTGGTCATAAGATGCCGTCGCAATCTTAGTGCCGCAAGGAGAGTACGCAATGCCTGTGACGACACCGGCGTGATTCTTAAGAATTGCCTTAGGCTTTTCGCTGCGTAAATCCCATATTATAGCGGTAGAGTCGTCCGACGCAGTCGCCACTCGCGTACCATCAATGGCAAAAACAACAGAATTGACGCCTGCGATATGCCCCCTTAACGACACAATTTCCTGGCCAGTAGATGTGTTCCACAGAATAACAGAGTTGTCGTCGGCCCCAGTCACGAGGTGCTCTCCGCTTCTAGAAAACGAAACGCTTTTTACACCCAATTGAAGACCTAGGACCTGTTGCTTTGCCGGAGAAACAGACAATCGCAGGTCCTTGCCGGCCTTCATGTCGTGGATCAGACAAGCATTATCGACGCACCCTAGAGCGATTCGGTTTCCATCAGGAGCAAATGCGACACTGTAAATCTGCCTGTAGTACCCCATGCCATCGTATTCCACCTGGCCGGTACGCTTGTCATACACACGTGCATATCCACCTGAAGAGACTGCGAGTTGTTTTCCATCAGGCGAGTGTGCAATGCTTGTAACTGGATCGCGGCCTAAAGATATCTCTGTGATTCGCTGTCCGGAACGGACATCCCAGACTCGAGCGCAATTATTTGCTGCACCCGCGACAAAACGCAGCCCATCTGCTGTAAATGCAGCGCAAATGTTTCCTTTAGCAAACCCTCCAACTACAGCAACTGACTGGCCAGTACGGGAATCCCAAATACGCACCGTCTGATCCCACGATCCGGTCACGATCCAAAGCCCATCAGGAGAATAGGCGACTGAAGATACACGGGCTGTATGTCCACGAAGCTCGGAGAGTGGTTCGAACGTGCGTGCATTCCATAAATAAACGGTATTGTCCGTGGAAGCCGTAGCGACTTGCGTCGCATCAGGTGAGCATGTGGATGCGACGAAAGAATCACGAACACCTGGACAGTTGTGTATTATATCTAGTGTGTAAGTACGTGCGTCGTAGCGACGTAGTGCATCGCCTGAACCTGTGACAATCCATTCTCCATCCGGCGAAAAGAATACACTGCTCACTTTGTCGACATGCCCTCCAAGTTTGTAAACAAGCTTACCGTTCCATGCATCCCATATCCGTGCCAGCTTGTCATCTGATCCTGTGATAATCCGCTTTCCGTCAGGGGAGTATGCTATGCTGATGACTTTCCCCATGTCTCCTCGGAGAGTGAAAAGCAACTGGGCAGTGCGAGCACTCCATACCTTTACAGTTCTGTCTAAGGAAGCCGTTGCAATTTGTGTTTCGTCTGGAGAAAAGATTACATCGGTTATCTCGTCTGAATGCCCTGATAAGACAAAGTCTGCTTCGGCAATTCGGATTGGCTGGCCAGTCCGCGCGTCCCAAACCCTTGCTGTTCCGTCGCTTGATCCTGTCACTATCTTCAATGCGTCTGGAGAACACTTGACACTTGTGATACCACCAGTGTGACCGTAGACACCAAAGAGTCCACCTACAGTCTGGTGTTTAAGATAGTGCCACACATAGTCAGGCTTGCCATCGCCATCCACACGATACTTCGGATCTATTCTTCCGAGTGCCTCAGTGGCAGATTCGAACTGTTTATCGTGTATCAGCCGCGAGGCCTCCGCCAGCTTCACAACACCCAACTGACGTTCGGCTTCTGCGAGTAATATCTTTGTATCGCCCAGGGCAGACAGTGTTTGTGATCGCGCGACGATTGCCACTCCCACGCCAATCAGTGCGAGGCATGCCAGCACCGCGGCGGCGACAGTCCATCTCGAAAGAGAACGGAGAGTGCGTTGTAACGAGCCCTGGTGCCGTTCCGCATCTTCTGCACGTTGACGTTCAGACTCTGCCAGCTTACTCGCCGTTTCGACTTTCTCCCTGGAAAGGCGCAGTTCACGGAGCAACTCGTCATCATCCCGCTTCCGACTCTCCCGCAGGAACTCGCTCGTTATTGCATCGGGGGTAAATCCGAGACGCGGGAAGTCCGCTTTTGCGAGGCGTTCGGCATCTTCGAGTTGCCCGCCGCGCCAGCAGTAGCCCTGGTCGACCTGGGCTGACTGCTCCGTACTGGTCGCCACGCTGCG
Organism: Planctomycetaceae bacterium; assembly: GCA_044229335.1. Taxonomy (GTDB): domain Bacteria; phylum Planctomycetota; class Planctomycetia; order Planctomycetales; family Planctomycetaceae; genus DSVQ01. Next base: position 21,573 of record JBGATC010000051.1, on the reverse strand, counting down.
GCGGTCGTGCCAGGTTGACGCGGCGGATTCCAGCATTTGGATCAGAAACAGGCTGCGACGGTCGGCGGCGATCCACTCGCACAGGGGTTCCCAGCGCTGGATCAGCGTTTCATGCGGCAGCACATACCCGTCATTTTCATCCTCGGGGGAACCGCCGTCCCAGGTCGCCAGCACCCGGGCCTCGATCAGTTGAGCGGCCATCCGTCGATCGTCCGGGGATAACTGCGACAGGCGACCGACCCGGGAAATCACGGGTTGCTGCGGATCCCTGCCGACCTGCACGGTCCGCAACAAAATCCGCTGCATCGCCGCTTGGTCTTGCTTGACGAATCCGTTCAGTTTTTCTTTCAAGGCCCCGAGCACCCCGCCGAGGCCCTGGTACGTGTCGGCATGTAACCGCTTCGATTGCGCGAGACCGCGTTGGAGTTCTTCGTTCCACAGTCGCACCAACACGTCCTGCATCAGCGGGAGCAGACCGCTCCGCCCAGCCACCTCTTTCACGAGGTCCGCGACAATCGCCTCGTCGAGGACGACGCCGTGATCGGCTGCTGGTCGAAGGATTGCCTCTTCGAGCGCCCCCCGGTCGAGGGTTTGGACCCGCACGAAATGGCGATCGGCCCAGGCGAGCAACTCGGGGAATGCTTCAAACCGACCCCAGAAATCGCTCCGCAGACTGACCAGCAGCCGGAGTGATGTCGGTCTGGTTTTGGTCAGTTCCACCAGCCCATCCAGGAACAGCTTTAATGACCGCTGGGACTCCTCGTTCTCAGCCACCAGCGCCTGCTCGAATTGATCGAGGATCAGCAGCAGCGGGGTGGTTCGCTGTGATTTCAGCGCTTCTGCAAGCCGAGTGAAGACGCGGTTCTCGGGTTGCCGGTAGGTGTCGGCGAGGGCCTGCTCGAAGTCGAGTCCGGTTTCCAGCGCGCTGGCCAGACTCCGGAACGGATCACGCTGCATCCGGACCGCCAGCACGGAATCGGCACCGTATCGCTCTCGCCACGCAGGTGCGCCCCCCGCCCAGAGCAATGACGACTTGCCGCAACCCGAGGCCCCCTGCACAAAAAAGAGGGTGGATGTTGATACCTGCTCGATGATCTGCGCGGTGAGTTGCTCGCGACCGTAGAGCCGCTTCGCTTCTTTGATCCATCTCATCCCGGGGTAAGGACAAGTCGCCTTAAACTCGTCCGTGACCTTATCGCGAAAGATTGAACCGGGAGCGGCGAGAAAGACTTCGAGTAATGGCTCGAGATGCTGCCGGATCGCCTGCTTGCCATCGCCAGTCCAAAGTTGCTCGGCCATCGCACGGACTTGATCCGGCGAGACAGAGCAGAGGACATCAAAGAGGCGAGTGGCCGCCGGTCCTTGAAAATCGGTCCACTGCAATCCCTGGGATTTGACGAGACTGCGTAGCTTCGCATCGTCGTCCGCATGCACGGCCAAGGCTTGAGCAAGTTCTCGGGCAAGCTGGTTTTTCGATTTGTCCATTGGAAACTGACGCCTCGGATGCATCGCGGTCTGATCATTCGCCGATTATGCCCGGAGGTTTTACTGAAACGCAACGCGGTAAGATGACGATCGGGTGCAGCGAGACCAGCCTGCTGCTCTAACAGCAATCCAGAGGAAGTGGATCATGCCGGAATCAGATCAGTCCCCGTTCCGAGCGATCTCAATCCCGCCCTTGAAGGCTACCAAGACGGCAGTTATCACGGCCTGAATCGCTCATCCGCAAATCGAACCCGACACTAACGGCTCGAATTCGGTTTTAGTGGCTGGTATTTTCCGGTATCGTCCAGTGAGATTGCTCAAAGGGTTACACAGTTGATGGATGACCTCTGCACGCGATGTGCTGGGGGCGTAATGTTCACTTCGTAATGCGTGCAGTTCCACGCCGCGAATCACCAGACTTCTTAGAAGGACTTCATTGATGTCAGCGTCTCGAACCACTTCACGTCGTCAGTTCCTCCAGGGGATGGCTCTCGCTGGGACAGCCGGATTGCTGTTGCCGTCGGCGAACCGGGCCTTCGGCTACCAGTCAGCCAACGAGCGGCCGGTCTTCGCGACGATTGGCCTGCGGAACCAGGGCTGGGCGATCACCAGCAAGTCGTTCGGTTTCGCGGACTTCGCTGCACTAGCCGATGTCGACGCGAACGTGCTGGGTGAAAACGTCGCGAAAGTGGAAAAGGCCCAGAAAAAGAAGCCTGATGCCTACAAAGACTACCGCAAGATTCTTGATCGCAAAGACATCGATGCGGTGATGATCGCCACGCCGGATCACTGGCACACGAAGATCGCTGTCGAAGCGATGAAAGCCGGGAAGGACGTCTACTGCGAGAAGCCGCTGACGCTGACGATCGACGAAGGCAAGCTGATCGAGCGCGTGGTCAAAGAGACCGGCCGGGTCTTCCAGGTCGGCACGATGCAGCGGACCGAAATCGATCAACGGTTCCTGCTGGCGATCGCGCTGATCAAGCATGGCCGCATCGGCACGGTGAAGAAGGTGACCTGCGGTATCAACGGGATGGAAGCTTCTCCGGTCATTCCGGAAGCGCCAGTCCCCGAGGGAATCGACTGGGATTTCTGGCTCGGACCCGCACCGAAGGTGGCCTATCGGGCACTCCCTGAAATGCGTAAAGGTTATGGTGGCGGGGTGCCGCTCTACAGCAACTGCCACTATTCATTCCGCAACTGGCACGAGTATTCCGGCGGCAAGCTCACCGACTGGGGTGCGCACCACGTTGATATTGCCTGCTGGGCGCTGGGTGCGACCGAGACGGGACCGAGCAAAGTTGTCCCGGTCAGTTACAAGCTGCCTGTGGCCTACAAAGACGGCAATCCGCTCGTGGCCGATCAATACAACGCGGCGACGACGTTCAACATCCGTGTCGACATGCCGAACGATGTCGAGATGATCATCACGAGTGAAGGGGACAACGGCATTCTCTTCGAAGGAACCGAAGGCCGCTTCTTCGTCAACCGGGGCAAGATCGCCGGCAAGCCGGTGGAAGACCTGAAAGAAAAACCGCTGCCGGAAGGAGCGATCGAACAGGTCTACGGCGGCAAGGTGAGTGCAAACCATACTGCGAACTTCATCGAAGGGATGAAGGCCCGCAAGCAGCCGATTTCCGATGTCTGGTCGCACAACCGGATGCTCGAAATCTGCCATCTCTCGAACATCGCGATGCGGGTCGGCCGCGAACTCAAGTGGGATCCGGTCAAGCGAGAGATCATCGGTGACACGCTCGCGAACTCGTTCCTGGCTCGAGAAAACCGCAAGGGGTTCGAGATCAACATGTAAACCGTCGGTGTCGTGCACTCCGGGAGCGCTGTCGGGGATCAGGTTCCAGGACATCGCTCCCGTTCTTTTCGGGAAGATCTCGCCATGTTGCATCCTTTAGCCCGAAGGCTCGTGCTTGGTCTGTGTCTGCTGACTGGAAACAGCGTCCTGACCGCTCAGACGACAGCTCGATCTGAGAGTGGGGTGACGTTTCCCCCGGTTCTGCCGGGTGGTCAAGCCGTGGTGACTGCGACCGAAGAGAGTTTCCTCAAACCTGGTGAGACGTTGCGTCCCGAAGTCTCCGTGGCCAAGGCCGTACCGACGATCGACTTCCTCTTCTTTCCGGGGCAGACCTATCCTGGGAAGCCCTGGTCGAACTGGGGCGACAGTCTCGCAATCAACGGGAAGTATTACGCCTCGATCGGCGACCATCTCGCACCGGGGGGCAACGCATTTGTTTACGAGTACGATCCCGCCGCGAAAACACTGCGGCAACTTGTCGATCTACGGAAGACGCTGGCTCTCCCTGATGGTCACTACACCCCCGGCAAGATTCACAGCCGACTCGATGTCGGCCATGACGGCTGGCTCTACTTCTCGACGCATCGCGGATCGACGCGCGTCACCACCGACCAGTATCACTACCGGGGCGACTGGATCCTGCGGTGTGATCCGGTCAGTGGTCGGACTGAAATTGTTGCGCAGGGACCGGTCCCCAAGCATTGCATCCCCTGCAGCGTGCTCGATCCGCAGCGGCTGATCTTCTACGGCGGAACGGCCCCCGGAACCGGCAAAGATGGCGAAGGCGTTCACTTCTTCGCCTACGATGTGCCGCACAAGAAAGTCCTCTATTCCGGGCCGAACGGACCAGCACGGGCGATGATGTTCGCGGCTTCCACGGGGCGGGTCTACTTCTCGTCTGCCAAAGATGGCGAAGGAACACTGATGCGCTTCGACCCGGCGAAAGGGGGCGCACCGGAACCGATCGCAGCCAGCATCGGGTTGCGAGCGGCCACGCAGGAGACGCCTGACGGACTGATCTACACCGTGTCGTCGGGGCAGGGGAAGGACGATGCCACGCTCTATGCGTTCAACACAAAAACCGAGACCGTGGAAAACCTCGGCTCAGCGGCGGTCGGGACGCAAGGGTACATCACATCGCTCGATGCCGACACGACCGGACGTTACCTCTATTACGTTCCTGGGGCCCATGGTGGCAGCGAACGTGATGGTTCCCCGGTGGTCCAGTTCGATACCCGCACGCGCCGCAAGAAAGTCATCGCCTTTCTGCATGCCTACAGCCAGGAGAAATTGGGCTGCACACTGCGCGGCACCTTCAGTTCCGCGATTGATCCGCAGGGGGACAAGCTCTACATCAACTGGAACAACAGCCGCGGCAGCAAAGCCTGGGATTCGTGCCTGCTGACGGTCATCCACATTCCAGCCTCGGAACGACCCTGATGAGCCGCTGCTGTCTGTCCACGCTGATCATCGCCCTCGCGTTGTGTTCTCCCGTCGGCGGAGCAGACGCTCCCTTCATCTTCCGCGATGTCGGTGAGGCGACCGGCCTTTCTCCTTATCTCGTCGGAATCCAGGGTCATGGAGCCGCGTGGGGCGATGCCGATGGCAACGGCCGGCTCGATCTCTACGTCGGGACATTCCACAAGCCGGGGACGAAACCGAATCTGCTGCTCCGGCAGGCGAATGGTCAGTTCCGTGTCGATGAACAACCCGCGCTGGCGATCTCTGCCCGTGCGACAGGGATTGTCTTCGTCGATCTCGATAACGATGGCGACCTGGACTTGTATGTCGCGAGTATGCCGCAGACGAAAACGAATCTGCGGGGTTGCACGCTCTTCCGAAACGATGGGAACGGAAAGTTTTCGGATCGATCCGCTGACAACGGTGCTTGTCCGGCTGCCTTCGGCGGTCGCAGCGTTGCGGTCCTCGATTACGATGGCGATGGCCTGCTTGATCTGCTGGTCGGCGAGGATCCCATCCGCGGTTACAACGGCTCTCCCACGAATAGCTCCCGGCTGTTCCGCAACCTGGGCGATCTTCAGTTCGAAGACGTCTCGCGTGCAGTCGGCCTGCCGGCTGACATCCCCGGTCTCGGCGTAGCCGCAGCCGACGTGAATCACGATGGCTGGCCTGATTTCTACATCGCCTCGGCCACCGCGAATCTCCTCTTCTTGAACGACGGACATGGTCGGTTTGCCGAAGTTCCCGGGACGCGCGACCTTTTCACCTGGAAGCATGCCCGTGGCGATAACATGGTCTGCGGGGTCTGCTTCGGCGATGTGAACCGCGATGGCTGGTTGGACATCCTGATCGGCCAGCATTTCGAGCGCCCCTGGATGCAGCCGGTCGCGAATCGGCTCTATCTGCATCGCGGACTGCGCGACGGGCAGCCCGTCTACGAAAACGTGACGGAAACAGTCGGACTGGTCCCGCTGCCCCTCAAAGCACCGCATGTCGAGATTCAGGACTACGACAACGATGGCTGGCCCGATCTCTCCGCGAGTCTCGTGAAGTTCCAGAATGGTCAGCCGGTGCCGTTGATCTTCCGGCATCTCGGCATCACCGATGGCCTGCCGCGTTTTCGCGAAGAAACGCTGGCGATCAACGATTTCCCCACCGACGCCGATCGGGCCATCCAGCGCCCGGCTGACTTCTTTGCGAAGATGAACGCAGACGGAAAAATCACCTACACCGCACCCGGTCCCACCGGCGACTACGACAACGACGGCCGCCTCGACATGTTCCTCCCCAGTTGGTGGCCCGAAACCCGGTCGCTGTTGCTGCGGAATGAGACTCCGGGTGGCCATTGGCTGCAGGTCCAGGTGACTGGAACCAACGGCGTGAATCGCATGGGAATCGGCACCCGCGTCAATCTCTATCGCGCTGGAAGGCTGGGCCAGCCAGATGCGCTCCTGGGAAGTCGCGAGATCAGCGTTGGCTTTGGTTACGCTTCCGGTCAACCGGCCATTGCACACTTCGGACTTGGCGAGGAAACCCACGTCGATCTGGAAGCTGTTCTTCCACACGGCAAAGGGAAACTGACTCGCCAGAATGTGAAGGTCGACCAACGCCTCACGCTGAACTAGAGGAAACCCCACGATGCTCGCGCTGCGTGCCTGTTGTCTGACGATCACGTTGCTCCCCATGACGGCTGTCTTCGCCGCCGAGACACCCGCGCGGCGACCGAACATCGTCATTCTCTACGCCGATGACATGGGCTACGGCGATCTCGGCGTGCAGAACCCTGCGTCGAAAATCCCCACGCCCCATCTCGACAAACTGGCCTCTCAAGGGTTGCGGTTCACCGATGCGCACAGTTCCTCAGGCATCTGCACGCCCAGCCGCTATGCGTTGCTGCACGGACGGTATCACTGGCGGAAGTTTCACGGCATCGTCAATTCGTTCGATCAGCCCGTGATGGATGATGAAAAGACGACGCTCCCGGAACTGCTCCGCACCAAAGGCTACAAGACAGCGTGCATCGGGAAGTGGCACCTGGGGTGGGACTGGAACGCCATCAAACAACCGGGGGCCATGTCGTCGAAAGGCGAAGGCTTTGCAGCGAACGCGTTTGACTGGAGCCGTCCAATCCCCGGTGGTCCGCTGGCGCATGGGTTTGACAGTTACTTTGGTGATGACGTTCCCAATTTTCCGCCGTACGCGTGGTTCGAAAATGACCGCGTCATCACGACTCCGACCGTTCCTCTGAGCACACCCAAACCAACCGCGGAAGGGAGTTGGGAAGCGCGCCCCGGTCCTTCCGTCAAGGACTGGGACTTCTGGGATGTGATGCCGAAGTTGACAGACCGGGCCGTGAACTGGATCAACCAGCAACAACCCGATCAGCCATTCTTTCTCTACTTCCCGTTCACATCACCGCACGCGCCGATCATTCCGACGGCCGAGTTTCTCGGCAAATCGCAGGCAAACGGCTATGGCGACTTCATGACGCAGACGGATGCCACCATCGGCCGCGTGCTGCAGGCACTCAAAGATCGCGGCTTCGCCGACAACACCCTCGTGATCTTCAGCGCCGACAACGGTCCCGAGCACTACGCCTACGAACGGGTCCGCAAGTACGACCACCGCAGCATGGGCCCCTTACGTGGACTGAAGCGCGACATCTGGGAAGGGGGGCATCGGGTCCCCTTCGTCATTCGCTGGCCGGGAGTGACTCCCGCTGGCCAGGTGAACGACGGGCTCATCAGCCAGATCGATATCTTCGCGACGATCGCCGCCACCGTCGGAGCCGACATCCCGGCTGGCTCTGCGGAGGACAGTTACAACCAGCTCGACTTCATCCAGGGGAAGTCACCAAGCGCTCGCGACGTGCTGGTCCACAACACCAATCCCAACGGCTATGCCCTGCGTCAGGGAGACTGGGTGCTGATCGCTGCCAAGACGGGCGGGGTCTCGAAAGTTCCCGACTGGTTCAACGAGGCCAATGGCTATGCAGCCAATCCACACGCCGGCGAACTCTACAACCTGCGGGAAGACCTCGCCCAAAAGCAGAACCGCTATGGCGATCTGCCCGAAAAAGTCCAGGCCCTCACCAGAATCCTCGAACAAGTCCGGTCCCGCGGACAGGTCCGTTGAAGCGGACATCGCGTCCAGTCTTCACAACTCAGAAATGGGGCCGGTCGGATTCGAACCGACAACCTTAGGATTATGAGTCCCGCGCTCTGACCGTTGAGCTACGGCCCCCGAGGGTGTGCGACGAGCGTCCGCATCAGCGGACAGTCGCCGCACGGCCTATGCGGTGGGAGATCCGGAGTAGCACCAGAGCACCGGGAGACACGATGGAGATCCTGGAGACGAACTGCAGAGCGAACGGCGGTGATTCACTCAATGAAATCGTTGACAGAGTATCGTGTCCCCATCACGTGAATGCAAGCACACCGCGCATGTGAACCGTTCTCGCATTCATCCAACCGGGTCAGGCATCGACATCAGACCGGATCAGAAGTCTGCTGATTTGGGTGTGCGGGGGAAGGGGATGCAGTCGCGGATGTTGACCATCCCGGTGATGAGTTGCAACGTCCGTTCCAGCCCCAGCCCGAAGCCTGCATGTGGGACTGTGCCGAACTGCCGGAGTTCGAGGTACCACCAGTAGTCAGCCGGGTTCAGGCCGCATTCCTGCATCCGCGCGACCAGCACATCGTGACGTTCCTCCCGTTGGCTGCCGCCGATGATTTCGCCAATTCGCGGCACGAGCACATCCATCGCCCTCACGGTTTGGCCGTCTTCATTGCACCGCATGTAGAACGATTTGATCGCCCGCGGATAGTCCGTGAGGATCACCGGTTGCTTGAAATGCTGTTCGGTCAGGTAGCGCTCGTGCTCGCTCTGCAGATCTTTCCCCCAGGCGACGGGATACTCGAAGGGATGGCCGGAGGCTTCCAGGATCTTCACGGCTTCCGTGTACGTCAGCCGGATGAAATCGTGGTCGACAATGTTGTGCAACGACGCCAGCAGCGTCGGCTCGATCCGTTCATTGAAGAACGCGAGATCTTCCGGACAGCGTTCCATCACCTTGCGGATGATCGACCGGACGAACGCTTCCGCGAGGTCCATATCGTCATTCAGGTCATAGAACGGCATCTCCGGTTCAACCATCCAGAACTCTGCGAGGTGCCGCGTGGTGTTCGAGTTCTCGGCCCTGAATGTCGGTCCGAAGGTATAGACGTCACCCACCGCAGTCGCGAAGATTTCCGCTTCCAGCTGACCGCTGACAGTCAGGCCAGCCTTCTTGCCAAAGAAGTCCTGCGTGTAGTCGAGGGAGGGAGGATGGCTCATGGCTAAGGGCTGAGGGACGGAGGCAGGAATCGTCGCGTCCCCAGGGATTGAGTTCTTCTCCTTTTCTGATCCCTGAGCCCTGGCCCCTAAGCTTTGCAATCTTGCCAGATCGAGTGTCGTCACCTGGAAGAGTTGCCCGGCCCCTTCGCAGTCACTCGTGGTGATGATCGGCGTGTGGACGTAGAGAAAGCCCCGCTCCTGGAAGAATTCGTGGATCGCGAAGCAGAGGGCGTTCCGGACGCGGGCCATCGCACCAAACGTGTTCGTCCGCGGGCGCAGATGGGCTTTCTCGCGGAGAAACTCGAAGCTGTGGCCTTTCTTCTGCAACGGATATGTGGCCGCATCGGCCAGCCCGAGGATCTCCGCCGATGTGGCTTTCAGTTCGACTCGCTGCCCCTTGCCCTGAGAAGCCACGAGTTCGCCGACGACGGCCACGCTCGCGCCTGTCGTTAATTGCTTGACCAGGCTCTCGTAATTCGCCAGCTGGCCATCGAGCACGATCTGCAGGTTGGCCAGCGCGCTCCCGTCGTTGATCTCCAGGAAGGCAAAGCCCCCCTTGGACTCGCGCTTCGTGCGGACCCAGCCGCGGACATCCAGCGTCTCGCCAGGTTGGCCATCGCGAAGTACTGCAGCAATGCGGGAGCGCGTCATCGGTCTGCTCTGCGATCAAAAGACATTCGAATCGATCAACGAGACCCGGAATGCTTTCCGGTCGACCCCGAAGGTGTACGTCAAACGGCGGACCTCAGCAAGCCGACGAGCCATGCGCTTTCTGCAGAATCGCTTCATTCAATCGAGCGACATGCTGCAGCGCGAGGAGTGACAAAAACTCGAAGACGAGGTTCGCGCCCAGAATCGCAGTGATCCCCGCGTGATCGTAGGTCGGGGCAATCTCGACCAGATCGAAGCCGACGCAATTCAGGTCCCGCAGGCCACGAATCAGTTGCAAGACTTCGTAGCTGGTGAAGCCTCCGACTTCCGGCGTGCCGGTCGCTGGTGCGAAGGCTGGGTCGACGCAGTCGATATCGAACGTGACGTACAACGACCGTGAGCCGATGCGGTTACGAATATCCGCGAGAACATCTGCCATGGTCCGCGTCCGAAACTCATCGAGCGTGATCATCCGCGCGCCGAGCTTCAGGGCATCTCGATAATCTTCCGGCCCCGCTGTGGGACCACGGATTCCCAGTTGAATGTACGCAGCCGGGTCGATCAGCCCTTCTTCCAGCGCCCGGATGAACGGGGTGCCGTGGCTGTATTTGTGGCCGGGGTATTCGACATCCCACGTATCCGGATGGGCGTCAAAATGGAGCAGCGCCAGTGGACCATGCAGAGCCGCATGCCGCCGCAACAGCGGCAGCGAAATCGAGTGATCGCCACCGAGCGTGATCAACTTCGTCCCGAGTGACAGCCAGCGGTCGGCGGTCGCTTCAATCACCCGATGGGTCGCCAGAATGTCGACCGGAACAACTTCGATATCGCCCGCATCGACAACGCGCAACTCATTGAGAGGCGCAACTTGTTGAGCATTGTTGTAGCCCCAGAGCAGCAGGGACTGTTCGCGGAGGGCCCGAGGACCGAAGCGCGCGCCACTGCGATACGAAGTCGCACTGTCGTAAGGAACACCGAGGATCGCGACATCGACCGCCTGCGGCGTCGGCACGAACGGAGCCCGCGCAAACGTCGCAATACCGGCAAACGGAGGTAGCGGGGGATTCATCGCGCGTCGCAGACCCACAAGACTTCAGACCAACGCGGTAGTTCCGCATGACTGCCGCCAGTCTACCGCAAGCCACCTCAGGCAGCACGGCCGACCGGGACTTCCTGACTCCGGGTGGGTTTCACCCCACGCCCGACAATCTGCCAGGCGCGAAAGACTTCCGTCGCATCCAACCCCGCTTCGTTCAGCCAATCCGCAAGCGCCTGCTGACGACAGGGCTGATGATGCCGGGACGTGAGCCGATCGCACATCGCCAGATCGGCCCGTTCCCGCCAGGACTCGGGACGGCAAGTGTCCAGCGCATCCGCGGCAACGATCGGCAGGCAGCGCTCCAGCCGCTTCCCGATGCCCGGAATCGCTCCCAACCCGCGTTGAATTGGTAACAGCGTCCCCACCAGAAACCGGGCAAACGCCATCGCTCGTTCGGGAGCCATGCCGCGCGTGAACCAGCGGAGCCAGGCGGTTGGCCCAATCTGTCGGAACCATCGTGGCGGGACAATGTCGACCGCCAGCCGACCTCCCTCGCGTAATTGCTCGGGCAAGGCGAGCAGTGCACGATGTGCATCCGGGGTCCGATGGAGCACGCCAAATCCAAAGACCGCATCAAACTGCCCGGGACGAAATGGCAACTCAAAAAGGTCCGCCTGCAACAGATGCAGCCGCGGATGTCCGCCGAGATTCCGCTGGCAGGCATCAATCGCGGCCGAGTAATCAATTGCGACCACATTGGCACCACAGGCCAGGGCGATCTCGGTAAACCGACCAGCACCACAGCCGACCTCCAGGACCCACTGGTCACGAAGACTCTCAGGGGACCAGCCGGTCATCTTGAAAAATCGCTCGCGGGAATCATTCGTCCCGCGGGCACTGTCGAGGAGGGCCGCACGGAAATCGGCCCACAGCTTCCCGAACGGATCCGCATAATTCGTGACCGGCGCGAAGCGCGGAATCCCATCGACAACTGGGAACCGGGCTACGCATTTCCAGCAGTCGAGCCAGCCTGCGAGGACGTTCTCTGCAGAGCCTTCCTCAATCTGCAGGCCGAGCCGATCGCGGCAACGCGGACAACGCAAACGGTCATTGAAAGCGGCGTGCATCACTCGTGGCCCGCTGATCTGCACTACGACAGCCCGCACCAACCGGCAAAAACTGCCGCACGAGCCACGCGGGTTGTAATTCAGCGCCGCAAATCGAGCAAGAGCAAGCGCCGATTGAGTCTTCGCGTCCAAGCGAACCGACCGGCCGCGTCGCGGAACTCGAAAAAGAGATGCCGAAGGTGGGACTCGAACCCACACGATATTGCTATCACTGGATTTTGAATCCAGCGCGTCTGCCAGTTCCGCCACTTCGGCTGAAAGTGTCGGCGTATCATCCGCGGGAGACCGCACCGCGTCAAGCGCACGCCGACTGATGATCGACACCGATCGTCACGTCCGCAGCCACTTTGTCGAAACGGCTGCCTCCGCGTCACGCAAGCAGATCAGGGACGACTTCCCCCGCTGGCACGACGCGGACCGGGCGGTTGAGCTGATCGCGAATCTCGCTGAGCGGATTGACCCCCAGCGACTGGTACATCGTGCAGAGGATGTCGGCCGGGACGAGGGGATTGGACGCCGGGAAACTCCCCGTGGCATCACTGCTGCCGTAAATCAGCCCCTGACGAAATCCGCCCCCGACGAGCATCAGGCTGTAACAGTAGTTCCAGTGATCGCGGCCGCCGTTATTGGCGTTGATTCGCGGCGTGCGTCCGAAGTCGCCGAAGATGGCGACGATCGTCCGTTGCAGCATCCCGCGTTCATCCAGATCGGTGATCAGGCTGCTGCACGCGGTATCGAGTTGTGGCAGGAGTGTCGTCTTGAGGCTCTGAAAATTGCTGCCGTGGGTATCCCACGTCGCGTTCGCATTCGGTGCCCACGAGACGGTGACCAATCGCGTTCCCGCTTCGATCAAGCGGCGGGCCAGGAGCACACTCTGACCATACACATTCCGCCCATAGCGTTCGCGGTCGGCGTCGCGTTCCTCGTCCAGCCGGAAGGCGCGCTGGGCGGCCAGTGTCGTGAGGAGATCGAGTGCCCGGCCCTGCAGGGCGGTCATCTCGGTCGCCGCACTGCGATGGACATGATGCGGCAACTGCGCACCCAGACCTTCATACAAGCGTCGACGTTCTGCCAGCCGCTGCGGACTGACATCGGTCTCCAGCGACAGTTCGGGGACCTTGAAATCCGCAGCGTTCGGGTCCTTCAGCACGAACAACGGATCATACGACCGGCCAAGAAACCCGCCGAAGAAGCCCGGTTGCGGCGGATTCCCGGCCCCTTCCTGGGTGATGTACGGCAGGTGGACATGCGACAGCACATTCGGCGGCGTCGGCCGAATCTTCGCCATCACGGCCCCCATATGCGGGTGGTCGGTCGGGGCCGCCAACCCGCCCGCTTCGCCGCGATCGTGCCCGGTGAGGGCCGTGTAGACAGCGGCACCATGCGAGTTATTCACGGTGTGATGCATCGAGCGGACGACCGTTGCCCGATGAGCGTGCTGCGCGAGTCGCGGCAGATGCTCGCACATCTGGTAGCCCGGCAGCGACGTCGCGATCGGCTGAAATTCGCCGCGGATCCCATCGGGAGCAGTCGGCTTCATGTCCCACATGTCGAGATGACTGGGACCACCATCAAGAAAGACAAAGATCGCGTGATCGGCCACCTTGCGGGGCTGCGTCGCCTCAGCCGCCAGCAAACGCGGCAGCGTCAACGCCCCCGCCGCCCCCAGGCAACCCGCCTGCAGCCAGCGCCGCCGAGTCCATTCCGCAGCGAGTCGATCATCCAGCATCAGAGCCATCCACTCAGGTCGAGACGCATTCCCATCAAAGTTTACCGTTGTATGCCACGGGATGCCAACCGCAACATTGATTCATTCACCCAAGGCAAATCTCCGGGTGGCTGGCGTCGGAGTCTTCGACGACCCAGGATACGCGATCATCGAGCGTGATGAAGTCTTCGCTGACAGGCCTTGAGTCCGGACTCCCTGCAACCCTTCCCAGCAGATGACGCGCGAGCGAGATGACGTGAGACTCGATCGCGGTCCATCCCGCAGTTCTGGGTCGTCGCAGACTCCGACACCAGCCACCCAGTCGATGCGTCGAACTCGTCTGGACGGTGTTGCTCACCTGCAGACTCCGATGCAGCCATCCGCCGTCACCCTCACCGACGCCTTCGACGCCACGCTTCAGTGGCAGCGCGACACCCTCGATCGGCGGCGGGTCATGGTCCACCCCGACGGCGGCCGAACCACGTACAGTTACGACGCCGCCGGGCGACCGACCAGTCTCGTCAATCCACAACTCGAACGGACCAACTGGACCTACGATGCCGCGGGCCGGACGACCGGTCGCCGCACCGCCGACGGCACGCGGACCAGCTTCACCTACGACGAAGCGAATCAGGTCACCCGCGTGCTCCAGAAGGACGACGGCGGGACGCCGTTCGCCCTCTTCGACTACGATTACGACGCGACCGGTCGCCGCGTCCGCGTGATGGAACTCGACGACCTCGCTGGCTGGGATGCCCTCACCGTCGATGGCTGGGAGTCGCTGTCGGTCGACGACTGGGCGACGCTCCCCGTCAGCGGGTCCGTCAGTGCGATCACCACGTGGACCTACGACCCGAGCGGCCAACTCCATTCCGAACACCGCACGGGGGCGACAAGCTACCGGAATACGTTCACCTACGATGCGGCGGGGAATCGCACAGTCCTTGAGAATTTGCTCGACGGCCGGACGACCTCGACGTATGATGCGGCGAACCGGCTGCTCACGGCTGACGCGCTCTCTGGCATCTCGACTTATACTTACGATCTGGCGGGGAATCGCCGGACGGTTGAAGAACCGTCCAGCGATCTCGTCACGAATACGTGGGACGCGCAGAACCACCTCGTGCAGGTCGAGCTCCCGACCGGCGACGTGGTGACTTACACGTGGGCTCCGGTCAACAAGAAGGCCGACGAACGGCAGGTGGTCCGCGACGATGGCGTCGAGGTGCGGCGCTACGTCTGGGACGACCAGACGCTGCTGGTCGAGACCGACGACTTCGGTGTGCCGCTGGCCGAGACGACAGCGTTGCCGGGCGGGTTCGGGCAGGTCATCAGCCGTCGGGCCGATGCGGCGACCGCCTTCCACCACTTCGACGCCCTCGGCAACACGGCCCACGTGACCGACGACACCGGCGCCGTCACCGACGACTTCCGCTACGAAGCCTTCGGCAAAACGGCGTCGGCCACCGGCTCGACCGCGACCCCCTATCAATGGATCGGCGAACAAGGCTACCGCCACGACGAAACCACCGACAGCTACAACATCCGCAGCCGCGACTACACCCCCGACACCCAAGCCTTCCCCAGCCCCGACCCCCTCGGCCTCGCCAGCGGCGACAGCAACTTCTACCGCTATGTCGCGAACGACCCGGTCAACCGCACGGATCCGAGCGGGCTAGCGGAAGCCTACATGGGCAATGGCGGCGCTGTCGTTGGCCATTACTGCCCCAATAATCGCATGCTCGTCGGTCGCATGGTCCGTGGCGTGATGCGTTGGATTCCTTTCGACACGCTTCAGGAAATCCAGTCTGGGAAACACCCGATAAACGGTCGGCCTTGGCTGACCGGCTTTGGGACGATCAGTTGGGACGATGTCTTCCTCGATCTTGGCGATCCGTTTAGCGGCGCGTGTGGCGGGAATGAAGCCGCGTCGGGTGGACAGACAGCGCTGCCAGCACCAGCGACCTGCCCGGCAACCGCGTCGCAACCGGAGTACCTGACGGTTACGATTCAACCGTCCTGTTTCGAATCGGTGTTGGGAGAACAGCCGACGACGATTCGCATCTGGTACGAACGCCGCGGCGGGGCCGATGTCGACTGGGACATTCAACGCCTCAAGTT
The DNA here is from genome assembly GCA_044229335.1 of Planctomycetaceae bacterium. Classification (GTDB taxonomy): domain Bacteria; phylum Planctomycetota; class Planctomycetia; order Planctomycetales; family Planctomycetaceae; genus DSVQ01. The sequence continues at coordinate 5,836 of JBGATC010000051.1, read as the reverse complement.
GCAGGCCGCCGCCCGAAAGATCGAGTCGATCGGCGGTCTCAAGGCGACGAAGAAGTCGCTCAGCGAAGGGATTGTCGTCGGCGAAGTCGTCGTGCGGTCAACATTCGACGCCGCCGACACCGTCGACGCCGTGGCCACCTTCGCCGACGAACCGACGGCAACAAACGCCGGCAACGTCCTGCTGGCGAGCCTCCCGCTCTTCTTCACCCTGAAACCGCTCGCCAAAGCTGGGGACGACCTGCCGGGCGGTGGTGCCTTGAACAGTGGAGGGAAGGCTCTTCCGAGTATTCGTTCCTTTGCAGCCAACGCAGCGGAAGTTGCAGGCGTTAAAGCTGCACTGAATGCCGATCCGACAAATGCGGGAATCGGAATTCTGGATCTTACAACCGGAAAGATTCACTTGGCACCGTCTGCAACATTAAATCCGATCGGACATCAGACACTGTTGCAGAAGCTTGGACTACAGTCATGTGACATTCGTGGTTTTGTAGTTGCCAAAAACACGAACACAGGTAATTTCGTTGTCGAGAACATTTCAGGCCAGAACTTGAGCAAGCCGGGGTCTGAGGGTATGCGAATGGCTGTTGACTTGTTTGATGGAGTCAAGCGTGCATTATCTGCTGCAGGTCTTTAGTGGGGGGGGGGGGGGGGGGGGCGAAGATGTGTAGGGGATTTATGTTCAGTCAGTCCGAAGAAGATTTTAAATCTGCCGCGATTTCCTATGCAAACCTGCTTGACAGCCTTGCAGACTTTGGCGTTGTTATGATTGTTGTTAGCAACCCAGAGGTTACGACTCGTGTGGATTGGATGTCTAAGCACCTGACGGATGTGGCAGCCACATCAGACCATATGTACTTAATGGCGCTTAAAATGCGCGATTCTAAGTTGCTGTCCCTGTGCTCTGCGCTGAAGCTCGCCTCTCTGAGATTGACGGATTCGTTCATGAACGCCACTCTTGTCTCTGCCGACATGAGTGGGTGTCACGACATACATGAGAACGCGGTCAGTTCTTGGGACAACGCACACGCAGCCCTCAAGAATGTCGCTGAGTATTGTGGGTTATGTGCAGACTCCAGATGGATGGTTATTGACGATCGGCGACCAGAGTATAAACGGCTTGTTGAACATCTGGTAAGCAGATAGTCGCAGGGTGCCACGGCAGGCGATTGCATCACGGCGGGGTGGCATTGCACGGGGTTTCAGCTTGGATGTGCCACTGCTTCGGAGTCCGCGGAGAAGCAGTGCTCCGGCGCGGTGAGGCACCGAGGCGACCAGTTACCGCAACACCTTCACCTACGCGGGGTGGCCCGGCCGGTGTCTTCATCCGGCCGGGTTGCGGAGCAACAAGATGCTGTCCCTTCCGCGATCGATTCAAAAGTCCGTCGTGAACTCATTCACGGCTTCCAGTCCGGCGAGTGTTCGCCGCAGTGTCAGGGGATGACCACGGCGGCTCGTCGAGAAATCTGCTCCAGACTTCCACCCGCACGGCAAGGCTTCTAATTGCTCCGCAACCCGGCCAGTTCAAAGTTACTGGCCGGGCCACCATGCCGTGGATCGCGCGGCTTTCGCATGGGAATGCCCTACGACGCAGCCCGGTGAAAGGGGCGTTCGGTTCCCGGCGGGGCGAAGCGGATGCACTCAGAGGAAATCCCCGAGTGGCGGGTGTCGGTCGCGACTTGACGGAGTCGTGCAACGGCTGCAGAATTCGACCCAGACACCTATTGAGATGATCTTCTGACTCGATTGCGGATGCTACGAGTTGTTGCTGCGCAATCTGTCCGGCAGCAGACGCGGATCGGGCCCCTCTGCACACACTGAGGCTTCAATGCTGAATAAACTCTGGAAGGCAGTCGGTGTTCTCAAGAAGCCCAAGGCGGCCGAAGCCAACGCTCGTGGGCAGGAAGCCATGCAGCGGGGTGAACTGAAGGAGGCGGCCGAGCACTTCACCACCGCGATCCAGTGCGATCCGGAGAATGCGGTGCTGGTCTACAACCGCGGCTTCGCCTATCTCCTGGCGGAAGACTGGGAACGGGCCCGAGCCGACTTTGATCGCGCGATCGAACTGACGCCAGACGATGCCGACCCGTATTACCGTCGCGGAGTTTGTTTTCAGAATGAAGAGAACTATGCGGCGGCCATGAAGGACTACAACCGGGCGATCAAGTTGCAGCCGGAGAATTCCCGGTTCCGTAACTCACGCGGCGTCACATACCAGGCCATGGGCGACATGGACAACGCCTTGGCCGACTATGCGAAGGCGCTCGAGCTCGACCCAAGCAATCGACATGCCCATAAGAATCGGGCGAATGTGCTGGAACTGGAAGGTCGGTACGACGAGGCGCTCAAATCCCTGACAGTCTGGTTGGAGGCCGATCCTGAAAGTGCGGAAGCCTGGAACAAGCGCGGCGACATTTATCGATCAAAAGGCGATCCCAAGCGGGCCATCGCTGCCTACACCAAGGCGATTCGCCTGTCACCGGACAAAGCCGAGTTCTATGCCAACCGTGGGGCCTGCCTCGACGATAGCGGTCAGAAAAAAGAGGCTCTGGCCGACTACAAGAAGTCTCTGGAGCTCGACCCGGCGAACACTTACGCGCTGTACGGTCGGGGCTGGTTATACGCCTTGGCCAAACGGTTCGAGCAGGGGTTGGCCGATTTCGAACGGTGGATCGCGATCGCACCTGGTTGCGAAGATGCCTATGACGCGCAGTCCTGGTGCCTGGCGTGTCTCGGTCGTGAACAGGAGGCACTCAAAGCGGCGGAGCGGGTAGTCGAGTTGTCCCGACCGAAGGGACTGCGAGCACGCGGCCATGTCAAACTGATCACGGGGCATTACGAAGCGGGCTTCACCGACTTGAAAGAGGCGTTCCGACTTCAACCCGAAAATGCAGGCTGGGCGAATCAGCTCGCCTGGATGCGCGCCGTGTTACCCGATCCCGCGGTCCGCAACCCGACGGAAGCCATCCACTACGCTCAGATCGCCTGCCGCTTGACCGACAACAAAAACTGGGGCTTTCTGAACACGCTGGCCGCAGCGCTCGCCGACGCCGGCCGCTGGGACGAAGCCGTGCGTCTTCAACAGAAGGTCGTGGCCGCAGCGGGCGAAAATGCGGGCGAATTCCAGGCCCACCTTGAACTCTTCCGCAATCAACAACCCTGCCGAAAAGAATACGCGGATTTGTAACGAGGCGAAGCGACGGGTTGCCCTGATCGACCATCGCAATCGCAGCAGAAATCTTCAGGCAGTGGCAAACGCCAGCGCCCCAGGCGATGCGCCGACCACGACTTGACGGAGTTGATCTCCGTCTGCAGAATTCGAGCCAGCCACCCGTCGCTCTTCGATGATCAAAGATCCGTAAGGCATGATCGCGCCATGAGCATCGAACTTAAAGCTTCTGGATTCTACGAATGGCATAATAACACCGTGGGAGTACCTGCCATGGGTGTGGAAACCAATCGAATCGACGAATGCCTGGCGCATTACCACCGCCAGGGCTTTCGTGGGCTGTTTGGACATCCGTCGTTTGGATTCACGCAAGACAATCTCGACTTCCTGAGCAGGGCGACCAACGCGAAATGGCTTTGGTTTTGGGATATCTCGTTACGAAACGTCGAGCCGATCTATGAACTGAAAGAGTTGGAATACGTGGGGATCAATCCCAAGCGGCCGGGCATCGATTTTTCAAGATTGCGGTCGTTACGAACAGCCATTAACGAGTGGATCAAGGTCGACACCGGGATTACAGCGTCGACGATCACCGAGTACCATTTGTGGCATTACAAACCAACCTCGAAATCGTTTGCTGGATTGGAGATTCCAGCGGGCGTGCGAAGGCTGGAACTCTATTGGGCAAATCCCGCGTCCCTGTCTGGATTGCCCGTGCTGAAGCAGCTCAACGTCTTGCAGATTCACCGCTGCCGAAACCTCCAGGATTTATCGGCACTCCCACACATCGCCCCCAATCTCCGTGAACTGCTGACGACCAACTCCTCGAAGCTTGATGCGACAGCAGGAGTGCTCGATCACCCCACACTCAAGCAAGCACTGATCGACGGCAAGTACGTGGTCGGAAACGAGGGGTAACTTGTTACCAGCCCGGCCCGCGCAATAGCGACAATTGCTCATCATCGATTCGTCGACTCGTGCTGCTACAACGAACATGCCTGGCCGGGAAATCGACGTTGTGATTGCCGGGTCGGTCTAGCCGCTCGTGTCACACTCCCGCTGCAGCAGACGATGGGAACATCGAACCTTCCCAGAGTTCGTCAATCACCAGGTCCTTGCCGCCACTGATCTGGAATGTTCAGCTACAGAGAGGCTTTCTGTCCAACGATGAAAGCGATGCGCGTCGAGATGGCCTTCTTCGATGGCGACACACTGCTAACGCGTGCCAACGTGCTGGTCCATGCCTTAGAGGATGAATGCACTGTCACGGCTGAACGGGGTGACCGTTTTGAGATCACACGACAGTTTGAAGAGCCAGCCAGCCGCTTGTTCATCGAGTGCTTTGATCCAGATGGGAGACCGGCCGGGTGCTCCGCTTTGCGAATGGGCGTTCACAATTCTGATGATTGGGAGGCCCTCGAACTAGCAGCGTCCTATCAGCTCTGTTTCAAGGCGGCCATTGTCGATTGCGAGAATCCCGACTGGGCGACTCAGAAACCCAGCGATGACGACGACACTTCTGGCAATCCATGATGGAGCATTGCCACGATGTGTTGGCGAACATCACGGGTCGCAGCGGTTGCGATTCTGATCGCGACCGGAGTCGCAAAGCGACAAGAGGTCGCCTTGCAACACAGCGTGTCCCCCAAACAACCTCTTGTGACTGCGTCACCCCGGTAGGCGAAGACGCCAACCGGGGCCACTCGCCGGTGTCGACAACTGCCATTGCTGCAGAACAGCTTCAGGCAGAGGACCCGAAACTCTGCAATCCTGGAATCAAAGCCGCCACGGAACCGAGAAGCCAGCCCCGACTCCGTCTTCCCGGCGTGTTTTCGGCGCGGTAGCATGCATGCAAGAATGAGGGCTTGCTGACGGGAATCGGTTCACCGTCAATCGCGTGCCCATTTGTAAGCCACATGCGTCACGAAGCCGAACCAGAGAGCCCGTTCAGGAGGCCCGAACAGCTCGGCAGAGCAGAATGAAATCGTGGATTACACAGAATCAACAACCCGGTTAGGCAGAATGCGACTCTGCCCATCCTTAAGTTCGGGCAGTGGAATAGACGGTGGGCAATGTACTCGGTGGGATTGCCAACGTCGTAGGAGATTAGACTACCCACCGATCAGGAGAACAGGATTTATGACCATTCGCGAGACGCTTGTCGCGGGGCTGTTGTTGATCTTCTTCGGGCAAGTCGCCCTGAGCTGTGAAGACACCAGGCAGACCAGCCTCTTTGGGTTGACGTTTCAGGCGGAATACAAGAGCGGCATTCCGTATAGCGGAGCCGTCGCGCATCAGGGTGCAGCCGACTATTTCTGGGTTGATCACTATGTGAATGGCCAACCCACAACTCGGCGTCACTACATGGTTCGGAATGGGAAGCCAGCGTTCTTCTTAATCACGAACGCTCCGGGCGCGGCGGATTAGCCCGAGCCAAACAATTCACCTGAACTGCGACGGGTGGCTGGGCCGACAGTTAAGGTTGGTGCGCCACTGCTTCAAACCGTAACGATTCGATGACTGGATGGCTGGCAGGGCGAGCGCCTTTTACAAGAGGCCGAGTTTGGTGAAGAGGCGTTGGGGTTTCCGGTAGTGGCTGCGTAAGGTGGCGGCGAGATTGCCGGTGGCATCAGCGCGGAGACATCCGAGGGCGGCGTTCCGCAGAGCGGC
>JBGATC010000009.1:0-188699 GCA_044229335.1 Planctomycetaceae bacterium | reverse complement strand
ACATGCGGGCATTCGGCCAGTGGGCGCGCGTGACAAACAGCCAGGGAAGCAGGTCAACATCATCCCGGGCAATAATCGCCACTTGCTCCATCGGTCCGGCAGCGGAAATCCGTTTTGTCAGCTGCTCCCACGTTGCCCGGTCAGACGGATGGAAGAGCAGTGGGAACAGCCCTTCGGCTGCATGCCCGACAAACGTCAGGACAGCTGCCACAAGAATCCAGCGACGGATCTCAGTTTCCGACCAGGCGACATTGGCCCGCCGCAACCCGACTGCCAGCGGCGCGCTCAGCAGAATCAACGACAGGACTGTACCGCCGACCGCGAGTCCGATTCCCAGGTTCCCGGTCCATCGCCAGGTGATCGAAACGAACGTGATCGTGATCGCCAGGGCAATTGAGAATCGTGATGTTTCACGTCGAAGCGTCCGATCCAGACCTTTGGCAATCAGGATCGCGGTCGGCGGGAGCAGAAACAGTTCCCAGCGGCGAACTGCTGACGCCCCGGCGTCGTTGGCCTGCCAGATCAGTAATCCGGCAACTCCGCAGAGCGTCCAGATGACCAGCCAGCGCGACCAGCGAACGGTCTGCGTCAGACTCGGCGTCAAACTGGTCCGAAACACATTCCAGGCCCCGAGAACCCACCAGCCAATCAGGCACGCCCAGGCCCTGCCCCAGACGTCATTGAATCCTGCTGGACGATTCAAGGGATCGCGTAATTCGAACCAATTCACAAGAAAGTCTTGTCCCCGGTCCTGCCACATCATGAACGGCCACCAGCTCGAGATGGCCGCGCCCGTCACGAATAACAGCCCGATTGTCCGTAAGGTGACCCGGCCGCCAGTTGTCGTGGCATACAGCGTCGGGGTCCTGCGTGCGGTGATTCCCCAGATCAGAAGCGCGACGAGCAATCCCCACGCGATTCCTCCCCCGGCGAGTGTCGCCAATCCCCAGCCGATCCCTGCACACAGGATCCGGAGTGAGATCCAGCCCTCGTTCTGCTGCAGGTGTCCCCAGTAGCCCCACACCGTGACCAACAGGAACAAGAAGGTCAGCGCATCCGGAGCTGCAGACGCTGCGGAAACCAGCAATGTCGGATGGAGCGCGAGTGCCCCAGTGGCGAGGAGGGCAATCCGTTCCCCGACCATTTCGCGGACCCAGAACCAGAACAACGCGATCCCGAGCATGACCGCGGTACAGGCGACGACGACGGTCGCAGTCGTCGAACCGGGTGTCCCCCAGGGGAGCACCATCGCGGTGAGCCATGAAGCCAATGGCGGGGCATCTGTCAACCGGCATTCCGGCCAGGCCGACCCCGGGACCAGCCACTCACCGAACCGCGAAGCATGTTGAACGGAACAGGCTCGCAGTCCCCAGGCGGCTGACTCGCTCGATAAGCCCTGCCAGGTCGCCCACAGCGAAGCTGGAACTACAGCAAGAAAGACGACCAGCGGTCGGAACGCCGCCGTTCTTCGGAGGATGCGCGCAGCATCACGAGGCGGTTCCACCGCCAGTCGCACCAACTGCGTGTCATCGACCACGAGCGTCATGCCGGTCCTTGCTCCTCACCCGTGCCGTCTTGCACCCGTGCAGCATATCGACAAGGGGCTCCGGTCACCAACGGATCTCACTGCGGGGTCGGGGGGACGAGATTTTCAGTCGGCGTGAACTGCCCGGCTGCGAGCAGTCCGGAACTTGTCGCCCGCTGCTTTCGAACCGACCGAACGCAACCAAACCCCGACAAGGAAGACCATGCCGGGCTTCGATACGTGGACTTGGTGAAAGGCCCTGGTCGTCCTCCTCCCCACCAAACGGTCCCAAACCGACTTCGAAGACTTCTTCAATCTGCGACCTCGTCGCTGGGCAGCCAGCAGGCTTCGAGTCCAACCTCATTACAATCGCGCCAACCAGGAAATTGCGACGATCCCCTGGATTCGTCAGAACTGGTGCGATCAGAATTCTAAGCAGAATCCGCATAATCGTTATCACCGCGCTTCGGAAACGAAACGCCCTGCAGGTAGCCAGAGTCACGGTTTCTGCGGACCACGGATTCGTAAGATCCATGCCCCATAGGGTTTGTGGAAACGGTCCGGTTGTGCCGGTTCTAACGATTCCGCGTTTGGCACCGAATCTGCCTAACAGTCTGCCTGTAATGATTGCAGCGAACCTGAGGGTTCTCTGGATCACAACGACAATGACGGCAGGGACGGGACTCAAACCGATTGCCCCCGGCTGTCACCTCCAGCGTGTGTGAGCGTGTGGGACGACCTGAGAGACCGTCCAGCGCAACTGTGTGAGTGGATGCGGTGCCGACTGATCACCGCATCTGGCCAGGGAGCGTTGTGGCTCGCCCGAGTTCGCTCGGCGAGCCGCGCGCTCGCTCCCTTATCGCCCTCCCCTGGCAGCCGTTCGCGGAGGCGAACGGGCCGAATTCTTTCGAAAGGCGTCGAACGTGAATGTGACTCTGTGGCGGACATTGTGGCGAGACGAACAGGGCGTGATCATCTCGGCAGAACTCGTCATCGTCGGAACGGTGATGGTGCTGGGGGTGATTACTGGACTGGCGTGTGTCCAGCAGGCGGTTGTCGCTGAATTGCAGGACTTCTCAGCGGCGATTCGCAGTCTGAATCAGTCGTACGGCTTCACTGGTTTCCGAGGCTGCATGAAGTGGTGGGGACGGACGAGTTGGACCTCCGGTTCGAGGTATACCAACCAGTTCAACGGTTGTGTCGGCGGCAACTGCGGTATGGGTCTGATGGGGAACGCATCGTCTGAGCTGGGTGCAGGACAGATGGTCTACGTTTCGCCGGGACCCTCCACAACGGCCGCGCCGATCACGCCCGTGCCCGATCCGTGCATCACTGCTCCGCAGACGCAGCGGCTCCCGGAAGCTCCTGTGTCCCCCGGACACTGCGAGCCCTGCCAGGGACTGCCAGGCGGTCTCGTGCCAGCCCCTCAGGGACTTCCGGTTCCTCCCCCGAGTATTCCGCAGGGACCTGTCCCGCAAACTCTGCCTCAACTTTGAGACCTGCCACTGCGTTTCATCCCGATGCTGTTCAGATCGGGGAGCGCAAAGTCACGATGCCCGAGCATTTCACGCCCGGCCGTTCAACCTCTTGAACGTCCGGGCGTGTTCCCATTTCAAATCGCGTCTGACGGGCGGCAGACCACTTGCGGCCTAAGCCCTGTGCGTGAAGTGGTTTGTGATTTCATTGGCGTCCTTGCTCCAGCAACGGTTTCAGCGAAGGCACCGATCTTGCGGACTATGAAGGTCGAATCTTTGTTTCACTTCTGAGGCTTTGTGGCATCACGGAAAAATCGTTCGGGTTCTCTCACCCGGACGAGCTTTCATGGATCCGGCGTGACCGCGCTTGATCCCGTCGGACAGCCGTGTGGACGGTCATCCTCACGACGAACGACACGAAACGCCAGCATTCGCGGGAGTACTGGCTGTTGGTCGCAGGACCGGCAGCAGCGTCGCGGCGGGGAGAGCTCCCCCAAGGTGACGCTTCATCAGCTTGCTGATGGGAGGAGTCCGCTGGCAAGGGTTTCTGACTCACACAGTTCACATCACAGTCCAAAGAAAGATTTCTCTCATGCGTAAGCTGTTCAGCGATGAAAGCGGTGCGGTCATCTCGGCCGAGCTCGCTCTCGTTCTCACGATCCTCGTCCTCGGCGTCATCGTCGGCCTGAGCGAAGTGGCCGTTGCGGTCAACACCGAACTCAACGACATCTCGAACGCCATTGGTGCGCTCGACCAGTCGTACTACTTCACCGGCTTCAAGAAGACCTTCGATGGCAAGCTCACCTCGGTTTACGCCGGGTCGCGCTTCACCGACGGTCACGACGACTGCGACAAGAACCTGACCTGCGATCTCGTCTGCGGTCCTCCGGCTGCCGACACCTGCGGTTGATTGCGGCTGGCGTAAGCAACTTCTCTGGAGTTGAGAGCGCCTCTGCAGCAAACTTCGCCCCCGGTTGTGTGACGCTCGTCGTCAGGCAACCGGGGGTTTTTCGTTGGCCCCCCAACATGGACCGCATGATCGTTGAATCTGATCCCGGTGATTCAATCCCTGAAACTGCCATGCGTTGTGTAAACTGTTTAATTGTAATGGGATGCGCAATGTGACGGCCTCGTGTTCCGTCAGGGTTGCCGGACAGTTCGTTTCGCAAAGTCAACAGGAACGCTGATTGATGTTGCGAAACCGAGACGCGGCGCTGAAACCGGACTCTTGAGCCGCCGCTCCGGGAATCGCCACGGATGATTCCCGAAAATCCCATGGAATTCTGCACCGATCGCCTTTTCCAACCCCTGTTGTCGATTGGCAACCGCGCGTGTTTCCAGATGGCAACGTCCCCTTCGGCACGGCCTTCGCGTTCTCGTGAGTTAACCGCACCTGCGGCTCCTGTCTGACTTCGATTCACCAGTACCTAAAACCCATTCGGGATTGAACGAACCGTGTGAGAGCGGTTCGTCAGTGGGAGTGCATCCCGCTGTCGCCAGCAATCCCGTTGGGTTTTGCTCATTCACGTCGGCCGTCTGGCAGGCGTTTCCGATCACCTTGCGCGAGGTTGAATGGTTCGCTGGCGTTGGCCGCGCGGGCGAACACCTCGGAGCTGGCTCCGAGTCGCAGGAGTCTGTTGGCAGCAACAGATCCGAAACGGGTGGAAGAGTTTCCATCCGTCGTCTGTCACACACACAGTTCACAGAAGAAAGATCTCTCTCATGCGTAAGCTGTTCAGCGATGAAAGCGGTGCGGTCATCTCGGCCGAGCTCGCCCTCGTCCTCACGATTCTCGTCCTCGGCGTCATCGTCGGCCTGAGCGAAGTCGCCGTTGCGGTCAACACCGAACTCAACGACATCTCGAACGCCATTGGTGCCCTCGACCAGACCTACTACTTCACCGGCTTCCGGAAGACGAACGACGGCAAGGCCACCTCGGTCTACGCCGGATCGCGCTTCACCGACGGCCACGACGACTGCGACAAGAACACGACCTGTGATCTCGTCTGCGGACCGCCCTCAAACGACACCTGCGGTTGATCACGTCGGCTGATTCCTGACGGGATCAGCCTGCGTCTCGCCGTGCTCTCTCCGGCTCCGGGGATGTCGTCCGCCATGGCTGATCTCTCCGGGGCTTTTCTCACATCCCTATGCCTGGCGGATTCCCCCGCCGGTTTCCACGGAGAAAAGTTCCATGCATAAGCTGTTCAGCGATGAAAGCGGTGCGGTCATCTCGGCCGAGCTCGCTCTCGTTCTCACGATTCTCGTCCTCGGCGTCATCGTCGGCCTGAGCGAAGTCGCCGTTGCGGTCAACACCGAACTCAACGACATCTCGAATGCGATTGGTGCGCTCGACCAGTCGTACTACTTCACCGGCTTCAAGAAGACCTTCGACCACAAGCTCACCTCGGTTTACGCCGGGTCGCGCTTCACCGACGGTCACGACGACTGCGACAAGAACACGACTTGTGATCTCGTCTGTGGTCCGCCCGCCAGCGACACCTGCGGTTGATCTGATGCGATGATTTTCCGCTGCCGCTCTCCGGGGCGGCATCGTCATCGTTCACATTGACGATCCTTCGGGAACCCTGTGCCCGGAGGATCGTTGTGTTGTGTCCTCCCCAGTAGGACGGGGCTGGCCCCGATTCGATCGTTCTCTGGAGTCAACGTCCCAGGAAGGGCCTGTCCGTCGCACGTCTGCGACGATATCCAAGAAGGGAAGACGAACAAGCATGTTCGCACGATTGTGGTCTGATGAGCAGGGGGCCGTCATTTCGGCGGAATTGGCCCTGGTGCTGACTATTCTGGTGCTGGGTGTCCTGGTTGGACTCAGCGAAGTGGCGGTCGCGGTGAATACCGAACTGAACGACGTCTCCAACGCCGTGGGGGCGCTCGATCAGAGCTACTTTTTCACCGCCTTCTGCACGTTGAGTCCCAAAAACATCAACCTGCGGGCACCGAGTCGGTTTACTGACGGTCATGACGACTGTGACAAGAACCTGACGTGTGATCTGGTCTGTGGTCCGCCACAGTCAGACACCTGCGGTTAAGCTGTCGTTAAGCCGCTTGCTATTGAAACTTGCGACCCCGCCGCGGCCTGGTGCTGCGTCGGGGTCGCAGTCGCTTTGGATATCAGGGTCTGCGGCACCGCCGGACTGGTGACCGACGCCGGTCTTCGTCTTCGTTTCCCGGCATCGGCCTCTCGAATGGGGAACACGGGCGGACTCTCTTCTCGCCGTCTACGGGGGCAGTCACCGATCAACAGGCCCTGGAGGACTGATGTCCTGAGCGTTGTGATCGATGCTGCGGGGCTGTTGTGAAATCGCAACACCGATGTTGAGATCTGGCAACACGCCTCCAGGCAAACTTCGCTGGCGACACGTGCCGATCACGCCGGAAGTATTGAATTGACAGCCGGTTGCGAAAAGAGGACAGATGTTGGTCGCGGCTGGCGCTCTGTCAATCTGCTCAACGCTGATGCTGACGAGATGTTTCATCCTCCGTACAGCGGCGCATGATGCTCATGCCCGGCGGCGAATTCTTGAAATGCCAAGAAACCCCGGTTTCTCAGCGTGTTGCTCGCCTCAGCTCCTCTCCGAACGACCGTGAACTCCCTCGAGATGGCATCCCGCTTGCGTTCTCACGACCTGCACGAGTGCAAGACGACAATCGCGGCTGGCCAGCGCGAGCAGTCTGTCTGGTGCCATGTGTTGATTGACAGGAGCGTTCGTTCCGTCTGGCGACGGGAGTCGAGCGGGGCCGAGGAGGGCCGCGATGAAATCACTCTCACAGATTGGAGACGGGCGGATGAAATTGTTCAAGGCTTTGCGAGCGGATGAAAACGGGGCGATCGTGTCGGCCGAGCTCGCGCTGGTGCTGACGGTCGCTGTGCTGGCGATGGTTGTCGGACTCAGCGAAGTCGCCGTGGCGGTCAACACCGAATTGAACGACGTCTCGAACGCGATTGGCGCGCTCGACCAGTCGTATGGGTACACGGGCTTCCGCGCCACTGACGGTTGGAAGACAAAGAGCTATATTGGTGGCGGAGCGTTCCACGATCGGACCGACGACTGCGATACCAATCTCAGCTGCGATCTCGTCTGCGGTCAGTGCTCGGCAGTGGGTGAAGTGAACTACTAATCGAAACCGCTGCGTCCATTGTCATGACGCGCACCACGTTCGGAGAAGCCCAGCCATTCCGATGGCTGGGTCTCTTCGTTTTGACGGTCGCTTAATCCCCGTCTGCCAGGGGCTGCAGACCGTCGTCACCGTCGAACGGATCCTCCAGCGGTTCAACAATCGCGTACTTGCCTTCGCTCCAGCGAAAGAAGTCGACCTCGCGGCAACGTCGACTGCAGAACGGACGGTCCTTGCCATCCGGCAACACGGGACGGTTGCAGATCGGACACGTCCCGGAGGCTGGAGTCATTATCGATCTCGATAAACGGGACAGGCGGCATTCCCGCAAAGACCATCGCGGGCCGCACAACCGTTGGATTACTCTTTGGCCGGCTTCTTGGTCTCGCTGGCGGCAGGTTTGGAGTCGCTTTTCGTCTCCGACTTGGGAGTCGATGCTGACTCGCTGGCTGGAGCTTTCTTATCGGAGTCGGCGGACTTCTTGTACGAGTCGCTGCGGTAGTCGGTGATGTAAAAGCCCGTCCCCTTGAAGAGGAAGCCGCCGCCGGCACTGATCAGCCGCCGGGCCTTCTTCTTGCCGCATTCCGGACATTTCTGTGTGGCCGGAGCCTTGATCGACTGAAATTCTTCCCACTTGTGATCGCAAGCGTCGCAGGCGTATTCGTAGGTCGGCATGGCGGAACTCGCGTGAGTGGTTGAAGGTTTAAGGTCGAGGGTTGAAGGAAAATGCCGATTTCTGAAGAGTCGAGAGATACTGTGTGGAGTCGTCATCGTCTTTGAATATGCGACCCTCGATCCTCAAACTTCAACTTTCGCAGAGACGATCACTTTCGTCGGGCGGATGATGCGGTCGTGCAGGCGGTAGCCCCGTTCGATGTCGTCGAGGACGGTCATCGGCGGATGATCGGCATTGGGGACCTGGGCAATCGCTTCGTGGCAGTTCGGGTCGAAGGGCTGACCGATGGCTTCAATCGGTGTCGCTCCCAACCCGGCCAGCGACTGATCGAACTGCTTCAGCACCATTTCGACGCCGGTGATCAACTCGTCGGCGTTCTTGCTGGTTGCAGCCGCCTTCACGGCTCGCTGCAGGTTGTCCAGACCGGGGAGGATCGCCTTGATGACCGAGATCGCACCGTACTTCCGATCGTCTTCCATCTCCCGCTGCATGCGTTTGCGGTAGTTCTCGAGATCAGCCCGGGCACGGGCCCACTTGTCGAGATAATCATCGCGTTCAGCAGTCAGTGCAGCGACATCGGTCATGGGCACGGTAGCTGCGTCTTCCGCAGCGCCGGCTGCATCTTCAGGTCTGGGTTCTTCACTCATGTTCCACACTCCCGCTTATCGTCACTGCTGGTCTGGCTGTCCCGGATCGAGTGCTCGCTACTGCCAGGTTAATCGTCCTCTTCACCGGTGAAGAACTCCTTGACCGACTCGAAGAACGACTTGCGATGCGGACTGACATGCTTGCTGTCGAGTTCCGCGAGTTGGCGGACCAGTTCTTCCTGCTTCTTCGTCAGCTTCTTCGGGACTTCCAACTGCACCCGGGCCACCAGATCGCCGCGGGGGCCGCCGTGCTGCGGATCGGGCATCCCTTGCCCTTTCAGCCGGAACATATCCTGCGGCTGGGTTCCCGGCGGAATCGTCAGCGTGTGCTTCCCCGAGAGGAGCGGGATTTCCAGCTCCGTGCCGAGTGCCGCCTGCGCGAAAGTGACCGGGACATCGCACAGCAGATGTCGTCCATCGCGTTGAAACAACGGATGCGACTTCACGCGGAGATCGACGTATAAGTCGCCGGGGGGACCGCCGTTCTCACCCGGTTCGCCCTCTCCGCCAACGCGAATCTGCATCTCGTTGTCGACCCCGGCCGGGATCTTCACTTCGAGTTTCACCTTGGTGCTGGTGAAGCGGGTTCCGCGGCAATCGGCGCATTTGTCGCGGATGATCCGGCCGCTTCCCTGGCAGGCGGGGCAGGTTGTCTGAATGCGGAAAAAGCCCTGCGACTGCAGGACTTGTCCATGACCGGCACAGTAGTCACAAGTCGTGGGCGTTGTGCCGGGCTTCGCACCAGTCCCGCTGCAGGTGGTACAATTCACCTTCCGCTGGATTTCGAGTTCGCGACTGCAGCCGAACCCCGCTTCCACCAGGTCGATGGTGACAGCCGTCCGGAGATGTTCGCCGCGACGGGCGCGGGTTCCCCCTTTTTGTCGTCTGCCACCACCGAAGAGATCGCCGAACATGTCCCCGAAGGCTTCGAAGATGTCCTGGACATCGTGGAACTGGCCCGCTCCACTGCCCCCCATCCCTTCGACACCAGCATGACCATAGCGGTCGTAGCGTGCCCGCTTCTCATCACTGCCGAGGACGTCGAACGCTTCAGACGCTTCCTTAAACTTGTCGACCGCCTCCTGATCACCCGGATTGCGGTCGGGGTGATACTTGGCCGCCAGCTTGCGATAGGCGCGCTTCAAATCGTCCGCGGACGCCGTCCGCTCGACCATCAGCACTTCATAGTAATCGCGTTTGGACATGAATGAGTCGGTTGAATGGCAATTGGAATCCGGGACCGGATCACTCTTGCGTCTTCGCGTTGATACAGGAACGGTGATTATTGAGAAGAAGCCCGGCTTCTGGGGGGAAGCCGGGCTTCGAGGGACATTCCTTGTCTTCGTGATGAACGAACCGGAACCCGGAGCTGGCGCTCCGGGCTATTAGGACGGACTTACTTCACGGCCCCTTCGACCGTGGGCTTCTTCTTGTCGCTGCCGGGTTCATCGGTGCGGGTGACGAGGACCTGGGTCGTCAGCATTAGGCCGGCGATCGAGGACGCGTTCAACAGGGCGTTCTTCACGACCTTCGCCGGGTCGATGATCCCCGCCTTGAACATGTCGACATACTCGCCGCTGTTCGCGTCGAAGCCCTTGTTCTTGTCCATCGAGCGGACTTCGTCGGCGATGACCGAACCGTCGAGACCGCAGTTGTTCACGATCTGGCGGATCGGGGCTTCGAGCGCACGAACGACGATTTCCACGCCGATCTTTTCGTCACCCTTGGCCTTCACTTCGCTGACCGCATCAATGCAGCGGAGCAACGCGACGCCGCCGCCGGGGAGGATCCCCTCTTCCACCGCAGCGCGGGTGGCGTGCAGGGCGTCTTCCATGCGGGCCTTGGTCTGCTTCATTTCCGCTTCAGTGGCCGCACCGACCGAGATGATCGCCACGCCGCCGGTGAGCTTCGCGAGCCGTTCCTGGAACTTCTCGCGATCGTACTCGCTGTCGGTCCCTTCGATCTGCTTGCGGATCTGGTCGACGCGGGCCTTGATCTGCGCCGAATCGCCAGCCCCTTCGATGATCGTGCAGTCATCCTTGCCGACTTCGACCTTCTTCGCGCGGCCGAGGTGCGACAGCTCGACGCTTTCAAGCTTCACGCCGAGGTCTTCCGAGATGAGCGTGCCGCCGGTCAGGACGGCCATGTCGCCCATCATCGACTTGCGGCGATCGCCAAAGCCCGGAGCCTTGACCGCACAGATCTGCAGTACGCCGCGGAGCTTGTTCACGACAAGGGCCGTGAGGGCTTCTCCGTCGACGTCTTCGGCGACGACGAGGAGCGGTTTGCCCTTCTGGGCGACCTTTTCGAGAACCGGCACGAATTCGCGGAGGCTCGAAATCTTCTTCTCGTAGAGGAGAATGTAGCAATCGCTGAGGATCGCCTTCATCTCTTCCGGATGCGTGACGAAGTACGGGGAGACGTAGCCCTTGTCGAACTGCATCCCTTCGGCGAGTTCGAGGGTGGTGCTGTTCCCCTTGCCTTCTTCGACGGTGATGACACCATCGCGGCCGACCTTCTCCATCGCGTCAGCGATGAGGTTGCCGATTTCCTTATCGCTATTGGCCGAGATCGTCCCGACCTGGGCGATTTCCGCCTTCGAATCGACCGGCTTGGCGAGCTTTTCGAGGACGCCGATCGCCGCTTCGACGGCCTTGTCGATCCCCTTGCGGACCACGGTGGGGTTCGCACCGAGGGTCAGGCTGCGGAGACCTTCGTGATAGATCGCGCGGGCGAGGACCGTGGCCGTCGTCGTGCCGTCACCAGCGATATCGCTGGTTTTCGACGCGACTTCGTTCACCAGTTTCGCGCCCATGTTCTCGAACGGGTCTTCGAGTTCGACCTCCTTCGAGACGGTCACGCCGTCCTTGGTGACGACCGGATTGCCGAACGACTTGTCGATGATGACATTGCGACCGGTTGGCCCCATGGTGACCGCGACCGCTTTGGCCAGGGTTTCCACGCCGCGCTGCAGCTTGAGGCGGGCACGATCGTCGAACAAGAGTTGCTTGGGCACGAGAGATCACTCCAACTGAGTGCAGATGAACGAGGTTGAGAGAGTGGACGCCCACGGAAAGCCTTCCATGGGCATCACGTACCGCAGTTACTTCACGACCTTGGCGAGGATGTCCGATTCCCGCAGGATCTTGACGTCCTTCTTGTCGATTTCGATGTCCGTCCCGCCGTACTTGGCGAAGAGGACTTCGTCGCCGACGGCGAGCGAGACCGGATGCCGTTCGCCCGAATCGAGCAACCGACCGGGGCCAACAGCGACAACCTTCCCGCGTTGCGGCTTTTCCTTGGCGGTGTCCGGCAGGACGATGCCGCCTGCGGTCTTTTCTTCAGCGGTCAGCGGCTCGACAACAACGCGATCATCCAAAGGCTTCAGGTTCATTCTCTCGGCTCTCCGTGTTGAAGTGATTCTTAGAGGTTTCTCGCCGGTCTTCTGTCGCGAAGACGCCAGCGTATGTGTGAAAGTTTTCTCTGGCTCTAGACACTAGACACTTAGCTCTAGACCTTCTAGAAGCCGCCCATTCCCATTCCGCCCATACCACCCATGTCCATTCCGCCCATGCCACCCATTCCTCCCATGCCGCCACCATCGTGATGGTGGTCATGGTCGCCTGCGGCTTCCGCTGGCTTGGGGGCTTCGACGATGATCGATTCGGTGGTCAGCAGCAGGCTGGCAACACTCGCAGCATTCTGCAGGGCGGTGCGGACAACCTTGGCAGGATCGACGACGCCGAACTCGAACATATCGCCATAGCGTTCGTTGAGGGCGTCATAGCCGTGGTTCTTGTCTTTTGCCTTGCGAACGTGGTTCGCGACGACTGCGCCGTCGAGGCCGGCGTTCTCGGCAATCGTCTTCAGCGGCATCGAAAGGACCTGCTTGACGAGGTCGGCCCCGTGCTGTTCATCCCCTTCGAGTTTGAGCTTCTCGACCGCGGGGAGGCAGCGGAGCAACGCAACGCCACCGCCGGGAACCACCCCTTCTTCGATCGCGGCTCGCGTCGCAGCGAGAGCATCGTCGATGAGGTCCTTGCGTTCCTTCATTTCGGTTTCGGTATGAGCACCGACGCTGATTTGAGCGACGCCGCCCGCGAGCTTGGCGAGCCGTTCCTGGAGCTTCTCGCGGTCGTACTCGCTGTCGGTCTTGGTGATTTCCTTACGGATCATCTCGGCGCGACCTTCAATCGCCGCCTTGCTTCCCGCTCCCTGAACGATCGTGGTGTTTTCGGCATCGATGCGGAGCTTCTTGGCCCGGCCGAGGTCGCTCAACTCGATGTTTTCGAGCTTGATGCCGAGGTCTTTGAAGATCGCCTTGCCACCGGTGAGAATCGCGATGTCCTCGAGCATCGCCTTGCGGCGATCACCATAACCGGGCGCCTTGACCGCGACGACATTGAGAATGCCGCGGAGCTTGTTCACGACCAGCGTCGCGAGGGCTTCGCCTTCGATGTCTTCCGCGATGATCAGGAGCGGCAGGCTCCCCTTGGAAGTCTTTTCCAGCAGCGGGACGAGCGTCTTGGCCGAGCTGATCTTTTCTTCGTAGATCAGGATGTAGGCATTGCTCAGTTCGCAGACCTGGTCGTCCTGGTCGGTGACGAAGTGCGGCGAGAGGTAGCCCCGCTCGAACTGCATCCCTTCAACGAGATCGACTTCCGTCGCGATCTGACGGCCTTCTTCGACGGTGATGACCCCGTCTTTGCCGACTTTCATGAGGGCGTCGGCGAGAATCGTGCCGATCGTCTTGTCGTTGTTGCCCGCGATCGTCGCGACGGTTTCAACGCCCTTGCGATCCTTGGCATCGACCGGCTTGGCGAGCTTCTTCAACTCGGCCACAACCGCGTCGACACCCTTCTGAACACCACGTGTCAGGGCCATCGGATCGGCACCAGCCGCGATGAACCGGAGACCGTCGCGGAAGATCGCTTCGGCGAGGACCGTGGCCGTCGTGGTGCCGTCACCAGCGACGTCGCTGGTCTTCGAGGCGACTTCCTTCACGAGCTGCGCGCCCATGTTCTCGAATTTGTCTTCGAGTTCAATGTCCTGGGCGACGGTCACGCCGTCCTTGGTCACTTTCGGGGAGCCCCAGCCCTTGTCGAGGACGGCATTGCGTCCGCGCGGTCCAAGGGTGCTTTTCACCGCTCGGGCGAGCTTGGAAACCCCTTCGAGCAGGCTCTTGCGGACGTCTTCGTCGTAACTAATCAGCTTGGACACAGTTCCTCCTCAACCAGCAAGCGCGGGCGTCGAATCTACAGGTCGTTCTATCGCGGGGACGCGTGATTCACAGCAGGTTTGCATCCGGCATGCCTACGAACTGAGCGGCTGTCGGACGACATTTTCCCAGAGAGCAAACCTTGTGCCTGCAATTCCATGTGATCCGTAAGGCTTTTCCTGGCAATTGGATGTGGAAAACGCGTGCGGGCTGGCGGGAGCCAGGTTGTGCCAAGATGGCAGATTTGTCAGAGCCGCTGCGGCAGTGAACGAGAGGGGGCTCGATTTGTCACCGCGACCGATTGCCTGGTGACTCGTCCGCTGGGTGTGACGAATTCGGGTGAGGTTAGACGGCGACTCTCAAGTCGCGGAAGGCCATCCAGAGCGTACGTGGTGACTCGATTCTGATAGGATGACAGCATCCGCTTGCCTCAGAGGAGACTCCGTCATGACGATCACCCGCCGCGATTGGTTGCAGCAGTGTCTGGCTGGGCTGACGGCTTGTGCACTCACCCGGACGGTCGTCACCCCGGCGGCAACACGGACCGTCGGGACTCCCCTGGCGTTTGGCTTCAGCCTGTACGGCATGAAAACGCTGCCGTTGGAGCGGGGTCTGCAGGTTTGTGCGGATATTGGCTACAGCGGCGTTGAACTGGCGTGCATGAAAGACTGGCCGACCGACCCGGATCGGCACGATGCTCCACAGCGGCGCGCGCTGAAAAAGCAATTGACGGATCTGTCGCTGGAACTCCCCTGCCTGATGGAGAATCTCGGACTGGCAGTCGCGGCGCCACAGCACGCTGCCAATCTGGAACGCTGGAAGCAGGTCTTTCAGTTCGCCCACGATGTCGCGCCCGCAGACCC
Source organism: Planctomycetaceae bacterium (assembly GCA_044229335.1). Taxonomy (GTDB): domain Bacteria; phylum Planctomycetota; class Planctomycetia; order Planctomycetales; family Planctomycetaceae; genus DSVQ01. The sequence goes on along the minus strand of JBGATC010000009.1, from coordinate 174,158 downwards.
GCCGGTGGTCGAGACGGTGCTGGGGGGGAAACCCGAGCAGTGGGCGACAGTGAAGGGGGCGATGGTCGATGCCCTCGGCGATTGGGAACGGGTCGCCAGGGCCTCGAAGATCGTCCTCGCCATCAAGCCGCATGCGTTTGGGGCGTTGCATCGACCGGATCACGCGGCCTGGCTGGTCGAGCAGATCAACAGCCCGTGGGTCAAGGCGGTCTTCGATTACAGCCATTACGAACGTCAACAATTGACGCTGGCGGAATGCCTCGACGCGCTGTTGCCGCACACGGTCTTCGTGCATATCAAGGACAATCACACGGTCGATGGCAAGCTGGAGTTCGCCTTGCCGGGTGAGGGGACGCTGGATTACGCCGACTATTTCAAGCGATTGCGCACGGGTGGCTATCGCGGAGCAGTGGTAGTGGAGGTCAGCGCTCAGGTTTCAGGTAAGCCGGGGTATGATCCCGCCGCTGCGGCCGAACGCTGTTACGGCAAGCTCCACCCGGCGTTCGAGCAGGTGGGAGCACGGGCACGGGTGTGACGGATGGTACGCCGTAGTCCTGCGCGGACTGTTGATCCGCTCATCATGCGGAGCATGGTGGCTACTCTGGATTGACGTATTCGACTTCGCAGCCGACGGCGCGGGTTTCCTTGATGGGGACTGGTTTGCCGGTGAGAACCGCGTCGATGGCATCGCGCAGGTAATGCGTTTTGACCTCGTCGGCCTTCTGCCAGCGGTCGTCAATCGTCCCCATGTAAACGATCTTCCGGTCCCGATCGAGCAGGAAGACCTGCGGGGTATTTGTGACTCCGTAGGCACGACCGAGCGCTTGTGACGGATCGTGCAGATAAGGAATCGGCCATTTGCGCTCGTGCACACGGGCCATCATCTTCTCGAAGCTGTCGGCCGGATGCTGGCTGACCGACACTGAGACCCATGCGACTTTCTTCGGCGCAGTCTCGGCTGCCAGTTGTCGGGCGCACGCTTCGTATGTCTGGGCGACCGGGCAGCGATTGGCCCAGAAGACAAGGACGACTGCGGCGGCGTCTTTGTGGTCGGCGAGGGCATGGCGTTTCCCATCGACTCCGCGGAGATCGCTCCACACGGGGGCCGCATCGCCGATGCTGAGCACGCGATTGAACTTGCCGGCGGTGGCGGATGTGGCCGAGAGAATCAGACAAAGACAGAAGAGCGCCCCGAGCAGGAGCAAATGCAGTCCCGGCCTCTCAGAAGCGGGCAGGCATCGGGGGCACTGGCCTGTCATCTGTTTTCTCCACGTTGATTGTTCATCCGCTCATCACGCGGAGCGTGATGGCTACTTTGGCGGAATCGCCGCACCCACGGCCGATTTCAGCTCGCGCATTTCTTCCTGCAACAACTTGACCTTATCCTCGTCGAGGTAACGAATGAGCAATTCCTCGGCCTCCTGGCATTGGCGGGCGATGCGGAGTTCGGCGGTCCGTTCTTTGCGTTGACGGGCGGCAGCGATCGCGGGGACACGAATCGCGGAGATTCGTTCTTGAAACTGCTGGCGACCGGGCAGTTTTGTCAACTCCGCGAGACGTGCGTCGACCGTGTCCCAGGCATTTCGTTTCGCGGCGGCCCGGGCCAGGTTCATCAGCGTCGCACGGGCCGCAACGAGTGCGACCAGATCGGTTTCCAGTCGTTGCAAATCGCCTTCGACCGCCAGTCGCAGGGTATCGTCCGGCAGCTGGATGGTCCGCTCAGCGAATTCCCCCGGCAGCACTGGCAACCGCGCGAGCAGAAGACTCCCGCTGGTGATGGAGATCCACTGGAGCTGATGATCGTGACGCGGGAGGGTGAGTTCACCCTGACGATTTGTCAGCACCGTCACCCCGGCGTCGGCATCGGACTTCTGATCCTCAATCGTTGGTTCCTGATCCGGTTCGATGACCACGGTGTGTGCGGCTAACGGAACCGGTGGTTTCGTCTGGCGCTCGCAACGGATCGTGGTGGCTGACCAGCCGGGAATCGCAGCGATCCCCCAGAATTCGACCCGTCCGCGTGGTTTCAGGCTGAGCGGACTGCGGAGTCCACTGGCGACACGGGCGGTCCCGATGCCGTTCGTGAGGGACGTTGTGACCAGGTACGTCCACGGTTGTGGAAGCCGGCGTTCGATCTCTTTATCGCGAGTGCGGAAGATCACCCAGGGAACAAATATGTCTGTCGGCGACGTGAGTGGTGTTCCACCGAACGAGGCTCCCTGCACCCGGAGGCGAACTGCTGTGTCGCTCGTTTTCTCCCAGCGACAACGGGGGCGGAATTGTCGACGGCAGGCCCGCGCGATGTCCTCTGGCAATGTTCGCGGGTCGGCCGTGGTGACGGTTTCGACGGCGGACCAGCTTTCCGAAAGCGGTTCCCAGTGACAAAGTTCGGCGGCGAGCCCGGTGACGGTGTTCGTGAGGCGAATGAAAAACTCGGCGGCGTGATCGGCGGGAAGATCGGGTGGCGGCTGCCTGCGCAACTCACGCCAGGCGGTGGTTGTGCACCATGCAGCGTCCGCTTGGGTCGTCCACTCGAGACTCCATGCTGCGCCGAACGTGCGATCCAGCGCTGTGGCGAGGTCTCGTTGCGTTTCGATCAGAGTTGCCGAGTCGAGTGTCGCGCTCAACCGGACGCCGACAGGATACGCACGATGTTCCAGCGGAGTGTCGAACTCAACGGCGTCCTGTTCAGCGACGACCATCTCAGGTAGGAACACGGCGACGGCGAGGAGAACGATCCCACGGAATGACCGCATTACGGTGTCTCCGTCGGGTACCAGGATTGCACCGTCCAGCGTTCACACCCCTGGTACGGATCGAGCGGACGGGCAATCAGGTTGCCCACGCGGCGACGCACCGTCATGAATTCTTCGACTTCCCACAGCGGCAGGTAACGCGCTTCGGCGAGGAATTCGGACTGCAGGCGTTCGAGCTGACGTAATGCATTCGTCCAGTCAATGGTGCGGTCCAGTTCCAGGAACTGCTCGCGGACCGGATGGGGGAACGGAGTGATCGCCGCAAGTTCGGCCCGCCCGGTCGGCGCGATCAGTGGCCAGAAGTCGATAACCGGTTCGGTGACTTGTAACGTGCGATACATCAGATCCCAGTCAGCCTCGGGGGAGTCGACTTGTTCGACGACGATGCCGATCCGCTTCCAGGCGGCCAGCAGGGGAGGCAACGCACGGGCGACTGTCGGCTCGATTGGGGCCAGCAACCGCAACACAGGCAAATTCCCACCGGCTTCTGTTTTCGCCGTAGCCAGCAAGGCGAGGGCCGACGAGGGAGCAAAGACCGGGGGACTGAGTTGCCTCGGTGAGGCCGTCAGTGTCGAGGCGAACGGACCGACCGCAAGCCGACCGTAGGCGGAATCCTGCCCATCGAGCACCTGGTCCCGCAGGATCGACTCGCGGGGAATTGCTAATGACAGGGCGCGACGCCAGGACGAATTCCGGGCCAAAGGCGAAGCGGGATGGATCGTGATGACGTGTGTCCGCGGCAGCGCCTGCTGCAGCACAAAAAACCGCTGGTCTCCCTGCAGCGCCCGGACGTCACGGTATTCTGTGAGCGGGAGAGCATCAATTTCCCCACGGAGCAGACCCTGCAGCGCATGTTCCCAGTCCGGGTAGCGCTGCTCCTCGATGTCGACCAGATGGCGGGCTTTCAATGTCTCCGGCTCGAAGCGGGTACGCCGGAGAATCACCTGCTGATCGGTCGATTCAGCCGCAAAGAATCGTTGTGCCGTTGGCGTGGTAAATGCCGCGTCGGCGAGGTCAGCGTTCCAGGCGATCGTTTCTGGTTCAAGTGGAACCACGAAGCGCAGCAGGGCTTCAACCCGGAGCGGAATCTGATGTAGTTCCAGATTCAGCACGCTGGGGGACGGGGCCTGGACATCGGCGATGATCGCGGCACAGCGTTCATCGTAATCGGGGCTGGCAGGATCCAGCCGCCGTCGAATCGTTTCCGCGATGATCCCAGCCGAGAGGATGGGGCGTGACTCGCTGTCGGCGCGACGGGGGCGCATCCGGAACGTCCAGCGTCGACCGAGGTCGGTCGGGTCCCACTGTTCGAAATACGCGGACCGATAGCGAATGGCACCATCGACGACGCGGTGCGGTTCGAACAACGGGATCGAACCAAGACGGATGCGGCGTTCAGCCGCGCGACCGGGAACCGCTCCATCGGGAGGCAACCAGTCGCCGACACGGAGAATCTGGTAGCGCTCGGACTGTGTCTTATGCAGTTCTTTGAGATTGGGAAGATCCGGCCAGATGCGTGCTGCCCGATCAACGGCTTCTGTGGCCTCGCGGAACTGGCTGGCCGTGGCGGCCTGTCGCGACTGCTCGGCCATCGCCGTCGCCTGATCGATCAACCGCTGCCGCCACTCCCGCGCGACGGAATGCTCTGCATTCAATTTGAACAACCGGGCCAGGAAGTGCCGGGCTTGTCGATAGTCATGGGACTCAACCGCGGTCTGAATCAGCGAGTCGACGACCTTCCCCTGCAGCGCCGAGAGATACGGGTAATCTGGCGCTTGAGGTGAGAGCGTTTCCAGGGTGATGAGGGCCGCTTCCGGGTGTCCGTTCTGTAGATGGACTTCGGCTTCGACGAAGAGCGCCCGCTGGTATTGCTGGTCATATCCCGGCCAGCTCTTGGCCCGGCGGTCGACGACCGACAGCAAATCGAACGCGAGATCGAGTTGGCGTTTCTCGAGTAACACCGCAACGCGCTGGAGCATCAGGTCTTCGTAATGCACGATCTTGTCGATATACCGGGTTTGCAGCAGAAACTCCGGCTCGACACTTTGATCCTGCAGAGTAATTGCCAGCCGTTCGCCTTCGTAGATCATCCGCGTGCGGTTCTCGGCCCCAACGATGGCGGGATTCGATTTCTGTGCCTTTTCGAGTTCCGCTTTTCGCTTGGCGAGTGTGTCGGGTCGCGGCATCACGGGTTCGACAACCAGCACATCCTGATTCAACAGCACGATCCAGTCACGCGGCGGGTCGCGGAGCAGTGACTCGGCCGTCGGGAGCGGCATGTCGATGAGTTTGGGGAGCGGCGGATCCTCTTCGCTCGGCACCGGGGGTTTGCCCGGTTCCTGGGCATGCCCGTTCGGCAGCACAAGACTCACTGTGGCGAAGATGATTCCGCTGAAGAGGATCTGCATCGCGAACGGGAGCGGTCTCATGGAACGCTCCCTTCGACAGCGGGCGACACGCGATACAGCGTGCCATCGACCGCGGTCGCCCAGACCGCGCCTTCGACGAGCAACAGATGGCCGGACAAGCTCTGGGGACAGGTGACTGTCTGGCTTTGTTCGCCGTTCTGGCGATCAAAGGCGACGACGGTTCCTGTGGCGGAGGCGAGCCAGATTCGATCGGCCTGTGCCAGCGGTTGTCCGATCCAGCGTTGTCCCGGTGTGGCTGTTGTCCAACCCTGGCGGAGTTGTTTTGCGGGACAGCCCAGGACCTTGTCATCGGTCCATGCCAGCAGAAAGTCGGCATCGACGGCGGCGGCACCACGCGCGGAACCGGGGAGTTGTCGTTGTTCAACGGGATCGAGTGTCTGGCTGTCGATGGTTTGCAGCGTGCCAGATTCGTCGAGCAGAACGACGAGGTTGCCGCACAGTGCGGGTTCCGTCAACAGAGGCGGGAGTGCGACGTGTCCGACTTCGGACAGATGCGGAATCTCGCCCTGTTCAACCTGCAGGCGACGCCATGTCCCGCGATCATCGACCGCGAGGAAACGGGTTCCGCTGAGTCGGACGAGGGCCGACCATCGCCGCGGTCCGTCGTCTTCTTTGGGGGCCCGCCAATCTTCGATCCGTTGGCCACTGGTCTGGATCGACAGCCGTCCGGGACGGGCGAGGACCAGGCCGGCATCGAGGGACAGCGGTGCGACCTCGACCGCTTCCGGTAGCTTGACCGGCTTCCCCAGGCTGCCACCCGCTTCCACGATCCACAGTTGCGGGGGCGTCGTTGCCGCGGTCAGCACCGCCCGCCCATCGTGCAGACTCCGGCTGAGCAGTGGCTTGTCGAACAACGGGGGGATCTCGATCTCTGCCGGTGTCCGCTGGTCGAATCCGCCAGTGGTGAGTCGTTTGGCCGAAAAGGTCCAGACGGCTCCCTGGTCAGTGATCAGCAGGACGGGGCCCGGCTCTGCTCCCGAACACAACAATGGCCGGGCACCGACGACGGTGCGCCAGGTTCCCGTCAGTTTTTCCCGGTCGAGATTGGCAAGCGTGACCGCCTGACTGTAGGGACTGCGTCGCCCGGCGAACAGCGTTTCTCCGAGCATCTGGAGTGGTTGCGTGGTCAGGCCAGCCGTTGCCAGTTGCGGGTGCAGTTTGATGCTGTTCGCAGCGAGTTCAAACCCGCGAACCGCTGTGCTGCTGAGCCAGAATTGCTGGTCGGGTCCTAATTGAACGTGCAGCGGTCCACCGTATCCGTCCTGCACTCGATAAGCACCAATCGGGGCCAGCGGCTTACGGCCCGGCTCGTCATCGATGGCGAAGGCCGCAAGTCGTTCTCCCTGGCTGGGTACGACCAGTTGCGCTCCGCGGATCGCGGGAGGATCGTAGACACCGCCGGCGATCCGGGCTGATTCTTCCTCTTTCAACGGATTGGTAAGGGGACCGTCCCGAAAGACACGCAGACGGGTGCTGTCGGGTTGGTCATGATCGGCCAGCAGCCAGAGTCGCCCCATCCGGAGCAGCGGTATCCGCACCGATCCCGCAGCATGATCGGTGAAGGTGACCGCACGGCATTCTGGAGGATGCGTCCCGAGCGTGTAAATCACGCCACGTTCACCACACACATAAAGTGCTGAGCCATCGGCATTGATCGCCGGGCCCGTCGCCAGGGGTTGAGGGAAGGCGATTTCCGCTGTCAGATGGCCGGTACTCTGGTCGATCCGAACCAGCTTGCTATTGCGGAGCGTGAGATAGATCTGTCCGCTCAAGAGCACGGGATCACCGCGGGGAAGATCGGGAAGGTTCTGCTGCCACAGGGGAGCACCGTTCGTGGCGTCACACAGCAGCAGGCAACGCGGACCCCGATCGAACATCAGCACGCTGGTGCGTGGTTCATGGATCACCAGTGGGAAGAAGACAGCGGGGCCGCCGAGGGAACGCCGCCAGCGCAGTTCGCCTGTGACGCTGTCGATGGCATAGCAACTGTCTGCAGCGACCGCGTACACAACCTGGCCGATCGAGGTGTCATCGGTCCGCGACCGGGCCACCGTGATCAGCGACAAGGACGGCAGGGCTGGTGAGGGCTGCTCGGTGACTGCCGGTCGATCAACATCGACGGAAGTGACGGACTCCAGGGCACTCTTGACCGCAGCTTCGACCAGCGGTGTGAGCGGTTTTTCTTTCGCGAGGACCGGATATTTCCGCAGCAGCGCCTGTCGTTCGGCAAGCGCTCCAATCGGGTCTTTGGCATCGAGCGCGGCTTGCATCACCGCCAGCGACTGTTCGAATGCCAGTCGCCGCGTGATGGCGCTCCGGGCGCGATCGGTCGCTTCCAGAATCTGCTGGCCTGCAGCCGATGCCGGCGCATCAACGGGTGTGGCCCGTTCCATCATTTCGTTGGCAGAGGCTGAGACCTCGAGTAACGCGGCGTCGGCAGTCGTTTCTGCCGATTTGGCCGCACCGAGAGCGATCTGTTCCGCGAAATCGCGGACGATCGGCTGCAGCGTCGTCTTGTAGTCCGGGGTATTGCGTTCACTGCGGATCAGACGGTCGAGCTCGGTGCGGGCTTCGTCCCAGTTGGGAGCCGATCCGGCCAGCTCGCGGCGCACGCGCGCCTGGCCAATCGCCAAGTCGGCGGCACGACGTTGCTTGCTGCGCGGATACTCTTTCTGGAAGCGTTCGTAGAGCTCGATGGCTTGTGAGTATTTCCCGTCGGCGAGTTGTCGTTCCGCATCCTCGAACAGCCGCTGTTGCGATTCACGGCCCATCAGGAACCAGAAAACCCCGGCGGTGAGCAGCAGGACCGCGCCTCCGATCCCGAGGCTGAGGATCAAGGGGGAGTGGGCAATCGACTGCTCACCGGGACGCTGACGTCCCCCCTGCAATTCGCGAGCGACTTGCCCCAGCGTTCCTTTGGGCGGTGCGGGAGCCGCTGCTTTCTTGGGAGGCGGCCATTCGATTTCCTCTTCCGACGGAACGACTTCGACCGTTCCTTCAAAGAGCGATGGTTCCGGTGGAGCAACCGGAATGGGTACCGCTTTTTCATAGGTCAGGTCGACGCTGCCCACGCGGATGACATCGCCCGGCTTGAGCAACGCGTGGGCCACCGTCGTCCCGTTCAGTTCGACGCCGCGCGCGGTGGCAGCGGTCACTTCGAAAGCGGTTTTGTTCCAGCCGATGCGGCAGGCCAGCGCCGGGACCTCGGGTTCGGGAATGCAGATTTCGCAGAACGACTGCGCGCCAATCGTAACCGGTGCACTGCGTTCCAGCGTGCGGGTCATCTCGCGGCCATCGGCATACAGCACATGCAGTTGCGGCATCGGCGGGGTCGAATCTGGTTGGGCTGTGAGTCGGTTTGGAACAGCAGGCTGGTCATTGAGAGCGCGGTGTCTGCTCCCGTACTGCTCGTCAATCGGGACCGCGCGGTGCAGCCAGACGGATGCGTTGCACACCAGCAGCATTTCCCGCATCAATGACAGTGATGACCGTGCGGTGCAAGGTTTTGATCGACGGAGCGATAATCAGATCGGTCTTCTGTTCACGGCGCATCCGGTCCGTGAACTGGTCGGCCAGGTTGGAGAGATCGGTGATCGGGTCATCATCGATGGTCACGGCATTCGCATCGTCGATCCGGACGACGATGGCTGTGTCCTGCAACTCGTCCAGAAGCTGAACCGACGGAGCCGCCCCCTTCCTTTCGGGATCGGTGGCGGGTGAGGGGATGCTTTTCTGCAGGGTAAACGAGGCGGTCACCATAAAGAAAATGAGCAACTGGAAGACGACATCAACCATGGAGGTGAGATCCAGTTCTTCTTCATCGGTGGTTCGCCGCCGCTGCAGCAGCGGCTCGTCGATGGAAACCAGTTCGTCATCTTCGTCTTCGCGGACCTCTTCGAGCAGTCGAGGTGCGGCAGGCGTTTCGATCTGATCGGGTTCGGGGACCAGAAGTTCCTGGCGGCACAGCGGGCAGGGGACGATCGACCCAGCCCGCCGGGTGGCGATGCTGAGCAACCCCTGACAACTGGGACACCGAAACTGAATCGCCATGAACGGTCACATTCCGCTGCTAACGAGCTAACGAGCTGACGGAGGGGCATCCCCCACGCCTATGTAAACTGTCACGCCTTCCACCGATTGTATCGCCCGGGCAACTCCTTCCACGTCGCCTGCGGTCACGTCTCCCTCGGCTTTCACGATGGCATTCATCCGACCGGCAGCGACCGCTTCCTTCACCAGCCCGGCGACTTCGTTCACGTTGAGTTCTTCGCCCCGGCCGTCTCCCAGCAGTAACGTGGATGGTTGCCCGGCAACTCCCGCCTTGAGAGTGAAGACAATCGAGTCTTCCACCACAGCTCCGACCGCATGCGTGGCGACAGGCAAGTCGAGATCGGGGACACTCTTCATCGTCGAACAGACCATGAAGAAAATCAGCAGCAGGAACGTGACGTCGATCATCGGCGTGAGATCGAGATCGCCACCGGAGAGCGCACGCTTCTTCCGCGGACCGGCTTCCCCGGCGAAGAGTCCCCGGGAACCGCTCATGACGAACGCTTTCGCTGAGCAGCCAGGACCGTATCGAGCGTTTCGAGCAGCGAACCCAGATGTCGCTGGACACTGTCCTGCAGTTTGGCAATCCGGACCTGAATCGCCGCACCCGCCATGACCAGCGGAATGGCGATCATCAGGCCGATTGCGGTCGTCCACAGGGCAAAGCTGATATCGTTGGCGAGCATGGCCGGATCGATGCCGGTTTGCGACGCGGCCGCGATCTTGGCGAACGCCGCAATCATGCCGATAACGGTCCCCTGCAATCCCAACATGGGAGCCGTCTTGACGATCGTGTTGACCCACGCCATCCGATAATCCAGATCGGCGAGCACATCCGACTCGAACCGGTCAGCCAGCAGGGTTTTGATCTTGGGCAACGGCCGATCGCGGTGCTGGAGTGCCAGCAGCAGCAGTTGCGGGACCGCCTTGCTCCAGTTCGGCGGAGAGTCGCACAACTGGGCGGCATCATCAAATTTGCGGGCGGTCAACTGGGTCTGCACCTCATCGACAAACGCCTGAGCCGTCGCTTCACTCGAAAAGCGTTTCTGGCGGATACGCCGGAGCAGCATGATGACGAGAAATATGCCATGGATCGCAGTCCACGCCTGGAGGCCGTAGATCACGTTCCCGACGACATCGAGGATGGGGGCAAGGTTCATGGATGCTCAACGGTGACGGTATCGGATGCCGAAGATCGGCGAATTGGATGGAAAGTCGACGGTGGCCGAGTGCGGTCCGGCACATTGTGCGGCAATCGGACCAGGTTGCCAATCGAATGCAAGAATCTTCAGTGAATCGAGGTGATGACCGGCTAGGGTGCTGTTGGTTGCATGAGTTGACGGATCACCTGAAAACGGTAACCGGCCCCTTCTCGCAACACGACGAAGTAGGTTCGCCGGATCTGCGCAGCGGGGCGACCTTTAAAGTCGTGTTCGAGCTGTGCCAGTTGCGCTTCCGTCGCCGCCGGATAAAACTGAAAGAGGGGAGCCGTGGCCGGGATGTCGAACCCGGCTTTTGCAAAGAGCTGCACATCGGCGAAGCGGCGTTCTCCCGCCTGCCAGGTCATGTACAGTCGCTGTTCGTCACTCCCTTTCAGCACGGTGCGAACGGTTGCCCGTCCCTGGCTGAGTTTGGAGAGAATGATCAGTCGGCCATCGTTCAGCAGTGCTCCGAGTTCGATCCCGAAGAAGTCGAGCTGTTTCGCGTAATCATCGAGTGAAACCTGGTCGTCAAAGCGGATGAACCAGCGTTGTTCCCGGGGGATCCCGCCCACGCCTTTACCGCTGCCGAGCGCCCGACGGCCGGTCCCCTTGGCACTGCCGCGGATACCGGAATTCTGCACGTTGTTCTCGAACTGCTGCTGCACCGCTTCTGCAGCCTGATCTGAGAGTTCCGTGACCGTCTCCAACGCTTCGGCGATCTCCAGCGTTTCGGAGACTGTCTCAGTCGGAGAAGCGTTGGCGACTTCCGGTGCGTCAGCATCGACACGCAGTGTTTCATCGACGACGCCGTCCTCGAACCCGCCGGGGAGATCGAAGAATTCCACAGGGACGGCGCGCGGTTTCGGGGGTGGCCGATTGACTGCCCACAGTGAAACAATCCCCAGGCATAAGCCCGCTAACGCGATGAATGCAGCCACAGTCCCGGCGATCGCGCGGTCGAAACGCGTCACGCCGAGGACAGGAGCGGGGGCAGTCGTCACGGGTTGTGTCACGGTTAGCGGGGTTTCAAGGTTTGGCGATCATCACGCTCGTCATACGGTCGGACCGAGAGATACCAGCGTTTCCAGGCGGCGGTCGCGTCTTGTTTCCAGGTGGCGACGCTCGCTTCCCAAGCCTTCAGTTCGGCCTCCGTTAGTTCTCCTTCAGCACGAAGGGGCGGTTCGGCCGGGATCCGTTCATTCGAGAGTGGCCCCTTCAGGGGGCCGTGCCATTGTCGGCTGAGCCGGCAGAGAGCCAGGCTGGCTTCAGCTGCGACATCGAGGTCTGGGTCACTCAGGGCGGCAATCAGCAGCGGAGTGCTGCGGACATCACCGATGCGTCCCAGCCCCCAGGCTGCGACCTGCCTTACAGCGGGTTGCGGATGCTTCAGTAACTCTGGTAACTGGTCCGCCTGTTTCAGCAGATCTTCTGGTCGATCGAACTGAATCGTCGCTGCAATTGCCTCCGGGGACGGGGCCTGTTCGGTGGCTTCTGTCTTACTGAGATCCGCCAGGAGTTCGTTAACCGGGCCGAGCAGCTTGCGCGTCTTGACCTGCCCCGCCTGAATCGCTGTTTCCGAGAGATTCTCCGGCAGACCACGCCCTCCCATCAGCAAGCCCCCACCGGATAACCGCACGGTCGGCCGGGGACCGATGATCGACTGTGTCGATCGATTGAGAAACAGCAGGGCAAACGCGGTGCTGGTCCGAGAAGATTGCGTCCCCTCATTCACAGTCGGCCACTCACCGGTGCCCAATTGGAGCCGGAGCAATAATTCTGCTCCCTCATCGTACCATGGATGCGATCCAAATTTGTCCGTTTCAAGCAAGGCCCCAGTCCGCTCGCAACCATAGTGAAAGTAGGTAATCCATTGATTCGGCATTGCCGTATAATGACTGGATAACCAGGTGGTGGCTTTTTTTACCGATTTTTGCAGGTTGTCTTCAGTGATCGAGGGAGTTCCTGCATCGCGAGCTCGCTCGCGATCTTTTCCTGAGATTTCCGGAGGCGGAGGTTCGAGTAATCCGTATCTTCTTCGACCGGCTGGAACGGGCTGCGTGCGACCGGTGACACGATTGGGATAGAGCATCCGTTCGATAATCAACAACGAGCCACATCCGGCGACTGTCATTGACAGTCGGGAATTGGACTCCTGCGGATTCCCGACATTGGCCGGGTGATAGGCAAAGCCCCCATCTGATCGCTGGGTTTTGATCCACCACCCTCCCGCCCTCTCCCAAACGTCGGGAGGAATCTCGACACCACCACGTTGAGTAGCCCATAGCCCGAGAATTGCAAATTGAGTGATGCTCGAATCCCCGGATTCTGGGTTCGTGTTATTCGGATAGTACCAAGAGCCGTTCGGCTGCTGTCGTGCGATCAACCAGTCGCGAATTTTGACGAGTTGAGGTTGATACAACTGCGGGTCCGCTTCCACGAACAGGTTGGCCATACACGCGTATTCGTAGACGTGATGAGGCGGCTCTACTATTGCGTCAACTTTCTTGACCGCCTCTTGGAGCGTTGCCTGGACGAGAGAGTGATGCTGGGTGAGGCCGCATTTGAGGAGGGCGTACCCGACCAGCGGAGCATCGCTATCGCCGGGTTGACCGGGTAATTGAACGAGGCGATCACGCCCCTTCTTGACGGCAGCCGCGATGGTTGCCTCCGAGGGACCGGCTGCAAACAGCGATGTCCCTGCTGACAGTGTCAGCAGGAGTCCGAACAAGCCCGCGATCCCCAACAAGCCCGTGATCGAGGTGCGGCGGATCACCATCAGACCTCCTCACCGGGTGGGGTGACGGGGGGGAGTGCCGACTCCGACGGTGCCACTGCATGATACGCTTCGATTGCCAGAATCATCCGTTCGAGGGCTCCGATCATCTGAGGCAAATCGTGCTCCAGCGTCCGTTCCAGCGGACCGAGTTGCCCTGTGAATTCTTCCGCCTGCTCTTGGGCCCGGAATGTTGCCCGCCGCGTGACTACTTCCTGTTCCTGACAGTAAGCGACTCGCGCCTGGGCTTTCCGCAAAGCCTGTTGCTCTTCCAGGCAGGCGGAACGATGTCCCGCCACCGTGCGCATCCGACAGGCATCGTACGCCGAGCGGGCGGTCCCGATTTTGTCGTAACCCCGGCGGATCTGGTCCTGCCAGTACCGCGGACGTTCCTGTTCGAGCCACATTAAGGTCCGGCGACATTCCTGCCGCAGACTTCCCAAGGCCGAATCAGCGCGTTCGGCAAAGACGATCAGCGCAGCCCGAAAGGCGACCAGGGAATCGAGTTCGGTGACATGGGCAGCCGACATCCGCGCTTCATCCTGACAGCGGACCCAGGGAAATGACTCGAACAGCTTGACCTGAGAGGATTAACGTTGCTGCAGATACTCCTCGATTCGTTCCGCCTTCCGCAAGAGATAGGGAATATGCTCTTCATTCGCCTCGACAAAGCGGGCGGCCATCCGCAGGTGCTGGACGAACTCCTCGCTGAATTTCTGGTGTTCCTGATCGCGCCAGGTCTGACTCAAGGCATTCAACTGACCCGACAGGACCGTCAGTTTCGACTGCAGGTCGGCATTAAAATCCCGCAGCATGCCGGCGAAACGACGCAGGTCATCGGGATCAGCAATCGCCTGCGACATAAGATCACTTTCAACAAGAAGACGGGGCCAGTTCACAAAACGTGAGCCGACCACTTAATTCTACGCAGAACAAACGCGGCGGGTCAAAACTTCCCGTTGCGAACGGGTGGAAGGCGTTACGGTCGGACCGAGTCTGTCGGGAGATACCATTCGAGCCGCTTGAATTCCGGGAGGGGGCCATTCCAGCGGGGGACCCGTGCCACGGGGAGTTCCGGGTTCGTCGCTGTCAAACCGAGCTCACTCAGGTGGCTCCAGGAACTGAGGGCGACCCCATCGTCCCTTTGAAAATCGCTGAGTTGCAGGACCACAGTCTGAGGATCGGAAGCACCGGGAAGCGTTTTCGAGCAAACGTAGGTCCGTTGTTTGGTACTCAGCCCGCGTCGCTCGTTTTCGATGACCGAGACCGTCAGTGAGTTCTCCTGACTCATCTGAAGCGTGATGCGGAGTTCCGCATGGTCGGGGCCCCGCCATTTCGGATCGATGACTTTTCTCGTCCAGTTCTGCCAGTGATCACGATTTCCGGGGTTCAACCGATACCAGTCCTGCCAGCCGCGGGAGAAATCGTCGAGGAGCAGCGACGATTTCTCCGTCACTCGGACTTTCGCCATGCGGAGTTCCTCGACCGTCGCCGAGTGCAACGCCGTGCTCAGGCAGACTTCGCGAATCGGTTCGGTGTAACCAGGCAGGTGCTTGAGCGTGACGGCTTCCGGCAACGTGTAAGAGACATTGGCGAACGCGAACAACGGCCGCTCGAGCGTCTCCATCGGCAGGTCCGCCGTGAAGATTCCCTCTTGGCGAACGACCTGCGCACTCCGCCAGAAGCGCGCCCGGGGATCGGGTTCGACACTGTAGTAGATGTCACAACGAGCCACCGGAAGTGTCGATTCCCGAGTGACCACAAATTGCGGGACCCCCGAGACGGTGTCGATCAGGAGGAGACTCATCGGAGTTTCCGGCAGGGCTGGTCCCCCCTGCAGAAAATGATCGAACCACAGTGGCATGCCGACAGCGACTTCGGGAGTCAGCCGGTGATTCAAATGAGGCGACCATGCATGTTGGACCGGTTGATTCTGGATGAGCGCATCGGTCCGGTAGACATCGTCCATCCACCCATGGAAGTCGTTAGTTGCACTGCGGTGTAAGAGCGGGCATTTGATGAGCGGGGCATAGCTTTCGAAGCTCAAGGTGCGGCGGAAAACGTCGACATCGCCCTGCACCCGGTTCTGCGGGACATCGAGAAACGGATGCGTTTCCCAGCGCCAGCCCTGACCACCCACACCGGGGACGGCTGCTTTCACGCGGTCATCGGTACCGGCGACGTACATCGTGAGATTGCCCCCCATCGAATACCCATGCACGCCCAACCGCTCGGGATCGACTTGCGGCTGCTGTTCGAGGAAGGTCAACCCGCGGCGACAGCCCAGCGTGAGCAGATACCAGTTGCAGTTTCGGGGATCTTCCCGGTCGGTGAAGACCTGCTTGGGACCGGGGAGCATGGATGAGTAGCCCGCGACATTCCGCTGGGACGGGTCGACCACACCCCAATCGGTGTTCGGATCACCCGGGTGTGCTCCTTCCGGCGCATTGAACTCGTCGACATTGCCGCGGGCCCCACCCCAGTTGACGGACAGGGCCGCATAACCGCGGGCAGCGAGCATCTTGACTTCCCCTAGGGACGCCCGCTGTCCACCACCGTGGATGTGCATGACCCCGGGTAGCTTTTTCGTCGTCCCTGCGGGATAGCCATAAATGGCGGCCATCCGTGCGGGGGCATCGCGAAAGGTGCCGATCCGATAACGGACGTGCTGAAGGACAATTCCGTCCTCTGTCCACTCGCGAATCACCTCGGTTTCGAGCGGATCTTTTCGCGGATCGAAATCAGCCCAGAGTTCCGCCACCGAGGCCGGGCTTTCAGCGGCTGGAAGAGTCGTCAGCAAGAGCAGAAACAACGTGGACATCGGAGTCGCTTCCTTCCGCGAGTGATCCGGCAATCAGGGCGAGTGAGCTGTGCTCCGTGGTGCAGATTTACTGCACTGGAACGGGTTCATCCAGCATCAGCGCCTTCACGAAGGCGATGGGAGGCGACCCGTATGAGACGACCTGATCGTGGTAACGCTTCAACCGGAACTTCTCGCCCCAGGCTTTTTCCGTGGCCCGGCGCAAGTCGCGGTGTTCCTGATAGCCGACGAAGTAGGTCGCCAGTTGAGCCGACGTGAGTTGTGCCCGGACCCATTTCCCAGCCGCTTCACGTTCCTGCTGAAAGGTGTCGCGCGTCATCAGCCGCATGGCCGCTTCTCGTTCGATCCCTTCGACATGCAGTCGTTGATCGAGTAAGGCGTTCGCAATCGTCCGCAAGTACCACTTCAGCGTGACCAGCCGCATCAGGGGATCGTCTTGCATGAAGCCCTCTTCGGAAAGCATCTGCTCCGTGTAACAGGCCCAGCCTTCGACGAATGTTCCCGAAGAGAGGAGCGACCGCAATCGCGAGGGGTGGCGATTCGACCACGCGAGCTGCACAAAATGCCCCGGCATCGCTTCGTGGACCGTCAGATTATGGATCGAACGCAGGTTGTATTCACGGAGAAACGATCGGCATTGCTCGTCGGTCCACGATTCGGGCAGCGGAGCGACCGCGTAGTAAGTCTCCTGACCGACTTCGAGTGCCCCCGGCGAATCGCAGTACGCGACCGACACACCCCGCTGAAATTCCGGCATGACGATGATCTTCAACGGATCATCCGGCAGGCTCATCAAATCATGCTCACGGACAAATGCCGTCGTAATCTTCAGTGATTCACGGGCAGCGGGGACCACACCGTCCCGTTCGGGAATCTCTGCATAGGCAAACTCGAGAGCCGCTTCGATCGCCTGCTGTTGTTCTTCGGGACTTGGCTGCTCGGGCAGGGATAAGGTCGACTTCCGCGCCCGCAGCACTTTCACCGCCAGGGCGTACATTTCCGCCCGCGCCCGGATCAGCTCGAACTCGGCTCGCTCGCGGACATCGGTGCGGGTGAGGGCGGCTCCCAATTGGAAGGCCAACTTCTGTTCGTACTTCTCGCGTCCGATCCGAAAATCCCCCCGGGCCTGCGGAACCAGCGTTTCGGCCAACCAGGTCTGATGCGCATTCACCGCTTCCGTGGCGGTCGCCATCGCTTTGACGAGTCGCTCGCGCTCCGTCGTCTCCAGCGTCCCCAGTTGAGGACGGACCTGGTCTTCCAGAATGCTGAGGACGCCCCGATTTTGTTTGACAGCGGTTTCCGCATGAATCGGCGGAACCCGGGGGATGTCGAGCGTGGTCCGGACTTGTGCGTACATCCGCGGGAACTGTTCGAGACGGGCGGTCACACTCTTCAGCCGCTCCTGGATCGGGGCGAAATCCCGCGCCATCAGTGAGTAAATTGATCCCCCCGCCAGTTGCGTATAGACGATCGGATTCCACGCCCATTCCTGGAATTCCTCGAGCTGCCACTGGTCGGCCTTGAGCTTCCGTTGCAGGAGCACAAAGTCGACCTGGGCTTCACGCGACAAGCGGGTGAAATCGATCGTGGACAGCCGCTCCCGCCAGCGTTTCAGGAACGCCCGCTCGCGCTCACGAGCCTCGGGACTGAGATCGTCCAGCAGGGCATCAAACCGGTGGTCGCCCAGCGCGGTCGCATTCACCGGAGAAAGTTCCACGCTCTCCAACACGAACTCTCGTGAGAGCTCTGCGAATGTTTGTTCCATCGCTGATTCTTTGCCCGAAACGGCCGGTACGACCTGCGCAAACGCTCGTGCGGGGAGACTGCCGACGAGCAGTAACACGGTGAGGCTGACCAACCAGCGGAGTAACGGTGCCATCGGGACCTCAATGCGGTGATAGGGGCTGCAGAACATCATCCCAGGGTCCACGATCATAGCGAGTTGCGACACGATCCACCGTGACCGGAGGATTGCCCCAGAATCGATCCGTCCCGAATCCCAAATGGCCCAGACATTCTCAACCGCTCACGTCTGGCAGAGAGTGGCCATGTGTGCGGTCACCACGGTGACTGAATCACTAACCACCTGCAGGGCGTCACAAAGAAGAGGGTGTTGGCTCAGCAGGGGCTTTGCCCGGTCGACGCTGCCAATCTGGCGTGTCACACATGTTCATGAGGGCTCGCCGAATGACGGCAGCCCTCGCAGTCCTGTTGACCACCGGAAAGAAGGCGTAACCCTTTATTAGGTCACGCGTTCCGAGAGAATTGAGGGCGTCGGGACTCGAACCCGAGACCTACGGATTAAAAGTCCGTTGCTCTACCAACTGAGCTACACCCCCTGAATGACCCATCTTGTGTCTGCGATTGCGGCGTCGCAGTGACTCCCTATTTCACAAGGTTTTGCAGGCCACCCCGAACGTTGATCCCGCATCGGGACGAGTATTGTAGTCGCAATTGCTTCGCGTCGCATCCGTGCCCGCAAAATTTGCGAGCGTCTCTGGGATGCCAGGGAAATGGACACGCACCCATCCCCGGTTGGCACTCTCTCGAGCCTGTTGTTGCCTTCCGGAGCCATTTCCAGAGGATTTTCGATAGATAAAGATGCTCATATTGCATCCGATCTGCCTCGATTGCCAAAAAAAACAAGAATTCGCATCGTTTTCAGCACTCCAAGTGCATAACTGGCGCTAGGCATCCCTGGGGGAAAAATCGGCAACTGCAGAGGGAGACCGACCGTCCACGGTCTCGGCCACGCTTTGAGAATTGGCATCAAAGATGCATCAAATGATTCGTGAAGGCTGGCAGTGCGCATTTCTGCCTGCAAATTGTGCGTTGCGGCCTGATTGTTGGGCGTTTCTTTGGTTTTCATCACGGGATCATAGGAGGAGTTGATCGGGATTGGTAGAATTCGGTAACCGACGCGCGACTTGAGATGTCCCTGCTACGACTTACGCTTGCCTTTTTTGCAGTGGAGTTGAATTGCTGTGCAAACTCAGACACCCCCGCCCCTCCCGGGCCGGAGGGCACTGATGCCTGGATCCAGTCCTCCTGCGACTGACAGCCCGCTGCTGGACGGGATGATCGGTAAATCGCCCGCGATGAATGAGGTCTACCGGCTCACGCGCCAGGTCGCGGCGACACCGGCAACCGTCCTACTGCTGGGAGAGACCGGGACTGGCAAGGAACTGATCGCTCACGCGCTCCACGACTTAAGTCAACGGTCAACCGGGCCATTTGTCCGGGTCAATTGCGGTGCTCTCAGTGAAAGCCTGCTCGAAAGCGAACTCTTCGGGCACGTCAAAGGGGCCTTCACCTCCGCCTTCGAGAACCGGACCGGCCGGTTCGAAGCCGCCCACGGTGGCACAATTTTCCTCGACGAAATCAACTCGATGAGCTTCACCCTGCAGGTGAAGTTGCTCCGTGTGCTCCAGGAACAGGAATTCGAACGGGTCGGCGACTCGAAAACGATTCGCGTTGACTGTCGCATTATCGCGGCGACGAACCGCGACCTGACCGACGAGATCGAAGCCGGGCGCTTTCGCGAAGACCTTTACTACCGGTTGAACGTTGTACCGGTCTATCTCCCGCCGCTGCGTGACCGGGTCGACGATATCCCGCTCCTGGTGCAGCATTTCGTGAAGCGTTATGCCCAGGCGATCGGTCGACCGGTGCCGCGGATTGCCGACGAAGTGTTCGGCATGCTGAAAATGTACGCCTGGCCCGGGAACGTTCGCGAACTCCAGAACTATGTGGAGCGGGCAATTGTTCTCTGTACGGGCGACACACTCACGCTTGACCTGTTTCCATCACATGCCCGCGGGTTAGCACCGATCCGGTTAGGACGTGCGAAAGGGGGCTCGCTGGAGACGCTGTGCAGTGAGCTCGTCACCCTGGGCCTGACTGAAGCGGGTGATGAATCGCAGGATCTCCATAATCGTGTCGTCTCGCTCGTCGAACGCGAACTGATTCTGCAGGTCTTGCGGACGTGCCAGGGGATTCAGACCAAGGCCGCGACGCGACTGGGAATCAATCGCAATACGCTGCACAAAAAGATCGAGGACTATCGCCTGGAAGGCGAAGCCCGCTGAGCGAAGTGATCCCCGGTGCCAGACTCGGTTGCTGCTGGTCCCGTGCAGTCTGCCTCAGGGCGTCTTACGGACCGGACGATTCAACATTCGGTCGCCCGCAAGCTGGGCAATGTTCCAGACGGCGCGAAAGATTTCTTTCACGTTGATCTTGGATTGTCCGATTTCGCGATCGACGAAGACGAACGGTGTCTCTACGAAGCGACACCCAACGCGACGGCAGCGGTAGAGAATTTCTTCCTGAAAGGCATACCCACGCGAGCGGAACCGGGCGAAATCGATCTCTCGGAGTTTGCTCGCCCGGTAGCAGCGATACGCCCCGCTGCAGTCGCGCGAAGACAGGCCGAGCATCAGCCGGCTGT
This sequence comes from Planctomycetaceae bacterium, assembly GCA_044229335.1. Taxonomy (GTDB): domain Bacteria; phylum Planctomycetota; class Planctomycetia; order Planctomycetales; family Planctomycetaceae; genus DSVQ01. The sequence continues at coordinate 153,680 of JBGATC010000009.1, read as the reverse complement.
AGACGTTGATACCCCAACTCATCACATAGCGATGCCAGCCCCAGTTCTTCATCCCGCCGCCGCGAACGTACCGCGAGGCAATCGCGACGTCGGCTGCGTCCATCAACCGGACAAGCGTCGGCAGTAATTCTGGCGGATGGCTCCAGTCGGCATCCATGTTAATCACGAACTCCGCACCACGGTCCATTGCAGCTTGAAACCCTGCGATTGTCGCGGCACCCAGGCCCGCTTTCTGCTGACGCAGCAGGAGTTGAACTTGCGGGTCGGTGGAATTGAATGAGCGGACGACCTCCGCCGTTCCATCGGGCGAGTTATCGTCCACGATCAGGATCGTCGCCTGCGGGAGCTGTGCGCGGATCGCCGGGATCAGCGTCTGGAGATTCTCGCGTTCATTATAGGTACAGACCGTCACGATGATTCGGTCAGGGGAATCAGCGCTCGTCATGCGACCTCAAAACGTATTCGTGAGCGGGTGATCGAGACACGCCAAGTGGCGCGACGCTGATTATGGGTTGGGAATCAACACCGGACCATCTACCGGCGCGGGGACCTCTGGAAGCACTCCCGAGGGAGCTGTTGGGAGCGGAGCGGGTGGCAGACCGCCTTGCGGACGCGGTGGAGGGTCGAGCGGCTGCGACGATTGCGGTGCCGTGATCACCGGCGTTTTCGGTGCGGGAACGCCAGGGAGCGGCGGCGGAGGCAGTGGGACAGCCGCTGGTGCAACACCCGCGGGCTGCGCACCGTCACCACCAGAGGCAGCGGCAGCATCTGTCAGGAAGACCTGGAAGTGGGCCGCATGACCGGAGAGTTGATCGCCCATTGCCAGCAATTCGCGCCCGCGCGGGTCGCCGTTGAAGTGGAGTGCGACACCCAGCAGAAAGAGGCGTTCGGGGTTGCCAACATCTTCTTCCACATTTTGCATTAAGCGACTGATCAGACTGTTCACTGTCAACTCGCTATTGGGCCCGTAAATGTCCGCGAGTCGCAGGGTGGAGTGCGGCAGTTGCGGATCGAGGAACAATGCCCGTTTGAGGTGAATAGCCGCTGTTTCATAGTGTCGCGTCGTCAGCAAGTTGATTGCCAGGCGGAAGTGGGCTTCCGACCGGTCTTCCGCATAGGAGACCGCACGCTTGTACTCGACATACGCCTGCGCCCACGCCTGCCGCCGTGTCAGTTCGTCTCCCTTGGATTGTGACTGCAGGCTGCGCAACTTCTGCTCGGTCGTCGAGGGGAGTGGCGGCCGCGTGACGGGATCGATTTTGGCTTGCGGAGCCGGCTCGTTGAAGACCGGAATGTTCGAGTCAGGGAGGAACGCTGAGGGCTGACGGACTGCGGCGTGATCGGGATAGGGCACGGTCCAGCCGGGCGAACCGTAGATGGCGTACCCGCCGAAATAGCCCGGCGTTGCAAACGACAATCCGGGCGCACCGATGTAAACCTGGAAGCCATAGCCCCCGGTGGTCCCCAGGGGATAACCGTTCGGGTAGGCCCCGGGGTTATGCAGTGATGTCGTCAACCCACCATAACCATGCCAGGGCTGACCGTACTGGCGCTCGTACTGGTAGTGGGCCTGCGTCGGTCCATAGGGATGACCGGTTGGACCATAGACGCGCGGGTAGGAATGCTGGGCCATTGCCGACTGGGTGAGCAGGCTCATCCAGCAGAGACTCGCAATCAGAACGCGACCCGCCATGGCGATTCCTTTCGAAGAGCACCGTCCTGCAAATTATCGGGTGCAACTCCAGAGACCGCAAGATGCGAGTGACCTGTTCAAGCATCGGTGGGTGGGGAAAACTTCGTCGCGGCGAGGTTTTTTTCCTCGTGGTTGCTCCGTACAAGGCGTTCAATCGGCTGGAACAGCCCCATTTTGCGATGGCATTGAATTTGCCTTGCTCGTCTCATGGCCCCTGCCCTGTGTGCTGCGGTCGACCGAAGCCTGCTCTCAGTTTTCTAGCCTGGACTGGATGTCATGCCGCGTTTTCATCGCCGTGGATTCACATTGATCGAGTTGCTTGTCGTGATCGCGATTATCGCGATTCTGATCGCCTTGCTGTTACCCGCGGTGCAGCAGGCCCGTGAAGCCGCACGACGCACGCAGTGCAAGAACAACCTGAAGCAGATCGGGTTGGCGCTCCACAATTACGAATCGACTTTCACTTGTTTCCCCCCGAGCCTGACGATGCCGTCGCCGAGTGGGTCGTCCTGGTCGGTGCACGGCCGCATCATGCCCTACATGGATCAGGCCAATCTCTTCAACCAGATCAACATCCAGGAAGCGTTTTCGAGCGCGACCAACGCACCGCTCGTGAGTGGTTACCGCGTTCCGGTTTACATCTGCCCCTCAGATGCCAAGGGCGGTACTCCACGGGTTGCCTCCGGGGTCAGCCTGTATTGTCAGAATTATGGTTTCAACTTCGGAACCTGGTTTGTTTACAACCCGACGACAGGCCAGGGGGGCGACGGTCTCTTCTATCCGAACAGCCGCATTCGCCTTGGGGATTTGACCGACGGGACGAGCAACACACTGGCCGCATCGGAAGTGAAGTCATGGCAGGCCTACACACGCAACGTACAGCCACCGACGACGGCAGTGCCGAGTACCATCAGTGAAGTCGTCGCTGCGGTCGCTGTCGGACTCACCGACCGGATTCAGGTCGCCACGGCCGATGGTACCGGACATACAGAATGGACCAACGGGCACTCCCATCACAGCGGTTTCACAACGACGATGGTTCCGAATACCTATGTGAAGTGGACCTTCTCCGGCGTTGATTTCGATTGCGACTATGCTTCGCAACAGGAAGGCCATCTCACGAATCCGAGTTACTCAGCGGTGACCTCGCGGAGCTATCATGAAGGGATCGTGCAGTCACTGCTGGCCGATGGCTCGGTGAAGACGATCAGCGAAAACCTCGATCTTCGCATCTGGCGGGCACTGGGGACGCGCAACGGCGGTGAAGTCGTCGGGGAGTTCTGATTCCCCAGTCCACGCATCATGAACGCTCCTCCTGGAAGCCCAGCCATTCCGATGGCTGGGTCTCTTTGCCTTGTCAGGGCATGCCCTGTCCCGATCAACTGCACCACCATTGGCGGCAGATTGAGCCGATCACGCCAGGTGATTGATGCATCGACTGCAGTCCAACTCGACGCGCACGTGCAGGTGTGTCGACGCCGATTACTGCTTCGGCGCGACGTGCTTCGCAATCCAGTCTGTCAGGCCGGTCGGATCGGTGGCAAACTGCAAGCCTGAGGTTTGATCGGCAGGCAGTCTGCTGATCGCCACGGACCAACGGCGTTCCCAATCTTCCCTCGAGACGGGTTGATTGCGGTGGTTGACTGGCGCGCAGACCATCAGCGGAAGCGGCATCAATCCGGCCGCGAGGCCATCGAGATCTCCGGCGGAGATCGCGCCGGGAATTGCCGCGTCATGAGGAATGAAGACTGCCGGATCTGACAAAGCGGAGCGGAAGTCCGTTAACCCCCCGACCACGATGGCGGCGCTCACCCGTTCTTCGTAGAGGGCTCCCAGGAAGGCCAGCAGCCCGCCGAGCGGTTCGGCTTCGGCCGGCCAAACTGAGACACCGCGTGGAATCTGGAAGTTCGTGGTGGAGGGATTCACGGGGACCCCGGCTTCGCCCCACAAGACCAATGGTCCCTGCGCGAGACCGGGACGTGACGATAGATACCGCAGGACCGAGCGCAGATCGCGCAGTCGTTGACCGACCAGCGTCTCTCCGAACAACTGCAGGTTGGCTGAGAGATTGGTAGCTGCTCCCTCCTGGCCGCGACTGCGACCGACAGATGATTCGCCGGTTCCACGGACATCCGGCAGGACCACGGTCAATCCCGCATTCAAACAGGTCTGCCATTCGGTGGACCGCAGTTGAAGCAGTGCAGCTTTGCCCCCCTGCGAAACAGCCAGCACACAGCCCTGTCGGACCTGTTCACCCGTCGGCTCAATCAGCAGCAGCGGGACGAGGATCCCCGGTTCGACTTCGAGGGTGATGCGTTCAACGATGGCGTTCGGAAGACTGTCACGGTTGACCTGTGTTGAGAGCACGACCGGTGCCGCTTGGGGGGTGACCGGCCCGAGAATCTGCTCCCAACGGGCCTGCAATTTCTTCCGGCGATCTGCCGGTGGGATGACTGCCAGCGATTGTTGAGCCGCACTGGCTCGCTGTTCCGCGAGTGCGGTCAGTTGCTGCAACACCGGGATCGGTTGCAGTTCGCGCTTGGCTGCGTCGGTCCAGCACTGCAGGTCGACGGACTTTCGTGGCGCGGAGTATTCCTGGTCGGGAGTCACCTGAATCCCCAACCAGCGGGCGAAGTGAGGATGAATCATCCGTCGATGTTCAGCCCCGATGTTCGTGCAGTGCGAAGCCTCCGAGGCTGCTTGACGCACCGACCCGTGACCGTGCGCCGCTGCAAGCCGATCGTCCGCCTCATAGAACTCGCCCCAGATTTTCTGATAGCGCTTCCAGACCGGGTCGCGCGCATGGTCCCAGGCGAACTCATGCGCGTGGATCAGCTTGCGGGGTGCGAGACTGCCGACAATCACCCAATGGGGGAAATCGTCACGACCGCCGAGCCGCAAGCCACGCGTCGATTCCCAATAAGCACCGCCGAGATAGTTGAACGAAGTCTCGGCGTCCTCGGGGAGCGGGTAGCGGGTCTCGGGTTGTGGCCCGCCGAAATTGAACGGGACGCAAACCGCGATGCGTGGATCGAGGGCGGCGGTGACCCCCGCGGGATCGCCTCCCCCGGCGACCGCGCCGAGCAGACCAATTCGCTGTGGATCGGCACCGGCTTCCTGAAGAAGCAGATCAACGCCGCGCATCAGGTCCCAGACCATCCACCCCATCAGGCTTTCTCCCAGCAGGTGGAGTTGTACGCCGCTGTCGTAACGGAAGCGGTAATCCTGCCGGCTGACGGGAAACGGCTGCGCGTAATCTTCGGCCCGGGCGAACGGATGCAGCCGTCGCTCGCCCGAGCCGAACTGATCGATGACAAGCACCACACAACCAGCGCGGGCCCATGTCATTCCCATGTCCTGCAGCTCGCTTTGCGGCTTGTCGCGATGATGCGAATGCGCAATCAGCAGACCGGGTGGGTTCGCAACCAGCGGTTGTGGAAGATACAGATTGCCAGTCACCCAGAGACCGGGACGGCTTTCATAGAGGACGTTGCGAATCGTGAATCCCTCGCCGGGAAGTCTACCTGTTATGTGCACATTGAGCCGTGCGGGTGAATCGGCCGGTTCTCCCAGTGCGCGACGCAAACGGGTCAGGCGTACGTTGCGGTAGGCTTCCCAGGCAGCCCGCGAATCGATGGCATTCCAGGCAGCCCGGTTGCGCGCGTTCGCCTCCGCTGTACGACGGATGACATCCTGCTCGATCATCACCGCGGCGAGCGCTTTTCGTTCGGGCGTCAACACGTCGGAAGACAGTGAACGCCAGGCAGACTCATCGGCCTGGGCGAAGTTCCCGCTGATCCACAGCAGGCCGACCACCAGCCAGACGCCTAAGCCGACTCCCGCACATTCACGTGAAGGCAACCATCCAGACATGGATCTCACGGGAATCCCTTGACGACGGTGATGACAATTCAGCGACGCGACGGCAGACGAGCATTCACTTCAGCAGGCCGCATCGGCAATCAGCTAACCAGATCATCCATAACGAAAAATCTCGGGCCTCGCAAAGCCTCGACAGCCTCCTCAGCAGACCACAGTGGCTTCAGCTTCCGACGCTCCTGTGGCCGCGGAACCTTCCAGTGCGAATTCTCAGGGGTTGGGTACTGCGAGCGAACCGGGCAAGGGGAGCATTTCGATGCGGCCTTTATAGCCCGGTTCTGCGAGAACTGGCAGCACGCGCGTGGTCTGTGTCAGGCGGCCGTCCGGGAGAAAGTCGCGGTAGATTTTCAGGTCGGCCGCGAAGATCAGCGCCCCGGCGGTGAGTTCGGTCGGGAGCGGTTGGCGACGATGGGCGAGGGCGTAATCGTTGCTGATGACGCTCGCCGCGGACCGCATCACCGGATCGTCGCTCAGCGGGCGTTCTTTCAATGCGAAGAGCTGTCGTGCGAAAGCCTGCAACCGTTCGACATCCGCATTCCACGCATCGTCGAAGGTCAAGAGGACCAGCGACATGTTATCGTTTTCGCCCGGTTGAAATAGCGTGTTATTCGCCTGAATGAGGACCGCATTCCGTCGCACACCGGTCCGCCGCAAATCGTTCAGCGATTGCTCCAGCAGCCGCACGGCTTCTCGGCGGTCAGCCTGCGCACCCTTGGAATCTCCCAATGCGGTGTAAGCTTTGGCCCGCTGGAGATACCAGTCGCGGCTCGGCCATTTGGCGATCAGCCGTTCGAGAGGTGGGAGTGCCTCGGCGTGGCGACCGGCGGCGATCAACTGATACGTCCGCGGGCCGATGCAGTCGTCGGGATCGGTCCCCGCTGCGATCCCCGCATCGAACGCGGCGATCGCATCCTCAGGGCGTTGCAGCATCCCCAGCAGGCGGCCTTTCAGGACCATCGCCGCAGCGGCCTTGGGAGCCAGCTTCAGGCAATGTTCGACCGCTGCTAGCCCTTCCGTCGGCTCCCACAGATCCTCGTGAACGCACGCTTTCAGAAAGTAGCCGTCCGGAACCAGCGGATTCGCCCGCGTGTAGGCTTCAAAATCGACCAGCGCTTCACGGTTCCTCTGCAGCACATGCAGCGCCCCGCCGCGATCGAGCAGGGTGGAAGTCCGCGTTGGCTGCAATTCGAGCGCCCGGTTGAACGCCGGGATGGCTTCGGCTTCGCGGTCCAGTTTCTTCAGTATCTGGCCGACGAACTCCCAGACGCTGGCGTCATCTTCCTTCAAAGTGAGCGCGTGCTCTGCATCGGCGAGCGCGGCAGCAAACTCTTTTCGCTGCCGCTGACAGACCGCCCGCTGCACCCAAAACATCGACTCCCGCGGCCGCAACTCGATCAGTTCATCGAGCGCCGCAACCGCTTCATCAAACTTCCCAGCCCGCATCAACGGCTTGATCCGCCGCGACAGAGACCAGACTCGGAATGTGGAGAACACAATGGTGTCTACTGTCGTGTTGACGTGGATTGTCTGGTTCGGGCTCGAATCGGTGCCGCGACGAGCCTGCGTCGGGATGTCGGATCAATCCGGATGTTGTAGCTTTCGAGGACGCCCCTTCGTTGGGGCTGGGAAGTTACTGATGCTGGCGAATACCGGTACCCCGTTTTTGTCGTACCACATGGTCAGCTTACCGCGAACCTCGATCTTGTTCGCCCATCGAAATGCATCGTATCCCGCATTTTTGAGGGCGTTAACCAGATCGTCGATTTGCCAGGATTTCCAACGCATCCCGCAAACCTCAACGCTCGATCGACTGTGCACTGTAATCTCAGTGAGGCGGCTACCCTGCAAGGGATTACTTTGATCGCAATCGTCGAACTCGAAGAGGAGACCACGGTAGCACAGGAATCCATTCAGATTACCGCCCATCCAGTCTTCATGCAGTTGCGGCTCATTCATCAGTTCGCTGACTTCGGCAGGTTGCATGCCGAGCAGGATTGGTCCCAACCCCCTTCCGGGAACAATCTCGAAGATTTCGGATGCATTCGAATCACACGCAGCTTGAGTGGTCGTGGAAAATCCCTTCATCGCTTCTAAGCAGGCTTGTAGGGTGGGCTGTGCCCACCATCTTCCTGTGACCATGACGAATCGATTGAAGACGGTGGGCACAGCCCACCCTACGAAAGATGTGTGTCGCTTACCCCTTGAGCCGACCACGGATGTGCTCCACGAGTTCCTTCACGCTCACGCGGTCCTGCTTGAGGGTGTCGCGGTCGCGGACGGTGACGGTGTCAGCGGTGAGGGTTTCGCTGTCGATTGTGATGCAGAACGGTGTGCCGATTTCGTCCATGCGGCGATACCGACGGCCGATCGCGGCCTGCTGGTCGTAGGCGACAGCGATCCCCGCTTCCTTGAAGGCCCGGTAGATCGCGGTGGCCTTCTCGGGCATGCCGTCTTTCTTGATGAGCGGGAAGATCGCGGCCTTGATTGGCGCGAGCTTGGGATGCAGCTTGAGCAGCGTCCGAGTCTGCATCTCCCCCTTTTCGTCCGGTGCCTGATCTTCCTGGTACGACTCGCAGAGGAACGCGAGCGTGGCCCGGTCGCAACCGGCAGCCGGCTCGATGACGTGCGGAATGAAGCGTTCGCGGGTCTGGTCGTCGAAGTAGCTCAAATCGCGGCCGCTCCCCTGATATTTTGGCTTGCCGTCGGCCCCCTTCTCGACCACGAGCTGGCCGTTCTCCTTGCAGAGCTTCCCTTCCATGTGCGAACGAAGGTCGAAGTCGCCGCGATGGGCGATCCCTTCGAGTTCCCCATACTGCCCCCCTTCAAGGAACGGGAAGGCATATTCGACATCGGCGGTCCCGACCGAATAGTGCGAGAGTTCGTCGGCTGCGTGTTCGCGGAGAATCAGGTTCTGCTGGCCGATGCCGTGCCGCAGGTACCAGTTGAAGCGGCGGTCGCGCCAGTACTTGTACCACTGCAGCGATTGCGACGGATGACAGAAGAACTCCATCTCCATCTGCTCGAACTCGCGCGAGCGGAACGTGAAGTTCCGCGGCGTGATCTCGTTACGGAACGACTTGCCGATCTGGGCGATGCCGAACGGCAGCTTCACGCGGGAACTGTCGCAGACGTTCTTGAAGTTCACGAACATCCCCTGCGCGGTCTCGGGCCGCAGGTAGGCAGCGTCGTTCTCGGTCCCGAGCGCCCCGAGCGTCGTCTTGAACATCAGGTTGAAGTCACGCGGCTCGGTGAGCGAACACTTGTCGTGATCGCCCGGGTGTTTCGAGGGCTTCAGCGGACATTCGCTCGTCGGAATATGATCGATGCGGAAGCGGGCCTTGCATTCGCGGCAGTCGACCATCTTGTCGCAGAAGAGGTCGAAGTGGCCCGAGTTCTTCCAGACCTGCGGATGCATGATGATCGACGTTTCGACGCCGACCATGTCGAAGCTGGTCGGCGCACCGGGGAGCACGCTGAGTTCGTCGTGCTCGGTAATCATGTCGGCCCACCACGCCTGCCGCACATTCCTCTTGAGTTCCACACCGAGCGGCCCGTAATCCCAGAAGCCGTTGAGGCCCCCGTAAATCTCAGACGACTGGAAGATGAACCCCCGGCGTTTCGCGAGGGCGACGATCTTGTCCATGCGGTTTTCTGTGGCAGCCATTGTGGATCGCTATTCAGGGTGTTGTAGGGTGGGCATTGCCCACCGTTTCTGATTGTGATTTGTAAGGTTCGCGAAGATGGTGGGCACAGCCCACCCTACGAAGAGCAGATGATTCGCTGGTCGATGTATTCCGGAACGAGGTTGAACACGTCGCACGTGGCGGCGCGGTCGATCTGTGAGTCGAAGCCGAGACGGCGGCAGTTGCGGCCGCCGAAACTGTTGCGTAGCGCCTGTCGCAGGCCATGTTCGGTCGCCGTCGCATGCACGTAGGCTGCCAGGGCAAGTTGTGCCTGATCGTCCACGAGGTCTTCATCGCGGCGGCCGGTTTCCTGCAGCAGTCGATCGATGATCGCCCCGGCACAGAGGACGTCTTCCGACGTGATCTTTCCCTTGGTCCCGGCGCACACGAGGTGAATCGGCCGCGGATCGTCCGACAGGACATCGACCACCGCCTGCAGGTTCACGAAGGACCCGATGAGCACACGGTCCGCGGCTGCTGCCCGATGCAGGGCTTTTGTCCCGTTCGTCGTGGTGAAGATCACCGTTTTTCCAGCGACAACGTCTGGGGAGTAGGCAAATGGGTTGTTATCGAGGTCGAAACCCTCGATGAGGAGACCTTCGCGCTCGCCGCCGAGGAGGTAATCGGAGCGGGACGCGAAGACGCAAGCGTGGGTTCGCGCGTCTTCCACCGTCAGGGTCGGGATGACGGAGGTCGCACCATTCGCGAGGGCATGCACGATCGTCGTCGAGGCGCGGAGGATGTCGAGAATCACGGCAATCCCGCCGCGGACATCGTCCGGCTCGAACAGCACCGGCAACAGATGCACACGGAGGTCCCGAACCATGTCTTTGATGATAGGAAGTCCCGCCGCGCGCGTCGAGGGGTCTCGCCGCCTCCCAGCCCGAAGCGCGAGCGCCGGGTGCTTGTCTATGTTGCAAAGATCGCCGTGGCTACAGAATCTCCAGCGTCGGCATCGTCGGCGTTTCCAGCAGGCTCTTCGCGATCTCGATCGCGGCCCGCTCGCAGACATGCAGCAGATGCGGCCGTGCGGGACTGTCAGCATCGAACAGACTGGCAATCCGTCCGGCATCACCCCGGATGCGGATCTGGGCTTCGATCGGCAGCTCGCCGAGGAACGGAATCCCGAGTTCTTCCGCTTTCTGCTTCGCCCCACCGCGGCCGAAAATCTCGCCCGTCATGTTCTCGACGATGCCGAGGAGCGGGATTTTGACCTGCTTGTACATGCTGACCGCCTTCATCGCGTCGAGCAGCGCGACCTGCTGCGGCGTGCAGACGACGATCGCTCCCGCCAGCCCCAGCAGTTGCGACAAGGTCAGTGAGACATCACCCGTTCCCGGCGGCAGGTCGATGATGAGGTAATCGAGTTCGCCCCACTCGGTGTCTTTCAGAAACTGCGTGATGGCTCGATGCAGCAGCGGCCCGCGCCAGATCACCGCCTGATCGGGCTTCAGGAAGTAGCCCATCGAGATCACTTTCACCCCGTCGACTTCGACCGGGATGATCCGTTCGAGCGTTTCGCCCGAAGCGAGCGTCTGCTTGGTGGCAAGCGGCATCCCCGTGCCGCCCACCATGTGCGGAATGCTCGGGCCGTAGACATCGGCGTCCATCAGCCCGACGGTGGCCCCCAGCGTCTTCAGTCCATACGCCAGCGTGGCGGCGACGGTGCTCTTGCCGACGCCCCCTTTGCCGCTGCCGACCGCCACGACGTTCTTGACTTTCAGGCCGATTGAGCCCCCGGTGTTCTTCCCTTTCACCACGGCCGAGAAGTCGACCCGGACCGGCGGCAGATCGGGAACTCCCGCCAATGCCTGCACGACCGCGTCCGCGATCCGCTGGCGATCGGGATACGCAGGTGTCGGCAGTTCGATGCGAACGACGGTCTCGGTGGACGACAGCGTCGCTCCGCGGAGCATGTCGAGTTCACCGAGTGTGCGGCCGATTTCCGGGTCACGCAGATACCGCAGGCGTTCGAGCAGTTGAAATTCCGTGGGCATCATCAGCTTTCGAGGAGGTTCTTCGCGAAGAGTTTTAGCACTCTGCAGGGGCGAGTGGCAACCGGGGACGACGTTTCAACCCGTGGTGAATGGTTCTGGAGAAAGAGACCCAGTGGTCGGAATCACTGGGCGTCACTGGACTTCGATGATTATGATCGTCGGTGGTTGATCGATCCTGTTTTCTGAAGATGGTGCTTGTTGATGCGTCGCGAACAGAGTCTGGCGGCTTTCACCCGTGCTCAGTCCCTCATTCCCGGCGGGGTGAACAGCCCGGCCCGGGCGTTCGGCGGGGTGGGAGGCACACCCGTCTTCATGGACCGGGGGGAAGGTCCGTACCTCTACGACATCGACGGCAACCGCTATCTCGACTACATCGGCTCGTGGGGTCCGCACATCCTCGGGCACCAGCACCCGGCGATTCTGAAGGCGATTCAGGCGGCACTCGCGAAGGGGACCAGCTTCGGTGCGCCGACCCTGCTCGAAAGTGAACTCGCTGAGCGGATCATCGCCGCGGTCCCGTCAATTGAACTCGTGCGGATGGTCAATTCCGGGACCGAAGCGACGATGTCGGCAATCCGCGTCGCTCGCGGGTTCACCGGGCGGGATCTCATCATCAAGTTCGCCGGTTGCTACCACGGCCATGTCGACAGTCTGCTTGTGAAAGCCGGCAGCGGTGCCCTGACCCACGGCAATCCCAGCAGCCCAGGTGTGCCGGCGGGATTCACCGGGTCGACCCTCGTTCTTGAATACAACGATCCCGCTGCGTTGGAAGCAGCGTTCCAGACACATGGCGAAAAACTCGCGGCGGTGATTCTGGAACCGGTCGTCGGCAATATGGGGCTTGTGATCCCCACGACTGAGTTTCTGACCACGTTACGACGGTTGTGTGACCAACACGGGACGGTCCTGATCTTCGATGAAGTCATGACCGGGTTCCGCCTGGCTTACGGCGGTGCTCAGGAGTTGCTGGGCATTCGTCCCGACATGACGACGCTCGGCAAGATCGTCGGCGGCGGGATGCCCGTCGGGGCGTACGGCGGCCGGGCCGATATCATGCGGAAAGTCTCCCCGGTTGGCCCCGTTTACCAGGCGGGGACCCTCTCGGGGAATCCGGTGGCGATGGCGGCCGGATGCGCGATGCTCGATGCCTTGAAGGAGTCCGACCCCTACCCGCGGCTGGCTGATTACACGCGGCGGCTGGCGATGGGGCTCTCGTCGATCGCCACCGCCCGCGGTATTCCGCATACCTGCCCGCATGTCGGCAGCATGGTCACCTTCTTCTTCGCCGCCGACCCGGTCACGAACTATGCCACCGCGACCAAAAGCGACACCCAGCGGTTCGCGAAGTTCTTCCACGCGATGCTCGACCGCGGCATCTACCTCGCCTGCAGCCAGTTCGAGGCTCACTTCGTCTCGGCAGCCCACACTGAGGCCCATCTCGAAGAAACACTGTCCGCCGCCGAATCCGCCTTCGCCGAGTTGTAATCCATCATGACGCCCACGGAATGCCTTCCGTGGGGCCTGTTCTTTCAATTGCTCCCCCGTGGAAATCCGCATACGATCGCCGCATCCGCCCGAGTGCGGATGTTTGCCACCGTCCAGGAAGGATCGCCCGGCCATGACCTCCGGCTCCCGTTTGCCCCGTCCCGATCACGGCGATCACGTCGCCCAGGCGTACGCTGCCACATCGACCATCGCCGCCAATCCCGATCTCGATCGGGCGATCCAGCGGACGACCGAGTTTCTGCTTCAGCGCCAGCAGCCCGAGGGCTACTGGGTCGCGGAACTCGAAGGGGACACGATCCTCGAGTCGGAATATATCCTGCTGCTCGCGTTTGTCGGTCAGGGACAGACCGACCGGGCGAAAGAAGCCGCCGCGTACATACTCGCCCAGCAGGGAAAGCACGGCGGCTGGTCACAGTTTCCCGATGGTCCGGTTGAAATCAGCGGCTCGGTCAAGGCGTATCTCGCGCTGAAGATCACCGGCCACGATCCGGCTGCCGATTACATGGTGCGGGCCCGGGAAGCAATCATCGCGAACGGCGGTGTCGAGAAGGTCAACAGCTTCACGCGGTACTACCTCGCGATGCTGGGGCTGATCCCCTACGACCTCTGCCCGGCGGTCCCTCCGGAAGTTATCCTGCTGCCGCAGTGGGCCCCGTTCAACATCTATGAAATGTCGGCGTGGTCACGGACGATCATCGTGCCGTTGAGTCTGTTGTGGGCCTACAAGCCAGTGACGAAGCTCCCGGCCGGTTGCGGCATCGAGGAACTCTATGCCACCCCGGAAAAGATGCTCCCGCGGCACATTCACGGCGTGAATCACGAGGGAGAAGAACGGGGCTGGATCAACTGGACGCGGTTCTTTCAGCGGGTCGATTCGGCCCTGAAGTTTAGTGAAGCCCGTGGCATCAAGCCCCTGCGCAAACGGGCCGTGCGACTGGCGGAGCAATGGATTCTGGAACGGCTCGAAGGGAGCGACGGTCTCGGGGCGATCTTCCCGCCGATCATCTGGACGATCATCGGTCTGAAGTGTCTCGACTACGCCGACGATCATCCGGTGATTCTGCAACAGTACGCTGAACTCGAAAAACTCGTGATCCGTGAGCACGACCAGGTCCGGTTACAGCCCTGCCTTTCTCCGGTCTGGGACACCTCGATCACGCTGATCGCCCTGTGCGATGCCGGGGTGCCGGTCGACGGGCCGGTCATCACCCGCGGGGTCGACTGGCTCCTCTCGAAGGAATGCCGCCGCAAGGGGGACTGGTCGAGCTATCGCCCGCAGACCGAACCGGGTGGGTGGTACTTCGAATTCAATAACGAGTTCTATCCCGATGTCGACGACACCGCGATGGCCCTCATCGCGTTACGCAAAGCCCTGCCGGAAAGCTGCGGCCGTGACTGGCAACTCGATTGGACGACCGGTGCCGGCAAGCCGCCGCAGGTGACGATCAGCACGCAGGCGAAGACGGTCGACGCGGCCCTGGGGAACTATGAACGGGTCGACCAGATTGTGCAGGCGATGCGCCGCGGCGTCGGCTGGCTGCAGGCGATGCAGTCCAAAGACGGCGGCTGGGGAGCCTTCGACGCCGACAACACCCGCGAAGTCTTCACCAAGGTCCCATTCGCCGATCACAACGCGATGATCGACCCGAGCACGGCCGACATCACGGCCCGTGTGCTGGAAGGACTGGCGTACGCCGGGTTGAAGCGGAATGGCGACTGGCTCGAACGGGCATTGGAGTTCGTCTGGAACGACCAGCAGTCCGATCATGCCTGGTTCGGCCGCTGGGGTGTGAACTATCTCTACGGCACCTGGCAGGTCCTGCAGGGACTCGTGCAGTTCGGCATCTCCGCGGACGATCCTCGGCTGCAACGCGGGGCCGACTGGCTCGTCGCCAAGCAACAGGAATGCGGCGGCTGGGGCGAAACGCCGCAAACGTACGACGACCCCGGCCTGCGTGGTCAGGGCCTGCCGACCGCCTCCCAGACCGCGTGGGCTGTGCTGGGACTCCTCGCCGCTGGTCGGGCCGATGACCCATCGACCCGCCGCGGGATCGAATTCCTGATGCGGACCCAGCAACCCGACGGCGGCTGGACCGAACCCGAATTCACCGGCACCGGCTTCCCGCGCGTCTTCTACCTCCGCTACCACTACTACCCAATCTACTTCCCCCTGATGGCCCTCGCCCGCTACCGCAAAGCGATCGGCGCGGTCTAAGGATCACCCGACGCTGTTGTGGTGTCACAGGGGCGCGGCACATCGGTTGTGGGAAATGAGTGGTGATCGGTCTTGCGCTGGTGGGCAGAAATGGGTAGCATGGAATTCGCATCGAATTCCGTGCGGAAGGGCTGGACGTGCTCAATCTCGAAAACGGCATCGACTCTCTGACGAATTTCAAGCGGCAGACGGCCGACTATCTACGCCAACTCCATATCAGTGGAGCACCGCTTGTGCTAACGGTGAACGGCAAAGCAGAAGTCGTAGTACAGGACGCGGCGGCCTATCAGCGACTGGTCGACTTGGCGGCGAAGGCTGACCGGGAAGAGACGGTCGCCGCGATCCGCGCCGGTCTGGCCGACGCGGATGCAGGACGAGTCAAGCCGGCCCGCAAGGCGCTGAAAGCGTTGGCGAAGAAGTACGGAATCCCGACATCGGACGAATGACATGCCGTTTCGGGTGTTGCTCACCGCGCGGGCCGAGGCGGATGTCGAAGCGGTCCTGAAGTGGTTTGCCGACCAGCGGGCAACAGACGCTGGTGGACGATGGTTCGCCCAGTTGATGGCCAGGCTCGACACGTTGGAACAGCATCCCGAGCGGTGTTCTCTGGCAGCGGAATCTGCAGACTTGGACGAGGAAATCCGCGAGTTGCTCGTCGGACGTCGGCGTTACAAATATCGTCTGCTCTTTCAAATCACAGGCAAGACGGATCAAATTCTGCGAGTCTGGCACAGCTCCCGGAACGCGATCACATCTGACGAATTGTGAACGACACGCCCGCGCGAGATTCTTCGCTCGGTCGGGTTAGCGGGTAGCCCCGGTTGCCATTCTGATGGCTACCGGGGTCGCGAAGCGACAAGAGGTTGCGCAACCGCACATCAATCCATAGAACAGCCTCTTGTGACTGCGTCACCCCGGTCGGCGAAGACACTAACCGGGGCCACCCGCCGCGGGCACCCACCGGAATAGTGACTGAGGATGAGCACGCGAGGGACTTGTGAATTCATCGCGGAGGGCGCAGCATCTTGTTGTCAGGCAACCCGGCTGGATGAAGACACCGGCCGGGCCACCCTGCCACCCTCGAATACATGTAAATAGCAATTTATCAGCTGTATCCGGAATGAGTTAGTAGGCCCACTTATACCACCAAAGCTCGATTCTACGAGGTGGCAATGTCCCCGAAAATCAGACAGAACCGCCCGATCGAGCGTGCAGGGATTAACGCCACGCGCTCGCTGTTCGAAGCATCTAAGCACATCTTTCAAGAAGTTGACCTTGGAAACGACTTCGGCAAAGACGCTTATGTGGACCTTGTGGAAGGTAACCAGGTCACGGGCGTTTGCGTTGCCCTACAAATTAAGAGTGGCGAGAAGTATCGTAGAGCTTCGGCATACGCCATTCCAATCGACGATCACGAAGATGTCTGGCGACAGTCCACAATCCCCGTCGCCGGGATCGTTCACGACGCTGTATCCGGTCAGCTCTACTGGGTGAGCATTTCCAATTTCCTTGCCGAGCATCCTCGCGATGTTCCATCGTTCATCCCAGTAAATGCAGATCGCCTACTGACCCCCGAAACAATCACGAGCCATTTTGCCCCGCACTTTCGTTCATTGGCCAACGAACGCTCAAAGGCGACGGCAGTCCTTCAGCTGTGCTCGAACGTGGAAGGTATTCAGGCCGGCGCCCTGCTGGATTCCTTTGCCGCTGGGCGTACTGATCCGCGATTCTTCATCACGATGCGGTACATGATGGCAATGCTCACCGGCGATCCGCTTCGCATGGCATTGAACTTGCTTGGAGACGTTGTCGAACATTCGGACACGATCTTTACATTGGCGAACCGTGTGTCGCGTACCGTAGCCGACGAGGTCAAAAAACACATGCGTTGGAGCCTGAGCGAGCTGAGGCATTTTTTAACCGTTGTGGAGTGGTCGGAGTGGCAACGAGGAGACACCGGTCAAAGTCTCTATGTGGTCATCAGGCAGGACCCGAAAATTGAAGCAAAGATCGAACGGCTGGCGCTAGATGCCATCCAGGAGGGCGATGAAAAGGTGGCGTGGCCATGCTTCTACCTATCCATTTACTGGGCTGGTGAAAACGGCACCGAGAAGTATGAAGAGCTTGCCTCGATTGCACCAGAACTTGAAGGGTTAGAGTTCTGCGCAGAGGTTCGAATGAACCTCGAAGAATGCGGCTGCGTCAGCTTGTTTGAATGATTCATTCGGCTTAGTGCTTAATCCCCAACATGCTAGTCCATGACGCGTCCGAGTGAAGATCCGATGCTCAGCGGGTCTCGTGTGGTGCACTGATGCCGGAAACCGATGCGCATGTGATGGAATCGGGACGGGTACAGTGTCGTCGATGGTGTGGCGGCTTGTTGCTGCCGCACCCAGCCGATACATAGCCGCGGCCCGGCCACCGCAGGGTTGATCTTGGTCTTCAGGCGATCTCAAGGGGCGGGTTTCTGAACCCATTCGGCACTATTGTTGCGTCTTCGGGGGGGATATACTGCTGGTTTGGGCGGTTTCAGACTTTTCGGTCATGAGGACCAGTCAACGTGCCGTTGCGACAGCCGAATGCCGTGGATCGAGCGCGGGCAGGACTGCCCGGATTCTGCGCAACCGGTCTCTTCCTGTGTGGTTGTCTGCTCTTTGCGTCGGCTGCTCAGGCCGCCGAACCCGATGCGGTGGCGATTCGCGAGCAACTGCGGGTCGGCAAGTACGAGGACGCGGCGACTGCAGCGGCCGACGCGATCGAACGCCGGGCGTTCGGCGAAGAATGGTATGTGCTGAAGGCGGAAGCCGACGCCGCCGTGGGCAAGTATGCGGCCGCGGTGGAAACTTTGCAGGCGGGTCTGCAACGTTACAGCTGGAGTGTCCGCATCCGGCAGGCAGGGATTGCTCCCGCGCGGCTGGCGGGTCAGGCAGAGTTGGCGCAGACCTGGATCACCGAGATCGAAAAGTCGGTCGAACAGGCCCCATGGCGGTATACCGATGCGGAGAGCTTGGTCGCGATCGGACGGACCGCGTTGATGACCGGTCTCGATGCGCGGGCGGTCCTCGAACAGCTGTATGATCGGGCCCAGAAACAAAAGCCGACGCTGCGTGATGCGGTCCTCGCGACTGGTCAGTTGGCGCTCGACAAGCAGGATTTCGAGCTGGCTGCGGACATCTTCAAGAAGGGGACGGAGACTCATCCGAACGATCCCGATCTCTTGTGGGGAGCCTCGCGGGCGTTGGAACAACGTGATCGGCCGCGGTCACTGGGGTTGCTCGCCCAGGCGTTGCAGGCCAATCCGCGGCATCTCCCCTCCCTGCTCTCCCGAACCGAGCAGGCGATCCATGCCGAAGACTTGAAGAACGCGACCGAGTTCCTCGATACGGCTGAGAAGGTCAATCCGCACGATCCGGATGTGTGGTCCTATCGAGCAGTCCTCGCCACACTGGCGAATGATGATGCAGCTGCGAAAGCAGCCCGTGAGAAAGCGCTCGCCGGTTGGGCGAAGAATCCACGGGTCGACTGGCTGATCGGGCGGAAGCTCTCGCAGAAGTACCGCTTTGCCGAAGGGGCTGCGCATCAGGAAGCGGCCCTCGCGTTCGATGAGAAGTATCTCCCGGCCCGGATTCAGCTGGTGCAGGACTGGTTGCGGCTGGGGAAGTCGGACGCGGCATGGAAACTGGCCGATGCGGTCCACGAGGTCGATGGTTACGATGTCCACGTCTTCAACCTGCTCGAACTGCGGGACAAGCTCGCCAAGTACGCCACGCTGGAACGCGACGGGTTGCGGGTGCGGATGGAAGCGAAAGAAGCCGCGGTTTACGGACCGGATGTGCTCGCCCTCCTCACGCGGGCGAAGTCCGTGCTCTGCGAGAAATACGGCCTGACGCTCACCGAACCGATCACGGTCGAAATCTTCCCAGAGCCGAATGACTTCGCGGTGCGGACCTTTGGTCTGCCAGGTGCGTCGGGTTATCTCGGTGTCTGTTTTGGCAAAGTGATCACGGCGAACAGTCCTGCTTCCCAGGCGGAAAGTCCGGCGAACTGGCAGGCTGTGCTGTGGCACGAGTTCTGTCACGTGGTGACGCTCGAACTGACCAAGAACCGAATGCCGCGCTGGTTGAGCGAGGGGATCTCGGTCTACGAAGAACGTCAAGCTGATCCATGCTGGGGGGCGCGGATGTCGCCCCAGTTCCGCGAGTGGATTCTGACCGGCAAGTTGACGCCGCTGGATGAAATGAGCGGCGCGTTCCTCGCGCCCGAGACGCCGCAGCATCTGGTCTTCGCTTACTTCCAGGCTTCGCTCGTGATTGAGTTTCTGATGGAACGGGGCGGAACCCCGATGTTGCGGAAACTGCTCGGAGATCTCGCGACGGGACTCACGGGGAACGATGCACTCGAACGGTATTATGGACCACTGAACCAGTTGGACGCTGAGTTTCAGGAATATGCCCGCGAACTTGCGCGGCGGTTCGGTCCGGACATCGATTGGACGCAACACGATCTTTCCGCAGTGATCTCGAACGACGATCCCGAGAGCCTCGTGCGGTGGGTCGCCGATCACCCGAAAAGCTGGCTCGGGTTGCAGGCCTTGGCTCACTTTCAGTTGAAGGAGCGGAATTACTCCGCGGCGAAGAAAACGCTGCAGCAACTGGTCGATCTGCTCCCGGAATACGGTGGGGGTGACGCAGCTGACGAAGGGCTGGCGCTCTGTCACCGCGAACTGGGCGACCCGGCGAACGAACGACTCGTGCTGGAAGCCTACGTTCGGAAAGCGGATGCCCCTGTTTCAGCGTTGCGCCGGCTGATGGAGTTGCAGACCACGGCAGAGGATTCCGCGGCCTTGCTCGAGACTACGGCCCGGTTGCGCGCAGTCAATCCCCTGCTCTCCGGTCTGCACGCCCCCGCGGCTCGAGCCGCTGAGAAACTACAACGCTGGGAAGAAGCGATCGCTCGCTGGGAAGCAGAACTCGCCCTGGGACCCTCCGATCGGGCGGAAGTCCATTTCCGGTTGGCAGGTCTCTATCAGGAGCGTGATCCCCAGGCCGCCCGGCTGCAGGTGTTGCTCGCGTTGGAGCGGGCCCCGCGGTATCGGGCTGCTCAGAACCTGTTGTGGGAACTGGTGGTCCCGGCGGTCTCCGCGGTGGATGACCTGAGGAATGTTGGTCCGCAAGCAAAGGTCGCAGCACCATGAAGAAGACCCGCTGGCTGCTCTTCCCGGCGCTCTTGCCGTTGCTCTGGCTGGTGACGGACAGCGAAGCCCAGTTCGGCGGATCGGGCTTCAGCCGCGGTCGCCGCGTTAACACGGATCGGAACGGCGTCCCGGAATGGGAGCTGGACGATGGCTTCAAGGACGATGTCTTCACCTTCGTTCGTGTGAGGTACAATTCCTACAACAGCTGGAGCCGCTGGGCGACCGACTTCCGCGATGCTGACCTGAACTTCTCGTATCGACTGCAGCAGCTGACGTCACTCAAGGTCGACCCTGAGGGCCGCGTTGTTGAGCTGACCGATCCGGAACTCTTCAAGTACCCGTTCATCTACATCATCGAGCCGGGCGACCTCAGCTTCACGGAAGAAGAAGTCGTCGCGTTGCGGCGGTACCTGCTCAATGGTGGATTCCTGATGGTCGACGACTTCTGGGGCGAAGCGGAATACGCGAATTTCTACAGCGAGATCAAACGGGTCTTCCCGGATCGCGAGCCACTGGAACTGCCGTTCGAGCATCCCGTGTTTCATTGTGTCTACGATCTGGCCGAGCGTCCGCAGATTCCGAGTATCGGGGTCTTCCAGAACTACGGTCCCAGCGTGACCTGGGAACGCCCCGATGCCCGCGAAGTTCACTACAAGGGACTCTTCGACGACAAAGGCCGCATGATGGCCATCATCTGCCACAACACCGACCTGGGTGATGGCTGGGAGCGTGAAGGAGAAAGCCCGGAATACTTCCGGGAGATGTCCGAGAAGAAAGCCTATCCGCTGGGAATCAACATCATCTTCTACGCGATGACGCATTGACCTCACGTAGGGCAGGCTCCCGCCTGCCATCTATTGAGCGAACGATCGGCAGGCGGGAGCCTGCCCTACAAAGAAGCAAACAGGTTCCTTGCCGATGACTGCTGCCACAGATCTTGATGACGATGAACGCCGGGTGTGGGACCTGGTCCGTTCGGCCCGTACGCAAATCACGCAGGAGCTTTCCAAGCGGATCGTCGGCCAGGCGGAAGCGGTCGAGCAACTGCTGATTGCGCTGTTCGCGGGCGGGCACTGCCTGATCACCGGGGCTCCGGGGCTGGCAAAAACACTGCTGGTGAAGTCGATCGCACAGCTCTTCCGCCTTCAGTTCCAGCGGATTCAGTTCACCCCGGACCTGATGCCCGCTGACATCACCGGGACTGAAATTCTGCAGGAAGATGACACCGGGCGGCGGAAGATGACGTTCGTGCGTGGGCCGATCTTCACTCAGGTCTTGCTGGCTGACGAAATCAACCGTACCCCGCCGAAAACACAAGCGGCGCTCCTGGAGGCGATGCAGGAACTACAAGTCACGGCGGCGGGGGTCCGCTATCCGCTCGATCCGCCGTTTTTCGTCCTCGCGACGCAGAACCCGATTGAGATGGAGGGGACCTACCCACTTCCTGAAGCCCAGCTCGACCGGTTCATGTTTAATGTCGTGGTCGACTATCTTCCCGAAGCTGACGAAGTCGAAGTCGTCCAGCGGACGACGACCGGGAAAGCAGCCGAGATTCAGCCGCTCCTCTCCGGCAGCGACATCCTCGCGATTCACGATCTCGTGCGGGCCGTGCCGATCGCTGAAGACCTCGTCCGCTACGCGGTGCAACTCGCCGCAGCGACGCGACCTCGTCAGGCAGCGACACCCGCGTTCATCAATGAGCACGTCGCGTGGGGAGCCGGATTGCGGGCGGCCCAGTTCCTGGTGCTCGGGGCGAAAGCGCGGGCGCTGCTGGAAGGCCGGGCGCATGTCACGGTGGAAGATGTCCGTCGCCTCGCCGGCCCGGTCCTGCGGCATCGCGTGCTGACGAACTACCGTGCGGAAGCCGCGGGGGTCACCGTCGAACAGGTCATTCAACGTCTTCTGGAATCGATCAAGGCTCCCGGAGCATGACGGTCGACGCGCAATCACCGGGCTACATCGATCCGCAGATTCTTCTGCAGATTCAGTCGCTCGAACTGCGCGCGCAGCACGTCGTCGATGGTTTCTGGACCGGTCTCAATCGCAGTCCATATCACGGATACTCGGTCGAGTTTACCGAGTATCGTCAATACGTGCCGGGCGACGATCTCCGCTATCTCGACTGGCGGTTGTTTGCCCGCAGTGACCGATACTACGTGAAGCGTTTCGAGGATGAGACGAATCTCCGCTGTCTGCTCCTGCTCGATGCCAGCAAATCGATGGATTATGGCTCGGCCGGAACGACCAAGTTCGATTACGCCCGCACGCTGGCGGCGACGCTCGGTCGATTTCTGATTACCCAGCGCGATGCCGTCGGCCTCGCGCGGTTTTCGACCGATGTCGATGAGTACGTCCCGCCCCGCTATCGCGCGGGTCACTGGCGGCGATTGCTCGCCGTGCTCGATCATCCTGCGAGCGGACAGGCGACCGACTTGTGCAAACCGCTGGAACGGGTCGCTGAGCAGCTCACCCGGCGCGGCATGCTGGTCCTGATTTCGGACTTTCTGGCACCGCTGGAACGGATCGAAACGAGCCTGGGGTATCTCACGGCCCGTGGGCAGGAAGTGCTCGTCTTTCAGGTGCTCGATCCAGCAGAACTCGACTTCAACTTTCAGAAGCCCGAACTCTTTGAAGACCTCGAAACGGGGCGACAGTTGTATGTCGACCCGGCGCAGATGCGGGCCGACTATCAGCAGCGTCTGAGCAGTCATCTCCGCGCTGTTGAAGGGATTTGCGAACGGCTGGGTGTGACGTACCGTCGACTGAGCACAGCTGCTCCCCTGGGAGACGCATTGGGAGAGCTCCTCCGCTCACGGATTCGTTCACGTGATCGCCGCCTGCGGGGCGTACAACGGAGGGCCCCATGAGCTGGGTCGCACCGTTGTATCTGGCAGGTCTGCTGGCGGTCGCTGCGCCGATTGTCTTTCACTTGTGGCGGCGCACTCCACAGGGGCGGCGTGAGTTCCCGACGCTGATGTTCCTGCGTCCGTCACCTCCACGGATGACGCGGCTCAGCAAGATCGAACACTGGCTGCTCCTCTGTCTGCGGGCCCTCGCAGTCTTGCTGATTGCTCTCGCGTTCTCGCGGCCCGTCTGGCGAATTCCGTCTGTCACACCGACCGCGCAGGATGACAGTGAATATCTGGCGATTCTGATCGACGTCAGCGGCAGCATGGAGCGGACCGGATTACTCGATCAACTCCGGGCAACGGTCCGAAAAAAACTGGAATCACTTCCCGATCCGATCATCCCGGCCTTGTTCGCGTTTGATGATCGCTGGGTGCCGTTGGTCACATTTGAAGAGAGCGAGGCGTTGCAGCCACCGGTGCGCAAGGCCTTGTTGCTTGAACGGCTGTCCGATCGCAAGACCACACCGCATGGAACCGATCTGGGAGAAGCGCTGGTTCGCACGGCTCAGGCGTTGCAGGAAGCCCAATCGGGACGGGTTGTACCGCGGCCGCAACGCATCTGGCTGGTCTCGGACCTGCAGGCCGGGAGTCGTCTCGCGGCCCTCCGCGCGTTCGACTGGCCGGGTGATATTCCCGTGGAAGCGGAGATTCTGCGACCGAAAGAAGCCACGAATGCTGGTGTGCAACTGGTGGCTGCGGCGCTCGATGCTGCCGATCAGCGGTTGCGGGTCCGTGTGACAAACGATGCGACCTCTCTTGAGCAGCGGTTCGCGCTGCACTGGGGAGCATCTGCGAAGTCGGAAACGACAGGAGAACTGATTACAGAACTTCTGGTTCCGCCCGGTCAAAGTCGCGTTGTTGCTTTACCAGAACCGAATGATCCCGCAGCCGGTCAACTCGTGGAATTGCGCGGTGACGCCCATCCTTTCGATAACCGCTTGTGGCTGCCGCGACGCACGCCGCGACCGGTTACCGTCCTCTATTCCGGGACCGATGCGGCTGATGATCCGCAGGGCTTGCGGTTCTATCTGGAACAGGCGCTGGGGGCGAACCCGCTCTATCAGGTCACGCTGGCGGGTCCGGAAGCGACCACGCTACCGGAACTGATCATTGCCAGCCGCCCCTCGGCCCTCACGGGAGTCTTAGGGAGTCACCAGCGCGTGATCCTCGTCCCCGAAACGGCTGCGGCACTGCAGGAACTGGTCGAAGCCGCCACCGGACAGGTTGTCGCGGCGAATGAAGCGACCGGGCAGGATTACGCCTTGTGGAGTGCGATCGACTTCGAATCGCCCTGGTTTGCCCCGTTTGCAGAGGCCCAGTTCGCTGACTTCTCGGGGATTCACTTCTGGAAGCATCGCCGCATTCGGGAACCGATTGCCGGTTCGCCTCGGACCCTCGTCCGCTTCGATGACAACGATCCTGCGATCCTGGAGTGGACGCTGGAATCGCGGAAGGTATGGCTCTTCACCTCGGGCTGGCAACCGGCCGACAGTCAGTTGTCCCGGTCGACAAAGTTTGTTCCGCTCGTCTGGCGGATGCTGGAGCATGCCTTGGGGGATCGTCCGTCGGTCTCGGCCACAACCATCGGTGAACCGTTGCCGGTAGCTCTCCTCGATCAGGCCGCGACGATCAAACAGCCGGATGGACAGTCGGTGAACTGGGAACCGGCTTCGCCTCTCCCACAGGCAGAACAGGCTGGTCTTTACGAAATGCAGTCCGGGACCGAACGGGCCACGGTCGCTGTGAATCTTCCGCCGGAAGAATCGCGGACCGATCCGCTGCAGCCGGAGCAACTGGAAGCCTACGGCGTTCGCTGGTCAGAACAGGCGCAGCGCCCCACAGCCACGGCTCCGACAGCGACGCAGTTACGTCAACAGCAACTGCGTGAACTGGAAGAACGGCAACAACTCTGGCGCTGGGGCGTCCTCGCCGCGTTAGGGTTTCTGGCTCTCGAATCGTGGGCAGCAGTCCGTCGTGGGACTGGTGTCGCATCCGCGGAACAGCAGGAGCGTGCATGATGTCGCAGACTCGGTTGACCGCTCGATTGGATGAGGTCCTCGCCCGCGTGGATCGCTGGCGTTGCTGGACCGCCTGGGCTGGCCTGTGGGGCGGACTGGCGATCGCCCTCTACGCTGCACGATCCGTGGTCCCTGCGGAAACTGGCTGGATCAACCCGATTGTCGCCATGCTGGCCGCTGGCGGGGGTGTGGCGATCCTGCTCGGAATGCGCAGTTCCCGTGCTGGTTATTTACCCGTCGCGCGTCAACTCGAAGCGAAATTCCCTGCGCTCGATGCGCGGCTCATCACCGCGATCGAACAGACCCCCGATCTCGACCGCGGACGGTTAACCGTGTTGCAGCGGGCTCTGCTCGACGAAGTCGTGGACCACGCGGGAGACGCTGACTGGAAGACGCTCGTCCCTACGGGAAGGCTGCGGGTTGCGGGCGGGGCTGCGGTGGTCTCGGCATTGACGTTGTCGGCTCTGCTGGTCTTCGGGCCTGCTGCCAAAGCAACTTCGCGCAGCATCCAGACGACGGATGGAACGATCCCTCTCGCTGCGGAAGAAACCGTTCGCATCGAACCGGGCGATGTGGAACTCGAACGCGGGATGCCGCTGCTGGTGCTGGCTCGGTTCCGCGAGCCGCTGCCCGGTCTCGTGCAGGTCATCGCGACCGGTCCTGGCGATGAGTCGCAAACGCTGGCTGCCGAAAAAAGCCTGGATGACCCCGTCTTCGGTGTCCGTTTCACGAGTGTCCAGCACGACCTGACTTACAAAGTCCAGGCCGATGCGTGGGAGTCCCGCACATTCCAGGTCCGCGTCTACGATCTCCCCGCACTGGTGCGGCCCGATCTGACCATCACCCCGCCCGCGTTCTCCGGTCAGCCCGCGCAGACGTTACCGAATGCGTATGAAGCGACGTTCGTCGAAGGGGGCGCGATCACGTTGACGGCGAAGGTCAATAAGCCGCTGAAGTCCGCCGCCCTGGTCGATCGTGAAGGGACACGGTTTCCGCTGGCCGCTGATCCACAGGATCCGCTCACGTGGATGGTGACGCTGCAGCCATCGACCACGCAAAAGTTGACGCTCGAATTGTTAGACGATCGCGATCGCCGCAATCGTGGCGGGGATGATTTCCGGTTCCATGTGGTGCCGAACTTGCCGCCGCGGTTTGAAGTCGCCTTTCCAGGCAAAGACGTGCGCGTCTCGCCACTGGAAGAACTGGCGATTGATGCCACGGTCCTTGATGAATTCGGCCTCGAAGAAGTCGGCATGCGCTGGGAGATTCCCGGTCGGCCGGCGATCGATCTTCCGCTGGGCAAGCAGGTTGCAGGGGGGAAACCTTTCAAACTGTCGCATCTGCAGGCGTTCGAGGAACTGCAGGTCGCGCCGGATGAACTCGTGGCCTACCACTTCTATGCCATCGATCGTGATAAGACCGGCCAGCCGCGGCGGACGACGAGCGACCTCTACTTCGCGGAAGTCCGCCCGTTCGATGAATCGTTCCGGCAAATGGATGCCCCTCCGGGTGGTGGCGGTGCCCAGGGCGGCTCGCAGGGCGCACAGGGCAACACGATCGAAAAGCTGATTCAGCAGCAGAAGCAGATCGTCGCCGCGACCTGGAACATTCAGCGCGCCCCACGCACGTCGTGGACTGCTGCGATTGATCAGCAGGTCGGTGTCGTCGCCGAGTCCCAGCATCTGACGCGCAGTCAGTTGTTCGATCTGGCTGGCAAGCTCAACGGTCCCGCTGCGCAGGCCCTCGCGACTACTGCGCTGGACCGAATGGAGACCGCGGAAACTCGTTTGAAGACCGCCGTCGAAAAGGATGCGGATGATCAACTTGTCGCGGCCCTGGGTGAAGAGCAGGCCGCGTATCAGGCCCTGCTCAAACTCCGTGCCCGTGACCATCGCATGATGCAGGGACAGCAAGGCGGCGGCGGTTCGGGCGGCGGTTCGAGTCCCAGCGAACAGCAGATGAAGGAACTCGAACTCAGCGACCGCCAGAACCGTTATGAACAGCAGAAAGCCGGATCGAATCCCACCGCCAGTGCTCAGCAGGAAGACCTGTCGGTCCTGGAGCGATTGAAGGAACTCGCTCGTCGACAGGCAGATCTCGCGGAGAAGCTGAAGGAACTCGACGCGGCCCAGCGGCTCGCGAAAACTGCGGAAGAACAGGCTGAGCTCGCCCGTCAGCTTAAACGGCTGCGGGATGATCAGCAGCAATTGCTCCAGGATGCGGACGACCTGCGGAACAAACTCGCGCAGTCAAACCGACAGGAGCAGATGGCGGAAGCCCGCGAGCAACTCGATCAGGCCCGTGAAAGATTGCTCGATGCTACCGAATCACTCAAAGAGGGCCAGTTGTCACAGGCCCTCAGTTCCAGCACGCGCGCGGAACGCGACTTAAACAAGCTCCAGCAGGACTTCCGTCAACAGACTTCCGCACGCTTCGCGGAAGCTGCCCGCGACTTGCGCGATCAATCGCGGCAGCTTGCAGAACGTGAAGCGGACCTCGCGCGGCGGCTGGAAGAAACGCAGACGCAGGCCGCGAAATCATTGCGTCAGAATCGGGGCCGTGAAGAACTCGCTGGAGAATTCCAGCAGCAGAAGTCCGACCTCAACAATCTGCTCGAACAAGCTCGAACGCTTGTGCAGGAAGCGGAGACGGCTGAACCGCTGCTGTCACAGCGCCTGTACGATGCGCTGCGCAAAGCTCGGGAATCGAAGGTCGAACCCGCCCTGGAGATGGTCCCGCAACTCGTTCAACGCGGTTTCCTGCCAGAAGCACAACGGGCGGAAGAAGTTGCTCGGGAAGGTCTTGACGGCTTGCAGCAGGGGATCGGTCAGGCCGCGGAAGCGGTTCTCGGAAATGAACTCGAATCCCTGAAGCGGGCGAAAGTCGAACTGGCCGAGCTGGCGCGTCAACTGCAGGAAGGTTTCGGCGAACGCTCCGCGACTGGCGACAACCAGAAACCCGGTGATGGTCAACAGCCGGGCCAGGGACAACAGCCGGGCCAGGGACAACAGCCGGGCCAGGGACAACAGCCGGGCCAGGGACAACAGCCGGGCCAGGGACAACAGGGGCCAGGGACAACAGCCGGGCCAGGGACAACAGCCGGGCCAGGGACAACAGCCGGGCCAGGGACAACAGCCGGGCCAGGGACAACAGCCGGGCCAGGGACAACAGCCGGGCCAGGGACAGCAACCGGGCCAGGGTCAACAACCGGGCCAGGGTCAACAACCGGGACAGGGACAGCAACCGGGACAGGGACAGCAACCGGGCCAGGGACAGCAACCGGGCCAGGGACAGCAACCGGGCCAGGGACAACAACCGGGCCAGGGACAACAACCGGGACAGGGACAAGGACAGGGACAGGGACAAGGCGGTGATGGAGCGGGAGAAGGTGCTCCGTCCCCGAATTCACCCTCGCCGAATAGTCCCCGTCGTGATCCCCGCATGCGGAACCAGACGACGGCCCAGCGCCCCGGTCAACCCGGCGGCAACAGCGGCTCGCCGCAGGGAAGCGATCAGGGAGGCTTTGGCACGGGACCTGGTGGACAGGGGGGGCCGCTCACCAGTAACGGGTACCGCGAATGGTCCGATCGCCTCCGCGATGTCGAAGCGATGGTGAGCGATCCCGTGCTGCAGGCTGAAGTCACCAAACTTCGCGAACAGGCCCGCAGCATCCGCGGTGAATACACGCGTCATGCACAACTTCCCGCGTGGGACCTTGTCCGTGGGTCGCTCTATGAACCGATGGTGGAATTGCAGAAACGGGTCGCGGAAGAAGTTTCCCGTCGGGAGTCACCCGACAGCCTCGTCCCGATCGATCGTGATCCGGTCCCCACGCGGTATCGCGACCTCGTGCGGAGTTACTACGAACGTCTTGGCCGGGGGAAAGAGTAATGCTCGCGCTGCTGGTCTTAGGCCGCGCGGAGTGGCTCTGGCCCGCGCTGCTGCTGATCGCGCTGGCTGCCGCGTGGATCTGGTTCGCCGATCGCCCGCGGTGGCGGCTGGCACCGATCGCCCGCTGGTCCTCGCTCGGCAAATGGCTCGCGCTGTCGCTGCTCGCCTTCAGCCTGACGGAACCGCTCTGGAGCAGTCAACGGGCACTCCCCGGTGCGAATCTGTTCCTGCTCTTGGGCGACAACTCACAAAGCCTGGCCCTGTCTGATCCCGGTCAGACCACCTCCCGTGGCGAGCAGTTGAAAACCGTTCTCACGACCACCGCGGCCCCGTGGCAGGTGCGGCTCGAACAGGATTTCGATGTCCGGCGGTATCTCTTCGACAGTCACGTGAAGTATGTCCCGGACTTCTCGACGCTTGTTGCAGAAGGCGACCGCAGCGACCTTGGGAGTGCGTTGAAGTCCCTGCGCGAACGGATGCGGGACCGTCCGGTTGCGGGGATTCTGCTCTTCACTGATGGCAACAGTACCGATGCCGTCGATGCGGCCGCGTGGCGCGATCTGCCTCCGGTCTATCCGGTGCCGATCGGATCGTCGACCGGGCATCGCGATCTCTCGCTGTCCAACGTTCAACTCACAACAACATCATTCGAAGATGCCCCGGTGACCCTCGTGGCCACGATCACACATCAGGGATTCCCGAACGATGAAGTGACCGTCCGCGTGGAGCAAGCCGACGGCAAACTTGAAAAGCAGGAGACGCTGCGGACCAGTGGTGAGACGCCGCTGGTGTTCCGCTTTCAATTGCGACCGACGGCTCGTGGCGTGACGTTCTATCGAGTGCTCGCAGCGCTCGGCTCGGGTGATGCTGCGTTTGCGGATCGGGCCAAAGCAGGGGAAGCGACGCTCGCGAATAACGATCGACTCGTGACGGCTGATCGGGGCAACGGACCGTATCGGCTGCTCTATCTGTCGGGGCGACCCAACTGGGAATACAAATTCCTGCAGCGGGCCCTGGTCGATGACGATCAACTCAACCTGATGGCGATGATCCGCATCGCCAAGCGGGAATCGAAGTTCGATTTCCGCGGCCGCGATGGTGAAGGGACCAACCCCCTCTTCCGTGGTTTCGACCGGACAGGAGAAGAGACCGAACGCCACGATCAACCGGTAATTGTCCGGTTGAACCCGAAAACCCCCGACGAGTTTCGCGACGGGTTTCCGAAGACGGCTGCTGATCTCTATCAGTTTCATGCGGTCATCCTCGACGACCTGGAAGCCGCCTTTTTCACGACCGAGCAACTGTCGCTCCTGGAGCGGTTCGTCTCGGAGCGGGGGGGCGGTCTCTTGATGCTGGGGGGACAGGAGTCGTTCCGTCAGGGGGGATATCAGAAGACGCCCCTCGCGCGGGCATTACCGGTCTATCTCGATGCGCAGCCGCTCGCGATACCGGCAGAAGGTTTACGGTTGGGGCTGACCCGCGAAGGCTGGCTGCAGCCGTGGGCGCGTCTCCGCGCGACTGAAGGCGAAGAAGTACTGCGATTGAAACAAGGGGCTCCGCAGCTGACCGTGAATGCGGTCAGCGGATTGAAACCCGGCGCGAGCGCGATCGCCGATCTGGTCGATTTGCGCGGGCAAAAATACCCGGCGCTGATTGCCCAGCAGTTTGGTCAGGGACGCTGTGCCGCCCTCCTCGTCGGGGATCTCTGGCGGTCTCAACTCCAGCAGGCCGACGATCAACGGGAAAAAGACAACCTCGGGAAAAGCTGGCGGCAGATGCTCCGCTGGCTGATCGTCGATGTTCCCGATCGGATCGCGATGCAGCCGATCGCCGATGATTCCCAAGGGACACCGCTGGTCCGCTTGCAGGTCCGGGTTCGCGATGCAGAGTACCACGCTCAGGACAACGCGGCTGTTGCCTTGACACTGACGCCACCAGAAGGCCCGCCGATTACGTTACCTGCAGAACCGTCCCTGTCGGAACCGGGATTGTACGAAGCGGTGACGAGTGCCCGGCCGGAAGGGGCATGGCGGGCGACAGCGGCCGTGATCGATGCCGAAGGACGACCGCTGGGCGAATCGAGCACCGGTTGGGCTGCCGATCCACTCGCGCAGGAAATGGCCTCAACGGTTCCCAATCGGAAACTCCTGGAATCGCTGGCGAAAGGGACGGGTGGCCGGCTTGTCGAGTTGGATGATCTGGCATCGTTCGTTGCGACGCTGCCTCAGAAAACCGCACCAGTGACGGAAACCACAACGACACCGGCCTGGCATCATCCGCTCGTCTGGTTGGTGATCGTTCTTGGTCTGTGTGGCGATTGGGCCGTCCGTCGTCGAATGGGGTGGCCCTGATGGTCCGAGTCTTCTGCACTATGCTGCTTGTAGGATGTGCCCTGGGTCTCATCATGGGATCACTTCCCGCTGCCGAATCCCTTCCGACCGCAGCCGAGGTGATCGTGGTGGTGGGGGCTTCCGGGGCCACCGAGTATGAACGTCAATTTGCTGACTGGGCCGGTCGTTGGCAGGCCGCTGCAGAGAAGTCGCGAGCCCACTGTCTGGTGATCGGACAAGACACCTCGCCGATATCCGATCGTGAACGCCTGCAGGCATTGCTCAAATCGACCCCGCAGGAAACCGACCGCGAACTCTGGCTCGTCCTGATCGGTCACGGGACTTACGATCGCCGTGCAGCCAAGTTCAATCTCCGCGGGCCGGATGTCTCCGCGGAGGATCTGAAAGGCTGGCTGGCACCGCTCAAACGTCCGCTGGTCCTCATTGATACCTCGGCGGCCAGTGCTCCGTTTCTGACCCAACTCGCTGGTCCGCAACGCGCGATCATCACCGCGACCAAGAGTGGCGGCGAACAGAACTTCGCCCGCTTCGGCGGCTTTCTCGCAGAAGCCCTCATCGATCCCTCAGCGGACCTGGATAAAGACGACCAGATCTCACTGTTCGAAGCATTTCTTGCCGGTTCGCGCCGGACGGCCGAGTGGTATCAGGATGAAGGCCGACTGCAGACCGAGCATGCGCTGCTGGACGACAACGGCGATGGTCAGGGAGTCCGGGCGGACGTCTTCGACGGGCTGGAACCAGCCACCGGGCAAAAGGGGGCTGCTCCGACGGATGGTCCCCGAGCCCATCAACGGCATCTGGTCCCCAGCCGTCAGGAAGCGTCACTCCCGTTGGATGTCCGCCGTCGCCGCGATGCCCTCGAATTGCAGCTGCTGGAGCTACGCGGAAAGAAAGCGTCACTGCCGGAAGATGAGTACTACGACCGGCTCGAAACGCTGCTGATCGACCTCACGCGCGTCTCGCGGACCCCGCAACCCCAGGACCGACCCCAGCGGAATTGATGGGGTTGGGAATCCTGGAAGAGACCCAGCCATCGGAATGGCTGGGCGTCTGGGGAGGCGTGTCCCGTTGACGAGGTCAAAGCGTCATCGGGGCGTCTGGTTCAGCCATCCATGGAACCGAGCGGACCGCCGGTTTGCAGGGCGTTGTAGTTCTTATGGAACGAGTCGGCGAGTTTCTTCGCCATCACGTCGTAGGCTGTCGGATCGGCCCAGGTCTGCCGGGGAATCAGCAGTTCATCGGGAACATGCGGGACTTTGGTGACGATCTGCAGCTGGAAGATCGGATCCGTAATGGTTGCGGCATTCCGCAGGGCACCGGTGTGGATCGCGTCGATGATTGCCCGTGTGTACGTCAGCTTCATCCGCTGACCGACGCCGTGCGGACCTCCGGCCCAGCCGGTATTCACGAGCCAGACGTTGGCATTATGCTGACGAACTTTTTCCGCCAGCAGATCGGCGTACTTATTGGGATGCCAGACGAGAAACGGTCCCCCGAAGCAGGGTGAAAACGTCGCCTGCGGCTCATTCACACCCATCTCGGTCCCGGCCACCTTCGCGGTATAGCCGTTAACGAAGTGGAAGATCGCCTGGTCCGGTGTCAGTTTGGAGACGGGAGGCAGCACTCCGAAGGCATCGCAAGTGAGGAAGATCACATCGGTCGGATGCCCCGCGACGCAGGGAATCCGGGCGTTGTGCATGTACTCGATGGGGTAAGCCCCACGGGTGTTCTGCGTGATCGATGCATTGTCAAAGTCGACGTGGTGGTGCGCATCATCATAGACCACGTTTTCCAGCACCGCACCGAACCGTAGGGCCTCGAAGATATCGGGTTCACGTTCACGCGAGAGATAGATCGCTTTTGCATAGCAGCCCCCCTCGACGTTGAAGACCCCGTCGGCCGTCCAGCAGTGTTCATCATCGCCGATGAGCTGCCGCTTCGGGTCGGCCGAGAGGGTGGTCTTCCCGGTCCCTGAGAGTCCGAAGAGAATCGAACTCCGACCGGTCGCCGGGTCAGCCGTCGCTGAACAGTGCATCGAGAGCACGTCCTGCTTCGGCATGAGGTAGTTCATGATCGTGAAGACCCCCTTCTTCATCTCGCCAGCGTACTCGGTCCCAAGGATCACGAGTTCGCCCAATTCGAACGAGACGTCGACAGTGGTCTTGGAGGTCATCCCGGTGGTGAAGCGGTTCGCGGGGAACTGGCCGGCGTTGTAGATCACGAAGTCCGGTTTACCGAATGCTTCGAGTTCCGCATCAGTCGGGCGGATCAGCATGTTGTGCATGAACAGGGCGTGATACGGCCGTGAGCAGATCACGCGGACTTTCAGGCGATACTTCGGATCCCAACCAGCGTAGGCATCGATCACATAGAGTCGCGATCGCGTGTTCAGATAGTCTTTGGCCCGCTCACGATTGATCATGAACGACATCTCGTCGAGCGGGAAATTGACTGGTCCCCACCAGATATCTCCCGCACTGGCCGTGTGCTTGACGACGCGCTTGTCTTTAGGCGAGCGGCCGGTTTTCTCGCCCGAATAGGCGATCAGGGCACCCGAATCGGCGATGGTCGTGCCCGGTTCGTGGCGGATGGCTTCCTCATACAGCCGTGAGGGAGCCGGGTTACGGAGCACATCCCGAACCGAAATGCCGTGAGACGAGAGATCGAAAGCAGCCGTCATGGCGAAAGTCTTTGCACCGGAGTGAATCGGACGGGCAAGCGACGTGAGTGAGCGCTCCGTCGCCTGGCCGACATCTTGTCAAGTTTGCTGAAGAGCGTCCACCGGATGGCGAATGAATGATTCGCCGAGGTGGGAGTTCCCCCTCTGGTTTTGAGATGGGAGACTGATGGATGGTCAAGTCTTCAGTGCAAAGAGCATGCTCAGTGTCAGACACACCATTTCAGATTCATCAGACTCCGCTGATGCACGGCTGAGATGACGTTCCTTGTGACGTTGGTGGTCACGTTCTATAATTGACTTCGTTGCGGGTGCGAGACGACCCGGCCGGTCGCGGTGCGCGACGGTCGCTCCTTCGAGTGCGAAGGAACCCACGCAACAGATTCGAGTGAAAAGGTAGGGCAAACGTGGCTCCGGTGCGTGTCGGTATCAACGGTTTCGGTCGGATTGGTCGGATCGCGTTTCGGGCGATGGCGGCCCGTCCCAGCGAGTTCGAGATCGTCGCCATCAACGACTTGGGCAAGCCTGATTCGCTCGCCACCCTCCTGAAGTATGACAGTATCCAGGGCCGTTTTCCGGGCACGGTCACCTACGAAGGCGATTCGCTGATCGTTAACGGCAAGCCGGTGAAAGTCGTTGCGGAACGCGATCCCGCCAAGCTGCCGTGGGCCGCCCTCGGAGTCGACATCGCCCTCGAATCGACCGGGTTCTTCACCGGCCGGGCGAAAGATGGCAAGCCGGGTTACGACAGCCACCTCGCCGCCGGGGCGAAGAAGGTCATTCTGTCGGCTCCCGCGAAGGATAAGCCGGACCTGACGGTCGTGATGGGGGTCAATGATGACCAGCTGACGGCCGAACACAAGACGATCTCGAACGCCAGCTGCACGACGAACTGCCTCGCTCCGGTCGCAAAGGTTCTGCAGGAAAACTTCGGCATCGCCCGCGGGCTGATGACGACCTGCCACGCTTACACGAACGACCAGCGCGTGTCGGATCAGCTGCACGACAACATCTACCGTTCCCGTGCCGCCGCGGTGAATATCATCCCGACGACGACCGGTGCCGCCAAGGCGGTCGGTGAAGTGCTGCCTGCCCTCAATGGCAAGCTGACCGGGATTTCGCTCCGCGTGCCCGTTCCGTGCGGCAGTATTGTCGACCTTGTCGCCGATCTCGAAAAGGATGTCACGGCGGAAGAAGTCAACGCAGCGATCAAGGCCGCTGCTGAGGGACCGCTCAAGGGGATCCTCGAATACTGTGTCGATCCGATCGTCTCCAGCGACATCATCGGCAACCCCGCCAGCAGCATCTTCCATGCAGAATGGACGATGGTCATCCAGAAGCGGATGGTCAAAATCCTCAGCTGGTACGACAACGAATACGGTTACTCGAACCGGACAGCCGACCTGATCGCGAAGGTCGCTAAGCTCGGCTAACCGAGGCGTTTCCGGCAGACTACGCAGGCGAGACGGCCTGTGGAGAACTTCGGAGCCTGATGTTCATGGCACCTCGGTCGCATGCCCTGCGACCGAGGTGTTCTGTCTAAGCGGGGAGCGTGATGGCTGCCCGAAAAGTTACCTCGACACAGACGCCCACCGGATAAGGTCGATCCTCGTACATGCCTGCCCGAGCGCTCCCTGCCAGCGGTCCGATCATCGCTCCCTCCATGCTGAAGTGTGACTTCGCAGGGCTGGACAGCGAGGTCACTGCGCTGACGACCGCAGGGGCTGACGTCCTGCACTGGGATGTGATGGACGGTCATTTCGTACCGAATCTGTCCTATGGGGCGATGGTGATTGGTGCGGTCCGTCCGCGGACGGAACTGTTCTTTGATGCGCACCTGATGATCTCTGACCCGGAAAAGTATCTCGACGATTACCTGGCCGCGGGCTGTGATGCGATCACGGTGCACATTGAAGCGGTCCCGGAACCACGAGCCTTGCTGGAACGGATCCGAGCTGCCGGGCGGTGGGCCGGGCTGGCCATCAATCCCAAAACGCCGATCGAACGACTCCTCCCGTTTGTCGATGCGTGCGATCTGCTGCTGGTCATGAGTGTTGAGCCGGGCTTCGGCGGTCAGAAATTCATGCCGGAAGTCCTGCCCAAGTTGAACATTCTGAAAACGGCGGCCCCCCACGCCCTGCTCTCGATCGACGGGGGGATTGGCCCGGCGACGATCGCCGCTGCGTCGGCCGCCGGGGCGCGATTGTTCGTTG
Source organism: Planctomycetaceae bacterium (assembly GCA_044229335.1). Classification (GTDB taxonomy): domain Bacteria; phylum Planctomycetota; class Planctomycetia; order Planctomycetales; family Planctomycetaceae; genus DSVQ01. The sequence goes on along the minus strand of JBGATC010000009.1, from coordinate 117,454 downwards.
CCGGAAGCTCCGTGTTCGACCAAACTGATTACGCGGTTGCGATGGACGAGATGCAGCGGCGTGCTGCTGCGGCTCCCTGCTAGATTCGCCGTGCCTGTGAAAGCCCCGAAATGAGCGACACATCGGCCACCGAGCAAGACAACGGCTCACCCCGGAAAAAACGGGGTGTCCCCGAAGGTCTGTGGATTCGCTGCGATTCCTGCAAGAACACTGTGTTCCGGATGCAGGTCGAGAAGAATCTGCATCTCTGCCCGGACTGCGGCCATCACTTCATCGTGCCGGGCCGCACGCGCATTCAGCAACTGCTGGATGAGGACAGCTTTGAAGAATGGTGGGAAGACCTGGCTCCGACCGATCCGTTGGGGTTTGTCGATTCGCGGCCGTACAAAGAACGACTCGTCGGCGAGCAGAAGCGAACCGGACTGAAAGAAGCCTGCATCGTCGGCAAGGGTTATCTCCGCGGGCGGCCGCTGGTTCTCGGCTTGACCGATTCGGCGTTCATCATGGGGAGCATGGGCTCGGTCGCGGGCGAAAAGCTCACCCGGCTGGTCGAGAAGGCGACAGAACTCAAGTTGCCGCTGGTCATCCTCAGTGGTTCCGGCGGTGGTGCCCGGATGCACGAAGGGATTCTGTCGCTGATGCAGATGGGAAAAGTCTCGGCTGCACTGGCCCGCTATCAGCGCGCGGGAGGACTGTTTATCTCCGTCCTGACGAACCCGACGATGGGTGGTGTGGCCGCCAGTTTCGCTTCGTTAGGCGACATCATCCTTGCAGAGCCGAAGGCCCTGATTGGTTTTGCCGGTCCGCGTGTCGTCGAAGCGACGGTGAAAGCCAAGCTTCCCCCCGGCTTCCAGACGAGCGAGTTCCTCCTGCAGCATGGATTTGTCGACCGGATCGTCGAACGTCCGCAGCTTCGGGGTGAGATTTCCCGCCTGATCGATTACTGCGGGATGTGAATTGACCGTGTGGTTCGTTGCCTCCCAGACATTGCGGACGTTTTTGTGCGAATGAGGCGTCCCGGTCGAGTGATAACCAACGGTTCCGTACACCGGCACCCTTCTCTTATGATCGGTGACTGCCTGGCTCCCCTTCACTGGTAATGCCTGTCGGCGAAGGTCATGCTGGCTCAGGGTTGGCATCGAGTGCATGTTTCCCCCTGTCTGCCAGTTTCGGTCCCGCTGCGAGGAGCGCTCCCCCGATGAACTTCTTCAAGCAGCTCTTCAGTCGCGGACCCAAAATCGAGAAGGTCGACATCGCCAAGCGATTTGAACTCCTTGCCCGGACCGGTCAGGGGAGCATGTCGAAAGTCTGGCGGGCGAAAGACTATCTCAGCGGTCGTGTGGTCGCGCTGAAACTGCTGGATGTCATGAAAACCAAGCGGTTCGAGTCGCGCTTCGTCGGTCTGAAAGTGAAGAAGCCGTCCGAAGGCGAAATCGCGATGCAGCTCAAGCATCCGCATATCGTCACCACACTGGAACACGGCATCACGACCAAGGATGAACAATTCCTGGTGATGGAGTTCATCGAAGGGGTCGGCCTCAGTTACCTGATCGATCTGCAGAACGAAGTGATGCAGAAAAACCGGATTCGGATGATGGTCGAGCTGGGGGAAGCCATCGAGTACTTCCACCGCCAGAACTGGATCCATCGCGACATCTGTCCGCGGAATATCATGTTGGATCGTCAATGGTCCATCAAGCTGATCGACTTCGGGCTGGTGGTGCCGAACACGGCGGTTTTCCAGCAGCCCGGCAATCGCACGGGGACTGCCAACTATATGGCTCCGGAGCTCATTAAACGCCAGAAGACCGACCAGCGGCTGGATATCTTTTCCTACGCGGTCACATGCTACGAGATGTGCGCCCGTCGGCTTCCCTGGCAGGCTGGAGAAACACTCGAGGCGGTGATGCAGCACATCAATGCCCCTCCCGATCCATTGGAAGAAATCGTTCCAGGGATCGACGCACAAGTGGCCGAAACCCTGATGCGTGGGCTCGCCGTTCGGCCGGATGATCGCTGGCAGACCATGGGAGCGATGCTGGAACCGCTGCGTGAAGCGCAGGCCCGGGTGGAAGGCAAGGCCGGCCGGCGTTAGGTCTGGCATCGGCAGGTGAGGATCGGCAGCATTCCGCAGGAGGCGGCTTCGTGAGTCAGATGACAGCGTCTCGATCGTTACTGGACGGTCTCAATCCGTCGCAACGGTCCGCCGTGACGACGTTATCCGGGCCGTTGCTGGTACTGGCAGGGGCTGGGACTGGCAAGACGCGAGTCATCACCGTCCGCATGGCCGAATTGATCCGCAACGGTGTTTCCCCCGATCAGATTCTCTCCGTCACGTTTACCAATAAAGCCGCGAAGGAAATGCAGGAGCGGACGCAGCACCTGCTGGGCCAGCGGCTTCGGGTGAAGCCCGTCATCTCGACCTTTCACGCCTATTGTGTGCGCGTCCTGCGGGATGAGATTCCGGCCCTGGGTTATCCCGCGAAGTTTACAATTTATGACCGGGGCGATCAGGAGTCGGCCGCGCGGAAAGCCCTTCGAGATCTGCGCGTGCCGGATGCCGCCTTGCGTCCCGGCGATCTGTTGGCCCACATCAGCCGTTGGAAGACAGCCGGGGTGCGTCCCGATGCTGCGGCCGACATGATTGACGACGATCGAGGCTATCTCGCCGCCGCTGGATACCGACGCTATCAGGCGAGTCTGCGTGCGGCGGGCTCGGTCGACTTTGATGACCTGCTGTTACTCACGCTGCAGCTCTTCGAGGAGTTTCCCGAGGTCCTCACCCGCCAGCAGGCCCGCTTCGAGCATGTGCAGATCGACGAATACCAGGACACGAACGAGCTGCAGTTCCGCATCATCTCCGATCTGGTCGAGCCGCACAAAAACCTCTGCGTCGTGGGTGACGACGACCAGTCGATTTATGGCTGGCGCGGAGCCGAGATCAAGCACATCCTGGGGTTCCAGCAGCAGTTTCCCGGTGCGACGGTTGTCCGCCTGCAGGACAACTACCGGTGTACGACCGAAATCATCGAGGTCGCCAACCGCCTGGTGAAGTGCAACCTGGGTCGGCATCCGAAGACACTCATCGCGCATAAGTCGGGCGGTCCGGTGCAGATGAAACCCTATCCCGATGAGCAAACTGAAGCGGAAGGTGTCGTCCGCGAGATCAATTACCTCATCGAGCATCTGAAGATCCCCCCCGCCGACATCGCCATTCTCTTCCGGACGAATGAGCAGCCCCGGCAGTTCGAGTCGGAACTCCGGCGGCTGCGGGTGCCGTACACCCTCATCGGCGGTCAGTCCTTCTTTGATCGGCGCGAAGTTCGCGACATGCTCGCATACCTCAAGGTGTTGTCGCAGCCGCAGGATGAAGTCTCGCTGCTGCGGATCATCAATGTGCCGGCCCGCGGGATCAGTGATACCGCGATGGACAAGCTCCTCACGCGGGCCGTGAAAGCCGGACAGTCAATCTGGGCGGCGGCACCCGCTGCGGTCGCTGCCAAAGAGATCACCGCCAAGTCGTTCAACGCCCTGCGGGATTTTCACGGTCTCCTGGAACGGACCCGCAGCCGCTTCGAACAACCCGGCATCTCGCTGGCAGATCAATTTCGGGCATTTCTCGACGAGATCGATTACGCCAGTGAAATTCAGAAACAATACAAAGATCAGCAACAGCAGCTCGCCCGGTCCGCTGTGATCGAGGAATGCCTCGACACGCTGAAGCAATATCAAAGCCGGGCTCGACGTCCGTCACTGGGCGAGTTTCTGGAGGAAACGGCGCTCGGCGGAAAAGAAGAGGGCTTTGGCGAAGACCCTGCACTGAGTCGGCCCGCGGTGAAACTGATGACGCTGCACTCGGCGAAGGGGCTCGAATTCCCGCGTGTGTATCTTGTGGGTCTCGAAGAGGGCCTGTTGCCGCATCAACGCTCGGTCGATGCGGACACGCGCGAAGCCATCGAAGAAGAACGCCGGCTCGCATACGTCGGGGTGACTCGCGCTCGCGACTTCCTGACGATCTCCTGGGCGCAGAATCGCATGAAATTCGGCAAACGCCGTCCAACAATTCCCTCACGCTTCCTCAGTGAAATGCAGCCGGACGACGAATGAGACCGTTGATGTAGCCACCGCCATTTCCCATTGGTTGCTTACTCTGCCGTTTCTTCCGCGGCGGCTTGTTTCAGTTCCAGCAGTCGACGGTTGTAGGCTGCGATCGTTTCTTTCCGGCGGAGCATCCCGAGGATTCGTAACGGGGCGGCGGCATCGACCACCGGGAGTTCATCGACATTCAGCTCGGTGAAGCGGCGCATCGCTGTGTTGAGGTCATCCGCCGTGGTCAGCTTGATGACTTCGCTGTGCATCACATCGCGGGCGACGGCCAGCTGCCAGAGCGTTTCATCGTACAAGTAACGCCGCACGTCTGCCGCCGAGAAGATCCCGATCATCTGCTGCTGCTCGTCGACAACCGGAAAATACTGCTGCGGGGTGTCGGCCAGCAGATGGACAATCTGATCGAGAGTCATCCCTTCCGGCACAAGCCGTAAGGAATTTGCAGGTCGGTAGACGTCAGCCACGCGCAGGTCGGCCAGCAGATCGACGAACATCTCGCCCCGATGGGCGGGCGAATCAAAGTGCGAGGAGACCTGATTCGCGAACAGCGTCCAGCGTTGCGAGAAGACAAAGCAGAGAATGCTGGTCCACATCGTGGGGAGCAACAGTCGGTAATCACCCGTCAGTTCACAAACCATAATAATGGTTGAGAATGGTGCATGGGCACAGCCGGAGAAAAATCCCGCCATCCCCATCAGGGCATACGCAGCGGGATCGATGCCCGCCTCGGGAAACGCCACCGCGAGTAATTGACCAAACGCCCCCCCCAGGCAGCCACCGATGACGATCGATGGACCGAAGACTCCCGCGGAACCACCCGAGCCAACCGTGCAACTCGTGGTCACGATCTTCCCGATGGCAATCAGGAGTAAGGTCCACGGTGTCAGCCATGTCGCCGGAGTGAAGGCGTTCTGCAGGGTTCCATAACCGGAAGCGAGCATCGAGAGGACTTCCCGATTCCCGGTGAGCAGAAGTGCTGCCAGGGCGCATGCCGCTGCGAGTATCCCTCCCAACGCCGGTTGCGACCATTCCGGGAGCGGACTGTGTTGGAAGTACCGCCGGATCGAACGCATCATCCAGACAAAGATCCAGCCCGCACCTGCCAGGAGGCAGGCGAGTGCCAATAACGCCCCGGTTTCATACGCAGACTCAAACCCCACCTGCAGATGCGAACCGAAGAGCGGCTCGAAACGGTACTCCACAGGGAGCGCGAACGAGAAGACGCTATACCCAACCGCGGAGGCGACGGTCGAGGGGACGATGACATCGGCTTCGATATCCGCATCGCGGTACAAGATTTCCCCGGCGAAGAGCGCCCCCGCCAACGGTGCTCGAAAGATGGCTCCCACACCCGCCCCCATCCCCGCGGCGAGCAGGATCCGTCGTTCCCGCGTGGAGAGTCGGCAGACCTGTGCGACCGTCGAGCCGATCGCTGCTCCAATTTGAGCGATGGGTCCTTCACGGCCACCGGCCCCGCCGGTCCCGAGCGTCACCGCGGAAGCGATCAACTTGGCAGGAGCCACACGGGGCCGCAGGATTCCCTGCTGCTGGTGAAAGGCTCCGATGGCACCGTCTGCCCCTCCACCGGCAGCCTCGGGGCACAGATAGAACGTCAACAATCCCGAGATCAACCCACCCAGCGGCAGCGTGACCAGTAACCACCACGGTTGAAATTCCGCGGTGGGAAATTGAAAAAACGCGTACTCACCGTCTGCGGATGGCGGCGGATAACCAACGCATCCGCCGAGGATAATGCCACCCACGAGTTGACACGCGGCCTGAAACAACAGCGCCGCACAACCGGCGAGCGCCCCAACCAGACTGGCGAGAATCAGCGAGCGTCCGGAGGATGCCCAGACCCAGGTCCAGATGCGTGAGCGGATGGGCTCAATGGCTGTCGATCCTCTCCCGGGCTGATCGCTGGCTGACTCAGGCATGCCGCTCACTCACCCCAATCCCCAGCGTCGACCGGATCGGGACGCTGCAGCTGTTCGTTGAGATTCACACCGACGGCTGCACTCCACGCCTCGGCAACTCGGTGGAACACCGGTCCCGGTTGGCCGGTCCCAATCCGGCGACCATCGATCGAGATGGCCGGGAGAATTCCGGCTGGTGTCGATGTGAGCCAGACTTCATCTGCATGAATCAAGTCGCCTGGTTCCAACCGGCACCGTTCCCATCGGACCCCGAGTTGCGCAGAAAGATCGCGGATCATCCCCAGGCTGACCCCTTCCAGCGCACAGCCGACAGGCGGGCTACTCAGTACGTCGTGCTTCAGGACCACGAGATTCGCTGCGGCAGTTTCCGTCAACTGACCGGTGTCATCCAGCAGGACCGCTGTTGCGCCGGGATGCTTGGCTTGCACCTGACAGTCCGCCAGATGCCAGTGCAGACGGCTGCGAACCTTCGCGCGGGGATCGACAATGCTCGCGGGCATCGCGGGAATCGATGAGACCGCGAGGGGGACTCCCTGCAGGAACTTCTCACGCCATAACGAATAATGTAGTGGAAACGTGTGGATCCCGAGTGTCGGACCACGGCTCTTCGCCACCGCCCGTCCCACGTAGGTCGCATTCGCACCCGCGGTGAGAAAGACGATTGCTCCCAGATCATCCGCTGGATCAATGAGTCCCGTATTGTGGGCCACGATGGCCGTGAGTTCCGCGCGGATGTCGCTCATCGACCGCCGTGCGATCAACCCGATGGCATCGAGCGAGCTCTGCAATCGGTTGAGATGCTCATCGACGCGAAAGAGTGCATGCCGATAGGTGCGGAACATCTCAGTCACCGCGACCCCGCCGACCAACCCGAGATCAAACAGCGGCAGCCGGGCAGCGCGGACCGGCATCCGGCGATCATTCAGAAAGGCAATCGGCTCGACGTTCACCAGCGGCCCTCTCCATTCAACGGACATGATACCGCAGATTGCAGCGGGTGGAGGGGTGACAGTGATGGAATCCTTCCAGTGAACGAAGACCTGCACGCTCGTGTCGGTTCCGTTATACTGCAGCCACTCTGGAAGGATCCTGCATGTCTTCGGTACTCCCGTTTCCTGCGTCATCATCCCCGGCGGAAGTTCCCGCGTCGTTGTCGCTGGAACTCGTCGTGCGGGATTCTGAAGTGATCGCCGAATTGTGGTCGAATCCAGCGGGGGAGTTACGTGACGAATTTGCCCTGAAAGCCCTGCGGATCGGCGTGCTTGCGCTGCGCCAGGCGCGGGGCCAACTCGATGTCGACGCGGTCCGTCGCGAGGGAGATCGACTGATCGAACAGATGCAGCATCGGCTGGAAACACACGCCAAAACCGTCCACGACCGGACGGCGCACACCTTACGCGAGTATTTCGATCCGCAGTCGGGACGTTTTCAGGAACGGGTCGAACGACTGATCCGCCGCGATGGGGAACTCGAACAGATGCTCCGTCGGCAACTCGGTGCGGAAGAATCCGAGCTGACCAAAACACTCGGACAGCACTTCGGAGAGAACAGCGAACTCCTGCAATGGCTCAATCCCGACCAGACCCGCGGCTTACTGGGGGCACTGCGGGGTGCACTGGAAGAACAGCTCGGAACGCAACGCGAAGCGGTCCTGCAACAGTTCTCTCTCGATAACAAGGACGGAGCACTCGCGCGGTTTATCGCGGAGTTATCGGAACGGCAGGGACTCCTCACCGAGTCACTGCAGGAACAGATCGAGACCGTCGTGAAAGAGTTCTCGCTCGATCAGGAGAACTCGGCTCTCAGCCGACTTGTGCGAAACGTCGATAGTGCTCAGCGGACTATCACCCGCGAATTCTCACTCGATGAAGATGCGTCCGCTCTGTCCAAACTCAAGCGGATGCTGGAAGCCACGAACTCGACGATCGCCAATCATCTCTCGCTGGATGAAGAGTCTTCCGCCCTGGCCCGGCTGAAACGGGAACTGCTCGGGTTGCTGGAAGGGCAGCGGGACCAGAATCAGAAGTTCCAGGAAGAGGTCAAGGTCACGTTGCAGTCGATGATCGCCCGCAAACAGGAAGCGGCGAAATCGACCCGGCATGGGATCGCGTTTGAAGAAGCGGTCATCGCGTTTCTGCAAGAAGAGGCTCAAAAGCTCGGTGATGTGGTAACCCCGGTCGGAACGAAAGTCGGCCTCATCAAGAACTGCAAGAAAGGGGACCTGGTCCTCGAACTCGGCCCCGACAGCAGCGCTCCCGGGGCGAAAATCGTCCTCGAAGCCAAGCAGGACGCCAGCTATCAACTCGCGAATGCTCGGGCAGAAATTGAAGAAGCCCGTAAGAACCGTGATGCCCAACTGGGCGTCTTCGTCTTCTCGAAACAGACGGTCCCCACGGGACTGGAACCCGTCTTCCGCCTGGGAAGCGATGTCTTCGTCACCTGGGATGCGGAAGACCCGCTCTCCGATGTTTATCTACGTGTAGCGATCACACTGGCCCGGGCGCTCGCATTGCGACAGCAACGACAGGAAGCCGCCCAGACCGCCGATCTCCTGGCGATTGATCAGGCGGTGAATAACATTGAGAAAGCTGCAGGGGGCCTGGATGAATTGCAGACCTCAGCAGAAACGGTCCACAAGCAGACCGACAAGATGCTCCACCGCATCGGCCTGATGCGAAAGGAACTCGATCGCCAGGTCGAACAGCTGCGCGAAAAAACCGCCGCCCTCAAACCGCTGGGATAACCTGCCCCTCCCCGCTTGCGTCTTCGCGATTCCATTTTTTTCGAAATCGCGAAGACGCAAGCGATTCACTGAGAGATCATCAGGTAATCGGGCCCCAGGTCCAGGGGCAGAATTCTTCGTCGCCGATCCCCTGGGCTTCACTCTTGGTCTGCTTACCGCTGGCGACGGCGATCACTTCCTCGAAGATCTCACGGCCAACCTCTTCGATCGTGGCTCCATCGAGGATCTTGCCAGCGTTGATGTCCATATCATCGACCAGTCGATTGTACATCGGCGTGTTGGTCGCGATCTTGATCGTCGGGACCGGCTTGCACCCGAAGCAACTCCCGCGTCCGGTCGTGAAGCAGCAGACATTACAGCCGCCTGCGACCATTCCGGTGACCGAGGCCGGGTCGTAACCCGGCGTGTCCATGACGACGAAGCCCTTCTCGGTGATTGCTTCCGCGTATTCGAAGACGCCTCGGAGCGCGGTCGTTCCCCCTTTGGCGATCGCTCCGAGCGATTTTTCGTAGATGGTGGTCAGGCCCCCCTTCTTATTTCCGACCGAGGGGTTGATGTCGATTCGTTCGCCGAATTTCGCGGTGTAGTCGATCCACCAGCGGATGCGTTCGAGAAGTTTTTCCCCGACGGCTTTCGAGATCGAACGCCGCGTGAGGAGATGCTCGCCACCGTAGATTTCCGGGACTTCCGACAGGACCGCCGTCCCTCCATGAGCAACGAGCAAGTCGCTGCAGTAGCCGAGCGCAGGATTGGCGGTCGTGCCGCTATTACCGTCGCTGCCCCCGCACTCCAGTCCAAGCAGGATCTCCTCGACGGGGATCGGCACACGCTGCACATTGTTGGCCGCGGGGAGCATCTCGCGGATCATCGCGGTGGCCCGAGCCACGGTCTTTGCCACGCCCCCTTCATCCTGAATGTTCATCATCAGCGGTGAGGAGGCCGACTTGGTCCCGCCGAGTTGGATGAGTCCCCCCTGCTCCATCAGGAACGACGCCTGTGCTGTCTCACAGCCAAGACCAATGACGAGGTACGCCCCAATGTTCGGATGCCGCGCGAACCCGGCGAGGGTCCGCGTCAATTGCCGGTGATCCGCCCCGCCATACTGAAAGGCACAGCCCCCTTTGTGGACCAACGGGACCACGCCATCGACGTTCGGAAACTGCGCCAACCATTCGCGATTGAAGTTCTCCGCGACGTACTTGGAGGCCGTCGCCGAACAGTTGACGGTGCTGATGATCCCGATGTAGTTCCGTGTCGCTGCCCGGCCATCCGCCCGACGGTACCCCTGAAAGGTGCGGCCCGTGATCGGCAGCGGAGGTGCGGGAACTTCGGTGCAGAAGGCGTAATCGAGACTCAACTCCCCCGCAGTCACGTTATGTGTATGGACCCAGCTTCCAGCGGGAATTGTTGTCTGAGCGAAGCCGATCTTCTGGCCGAATTTCCGGATGGGCTGTCCCGCTTCAATGGTTTGCAGCGCGACCTTATGACCCATCTCAATGGGTTCCAGAGTGACGAGCCCGGCCGCGTAATCATCTCCGACCGCCGTCCCCACCGGAACGCTGCGTGCCGCCACGGCGATGTTGTCATCAGCATGCAGACGAATGAACGAACGCAAGATGCAGGCTTTCGGTCAGAGAGTCGATCGAGATCATTTCATGAAACGCAGGGGTTCGCTGTGTCGGAGCGGTGATGTCAACCCGTCGGTTCGCGCCAGCTGCGGCCATCGTTCCACAAGAGTTGATTCGCTGCGGGTGGACCCCAAGTCCCCGCTGCATAGTCCTGCGGGACGGTTTTTTCTTTCGCCCAGAATTCGAGGACCGGCGTTACGAATTGCCAGGCCGCTTCGAGTTCATCGCTCCGCATGAAGAGCGTGCTGTCGGCCCGTAAGACATCGAGCAGCAGCCGCTCGTACGCTTCCGGGAGCTTCAACGGGAACTGCTTGTTGTAATTGAAGTCCATGGTCACCGGGTGAATCTGGTACTGCATCCCCGGCCGTTTGGTCGAAAACGACAGGGAGATCGATTCACTTGGCTGAATGCGGAAGATGAGGGTATTCGGCTGCGCACCGACGAGGTCGCAAATATCCCCTTCGCATTCGACCGTGCTGAAGAGATTGAGCGGCGGCAGCTTGAACTGAATCGCGATCTCGGTCACACGGCTCGGCATTCGCTTGCCGGTCCGGAGATAGAACGGCACTCCGGCCCACCGCCAATTATCGATCAGGACCTTCATCGCCACGAAGGTCTCGTTGCGCGAGGTCGGCGGAATCCGCTCTTCCTGGAGATAGCCGAGGGCTGCTTCCCCGTTGATTGTCGCCGCGGTGTATCGCCCGGGGACCGCCCATTTCTCCAGCCGACTGCGATGGCCGGGGGCGAGCGCCTTCAGGACCTTTAACTTCTCGGCGTGGAGGTCGTCAGCACTGAAGAGCGCCGGCGGTTCCATCGCGATCAGACCGAGCAATTGCAGCACATGGTTCTGCAGGACATCCCGTAACGCACCGGAAGTGTCGTAGTAACCGCCGCGCCCGCGTTCCATTCCCTGCGCTTCCGCGACCGTGATCTGCACATGGTCGACATGGTTGCGGTTGAGCAGTGGTTCGAAGATGGCGTTCCCGAAGCGGAACAACAAGATGTTCTGCACGGTATCTTTGCCGAGATAATGGTCGATGCGGTAGATCTGATCTTCGCGTAACCGTCGCCGCAGACTTTCCGTGAGAGCTTTCGCGGATTCCAGATCGTGGCCAAATGGTTTTTCGAAGACGACGCGGAGTTTCTCTTCGGAATTGCGAGCCGGGACCAGCCCGGCGTGGGCGAGGTGCTCGACCGCCGGGAGGAACAAGTCCGGCGAGGTCGCCATGTAAATGATGCGCTGTCCCGAGATGCCCGCCAGCCGCTCCAGGACGTCGAATTGCGTCTTGAGTTGCGGGTAACCTTCCGGCTTATCGATCTCCAGCTGGCGATAAAACAGTCGCCGCGAGAACTTGGCCCAGCGGTCGGGGGAAATGTCCCCGGACCGAACATGCTGGCGGATGGCTTCGTAAATTTCGGCTCGGAATGATTCGTCCGTCTTCTCCCGACGGGCGACGCCGATGATTGGCGACGAATCGTTCAGAAAGCCGTAGTGCCACAGATCGTACAGGGCGGGCATCAGTTTGCGGGCGGTGAGATCCCCTGAAGCCCCGAAGATCGCGATTGTCGCACCGAAGGGCGCGCCGGGCGCTTGTGCCGAACTCCCTGAACCATCCATGTTCCGGCTCCTCTCCTGTCACTGCCAAGTTTCCCCGAGTGTGGTTTCTGCAACTGGGGAGCAATTCGCGGGCAGTATCGGTCGTCTCTGTGGTTTGCGCCAAGTCCTGTAGCCGGTTTCGCAAAATTCGGATAGAAGACTCTGGCATTCTTCGCGGCGACCGATGTGTCGTCCGATCTCTGAACGGATTCGGGGAGAGACCAACGTGCACTGGTCGGTCAAACTGGGATTGACGACGATTGTCTTCGGGATTGGCGCCGGGCTGGGCCACGGCTGGCGACAGGGCTGGATTCCGGTCGAGCTGTTACCCCCTCCCGCAGGTGTGCTGGATCCCCAGGCGGTAGACTCCGATCCGGGTGAGTCAGCCGACGGGATCACCTCGCGTCCGTTGGCTCGTACAGAAGAGCCGCCGGTTCCGCTGGAAGCGGTTGTCGTCGATCAGCGGGAACCCGATGTGGTCGCCGCTTCCGCTGCATTGCAACGGCCACGGGTTGAACGCCGGAGTTCCGCAGGTGACGGAGTGGAAAGTCAGTTTGCTCCCCCTGCCCCGCCAGTCGAAGAGACTGCATCTGATCCGATTGTTCAGGTCGGCGGTCCCGCACGGATGGCGAGCACCGTCGAGCAGACGCAATTTACACAACCCGCAGCAACGGCCCGCCCCAACGCAAAGTCCCCTGCACTCTCTGCGACGCCAGCGGCCTTCGATACGGCCCTCGAAGAGGCGGATCGCAAGATCGGTGAGCTCGACTGGCTGGCCGCCCACAAGCAACTCTCGAAGCTCTATTGGAGTCACCCCGAGCGTCGCGCGGAGATTCAGGAACGGCTCGATCAGACTGCGACGACGATCTTTTTCTCGCCGCAGCCCCACTTTCTTGAGCCGCACGTGATTGAGCCGGGAGAACAACTCCGCTCGATCGCCCAGAAGCAGCAGCTCTCCTGGGAGTACCTCGCCAAGCTCAATCGGGTCGATCCGAAGCGAATCCGCGCGGGACAACGGCTCAAACTGATCAACGGGCCCTTCGCGGCAGTGGTCGAACTCGACGACTTCTCGATGACGGTGCACCTGCTCGGATATTACGTCAAACGCTTCCCGGTGGGCGTCGGCAAAGACGGCGCTTCACCAATCGGGAAGTTCTCGGTCCTGAATAAAGTCGTGAATCCACAATACACCGATCCCGAAGGGCGGGTGATTGACGGCGATGATCCGCGGAATCCCCTTGGAGAACGCTGGATCGATCTGGGCAACAGCTACGGCATCCACGGCACCATCGATCCCGATTCGATTGGCAAGGCTTCTTCCCGCGGCTGCATCCGCCTGCGCGACGCAGACATCGTCGAGGTTTACGATTTGCTCGTGAACGGCTCGGAAGTCGTTATTCGGCGTTGAATCCGATGTTTCCTAGCCCGGAGCGCAAGCTCCGGCTTGCAAGATCGAAGAGCGTTCAGCCGGAGCTTGCGCTCCGGGCTAGGAAGAGTTACGCGAGAATCGGCGTAATCACGCGGCCGCGGCTGATGGGGAACGGGCGGCCCTGCACATCGTGCAGCATCGTCTCGGCTGGATATCCCAGCAGATGGTAGATCGTGGCGTGCAGATCATGCGGCTCGACGATCCCGCTGACCGGGTACGCAGCGTGCTTGTCTGACACCCCATGCACAGTACCGCCGCGGATCCCCGCACCGGCCAGCGCGATCGAGAAGACGTTCCCCCAGTGGTCGCGGCCGCCGTTCCCGTTGAACCGCGGCGTGCGCCCGAATTCACCCATCCAGACGACGAGTGTGTCATCGAGCAGTCCGCGCTGGTCGAGGTCTTCCAGCAGCGCCGAGTAACATTGATCCATCATCGGCATCAGCAGGTTCTTGCAGGCCGTATTGTGCTGTGAGTGTGTGTCCCAGCCCCCCTGATTCAACTGATTGGGAATGCGCGTCCAGTTGATCTGCACCAAAGAGACGCCGGCTTCCACCAGCCGCCGGGCGAGCAGACAACTTTGGGCATAGCGACTACGGCCGTATCGATCGCGGAGCTTGGGTGATTCGGTATCGAGTTCGAAGGCTTGCCGTGCCGGTCCGCTCGAAAGGACACCCCACGCCTGGCGGGCATCGTCGGTGTAGGTGTTGATGGACGGAGCCGGACGTTCGAAGCGTCGGTCGAGTGAGTCCAGCAGTTGGCGTCGGTGATCGAGTCGCATCGTGGCGATGTCGTCGGGCAAGGTGAGTGCGGGAGGGTGGAACGTCGCGGTCGAGGGATCGCATGTCAGCAGCCAGGGATCGTGCTTACGTCCCAGGACTCCAGCATCCTGGCCGGGCCACGGGAAGTTGCCATCGTTCCAGATATGTTCTGGGAGCGTCATCGCTGCGGGGAGTCGCGATGCATCAGGTCGCAACGCCCGCACGACTGCACCCAGACTCGGTTGCAGATTGGGAGCTTTCGCGGTCACGCTCTCCGCATTCAGCGGAATATGCGGCACACCGGTCAGCATCTGGTAGCCGCTCGAACTATGGGCGTTATCATGCGTGACGACCGCCCGGAGGACGGCGATTTTGTCCGTGAGCAGCGCGGTCTTGGGCAGCAGTTCGCCGACCGAGAGGCCGGGTGTGCGCGTGGGGATCGTCCCGAATTCGCCGCGGACTTCCTTGGGAGCGTCGGGTTTGGGGTCCCACGTTTCGTGTTGCGCGGGTCCACCATTCAAGGCGAGAATGATGACCCGTTTGGCCGGTGCGTGGGTCGACTCGACTGCTGTCGCCGAGGAGGTCTGGAAGGCAAACGCCCCGAGCGCGCTCCCTCCCAATTGCAGGACGGTTCGTCGAGCGAGTGGCTGACCGGTTCCAAAAGTCATCGCGTAGCCCTGAATTCGAGTCGTCGGGAGTGCATCCGGACCCATCAACGATCACAATTGTGCCCGAGAACCGGTCCACTTGGCAATACGGATGAGCGGTTGTTGATCCCATTCCTTTCGACTGACTGAGAGAATCCGCGTGAGCCTGCCCGTCAGTGATCCCGATCCGTCGGTTGTGCTCGATTTACTCGCAGCCTTCCGCCGGTCCAAAACGATGTTCGCCGCGATCGAACTCGGCGTCTTCGAAGAACTGTCCGCCCGACCAGCGAACGTGACGGAACTCGCCACGAAGCTGGCTGCCCACCCGGAAGCCCTCCGTCGACTGCTCGATGCGTGTGTCGGGCTGCAGTTGTTAACGTGGGATGCTGCGACTTCACAGTACTCAGCAACGCCCGCGGCCACGGCCTACCTGACGCGGACCAGCCCGCAGCGGTTGACCGGCTATCTCAAGTTCTCGAACGATGTGATGTGGGGCCTCTGGCGGCATCTGGAAGATGCGGTCCGTGAAGGGAGCCACCGTTGGACGCAGGTCTATGGTTGGGAAGGTCCCCTCTTCTCGCATTTCTTCGCGACCGATGAATCACGCCGTGAATTTCTGATGGGGATGCACGGCTTCGGTGTGATCAGTTCGCCGCACGTGGTCGCTGCGTTCGATCTCTCGCGGTTTCAGCGGCTGGTTGACCTGGGCGGAGCTACCGGGCATCTCGCGGTCGCGGCGTGCCGCCGTTATTCGCAGATGTCGGGCTGTCTCTTTGACTTGCCGGAAGCCTTGCCGCTCGCGCAAGAAATGATCGGCGCGACTGATGTTGCCCAGCGGATCGACGTTGTCGGTGGCGACTTCTTCGTCGATCCGCTCCCCGCGGGCGATCTGTATGCCCTAGGGCGGATTCTGCACGACTGGTCCGAAGCGAAGTGTATCACCCTGCTGCAGCGGATCTTCGCAGCGTTGCCAAGCGGTGGTGGAGTCCTCGTCGCCGAGAAACTGCTACGGGCTGACAAAACCGGTCCCAGTTGGGCCCAGATGCAGGACCTCAATATGTTGACCTGTACCGAAGGCCGTGAACGAACGCTGGAAGAATACCAGTCGCTCCTCGCAGGGATCGGCTTTACGATGATCGAAGGATGTACAACCGACGCCCCGCTCGACGCCGTGCTGGCCATCAAGCCCTGACGTCTCTGTAACTCCAAAGTAACCATCACGCTCCGCGTGATGAGCGGATGAAAAGCACGCATTCAGTCCTCACAATCCGATCAGTCCAGCGGCCATCATCTGTCCGTTGAAGCGAACCCCATCCCGACGTGATTCAAGCGCCCGAACACAAAGGACCGAGCATGCGTCACTCAAGTTTTCTGCTGATACTGAGCCTTGTCAGTCTCACAGCGATTTCCCCTCCGGCCGTTATCGCTGCTGAATCTACCGTCGCTCCGTATCAATCTGAGAATCTGGTCGCCTGGTGCATCGTTCCCTTCGATGCGAAAAAACGGGGACCTGTCGCCCGTGTCGAGATGCTCAAGAAACTTGGTTTTCAGCACTACGCTTACGACTGGCGGGCCGAGCATCTGCCGACCTTCGGTGAGGAACTCGACCTCCTTAAGCAGCACAGCATCAGCCTGACGGGCGTCTGGTTTCCGACGTCGATGAACGATGACGCCCGCACGCTGCTGGCGACGCTGAAGTCCCGCGACGTGAAGACGCAGCTGTGGGTGACCGGTGGGGGCGGACCCACCGCGAATGCAGAGGAACAGTCGCAGCGCATCGCCGCGGAAGTTGCTCGACTGAAGCCGATCGCAGCCGCTGCCGCGGAAGTCGGCTGCACGGTGGGACTGTATAACCACGGGGGCTGGTTCGGCGT
This sequence comes from Planctomycetaceae bacterium, assembly GCA_044229335.1. Taxonomy (GTDB): domain Bacteria; phylum Planctomycetota; class Planctomycetia; order Planctomycetales; family Planctomycetaceae; genus DSVQ01. The sequence continues at coordinate 100,734 of JBGATC010000009.1, read as the reverse complement.
CCCGGAGAATCAGCTCGCGATCATCGATGCCTTAATGCTGCCGAACGTCGGAATCATCTACAACCAGCATCATGGGCACGATGATCTCGACCGGTTCGCCGAGATTCTCCCGAAGATCAAACCGCATCTGTATTGCCTGAATCTCAACGGCATGGACCCGCAGGGCGATCGCAAGGGACGCAAGATTCTGCCGCTGGGAGTCGGCACGCTCGATAAGCAGCAACTGACCATCATTCAACAGAGTGGTTACCGCGGCTTGATCGGGATCCTCGGGCATACACAGGACGACGCAGAAGCCCGCCTGCAGGACAACCTGGATGGTCTCGCCTGGCTATTGCCACAGCTCGCCGGGAAAGTTGCCGGACCCACCCCCAAGTATCGCACTTATCAGGCTCCCGCTGCTCCGGGTCAGGCAGCATTGATCCCCGGCCGCTTTGGCCAGGCGCTCGACACCCGCACCGGAGGCGTGGTGCTGGAGGGGAACGCGGGCTATCGCACGCCTCCGCTGACCGTGGAACTCTGGGCGAAACTCAGTGATGCGACGAGCTACAACATTCTGATCGCGCACGAACTCAAGTCGTCCGGCACGCACTGGGAACTCTTCTCGATGCCGGGGACCGGTCGGCTTTCCGCATACCTGCCCGGCTATCAGCCCGACCATATCCACAGCAGTGTTTCGATCACCGATGATCAGTGGCATCAGGTCTCGATGACCTTCGAACCTGCGAAAGTCCGGTTGTTCGTCGATGGGAAACCGGTCGCCGAACAAGCCATCACCCGGACACAAAAAGCTGCGGAACCGGGCGGACTCGCGATCGGTCAGCTAGTCGATCGGGCGATTGGTTGTCGCGGGGTGATCGATTCTGTGCGCATCAGCCGCGGTGTACGCAGCATCTCAGCCGAGGTGACGACTCCCTTTGCTCGCGATGCCGACACGCTCGGACTGTGGCAGTTTGATACCCTTGAAGATCTCCCAAAAACCGCCACCCCGCAGGCGAGCAATACTCCTGTTCCCAAGCCGGTCGATAACCACTGGGGCCGTTCCAAGGTTGGCTTTGACTGGGCCGAACAGGATTCGGTCGATGGCCGCTGGAATCAGACCGATGTCGGCCCGTTCCTCGCAGGAATTCTCCCGCTGCCGGGCCGCCCTCCGGTTCGCAAAGGCTTGTCGATTCGCGTTGGTTCCCCGTTTGTCGGGACCGTCGGGTATGACACCGAAACCCTGCAATGGCGCGGTGTGTGGACCGGCGGTTTCCTCAAGTTCAATCCCGCCCGTTACGGACTGATTGCTCCCGCCCAGGCCGATGGAACCTGGGGATATCATGTCGATGAACGGCCCGGATGGCGGTTCACCGATGCCGGACCACCGGGGCGGTTGCAACACCAGCGGCTCGATCAACAGGGGCAGCAGGTCGCTCTCCGAGGAACGCTCGATGGCGTCGCACTGGCGGAACGCCCTTCTGCCCGGACATCAGAAAACATCGTCCTGTTCACCCGCGAGTTTCAGGTCGGTCCGTCTCGCCGCCCGCTGGCGATGGTCTGGGGTGAACTGGGCCAGAACGTGCGACTCGACGACGGACGCCTCTGCATCGCCGAACGCGGTGCGCAGACGTTCGTCGCCCGGCTGCAGGGTGATGCTGATCTCCGTTGGGTCCACACGCCGCAGGGTGTCGAACTTCTATTTCCCGCATCGGAAACGACTCGCACAGGGACCGTGACCTTTGCAGTGCTCCCACATGCTTCCGTCGCTGCGGTTGTCCCGCTGCTGCTGGCCCCTGCCGATCGACCCTCTCCGGCGACGTGGCCGGAACCGCAACCAGGTCTCTGGAACGAAGCGATCGTCACGCAGGGAGTTCGTACAACCGAGGACGCCCCCTATGTGCTCGACACGCTCACGCTCCCCTTCGACAACCCTTACCGCGCGCTGATGTTCGTGGGCGGTCACGATTTCTTCGCGAATGGTGACGTCGCTTTGTGTACGGTGCATGGCGACGTCTGGCGGGTCTCCGGGGTGGACGACTCACTCGCACGGCTCACCTGGAAACGTTTCGCAACCGGTCTGTTTCAACCGCTCGGTTTGAAGATCGTCGACGATCACGTTTATGTCCTCGGCCGCGATCAGATCACGCGGCTGGTCGATGTGAACGGCGACGGAGCCGCTGACCACTACGAAGTCTTCTGCAATCGCTATCCGACTTCAGCCGGCGGACACGACTACAGCACCGGCTTGGAACATGACAAAGACGGAAACTGGTTCTACGCCGATGCGAACCTCGGTATTGTGCGAATCACTGCCGATGGTGCCTCGTTCGAGTCGATCGCGACCGGGCTGCGCAATCCCAATGGCTTGGGACTCGGTCCCGACGGGCAACTGACGGTCGCCCCGCAAGAAGGAGAATGGACGCCAGCATCGGCTGTTTATGACGTCCGTGCCGGTCGGCACTTCGGCTACAAAGGCCCGCAAGTCACCCCCCAACGCCCGCTCGGCTATGACCTGCCGATCTGTTGGATTCCACGGCGGCAGGACAATTCCAGCGGTGGACAGACGTGGGTCCCCGGTGACCAGTGGGGACCCTTCAGTCAGCATCTGATCAATCTCTCGTTCGGCCAGTGTCGGATGCTGCCGATCCTGCAGGAACGAGTCGATGGTGTCCTGCAGGGAGCGGCACTCGAATGGCCGCTCGACTTTGAATCAGGCGTGATGCGCGGCCGCGTCTCACCACGCGACGGGCAATTGTATGTCAGCGGCATGAAGGGCTGGGTCACCTCCGCGGTTCAGGATGGATGCCTGCAGCGCGTCCGTTACACCGGGAAACCATTCCTCGCACCGATCGCGATGCAAACCTACTCGAACGGGTTGGCCTTCACTTTTTCGCAGAACCTCGCCCCGGAGGCGGAAGACCCGCAGAACTATCGGGTCCAGCGCTGGGACTACCAGTATGGGGCACACTACGGCTCACCCGAGTATCGAAACCTGGCCCGCGGCACGGTCGGCCGCGAAGAAGTCGATGTCCTTTCGGCGACGATTCTCGCCGATCGGCGCACTTTATTTTTCGAGATCGACGGCTTCCGCCCGGCCATGCAGTACGCCATCACCGGCGACGTGCCGGGTACTGGGGGACTGACCGCGTCACTACGGGCCTCTCCGACGATTCATCACGTTCCCGAGCGTCGTCTCCCCGACGTCATCCTGGTCCGCAAGCCGGGGCCCGGTCGGCTCGATCCCGCGCTCCGTGATCGCCTGCAACCGGGCCTGCTGGCGATTGAAACTCCCGGGCTACGCCGAGTGCGGATGGCGGCATGGTCGTTGACGACGGCCAATCCCACGGAAGCCCTCATCGGCTGGATCGAACTTCCAGCAGGTGATGAATACCGTTTCGGTGTCGAAGGGACCGGAGTCACAGCGGTGCGAATCAACGGTGATCTGGTCTGGTCAGCCCGCGAGGGATCCGCGGTCGCGAAGCGCCGCGGGCGCGGGTTTTATCCGCTGCGGATCGAATTCGAATCCGCTCACCGTGAACGGCCGGTTGGTCGTCTGCTGTGGTCGGCTACAGATTTTGCCGAAGAACCGGTCCCGCCGACGGCGGTCTGGTTCGACCCCCGGCATCCCGGTTGGGAACAGGCGGCCGATCACTTGCGGGGACGCTTTCTTATCGACGAGTATCGTTGTCGGCAGTGTCATGAGTTACCGACATCATGGGAGCGGCGGCCGTTGACCGCACCCTCACTGAAGTCGTTACGCGGACGGATCACTCCGGAATATCTCCGCGCGAAGATCATGGATCCTGCGGCGATCCGCAACGATTCGCGGATGCCTGCATTGCTCGCCAACGATCCGTCTGGCCAGCAGACTGCGGCTGATCTCGCAGCGTATTTGCTGAGTGAACCGGCGACTGAGTCTGCTCCCGCGGAGTTTTCAGGCGATGGTACGCAGGGCGAACAATTGTGGGAAGAACTCGGGTGCCTGGCCTGCCATCGGATGACGCCGCCCGAGTCGGCCGACGAAACAGGTCGCGTCTCGCTCGGCTGGATCGCCTCGAAGTCGTCGCCCGCCGTGCTGCGCGACTTTCTGATTGCTCCCTCGCGGCACTTTCCCGATACACGCATGCCAAACTTTCATCTGACCGCGGCCGAGGCGAGCGCGCTGGCTGCATGGTTGCATGCACCAGAACGCGGACAACGATTGCCGATCCGTGATGAGCGAGGTGGCGACGCCGGTCGCGGGAAAGCCGCCTACGCCACACTGGGGTGCGCTCGTTGTCACGACGAGTCTACGCTGCGCGTCCAACCGAGTCTTTTCAGTATCCGATCCGGAATGGATTCCGCTGGTTGTCTGGCAGAACCGGCAATGGCTCGGTTGCCGCGGTTCTACATGCCCTCCGCCGATCGAAACGTGCTGCAGCAGTTCGTTGCCGCGGTAGGCCAACGACTTCCCGAGCAGCGCCGCACGCTGGCCGACAACAGTCTCTGGCAAGTTGAACGGTTGCGCTGTGGGGCGTGTCATTCACGGGATCACGAAACAAGCCCGCGGGGTCTGCTGATCGCGGAGGAATCGGACCGGGGAGTTCCGCCGGAGACGCTTCCATCACTCACCTGGGCGGGTGAGAAATTCCGCAGCGACTGGACCAGCCAGTTTCTGAGCCGCCCGACGACACGGCCGCTGCGCAACTGGCTTAAGGCCCGTATGCCGACGTTCTCCAAATACGCAGCAAGCGAAATCGCTACGGGTTGGGAGGCCGAGCATGGACTCCCCATCACCACGAGGTTACCGACTGCAACTGCGGATCCCGAGCAGATTGAACTGGGACGCCGCTTGACGCTCACGCAAGGTGGGCTGGATTGCCGACAGTGTCATGCAATCGGTGGTCAATTGGCTGCGGGGGATGGTACGACACAACTCGCCCGAGGGATCGATTTCGAGATCGCCCGCACTCGGCTGCGATCAGACTTCTACCACCGCTTTGTCCTCGATCCGCCGCGGTTTGATCTTGCGACGCGCATGCCACGGTTTGCTCCGGATGGAAAGCGAACCAAAGTCACAACGATCCTGGACGGAGATGCCCGAGCCCAGTTTACGGCGATCTGGGCCTATCTACAGAGTCTGCCTGAACGACCAGCGAAAACGGAGCCTTGACGTTGAACCTGCCTGATGTGCCCCCTTCCGAGTGGGAAGCGTTCACCACGATCCTGCTCGATTCGTTCCGCCAGTTCGTGGGACGGGAACTGATCCCGCGGGGTGGGAATGCGGTGGAAGACGCTGCTGCGCTCTTTCGATCGCCGTTTGTCGTTGTAGCGCATGGGACTCAGGCCGATCCCATTCTGTGTTATGGAAATCGGACCGCGCTGGAGTTGTGGGAAGTCGACATCCCACAATTGACGTCGATGCCCTCGCGGCTGACAGCGGAACCGATGCACCGCGAAGAGCGGGCGCGGTTACTGGAACGGACGACGCGCGACGGCTTCGTCGATGATTACCGCGGCGTGCGGATCAGCCGGACCGGGAAGCGGTTCCTGATCGAACGGGCGATCGTGTGGAACCTGGTCGATCCACAGGGAAACCGGGTGGGTCAGGCCGCCACGTTTGCCGAGTGGACGCCACTGGCCTGATTCCCGGAACCGGCGTTCTCGCACCGCTTGCGTCTTCGCGATGCGAGAATTTCTCCGGGCGCTCACGCATCCGGCTCGGGGATTCGTGGTTATGGGTTCGGCAGTTTGATATCGAGGCCGACGCGGTCGTAACGCGGGTCGCGATAGCCTTCGACCCAGTCGATTCCAAAGCCGACAGCCAGTTCGTTCTGAGCCAGTTTGGCCCACGGCGTGCGCGGGTGATTCTCGATCACCTGGGCAAAGCCTTCGCGGGCTTTCTTTTCTTGCTCCTTCAGTTCGTCGAGATCAACGCCAGCGGCTTTCACCTGGGCCGGATCGGGAACCAGCATCTTCGGGACGCGGCGGACATGCCATTCGTTGCTCTTGGCGTCCTTCGGCTTCGGCATGTTCTTGCCGTGCTGATCGAGCGCGAGGATGTACTGGAAGAGGCGGACGCGATACGCCAGGACCTGCGCGTCCATCAGATCGAAATGGGCCCGCCAGCGCATCGACTGCTCTTTGTCACGGAGGGGGCGGAGGGTATTCAGGAAGACGTGGGCTTCGTTCAGCGTCTTGAGGGCCTGCACGGCCATCCCGAAGTTGCGCGCCCCTTCGGTCTGGAACTTCGCCGGGTCCATCGGGAAGTGATGCTCCCGCATATTCAGGCTTTTGTCGAGAAACGGATTCAGTTTCACGATGATCTGCCAGAGTCCCGCACGGAAGCGGCTGGTGTCGCGCTCTTTCTGATAGACCACCCGTGCAGAAAGATCAGGAACGTATTCCTTCATGTCGAGCATTTCATATTTCCGTTCCTGCGTCGAACCACGCCCGGAGATATTGGTTTCATCTCCCGGCAGCAGGAAGAAGATGCCCCCCGATTCACGGCAGAGGCGGGCCTGCTCGTACGGGCCAAAGCCGCTGGAGTAGACATCCCAGCGTTCATGGAGTCCGTCAAATTGCAGGCATTCCGGGAACGCGGTCTCGGGACCGCGCTGAATCCGCAGCCAATGCGTGAGACCGTACTTCGGGTCTTTCCAGGTCATGCGGGCATACGGAAAGCCGAACACCGCATAGCGTCCCAGGAAGTAGACGGGCGTGTCGAGCCGTTTGACCTGCTGGATCACATCTTCGATTTCCGGCCCGGACTTGGGGAAATCGCCCGACTCGTCGGAGGCCATGATGATGACGAGTTTCCGCTTCTGCGATTGGGAAGCCCGGCCGTATTTTCCCGTGATATACGTGATGGCGGTCGTCAGATTCTCATTGCCGCTCTCATCTTTGACGATCTTGTCGATCGCCGCCCGGATGGCTGCGACATCGGACGTCGGTTTCGCCGTCAACTCGGTGACCCCGGTGTTGAAGGTGACCACGGAGGTGAGAATCGGCTCTTCCGATGCCTTGAGCTTATCATCCGACTTCGTTGCAAGACCGAGTTCCTCGTAGACCTTGTGGAAGTTGTCGCGAATTTCGCGGCGGTCGTCTTCCATTGATTCAGAAGCATCAAACATCCAGACGGCGTGGATTTTTTCCTCGCGCATCATGCGGATCAGTTCCTGGGTGATCTGCCCCAGGGCGGCTCCATAACCTTCGACAACCCGTCCCACTTCCCCGGTCACCTGGCCCGTGCCGAGATCGTTACTCAGGATGTTCAGCCCAGGAGTGGAGATCGGGCCGGGTTTGAAAGTGAAGTCGGGGTCTTTCAGGCTGACGGACTCATCGACCTTTTGTTGGGCGACGGCTGCCCCGGAGCCTCCCGAAACGTTCGCGACATTCTGCGCGATGGAACCTGCCACGAGGTTCATCGTCTCGGCGACTTCCGTGCTCTTGTCGAGTTCCTGCTCAAACTCTTCCTGCGTCCGTTCCTCAGTGAAGACCGAATCGAGCACCATCTGCAACTGTTGGCCACCCACCTGGTACTTGATCATGGCGAGGGCAATGAGGGCCACGACATGCACGGCCAGAGAAGCCGCAACGGCGGAAAGATTCTGCTTTTTCATAGTGGGTCGCTACCGAAGAGGACCAGTGCGTAAACCATTGGCAACAGACCGGTGAGCGGAGTCCTTTCCGCTGAGAACAGGACGTTTAAATATCGCGGCGAACCGGCTGATCAGGAAGCTGACGCTTCGTTTTCTTGCCCGTCTTCGGGTCGATTTCTTCCACGAACCGGGGAGCCTTCTTGTCTTTCCCGTTCCCCATGTTCTGGGCATTGGGATTGTAATTCCCTTCTTTCCACTCCCAACCAAGCGGCGTACTGAATTCCCGCTCGGCGAGGATCGCCCACGGGGTCCCGGTGTGTTCGTCGATGACCCGCTTCAAGTACTCCTGGGCCTTGTTCGACATCTTCTTGGACGCAGCGCCTGAGGTGACTTCCTTCGATGGTTTGAGGGTCCAGAGGTTGCTCCCCTGCTTCTCAAACTTCTTGGGGCTGGCTTTCATTTCCGCGAGCATCATGTTGTAGCCGAAGCTGCGGACACGCATCGCGAGCACACGGCCCATCGTCAGGTCGTAGATCGCCCGCCAGCGAGGCTCGGTCAGCTTCGCGCGGTCCTTTTCGCCCGCTTCCAGCTTCCGCAGAATCGCATCGAGCCGGTAATCGAGCTCGGCGAGGGGTTTCTGAGCATCGCCGATGTTCGTCCGCAGGACGTTATCATTCTCAGCCGGGAACCGATCGGTCGGGATCGGAATCCGGACCCCCTTGAATTCTTCGCAGAGTTCCACCACGGCCCGCTTCGCCAGGTTCGACTGGATGTCCTTCATCAGAATCGGGATTGGGCGGTAATCGGGCGAGTAGCCGCGCATCACTGTCGGATCGATGTTAAAGCGATTGTCGGTGTTCGAGACGAGGAACAGACCGTTCGTCTCCGCACACAAGCGGGTCAAGGCATACGGGCCGAAACCCGAGGAGATGTTTTCGAGGTCGTACCCACCGACACCCCAGTAACCCAATCCCAGGCGATCCTGGTAGAACGATTCCGGCCCGCGATCCATCACACCGATGACCGTTTCACCCGTTTCCAGAGTGAACTCGGCTTCCACCTGACGACGACCAAGCGGTGCCGCTTCACCGATGACGTAAGTCTTCATCCCATAGCGTTTGGTGAGCTGGATCGTCGACTCCAGGTTCTGCTCGGCATCCGAACCGGCTTCATCCGTCACCACGATGATCATCACGGCCCGGTTGTTTTTCGTGCGCTGCGTGAGGAAGCGATTCGCCACCAGCGAGACTGCCGCGAACACGTTTTCCTTCCCCGATTCTTCGGACTTGATGCCGCGCACCGCCTTGACCACATCTTCGACTTCGTCGAGTGGTTCCGGGGTGACGATCGTGGCTTTTTCACCGAAGACCGCGACCGCTGTCTTCAGAGCCTTGTCGGCCGTGACATTCAGCGAGTTCAACTGGCCGTAGATGTTTTCCACCCGCTCCGCGATGACTTCCCGCCGCTTGCTCAGCGACGGTGATACATCGAAGACCCAGACCACGAGTGTCTTCTTTTCACGCAGCTGGCTGGCGATTTCAAAGGCCATCCGGTCGATCGAGCCTTCGACACCGCCGGTGTGTTCCGTGCCGCCGGTGGTTTGCACCGGGGCGAGCATGTCGGCCTTCGAGACTTCGACGACCTCGTTGTTCATCGGGGCTTTGATCTCGAAGTTTTCATCGAGAATCTTTTCGGCTTCTTCCTGCGGGTCCTTGCCGACGGCGGTGGCCGCTTCCTGAGAGGCAGAGAGGGCGTTGACGTTGCTCCCCGAACCGATCTGGTCGGCCGTGGTCGAGTCAAACTTGTACTGCTCGGGGTTGACGTCGTCGAACGCACTGTCGATGACGGTCGTGACCGCACCGGGGACGTCGAAGTAGATGAGTCCCATCGCACCCAGGGCCAGTGCATGGACGATGAGTGACAGACCCCATGCGGAGCAGACGACCTTCATCGGCACCCAGCCGGGGGTCTCGGTCTCCATATCATAGACATCCGACTGGGCAACTTGTTGACTCACGCTCGGACTCCTCAAACAAGGCTCAGCGCGGGCAGCGATGGCCCGTCGGCTCTACACTACTGTACCGTGGCGGTAACGGATCGGCAATTCCCGAATTGATCAGACTTTAGGTCGGCTGGCAGATCGATCGCGGAACAGTCCCCGGGGGGAGTTTCGTTGAGGCTCGACCAAGTTGTCCGATGATGTGAACCAAGGGGCGGTTCCGCTCGTGCTCAATCCTGCCAAACAAAGCTCGATTGGGGGGCGTAAATGGCTGCCATTTCGCGAGTTGCTGCGTTCGATCTGAAGCCGATCGGCGGTGCGCGCCGATGGACTCCCTATCAGATTGAACCCCACACAGTCGAAAAACGTTCGCCGGGAAACAGGTTGCGCCGCAGGAAGATCCAAGTGGCGCACGCAAGAACAGATATGGTTCTGGCAATGAGGCAGCCATGGCCGTCACGCAACACACGGTGACCATGACCGACGGCACGAAGCTCGTCGTTCGTGTCGGAGCCCCGGAATCGGCTCCGCGCGGGACCGTGCTCATGATTCACGGAGGCGGCGAGCACGCCGGGCGCTATCCGCATGTCGTCGAACGGTGGGTCTCCCGTGGTTGGCGCTGCATTTTTCCTGATCTGCGCGGCCATGGATTGTCCGACGGACCTCGCTGGGATATTCAGCGCGTCGAGACCTACCTGGACGACTTGCGATCCGTGGTCCGCTCACTCGATGTCGATCCTCAGGAGTTGTGCCTGTTTGGACACAGCTTTGGGGGAATGCTGGCAACCCGCTGGGTCCAGGCTGGGCCCGCGCCACGGGTGATGGCGTTGTCGGCCCCGCTGTTCGGACTGTCGGTCCACATTCCCAAGTGGAAGATCGCGCTCGGGCGGCTCGTGTCGCCCTTTCTTCCCAGTCTGCGGTTTCGGACAACACTCGACCCGCGGAACATGACGCGTGATCCGCAATTTCTCGCAGCGCGACAGGCCGACCCCTACATTCAACGCGAAGTGACGGTTCGCTGGTTTTTCGCGATGCAGCGTGCCATGCGTCAGGCGCATGCCGAAGTCGCACGGGTGACCTGTCCGGTGCTGATTGTCCAGGGAACGGCTGACAGGACGGTCGATCCGCTGGCTGCAGAACGCTGGATCGAGCAGGTGGGTTCGACGGAAAAAGAGTTCATCCGGCTCCCCGACCAGGTCCACGAACTGCTGAATGAGTCGGCCTGGACCCGCACAGCCGACATGATCGTGAGCTGGTTCGATCAACATGTTGATCGGAGGAAAACACGATGACCCGCATTCACACGAATTGTTATCCGCTGCGCGGGATGAAGAACATCGGCAAACCCGTGAACTTCCTCCAGAAGACCCTGCAGCCGCTCTCAGGCAAGAACACGAGTCACGCGGAGCAACTGGTATCGACCGACGCGCAGGCAGGGGAGTTGCTGGCCGTCCTCGTCGAGGAGGGACCAGTCGTAGCCGGCCTGGGTCAGCAATCTGGTGAAGCGGTCCGCCCGGACACGGCCACCATCGCCGAACCAGGCGACGCCGTCGCGCGCCAGCATCTGGTCGAGGACTTGAATTAACAGCTCGTGATTGCGGTCTTCGTAGAGGAGTTCGCAGCCGACCAGCACAGGATATTGTTCTTCGAATGGTTCGCGCCAATCGAGACAGCGGCCGGTGACGTTGGTCATACCCGCGTAACGGGCGTTCCAGACCGCAAGCTCGACCGCGACCGGATCGTAATCGGTGATCGTTGTCGAATAGCCCGCATGGGCGGCCGCTAGGCCGACGAGTCCGATCCCGGCTCCGAGTTCCAGCACCGGCGTTCCTATCGGCCAGGGACGTGACAGGATCGCTTTCGCCATGTGCAGGGAGGCGGGCCAGACATACGCCCAGTACGGCATATAGCCATCGCGCTCGTGGGCGGCCAGCACGCTGGGGTCTTCCAGAAAAGCGTCCGGAACTGCGGGCAGGATGACCTTCAGTGTGGTTCCCGCGAGAGCCCAGGTACGTTCCGTCCAGCCGCCGGGGATCGTTGGCAGTCCGGCAGGTGGTGAAAGGAGCGCGGGTGGTCCGTCGCGGAGTTCTTTGACTGAGGGGGGCGAAGGCTGCAACGTGGGGCGTTCTCAGAGAGGCTGACGACCGCTTATTCCGGAATGGTGGTGGGAGCGCTGTCCGTGTCTGGTGTAGAGATCGTCTCAGGTGTGGGGGCAAGGTACAGATGCGGTCGGAGTTTTTCGAGTGTCTTCGGACCGATCCCCTTCACCCGGGCGATGTCGTCGATCGACTGAAATCGCCCGCGAGATTCCCGGTCGGCAACGATCCGGCGGGCGAGTGTCCCACCGATGCCGTCCAGTTGTGACCACTCAATCCATGTCGCCGAGTTCATCTCGACACGAAACTCGTAACCGGCGGGACGGGGAGCGGCGATGACCGTCAGCGGGCGCTGTGCTTCGGCTGACCATTTCCAGCCATGCAATGCCAGCAGCACCGCGAAAACCACCAACCCACGGGAGAGGAGCCAGCGATCGTTCGCTGTGAGCCCCCACACGTCAGCATCGTCTGCCAGCGGTGTCCACCACGTACGCCAGCCACGCCGTTCTGGCAGTGGTTGCACCGGCCCATTTGGGCGGACAGTGGTTTCAGAGGTGGTGGTCACGTGAATGCTTGCCGTGAAAACGAGAGATCGGAAGCGTGACTTGAGGGTACTGGATACCGATCAATTGTCGATACGGGACGTGTGTTTATGGGGTGGCTACGCCTGTCGTGAGCATTTTATGAAGTGACAGGAACCCAAATCCTTTAGTGAGTCATCCGCCACATGCTCCAGGACGCTGCACAGTGTTCGCTGTGATGGAATGAAATCGATCGAGTGGGAGGCAGTTGTGTCAGTGACTGGCAGAAATGGCCGGTGGCGGCGGTTTGCTCTCCTGTTCAATCGTGGTGAACTCGGTGCCAGATTGAGGCCCGGTCGGTGTTTCCCTGATGCTTTGGGTAAGTTGTGCCGATAGTTCCGTGGAGTGCGCGCTGGTGATGCGCTGATGTTATCCATTGAAGTTTGGGAGTACGCAGGACATGGATCGTCCATGTGGCCGATTGGCCTGCTGGGTGTTCGCCTGGCTGTGCGTGGTCTCCCTGGCATCCTCAGTCGATGCACAGTCTCCTCGTCCCCAAACCAAATGGGGTGTCTGGTCGCCCGGTCCGGTTGTGACCAGCGGGCATTACGGGATCCTCGGTGAGATCGCCCAACCCGGTGTTTATCAGGCTGAGCAACGTGCCGTGACCGTGCAGGATCTGGTCCTGCAGGCTGGTGGTCTCACGGCGAAAGCGTCGCCGACGTTTCGGCTGATTCGCCATCAACGGGCCGGACAGTCGATCTATTTCAGTCCGCAAGGCCATGATGCCCTGATGCCCGGTGATGTGATCATCGTCGATCCGATGCTTCCGCGGCAGGAGACGATGCCCCCCGCGCTGACCGTGTCAGCCGACGGAGATGTTTGGGTTGCGTTAATCGGGGTCCTCGACCGGCCCGTCATCGCCCGGATGCATGGGCGGGATGCGGCTGTGGGCAACATCGTCAGCGCCTTGGGACAGAGGGCGGAACTGGCGCGCGTCGTGCGGATTTCCACCCCGCCGCGCCAGCCGATGCCACTCGGTCCAAGTGCGGCATTACCAACGGGATCGGTTCTGGTCTTTGACAGCAACCTGCTGGTGAAGAAAACGTTGCCTGCCTTCCCGGAACCCTATCAGTTTACCAAGGCTGAGGCGGCGTTGCTGCCGTCTCCGTCGTCAGTTGCACCGCAGCCGGCCGCGCCGTTGCCGCCGAGCGATCACGAAGACACGATCCCGCTGCCGTCGATGAGTGCGACCGAGGTCCCGATCCGCAATGCGGGATCGCCCCGGAATACGGTGGATGCTTCGACCGTCCCCTTCATTACCGCTCCGCAGGCGCCTGCGGTGGCTGCTCCGACGAGCCTGCCACGTGCCGGGTCACGTCTGAACTCGCCCGTCATTCCCCAGCAAACCGAACCGAAAACCACGTCGACTGTTCGTCGGCCGCTGGTCTCTGCTGATGCGGAAATTGTCTCCGACATGGAGACGGAAGCGATGCCGGAGGGACCCGCTCAAGCCAAGTCCGAGCCGATCGCAGTGTGGCAGATGTTCGGGATCGGCAGTACGGTTGCCATGCTGGTCGGACTGTCGTTGCTGACCCGAAAAGTCCTGGGGGATCGACCGCTCGGTGGCGACGATCAGAGTTTTGTTCGCCCTGCAGCTTCTGTGATTCCACCGGCCATCTCGCGACGGATGTCTCAAGTCTTCACGCAATCGGAAGAAGTCGAGGAATCCGTTCCTCCGCCCCTGCCTCCCGCCCGGACGCTGCGTGAGGCTCAGCAGCAAACGATCCCGCAGCAGTTACAAGAGCCGCACGATCTCGCTGAAATTCTGGCGATGCAGAACGATGTCGAGACGGAAACACCGCTGCTGCCGCGGGGTTTGCAAATCACGCGGACAGCACCGCCACAACCGACGTTCCGAGTCGATGCTGCAGAAGAGCTGGCTGCACCGCATTGGTCGCAACCGGCGGTCAGTAGTGAACCGCAGGCGATGCTCGACGCCCCTGCGAAGGAGATGGTCCGGGCACCGCATTTTCTGGCAGCACGTCAACCGCTTCAGTCCGTCACCGAAGCGGCCATCATTGAACCGGCGCTCTCGATCTCTCCGCATGCTGCCCCAATTGAACGGGCGCTGCAGCAGTTGCAAGGAGCCCGCTCGTGAGCATCGGCCTCGATCTTGGTTCCACACAGTTTCGCTCGCTCCGTCGACAGGGACGACGGCTGGTCGGTCGTGCCTGCCCGTGTGTCATGACCTGCATCGCCGATACGCCTGCTCATCGCCTGATGATCGAACGCGACGACTTGCCGTTTCTTGGAACTGATCGCGAATTGATTCTCCTGGGGGATGCGGCCATCGCCTGGAGCGAACGGGCTCCGGTTGCGCTGCGACCACTGTTGAAAGACGGCCGGATTCCCGCCGATGATCCGCTGGCCCGTGACATCCTCCCCTTTTATCTCGATGCCGTCTTACCCCCGGCCATCTTCCCGGAAGAAGTGTGCGCCTTTACGGTCCCTGGCGAATCATTGCCGGATGCGGAGGGGATTGAACGGAGTTTCTTCTCACGGCTGATTGAACTCCGTGGCTATCGCCCGGTTCCGGTCGGTCAGGGAATGGCCGCTGTGCTGGCCGAATTAGGTGACGCGGGATTCACCGGCATCGGGATGAATCTCGGTGCAACGCAGTGCGAGTTCGCACTCGTGCAGAATGGGGCTGAACGGGCCCGGTGCTGCATCCCGTGGGGAGTGGTCGAAATCCTGGAAGGCTTCGATCAGGATCCGCTGGGTGGTATGACCATCGAGTCGATCGAGCATTCCGAACGGGCGATCGCCGACTTTCTGGTCGAAGTGTTGCTGGAAGCGGGGTTACGGATCGGTCAGGCCGATGGATTTCGGATGATCGGTCAGCCATTGTCGATCATCTGTACCGGCGGCCTGGTCCAGCGCCCCGACTTCGAGCGGCTCTTTCAGCGGGCCTGGCAACGGGCCGCGTGGCCCATCTCGGTTCGCGCCATCCGGATGGCACGCGACGCGGCCTATACCATCGCCCGCGGCTGTCTCATTCAAGCCAAGCTGGAAGTGCAAACGCTTGCGTATAGCAAGGCGGCTTGAGCAACGAGTCCTGTAGGGTGGGCTGTGCCCACCATCTTCTCGCGTCACATGCTCAACGGTGGTCATCGCCCACCCTGCAACTGCCGTGTCAGCTTTGGGATTCCCGCTGCTTGACCGATTGATAGAACGCCTCCATCTCGGCCAGCGTGGACGTGGCCCACGTTTTCCCCTGACGCTTCAATTCGTCTTCGATCGCCCGCACACGGCGTTCGAACTTTCGATTGCTGCCGCGGAGTGCCTCTTCCGGATTGATCTGCCAGCGCCGGGCGATATTTGCCACGACGAACAGCAGATCGCCAATTTCTGATTGGACTCGCTCACGCTGGGCGGGATCGGTCAGGGGGACATCGGGTTGCACGGGAGCTTCAACCCCCGCCGCGATCGTGGGGAGTTCACCATTCGGAAAGAGTTCGTCGGCGAGTTCCTGCAGCTCTTCACGCAACTTGTCGAACAACATCTCGCGGACGGGGAAATCGTACCCGACACGCGCGGCCTTCTCGGCGATCCGGGCGGCCCGAGCCAGCGCGGGGAGGGCGATCGGCAGTCCCTCGAAGATCGAGGTGCGTTGTTTCTCCTGCTGCTTGATGCGGTCCCAGTGCTTGACGACATCGGCCGCGGATTGGGCTTCGGCATCGCCAAAGACATGCGGGTGGCGCGCCACAAGCTTGTCTGCGAGGCGGTCGACCACCGCAACAATGTCGAATCGACCGGAGTCCGCAGCGATCTGACAGTCGAGCACGACTTGCAACAGCACATCGCCGAGTTCTTCAAGGATCGCTGCGTCGTCCCCCTGGTCGATCGCTTCCAGGAGTTCGTAGGTCTCTTCGAGCGTATAGGGCTTGATGCTCGCGAGCGTCTGCACACGATCCCAGGGGCAACCGTCGGGGCCACGTAACCGGGCAATGATTACGACCAGCCGCTCCCAGGAACGCTGGACCGCTTCAGCCGGTGCTCGTCGCCCGGGGACAAACTCCTGCTCATCAGACATGGGGTTTCTCAATTCCACAGTAAAAGCCAGCCGGGAGTGCAGGGATAGTTTGGCGAATGTCGAGCCGCTACGATAGCATCGGCTGCAGTGTGGTGTGATCCCACTGCTACTTCCAACCCACGGAGTTCCCAACGATGTTGATGCGTGCCCTGATTCTCTCTGCAGCACTGCTGATCCCCGGCTTCGTACGGGCGGATGAAGTCGAATACTCGGCGGCCGAGAAAGCCTTCGCTGAGAAACTGACGAAGACGACCCTCGTCGGCAACTTCTCGATCATCGGGAAAGAGGGGAACAAGCCCGAACGCTACGAGATCAGCAAAGCGGAAAAACTCGAAGGGAATCTGTGGGTCATCACCGCCCGCATCAAGTACGGCGACAAAGACGTGGCCGTGCCGATCACGGTCAAAGTCTTCTGGGCCGATGACACGCCGGTCATTTCACTGACGAACATGACCATTCCCGGACTGGGGACTTTCTCGTCCCGCGTCCTCTTCCACGGCGACCGCTACGCAGGGACCTGGCAGCACGACAAAGTCGGCGGCCACCTGTGGGGCACCTTGGAAAAAGCCAAGCCGGAGTAGACTCTCGGCCTGAATCGCATGCATTCGACATCAGTCCGTCCGTCACTCACAACTCGGACGCACGTCCATGGGCGATCTGAAGTCGAAACGCTGGATCGTTGCTAAAGGGGTGATGTTTCTGTGCATGGCGGTCCTTGCGGCCGGGCTGATTCTGGCGGAATCGCCCTCCTTGCAGGTGGCGGCGTTGTTGGCAGTGCTGGTCTGGTCTGCCTGTCGATTTTATTACTTTTTGTTCTATGTGTTGGAACGGTACGTCGATCCCCAACTGCGGTATACCGGACTGATCGATCTCGGGAAGCACGCGATGGGTCACCGTCGTTCGGTCAGTCAGCAGCCGGACTGCAGCGAACATCAAGATCAGTCTGTTCGCTGATCGACTTGCGTAAACACAGGGCGAACATGATGGCCACTGCTGAAGATGGCGACTCTGTCGATCCGAAGGCATCGACGGGGAGCGGCTTGGTCGGCAGGATTCTGCTGCTCATGTTCGCAGTCCTGGGGTGGGGAACCGCGTGCTGGCTGACGTACTTCACGCTCCCCGTAACGATCAAGCTGCTGGAAGATTTCGGTCGGGAAGTCGATCCGTTTTCACTGTTCGTGCTACGTACCGCTTGGCTGCTGACTCCCCTTGTCGCAGTGGCTTCACTCGGTGTTTTTCTGCTGCTGCCCGATCGCTGGCTGGGACGCTGCAGCTTAGTGCTTCCGCCGATCGCTATCGCAACCATTGAAGGCGGTATTCATCTCGCGGCTCTGTTTGCACTGAATGCCGCCCTGCAGTGACAGGGACTTATCGCGGCAGATCGCGGAGAATCGGCTGGAGTTCTTCCACGAAATCGTTCACGTCCTTGAATTCGCGGTAAACACTCGCGAAGCGGACGAACGCCACGTGGTCGATCGCGCGGAGGGCTTCCATCACCCGTTCACCGATGTCGCGTGAGGGGACTTCCCGCTCGTAATGTTCGTAGAGATCGAACTCGATATCGGAGACGATGGATTCGATCGTTTCTGCCGGGATGGGACGCTTGTAGCAGGCTTTTTCGAGCCCCGCCTTGATCTTCTCGCGATCGAACGGAATCCGTGAGCCATCCTTCTTGATGACCCGCAGGGGGGATTCTTCGATCTTCTCGTAGGTGGTGAAGCGTCGTTCGCAGCGCAGACATTCCCGCCGACGGCGGATAACGAACTCTTCGCTGGTGCGTGAGTCGATGACCTTCGTCTCGTCGTGCTTGCAGAATGGGCAGTACATACTGGTGCGCTCCGCGCTGGATTCAAACCCGCGGGATCAGTGATCGGGGTTCGCCTCCGGCTCGCCCGATGAGGCACTCCATGTCCTTATTGAGTGCTCAAATCCCTGCGAAAAGCATACCGGCCGCCCAGACCGGAGGCTAGACCCTATCGAAAATTCCGGGAATGAGGGTCAGGGAAACTGCTCCATGGGTCACTGCAGAAGCTGGCGCTCTCGCCGTCGAGTTCTCCGGCGTGTACAACACTAGCATCGCGTCGGAAGGGGCTGTGCCTGTGTCGTATCGGACGATCAAACGTCTGCTCGGAGAAACCAGTCTCGAACGGAAGTGTCGCTTCCTGTTCGGCAGCGGTCTCCTCGTCCTGATCACAGGCAGCTTTTACATCTATGCCCGTCAGACGACCGACCTGGTCTACACTCAGAATGCGGTCACGGCCCGCCTGCTCGTCTCCCCGGTGATTCTCGAAAAGCACTGGAAGTGGTCTGAAGGGGGGCAGGAATTCGGCTTCGCTGAGCGAGTCGGCAAGATGGCCGCCGAGCTGAAGCCCCCCGATCTCAAAGACTACAACTGGACCTTACTCAAAGCCGATCTCGATGATCCGACCGCCCGCCCAGCCGATAACGAGGGCTATCGCGCGTTACAGGAAATCTGGAACGGCGAGTCCGAGGTGATTCGGCTCGTGCGCGATAAAGACAAGCACGAGTACCATTATTACGGGGCGGTCTATGCCACCGAATCCTGCATTGCCTGTCATCAGGACCGAATGAATAAAGCGAGCCTTCCCATGGGGCAGCTCAAGTCGGGCGACCTGATCGGGATCGTGAAGATCACCTTCCCGCTCGAGAAGACGCTCCGCTCCATCGCCTGGAATAACGCCATCCTGCTGGCCAGCGCGATCGTCACCGCGTTTCTGGCGATGCTCTCAGCATATGCCATCGTTCGCTATGTCATCGTGAAACCCGTCCTTCACCTGAAAGAGGTCAGCGATAACATCGCCCGTGGTGCGCTGGATCAGCGGGCCGACATTCGCACGGGAGATGAATTCGAGGAACTCAGCCACGCGTTCAATCGCATGTTGCGACACCTCGTCACCGTTCAGGAGGAATTGCAGTCGCTTAACCACGGCTACGAACAGAAGAACGACGAACTCGCCCAGGCCAACCTGCGGCTCTACGAACTGAACAATCTGAAAAACGAATTCCTGGCGACGATGAGTCATGAACTGCGCACACCATTGAACTCGATTCTCGGCTTCAGCGATGTGCTCTGCGGTTCGCCGAATCTGAACGACAAACAGAAACGCTATGTCACGCACATTCAAACCTCGGGTAAGAACCTCCTGACGATGATTAATGACGTTCTCGATCTGGCGAAGATCGAGAGCGGCAAGATGGAACGTCATCCCGTCGAATTCTCACTGGCAGATCTCATCGAACGGCTGGTCGGTTCGATGTTGCCGCTGGCAGAAAAGAAGAACATCGACGTCGTCTGGTCCGTCGATTCCCGGTTACCCGTCCTCTGGCAGGACCCCGGCAAGATTCAGCAGATTCTCAACAACCTGCTCTCGAATGCGATCAAGTTCACGCCCGATGGAGGACAGGTCCGGGTGACAGCTGAAGTTCGTCCCGACGATTGTGTCGCCATGATTGTCGAAGACACCGGGATCGGAATCCCCCTGGAAGATCAGGAGCGGATCTTTGAGAAATTCCGTCAGGGGAAGACGTCGCCTGGGATGCGCGACACGCTGACCCGCGAATACGAGGGGACCGGCCTCGGTTTGTCGATCGTACGGGAACTGGCGAAACTATTGGGCGGTGACGTGCGGCTGGTCAGTGAGTTCGGCCGGGGAAGTACCTTCACGGTCACCTTACCGCAACGCCTGGAAAGTCCGCTGGAATCTCCTTCAACGGTGCGTAATCGGGCTGTCGGCGTGAATATGAACTAGTTCTGGCAGGGGCGCTCGCAGTTGATCCACGCCGTGTTGAACCCGTCCGTGTGTCCGTCCGTCGGCAATGACTCGTGATGCTCGACTTCAACACGCTGGAATTGTGGAATACCCGCTTTCTGACCGCGTTTACGCTGGTGTGGTTCACAGCCTTGGGAGCTTGCATCGGCAGCTTCCTGAATGTGATCGTGTGGCGATGGCCATGCGGCCGGTCCATCAGCCGCGAGCGGTCAGAGTGCCCTGCCTGCGGGGCACCGATTCGTTGGTTCGATAATCTGCCGGTGGTCAGCTGGTTGCGCTTGCGGGGGCGTTGCCGCGATTGTGGAGCGGCGATCTCCTCGCGTTATCCATGCGTAGAAGTGCTCGGTGCGATTCAGATCTTGTGTTTGCTGGTGTTCGAGGGGTTCTCGGGAGGGACGAACCTGCCGGTCCGCATCCCTTCGTCGACGACCGACATGATCTGGGACTTCTGGGCCGCTAGATTTCCCGACTTACTCCGGATCCTGACTGTTCATGCCTCATTGTGGATGCTGGCTAATGTCGTCTGGCTGATCGATCGCGATGGCCAGCGACTCCCCCGAACCTTTTGCCTGATTGTGACGGCAGGCGGATTGACGGTCGCCGCCCTCTTCCCTGATGTGCATCCCGAGCTGGGGATCGTGCAGGCTCGTGGTAAAGAAGTTCTCGTAGAACAGCGAGTCGCTGGTTTCCAATGCTCGGGCATCGGATTGGTCGCGGGGGGAACGCTCGGGATCCTCTGGGCGTGGTTGTCGGGGTCTCGCACAGCGGTGGTCTGGTCATCGCTGTCGGCTCTCGGTGCGTTGACAGGTGTGGTGCTGGGGTGGCCCGCGATGGCTTCCACCGTGCTGGCCGCCGTCGTGCTGAATTTCTTGGAGACAACCTGCAATCCGTGGAGGCGATTCGGTCCGGTCGGCTGGTGGTGGCTGGCGCTCCATGCACAGGTCCTCCTGTGGCGATCAATCGATGCGATCAGCTGGTGGCCCGGACGCAGGCTACCCTGGTGGGGCTGGCTGGGCTGGCTGGCGGTCTTCCTCGTTCTCGCCTGGTGGTCGGGATCGAACCGACGGCAGCCGCCGATCAAACCGGCCAGCGACTCCGCAGCGATTGTCGGAGTGTGATACACTCCCGTTGGATCGCGACTCTGAATCGTCTGGAGGTCATCGTCATGATCTGGTTCCCCACCGGTTGGTCAGCTTCCGAATGGCTTCGATTGTGTCTGGCCTCGATGTTTGCCGTGGGATGTTCGCTCCCGATGGCATGGGCCGCGCCACCCGCTAAACCCGGGCGACACGGTGAGTTTCCCACGGTGGCGCTGCGTGTCGGCAATGATGAGCGGTCGTACCGACTGGTCGTGCCCAAGACCGTGAATCTGGTCCGTCCCGCGGCCCTGGTCATTGCTCTGCATGGGATGGGGATCGACAGCAAGGACCTGATGCCGGTTTACTCCGGACTGAATGCGACGGCCGAAACGCACGGATTTATCCTGGCCTACCCGGCTGCCGACGGGCCGACCTGGGGGCTGCTGCCACGGAAGGCCATCGCGGATCTCGAATTCTTTGATGCGCTCTTGAGCCGCATCCAGCACGAGTACCGCATCGATCCGCGGCGGATATACCTCGTCGGAATGTCGAACGGTGGGTACTTCGCCCATCTCATCGCGAAGGAACGCTCAACGACAATCGCGGCGGTGATGTCGCATTCCGGACCGCTGGGCCTGCAGACACTGGCCGGCATCCATGCCGAGCGGAAGTTCCCCGTGATGATTGTGCACGGGATGGACGATCGGATCTTTCCGCACGCGATCGCCCGGGAGAACCGGGACAAGTACGTCCGTGAAGGCCACGAAGTGAAGTACATCGAGGTCCCGCAACTCGGACACACCTGGGCGAAGGACATCCACATCAATGAAACCATGTGGGAATTCTTCGACCAACACCCGCTTCCCGCTGCGGGGCTGTAATTCACTCCCCCGGACGCCCAGCCATTCCGATGGCTGGGTCTCCGCGGCAGTCATCAGTCCCCAGTCACTTCCGGCACAATGAAGCTCATGTGCATTTCGCAGTGACGAAACTGGAATGCATCCCAGTCTGCGCGTGAGCACTGACCGAAGGCCGGATGTGGGGCCCGTGTGTCTGTCACCTGAATGCGGGCGATTGCCGTCCGCAGCAGCTGCAGACCGGCTTCCGTTGACAGGGTGTCCTCGGGCAGCAGTCGCGCTGCCTGCTTGGGTAACCGGAAACCAGCCGGGAGTGGACGACTCAGAATCCAGCCCTTGATAGCCCGCAGGAACCAGCGCATCGGCAGCGGTGCCGCGAACGGAGCCCCGTCGATCATCACATCGATCGACCGGGCCAGGTGTGCATAGATCTGCCCGCTTGACCAATTCCCCAGCGTCCGGACGGGGATCGTCGTCAGCCGCTCCGCGTCGGCCAGCACCTCCGCAAATGAGTCATAGCGAACCGTCCGCCGCCCGACGACGCGCTGGGTCTTGATCGCGTTCACAATAATTCCCGGAGATGATTGATCCCGCAGGGATACTTGCCCGTGTTGTTATCGCTTGCTGGCGATCGTCTTCAACAAGGCATTGAACGGGTCCGCGAACTTGGCCAGACCTTCGTCCATCAGGACCTGTTCGAGCTTCGCGAAATCGACTTTCGCGTCGATGTCGGCGAGCACGTTCGCGGGCGGAAGCTGATCGACTTTGCGGGTGAAGGTCTTGCCAGCGAGTTGCTGAATGGCGGCGTTCGTGCCGGGCGGATTCGTCTGAATGTCGGCCCCGGCCAGCGCGTCGACGTACTTGTCTGGCGAGTCCGCCGGGTCTTTCGTCCCGGTGCTGGCGAAGATGAACTCCTGCTTCAGCGGGAGTTTTTTGTCAGCCCAGAACGCGTTGTTCTCCTGCCAGAGCCGTTGGGCGTTCACGATACCCACGACACCCTGAGCTGCGGGGATCAGGTCGGGGACGTGCTTCTTCGTATAGACGTCGATCCGGCTGACGAAGATGCTGTAGACAGACTTGAACCCGACGAGCGATGACCGGCGCTGGGCACCGCGCCACACCGCATCGCGGGCAATTTCGTATTGCCGCTTCGTGAAGAGGAGTGTGACGTTGAGGGTAATGCCCGCCGCTGCGAGTTCTTCGAGGGCGGCGAGTCCCCCCGGTGTCGCCGGGACTTTGATCATCCGATTGGTATGTCCAGCCGCGTACTGCTTCCCCAGGGCGACGTAGCGAGCAGCCTTCTCAGCGACCGACAACGTGCAGGATTTGTCTTCCAGCAGCGGATCGAGTTCAAAGCTGACGTACCCGTCGTCACCCTTCGTCGCCGCGTGTACCGGGGCGAAGACTTCCTGTGCCTGCTTGACGAGGCGGTCGGTCATTTCCCAAGCGATCTCGACATCGCCTAGCCCTTGAGCGGCGAGCGCACGGATCTGATCGTCGAAGCGTCCCGTTTTCAGAAGATCGGAGATGATGATCGGGTTGGAAGTCGCCCCGGTGGCACCGAACTTGCGATTTTCAACGACGAGATCGGGATCGATGCTGTCCAGCCAGAGTTTCGTTCCGGAAGCAACCAGGGATTCGAGTGGCGTGGGCATCAATTCAATCCTTCAGACCAATCCGGTCAGGTGAAAATGCAAGGCTGATACCGCATGATAAGGAATCACGCGGTCCGGCGAAATGATGCACGGGCGCGTTGTCGCCAGCGAAAGTGAATCTCCGTTGTCTCACGAAGTTTATGACAATCCGCTGATTGGTCGGTATGCGTCCCGGGCGATGTGCGGGCTGTGGTCGCCACAGACCAAGCATTCGACGTGGCGCAAACTCTGGGTGACCCTCGCCGAGGCCGAGCAGGAACTCGGCTTGCCGATTACGGCCGAGCAGATCGCTGAACTCCGGACGCACACCGAGGACGTCGATTTCGCAGCGGCGGCCCGTTACGAGAAAGAGTTACGCCACGACGTAATGGCCCACGTGCATGCCTATGGCGATGTCGCCCCACTGGCACGTCCGATCATTCATCTCGGTGCGACCAGCTGCTATGTCACCGATAATACCGACTTAATCCTGATTCGCCGCGGACTCGAAATGCTCCGCGGTCAGCTTGTGGCGGTGATTGATCGCCTGGCGAAGTTCGCGGCGGAGTATCGAGCACTCCCGTGTCTGGGCTTCACGCACCTGCAACCCGCGCAACCCGTCACCGTCGGCAAACGGGCCACGTTGTGGTGCTATGACCTGGTCCTCGATCTGGAAGAACTCGAAGCCCGCATCGCCCGCTTGAAACTGCGGGGGGTGAAGGGAACCACCGGCACGCAGGCGACGTTTCTTGCGTTGTTCGAGGGGGACCATGCCAAGGTCGAGGAACTCGATCGGCGGGTCACCACCAAGCTCGGTTTCGATGAGCATTACGCGGTGACGGGGCAGACCTACACCCGCAAGGTCGATGCCCAGGTCCTCGATGTGCTCGGCGGATTGGCACAATCGGCTCATAAACTGGCGACCGACTTACGGTTGCTGCAGAGCCGCAAAGAAGTCGAGGAGCCGTTTGAGAAGCAACAGATTGGCTCGTCGGCGATGGCGTACAAACGCAACCCGATGCGTTCGGAACGAATCTGCGGTCTCGCGCGGTTCGTGATGAGCCTGCAGTCGTCAGCCGCCCAGACGATGGCGACGCAGTGGATGGAGCGGACGCTCGACGACAGTGCGAATCGCCGCTTAACGATTCCGCAGGCGTTTCTCGCCGCCGACGCGATCCTGATTCTGTTACGCAACGTAGTCGACGGCCTCGTTGTCTATCCCAAGGTGATCGAGAAGCATCTGTTGGAAGAACTGCCGTTCATGGCGACGGAAGAGATTCTGATGGCGGGGGTGCGGGCCGGTGGTGACCGCCAGGATCTGCACGAACGGATTCGCGTTCACAGCCAGGACGCTGGCCGCGTGGTGAAGGAACAGGGTGGCGCCAACGACTTGATCGAGCGGCTGTCCCAGGATGCCGCTTTCGCGCAGGTCGAACTGGCTGGCGCGCTGGATGCCCGGAAGTACATCGGTCGGGCTCCAGAGCAAGTCGACCGGTTCATCGCCGACATCGTCGATCCGATCCGCCGCCGGTATGCATCCGACCTCTCGCACGTCGCGGAGGACGTGCGCGTGTGAGACGCGGCCAGTCGAGTGGAGTTCGTGGACAGTGGACAGCCAGAGGCACGTCAGCATGGCATGATCTGTAGCACTCTTCTTTGCTGTCCACTGTCTCCTGTCCCCTGTAAGCTCCCCCCATGCGTGCCCTGACTTACAACATTCACAAGGGGATTGGCGGACGCGATCGGCGGTATCGGCTGGAACGGATTCTGGCAGTTCTCGATCACGCGAAGCCCGACATCGTCTGTCTGCAGGAAGTCGATCGGCACGTGCGGCGATCCAGGCACGATGATCAGCCGCACCTGATCGCGGAGCATTTCCGGGCGGTCGGACGGACGTTTCAGTTTACGCATCCCGTGGCGTATGGAGGCTATGGGAACCTGCTGCTGTCGCGATGGCCGTTTCTCGAGCAGCACCAGATTTCCCTCACCCTGCGGAAATACAAGGTGCGTGGAGCCCAGTGGGCAGTCATCGCCACACCATCGGGAGAACTGCGGGTCGCAAACTGGCATTTGGGATTGCGCGAATGGGAGCAGGACTGGCAGGCCCGGCGATTGCTCGAACATCACGCATTTCGCGGGCACGAGCATCTGCCGACGCTGGTGATGGGGGATACGAACGACTGGCGGAATGCGCTCGCGGCCGGTCCCTTCGCGGTGCATGGGTATCGACAGGTGACCGCCCCCCCCTCGAAGTATCGCACCTTCCCGGCCTACCTCCCGATGGGCGCGCTCGACAAAGCCTTCGCCAGCGGACCATTCGAGCAGCTGTCAGCGCACGTGCTGCGGGGTCACGGCACAGCCGATGCGTCCGATCACCTGCCATTGCTCGTCGACTTCGAGCTGGCCCCCGTCCCGACGGGTCAGTCGATCCCTTGAGGAGTCGCTCCGGTCGGGTCACTCCTGATCGGCAGCGTCTTCCGCATCGCCCGACTTGTTCGATTTCCGGGTCTTCTTGGGGGCCGTGCGGAACACCGCGACGACATCTTCAATCGGCACCACGTAGAGGACATTATCCGGTTCCAGATCGACCGGAATCGCGTTCTTCGGGTGGAACAGCACCTTGTCGTACTTCCGAATCGGGAAGTCGAGATCACGTTCGATCTGAGCGCTGATTTCGACCACCCGCCCGGTGATCGTTGGGATTTCCGAGGAATCGGGGAGCACAATCCCGCCGCGCGTCTTGTGACGGCTTTCGTCTTTCCGAATCAGAATCCGCTTCCCCAGCGGTTCAACAACATCGCTCACGCTCACTCCTCAATGTGGTCAACTGATTGTAGACCGCCGTCACACCCGTGGAAACCCCTCATCGCAGCGACTCCTGGGTGGTTCAGGATTTGAGGTAGGGTGGATCGAGTCTTCGAGGCCCACCATCGAGAGAGGGACCATGGCTGGCCTCGCCGCCACAACAGACCCGCCCCGACCTCGACATGCAGGACACCGCGATTCCGTGCGGTCACTCACTCATACTGCGATACAAGAGAAAGGAAAAACCACAGAGGATCACCATGAGTGAGAGCCATTGAAGCTCCCAATAGGCGCGCCAGAGGTTGATCGATTCGGGAACCTGCAGAAAGCGAGACCAGCCCCATTTCAGGGCCACGCCCCCTAGAGATGGCCCCCCAGATAGCGAGATTCAAGAACGTCATGTACTCAACCGATCGCGCGTCTGGCAGACTGCGCCGAAAGGCTTCCAGCCACAGACCGCACGCGGCCAGGCCCGTCAGACAGCCCGCGACTGCCATGGCGCTGATCGCAAGGAGACGATCGCTTTCACGGTGTGACTCGCCGGGCGCGGTCTCGAGCAGTTTTTCCTCGGGAACTTCAGGCATCCCATGTCCCCTCAAAGTCCACTGGAAACCATTACAGACAGTGCACGGGATCGGTCACCGCGGTCAGAATGTCGTTCAGCCACCGCTCAGCAGAGACTGGATCTGTCGGTAACACAATCCGCCCAGGGGCGAAGCGGGGTTGAGTGTCGGAGGCGAATTCAATGACCATTCCCGCATCAGCGTCCGGGACATCCGCATCAATGATCTGCACGCGAGGAAAGCGGGCGTGCAACTCAGTCAACAGCGTCGATCCAGACGGTACCGGTCGTATGACTTGGATGACTAGAGGATCGATGCGCCAGCGCTCCGACCATGCGCGTACCGTCCTCTGCAAATGCGGCTCGCGGACATCCGGGGCGATCTCTGCGAGCGGTTCGAGTACAAAGCGGCGGTACCAGAAGTGCGGATGCGGCAACGTCAGCCGCGGATGCTCGACGAGCAGGCCGTCATCGGTCAGCAGGAGATCGAGATCGAGCGTCCGTGGGCCCCAGTGAACTGAACGCGTGCGTCCGCACTCGTTCTCAAGCGCCTGGCAGGCGTCGAGCAGGTCGAGTGGTGCCAGATCGGTCGACAGACCGATCGCCGCGTTGACGAACCGCTCGCCGGCGTTCGCTCCGACTGGAGTTGATGTGTAGAGCGGGCTCAGTTGCACGTCACGAGCGTACGCGCGGAGCGCTTCCGTCGCGCGCGTCAGGGTTGCCCGGACATCGCCCAGATTTCCGCCCGCTCCCAGCCACCAGCGCCGCATGTCGGCACGATAGCAGCGCTCAGCAGACATTGCAGTGGTGAGAGACAGCACGCGAGCAGCACAGACGACGATCCGACCGGTCCATGATCACGGACCAATCCCGTGGCCCTGCATTTCGGTGTCGATCCGCTGCCAGTAGCCGAGTTGTGCTGTCCCGAACGACGCCACCGCCGTGACGCAGACGACGATGATCAAACCGAGCATCACGGCATATTCCACAGCAGTCGGACCGTCTTCGCTCACGAGAAAACGGCGAATCCGTTGTGGCCATGCCGACATGATGCACCTGTTCAGAGACTGGAAACCGACTTGAGAGGTCTTGAAAACCTAGGTTGAATCCGGCGCGAGGCAAGTCGATTCTGCAGATTCGCGTTCCCTTCAGCACCATTCGGAGACAGAAATTCTGCTGCGGCCCATAGTCGGAGGGGCTGGCAGGCGTTAGAATCCACACTTCCCACCGTCGGCTCCATTCCGGAACTGGCTGGTGGAAACCTATTTGAGACAGGAGCTTATGTCCAAAGAAGAAGCGATCGAAGTTGACGGCAACGTGGTCGAGGCCCTGGCTAATACCCAGTTTCGCGTGGTCCTCGACAATGGTCATACCGTGCTGGCGCATGTCGCCGGGAAAATGCGGAAACACTTTATTCGTATCGTCCCCGGCGATCGTGTGAAGGTGGAAGTCTCCCCGTACGATCTCGGCCGCGGCCGCATCGTGTTCCGCGAACGCTAACGGTTGCGCGGCAACGCCGGCATTCGAGCGGATCGCGGGTTCCAGTCAGGCTTCCGGTCGAAGCCCCTTCGTTGGCTGACCGAGGTGATTTTGAGGTTCCCGGGATGACTGACACCGCCGAGAAGTCGCTGCCGGTTGTTCAGCTCTTCACTGATGGAGCTTGCCGCGGGAATCCCGGACCAGGAGGATGGGGCTACATCCTGCGCCATCCGCGCTCGCAGACCGAGCGCGAAGGCTCCGGCGGTCTGGCCCTGACGACCAACAACCAGATGGAATTGCAAGCCGTCATTTCCGGCCTGGAAGCGCTCCGGTCGACCGCGATCGTTGAGGTCGTGACCGACAGCAGCTACGTCGCCAAAGGGTGTGCCGAATGGCTCCCCGGCTGGAAGAAGAACGGCTGGCGACGCAAGGAAGGCTCGCAATGGAAGCCAGTCAAGAATGTCGAGCTGTGGCAGAAGCTCGATGAACTGCTCGCGAAACATCAGGTCCGGTTCACGCTCATCAAGGGCCATGCAGGCCATGCGGAAAATGAGCGCTGCGATGAACTCGCAGTCGCCGCAGCCTTGCAGTGTCAGGCCGCGTCGTCTTAAGTGATGCGGGACGCGGGGAAGAGTGCTCGCGTCCGTGGAGCACCGCGTGACGCCCTCGACCGACGACCCACTGGACAAGCCTGTGCAATTCGTGCGCGGCGTTGGTCCGGATCGAGCGGAATTGTTCGCGAAACTCGAGATTCGCACGGTCCGCGATCTTCTGTGGTACCTGCCGCGGGATGTACTCGATCTCACGGAACTGACTCCGGTCTTCGAACT
Organism: Planctomycetaceae bacterium; assembly: GCA_044229335.1. GTDB lineage: Bacteria > Planctomycetota > Planctomycetia > Planctomycetales > Planctomycetaceae > DSVQ01. The sequence continues at coordinate 71,423 of JBGATC010000009.1, read as the reverse complement.
CAACGAGGACCGCGTCCATGTCGTTCGCGGGCAGGTCGTCGATAAGGATGCGCGGCTGACTTCCAAAGGGAAGACCATGACCGCCGTCCTCTTGAAAGGCGACGGCGGTTTCATTCGAGGGGTCTGGTTCGAGCAGCCCTACATGCTCCGCAAATTCGAGCAGGGGCAGACGGTCCTCTTCACTGGCAAACCCAAGTTCCGGGATCGTCGTTGGGAGTTTTCCCATCCCCAAGTCCAGTGGCTGGAAGAAGACGACCAGGGAGCGACACCGGGCGTGCTGCCGCGGTATCCGCTGACAGAAGGACTGCGGATGGCGGACGCCCGCCGGGCCACCGCAGCCGCGGTCGAGAGCTTCGCCGAGTTTGTCATCGATCCGCTTCCGGAAGCGTGCCGCACTGAGTGGACCGTGATCCGTCTCGCCGATGCCATCCGGCAGTTGCATCGCCCCCCCACGATGGAAGCCTACACCGCGGCGCGGCGGCGGATTCTGTTCGACGATCTCCTCGAATTCGAGATCGGGCTGGCATTGCGCCGACGCGCGTGGAACCGGGAGAACCGGGCGGTCCCCCTCCCCTGCTCCGCCAAGATCGACGCCCGCATCCGGCGGCTGTTCCCCTTTCAGTTCACCGCGGGTCAGAACACCGCGGTTGCGGAAATCGTGTCCGATCTCGCCCGCGACCAGGCGATGCATCGCCTGCTGCAAGCCGATGTCGGGGCCGGGAAAACAGCGGTCGCGGTCTACGCGATGCTCGTCTCCATCGCCAACGGACGTCAGGCGGCTCTGCTCGCACCGACGGAAGTCCTCGCACAACAACACTGGCAAACCGTCGAACGTTTACTCGAACAAAGCCGGGTGCAGCGCCGGTTATTGACGGGGCAGTTAACGCCGAGTCAGCGGCAGACCGTGCGGCAGGAAATTGCCAATGGCACCGCGGAACTCATCGTCGGGACGCAAGCCCTCATCCAGGAAGGGGTCGAATTCGCGAAGCTTGGCTTGGTGGTCATCGACGAACAGCACAAATTCGGCGTGGGACAGCGCGGGAAGTTTCAGTCGAGCGGAGAATCGCCCCATCGCCTCGTGATGACCGCGACGCCGATTCCGCGGAGCTTGTGTCTCACGCTGTTTGGCGATCTCGATCTCACGTCGATCCGCGAATTGCCCCCCGGTCGGCAACGGATCGTGACCAGTCTGTTGCGCGGTGACGGAGCCGTGACCAAAGCCTGGGACTTTCTCCGCAAGAAGATCGAAGAAGGACGACAAGCGTATGTTGTCTGCCCGCGCATTGATGAAGATGCGGAGGACTCCCAAGGGGCAGAAGCGGTCTACCGGTCACTTTCAACCGGTCTGCTTCAGGGATTTCGTGTCGGTCTGCTGCACGGTCGGCTTGATCGAGACGTGCGGAATCAAACGATGGACGCCTTCCGTCGGGGTGAGATCGACGTCCTCGTCGCGACCACTGTGATTGAAGTTGGGGTTGATGTCGCGAATGCGACTTTGATGCTCATCCAGGCTGCCGAGCGGTTTGGCCTCTCGCAACTGCATCAATTGCGCGGCCGCATCGGCCGCGGCATGTATCAGGGCTACTGCTTTCTCCAGTCAGAAACAGACGCTCCGGATTCGTTGCGCCGTCTGGCCGCGATGGAAGCGACAGCCGACGGATTTCAACTGGCGGAAGTCGACTTTGAACTGCGCGGTCCGGGAGACGTGCTGGGAACACGTCAACACGGAGCCTTGCCGCTGCGAGTCGCCAATGTGGCCCGTGACCAGGAACTGCTGGAAGAGACGCGCGGAGTGGCTCAGTCCCTGGTGCAAACGGGGACGATCGATACAGCCGAGTTCCGTCCGCTGAAAGTGCAGGTGCTGGAGCGGTTCCAGGTGATGATGGACCTGCCGCAATCGGGTTGAGAATCGCGGAGTCGAGTCTCTAGCGGTTTCAATCCCTGTCCGGCTGACAGCTTCTCCATGGCGTGGATGTCGGATCCTTGCAGACGCGGTCGCAGCCGACGTACACTACAGTTGTTGAAACAGGGATTGATGTCTGTGAAACGTTCGTGATCGGTTCAATCCCTCGCGGAATTGACTTGCCGAAACGTCTCCTGCAACTTGGTGAAGCAGGTTTCAATCGGAATGTAACCACGCCTCGACTGCAGATTCCGACTTCGTGCGACAGCTTGAAAGGTGGCCCCATGACATCCTCGACGCGCCGTGAGTTCCTTGAAAACGCCATGTTCGCGACCGCTGCCGCCTCGCTGGCCGCAGCTCAGGTTCGTCCGGCATTCGCTCAGGAAGGCTCTTCCAGCCCTGGCGAAAAGCTCCGTGTGGCGGTCATTGGCGTGAATGGTCGAGGCGGCTCGCACATCGATGGCTTCGGCAAGCGGAAGGATTGCGAAATCGCCGCCATCGTTGACGTCGATGAAAACGTCGCCCAGCGGAAGGCCGAAGGGATCGAGAAAGCATTCGGCTATCGCCCGAAAATCTATGCCGACATGCGGAAGTGCTTCGAAGACAAGTCGATCGACATCGCCAGCATCGCCACTCCGAACCACTGGCATGCGTTGGCTGCCATCTGGGCCATTCAGGCCGGGAAAGACGTCTACGTCGAAAAGCCGGTCAGTCACAATGTGAGCGAAGGCCGCCGGATTGTCGAAGCGGCTCGCAAATACAAGCGGATGGTCCAGTGCGGCACGCAAAGCCGCTCGAACCCCGGCATGCGTGAAGCGATCGCCTACATCCACGAAGGCAAGCTGGGACAAGTGAAACTCGCCCGTGGGCTCTGCTACAAGCCGCGTGGATCCATCGGTGCGAAAGGCAATTACGACGTTCCCGCGAGCGTCAATTTTGACCTCTGGTGCGGTCCCGCGCCCATGGACACGCTGACCCGGTCGAAGTTCCATTACGACTGGCACTGGCAGTGGGCCTTCGGCAACGGCGACCTCGGCAACCAGGGGATCCATCAAATGGACATCGCCCGCTGGGGATTGAACGAGTCGGATCTCGGCAATGGTGTCCTCAGCTTCGGCGGCCGTTTCGGGTACGAGGATGCGGGTGAAACCGCCAACACGCAGGTCTGCCTGCATCAATACGACTCCGGAAACCGGCTGATCTTCGAAGTCCGCGGCCTCAAGACCGACTCCTACAAAGGCTCGAAGGTCGGCGTGATCTTCGAAGGATCCGATGGGTACCTCGTCTCGCCGAGTTACAACGGCGGCACCGCGTTCGACAAGAACGGCACGAAGATCAAGGACTTCAGCGGCGGCGGCGATCATCATCACTTCGCCAACTTCGTCGAAGCGGTCCGCAGCCGTGATTACACCAAGCTGAATGGTGAAATCCTCGAAGGCCATCTGTCGAGCGCCCTCTGTCACCTGGGGAACATTTCGTACCGCATGGGGGCACCGGTTACGGCCAGCGAACTGACCGGCAAGCTGAAGGACGACGCGGTCGCTTCGGAAACGATCGACCGCATGCTCCAGCACCTCCGGGATAACGAAGTCGACCCGGCCACGACCAAGGTCACGCTGGGACCGAAGCTCGCGCTCGACGGCAAGAAAGAAGTCTTCGTCGGCGATCGGGCAGATGAGGCCAACAAGCAACTGACGCGCGAATACCGCGCGCCGTACATCGTTCCGACTACAGAAAACCTCTAATCAACATCGGGGTTCATCGTGTACTCTTGGGAGCCCACCCATTCCGATGGGTGGGTCTTTTGAAACTGCAATCCAGACCATGTGAACTCCGCGTGATTTTCACGCAACACAGACAAGGAATACGGGATCGTGAGCACGCTTGAAGCTCGGGCCGCCCAGGCTCGTGATGCCTTGAACCAGCACACCGTCGAAAATGTCCATTGGCACTTCAGCGAGGCCACCGGCTCGCCCTACTGGCTGGAAAAGGCCAAGTCGTTCAACTTCGACCCGCTGAAGGAGGTCAAAGGCTTCGACGATCTGAAGAAATTTCCTCTCTTCGAGGACGACGAACTCCGCGGCGGTCCGGTGCAGCGGTGGATTCCGAAGGGCCTCGCCGGGAAGCCGGCATATGTCTTCGAAACCGGTGGCACCACCGGGATCCCGAAAAGCCGCGTCGTCATCGAAGATCACTGGATTGACTACGAACTCTTCAGTCATACCCTGCCCGACGAGCACTTCCCCAAAGGCTCAAACTGGCTGATGCTCGGACCGTCTGGTCCACGACGGTTACGGCTTGCGGTCGAACATCTCGCCCAGTACCGCGGCGGCATCTGCTTCTGCGTCGACCTTGATCCCCGCTGGGTCATCAAGCTCCTCAAGAAGGGGAAGATCAAGGAAGCGGAAGACTATAAAGAACACGTCATCGATCAGGCGATGACGGTCCTCTCTGCCGGGCACGACATCAAGTGCGCTTTCATGACCCCCAAGCTGCTCGAAGCGCTGGCGATGCGGCTCATCAACGAAGGGTCGAGCATCGCCGAAGCCGGCATCAAGGGCATCTTCGGCGGCGGGACCGAATTCTCGCCGCAGTGGTATCGCACCTGCTGCGAAGAACTCCTCGGGCCGGATGTCTTCATGACACCGACCTACGGCAACACGCTGATGGGCCTCGCCTGCTCGAAGCCATTCGACCCGGCCGACAATTACAAGATCACCTACCATGCCCCGGAACCGCGGGCGGTGATCGAAGTCGTCGATTTCAAGGACTACAACCAGGTCGTCGACTACGGTCAGACCGGTCGCGTGAAGCTCTACACGATGACGAAGGAACTCTTCATCCCCGGCTTCATGGAACGCGACGAAGGCGAACGCGAAAAACCGTGCGAGCCCTACCCCTGGGACGGCATCAGCGGCACCCGCCCCTTCCACGAATTCGCCAAATCGACAACGGTCGGGGTGTATTGAGAGCTGTCCGTCGTCAGACAACTATTCTAGCTGACATCCTGCGGTGGCTGGTCACGCCGGCCCGGTCGAGCTTTGAAATTCGAGTGAATACAGACTACGGACCACCATGCTTGATATTCCTATTCTGCGCTGGGGCCAGGTTTACGAATCTGTCGAGAAGGCGCCCGTCGTGCGGTTCGATACCGGTGAACCGGTGGCGATGCTGCATCAGGCGACTGGCATGCAGGCCAAGCTCGACCTGAAAAAGGCGCAGAAGGCCCGCGATGCTCTGCGACAGATTCCCATCTCACAACTGGTCGACATCTGCAAGAAAGCGGGCGACCTGTACCTCAATGCCACGCTTCCATGCGGCAACGGCACGCTCACCCCGGCCGAATTCTGCAGCATGCAGTCGGCGACCACGGGACTTCCCGTGCATATGTGCGCGGGGAACATGCGCAAGAACGCCTTCGTGCTGGCGCACATGGGCGAAGTCGTCGATGCCCTCACACGCGGCCTCCCGCACGATGTTCTCTCCCGCGGCTATGGTCTCGAAGCCGGTCGCGATGTGATGGTCAGCTATCAAGCTAATACACCGGTGCTCGGAGCGGTCCTGCCGAACAACTCGCCCGGTGTGCATACATTGTGGCTCCCCGCGATTCCCCTTCAGATCGGGTTGATCCTGAAGCCCGGTTCGCAGGAATTCTGGACGCCATACCGCGTCGCCGAAGCCTTCTTCCAGGCGGGACTCCCGCGCGAAGCGATCGGCATCTACCCCGGTGGTCACGACGTCGGCGGCGCGCTGATGTCCGACTGTGCCCGCGTGATGATCTTTGGTGGCCAGAACACCGTCGACCAGCACAAGGGAAATCCCCGCGTCTCGGTCCACGGTCCCGGCTTCTCCAAAGTCGTTCTCGGCGACGATGTCGTCGACCGTTGGGAAGACTATCTCGACATCATGGTCGACAGCATCTTCGCCAACAGCGGCCGCAGCTGCATCAATGCCAGCGGTGTCTGGGCATCGCGGCACACTGCAGAAATCGCCGACGCCATCGCTCAACGGCTGGCCAAAGTGACGGCGCTCCCGCCCACCGATCCGAACGCTTCACTGGCGGCGTTTACGATTCCCGGTGCCGCCGCCGCCATCAGTGCCCAGCTTGACGAAGCCTTGAAGGGCTCCGGCGCGACGGATGTTACCGCGAAACATCGGGGAACACCGCGACACATCCCTCACGAACGATACGACTACCTGCTCCCAACGATCATTCACTGCACCGGTCCCGACGCGCCGCTTGCGAACACGGAGTACATGTTCCCGTTCGCGTCGGTCGTCGAATGCCCGCAGAACAAGATGATCGCCGCAATGGGAACCACGCTCGTCTGTTCGGCGATCACTGAAGATCCGAAGTTCGTGCAACAACTCCTCGATGCGGTCACAATCGACCGGCTCAACGTCGGCAAGGTAAAGACCGTCCAGCTCAACTGGCTGCAGCCGCACGAAGGGAACATCGTCGACTTCCTCTACCGCGCCCGTGCGTTCCAGAACAGCCCCCCTCCGGCACACTGAGCGGAGGGCGATTGGTCGATGGCTGATGGTTCAGGGACCGAGAGTCCATCGCAGTTTAATGCCCGGCTTCTGCCTTGGAAGCCGGGCATTTCTATTGGTCGATGGTCCAGGGCGACTTGCTCAGGGACAGACAATTTCGCCGAGGCTCTTCCTTCCATCAGCCATCAGCCCTGAGCCACCAGCCAAGTCGATTTCCTCTTGTTCCGATCGTCCGCCGCGGGTTAGCATCCTGCCACCCATTTCCCTCGGTGGAGTCCACCATGCGACATGCGTTGATCCTGCTTGTTCTCTGTCATTTCGGTCTGCCAATGGTTGTTGCCCAGGAAAGTGGTCCTGTCGGCAAGGTCCGTTCCACGATTGTCGAAGTCCAATTACTGACGGGTGTGGATGGCGGGGCACTCCATGCACAGGAATGGGTCCCGATCTTTGAGAACTTCGGCGTGGGTCTGCACGTCCGCCGATCCGTGCTGAACGATAAGCCCGCCGTCACCGAGAAAGTTGTCGGCACGCTCCGTTACGTGACCGTCGTGGGTGATCTGGAGCGGGGCGGTCAAATCCGCGTTCCCGGAAAACGCTTCAGCCGCAGCGAACTGCCGCAGTTGAAAGAATGGCTCGATGAACTGAAGACCTACGGTGCTCAGGGCTCGCCTCTCGGTCAGCCATTATGGGGGCTGACGAAGCTGCAGTTCGAAGGCGTTTACGCGGAACTGGCTACGGTGCCGGAAGCCAACACGAACGGTGAGCCGCTCAAGACGGCCGTGCGTCAGATTCACGGGACGATGAAGACACCACTCCGCTGGACGACGACTGCCGAGCGGGCCCTTCCCGCCGAGTTGCCTCCCGTGCGGCAGGAGGTCGCTGGCTTCAGCCGGGGAACCTCCCTGGCGATTGTGCTGAACGATTTCGGGCTGGGCTTTCGTCCCAACCGCACTCCGGATGGAGCGATTGAACTCGTGATTGAACCGCTCGGCGAAGAAAAGGCCGCCCACTGGCCGGTCGGCTGGCCGTTGCAGCAACAAGTCTTTCAAGCCCTGCCGGGTATGTTCGTGATGACGAACGTCGAACTCGACAGCGTGCCACTCTCGGATGTGCTGGCGGCTGCCGAGGAAGTGACGCAGACGCCGCTGTTTCTAGATACGACCGCGCTCGCCCGGCGGAAGATCGATCTCAACGTGAAAGTCAGCTATCCGCTGAAGAAAACGACGTGGAGTCTCGCCTTCCGGGCGTTGCTGGTCCCGAAGCAGATGACCCGCGAATACTGGCAGGACGAAGCGGGCCGCGGGTTCGTCTGGATCACCACCACTGGCAAAGAACGCGCCGCCGCAGTGAAGGACGTCGGCGGCAAAGAGCAAAATGTGCCCTGAACCGAAGGCGAAGTCCTGGAAGTGACTCTTCTGAGAACGCCAAGCCACGGTTCGAGCATCGGATGCAAGGACCACCACGAGCACACAGATGCTGGCGGGCCTCGTAAAACCTCGAACGAGCCCGACATCTCTGCAGCCTGTGTCACCAATTTGCACAGGCTTTCCGGTTGAAACTGTGGCCTCCTACACTACTCCCGCCGACCGGGTGAGTTTACTCTAGGGTGACCCTAGAAGAGAGATCCTCATGACGATCGTTGGCGTGGATGTCTGTCCGTTGACCGGGGCGACGGTCGATGGTGGTTGGCCGCAGGGGCATGAGCCGCAGGAGAATCTCCACACGCTGGTGCGGGTGCGGACGGCGGATGGTCTGGTCGGTTATGGAAGCTGCTTCACATCGGGGCAGCTCGTTGCCGGGGCGGTCGCACTCCTCTGGCCGCTGCTCAAGGGGGAATCCTCGGTTGAACCGGAACGGGTCGCCGAAAAGTTGCATCAATCGACCTTCTGGCAGGGTCGCGGTGGAGCAGTCACGCACGCCATCAGTGGGATCGATATCGCCCTGTGGGACCTGATGGGCCAGACCTGCGGACAACCCGTCTCCCGACTGTTGGGGGGCAATTACCGCAGTCAGATCAAGCCCTACGGTTCGATCCTGTTTGATGAGCCAGCAGCTTTGGCGAAGACGCTGGAAAGCGTCGTCGAGCGGGGCTTCAAAGCGATCAAGATGGGGTGGCGACCGTTTGGTCGACGCGACCGCAAGTTCGATCAGAAGCTGATCAAAACCGCCCGCAAGACCGTTGGTGATGGTGTCGAATTGATGGTTGATGCGGGGGGGAGCGAACAGTTCTGGCCGCATGGCACGAACTGGGCACGGAACACCGCGGAGATGCTGGCCGACTACAATATTGTCTGGTTCGAGGAAGCGCTCCCGCCGGATGACATCGACGGCTATGTCGAACTGACGCGCGTCTCACCAGTCCCGATCGCGGGGGGCGAAGTTCTCACCCGGCGACAATCGTTCCAGCCCTGGATCGAACGTCGAGCTTTCGACATTCTGCAACCCGACTGCACGAAGAACGGCGGCCTCAGCGAATTCCGCCGGATCGCGCAGCTGGCGTTCGATCACAACATCCAGGTGGTGCCCCACGGTTGGAACACCGCGATCGGACTCGCGGCCGACCTGCAGCTCTCGGCAGCCTTACCCGTCGCCCGGTATGTCGAGTACCTCACGCCGTGTGCATACATTGATGAGTTGCTGGCGGAGCCGTTCCACATCGATGCGGACGGTTTCCTGCCGATCCCCTGCAAACCGGGACTGGGACTGGCAATCGATGAGCAGAAACTGCGTCGCTTCTGTCCGCAACCGATCGAATTCCGCTGAGCGCGGGTGGTATTGATCGTCAAAGTAGCCATCACGCGGAGCATGATGGCTACTTTGGGCAGCAATTCTGTTGAACACTACGCCGCTTCTTCGCCGCGGAGGGGGCGGCTGGCGTCCATCAGCAGGCCCCCTAAACCCGAGACAAAGAACGCGGCGAAGCACATCCACAGCAGGCTTTGCCATTCGCCCAAGGTCGGCTCCTTACTGAGCAGCATTCCGGTACCGATCGGAGCGATCGCGGCCCCGAGATTGCCCCACATGTTGGCCCAACCTAGTACGGCAGCTGTCTGCCGCCCCGCGACATCCTGCGCGTAAGCCCATGTCGCAGGGACACCCAGATCGGTGGCGATGGCGACCAGCCCCATCCCGATCACGGTCACCCACGCGGCGGTGGACGTTTCCCGCGGACCGCACCAGCCCCACAATGCCGCGAGCGCGAACAGGAAGCCCCCCATCGCCAGGAAGCGTGAGACCACAACGGGTCCGCGGCGTCCCCATACTTTTCCACTGCGGGCCGTCCAGCGATCGGTCCACGGGCCGCCGAGCAGCATCCCAATCATTCCCAGGCTGATCGGGACGGACGCCATCACGCTTCGTTCCAGCACCGGGACCTTGTGAACTTTCTCGAGATACGTCGGCAACCAGGTGACCAGGAAAATCCAGCCGACGTTCGTCATGAACTGCATCAGCGAGTTGCCCCACAGACTGATGTCGAAGACGAAGGCGTGCAGTTGAAAAGGGGCCGGTGCCGACTTCATGACCGGCGGTGCACCATCGGCGATCAGGTGCTGCTCGGCAACGTTACATCCGGGATGCTCGCTGGGCAGATCGCGAAACACGATCAGGAACAGGATGGCGATGGTGAGCCCCGAAAGACCGAACAGGATCAGCGTCCATCGCCAGCCGCGGGCTTCGTACTTTTTGATGCCCGTGGGGAACGCACGCTCCCACAATCGCCGGTCCGCGGTGCTGAGGGCGTCGGCTGTGAGAGCAGACGCCGCGATCGGAACAAGCCGGGCAATTTCCGGGGGAAGTGATGCCCGGTCTGCTTGCAACGCTGTCGCCAGCCCACGTTGATTCAACGCGGTCGTTAACTCATTCCGAACTTCGAGCTCCGCCTCCGGAGTGTCCTGCACCCGGCGCCAGAGGGCGATCAATTCTGGATCCGCCGACAGGCTCGGTGGGAGCCAGGCGACGGTGGGTGGATCGTTCGCTCCGGCGAGCTCCTGCAGAATCTTGCGGGGTTGCAGGACCTCGGAAGACTGCAGCGTGGGTGTGCCGGTGCTCTGGGCAATCGCGAGCATCGCCGCCCCGGTCAGCAACGGGGCGATCGCCCCGCCGATGCGCCCGCCGAACGAGACGATCGCACTGCCGGTTCCGCGTTGGGCAAACGGTAACCAGTCACGGACGGCACGGCTGGCACAGGGGTAGGCGCCCGCCTGCGAGATACCGATACCCAGTCGAAAGATCAGCAGCGTCATCAGGCCCGTGGCCAGGCCGAGCATCCCAGTACACAGTGACCAGAGGATGATCGACGCGGTCAGCACGAGCCGAATGCCGTAACGCTGTCCCAGCCAGCCGCAGGGAACCTGGAGCAGCGCATACGACCAGAAGAACGCACTGTGGACGTAGCCGATCTGCACCGACGAGAGGCTGAAGTCCTGTTGAATGGCCCCCGCAGCGAAGCCGAAACAGACCCGGTCGAGATACATGCAGATCGCGACCAGGGCGGTCACGGTCACGACGCGCCACCGGACCCACGTCGGTTGTTCTTCCATCGCGACCACTCCCAAGAAATGGCAGATCGATTCCAGACCGAACGTTAGACTCTTTGGACTCAATGCGTCAACTGTTCGCAGCCAGTTGAAAATCAGACGGACAGGAATGGCTGTCCCACTGAAACGCAAGTTTTCTCAGAGTTTTAGGTGGCACAGACATGCTTGTCTGTGGACCGGAGGGAATGACTCAGCTGGCTGTGTGAGGACACATGAAGCGGCAGATCGAATTGCGGGGCACCCTCACGCGCCGATCGAATCGGGCGGTGGACTTTCTTCGGTGAGCTCCTTCCGCCGTTCCGCCATGGCCTGATCGAACTGGCTGAGGACATCGATCGCCCGGTCCCGCGAAGAGACGAGACCAATGATGAGATAGTTCGTAATCGCCAGTCCGTAACAGACCCAGCCGACGGTCCCGGCCATGAACACCGTGAGAATTGCGAGCACAGGCGAAGAACGATTCAGGTGCTGACACAGCAAGCCGTGCAGGAGTTTCGGGAAGTACGCCTTGAGATCGGTCCAGAAATGCGTCAGCCGCAGATTCGGCTTGGGCGGTCCCGGGTGGATAATCGAGAAGAGCGCTTGATCGGGCATCCCTTCGATCACACTGACGGCCAGCAGCAGGCGGGTCGCGATCAGCCAGACATGTTCATCCCGGAATTCAATCGGGACCCACTTGAAGAAGAGACCTTCCATGTTGTGCGTGGCAATCAGCAGCAGTGCTGATCCGCGGAGCCAGAGCGTGATATCCCGCTCCAGTTCTTCGTTGAGATCTTTCACGCGGATCACGCGCCGCAGGAACAATCGACACAGAGGCGCAACGACCAGGCCAACGAGTACTCGTACGAACGGCTTCAGCAGCAGCCCGATCAGTTTCCACGGGGCGAACAGGTTGATCAGTTCAAACACGGGGCGGGCACTTCGTGGCAGGTCACAACGCGTCTCGGCGGCAGTCTCGAGCATCAAGCCTCTGAGACTCTTCGCAGCATCCTAACGCATCATGTTCAATTCGCGAATGGCACATGCGAACTCCGGGGAGGGCCGGAGCAGTGGCTCAGCGATTTCATCGATGAGGCTTTCGGTGATCAGGCGATTCGGACGACCGGAGCTTGCGCTCCGGGCTATGATGTGGCGGAACGAACACCGATTGAAGCTTGGTAGTCCCATGCCGTTCGTGCGCAGTTTCCCGCCGATTGCCACACCCGAGGCCCGGGTCCTCGTGTTGGGAAGCATGCCCGGCATCGCATCGCTGGCGGCGGGTGAGTACTACGCGCATCCCCGGAACGCATTCTGGAAACTGCTCGGTCAGTTACTTGGTTTCGATCCTGCAAACCCGTACCGAGAGCGCGTCGTTGCGGTTCAACGAGCCGGTATCGCAGTCTGGGATGTGCTTCAGTCCTGTGAACGGGTTGGGAGTCTCGATACGGCCATTTTGCCCGCTACAGAGTCGGCGCAGGACTTCGGGAAGTTCTTCCGTCAGCATCGCGCACTCGAAGCTCTTTATTTCAACGGGACAAAAGCTGAGACTACGTTTCGCAGGCACGTCCTGCCGGGATTGAAGGCGTTCGCGCTACCGATGACGCGGCTCCCTTCGACCAGCCCCGCCAATGCTTCGATTCCATGGGAGCAGAAACTGGCCGCGTGGCGTCAGATTCTGCCACCGGTCACCGCCTGAAGCCCTGTTGCCGGAAGAGAGACTCTCGATGTTGCCATCACTGTCCCGCCGCCAGTTTCTGCAGACCTCGTCTCTGGGCCTGGCACTTTCGCCGTGGGCTGTTCGTGGTCTGGCTGCCGAGCGGGCGAAGCTCCCGGTGGCAGCGGTCGTAACGGTCTATCGGAAAGGGAGCCATGCGGATGTCATCGTCGGCAAGATTCTGGAAGGCTGGCAGCAGGACGGTGGTCCCGGTCCCGATCTGTCGCTGGCCGCACTCTATGTCGACCAGGTTGGCAAGGGGGACCTGAGCCATCCGCTTGCCGAGAAGCACGGGTTCCGACTGGCCACAACCATCGACGAAGCGATCACGCTCGGGACCGATCGGGTGCAGGTTGCCGGAGTTCTCAGCATCGGCGAGCATGGCGATTACCCCTTCACTCCCGACACGCATCAGCACATCTATCCCCGGCGTCGTTTTTTTGAGGAGATCGCAGCGGCACTCCAGCGCGGCGGCTGCATCGTCCCGGTCTTTAATGACAAGCATCTGGCCCACTCATGGGGTGATGCCAAGGCGATGTACGATCTTGCGCAAGCCAGAAAGATCCCATTCCTTGCCGGGTCCTCGGTGCCGGTCGCCTGGCGATTTCCTGTACTGGAGTTGGAACGGGGAGCAGAACTGACCGAAGCGATCAGCATCGGTTATAGCGGACTGGAAGTCTACGGCATCCATGCCGTCGAAGCGCATCAGGCGATGATCGAACGCCGTCGCGGCGGAGAAACCGGCATCGTGGCGGTGCAGGCAGTGCGTGGAACAGCGATTCATCAGGCCGCCGCCGAGAAACGCTGGTCTCCTGAGTTATTGCAGGCCGCCCTCAACACGCTTCCGGGGCAACCGCAGGCCCAGCCCGATTGGGTCGAGCACGACAACGCTGCTCTCTATCTGCTGGAACATCGCGATGGGTTGAAGTCCGCTGTGGCGATGGTCGGTCGTCTGGCGCATCAGTTCGCGTTCGCTGGAAAACTGCGTGGTCAGCGGGAACCGGTAGCGACCTGGTTCCGACTGCAGGAACAAGCCCCGTATGGACATTTCGCGTTGCTGTTGAAGGCCATCGAGGAGACGATCCACACGGGAGACGCGGTCTATCCCGTTGAACGGACGTTGCTCACGACCGGGGCTCTCGACCGCTTGATGCACAGCCTGGCGGACGGTGGAAAACGGCTCGAAACACCGGAGCTGGCAATCGCATATCAACCGGCGGAATGGCCCTTCGCGAACCATCCTCGCACACGCTTACGGTTGCCCGAGCCGCAGGACAAGCCCTGACGCAGCGCGACGATCCCAGTCAACGGCCCAGCCGGCGCCAGGCGTGACCGATCTGTGATAACAGGTCAGACGCGATCAGGCCGGGCTGTGACATCTCGGCGGCTGCGAGATCGCCCGCGAGACCGTGCAGGAAGACACCCAGCTGAGCCGCTTCGAATGCGGACATCCCCTGTGCCAGTAAGGCAACCAGGATCCCGGTGAGGACATCACCCGAGCCACCGGTCGCCATGCCGCTGTTGCCCGTGGTGTTCTCGGCCACGCGCGTGCCATCCGTGATGAGCGTCCCCGGTCCCTTCAAGACCAGCGTAATTCCATGCGTGCGGGCGAAGCTGACCGCGGCTTGTATTCGATCGGCGATGAGGGCCTCGATTGATTGTCCGGTCAATCGTGCGAACTCACCGTAATGTGGTGTGAAGATGCGCGCAGCGGGGGTTCGATGCCCACTCCAGGTCTGCGGATGCGCCGCCAGCGCGTTCAAGCCATCCGCGTCCATCACCAGGGGGACCGGTAGTTCCCGATAGGCCCGCGTCACGAACTCATCGAGTGCGACCGAACGTCCCAGCCCTGGTCCAATTGCCACCGCAGTCTGGGTGTGCATCACGCGGAATAATTCCGGGACCGCGTCCGCTGCGATGCGCCCATCGGTCTCCGTGAGCGGAGACGTCAGATACGACGGTTCATATCCCGCGACAATCGGCAGCAGGCTCTCCGGAATCGCCACGGTGACCAGTCCTGCACCACCCCGCAGTGCGGCTGTCCCAGCGAGACACGCGGCCCCGCTCATCCCGCGACTGCCTGCCACAACCAGGGCGCGACCAAATGTCCCTTTATGCCCGGTCGCAGGGCGTGCGGGTAATGGGGGTAACGCGGTGATCGGGACCCAGTCAGTGGGCATCGTCGGGCCTCTTCTGCATGCGGCGGGCAATCAACCCGGCGAGATAACCTCCCTTGAACCCTGCGTCGATATTCACCACGGCCACGTTCGCCGCGCAGCTGTTAAGCATGCTGAGCAGCGGCGCGAGTCCCTGCAGTTGGGCACCGTAACCGACGCTGGTCGGCACCGCGATGACGGGAGCCGCGACCCATCCGCCAACGACCGACGGCAGCGCCCCTTCCATCCCCGCCACGACGACCACCACATCGGCGGCATTCAATTCACGAACACGATCGAGCAACCGTTGCGGCCCTGCCACACCGACATCCGCCAGCAGCCGGACGGTACACCCCATCCACCGGGCGGTCTCCGCGGCTTCTTCCGCAACGGGACGATCGGTCGCGCCGGCCGTCACCACGGCGACCGTTCCGGATGAGCCTGCGGGGTGCGCGGTTCCATGTCGAATCGTCCGGCCGATGGCTTGGTACTCCGCCGCAGGGAGCACCGCATGCACTGCTTTGAACTGCTCGGGAGTGGCTCGTGTGACGAGTGATGCCTGACCCGCGGCGTGCTGTCGCTGCAGGATCTCTGCGACCAGTTCCGGAGCTTTTCCCGTCCCGTAGACCACTTCGGGAAAGCCACACCGCCGGACGCGATCGAGATCGATCAACGCGTCGGCCGCAATCGCGGTGCTTGC
Source organism: Planctomycetaceae bacterium (assembly GCA_044229335.1). Classification (GTDB taxonomy): domain Bacteria; phylum Planctomycetota; class Planctomycetia; order Planctomycetales; family Planctomycetaceae; genus DSVQ01. The sequence goes on along the minus strand of JBGATC010000009.1, from coordinate 55,939 downwards.
AAACCCCGCAGAAAGCGAACCCTGCAGCGCCTCGACCGGCAGCTGTCCTGCCTTCCACGCTTCAAGCAGCGGCAGCAGTTGATCGACGTGCATCCGCTACTCCGTAGGATTTTTCCCGGACGCCCTGCCATTCCGATGGCAGGGTCTTTTCCCTCACTGAACACCCGGCGTCAAATTCAACTCCGGCAGCGAAGCCGAACGCGACCCCGGCAGCGGCAGATTCGTTCCCGGTCGAAACGTGAAGACCGCTGACCACTTGGGTTCGTTCGTGTAGTTCCGCGTCGCCGCATGCAGCGTGAGACAGTGGAAGAAGAGGACATCGCCCGGTGCGAGCGTCACCTGCACGCGACGGGCAATCTCCGGCTGATTCTCGGCGAGATCGTTGCGGAAGAACATTTCCGCATCGAACTGGTCAGCTCGATACTTCGCCCGATGCGATCCGGGGATCACCATCAAACCGCCGTTCTCGGCATGTTCGTGCCCGAGAGCAATCCACGCATTCACGAGTTCCGGCCGTTGAAAGGACCAGTAACGGATGTCCTGATGCCAGCCGGTGTCGCTGCTGAACTCCGGCTGCTTGGTCATGATGCAGTTATGATGCGCCAGCGGACAGACCACGTTGGGACCCAGGAGTTGTTGCAACCGGTTGAGGACTGTCGGCTGCAGCATCCATTCGACAAAGACCGGTCCGCGGGTCAGCGCCCGTTTCAGTCGGCGGATCGTCCGGCCGCCTGTCGCAGTTCGCGAGGCAGGAGCACCCGGATAGCTCAGATCGGCTTCGTACTCGACCGGCGTGAGTTCACTTGCCAGTCCGTCCGCGGTGATGGCCCGCATCGCTTCCAGCATGGGGGGCGGCGCCAATCCACGGACGACGCAGTAGCCATCCCGCTCGAAAGCAGCGAGCTCATCCGATGTGAACCGATCAGCGGCGGACATATTTCTTCGTTCCAGTTACTGCCGAGGGGACATCGGCCTCAGGTCTTGCCGCCTGGCGCGATCCAAAGCTGACGATTCGTGCACAGGACACCGCTGAGGCCGCAATGTTCGGGTTTTTCATCACTGAGGAGCATGAAGCCACCTCCCCTGGTTCAGCCCTTCAGATCGTATTCCTTGATCTTGCGGTACAGCGTGCGTTCGCCGATGTCCAACAGCTTGGCGGCTTCATCGCGTCGACCAGATGTCAGCTCGAGGGCCCGTTCGATGTAGTATTTCTCGACATCGGTCAGCGGACGACCAATCAGCGAATCGGCACCGCGGGCGGCACCCTCGCCGCTGCCGTCATCCAGCGTCGCCCCCAGCGGGGCGATCTCTTCGGGAAGATCGTCGAGATCGAGACGGCCGTCGTTATCCTGGACAACCATGCTCTCGACGACGTTCCGCAGTTCACGAATGTTGCCCGGCCACGAATACGCCATCAGCGCTTGTTGAACCGGTTTGGTAACCGTCGGCATCGGCCGGTTTCGCCGGCCTGCCACCTGCTTCAAGAAGTGCTCGATCAGCAGCGGAATGTCTCCGCGGCGTTCCGAGAGGGGAGGCAGAAAAATGCTGATGACCGAGATGCGGTAGTACAGGTCTTTACGGAACGACCCTTTCTTGACCATTTCCTGGAGTTCGGCGTTGGTCGCTGCGACCAGGCGAACGTTGATGTCGAGCTCTTCGTTGCTCCCCAGCCGCGTGATCTTCCGCTCTTCGAGGACCCGGAGCAGTTTGACCTGCGTCGGCATCGGCATCTCGCCGACTTCGTCGAGGAACAGCGTGCCGCCGTTGGCGTACTCGAACTTGCCGATCCGTCGGGCCGAAGCGCCCGTGAAGGCTCCTGCTTCGTGCCCGAAGAGTTCGCTTTCGAGCGTGCTTTCCGGGAGAGCCGCCACATTCAGTGGGACGAACGGTTTGTTCTTGCGGTCGCTGTTCTGGTGAATCGCCCGGGCGACGATTTCCTTGCCGGTCCCGCTTTCTCCCTGGATGAGCACCGTGCTGTCGGTCGGGGCGACGTTTCGCAGCTTGTCGATCACCCGCTGCATCGCCGGGCTGTTGCCGATCACACCCTCGAAGCCAAATTTCTCATCGAGGCGCCGGGCGAGCTCCAGATTTTTCCGCAGCAGCCGTACGCGGGTGGACGCCTTTTCGACCGCCAGTCGGAGTTCCTTGATGTCGACCGGCTTGGTCAGCAGGTTGTGCGCTCCCAGCTGCCCGGCGGCGAGAGCCGACTTCACCGAAGCGTGACCGGTGAGCAGGATGACTTCCGCATCGGGAAGTTCTTCCTTCGTCTTACGAAGGATTTCCATCCCGTCGACATCGTCCATGATCAGATCGGTGACGACGACATCGAAGTTTTCTGATTCGATGAGTGCAGCGGCCCGTTTGCCATTGGGAGCCACGACGCACTCATAACCAACCCGCGCGAGCGACTCCGCCACGGCTTGTGCGTGGGCCTCGTCGTCGTCCGCAATGAGGACGCGAATCTTGATATTGGCCAGATCAGCGGGATCGGTCTCGTGCGCCGTCATCGAGCAGGCTTATAGGCAGGCAGAATTCTGGTGGATCGCTCGACTTGAGTGTAACGCAGTGAGAAGACGTTTGCACCGGAGGGGAGGTCATCCTCCGTCATAGCCCGGAGCGCAAGCTCCGGCATCGAGACACGACGGTGACACACGCTCGTCCCCGACACCCGCTGTTCAATGTAGACCGCGAACAACCAACTTCAGGAGAGCAGAAAAGAAAGTGAAAACCGGAGCTTGCGCTCCAGGCTATGATGGAGAGGCATCACACTCCGAGCGTGTTTTCGATCTCAGCGCGGGGCAATCATGGACGTTTGGTCGCGTTGATTGCAGGACGGTCGTGCGGAACGATATGGTAGTCTTGCATCGCTTCCCTCGCATTCCCACCCGCTGCCTCCAGCCAAAGTCTCCCGATGATTTACCGCATACTTGCTGCCAGCCTCTGCACGATGGCGATGGTCGCTCCCTGTGTGGCCGACGATGCCGCTCCGAAGAAAACCGAGCGCAAGGTCCTCAAGGTCGGCGAGAAGCCGGAAAGCGTCTGTCGCGGGTTTGGCGACAAACTCTACGTCACCATGATCAACGGCGAAGTCGCTGGCGACGGCACGATCGTGGAAGTCGATGGAGACACCGTCAAAGTCTTTGCGACCGGCCTCAACTCTCCCAAGGGGCTCGTCTTTGTCGGTGGGTTTCTCGTCGCGGCCGATGAGACAACCCTCTGGAAGATCGACTCGACGGGAAAGACGTCCAAGCTGGCCGAAGCGAAGGATTTTCCGAAGCCGATCGAATTCTTGAACGATGTTGCCGCGGCCCGTGATGGCAAGAGCGTGTACGTCTCCGAAATGAGCACGCCGACACCGATGTTCGATCCCGCCGGTGACCGAAAGCTATGGGACCTCGACAGTCCGCAGGCGAAAGAGCTTCCCACCAAGGGCTGTGTCTATCAGGTGACACTCGAAGGCAAAGTGTCGGAAGCCGTCCCCGCGGGAGGACCGGAACTGCGCTTCCCGAATGGTGTGGCCATCGGCGGGCCGAAAGACGGTCCCGATCAGGTCTTTGTCGGCGACTTCTTTTCGGGCGACCTGTTGACCTACACCAACGGCAAGTTCCGCACCGTGGGCACCGGAATGCGGGGCATCGATGGGATCGCGCTCGCCAAGGATTGGATCTACACATCGAGCTGGACACAGGGCAAAGTCTGGAAGGTCGACCGGAAGACGAAGACCGCAACGGTCATCGCGGAGGGCTTTCAGTCGGCCGCTGACTTTTTCTATGACCGGAAGCATCAGCAGCTGATCGTTCCCGACATGCTCGCCGGGACGTTGACCTTCATCCCGGTGGAATAACCAGGATAGATGTTTGGTTCTTTGTGAGTTGAATCAGGAAATCGAGAGTCTCGATGCTGGCAAAACGGATCATCCCGTGCCTCGACGTCCATGCCGGGCGCGTCGTAAAGGGGGTCAACTTCCTCGAACTGCGTGATGCGGGTGATCCGGTCGAGATCGCTGCGCAGTACGAACAACAAGGAGCCGACGAACTCGTCTTCCTGGATATCACCGCCAGCCATGAACAGCGCGGGATCATTCTCGATGTCGTGCGGCGGACGTCGGAAGTCTGCTTCATGCCGCTGACCGTCGGGGGCGGCATCCGTACGCTCGACGACATCCGGCAACTGCTGGCAGCCGGTTGCGACAAGGTCTCGATCAACTCGACCGCAGTGAAGAATCCCGAGTTGATTCGCGAAGCCGCGCTGAAGTTCGGGCGGCAGTGCATCGTCGTGAATATCGACCCCAAACGTGTGCAGCGCGATGGCCGTGAAGTCTGGGAAGTCCATATCAACGGCGGCCGTGTCCCTACCGGGTTAGAAGCCGTCGCCTGGGCACGTGAAGTGGAACGGCTGGGAGCCGGCGAGATCGTCCTGACGTCGATGGACGCTGACGGCACGAAGAACGGCTACGACCTGCCGATGACGCGGGCCGTGGCCGATGCGGTGGGGATTCCGGTCGTGGCCAGTGGGGGGGCGGGACATCCGTCACATCTGTTCGATGTGCTCACCGAAGGCCACGCCCACGCAGCCCTCGCTGCGAGCATCTTTCACTACGGGACCCACCCGATCGGCGAGACAAAACGCTATCTCGCCGACCGTGGTGTCCCGATTCGCCTGGATGCCTTCGCGACGACCTGATCTCTGGCTTCGATCGTCGCGTGAGGTCCATCGGCGTTACGGCTGCGGGCGAAGTTTCGGCAGGCCGACCTGGAGTTCTTGCAACGTCACAACGCCATCCTTGTTCTCGTCGACTTTGTCGAACGAATCCCGGAGCCTGGCTTCCACTTCGGTCCGTTCCAGCTTGCCGTCGCTGTTTTTGTCGAGCCGTTTGAAGAGCGGAGCTGCCAGTTCTCCGGCGACCTGTCCCCGCAGGACCTGACCACGGAGATTCTGGCTCCCGGCGGCACTGCGTTCGACCGCAACGTCGCCGTAGCCGATGAGCATTTCTTCCCAGGACTGATCGCCCCAGACGACGGTGGCGTTGGGGTCGGGGTTGGCGAGATTCTTCGGAGAGTTGTCGTAGCTGGCATAGGCCACCAGCTTCGAGCCGCGCGGGACGATCATCGGCTCTTCCAGCCGATAGGCCGTCTGCCAGTTGAAGTCGTAATTTGGGACGTCCAGCAGGACTTCGGTTTGACCGTTCGGCCAGGTCATTTCGTAGCGGAACGATTTCCCGCGGAGGTGCATGTGTGGCGAGAGCGACAGGAGCAGCACATCGGTCGGGGTATTCACCGGGTTCGAGGTGAACTTCTGATCGTCGAGTTGCGGCTCGATTTTGAACCGCCGTGACATGGTAGAAATCGTCTGCACTTCGTGCGTGATCTTGGCTGGGTCGGCAAAGACGAACCCGACCTGTGTCCGATCTTCCTGCGGCGTCCCAATCGGTGTGTAGTGCATCTGAAAGATCAGTTTCGCACCCGCTGGAATCTTCTTCGCCATTCCCTGCGGATAGGGCGTGACGCGCAATCCCGGAACGTAAGCGCAGATGAACTGACGGTCTTCGTTGACGAGTTTCCCATCGGTGGCGGCGAAGACAATCACATGGTGGACGACCTGGCGATTGCCGGGAATCACTTCCGCACACGTGATCCAGGTGTCTTCTTTCAGGCCGGGATCGGCGGTGAAGTATTGATAGCGGACTTCCCCCGTGGCTTTCACGGCGTACGGTTTTTCCGCCATGAACACAACTTTGTCCGGCGCTTTCGGCAATTGCCAGCCCGTCTGGAAGACGGGCGGTGCCGGTTGTTTCTGTGGATCACCCTGCGGAGCACCCGCGGCAACCCACCGCTGAATCAGATCGAGCTCCTCATCGCTGAGCCGGTTGGCATTCGCAAATTTCCCATGCGCCGGGGACGCATGCCACGGGGGCATGCGGCGTTCCCGGGTCACTTCCGCGATCATGTCGGCCCACCCGACAACTTCGTCGTAATCGGTGAGGCTGAACGGAGCGATCTCACCCGGTCGATGACACTCCACACAGCGGGCGTTCAGCAGCGGGGCGATGTGCTCGGTGAAGGTGACAGCGGCATTGGTCTGCGGGACGCGCACGCGACCGATCAGACAGCCGACCGCGACCGTGGTTGGCACCGTGACGGGTTTGCCGCTGAGGAGCTCATCGATCGCCGCCCGTAATTCCTGCTGCTGCGGCGCGGGACGGGAATGTCCGCCAACAGCGTACTGGTCGTCCACGCGGCCGTGATAGCGGACCTTCTTTGCGGCATCAAACAGGAAGATTTCCGGTGTCCGTGTCGCACCGAGCTGATCGGCGATCGCGTTATTCAGATCCTTGATCACGGGCATCGTCAGTGCGTGTTTCCGTGCGAAGGCCGCTAACTCCGTGACCGAGTCCTGCCGGTTCGGTGCGATGACGACGAACGTCACCCCGCGTTCACCGTATTCCAGCTGGAGCTTCTGCAGGCGTTCTGCATACAGGTTCGCGAGGGGGCATTCTGTCCCCAGGACCGCCACGACGAGCAGTTTTGCCTCAGCGAAATCACGTTCGGTGTAGTCTTTGCCACGAAAATCTTTCGCAGCGAAGGGGGACAGTGTCCGCCCGAGTATGGGGGTGGAGACTTCCGCAGCTGAGGCCACACCCGTCATTGCCAGCCAGGGGACCAGGCTGCAGAGCAAGAATCGCCAACGGATCGCCATCTCTTTTCCTTGAGAAATTGCACCAGCGGTGACTGGTGATCGGGATGAACTTGCTGCCTGATACCCGGCTCATCGCCCGGGAGTTTCAGATCGCGAGCAGCATCGTCAACTCGGACGTGCCCATTGAACCCCGGAGAGGCCGTGCCGCGACCGCCAAAAAACGCGTGCAGCCCGGAGATTTCTCGCCGGGCTGCACTACTTCAAGATCCGTCTCGATCAAGATCCGTCTTGCTGGCAGGCTGACGAAGCCGTCAGCCAGCGTGTCCTTCAGTCAACTACGGGGCTGGCGGAGGAGCCAGCGGCAACGCGGGTTCCGGAGCCGCCTGCAGCCAACCCTGCGGAGCGATGTCAAATTCCACCGGGTTACTGACCGCCCCATCACCACGGACGACGATGATCTGGGCGTCCACCTGCGAATTCACCGGCACTAGCGGCACCTTGAACGACACCCCGAGATCGTACCAGCCCTGAATTTCAGCCTGATGCGAAACCCCGTTGATCGTCACCAGCAATTGGCCAGGTTCCGGCCCGAAGCCTTCACCCGCCAGATTGACCACATCGCCAGGCGAGGCTGCGGTCACCTCGGTCGAGAAGGCTGCCGGATCGACCGGGAGGATCGTGCCCCGTTCCAGAATCGTCCCGTTGTTCGCTTCGTTCGACTCGGCGACATCGCGGTGGCTGTCGACAATCGCGTGGAGATGCGTGAACGGCACGAGCTGACCATCGGCCTGACGACCAAGCTTGTTCGCCACGGCGGGGAGGCGAATATCGACCGGCAAGACCATCTGGGCGTCCATCGAAGGAATCGTCACACCGGCTTGCGGCCATTCTCCCAACAGTTGCGGGCCATTCGCGGCCACCAAGGTCACCTGGAACGCACCACCCAGAGCGATGGGGCTGTTGTTCCGCACCCACACGCGGTATCGCGGTCCCAGGTTCTGTTCCGGGTGACCGGCATCGACGAACCGCACGGCCAGCAGTTCCAGGTCAAATCCTTCGTTGATCACCACCGGGGGAACATCGACCCACGTGCCGCAGGTGACGACCGGCAATGCATTCCATGTCGGATACTCATAGACGACGATCGGCTGGCATGGTTGATAGATGACCGGGCGGCAGATGAACGGCCGCGGATCGTAGATCGGCTGGCACCAGTTCCAGAACGACCAGCTCACCCACGGACGCCAGATCGGTGTCCAGCAGTACCGCGGATACCAGCTGGGACCTGCATACCAGGAACTGAAGTGGTTGCGGGTGTAGTTCGCGTAGATCGGACCAACGGACCGGTGTGACCAGCCCCCCCGGTTCGAGAGGGCGACCGTCAGGTTCAACTGGCGGGCAATATCACCCCGATCAAACAGGCCGAACTGACGATCAATCTGCAGATCACGACGGAACCGGTCATCCGCAAACCGATGCAGGTCCGCATTCCGCACCTGCGTCTGGAAGTTCCCGGCGAGCCGATCCCACTTCACTTGGGACAGTTGTGGATTCTGTTGCAGAGCCGGGTCGTGTTTCAGCTTGGTGAAGAGATCGCGGACTTCATCCTGATTGCGCGGCCCCTTGTTCTGATGGGGCTGGAACTGCGAGAGGATGTTTGGGACGTTGTTTCCCTCGGGCTTGTTCGGTTGGCCGGGGAGGACCGGGCGTCCCGTATGCTCTTGCTGGTGTTTCTTGATCGCCTCGAAGATCCCGTCACGATCGATCTTGATGGGTGTCGTTGGCTTCACACCCGCCGGGAGTTCCACTTTCGGCAACAACGGTTTGCCGGGGAGAGTGTCGACCAGGTTGGGGTTCCCGCCGAGGGCCGGATTCTTCACCCGACCGTTCAGAGCGTCACGAATCTTTTGTTCGTCCGTCTTCGGGACATTCGGATTGATTGGATTGAGCGCGGGATTCTTGACTCGACCACCGGGATTGGTATCGCCAATGTTCGGTTGGCCGTCCTTCGGCTTTAAGCTTTCCAGCTTATTCTTCAGATCGGGATTCTTTTCGAGTTCCTTGCGGATGCGCTCCTCGAACTCGTTGGTCTTACCCTTCCCCAATTGCGGTCCAGCCTGCAAACCTGGAGCTTGACCGGGGATGACTGGCTTCAGAGTGTCCGACTGACCGGGATTGAAGGGCTGACCTTCACCGGGGTTCTTCACCCGTCCCCCCAGGTTGGGTTGTCCCCCAATCACAGGCTGTCCCGGTTGGCCATTTTTCGATTGGCCGAGTTGCTCGCGGAACTTGTTGATTTCCTGCTGCAGCCGGTCACGGTTTGGGTCGCTGCCGGGGAGCAGGTTCTTGGGGAGATTGGGTTGACCGATGTTCGGCGTTCCCGTCGGGTTCTGGACTAATGGGGGCGCGATGCCGGGAATCGTCGGCTGCGGATTCTTGATCCGCCCCTGGTTCTGTTGCTGTTGGAATTGTTGGAGCTGTTGCTGGAATTTCTCAGCGTTATTCGTCGGTGGATTCGCAGTTTGCTTGGGCAGATTGAACTGCGGTGCGGGCTGTGATTTCACCTGGGGCTGTTGCGCCTGCTGAAACTGTTGGAGTTTCTGGCGCAAATCACCCGGGTTGGCCCGAGGCGTACTCTCGATTTTTGGGGCAGACTTGCTCTTCTGCTGGGCCTGCTGCTGTTGCAGCTGCTGGAGTTGCTTCTGGAACGGGTTTTCCTTGTCCTTCGCTGTCGCGGAACCGAGCATGAGTGCTGCTGTCAGCACTCCGCCGCAGACACGCCAGGTCCAATTGTTGCATTGCATCGTGACTGCTCCTCTCAGGGGAACTGTTCGCCCGATCATGGGCGAGGGTTTGCACGGACATCCCATCTCCGCGGATTTCGTGCCGAAACAGTGTCCCCGACGGGGTTGATTGTCCCGATTCTCCCCTCAATGTCCAATCAGAAAACGGGTTATGGCCAGCGGAATGACCCAAATCATCTGACCAGCCTGGCAGGTCGCGGCTCGTTAAGTGTCGTCATTTTTGCGACAGTTGTGGTCAAATCCAACAATCATGGGCGGAAATTGCCGATTTGCGGGCTGCCTGACAGTCTCGTCTAGCCCGAAGTTGAAGTCCCTGCTAATGTTCACGCGCTTCCGGCTGTCTGCAGACGGGGGCGGCAAAACGGTCACGGATGTCCGTAAGGTTCGGTGAACTTGGGGTGGCAAGATGCTGCGTGGAATCGCGTTGCGTTGGTGGTGTTCAGTCTGCATCGTGGGGCCGATGCTGTTCGGGACCGTCGGCTGTCAATATTTGCCGTTCGGGCAGTCTTCGTCTGCCAAGGACGATCTCGCGGACCTGATGGATGACGAGGTCCCCGTCGATGATGAGGCCGCGGAACTCGACGACACCGTCGATGCCTCGGAATTCGCATTGAAGCTGGCGAAAGGCCGCCGGTTTCCGCTTGTAAAAACCGTGGAACAGCGGATCACACAGGCATCGCCCAATGGGACAATTGTGGGCTATTCCAAGCTGGAGTTAGCCCTCAGTCTCGTCGTGGAAGAGTTGCGGAACGAAGACTGTCGCCTCAGCGTGAAGTATCACCGCGTCCGCTTCGCTCAAGATCTGGGGGGGCAGGTTGTCGCTTACAACTCGGAAGAACCAGCCGCGACCATCCCACCCGAGGCGCTGGTCTACTCGGGCCTGAAGGACAATGGGTTTTCATTCTGGCTCGGTTCCGACAATCAGGTGCTCGATCTCGTCGGGTTCGACGACTTCCTGCAGCGGTGCCTGCGAAATGTGCCCGCAGAACAGCGGAACGCAGTTGCCCAGCAACTGCAGGCCATGCGAAATGAAGATGGACTTGCGAACTTCGTCGACGACAGCATCGGACTGTTACCCAATGCCGGGCATGGCAAAGAGGGGGCGGGTCACTTGCGGGTCGGAAGTACCTGGGATGTTCCCACGCGGAAGGCCACGCAGGGCGACAATGCCCCGGCGGTGACACGCTGCCGGTTGACGAATCTGGATGCGCGGACCGCGGAGATCGCACTCGCGGGAAGCATTGGTCCGGCCAGTTACGTCGATGAAGTCCGGCGGATGCGGATGCAGGTCCGTGGGGGTCAGACCGTCGGGAACTGCACCGTGGACCGGGAGACAGGGATGCCGACCAAATCGCGGGTCGAACGGGCCATCGACATGACGGCGGAACTCGCTGACGGCAAGAAGATCGATCAGCGAAAGGAAGTCATCACGACGATCACGGCTTTCCTGGAGCAAGGGGCCACGCGACCGACGGCTGATCGCAACGAGACCGACCGCGGACGACGGCAAGCGGCTCGTGAAGATGTCGATGCTGCCCCGGCTGGTGAACTTCCCCGTCGTGCCTCGCGGAATTTCTGAGGTCTTCTCTGGGATTGATGGCGCTGGTCGGGATCAAGACCCAGGGATCGGAATCCCTGGGCGTCCGCGTGGGTTGTGCGTCGTGTTACCTGAACAGGCACGTTACCCGGCGCTCTGGTCGAGGACGCCCATCTCTTTCCCGTTGACCGGGTTCAGCCGCTTCACTTCAATAATCTTCCAGTCGGCTCCTTCCTTGGCGAAGACGAGTTCGAAGCGCGCCGGTTGACGTCCGACTTTTCCCAGCATGGTCAGGCTGATCGTCGCATTGGCCCGGAAATGGCACGTTGCCCGGGATCCCTGATTGGTCACTCGCGTTTGAAAGTCCGTGACCGACAGATCGTCTTCCACCGTGACCATCGCCATCGCGGACCCGGCCATCGCTTTCAGTTCCGGGGCCTGGGCAGAAAACTGATCGAGCAGGGCGACGTCTTTCCGCTGGAATTGATCGCACAGCGTGCGGACTTGCGCTTCGATGCGTTCCCCTTCAGTGACGATCGACTGCTCCAGCAACACGAAGCCGATCGCCGCGAGAGCACTCAGGGCCACGAGCCCGAGATGGATTGCGCGTTTGCTTGACGCCCAGAGTCCCAGGCCGATGAGCGCGATGAGCCCGCAGATGAGCACGGGCGGCCAGGGATCTTCAGTGAACCACATCGTGAGGGGCTCGTGAGAGAAGCGGGACGTCCTGTCGATATGGGTTCATCATAGGCCTGCAGCACAGAGCGAGCGAGGGTCGGTCTGCATTTCAAAATGAAAACGCCCAGCCTGGAGTCAGGCTGGGCGTTCTGTTAACTGAACGTACGGCATCAGTCGCGACCGTCTAGTTTGCGGCAACGTTTCCTGCGCCCACGATCGAGATCTTGCGACGCAACACTTCGTGGCCCCCGTTCTCGAAGATCAGGGTGTACTCACCCGCCGCCATCGTTTCCGAAACCGGATAGACGAAGTTCGACCGGAACTGCTCGCGAATCGCGATATTGCCAACCCGATCAACCAGCCGGTTGTCCGCATCCAGAATCTTGCACTCGATCCACATGTCTTCATGTGGAGGGGTCAGGTTGCACTGGGCGATAATCGTTTCGCCATGGCGGAACGTCCGACGCCGATTGGCCAGCAGGTCACCCACCAGGATCGTGCCCGTGTCGATGGCGAAGAACTTGTCGACCGTCCGCAACTGTTTCCGCGGTGTGAAGATCTGCTGGACGATCAGCGGGTCAGCTTCTTTCAGCGTGTATTTGCCTTCCGGTCGGCGAATACCGTAGGGGTCCATCAGGTATTCGATACCCATGCCGCCGTACAGGGCGGCGATCGCCAGCCCGCCTGTTGCAAACCACGACGCGGTTTGCCAGCGGGCACCGCTGCCGTAGGCAGGAAGCGTCGCGAGAATCCGTGTCCAGGCTGTCATCAGTCGTGATGATTTCGCGAGTCGCCCTTGCCACCATTCACGTATCCCGGCCACGTCCTGTTCGTCGGCGAAGGCGAGGTAGCAGGAGAAGCAGCACATCGGGAAGATCATCAGGCCGAGTGTCAGCACTGTCAGGAAGTGGAAGATCACGCCGATCGCCAGAACCCACGGACGCCAGAAGCCGCGCCACACGAGGAAGATGAACGTGACTTCCCACACGATGGTCACGTAGGCCATCCCCTTCAGCAGGACGGGATACAGGGCGAAGACTTCGCCGAGCGGGTGCCGGAAGTTGATGTGCGTCAGCATCCAGAACTGCAGCTGATCGCCGGTGAGGAACGTCGGCGTGTTCATCTTGGTGATGGCCGCGCCGAAGTAGACAAAGCCGATCAGCAGCTGCATGCACCGCCGTGGCCAGGCGGGGCCGATCGCAAAGTTCGGATCAGTCGCTGCAGCTTTGGAAAGCCAGGCGTCGATCGACCACAACCGGCCGCAGTTGGAGCAGGCCAGCAGCAGCAGTACATGCGTGGTAATCACGCTGTACTTCGTCATGGTGCTGACTGCATCGAGATTGCAGAAGTACGTGTAGAGCACTACGCAGACGATGAGCGATGCCCGTGTACACAATCCCAGCGAGATCGTGAACAGCGACACCGTCAACAGGCTGAACAGCGCGACGGCGACCGCCCCACTGAACTCAGGCAGCAGGTTCACATAGCCGTAACCGATCGCCAGTGGTGCGGTGGCTCCATCGCTGGAAAAAATTTCGCGGGCAAACGGCCACCGTGGCAAGATCATCGACATCATCACCAGCGGCAGGGTGATGCGGACCAGCGCCATCCCGTAGGGCATTTCCGGTGCGTAAAAGAACCGCTCGATCGCCGCGGTGAAATTCTGCCAGCTCGTCTTCATGAGCAAACTCCCTGTCGATGCAGAGGGTGGAGCAAGAGGGCCTGAGATTCGGGACAGCGAGCAACGCGACCACTGGCGGCTAATGTGCCAGCGGTGAGTCGCTCAGCATCGGGCCGGCCCAGGCACTGGGGTCGTTGAAACCGTCTGACCGGTATTGCGGATTGACGGCGTAGAATGGGCGTCCCCGGCGGGCATCACCGATCAGTCGCGGGTTGTCCGCAATCGTCAGTCCCAGCTGGTATGTGATGAAGTCGGGATTCAACTGCACGATCTGGCCTTCACCATCGAAGGCGGCTCGCAACCAGAAATAGCTTTCAGGATCCTTCGGTTCGTCAAACCGGAGTTTCCAGAGATGGTCGGGCAGGTTGTATTTCTTGTGCCAGCACTCTTCGAGGACCAGCATCCGCCGCATCGGAACGTGATCGGTATGCTTCAGCGTGTTCAAGGCCATCCGGTGAAACGTGTGTCCGTAGGCATCGTAGTGATGCCGCGGGAGATCGCCATACGGAGAGAAGCGGCCCCACGGAGCCGGTCCGAGTTCGTAGTACTTGCCGTCTTCGCCTTCACCCAGCAGGTGGTAGCGACTTTCGTAAGCCGACCACCCGCAGAACATATCCCAGATGACGTAGTACACCGCCGGGTGGGCGTTATTCCCGAACTTCATAGCGTTACTGATGATGCCGAACACCAGGAACGAGAGGTAGCACGCGATAAAGGTTCCGGAAGCCCAGCGACGCATAGGGACTGCCCTCCTTGGCAGATCAACGGTCGGAACGGAACGTCTGTCCGGCGGGATTCGCCGGACAGTGACGTGCGAAGGATCGCCTCCCGGAAGAAAATGGTCAAGACCATCCGATTTGTTAAAGTCCCCGGATGAGCAGATTTCCTGAAGTCGGGAAGGATGCACGACAGCGATTCATGAGAGACCTCACACCAAAATCATAAGGTTTCGCCGCAGATTTTCCTGTCTCTGAGAAACTCGACGAGTCTGTCGAGAATGTCATCGACTCCCCTACGAATCGCAGCTCCGGCGCGCATCATTGATAGAGACAGAGATGACACGGTGAGGACGGCTTTCCCGGCAGGACTTGGGATCGCCGGGCACTCTGATGATGGTGTGGAGAAAGGGCTAATGATGAAACGTTCGATGGCAGTCGGATTCGTGATGGCTTTCTTGGTGGCTGCTGTGTCCCAGACAGTGGAAGCTGCTCGGTACAACACCCGCGGCGTGCAGCAGATGATGCAGCGGATGCAGCAACAGCAACAGCAACAAGCCAAACTCGCCATGGAATATCAGGCGAAGGTGGCCGCGGCGAAAGCAGCAGCAGAAGCGGAGCGGATCCGGAAGCATCACGAAGCGACCGCTGCCCGGAAAGAGAGCGCCGCCGAAGCCGCTAAGCGTGAAATCGCCCGCAGGAACGAGCAAGCCAAGAAACTCTCGACGGGTACCTCTCCCACGACATCGACCAGTTCACGGAAGTGAATGTTCAGTGTCTGAGGCTTGGAGTCTCTCTCTGTTTTAGGGGCACACTCGGCAAACCTGAATTGCGTTCCCGCCAGTTGACGATACAATTCATCACAGGTCGCTGATGTGATCCCCCTGCCGGGGCGATTCTCAGCGGCCTTGTTTTGTTGAGCCCTGCCGGAGCCTCCCGCCCATGCTCACCCTCCTCGGCCAACCCCAGCGTTACTGTGATGGAATCGGTCGCCGCAGTTTTCTGAAAATCGGCGGTCTGGCATTCGGGACCGCTCTCAACCTCTCGCTGCCGCAGCTCTTACGGGCACAATCACCATCCGGTCAAACCTCGCATAAGGCGATCATCAATATCTTCCTGGGGGGCGGGCCTCCCCATCAGGACATGTGGGAAATCAAGACCGACGCTCCTCGCGAAATCCGTGGCGAGTTCGATCCGATCAAAACCAACGTCCCCGGCATCGAAATCGGCGAGTGCTTCCCGCGCATCGCTTCGATCATGGACAAGTGCGTTGTCATCCGTTCCGTGACCGGGAATGTCGATGCCCACGACGCGTTTATGTGTCAGACCGGATGGCCACGGAATTCCATTTCTTCGGTGGGTGGCCGTCCCTGCATCGGCTCGGTCGTGGCGAAGATCCAGGGACCGGTTGATCGGGCCGTCCCGCCAAGCGTTGCTCTGGCGGACCGGACTCAGCATGTCCCCTGGTCAGAACCGGGCAGCCCCGGCTTTCTGGGAGCGGCCTATCAGCCGTTCAAGCCGCAGGGCCAGGGAATGGAAGACCTCCGGCTGAACGGGGTCTCGGTCGACCGGCTGCAGGATCGGCGACAACTTCTGCAGGGATTGGATCAACTCAAACGGGAAGTCGATGCCACGGGCATGCTCCGCGGGATGGATGCGTTCTCCGAAGCGGCGTTCGGCGTGTTGACCTCCAGCAAACTGGTTGATGCCCTCGATCTCTCCAAGGAAGACCCGCGCCTGCGTGAAAAGTATGGCGACGGCAAACCGTACAAATATCAGTACGACGGAGCGCCGACGTGCAACGATCATCTGCTGATGGCGCGCCGGCTGATCGAAGCGGGCGTCCGTTCGGTCACCCTCAGCTATGGTCGCTGGGACAGTCACGGGCAGAACTTCGACTTGGTACGTGACCACGGCGGGAAACTCGATCAGGGGCTACATGCCCTGATCACCGATCTCGAAGATCGCGGGATGTTGAATGACGTCACGATCGTCTGCTGGGGCGAGTTCGGTCGCACGCCGCGGATCAATCAGAACGCTGGTCGGGACCATTGGCCGCAAGTCAGTTGCGCGTTTCTGGCCGGCGGAGGAATGCGCACCGGTCAAGCCATCGGTTCCACCAACCGACTGGGTGAATTCGCCAAGGATCGCCCAGTCCCGGTGCAGGAGATCGTGGCGACGCTGTACCACAATCTCGGCATCGACCCGATGCACACCGCGTTGCCTGATCCGACCGGTCGGCCGCAGTTCCTCGTCGATCATCGCGACCCGATGCCGGAACTCGTGTGATCCCACTTAGACCCCGGTCAATGATCGGGGGTTCTTGTTTTCGTGTGTGATACCCCCGGTCATTGACCGGGGGCTAAATGGGGTGGGCATGACCGAACATGTTCCCGGAACGTTGCCGCGGCGGGAGTTTGCGCGGCATCTCGGGTTGGTGGCGGCTGCCGGTGTTGTCGGTGGTGTGATCCCCACTCCGGTGGATGCCGCTGCTGAGGAACCGCCGCGTCCCCCTGCTCCACCGGCATTGATCCTGGCACACCTCGTCCAGCAATATCCGAGCGAGCATTACGATGAAACTGTGCTCAATGGCATCTTGGGGGACATCGAACTCGATCTCGCGCGCGGGCGCACACTCTCACGGTTTCCGTTGACCAACGCCGATGAACCAGCGAGTCTCTTCCGGGTGGTTCGTGGTGATCGGCCGACACACGGTGCTCAACCTGTAGGAAAGCCTCCCGCGTGATTCCCACCGCTGCCGATGCCTTCCGGACGATTGAAGACTGGGGTCAGCGTCTCCGGCGGAAAGAAGTGACCGCCCGCGAACTCGCGGAGTTCTATCTCGCCCGAGTGGAACGTCTCGGTGGTGTCTACAACGCGGTGGTGACGATCGCCCGCGAACGGGCGCTGACCCAGGCCGACGCCGCCGATCGTGACTTCGCCGCCGGAACTGATCGGGGCCCGTTGCACGGCATTCCATTCGGTGCGAAAGATCTGCTCGCCACGCGCGGCCTCCCCACCACCTGGGGGGCGGCTCCCTTCAAGGACCGGGTGATCGATGATGAAGCGACCGTACTGCAGCGATTACAGGCGGCTGGGGCGGTTCTGGTCGCCAAGCTTTCGATGATTGAGCTCGCCGGAGGCTTCGGTTATCGCCAGGCGAATGCATCCTTCACCGGTCCAGGAAGGAACGGCTGGAACCGCGAGCGTTGGGCCGGAGGTTCTTCATCGGGGCCGGGATCGGCGGTCGCGGCGGGACTGGTCCCCTTTGCAATCGGCTCAGAGACCTCCGGGTCGATCATGACCCCTGCAGGCTACAACGGGCTATCAGGTCTGCGACCGACGTATGGTCGTGTGAGTCGCGCGGGGGCGATGGCGTTGTCCTGGACGCTCGACAAGATCGGACCGATGTGTCGCACCGCGCGCGACTGCGGTCTGGTTCTGAACACAATCGCCGGGGCCGATCCGCGTGATCCGACCTGTCTCGAAGAACCCTACGTCTACCCTGCACCGGTTGCAGCGCCCTCACGCTGGCGGATCGCCACGCTCAAGGGAGCTCTCGAACGTGTGCAGCCCGCCGTGCGTGACAACTTTCTGGCAGCCATGAAAGTGCTGGAACGCGCGGGTGAGATCACCGAGATCGAACTCCCCGAGTTACCGTATTCGGCGGTCGTCGGGACGATCATTTCCTGCGAGATGGCGGCAGCGTTCGAAGAGTTCATCAAGGGTGGGCAGGTTTGGGAGTTAACCGCACAGGAAGACCAGTGGGGGGGGCATTCCACGCTCGCGATCCCTGCCAAGGATTACATCAACGCACTCCGCGTGCGCGAGAAAATTCAGTGGGCCCTCGACGCACTCTTCGAGCGGTTTGATGTGATCTGCGCACCGACACTTTCCACGGTCGCTGGTCCAATCGATCGTGATTTCCGCGAATGGTCGCAGGGTTTTGCAAGTACATCGCTCGGTGTTGCCAGTAACGCGGCTGGGTTGCCAGGACTGACCGTCATGAACGGCCTGGGTGCCGACGAATTACCGACCGCGATGCAATTCGTCGGCCGGGCACTCGAAGAAAACTTGCTGCTGCAACTGGGGGAATGGTACCAATCACAGACCGATTGGCATGCACGGCATCCCAACATCCAGTAGGGTGGGTCGAGTCCGCGAGGCCCACCAGCAATCTGGGCCTGAGTCGCGAGAAATCACAGCTGGTCATCAGCGATTGAAAGTTGTCATGGAGCGAGTATTCGGACGACGTTACGACACGGGTGAACCGATCGCGATGACGATCGAAGCCGGACGCATTATGAGCGTCACCCCTGTCTGGCCTGCGGAACCGCTCGAATCGTGGCCGTATGTCGCACCGGGGTTGTTCGATCTGCAGATTAACGGTCACGGTGGTGTCTGGTTCAGCGATCGGGTCTTGACTGTCGCGCAGGTCCATCGCGCAGTACAGGCTTACGTGCGGTTCGGTGTGACGCGATTGCTGCCGACGCTGATCACGAACTCGGCCGACGCGCTCGAACACGGATTCCGCACGCTCGAAGCGGCATGTGCCGACGATCCGCTCACCGCTCGGTTGATCGCCGGGTACCACCTCGAAGGGCCGTTTCTCTCCCCGGAAGATGGACCCCGCGGGGCGCATCCGCGTGAGCACATCCGTCCGCCGGACTGGACATTGTTCGAACGGCTGCAGCTGGCTGCCGGTGGTCGCATCCGCTTGCTGACGATCGCTCCCGAATGGGAAACAGCGCCGGAGTTCATCGCCCGCGCGGTCGCCTCGGACGTACGGATTGCCATCGGTCATGCCGGTGCGACACCCGAACAGATTCACGCCGCGGTCAATGCCGGCGCACGGCTCAGCACACACCTCGGCAACGGTTGTGCGGCCCAGTTGCACCGTCATCACAACATTCTCTGGCCGCAACTGGCTGATCCACGCCTGACCGCCTGCCTGATCGCCGACGGTCATCACGTTCCGCCCGACCTCGTGCGGACCGTCTTGAAGGCGAAATCATCGCGCAATGTGATTCTGACCTGCGACGCGGCCGGTTGGGCCGGCTGTCCCCCTGGGGTCTATCACGGCGAGATTGGTGCCAGCGAAATCCTCGACTCGGGGAAGCTTGTCGTCGCTGGACAGCGCGAGTTGCTGGCGGGATCGGCTCAGGAGACCGATGTCTGCCTGACCACGATCCGGGCGATGACGGGCGTCGGCTGGCGCGAAGCGGTCGACATGACGAGTCGCAATCCAGCTCGTGCCCTCGGGTATGAACCGGCACGGCTGCGCCGTGGTGCACCAGCTGATCTGTTTCTCTTCAAGGCGAGCACGGGGGCACTCCGGCTGACGATGGTCGCGACTTTAATGGATGGGGTCGTACGGCATGGAGCACTCCCGTCGCTGAGCGAATTGGCTTGTGCGACATCGTCTTAAGGTGGTGTTTAGTACGCGGCAACAGACCTGCCGTGAGATGTAACCGGATTTTTCGGCATCTTCGTCTCCCTTTTACGCTGATGGTTGTTGAGGCGAACGACCAGCTTGCGGTCCATTCGTCAGGCGGTACGATACAGGAGTTGATCTTGCCACGCCGGACCACTTTCCTGCCTGGGAGATGTGGTCGGAACGTCAGTCACCGGGCCAGGGACGGACGGGCTCGAATGTGCCTTGCTTCCGTTGAGTCGCCCGCATGTCGTTCTCCAATCCAGCCGCTCTTGAAGCGACGCTTCTGAAGTTGCAACTGGTGGACAGTGCGCACTTGCAGGAAGCCCGCCGGGTGCTGGGGAGCCGGATCACGGTCGATGGCCTGATCCGCGAACTGGAAACACGCGGAGCGTTGACCCCGTATCAGTCGAGCAAGCTTCTCAAGCACGATCTCGAAGGGTTGCGGCTGGGACGCTACAAGCTCCTGTATCGTAATGCCTCGGGGAGTTTTGCGCGGGTCTTTCGCGGCAGCGGTGTCGATGACGGACAGATGGTCGCCATCAAGCTGTTGCGGCAGCGGTATGCCGAAGATCCCCGCGCCGTCAGCCTGTTCCGTCGTGAAGGGGAACTGGGCAAACGGCTCGTTCACAAGAACATCGTGCCGATCTACGAGGTCGGCAGTGATGGCAATCAGCACTACTTCACGATGGAGTTTGTCGAAGGGGGAAACTTCCGCGACTTCATCAAGATTCGCAAGAAGTTCGCTCCGCCTGAAGCGACCAAATACGTCCTCGATATGGCGGAAGGGCTCGAGTATGCCTTGGGTTTAGGACTGACGCATCGTGATCTGAAGTTGTCGAACGTGCTGCTCAGTGCACAGGGTGTGGCGAAACTGGTCGACTTCGGCCTGGCCGGACAGGATCGTTCGCTCGCCGCCATGGAAGAGGAAGTCGACCGCGCGATCGAGTACGCGACGATCGAAAAGGGGACGAACGCCCCGGAGAACGATCCCCGCAGCGATTTGTTTTTTCTCGGTGCGATCTATTACGAACTGTTGACCGGGCAGGCACCGTATCCGTCGACGAGAAATCGGGAAGAACGCCGTCTCTTCAGCCGGTATCGGGATGTCGAACCGATTCTGGATGTCGATCCCACACTGCCTGTACCGATCTCCCACGTCGTCGCGAAGCTCATGGCGATTCAACCGGAGGATCGCTATCAGTCGGCGACGGATGTCGTGCGTGACTTGCGGGCCGTGTTAAGTGGCCAGCCACTCGCGACGGCGAAAGCCGTACAGCCGTCGGAGCGACCGCTGGAGAAATCGACGCAGCCGACGTTGATCTGCGTCGAAAATCGTGAAAAGCAGCAGGATGCTCTCCGCGAGTATTTCACCCGGCACGGTTACCGGGTACTGATGCTGACCGATCCCTTGCGGGCCTTAAATCGTGCGGAAGCGGAGTCGCCTCAGGGATTGCTGCTGATCGCCGATGCCCTGGGAGATGATATCCCCTCCGTCTTTCAGGCGGCCGTCTTTCGCTGCAAGAAGAAAGGGACGCCGGTGGTGCTGGCCCTTTCGAAAAAGCAGGCGGGGCTGGAAGAACAGCTCAAAGTGGCACCACATGCCCGCGTGCTGAAGAATGGGGTCACCCTGCGTGAAATCCGCAAACTCTTCGCCGAGATGAACCCCGCCGCGACGTGATGTCTGATCCGGCTTGACCCTGATCTGTGGAATCGCCGATGATGGACGCATCGCGATTCGTGCATGGGTTTCTCAGGAGTCGGTGCCGTTGACTGGGATGTTCCCTATCCCTCGCGTAACTCGGAGGACGCTGTTGCAGGCGGGGGCTGCGTTTGCGGGAGCCAGCTGGCTTTCGGGCGCGCACGCTCAAGCGTCAGATGGAGCGACTGCGAAACAGGTCATTTTTTTGTTCATGTGGGGTGGCCCGAGCCAGATCGATACGTTCGATCCGAAGCCCGCGGCCCCTGCAGAAATCCGCGGACCGTTCGCCCCAATCGCGACCAACGTCCCCGGCATCGAGCTTTCACAACATTTCCGGCAGCTGGCGCAGCACGCTGAGAAATTCTGCCTCGTCCGTTCCCTCACGCATGATGACCCTGCGCACCTCTCGAGTGCCCATACACTGCTTACGGGGCAGTTGCCGCCGGTCAACAAGAGTGATGCCGAACCGCCGAGTGATCGCGATTCACCGCATCTTGCAGCAGTCGTCGGACATCTGCGTCAGGCTCGGGATGGATTGCCTGGCAGCGTGATTCTGCCGTGGCAGGTCCTGCATCCCGCGGCTCCGGGTGGTCACGCACCGGGACAGACCGCCGGCTGGCTGGGTCGAGCCTCTGAGCCGATGTACGTGACCGGCGATCCGAACCAGCCGCGCTGGTCGGTCCCGGCTTTGACGCTGCTCGACGGACAATCACCCGAGCGGTTGCAATCACGCCGCAGCCTGTTGGAATCGCTGGATCAACAGCAACGCGGACTCTTGGGGACAGCGGCGACGGCGTTGCAGGCCCAGCAGGCGCAGGCGTTTGGTCTGCTCACATCGGCTGTGGTGCGCGGTGCCTTCGATTTGAATCGCGAGTCGGTCGAGACTCGTGAACGCTATGGCCGCAACATCCATGGCCAATGTGTGCTGCTGGCGCGACGGCTCATCGATCATGATGTCCCGTTCGTCGCCGTCAACTGGCACAACGATGGCCAGAATTTCTGGGACACGCACGGGAACAACTTCCAACGGCTCGAACGGGATCTGATTCCGCCATCCGATCAGGCCCTCGCGGCGCTACTCTCCGATCTCGCGGCCTCCGGGAAACTGAACGAAACACTGGTCGTCTGGGCGGGAGAATTCGGCCGCAGTCCGCGCATCAACGGCAGCACGGGACGCGATCATCATCCCGGCTGTTTTTCGGCACTGCTGGCAGGTGGCGGCGTGCGGGGGGGACAGATCTACGGTCGCAGCGACCCGCACGCGGCACTTCCGGCGGATCGTCCTGCGTCGCCGCATGATCTCGCAGCCACCGTGCTGCAGGCGTTGGGGGTGCCGCGACAGGCAATCCTCACCGATGCGTTGCAACGTCCGCACCGGTTGTATGGCGGGGAACCACTCGCGGTCTTCTGATGGTGTCCCGCGAATTCTGATGGGCGCGAAGACGCAAGCGGGGTGGGTGTATCGTCGGTGCGCCGAGGACGGTATGATGCGGCCTCACAGAAGTTCTTTTCGAAATTGAAGTTGGGTGGCATGAGTCGCTTGGAATTGATCGCCACGGCCGCGTTTGGCCTGGAAGCGGTCGTCTCGCGGGAATTGGAAGCTTTAGGGTACCGCGAGCAGACGGTCGAGGATGGGCGCGTCACGTTCATTGGTGATGAACTCGCGATCTGCCGGACCAACCTCTGGCTCCGCAGTGCGGATCGCGTGCTGTTGAAAGTCGGTTCGTTCCCGGCCCGCGATTTCGGTGCCCTCTTTGATCAGGCGACACTGTTACCATGGAGCCAGTGGCTCCCGGCCGACGCCAAGTTTCCCGTCAGCGGCAAATCGATCCGCTCGCAGTTGCATCACGTCCCCGCCGTGCAGAGTGTGATCAAGAAAGCGGTCGTCGAAAACCTCAAGAAGACCTATCAACGACACTGGTTCCAGGAAAACGGCGTCGAATATCCGATCGAAGTCGCCCTGCTCCGTGATCTGGTCACGCTGACGATCGATACCTCTGGTGAAGGGCTGCATCGCCGAGGATATCGACGGCTGGTCGGTCAGGCCCCGTTGCGAGAAACGACCGCGGCGGCCCTGGTGTTATTGAGCTACTGGAATGCGGACCGTCCGTTTCTTGATCCGTTCTGCGGGTCGGGAACGATCCCAATCGAAGCGGCCCTGATCGCGCGGAACAAGGCTCCTGGTTTTGACCGAAATTTCCTGGCAGAGAACTGGGCACAGATTCCACGGGAAGCGTGGAAGCAGGCCCGTGAAGAGGCGCGTTCGTTGCTCAAGGGGAAGCCGGCGTTTCAATTGCAGGCGAGCGACATCGATCCGGAAGGGATCAAGCTCTCGGAAATTCATGCCCGCAATGCGGGAGTGCTGGGCGACATTCAATTCCGGACGATGGATGTGCTGGAGTTGAAGACGACCCGCGAGTATGGCTGCGTGATCTGCAATCCGCCGTATGGTGAGCGGATGGGCGATTACGATTCCGCCTCGGCGATCTACGACGACATGGCCGATGCGTTTGCTCCGCTGAAAACCTGGTCGATCTACGTGATGACCGGGCACCCGGCATTCGAACGGTATTTCCGCCGGGTGGCCGATCGCCGCCGCAAACTGTACAACGGGCGGATCGAATGCACGTACTACCAATATTTCGGTCCGCGTCCGCCGGGAGCGCCGGCCGAGCATGACGCCCCCGTGTGGCATGAACCACCCCCTTCCGCAGAATCTGGGTTCTAAACAAGCATGACGCGGCGAGTCCTCAGCGTGGGGCAATGTGTCCCCGATCAAGCGGCCCTGGTCCGGTTTCTGCAGGGACATTTCGCCGTCCAGATCGACACCGCTGCGACCGCTCCCGACGCGCTCGATGCGTTGCGAAAGCGCCCGGCCGACCTGGTCCTCATCAACCGCAAGCTTGATGAAGACTATACCGATGGGACCGAGATCATCCGGGCCATGAAAGCCGACCCGGCACTGGCGACCATCCCGGTCATGCTGATCTCGAACTATCCCGAATACCAGGACAACGCGGTTGCGCTCGGTGCTGTCTATGGCTTCGGGAAGAACGACCTCGGCCGCTCGGATGTCGTGGAGCGACTGCGACCGTATCTGGCGTGAATCGTCTGTGGTCCGTTGCCCGTTGTCCGTTGCAACAGACCAAGATGCCACTGACAACGGACTACTGACCACGGACCACCTGTATGACGAACGCCTCGGAACAACTGCGTGTCTGGTGGATCTGCGGCCTGTTGTTATGTGCCAGTACCATCAACTACATGGACCGGCAGACGCTGTCGAACACGGCGGTTCGCATCAAGGCCGAGTTTGGTCTGAACGACCAGTATTACGGACGGCTCGAATGGGGATTCGGCTGGGCGTTCGCGCTGGGAGCGACCTGTTTCGGTGTGATCGCGGATCGCTCGAACATTCGCTGGCTGTATCCGGCGGTCCTCATCGCGTGGTCGATGATGGGAGTTGCCACCGGTCTGGTGGAGAGTTACATCGGCCTCTTCTTCTGTCGACTCTTTCTCGGGCTATTCGAAGCGGGACACTGGCCCTGCGCGCTGAAAACGACGCAGCGGCTGTTGCCGCCCGAGCACCGCACGCTCGGCAACAGCGTGCTGCAGAGCGGGACGGCGATTGGTGCGATCATCACCCCGCTGATCCTGCGGTTCATGTTGACCGATGCCGTCGGCAGTTGGCGACCCGCGTTCATGGTGATCGGTGGTGTCGGCTTTCTCTGGGCCATTGCCTGGGTGATCACGATTCGCGGGAATGAACTGCGTCCCGAACCGGTCCACAACGACGAGTCGGCTCAGGAGGCTTCCTGGGAGGCCTTCTTCCAGGCGATTTTCAGTCGGCGGTTTCTGACGCTGCTGGGTGTCGTGATCCTGATCAACATCAGCTATCACTTCTTCCGGGTGTGGCTGAATCTTTTCCTGCAGCGCGGTCGCGGTTACACGGAAAAGGGGGCGCTCGACTTCGTCTTCTGGTTCTATATCGCCAATGATATCGGCTGCATCGGTGCTGGGATGCTCACGCTGTATCTGGGACGCATCGGCTGGACGCCAGCGTTCGCCCGCGGGGTGACGTTTACTCTCTGCGCTGTGCTCGCGGCCTTGGGTGGCTTTCTTCCGCTGGTGCCGGCAGGTTGGGGACTGGTTGTCCTGCTGACCTTCGTCTCGATGGGCCTCTTGGGGATTTTTCCGTGTTACTACGCGTTCTCGCAGGATCTGTCCCGATCGCATCAGGGCAAGGTGACCGGTCTGCTGGGGATGTTTGCGTGGTTCACGGTTTCACCGCTGCACGAGATTTTCGGCAAGTGGTTCGATCAGACGCATCGCTATGACATCGGGCTGGCGCTCGTCGCCGTCTTCCCGCTGCTTGCGGCGGGCCTGCTGGCGATCGGTTGGGGACGGAACCCCGAGCTTCCTGAGCTTGAGGTCGCAACCTCAGCGGAATGATCGCATCCGTCTCAGGACCGAGGATGCAGAGAATTCTCGAACAACCCCTTCGAGACGGCTCTTTTGTAGGGCAGGCCCCCGCCTGCCGGATCTGAGCGTCTCATTCCATCCGGGATGGCAGGCAGGAGCCTGCCCTACGAAGATTCCAGAGTCGCCATCACGCTCCGCATGTTGAGTGGATCAACTGCAGACGTACCGTTGAACAAGACAGTCTCGAATCTCTGTGCCGGGATTACGAACGCGACTCTTCAATCCGCTCAGCATGCGGAGCATGCAGGTTACTTTGCCAGGCCCCACACTGTCGTTGCATGTCGTCCCGGCCGTGAGAGGTTGCCGAACGGATCGCGGCTGATGATGCTTCCCTGTTCTCGGAACAGAGCCCCCAGGTCGCCGTTGTACTGCAGCAGCAACGTGAACATCAGCAGGGCTTCGTCGGTGGTGAAGTTGCAGTGGCCGAAGCGATCAACGGGGAGATTCAGACGCTGGCTGAGGAATGATTGCGATGGCCAGTTCTTCACTGTGTACCACGGTTCGTGCCAGTAGGGGACGAGAGGGTCGCGCAGCGTGTGCATCGTCATCAGCGGTTTCCGCAGTCGGCCGGTCGTGGTGTAGTGCTGACGGATTTCGCGGATCGCCGCGGGAGCGGCCCCCTGTCGTCTGACGCCCCGGTTCAACGCCAGCGGGTCCTGTGCACCGGAGTACCAGGTCCAGCGATTTTCGTAAGGGATGCCTCCCAGCGTGGCGGTGGTGTCGTTGAAGTTCACCACGGCATAACGCAAGACCTGCTCGATGGCGATCCGTACCGTGGCTTCCCGGTCGGTTGGATCAAATTGCATCTTTGCAACGCGGATCCATTCATCGCGTCGAGCAGCATTCTCCGGGGCAAACAGGACCGGTACGACGACCGTCTCGTAGTATCCTTCCGGCCCCTTCCAATTTGCGATGAGTTCTTCCGGTGGCTGAATCGGATCTCCCGGAATCAGTTCCGGGAAGTAGTAGTCGAACGTCACGCGGGCATCACCGATGAAGTTCACCTGGGTTTGAAAGTCGCCAATCGGACCACAGGCTGAGATGCCTCCTGAAAATTCGTCGGGAAAGCGTTCCAGCAGCAGCGTGGTGATGATCCCCCCTTCCGAGACGCCAGCGAGATAGACCTTCCGCGGGCGGCCGACGGTCTGTGTATAGATCTGTACCAGGTCGCGGATGTCGGCCATCCCCTGCCGCACAGCGAGACCTGTCTTGCTGTAACTGTTTGTCGCGAAGCCGAAACCGAGCGAATTCACGAGCGCCGGAATCGAAAACTCGCCGATGACCAGTTGGTCTTCGGGAATCCCCACCGGATCGGTCGCATCCTGAAAACCGTGGACCCAGACGACCAATCGCTCGTTGTAGTCCGGCCCCGACGGCCGCGTGAGGCGATAGAGTGAACCGCTGGCTTGCGTCCCTTCCCAGACCTGCGGCTCGGAAGCCGAGACCGCAGTCAAACTGACCAGACAGATCAGGAAACCGAAAACCGACCGCAACATGTCCGTGAGTTCTCCGCGGTGAGCGTCGTCCCCCGCTACGTTCTTGTCGCACCCACGCGCGCCTGGGGGCTGTTCCCCGATGGGAGACGAATTGATCGTAACCCCCTCGCTGACGACCGGCAATCACTTTGATGGGTGCTCCCCGTGTGATCTGCCGGATCCATCGGATGATGCGGAAGTCGTCGGCGGCGTGACAGGCACCGGTTCTGTGGGATATGTTGAGACGGTCGCACACGCTGATGTGATGGACGTCATTGCAACTGCTGGCCTTACTCTTCCCTGAGGTGCTGCCATGTTGTCCCGTCGCCGATTTTTGCAGTCTGCTGCTGTCGCCTCGGCCTTACCGCTGGGATGGCCGGGCCTGTCGTGTGCTGCGGATGAACCGCGGAAGAAGCTGGCGATCATCTGCACCCACTGGACGATGCAGTCGCACGCGCAGCACATGGGCGACCGGTTCCTCACGGGTTATCCCTGGCAGGGGAAATGGCATCGACCGCCGTTCGAGGTCGTGGCGGTCTATACCGATCAACAACCGAAAGGCGATCTCGCTCCGCAACGGGCGATGGAATACGGGTTCACGATTTACCCGACAATCGCCGAAGCGGTCTGCTGCGGTGGGAAACAACTCGCGGTCGATGCGGTGCTGGTGATTGGTGAGCACGGCGATTATCCCCTCAGTCCGATTGGACAGAAGCAGTATCCCCGCTACGAGTTCTTCCAGCAGATCACACAGGTCTATCGCAACTCGGGTCGTTCGGCCCCGATCTTCAACGACAAGCACCTCTCCTGGAACTATGAGTGGGCGAAGTCGATGGTCGCCACCTCGAAGGAACTCGGATTTGGGTTTTGCGCCGGTTCTTCACTTCCCGTCACCTGGCGACTACCAGCGGTGGACATGCCGCTCGGCGCGCAGATCGAAGAAGCGTTGGTCATCGGGTTTGGCCCTGTCGATATTTATGACTTTCATGCGCTGGAAACATTGCAGTGCATGGTCGAACGGCGTGCGGGGGGCGAGACCGGCGTGAAAGCCGTGCAGGCGCTGCGAGGTGAAGCAGTGTGGGACGCGATGGATCGTGGCGGTTGGGCGGCAGGGAGTTGGGATCCGGCCTTGTTCGAGGCATGCCTGAGTCGCAGCCACACTTTGAAGCAGGCGCACAAGAACTTCGGGCATCGTTATCCAAGTGCGGCCGATCTACGTCAGCTCTGCAAAGAACCGATCGCGTACCGCATCGAATACCGTGATGGCTTGAAAGCGACGATGTTGCTGGCGAACGGCGTGGTGACCGACTTTACGTTTGCGGCCCGCCTCGCGGGCGACAAGCAGCCCCTCTCGACGCAGTTTCTGCTTCCGCCGCAGCCGAACGTGGCCTATTCCTCGGCCCTGATGTCGAAGGCGGAAGAGACGTTCGTGACCAACAAATCACCCACCCCCATCGAGCGAACGTTGCTCACGAGTGGTCTGGTCACGGCCTGCATGACATCGCTGGTCAACAATCAGCAACGGCTGGAAACGCCCCAACTCGACGTCCGCTTCCAGCCCCCCGCGACCTCGCAATTCGTGCGTGACTGAGACGGTCCAGGGGCCCATGCGGTCCGCAGTCACTTCCCGATGACCGCAGATCCTTCGAGGGGTTTGACGTCGAGCGACTGCAGATCGAGGCTGAATCGTCCACCCGCTTCATTTCTGACCTCTAACCGCTGATGTGAATCGGTCGGAGTCAGTTGTTTCAACTCGGTGATAAACACATCCTGAACGTCTCCTTCGAGTTCCGGGTCGCGACGAATCACATAGATCTGCTTGTACCAGAGGGTCCCCTTGCGGCTCACATCGTACGCTTCAACCATACCGGGGAAGTATCGCCCGTTGACCTCGTGAGTCACACGGTATTCCACGTTGCCGATGCGCACGGCTGTCACTTTGGGGGGGGCAGAACGCTTTGCCTCGACCGTGGTGACCATTCCGAGGACCACAGCAATTATCACAAGACTGATCCAAGACGGATGCATGGTATTTCCTCGCTGATGGATTCCCACCGACATGTGAGTGTTGAGACGCTCAACGCATGACTGCAGTTCCCGCAAATCATACCAGTTCCACGACGGACGATCATCGCGGCAACGAGAGGTGGACTTTCAGACATTCGTGCGGGGCGACTTACCAGCGGTGCGCCAGGACCTGTAACGTCACCCAGCGTGTGCTCTGGTGCTCGCTTTCCAGTATCGGTGGCTCTTCGGGGAGGATTTCCAGCAACGCCCGTCAAATGACCATCGCACGCATTTTCCGAGTACGGAGCGCCCCGCCACTTCGTTCGTCAGGCAGACCAGATAGGACGCCGTTTGACAGGGGAGTCCCATCTCCTGCCGCATGGCTCCTTCAGCGAACTGCTCCGAGAGTTCGTTGAGTATGGAGTTGAGGTCGTACCAGGCATCTGCTTTGGGTAGCGGTAGAACCGGGTTGGTCGCCGTCGTCAGTTGTGACAGCTTCCGGACTTGTTCCGATGCGCGCGCATTCAGGAAGACTTCGTCACACCGTTTTTCGGGAAAGGTGCGAAACTTCAAAGTTCCCGCTTCGATCCAGTTCAACGAGACATTCAGCCGGTCGAAGTTTTCGCGGCGGCTCCAGTCACGACGTGCCATGCGGAGACCAAGCCACCACCCGAGGGCCATGAAAATCACACCGACGAGGATTATCACCCCGTGGACTTGAACATGGCCCCAGATTTGTCGCAGGATGTCGTTCATCATCTTCCATGTTTGCCATCATTTCGCAGATGACTTGTTCTTGGTCTGGCTGAGACGATCTAACCAGCTCTCATGTTCACCGAAATGCTCCACTCATCCGGTTGTGCAAGGTGGGGATCGCTGACCGTTGGCCCGGTGCAGAGGCACTGCCTACAACTGAAAGCCGTTCTACATCCTTGCCGCTCACCGACAAGTTGCTCGTGAAATTCCATTCTCCGTGATCCTGCTGCTTGATTGGCTTTGAGGAGTGAGCCACATGCTTCGAACTCGACCATGCGTGACAGTTCTGGTGCTGGCCAGTCTCGTCCAGGGGAATCTGATCGGATTCTCAGCTGAGGGAGAGCCAAAGCTGGACGGCCGCTGGAAGTTGGTGGCCGTCGAGCGGGGAGGAAAACGGTTGCCGGAGGCTCTGCTCAAGCAGATGCCGGGTGAACTGGTTTTCGTGGAGGGGAAAATTCGCGGGATGGTGGGGGACAAGCAGGTCTATGAAGCCGACTTCGTGGTCGACCGAACCGCCAAGCCGATGACCTATGAGATGAAGGGGGGAAAAGACCAGCGCGGCCGCGATGTAACGACGCGCGGAATCTTCGAGATTGATGCCCAGGGGCGGCTGCGGAAATGCTTCCTGGCCGGTCCGAATGCGGTGGCTCCGAAGTCGTTCGACACCAAAGAGAACCCGCAGGCTCAACTTGTGGAATACGAGCGGGTGAAATGATTGCGGTCCCGCTGGAGTTGACCCACGTCGACGTGGTGTTACAATTCGTCTAACCGCTTCCGTAAGGCTGTCCTCAGGCGGTCGGGAGAAGTGGATTCTGGCGATCCGTCATGAACGGCTTCGCAGGTTGCGCCATCGGCGGGCGTTTCGCTCGTTTTTCCCGGCTGCAACAGTCCCCCCGTGCAATCCCTGCACACCCTTGGCATACTGTATTCTGAGTCGATCGTGTGATTTGCTGAGAGTGATATCGGCGGATTGTGGACGGGTCGGTGCATCCCGAGCGAACCGGATCGTCCCGCACACTAGTTGGATCTAACTGCATGACTCCGCTGCTTGCACTGAGCCTCGGCTTTCCTGAACTGGTCGTGTTCGGCGTGATCGTGCTGTTGTTGTTTGGCAGCCGGTTACCAACGTTGATGCGCTCACTCGGACAGAGCGTGGTCGAATTCAAAAAGGGTGTCCGCGACGACGAAAATGAAGACGGTCAGCCGCCGTCGGATCGAACCTGAACTTGAGAATCAAGACCCACCCAGGAGAATGGGTGGGCGACCTGCCTGATACTACCCGCCTCCGTCCACCGTTGCTCACCAGGAGCTCATCATGCACTTCGCCACTCTCGCCTTCATTCCGATGCCCGGCCTGCCCGAGATGATCGTCTTCGGGATCATCGCCCTGCTGCTGTTCGGTAAGCGTCTCCCGGAAGTTGCCCGCAGCATCGGCAAGGGGATCGTCGAGTTCAAGAAGGGACTCAACGACGTCGGCGAAGAAGTCTCGCACACCAGCAGCTATCGCAGTGAAGGCTCGGGTCATCGCCCGGCCTCTTCCGATGAGCGCGTGGAAACGACCGCGCCGAAGTTCGAGCCGCCCCGCAGCGAACCGCAGTAAGACCGGACCCACCCATCGGAATGGGTGGGCGTCTCTGGATTAGCGCGGGCTGTTCGTTGGATGGACTTCGACGTCGACGATCCGCGCGGTCGGCCGGGCGAGATCCACCACGACCGGTGTCTGCGTTTCGGCTTTGCTGACGTTGCCCGCGGCATCGCGCGCCATGATGCGGATGTAGAACTGCGACGGCGCTCCCGGACCGACGGTCCACAGGTAGCTGCCAGTATCCTGCCTCCATCCGCTGATCGGTTCCCACGGTCCAGCGGGTGTGGGGGCATAATACAGCGAGATCGGCTTGTCCGACGGATGAGCATCCTGCGAACGCCAGCGGATCGAGATCTGATTCAACTCCGCACCCTGCCCCTGATGAATCGGCATCAGTTCCAAGACCGGCGGGGTCACATCAACAACGATGTTGATCGAGGGCGGCTCGCCCGGGGCCGGGGCATCAATGGAGAGCCCTGCACCGCTGCGGACCCGAATTGAGAAGCCGTATTCGCCGTCTTTGGGAACCGAGACATCGAACGGGCTGGTCCGGTCAGCATCTTCGCCATAGCGATACCAGCGACGACCCTGATCCTGCGTGATGAAAAGTTCCACGCTGCCCACACCCGACGGACCGATGTCGTCGACTTTGTAACCCAACTGGAAGGAGCGCGTCGCCACGACCCGTTGCCGGGGTGTCGTGCGGTAGGCTCCGCCTTCGCCCTGCGGTGGTTCGGCAGCAGGCCAGCGATCCTGCACGATGTCCGGCATTGCCGCGGGATTGGAGCCAATCAACTGGTTCGCTGGGACCGGACGGACCTGCGGGAGACTCGGTTCAGTGTTCGACGGGAGCACCGGCGGAAGGTTGGACAACTGATCGCGGGTGGAGAGATTCAGATTGGGTCCGTTGGCAATCGGCTGACGGAGATCGGGAACCTCCGGACGTGGAACCGCTTCGCCATTACCAAGGACCTGCGCATTCCCTTGTGCCGTCACTTCATTGCCAGCGAGGTCGGCTATCGTCCCACGGACAGACACCAGGCCCGTTTGTGGAATGCTCCAGCTTGTTTGTCCGGCGGGACGCGGGATCACACTGACGGGCTCCCAGTCAATCGATCCCGCCTGCATCGATTCGAGCCGCAGCGTGGCGATGTCCAGGTTGGGATCGCTGGCGGTCCAACTGAGCTGGACCTTTCCAGCACCTTGGGGCTGGACCTGAAGTTCCAGTCGAGGTTTGACGGTATCGACGACGACCATCAGTCCCGGATCAAATGTTGGACCGGGCGGGACTGCCGTTCCTTGACCATCAATGGTTCGCACGACAAACCAGTATTCGCCATCACCGGGAGCCTGAAATTCGAACTTACCGTTTTGTGCTGGGATTGACTGGGCCAGATCCCACTTTGCACCCCGATTCGCTGAGACCAGGAGCTGCAATTCGCGGGCATTCATCCGTTCGAGGGCAGCAGCATCAAACCGAAACGGAATCCGGAAGCGTTGCTTGTTCGTGACGACCGGTTTGGTCGGCCCAGCTGCGAACGAGGTCCATGGACTCGTCGTAACAAGGCTTGCACAAACAAGTAACATCCAATGAAGACGCATGCCAGTTCTCCCCTGCCGTCGACACGATGGGCGCAGGTGCGCTGCACACATCTTGAGACTTCGTCGCTCATCGACCTGTCGAGCGCGGGAACTTGAGGCGAACGTACCGGACGCGATGATTTTGCCGAGTTTCCGGTCAAGACGGTTTCTCAGGCTCACGGAAACTGACTCATCCACCGGTTATGGGGCGGCTGGCGGTGTACCAGTTGCGATTGGCTGCTCAGCGGAAGACATGACAGCTGGACGTCCACCACTCAGGCCGCCAATCAGCGCGAGCAGGGTCGCCATGCTGAAGAGCATCATCTTCATCTGTGTGAACGAGAAGAGCGCCCACACGCCGCTTGCGGAAGGAACTTGACCTGTGCGGTACTGAGTCACAAGCAGAATCGCGGTGATGTTTTCTGCGTAATCGAATGCCATCAGGATCAGCGGCACCAGCCACAGCCAGCGGCCCCAGGCATCGCTGTAAGTCTGCACGATCAGAAACGCCAGGAGCAGTCCATAGACCAGCGGAAACAGCAGGTCAATCGACAACTGTGTGACGACATACAGTCGACGTCCTTCGGGACCCCAAGTCTCAAAGAGGTTGCCCAATTCCTGCGACGAGTATCGTTTCGTCCGCGTATCCGGAGGCGGGTTCTGCACACCCAGCTGGCTGGCACGCCAATTGAAGCCCACGGTACACAGCATGAACAGGGCAAACAGGACGGCGATCGCTGGCCATGCGGCCCAGCGCAACAGGCCCTGATGAATGGCGTCGAGCATTTCGATTCTCCTCACGTCAGTTTCGATTGCGCTCTGTAACATGGTGGTCTTCTTTCCTGCGACCGGAAATGCCCCCGCATGCGCGACGATGGATTTGACCTGCTCGTGCGGCTGGGGCACACTGAAACGGCATCACATCGACAGAATTCTCTCAGCGCAGTTCAATCCCTGAATCTCCTCGACGCTTATTCTACGCGTGACAGGCTCCGTCGCACGCTGCTGCCTGCTGCACTGACTCCTTTAAACGCCAATGATTGTGAGGTCTCCACGATGGACGACAATCCGCCGGATTCCGTGCAGATGTTTCTAGGTGATGATGCCGCCGCGACGCACGGTCGCTGGATGATCTGGGGTGGGGTGGCGCTGTTCCTTGGTGCGATCGCGGTCTTTATCGCCTGCTTGATGTTACCGCAGGCCCTTGATCCCGGGCCCCTGGCCTTGCAGATGATTGTCACCGGGCCGATTCTGGCCGCGATCGCGCTCATCGCCATCGGTTGGACCAAAAGGCGATGCCCATTTCAGGTCGATCTGGATCAGCAGGGGATTTCGATCCACACGGCTGCAGGTCTTCGACGGATCGCATGGACTGACGTTTCGAGTGTGGAGATGGGGAAACGCGACACGCTGATGACAGCGATGACTTTGGAAACGTTGCGACTCGTCGGAGCAGATAAGAAAAAGCTGGTGGAACTCGACAGTCAACTCATGCCGTTCGAGGACCTTGTCGCTGCAGTCCAGAAGCATGTCTCTGCGAATGGAGCCGCGCCGGTGGTTGACACCTCGGCGCGCAAACGTCGCCGTGATGCGATCCTGCTGCTGGTAATCGGTCCGCTGTTTCTCGCGCTGGCGATCTTCGTGGGGATTGACTCGCGGAACCAGGTTCGTCAGCAGCAGGCACTCAAGCAGCAGGGACAGCCGGGGGTCGCCCGGATCGTCCGGCATTACATGTTCAACGTCACTCCAAGAATTGAGTACGAGTTTGAGGATGCGCACGGTGCCCGACAGACGCGCGATACCATCGTTGATGAGCGGGTCTGGAAGAAATTGAAAGAAGGGGGCGAGGTTCACATCCGCTATCTGCCCGAGGAACCAAGCTATAGTCGACTCCGTGCCGGGGATGCAGACGATGCCAGCGGCTATGACCCGCGGCTCACGCAACTTAAGCCGCACCATTGGTTGGAATCATGGCTGTCGGGTTCCTAGTGGCGGGGATCCTGATGCTCTGCGGGATTGATGTCGATGGCTGGTTCAACTGGATCGCCGGGATACAACCCAAAAAGAAGCCACGAAAATGATGGCTTTCATCGCTTCCCGGGGATCGCTGGAGCGATCCAGTCGGTCCTTGCCAGGCATTGGGCAAGGGCGACCTGCACTGCGTGAGTGATTTGAGCATCGTCTGCAGGAAACTGCCGCACTTGTTGGAACCGGTGTTCGTCGATCGCGTTCTTCAGGATGCTGAGGGCCGACAGCATGCGTTCACGGAACTCGCCCAACTGCACAGCGTCCAGATCGCGGCGGACCAGCGTCGTCTCTGTTGCAGTCCGGACTCGCTGGAGTTCCGCGAGTGTGGACCCCTGAGTGCGGTAGATCCGGCCCTGCTCGTGGGCACGGCGGAGACGGCCTTCCGGGTCAAACTGGTAGACCAGATCCTGTCCAATGTAGAGCGAGAAATGCCCCGTCGCACGGAATCCAGCGACGATCGGCTCGGTCCATGGCGACACGCGCAGCTCGACCCGTCGCACCAACGCAACCGCTTCTGCCAGCAGGTCTTCACGATCAGTTTCGTTGCGGGCCATGCGAGTTTCCTACGAAGCCAAGAATTGTAGCCGCAAAAAGGCGCAGAAGACGCAAAAAGGATGGGAAGAAGTTTGGCCACAAGAGGCACAAAGGGGCACAAAAGGAAAGGTGGAATGACGAAGGCGGAATGTCGAAAGAGGAGACTGGCTCAAGAGACGCGCCTCGGTTTCCTCATTTCGTCTTCGACTTTCTCCTATTTGTGTTCTTTTGTGCCTCTTGTGGCCAAACTCCTGGCTCTTCATTTTTGCGACATCTGCGCCTTTTTGCGGCTCAGCCACTTCTCCGGCATTCCCCTCCCCTCACTGATCGAAACTTCCGGGATTTTGATGGCTCGCGGTGATGTACGCCATTAGTCTTTCTGAAGGATTGCTATACTTTCTGTAGAGGCTTCGATTCCGCTCGCGTTTCATTTCCTGGGCACTCGCCTTTCGACAGAGGAACGACCGCATGGCATTGGCCACGCTGGAGCAGTCGGCACCGCTCTCATCCGCTGAGTTCGCGACGATCGATCTCGATCGTGTGACCGAAATCGCCCGACGACATCAGCTCGTCGGAGAGTTCCTCAAGAGCGAAGGGTATTCGGCGCTCCTCGTCCAATCGCCAGCGAACTTTGCCTGGCTGACCGGCGGTGCCAGCCCCGTCCGCAGTGGTGAACCCGGGGCGCATGCGTCACTGTTCATCACACCGGAAGCTCGGGTGGTCGTCTGCAACAATGCAGAGACGCCACACTACTTTGAGCATCTGGTGGCCGGTCTCGGGTTTCAATTGAAAGAACGACCGTGGTCGGAACCGCGGGCGACGATGCTGGCCGATTTGTGCCGCGGTCGGAAAGTGGTGAGCGATGTACCCGCGCCGGGGGTCACTGCCGACGTCGGGTTGCACCTGCAGGGGATGCGGCTCCCGCTGGGACCGTGGGACATTGGCCGCTTGCGGGCTGCGGGGAAACTCGTGGCCCACGCAATTGAAGCCACTGGGCGCGGGATGACAGCCGGCCGCACCGAAGCAGATATCGCTGGCGAACTCTCGCATCGCCTGATGCGGCATGGTGTCGAGCCGATCCGCTTGCAGGTCTGGGGTGATGGTCGCGGTCGACGGTGCCGCACGTGGACGCATTCGTCGACGGCGGTGCTGAAGACCGTGACCATCGCCGCCGTTGGCCGGATCGACGGTTTACACATCGGTGCTGCCCGCACGATCAGCCTGGGAACGCCCTCGAAGGAATTGCTCGCAGCGTACGAACAGGCGGCCCTCGTCACCGCGACGGGAATGTTTTTCTCGCAGGCCGACTGGGAACTGTTTGAAGTCTGGCAGCGGGTGAAGCGGATCTACGAGAAGTGCGGTGCGGGCGATGAGTGGCGGCTGGCCGAGCAGGCCGAGCTTGTCGAATACGAATTCGGAGCGGTCCCGCTGATGCCAACCAGCGAATTCCGACTCTTCGCCGGCGTGCCCGTCCATTGGCATCCGTCTGTCGGACCCGTGCAGTTCGGCGAGACGGTCCTGGTGACCGAACGCGGGGCCGAGTGGCTTACTCCGGGAACCGATTGGCCCATGGTGCCGATCACTGTGAAAGGGACCCCGGTCGACGTGCCGGGCGTTCTCGTCATTCCGTAGCATGCTGATAGTCGTCCTGAATTGCTTGCGTGGTGACGGTCCGCGCAATGAACCGCCGGCAGGCAGATCGTGCGTCCTGAGGGCTCGCTCGACCCCACGTTCATCGCGAAACAGTCGGGCTTGAGCTGGCTGGCCTGCTTCCATTTTTGTGGCCAAGCGGGTCCAATCATCGGCTGCGAGTGATGCGATTCCACCCGGTGGGGCACTGGTAGTCGCGACGCACTCGGCTTCCTTTCGCTGGCAAGGAACGTCAATGCTGTCACGCTGCGTCTGTGGAATCCTGTCTCTCGCCTGGCTCACCGCACTGACTCCCGCTGACGTGTCGGCCCAGGAGCCGAGCCAGCTGGCGGCTTACATTCAGCTGCATTATCTCAAGCAGGAGCACATGATCCCCATGCGGGATGGTGTGAAGCTTTACACGGCCGTCTATGTGCCGCGTGATACGACCAGGACGTACCCCTTTCTGATGAAACGGACCCCGTACGGATGTCTTCCGTATGGCGTCGATAAGTCTGCGACCTCGCTGGGCCCGAGTGAGCC
Source organism: Planctomycetaceae bacterium (assembly GCA_044229335.1). Lineage (GTDB taxonomy): Bacteria > Planctomycetota > Planctomycetia > Planctomycetales > Planctomycetaceae > DSVQ01. The sequence continues at coordinate 18,131 of JBGATC010000009.1, read as the reverse complement.
GAGCGTCAAGGCGGGGTACATCTTCGTCAATCAGGATGTGCGTGGACGCTATCAGTCGGAAGGCGAGTTCCTGCAGGTCACACCGCATCGCCCGAACAAGACGGGAATTCAGATCGTCGACGAGAGCAGTGACACCTACGATACGATCGACTGGCTCCTGAAAAATGTCTCGGGGCACAACGGCCGCGTCGGCATCTATGGCATTTCTTATCCGGGATTTTATGCCGCTGCAGGGATGATTGATGCTCATCCGGCCCTGAAAGCAGTCTCGCCGCAGGCTCCCGTTGGCGATTGGTATTTTGACGACTTCATCCACAACGGGACCTTCTTTCTGGCCCATGCTTTCCGCTGGATCGGCCAGCATGCCCAACCTCGTCCGAAGCCAACCCCCGAACGGCCGACACCGCCGACCTATACCACGTACGACGGCTATCAGCTCTTTCTCGATGCGGCGAACTCGGAGACGGTTTACAAGCAGCATCTGAAGGAAAACGCCCCCTTCTTCGCTGAGATGATGGCGCATCCCAACCGCGATGAATACTGGCAGTCGCGGAACATCCTGCCGCATCTGAAAAACGTCGCCCCGGCGGTCATGACGGTGACCGGCTGGTTCGATGCCGAAGACCTGTATGGTTCCTTCAAGACCTATCAGTCGGTCGAGAAGATGAACCCGAACGTCAAGAACGTCCTCGTCGTCGGCCCCTGGCATCACGGTGGCTGGGCGTCGACCGATGGGGACAAGCTCGGCCCCGCCAGTTTCGGCGCGAAGACCTCGTTGTTCTACCGCTCGGAAATCGAACTCCCGTTCTTCGAGAAGTATCTGAAAGACGTGAACACGCCTGAATTGGCGGAAGCGACCGTCTTTGAGACCGGTGCAAATGCCTGGCGGACGTTCGATGCCTGGCCTCCGAAAACAACCCAACCGCAAACGTGGTATCTCCGCGAGCACGGCCGGATCGCCACAGAAGCACCGACCGTCAAGCTGGGTGACGACGGCTATGATGAGTACGTGAGTGATCCGCTTAAGCCTGTCCCCTCGACGGAGACGATCGCGCCGGGGATGCCGATCGAGTACATGGTCGACGATCAACGATTCGCGGCCCGTCGCCCCGATGTGCTCGTGTATCAACTCCCGGCGCAGACGGAAGATCTGGTGCTCGCAGGTCCGATCGCCATCGATCTGTGGGTCTCCACGACCGGTCAGGATGCGGACTTCATCGTCAAGTTGATCGATGTCTTTCCCCCATCGCCCGAGAAGACGGCCCAGCCGGGGTATCAGATGATGGTGCGAAGCGAAGCCTTCCGCGGCCGCTTCCGCAACAGCTTCGAAAAGCCCGAAGCGTTTACACCGAACACGCCTGCACGGATCCGCTTTGAGCTCTTGGACGTGCTGCATCGATTCCAGAAGGGGCACGCGGTGATGATCCAGATCCAAAGCAGTTGCTTCCCGCTGATCGACCGCAACCCGCAGACGTTCGTCCCGAATATCCACTTCGCAAAGCCAGAAGACTACCGCAAAGCGACGCACCGCGTGCTGCGTTCCGCAGACTATCCGACGCTGTTCCACGTCGGGGTGCTGCCGCCGCGCTAGGCGACCTCTCAAATTAGTCTCCCGACTCACAGACAAGAATGTCTGTGCCACCCAATACTCCAGGAAGACTTGCCTTTCACCAGGAAGAATTGCCCTACAGTGGGACAGACATTCCTGTCTGTCATTTTTCTACCGTCAGCGAGGCGACCAGCGAGAAGCTGCCGCGATTCATGCAATGCAGTGGACACCCTGCATGTCTCGTCAGTGGGATGCATCTGACTCACCGAGTCGGATGCCAATCCGCAGGGCTGCGGGATTTCGTGCGGCATCGAACGCGGCTGCAATCTGTTCCAGTGGAAACCACTCGGTGACGAGTTGGTCGAACGGAAAGCGTGTGCCCCATTCGGACAAAAACGCGACCGCGTCTGCCAGATGGTGTGGCGCGTAGTTGTGAACGCCACGGATGGTCATCATCCGCCGGACGACTTGCTCCAGTAACAGGGGAACGGGATCGCCTGGAAAGACGGCACCTACCAGGACCAGTGTGCCGCCGGTTCGCAGGGAACGCCATCCGGCTTCGTATGCCGCAGAACTCCCTGAAAGCTCCAGGACCGCATCGAGACCGAGTCCAGCACTCGCGCGCTGGGTTGCCTCTTCCCATTCTTCAGGACTGACGGCGTCTGTGGCACCAAAAGCCAGTGCGAGAGCCCGTCGTTCCGGTGCCGGGTCAACGCAGAGGATGGCTTCCGCCCCGCGCATACGGGCCACCGCGCAGGCGGTCAGCCCCAGCATCCCCGCACCGAGAATTCCGAAGCGTTTCGGCTGACTTGTTTCCGCAGCTTCCAGAGCGGCGATGATTGTCGCAGTGGCACAACTGGCCGGGCAAACGACTTCGAGCGGCAACTCTTCCGGCAACCGGACGAGTGCCGTTCCCGGTGCCAGCAGACAATGTTCGGCCAGTCCTCCGCGCAGGTCACGTTCGGTCGCGAGTGAGGCATGACCATATTTCACCGCGTGCAGACATTTCTGTGGCAACCGCCGTGAGCACATCACGCAGCGTCCACATGCCGCCACCACGGCCCATGTGATACGATCTCCGACGTTCAACGGGCGGCCGGAGACGTCCACCGTCGGCGTCTCCGGTCCGAAGGCCGCAATCCGTCCGACGATCTCATGCCCGAGAACCGTGGGAACGGGCGTGGTGCGCCGTCCTTCAAACGTATGACGATCACTCGCACAAAGAGTGCAGGCTTCAACACGGATCAGTGCTTCACCAGAATGCGGGATCGGCGTGGGCAGTACGACCACGTCGATCGCATACGGTGTGCCTCGAAAGATCGCTGCTCGCGTCTGCATTACGCTGGTTCTGCCTCTGGAGTGACGGTCGCGGGAACACGCGTGAAGACCGCGGCACTGACCGCCAGGCAGGCCAGCGCAACGATCACTGTGAGCCAACTCGTCGTGAACACGAGCCGGGTGAGATCCACTCGCTTCTCAAAGACGTTCCGTCCGAGCATCAACGCGACATAACCAAAATATCCGACGGCGTCCGCGAGTGACATCAGGAACCCGACATTGGCCCTCGCCCGGGTCATCGCGAGCAGTCGCTCGAACAACGTTGTATGAAAGGCGACATACGGAAGATACAGCCCCAACCCGAGACAGACCATGAACGTAAACGGTGACAGCGGAATCGTCAGAGCGAAGACGATTAAGGCGAGTCCTGCTGCACAGGTCAGCAATGCGAAGGAGAACGCGCGGCGGTTGTCGTGGATCAGTACGGCGGCTCCGTTCACCAGCAACACGCCAAACGCGACAACCATTTCTGAAAGCGTGAAGGTTGCCGGCAAGGCGGGAGCTCCTAAGCCCTTCCACAATTCTGGGGCAAAGTCTGCCCGCATGCTGCGTAGAATTGTAATGAGCAGATAGATGACCAGGAGTGGAATCAGACCCAGCCCGTACGTTCGGAGAAACGTCCACCGCGCGTGCTTGTCCATGGTCACTCGTTCCGCACGCAGATTGCGATCCACATCGTCCGGGGGTGTCACGCGCGTCAGCATGAACACACAGAGGCACAACGGAGGCAGAAACAGCGCGCCGGCGACACTTGGCATCCACTCCTCACTGATTCCCAGATTCAACAGCCAGGTTCCGACCGACTTGGTCACTCCATCCGCCAGGATAAAACTGGCGCATAAACCAGCTGCCAGCGCTTCTGTCAGTCGGCGTCCTTCCAGCAAGCCCAGCACTAACCCGAAGACCATCCCCAGTGGCAAGCCGTTCAAGAAGAGACAGACCGCATTCCACGGCCGGGGAACCAGGCCGAAGAGAATCAGTGCCCCTTCCGCTGCCAGAATCAGCCACAGCACCAGGAGCGCGCGTCGCGCGACCGGCATTTCCGCCACCACGCGAATCCCGATGAACTTCGAGAGCATGTAACCGAAGACCTGTGCCGTCACCAGGATGGTTTTAAAGTCGACCCCGTTGACCAGCGTGTCTGCGTATTTCGCGGCCGTGAAGGGTTTGCGGAACGCATACATGCAGAAATAGGCCCCGAAGGCTGCCGTCACCGCCCAGAGCGCTCCCTGCCAGGCTGACGGCTGCTCGGAAGAACGTGGCGGCAAAGTTTCGACAGCAGCCGACATGAGATTTCCCGCAACCAGAATCGATCGTTCACAATTCCATCACATGACGCACATACGATTGAAGTGTGTTACCCTGCAATCGTGAAATCCTGATGAGGCCCGATCTTGAAGACCACAGATTTTGATCGTCAGCAGACGATTGCGGACCTGCAACGCTTGTTCGCCATTTCCGGTGACTCGCAATACGGTCGCGAAGCGGTGAGCCAACGTCAACACGCTCTGCAGTCGGCAGCACTCGCAGAAGCGGCCGGTGCAGAACCCTCGCTGATTGTTGCGGCCCTGCTCCACGATGTCGGCCATCTGCTGCACGGACTGCCGGAAGATGCTCCGGAACACGGGATCGACGATCAACACGAAACGCTCGCCGCCCGCTGGCTGGCCCGGCGGTTCGGTCCCGCGGTCGTCGAACCTGTCCGCTTGCATGTCGCTGCCAAACGTTATCTCTGTACCGTAGAACCGGGGTATCGCCAGAATCTGAGTGGTCCTTCCGAGCTTAGCCTGCAGTTGCAAGGCGGACCGATGTCCGACGCGGAAGTCGCGCAATTCCAGCAGTCTCCCTATGCTGATGCTGCGGTGGCGTTGCGCCGCTGGGATGATCGGGCGAAAGATCCGGCGTGTGTGACCGCAACGCTCTCGCATTACCTCACCGCCATCGAACTGGCTGAGAGTCCCTGTTCCGAGGAAACGGCTGAATGACGACACGCGAGACGGTCGGAATTGTGGGGGCGGGGATCGTCGGGCTGGCACATGCCTGGATGGCGGCTGAACGCGGACACCGCGTGGTCGTCTGCGAACGCTCACCCCGCGCGCACGGAGCGTCGATCCGCAACTTCGGCATGGTCTGGCCGATTGGTCAACCTGCGGGCGAGCTGCACGAAACGGCGTTACGCAGTCGTTCCCGCTGGCTGCAGGCCGCCGAACTCGCCGGTGTGTGGGTCAACCGGTGTGGATCTTTGCATGTCGCGCATCGGGCCGATGAACAGGCGGTTCTCGAAGAGTTTGCGGTGCTGGCGCCGTCGCTCGGTTATGAATGTGCGTGGCTGAACGCAGACACCGTCCGTCAACGGACCCCCGCGGCCGACTTGCCGACCTTGCGTGGCGGCCTCTTCAGTCCGAGTGAACTCGGCGTGAATCCTGGAGCAGCCATCCACCGTCTGGCAGACTGGCTGGCCGCTGCTTACGACGTGCAGTTCCACTTCGACACGGCTGTCGTGGCTGCCGAGACCGGAAACCTGACCACGGCTGGAGGACGCAGCATCACTTGTGATCGAATCGTCGTCTGCAGCGGAGCCGACTTCGAGTCCCTCTTCCCGGAACGATTGGCTGCCTCCGGCCTGAAACGCTGCAAACTGCAGATGCTGCGGACTGTTCCTCAACCGGAGGGTTTTCGTCTGGGACCGCATCTCGCCAGTGGATTGACGATTCGTCACTACCACAATTTTGATGTGTGTACGTCGCTGGCCGCGTTGCAGCAACGGATCGCCCGCGAGACCCCGGAACTGGACCGCTTCGGCATTCACGTGATGGCGTCGCAACTGGCCGACGGGAGTCTGATACTTGGCGATTCCCATGAGTATGACGGGGCGATCGATCCGTTCGACAAAGCCGAAATCGACGAACTGATGCTGCGAGAATTGCGCTTGCAGTTCTCATTTCCCGAGTGGCAGATCGCTGCCCGCTGGCATGGCATCTACGCGAAACATCCGACGCTGCCGATTTTCCGCGACGAGCCGCGACCAGGAGTTTTTGTACGGACAGGAACCGGTGGCGCGGGAATGACAATGTCGTTCGGTCTCGCAGAACAGGATTGGAAGGCATGGAGCTGAAGCAACTCGCTCGTCCGCTACAAGGGGTCTTGCTCGACTGGGCGGGGACCACGATCGATTATGGGAGTCGCGCGCCGACGTCGGTCTTCGTCGAACTCTTTCGTTTACGCGGAGTCGACATCACCGAGGTGGAAGCCCGCGGTCCCATGGGCCAGTCGAAGATCGACCATATCGCTGCGGTCGCCGCGCTGCCGCGCGTGGCCGCCGCGTGGGCTCAGCGACATGGTCAGCCCCCGGGACAAGCCGATGTGCAGGCGATGTATGCCGAATTCCTGCCGATGCAGCAGACCGTGCTCGCTCGCGGAGCCGAGGTGCTGCCAGGGATCCCCGCCGCGATCGATCAGTTACGCGCCAGGGGACTGAAGATCGGCTCGACGACAGGTTATACCCGCGCATTGATGGAGGTCGTCGTCCCCCTTGCCGCTCGTGGTGGTTATTCTCCCGAGGTAATTGTCTGCTCGGATGATGTCCCCGCTGGACGGCCCGCACCCGACATGAACCTTCGCGCGGCGGAGCTGTTAGGGCTGACGGACCTGTCGACCGTACTGGTGATCGATGACACCCCGGTGGGGATCACCGCCGGTCGCGCTGCGGGGTGTCCCACCGTGGCGGTCAGTCAGACTGGCAACGCGCTGGGCCTCTCGCATGCGGAAGTCACCGCAATGCCACCGCAGGAACTGGCGTCCCGCCTCGAATCAATCGAAGCCGATTTCCGCGCCGCAGGTGCCGACTATGTCGTCCGATCTGTCGCCGAACTCCCCGTACTGCTGAAGCAGATCGAACCTCGGTAATTGTCTGGGAGGGACCTCACAAAGCCTCGACTCACCCTGCAAATCCCGCAGAGTCGAGAACTCATCCGTCCTGGCCGCTGACAGGTGGGGGCTGGTGTTGCTTGGCTTGTCTGCTAGACTGGCGGTGACCCACTCTCGCGGATATTCGCCGATGTTGGATCTGAACGTCGATCGTCGCGCCTTTCTCCGTCGCTGCCTGCTGCAGGCCGGGGGTGGGTGTGCTGCGCTTGCGCTGGCAGCCTTGCGTGACGAACAGCGAGCAGTTCGAGCCGCTCCAGCGTCCAGTTTGGGACGCGGTTTGCTTCCACATCATCTCCCGCGCGTGAAACGCGTCATCTGGCTCTTCATGCACGGCGGGCCCAGCCACGTCGACTTGTTCGATCATAAGCCCGATCTCGTGCGTCTTGCAGGTCAGTCACTTCCCGAGAGTTTCGGGATGGTCGACACGCGGCGGAAGGTCGCTGAGAACCCCTTGTTGCCACCCGTGCAGCCACTTCGACCGCGGGGTGATTCGGGGCTGATGGTCAGCGACCTGATGCCGTCTATCGCGCGTATGGCCGACGACTTGTGTGTCATCCGCAGCATGCACGGCGACAGCGTCAACCATCCGCAGTCGGTCTACCAGATGAATACCGGCCACATCCTCATGGGACGGCCGAGCGTTGGCAGCTGGGTCGCCTACGGACTCGGCAGCGAGAATCAGGATCTCCCCGCCTTCGTCGTGCTTCCGGATCCCGGCGGGGGCCTCAAAGGGGGACCACCAGCGTGGGGGAGTGGTTATCTTCCCGCCAGTTACCAGGGTGTCCCGATGCGCTCGGGGCCAAAGCCGATCCTGCATCTCGCTGCTCCCGAGGGCATCGGTCCGGACCAGCAGCGGCGGACGCTCGATCTGCTGCAGCAGATGAATCAGCGACATCTTGCCACTCGTGACGGTGATGATGAACTCGCAGCCCGCATGCACGCTTACGAGCTGGCCTTCAAGATGCAGGCCGCTGCACCGGAACTGGTTGATCTTCCCTCAGAGACCGCTGAGACGCAAAAGCTCTACGGGATCGATCGCCCGGCCACGGCCGAGTTCGGTCGACGGTGCCTGCTCGCGCGGCGGATGATCGAGCGGGGCGTGCGGTTCGTGCAGCTTTATTCCGGCGACACGAACGGCTGGGACGCCCATAGCGATGTGCTCAAGAATCATCAGCAACTGTGCACGGCAACGGATCAACCGGTTGCTGGGTTATTGACCGATCTGAAACGGCGGGGCCTATGGGACGACACGCTCGTCATCTGGGGGGGCGAATTTGGTCGCATGCCGATGAGCGAACAAGGCAAGGGCCGCGATCATAACCCCTGGGGCTATTCGATCTGGCTGGCTGGCGGTGGCGTGAAACCGGGGATGGCGTACGGTGCGACCGATGCTGTCGGACTGCGCGCCGCCGAGAAACCCGTTCACATCCGGAACTTCCATGCCACGCTGTTGCATCTGCTGGGCCTCGATCCAGAAGCCCTCTCATATTTCCACAATGGCCTGGATGAACGATTGATCGGCCCGACGGACGATGTCGAGATCGTTCATGACATCCTGGCGTGAGGTTCACCTTTGCTGCATTTAAGGCGACAGCACTTCCGAGTCACCAACTGATGCGAATCATCCTCCGTCTACTGCTGTTTGGTTGCGGTGCCCTGCCGGGGTCACTCATCTACGGTGCGGATCTGGATGTCGAAGAAGTTCCACTCACGCCGGAAGACCGACAGCACTGGGCGTATCGTCCGTTAACCCGACCTTCGATCCCTGTCCTCGCGACTGAGGGCTGGCAACGCACACCGGTCGATGCGTTTGTGCTGGCACGGCTCGAACCGTTGGGATTGACTGGATGTGCGGAAGCAAACCGCCCGGCACTTCTGCGCCGGCTCGCGTTTGATCTCACCGGGTTGCCACCCACACTGGAAGAACGCGAAGCCTTCCTGCAAGACGATGCTCCGAATGCCGTGGAACGGCTTGTGGAGCGACTCCTTGCATCCCCCGCGTATGGTGAGCGCTGGGGACAGCACTGGCTGGATCTGGCTCGGTTCGCGGAGACCGATGGTTTTGAGCACGACAAACTTCGGGCCGACGCCTGGCGTTACCGTGACTGGGTCATCGCGGCGTTGAATCGTGATCTCCCCTACGATGAGTTTCTTCGCCAGCAGCTCGCGGGGGACGAACTTGCCGGTGGCGATCCGATCGCGACGATGTTCTGTCTGGCTGGGCCGGATATGCCCGACGTGAATGATCAGGTCGAACGCCGGCACCTGCGATTGAACGAGTTAACGTCGACTGTCGGAGCTGTGTTTCTCGGGATGCAGGTCGGCTGTGCAGAGTGTCACGACCACAAATACGACCCGATCAGTCAGGCCGACTTCTACCGTCTGCGCGCGGTCTTCGAGTCCTCCGTCCCGGCGGTCTTCAAGCGGGATGCTCCCTACTACCGCTTCGCGAATCAACCCGAACGAATCGAAGCCCGGCTGTGGATCCGTGGCGATTACCATCGACCCGGTGCGAAAGTCGAACCGTCCTTGCCCCGGATCGCTGCCGTCAGTACCCAGGTCGATCAGTTCCCAACCGAAACTTCGGCTGGACTCCGCACAGCTTTAGCAGAAGCCCTGATACGAGAAGCCCAAGCGTTGACTGCACGGGTCATCGTCAATCGCGTCTGGAAGCATCATTTCGGTCGAGGACTGAGTGAGACCCCGAGCGACTTCGGACTGATCAACGCCGATCCGACGCATCCGGAGTTGCTCGACTGGCTCGCCGACGACTTGATCACGCATGGCTGGAGTCTGAAGCACCTGCATCGCCGACTGGTGCTGTCCGCGACTTACCGGCAGGCGAGTCATCGAAGTGACAGGATCGATGCTGATTGGGATATGCGGCTGGCATGTGATCCCGATAATCGCTGGCTCAGCCGCGCTCCCCGACGCAGACTGGATGGGGAAGCCTTGCGTGATGCCTTGTTGGACGTCTCGGGCGTTCTGAACCGGACCGCGGGTGGTCCGGGAGTGCAGGCCCCGTTGCCCGAAGAGTTGGTGAGCACGCTGTTGAAAGGTCAGTGGACGACGCATCCGAATGCTGCCGAGCATGTCCGTCGCAGTGTGTACCTCTTTGCCCGCCGGAATCTGCGTTATCCCTTGCTGGAAGCGTTTGACCGTCCGGATGCCAACGCGAGTTGTGCCGCTCGTGGACGCTCCACCACGGCCCCGCAGTCACTGACACTGCTGAATAGCGACCTGTCTGTGGAAGCCGCCCAGCGACTCGCAGGGCGGGTGCTGCACAGTTCGCCCTCGACCGAGGCCCGCTTGCAGACGCTGTACCGGATCACTCTCAGTCGAGATCCGCTCCCCGATGAGCTGCAGTTCGTGAAGACATTCCTCACGGCCAATGCCGCCCGATTAACAGCCGACACTGGCAATAAGACGTTTCTGATGCCGCTGCCCACGCCCGTTGCGCTCGATTCAGCGGACGCAGCCAGTTGGGTCGACCTCTGCCTCGCGGTCCTCAACAGCAACGAATTCCTGTACTGCGACTGATGCTCCGTGCGAGTTCTGGTGCTCTTAGGGCCGAGTGAGATCTGCACATTGCTGGAGGGCCATGGTTGGCTTCGGACGGCCTCCAGGAATGTGCGGCTCGTAATCAGCCGTTTCTTGGAGAGTCCAGTTCCTGGATAGATTGATCTTGCGGCCGCATCTGCGCGACGGACGATGCCGGACCGACGACTGGCTGCCAATTCGATCCGTTGCTCTTGACTGGAGTGTTTACGTCTGTAAATATTGCGTCCTGTCAACAACAGGGGTTGCCGATGTCGCAGGCTGTCGAACTCTCCGATGCCGAATGGCAGATCATGAATCTCGTCTGGGATCGCCAGCCGATCATGGCACAGGATGTGATTGCCACCTTGAAAGAGCCGAGCGGGTGGACTGCCGCGACGATCCGCACGATGCTGCATCGGCTCGTGAAGAAGGGAGCCCTCGAATACACCCCCGAGGGGAACCGCTACCTCTACAAGGCCGCGGTTCGCAAAGCCGATTGTGTCCGTCGTGCAGCCCGTTCATTTCTGCAGCGGGTCTTTGATGGCGAGGCAGCCCCCCTGCTCGCTCATTTTGTCCGCTCGGCCCGCTTCACACCCGAAGAACTGGCCGAGTTGCGAAAACTGCTCGATCAACAAGACCGATAGCCCACGGTGATCTCGCTCTGGAGAAGTCGCATGGATGTCGACACGATTCTGATTTCGATCAGTGAAGCATCGTTCCTGGCTGCCTGGGTCGCACTGCCCCTGGTAGTCATCGTCACCGCGGTCACCTGGCTGGGCAAACGCCAGCTCCCGGTCGGTGTGCGGTATGGTCTCTGGTCGATTGTGCTGGCTCGTTTTCTGTTGCCGGTCAGCGTGGAATCGCCCTGGAGTGTGACCGGGCTTCTTGATGGGTGGCTTCCTGCTACAACTGCTGTTGCGCCGATTGCGGGAGTGGAGATGCTCCCGCCAGCCGAGTACACCGCCGAATGGCAGCCGGTTCCGAATCCGTCGAACACAATTCTGTACGCCCAGGCAACAGCCGCGACCCTCTGGTCATGGACTTCCCTGCTGATGCTCGCCTGGTGGAGCGGGGCCGGCCTGATGCTCGCCTGGGCCGCGCTGACCTCGTGGCGTTGTCGTTGCTGGCTGGCGCGAAGCACCTTGGTGACCGACTCTGCCTGGCTGGAGTCGGTCGCTGCAGGACGTGCGGCATTCCGACTCTGGTGTCCCGTTCAGGTCCGTGCTATCGCTGAACTGACATCGCCCGCAGTCATCGGCTGGTTCCGGCCCACACTCCTTCTGCCGACCCCGATGATGGAATTGAGTCCTGCCGAACGGCAGCACGTCGTCTGGCATGAACTGGCGCATGTTGCCCGCGGTGATGCGTTCTTCAATGGCCTATTGTTGATTGTGCGCGTCTTTCAGTGGTGGAATCCGCTCGCGTGGTGGGCCCAGCGCTGCTGGCTCGCCACGCGCGAGTGTCTGTGTGATGCCCAGGCACTCGAGCATCTGCCGCGGGGGTCTGCTGCCGATTATGGTCGAACACTGCTGAAGTTCCTCGAACAAACCGGTCCATCGTGGGGCCCCGCCGCTGGCCTGCTGGGGGCGCGATCAGCAATCCGACAGCGTCTGGCCGATGTCCAGCACTGGCAAGGTCCGCGCACCTGGATCACACGCTGGGTGACGGCAGCGATCGTCCTCTTGTGCGCGGGAATCTGCCTGACCGATGCAGCCACGCCTCCGGAAGTGACTCGCCCGCCGATCAGCGTCCCGGCGAATGCTGTCTGGCGGGTGGCCACGCTGGCGATTCCCGATGACGGGCCGACAACGGTCCGCGTGTACGATCTCACCAAGGTCGTTGCGCGGGTCCGCCAGGACGATCCCGCGTTGAGTGAAGAGATGGGTGCGTTCTCCGTTCATCAGCTTGTTGAGCACGCGCTCGGGCGTCCCTTGAATCAGACCCTTGGGGTCCGCACGGGGATGCAGCTGGTGATGCGGCTCACGCAGGCCCAGCACCAGGTGGTGGAAGCTGCCCTCGAACGCATGCGGAAGCATGGAGAGCGGCAGGTCGTGATGGAAATTCGGCTGATTACAGTGGGGGGAGAACTGTCGGAACTCGGCCTGCCGGCTGGCGGTGAAGTGCTCTCGTCGGTTCCGCCAGTCGAACAGCCACTGGGGAGTCCAAAGACGAGTGGGATGGATGTCCGCGCTGTTCGGGGGGAACGCTTACCCATCCCGACGTATCTGCAGCAACTGGCCGATTTGGAAGTTGGTCAATTGATCCGTAAGCTTCCTGAGAAACGCAATACGAACATTCTGTCAGCCCCCAAAATCACGATGTTCGAGGGGGTATCCGCCATGATCGCAATGGGGACCGAGCGGCCATTTGTCACGGGATTCGAGACACTTCCGGATGGCGGCATCAAGCCCCAGGTGACGATCTGCCAGGAAGGACTCAATCTGCAGTTGGATGCGGTCTATTCCGACGATGCTTCCACCTGCCAGCTCGCCTGCCGCGTGCAGCAGACGGAGATCCGCGACGTCGAGGTGATGACCGTCCGTTCGGGCGATCAGGAACGTTCGGTGCAGATTCCACGGATCGACGACACCGTGATCCTGGTCCAGAATCGGATGGCAGCGGGAAAAACGCTACTCGTCGTTCCGTTGCAACGCGACTCACAAAGACAACTGACCATGACGCTCATTACGCCGCGGCTGCTGCCCCCGCAGGTCGAGACCAATCCGCCGGGGCGGCCGTAATCGGTGGCGTTGGGAGGCACTCCGGACGCGGTTTCACTGAGCACACGGCGAATTTGCTAAGCCGAATCGTCTTCGCGATCGAGCATGGCTTCAATGCTTTTGGCAAAGTCACCTGCAGTGGCTGGCGGACCGTCACCAAAGTTCAGATGGGACGTGTCGGTCCATTCACACAAGACCGTGCGTGGTGTGTTGTCCATGCTCAAGCCTTTCTCCAGCGTGAAGTACCGAGCGGGAAGCTTGTCTTTCGATTCGAAGAGTGCTCTGGAAGGCTGAAACAGGCCCACGAGCGCTGTGTAATGCGCCTCGGCTGTCTCCAGCGGAGTCGGCATCTGGATGATGACCGCGGGATAGTCACCAATCCGCACCGGGTGGGCTTTGACATCCGCCGCTTGAAACCCGACCGGCTGTTTCAGCTTCGTCTGCAGATCATCCAGCAGGGCCTGAATGAACGACGGTGCCTGCGGCGACGCCAGCAACCCCATCAATTGCAGCGGATTCTCGAACGCAAACTGCCTCAGCAGAATGAGGGCGAAGACATAGCGCCCCGTCGGTTCGTCACGTTCGGCAGGTCGCTGTGACTCTTTCCGCGGCTTCCGACTCAGCCAGTCGAAGAGTCCCATGCGAGCGCTTTGTGCGAGAGCGAGTGGATGGAAGAGCGGATCACTCTCGCAAAACTGGCGCTTGGTGGCCAGCGAGTGGCGTTCTGGAGCAATTCGATGGTGAGACAGATCGCGGGAATTTGAGCGGCGTGCACGGCATCCATTCAGGCTGCGGAGCGTGAGCGCGATCCGCGTGTTTGCTATTTGGAAGTGGCGTTGATGGCGGGAGCTGATCCATCGATCCGGCCGAAGAGGCGGAGTTCGATGCGTGATGGGGACCCATCGAAGGTGGCGGCGACCTGATCGAACAGACGACCCCAACCGCGCGGGTCGCGGGCATCGAGGAGTTTCGCCGGGTCCATCGATGTCAGACCGAAGGCATGGCGGACGCGGACCAGGTCACACCAGGCGAATGCCAGCGGTCGGGGATGCACCGCTTGCAGCCAATGGTGACGCGGTGTGGTGGTGGACATGGACGTCGCTGTAAGCGTGGTCGCAGGAAACCCAATCGTCAGCCGTGATCCAGCCAATCGATAGCCAAGATCACGATCAGACCGCCCGACCAGTCGACGTGTGCGGGACTGAGCATCTTCGACCCGTTCTACATGGACCGGATGATCGGGATCGGTCGAGTTCGCCTGGATCCCCAGTCCTTGCAAGGCCAGCGTCAAGGCTTCATCGATGGCCTGCGTTGACTGACTGGCTGACGTGGAGTCAGCGAGTTGGTGTTGAGCGACGAGCAACCAGTCGGTCGCCTGGAGCGGCATCTTCGTCGGCTGGCGGAGCGCTCCCCAGAGACCCCAATCATGAAACAGTGCTGCAGCGATGTCATCCTCTGGCGATTGATTCAGCAGAACTCCGCGCAGCACAACCAGCCCCCGATCCCAATCACGCTGCTCTTTTACGTTCAGCAGGCTGCGAAACTGATGGAGAAACCACGCCGGACGAAACGAGCCACCGACGATGAATAACGATGCGGAATCTGCAGTCATCCAGATGGAGAGGGCATCGACCGGACGCGACGCGACGGCGGCTCCCCATCCGCTGGTCTCCACGGCAGCGGGATCGAGCGTGGCTGCAAGCGTGACCGAGAGACCTTCGGTCCAATCGAGTGACAGCGCGATGGCATCGAGCGATTTCCAGAGATCCCGGAGCTTCTGCTCTGCGGGTTGGCGCGCTGGTTCTGACATCAGCAGCCGATCCCACGCCCGCGGGGAACACGTTAACCAGACCGGCGGAGATTTCTCGGCTGGAAACACCTGCGCATGAATCTGTGCCGGCGTGTGCTTTTCGGTGGGCGCTGAAGTCGCCAACCGGTCCGCACATTCCGCGACCAGCGCTTCATGATCGGACAAGGCGAGATACTCATCCCGCACCGCGTAGTAGAGTCGCCGTTCCGATTTCCCCGGACGCACGGTCCGGACGTAGTACGCCTGTCCGGCGGCGGTCTGCTTCGCGATTCGCTGGGCCGGTTCGACCTGATCCCAGGCGGTGAGTGTCATCTGAATCGTGTCCGCCGAGCGTGCTCGCGATAACCACAGTCCTTGCGGCTCACCTTGCTCAGGCACAAAGACCGCCAGCCCCAATCCCTGCGCACAAAGCCCGCGGACATGGTCGAACAGCCGTGTTTTCGTCGCCGTAGCGACTTCGGCATCGGTCTTGCGCCATCGCTGCAGCGTCGTGTCGCGCTCCAGCAAATCCAGGACTCCGATGGCTTGTGCGCGACGGCTTAAGAGGGATTGCGGCCAACCCGTCCACACCTGATCGGGATCCGAGATTTCCAGGTACAAGGCTGCGGGACGCGGGAGAAAGCCCGAGAGTTCGCGGGGCTCGGCTGCAGCAAGTGTGACACTGGAGTACACCGCGTACCAAGCGAGCAGCCACGCGATGTCTTTCGCACTTGAACACCTGCTTGGTAGCGATGTGGCAGTCGGTTTCAAGAGTGGTCCCTTTCTCGTGACGAATTCCATCACAAGCTTTCGCAGTGTCTCAGTGACACCTGGCTGGGTGCGACGAGGGTCGAACAGAGAACTCACAGAATCAGTCATTCCTCAGCGGGTTTGCTCTCGAACGTTCAACCTGCGTCTGTCACTGGGAGGGCATCCCCCAGGAAACGGAACGCACTGCTCAAGGGGGCTGCCAACCGGTTCCAGTCGTGGGGCCCGTTGGTCGTTTCTGTCGGAGTCTGTGTCGTGTCCGGCTGGTGTGAAAGAGTCACGACATTGACCGTTGGCCAGGCGGCGAGAGTCGGTGTGGCAACCGGTGCCGCAGCCATCACGACTGGCGGAGCGGCTTCAATCCCCCGCAGGAGCTGTTCAACGGAGTCCGTCACCGAGAGCGAGACGACCGCAGGGATCGGTGCTGGTTCCGGACCACGCGCCACCATGACGGCCGCCAGCGTAGCAGCAGAGGCCAGAAGCAACGCAATCCACCCGCGGGATGATCGCTGCGGGACCTCAGTCGTCTTGGAGGCCGGAACCGGAAGCGCTGCCAGGACCGACTGGGTCAGCGTCAGGCTCGACAACGTCGGCTGTGGCGGTTGAGCACACCAGGCGCTGATGGCGCGGGTTAACGCCGCGTCCGCTGCCGCCTGCTTGGCACAGGCCGGACACTGCTGCAGGTGCTCGGTCAACAGCGCTGGCATCGAGGCCGCGGTCTCGATCGAGTCGGCGAGCCAATCGTTATACGCCGTGCACTTCGTATCCATCGGACGACACCACTCCGCGTTGTTGCAGGTATTCCGCGAGCGTTTTTCGCGCCCGGTACAGCCAGGTCTTTATGGTTCCTTCGGGGCACTCCATCGTGGCGGCGACTTCCTGCACCGACAATTGCTGCTCATAGAACAGGATGAAACAGAGGCGGTAATCGTCTCGCAGCAGTGCCAATCCGTTCTGCAGTTCTTCGGCCAGTCCGGAGATCGCCGGAGCACCCGTCGCGGGGACTTCGGAGAGTGTTTCGACCAGCGCTGGTTGTTTCGACCGTTTGGAGAGCCGGGTCCGGCATCGATTCGCGGCGATCGTGAGTAACCACGGGCGCAGCGGTCGAGATGGATCCCAACTCGCGAGGTGTCGCAGCGCGCGGACGAAGACGTCTTGCGTCGCGTCTTCCGCATCGTGCCGATGGCCCAGCATACGGCAGCACAAACCGAAGACGACCCCGTGAAATCGTTCGACAAATGCCCGAACGGCTTCCGGGTCGCCTGTCAGACAGCGCTGCCCCAGCCCGGCGTCATCGTCCACCGCCGTGATCACCTTTCAGAAGTGACTACCCGCGGGACGAGCAGCCGGTTTCACGGAGACTTCATCCACGCGGCCGGGGAGTGACGGGCTCTTGAGATGCAGTCACGAACTGGACGGCAGTTCCAGTCCCGGGCAGCGGTCACGACGTTTCACTGCCAGTTGTGGCCGTTCAGAAAGAGCACTCCGGGGCCATTCGAGTTACCGGGTGATGACTTCCCGGGTGATTGATCGGGCAAATTTGTAGGCGTGGCGAATCGTGAAGGAACGCCCTTCGATCTGCTCTTCCGAGAAATACTTGCCGATGTCGCTGGGAGGGAGGCCCGCCAGCGCCAGGGTGAGTGGGAGCAGATCCAGGAATTCCTTGTAACGACGCTGAACTTCCGCCTGATTCGCTGCTGGATCACCGGTTGACATTGGTGTACATCCTGTGTCTGCGGGCGAGCGCCAACGCGGGAGTGCGTCAGATTACTTCGTCGTTCGCCGCTGCATGTATTGCTTAATGATATCGGCAGCGGAGTTGGAAGGCTTCTCCACCGGGGTGGCCGGAGCCTGCCCTTCGACCACGGGAGCGGGTGGAGGCGGCGGGGGCGGCTCTTTCACCCCAGTCGTTTCCGGGGGGGGGAGTTGGACTTCCATGGCGACGGTGGACGGCCCCGCCGGTGCCGCAGCAGCCGGCTGCGCAAACTGTTGCGGCATTCCCGGATAGCCCGGAGGATATCCCATCGGATAACCGGGCATCTGCTGCGGGTACATCGGGTACCCCATCGGATATCCCGGCTGAGGGGGATAGCCCATTTGTGGGGGGTAGCCAGGTGGGAAGTAACCAGGCGGGTATCCAGGTGGCATGCTAGGGACACCAGCTACCGTGGCTCCTGCACTCAAAATCGCCGTATCTGCGGCCTGAGCCGCGAGTTCCTGCGGAACGGCTGCTCCGGGGAACGCGGGCATTTCGTAGGCGGTCTCGGCGGTCGAGCCGGTCAGCGTCTGGTCGATGCCGCCAATCGGGATCTCAACCGTCGCGGAGGACGAGAGCGGAAGTTCCTCGGGAAGCGGCGCGGCAACTGCGACCGCAGCGGTTTCCCGGACCACAAGTTGCAGTTCGAGTTTGCCGATGCTCACCTGGTCACCATCGGACAGAACCCGTTCGTTTCGAACGAGTTCGCCGTTGACGCGGGTCCCGTTCGTGCTTCCCAAGTCG
>JBGATC010000050.1:0-45426 GCA_044229335.1 Planctomycetaceae bacterium | reverse complement strand
GTACGTTGGTGGTGACTGAGTCGGGCCGAAACCCCACCAGTCACCGAATGTCCGAAGACAAGTGCCCCGTACGTCCAGCAACCGCACAATACCGTGCAAAGCTGATTCTCAAAATTCCCAACCGAGTTGTCAAAGAACAAGGGAAACAAGCACTTACGACGGTGGGCTCCGCTGGGAAGCCGGTTGCGTTGGCGTTTGTTCCGAGTGCCGTTAGGCGAAGGAGAAGGATAACGTCCCGGCTCGGTGAATCAAGGGACTGGCTTCCGATTTTTTCGCAGATCATCCGCCACGCATCATCAATCGCGCGCAATCCCTTTGTGAGCATTCGGTTAAATCTTCTGTTGCGATGCCCAGCGGAAATCTGGACCTTCCACACAGGACACTTGGTTTCCAGGAACAGTTCCCGCTCCCGGTTCACAACGAGAATCGACCGACCAACGCAAATCACTACAAAATAACAACATACAACAACAACCCAGCCATCCAGCAGGAAGTTGCACTGGCGTGTGCCTCAAATATGGATTCCACAGATTCGCAATCGAAACACTTTGATGCGTCAATTCCGCTGGGTACGCTACTCCTATTCGCTGACAGTTCGCGTTGATTCACATCGTGCATAAGGTCCTCTCATGTCGCATCCCTGTCGCTGGAGTGGTCTGCTTTTGCTGGTGTCCGGCTCGCTCATCCAAGCTGCGGAACCTTATCAGCTGCGCCTGTTTACGAAGCATCAGTTAAATCAACAGTTTTTCACCGAAGGGGCGGCGGTCGGCGACATCAACAAGGACGGTCATCACGATGTCGTCGCGGGGCCGTTCTGGTATGCCGGGCCGAAGTTCGAAAAGCAGCATGTCTATTCTCCTCCCAAGCCTTTTGATCCCCATGGTTACTCCGACAACTTTTTTGCTTTCACGCACGACATTAATGGCGATCGCTGGCCCGACATTCTGATCTATGGGTTCCCGGGACAAGACGCTTCCTGGTACGAGAACCCACAGGGCAAGGACGGCATGTGGGTCCGTCACAAAGTGCTCGATGTCGTCGACAACGAATCGCCTACCTGGGGCGATCTCACCGGTGACGGCAAGCCCGAGATCATCTGCTCGAGCGGCGGGTTCTTCGGCTACGCCAGCCCGAACTGGGAGAATCCGAGTGAGCCGTGGACGTTTCATAAAATCTCGGACCAGACCGCGGGCGGGAAGTTCACGCACGGTCTCGGCTGGGGCGATGTGAACGGCGACGGACGGGCCGATCTCCTCGAAAAAAGCGGATGGTGGGAACAGCCTGAATCGCTGAAAGAAGACCCCGTCTGGACGAAGCACCCGTTCGCCTTCAGTGGCGGCGGTGGAGCCCAGATGTACGCCTACGATGTCGACGGTGATGGACTGAACGACGTCATCACCAGCCTCGCCGCTCATGGCTTCGGGTTGAGCTGGTATCGCCAGCAGAAGACCGATGGCAAGATCGGTTTCGTCCATCAGCCGATCACCGGGACTCAAACCGGCGACAATCCGTACGGCGTGAAGTTCTCACAGATTCACGCGATCGACCTCGTCGATATGGACGGCGACGGTCTCAAGGATATCGTCACTGGCAAGCGCTATTGGGCACATGGACCGAAGGGTGACCCGGAACCGGATGCTCCCGCGGTCCTCTATTGGTTCAAACTCGTTCGGGGCGAACAGGGCGCGGTTGACTGGGTCCCCCACCTGATCGACGACAACTCCGGCGTTGGGGTGCAGGTCACGGCGGCAGATGTTTCCGGCGATGGCAGGCCGGATGTGATCGTCGGCAACAAGCAGGGGATCTTCGTTCATACGCAAACGGTGAAGACGGTCTCGAAAGAAGAATGGGAACTGCAACAACCGAAGAAGCGGCCGCCGATGGCGCAGGGGCTCACGCCCGAGCAGGCGGTCGCCGCGATGACACTGCCACCGGGCTTTCATGCGCGATTGGTCGCCGCAGAGCCGGATGTCGTGCAGCCGATTGCGATGGCGTTCGATGATCGTGGCCGCCTGTGGGTGGCTGAGGCGTACTCGTATCCCGAGCATGTCCCTGAAGATCAGGCCCGCGACCGCATTCTGATCTTCGAGGACACGAACGGCGATGCCCGTTTCGACAGGCGAACGATCTTTGCGGACAAACTCAATCTGGTGAGCGGCCTCGCCGTTGGGTTCGGTGGCGTGTATGTCGGGGCGGCTCCCAACTTCCTGTTCATCCCCGATCGCAACGGCGACGATCGTCCCGATGGCCCGGCAGAAGTCCTGCTGGATGGCTGGGGCTTTCAGGACACGCACGAAACGCTGAACTCATTCATCTGGGGACCCGATGGCTGGCTCTATGGTTGCCACGGGGTCTTCACGCACTCCGCGGTTGGGAAACCGGGCACACCTGCTGAGCAGCGGACGAAGATCAACGCCGGCATCTGGCGGTATCATCCGACACGGCACCAGTTCGAAGTCTTTGCTGAAGGGACCAGCAACCCGTGGGGCGTCGACTTCAACGATTACGGCCATGCCTTTTGCACGGCCTGCGTGATTCCCCACCTCTATCACATCATTCCCGGAGCCCGCTATCAGCGACAGGCGGGGCAACACTTTAACCCCTACACGTTCAATGACATTCAGACGATCGCGAACCATCGACATTGGGTCGGCAATCAATGGAACCAGGCGGATCGCAGCCAGTCGGACAACATCGGCGGCGGTCACGCCCATGCCGGGGCGATGATCTATCTCGGCGGTGCCTGGCCGGAACGGTACCGCAACCAGCTCTTTATGAACAACATCCACGGTGCCCGTCTCAATCAGGACAAATTGACACGTGCCGGCAGCGGATATGTCGGCGATGCGGCCCCCGATTTCTGCTTTGCGAACGATGTCTGGTCACAATGGATCTACCTCACCTACGGGCCGGACGGCCAGGCCCTGATGATTGACTGGTATGACAAGAATCAATGCCATCATCGGCGGGGCGATGGACACGACCGGACCAACGGCCGCATCTTTAAGATCGTCTACGGCGAGCACAAGGCGGTCACCGTCAATCTTGGCACGGCGACCGATGTGGAACTCGTGGCGTACCAGTTCCATCAGAATGACTGGTACGTGCGACACGCCCGGCGGCTCTTACAGGAACGAGCAGCAGCCGGAGCACTCAGCGCCGATTCGCGAACCGCGCTGGTCACGCATCTGAAGAGCGGAACGCCCACACCGCAACGGTTGCGTGCCCTGTGGGCACTGCATGTCACGGGGGGAGTTGACCCCAAATTGACACTCGAACTGTGTCGCGATGCCGATGCGGATGTCCGCAGTTGGGCGATCCAGCTGGCGACGGAAACGAAGAGTCTATCACGACCGCTGGCAGCCAGCCTGCTTGCTGAATTTGAACGGCTTGCACGGGAAGATCTGGCCGCGAACGTGCGGCTGGCACTGGCATCGGCCGTGCAGCGCATGCCGCTGGAACAGCGCTGGGGCATCATCACCGCGCTGGCCCAACACGAGGAAGATGCGAAGGACCACAACCTGCCGCTTTTGGTCTGGTACGGACTGGAACCGCTGGTCGGAGCCGATCCCACGCGGAGTCTGCAGCTCGCGAGCAACCTTAAGCTTCCACAGCTGGCACGGTTCATTGTGCGTCGGCTGGCTGCGGAACCGGCCGGTCTCGATCCGTTACTGACAGCGGTGCGGACCCAACCGGTCGAGGCACAACGCTGGATGCTTGAGGAACTCGTTGAGTCGCTGAAAATCCGGGCCAATGAGTCGCAACCCGCGAGTTGGAAAGAGACCTTCACCACGCTGATGGCGACGACCGATCCGGCAATCCGCCAGCAGGCGGAATACGTCGCGGTGAAGTTCGGCGATCAACGCGTCTTCCCGCAACTGCGATCCACGCTGGCAGACAAATCGCTCACTGTCGAACGTCGGGAGCTGGCGCTCGCAGCGTTGCTCGCAGGGAAGGACTCCGAACTCCCTTCACTGCTCCAGACGATTGTCCGTCAGGATGATCCGTTACGAACCAAAGCCTTGAACGGTCTGGCAGCGATCGAAGATCCGCGAACTCCCGTCGTGTTAATTGGCGAGTACTCGAACTGGTCGCAAACCGATCGGCAGGCGGCGTTGGCCACTCTCACGGCGCGACCTGCCTACGTGCTCGCACTCCTCGATGCGATCGCTGAGGAGAAAATCGCCCGAACCGAGCTGAGCGCGTTCACCGTCCGGCAACTCGCGCGGATGGACAACGCCGCTGTCACCAAGCGGCTCACGGAAGTGTGGGGCGCTGTGCGCAATACCCCGGCCGACAAGCTGGCCGATCTCGACCGCTATCGAAAGCAGCTCACGCAGCCGGTCCTTAGTCAGGCCAACCTGCCACACGGCCGCGAGCTCTTTCAGAAAACGTGTGCAAGCTGTCACGTCCTGTTTGGAGCCGGGAAACAGATCGGCCCCGATCTCACGGGTTCCAACCGGATGAATCTGGAGTATCTGCTGGAGAACGTGCTCGATCCGAGTGCGGTGATTGGCAAGGATTACCAGGTCACGATCATTGCCACGCAGGACGGTCGGGCACTGAATGGAATCATCAAGCAGGAGACGGCGTCTGCGGTGACACTGCAGACGCCGACCGATCTCGTCACAATTCCCAAAGCCGATATCGAAACGCGGCAGCTTGCGGATCTCTCGCTGATGCCCGAAGGCCAGTTGAAGCCGTTGTCTCCCGACCAGGTCCGCGATCTGGTTGCCTACCTGCAGACGGCGACACAAGTCCCATTGCCCGGTGAAGGACCGTGGATCGACCCCAAGACCAAACGAATTGCGGGAGCCTTTGAAGGCGAAGCCTTGAAAGTCGTTTCGAAGACCGGCGGCGGTGCAGCCCCGCAGGGGATGGCAGCCTTCAGTCTGGGACAATGGAGCGGGCAGTCGCATCTCTGGTGGACCGGTGCCAAGCCGGGCGACAAGCTCGTCCTGGAACTGTCGGTCGAGAAGGCCGGCACCTACGAGGTGTTGACATCCCTGACGAAGGCGATCGATTACGGCATCGTCAAACTGCAATGGGACGGCGCTGCTGCAACGGATCCCATCGATCTGTTCAACAACGGCGTCGTGAATACTCCGCCCATTTCGCTCGGCGTGCATTCACTCACGGCAGGACCACACCGACTGACCATCGAGATCGTCGGGGCCAACCCCAAAGCGGTGAAAAACTACATGGTGGGCATCGATTACATTGTGCTGAGTCCGCAAAAAAGCTCAGCGAACGGGGCACAAGCTCCCCGGTAACGTCAAAAGCCTTGCGATTGATCACGATGCCGGGCGTCGCTTTCCACGCCCGGCATCTGCCTTTCGAATGGGCAAACCGCGCAGCCCTCGTCAACCAACGTTCGAGAGTGTGCGATGTCGTCAGCGGGTGCGTTATTCGAAAGGTAGAAGCCCGGCAACGATGACGATGCCGGGCTTCACGGTGCGATTTGCCAGCGGTCGGGGCGCAAGCCGAATGGTACTTACTTTAGTTTTCGCGGATGTGTTGAGGTCCCGTTTTGAGGGCGAAGATCGACGTCGATGGTGGAATTGCGACATCAGAACGGCCCCCTGGACACCCCAATTCTCGCTGGCATCCCAATCTCGCATGGGTGTAAGGTAATGTAAGTACCATTGGGCGCAAGCCCAATGGTACTTACTTTAGAATTCTCGTAGAGCGAGCTTTTTTGGCACGCTATTTGCGCCGGGACTCTGACACCTGAATGAGGAGTCAGATTGGCATGGACGCTGAGCCGTTGGACCCGGTGGTGACTGACCCGGTGGCAGAGCTTGAGTTCGAGCGGGCGTTCGCCTTGTTGCGGACGCTGGTCGATTTCGAGGAAGTCGAGCGGCTGCATCCGTCGCGGGGGAATGCGGTCTACACCACCAGCGTCGTCTTATGGATGCTGATCTACCAGCGACTCAGTCCCGAGCGCTCGCTGGAAGCGGCCGTGAAACAGCTGCTCGAAAACCCGCCCGATCTGGTGCCGACCAACAAACGGGTGACGGACGGAACGCTGTCCACCGCGTCGGGAGCCTACAGTCGCGCGCGGACGCGAATGCCCGACGCAGCATCGCGGTGGCTGGCCGAGCGTGTGAGTCAATCGCTGATCGAGGCCACGCCTCCGTCGTTCGGAACACGACGGGTCTACGTGATCGATGGGACGACACTCACGCTGGCCCCGGAGCCGGAATTCCGTCGACATTTCCCACCCGCCTCGAATCAGCATGGACCGGGGGCGTTTCCGGTCGCCTTGCTGGTCGTCGCGCATGAACTCTCCAGCGGTGCCGCGCTGGTCCCCGAAGTCGGCCCGATGTACGGCCCGGAGGCGCTCTCCGAAACCGCCCTGATCCAGGGCTGCCTGACACAAATTCCCCCCGACAGCGTGGTGCTGGCCGATGCCGGCTTCGGCATCTTTACGGTCGCCTACGCGGCCCGTCAGGCCCGCCAGAAGTTCCTGCTGCGACTCTCGCCCGTGCGGTTTCAAGCGCTGCAGCGGCAGGCCACACTCGTCACCCAAGCGGCCCAGTCGCAGACCTGGTCACTGGAGTGGCAGCCCACCCGCGTCGTTCGCCGCGAACATCCCGAATTGCCGTCCGATGCCCGCCTGGAAGTCCATCTCCATGAGGTCCGGATTCACGGCGACCAGACTCTCTATCTGATCAGCGATCTCCCCGATTCGGCGGACCAGCTGGCGACTCTGTACGGCCAACGCCACGACGTCGAGATCGACATCCGTAATCTGAAAGTCGTGCTGGACACCGAACACATTCCAGCCCGCAGCCCCGCGATGTTCCTGAAGGAACTACTGACGTCACACGTCGCCTACAACCTCGTCATCCAGTTCCGCCGCCAGGCCGCCGCCCAACTGCAACTCCCCCCGCGACGGCTGAGCTTCAAGCGAACCTGGACCACGTTCCGCACATTCCTGCTCTCGTCGATGACCAACAATCCCGCCGACTGCCGCCAACGCTACGAACGTGCCCTGCACCTCGCGAAATACGACAAGCTGCCGAACCGCCCCGATCGCCACTACCCCCGAGAAGCGTACAAACGACGACCCAAATCAACCCACTTCCAAACCCGAAAACCACCACCCAACAATCTAAAGTAAGTGCCATTGGGCGCAAGCCCCCCGGTGTCTTCGTCTCGCGTATGGGACACCCGCAGTCCCAGACGGCTTGCGCCGCGCGCTCACACTGGACGCCAATGTCGATCATGTTATTTGGCGGGCGATTCCAGCGGTTTCCGCAGGCGGGGTGGTTCGTTCGGAATCTGTTCAGTCAGCGTGTTCTTCCCGCTGGTTGACTTGGTTAACTGGAAACCATCATACAACCGACCGGTCGCCGTGCGGGCGGCGTACGTCAGATTGTCGCCATCGATCGAGATCACCTGAAAGAGCTGCGTCTCTTCCGCCACGCGCTGAAAGTGGGCCGGCGTGGGTTGCGGCAGATTGTAGAACTTCGGACCGCTGACGGAGACGACATAGACCGTTCCCCCGGCTGTGGCCGTCGTTCCTTCCGGAACATTGACGGTACCGACCAGTCCGGTGCGGGCGTACGTGTGATCGTGCCCCTGCAACACCAGGTCGACTTTGTATTTGTCGAGCACCGGTCCCCACAACGCCCTCAGCTTGGGGTTATCGCGGCTCTTCGCGGCGGAATGAATCGGGTGGTGAAACGTAACGATCGACCAGCGATGCGGATTTGATTTCAGCACCGCTTCCAGCCACGGGACCTGTTCGGCCTGCTTCTCATTCGAATTGAGGGCGATGATCCGCACGCCCTGGTAGTCGATCCAGTAGACCGTTTCTTCCAGCCCCGCGGGTCCATGCGTCGGAAGCGCGAACTGCGGCCGCCAGTGCGACGAGAGGAGCGAGCCAGCGAATGCGGAGAGAGCATATTCGTGATTGCCCGGCGTGGGGAGACTGGCAATCGCGCCGTTCGCCCAGCCCCCGGCGGAAAACCATTCACCCCACTCAGCATCGGCGTTGGCCTTGTTGATGAGGTCGCCCGCATGCAGAAAGAAGCGGGCTCGCGGGGCTTCGCGGAACGCTTCGCGAAGCACGCGGGACCACATCGAGCGGACGTCGTTCTGGGCATCACCGAAATAGATGAACGAGAACGGTTCCGGCTGGGCACTCGCGGTCGTGAACTGATGCCATTCGCTCCAGTTCACTCCATCGCCGACGCGGTACGCATAGGTCGTTTTCGGTTGCAGTTCCGTCAATTCCACGGTGTGACAGGTCGCTTCGCCGAGGTCGGTCTTCAGTGGCTGTGAGACGGCGGTCACGGTCTGCGCCAGTTTGGCGAACTCGATCCCATCGGTCGCGACGGCCCACTCCAGTTTGCCGCGACCGGTCGAGCGATCGGTCCTCCAGGTGACGGCCTGTGTGGTCGCCGGGTCGCCGGTCCAGGTCAGGATCACCCGATCGGGAATGGGTGAGGGGCGGTACTGTTCGGCAGCGGCCACCTTGCGAGGAGGCGTGTCGTGCTCTTCGTGCGCTGCGACCGACGAATGCAGGCCCCAGCAACTCAACAAGCACACCAGCAGGCGACAGCGCGACATCGGATCATCCTCGAAAGCTGAGTCGATTGGCTCGCCAGCGTCGCGCATTGGCCGGATCAGGTCAACTCAACGCGCTCATGGCAACCGGGTTGCCCCGCAGCTGTCGATGCGGACGCACTGCCTGCGCTGCACAAAAAAATGAACGTTTTGGACGATTATCGCTTGAAGCCCAACGACACAAACGCGTATAAAGCTATTGAACGAATTGGACGTATCCCTTCGATCCGGAGTCTCGACGATGACCAGTTGCCAGCCAGCCATCGCCCGCGAAACACTATCAACAGAAGAGAAACGTCAGCTGAAACATCGTGCAGCGCAGCTGGTTGCCACAGAAATCGATTGCATCTGTGCCGCCGAATACAACGACCCTAAGCTCGCCGCAGAACTCTTGGACGATATGGACGAATATTCTGCAGAAGCAACGAAGGTATCGCTCGCCCCCGTGGGAACCGGAAATTACTGGGAGACGATCGCCGCACAGCCACTTCTGAGTCCGACCGAAGAGCGGGAACTCTTTCGACGGTGGAATTTCTACAAGTACCGGGCCAACCAACTTCGATCCCGCCTCAATCCACAACGACCAGTAGCCAGCAGGATTCGTGAGATCGAGCGACTGCTCGCCGTCGCAGCGGTCTTGCGCGACCGGCTGGTCACTGCGAATCTGCGACTGGTTGTCGCGAATGCCCGGCAGTTCTGCAGCGCTGAACATCTCTTCGAGGATCTGCTGAGTGATGGAAACCTGGCACTGATCCAGGCCATCGAAAAGTTCGACTACAGCCGCGGCTTTCGCTTCAGCACCTATGCCACTTACGCGATTCGGCGGACGTTTTTCCGTCGCATGACGCGGAAGCAGCGTGAACGGCAACGATTGGCCTTTACAGAACCCGATCTGCTCCAGGCCGCTCCAGCTCCCGACGAGTCACCCGACGATCTGATGACCGGCCCCCTGTTTCAACGGCTCATGCAACGGATCCGGGCGATTCTGAACGCACGCGAACTGCAGATCGTCATCGCACGGTTCAATCTCGAGGGAGGGACGGAACCGCCGACGTTGCAGACCCTCGCCGAGCGGATGGGGATCTGCAAGGAACGAGTCCGGCAACTCCAGATTCGTGCACTCGAAAAACTGCGGACGATTGCCCAGCAACTGCAATCGGAAATTGAACTCCCGAGCGGTATGATGACAGTGTGAGGGGTGATCCGGTGATGGTCACTCCCGCTCATCATCGAGGCTGACCATGACCGACATCCCCTCCCCTGCCCTTGACCGTTTGCATCACGTGGCGATCTCCGTTCGCGACATCGCCGAAGCGGTGACTTTTTACCGGGAAACCTTTCGCTGCGAGATTGCCTATCAGGATGCGACCTGGGCACTCCTGCGGTTCGCCAACGTGGGCGTGGCCCTCGTGCTGCCGAATCAGCATCCGCCGCATCTCGGCTTCGTCTCAGCGACCGCTCATCAATATGCCCCGCTGAAACGCCATCGTGATGGGACTGAATCGGTCTACATCAGCGATCCCGCCGGCAACTCCGTGGAACTCCTCTCACCGGAATCGTGCCCGGAAACGGTATAAGAGTTCATCACAGGGACGCGAAGACGCAAGCGCGGTCGGGTAGGTTGCCCTGCAGGCGCGAGGTTGCCACACTGTCTGACTGACTCGATGACACCGGTCATTCGATTGGGGAGACTGACTGTGCAACGCTTCGCGTGTTTGATGGCTTGCCTGTTCTGCAGTGCGTCCCAGATCTGTTGGCCTTCACTCGGGTTGGCTCAGGAATTCTCCGCCGGGGCCTACGCCCAGGACATTACGCCGCCGCGGTTTCCGATCTCGGTGAACGGGAACATGGCGGATCATCTCGCGAAGGGGGCGCACGATCCGCTCCACGCGCGGTGTCTGGTACTGCATGAAGGCAAGACTTCGCTGGCCCTCGTCACCTGCGACAGCTGCATGATCCCGCGGGAGATCATGGACTCCGCGAAACGGCGGGCAGCGTATCGCACGGGGATCCCCGCGACGAACATCCTGATCTCGGCGACGCATGCTCACTCCTGCCCCACGTCGGCCGGGGTCTTTCAGAGTGATCCCGATGCGGAGTACATCGTGTTCCTCGCTGACCGGATCACCGAGGGGATTGAAACCGCGTGGAAGCGCCGCGTCCCCGCTCAAGTCGCTTGGGGCACGGCGATCGACGACACGCAACTCTTCAACCGTCGCTGGAAATACAAGGACGGAGTGCTTGGCGAGAATCCGTTCGGTCAGAAGGTCGATCAGGTCCGCATGAATCCCGGTTACTCCAATCCCGATGTCACCAGTCCGGCCGGACCGATCGATCCGCAGATCACGCTCCTGAGTGTGCAGACCCGCGAAGGGAAGCCGCTGGCGCTCTGGGCGAATTACTCGCTGCACTACGTGGGCGGCGTCCCGGGAGATTTCGTCTCGGCCGACTACTTCGGCGAATTCGCCCAGCGGATGAGTCGCCGACTGAAAGCCAATGAGCCTGCGAGTGGGTTCGTCGCCTGCATGACGAACGGGACCAGCGGCGACGTGAACAACGTCAACTTCAGCCTGACGGCCGGACCGAAGCGGGCTCAGTTCGAACAGATTGGAGTCGTGGCAGAAAGTGTCTCTGAGCGAGCAGCGCAAGCGATCGCAGGGTTGAAGTATCGCACGGAGGTGAAACTCGCAGCGGCGGAACGCGAAGTTGAACTTGGGGTCCGCAAGCCATCGGAAGAAGACCTGGGGAAAGCCAAAACGCTCCTGGCGAACATGACGCCGCCGCTGAAGGGTTTACCCGCGATCTATGCACGTGAAACAGTGCTTCTGGCCGACTTTCCGGCCACAGTGAAGGCGAAGATTCAGGCGCTGGCGATCGGTGACCTGGCGATCGTCAGCAGTCCCTGCGAGACCTTCACCGAAACCGGATTAAGCACCCGCAAGGAAAGTCCGTTCCCGGTGACCTGTACCATCTCGCTGGCGAACGGCTACAACGGGTATCTTCCCACGCCGCAACAGCATGCCTGGGGTGGTTACGAAACGTGGCGGGCACGATCGAGTTATCTCGCGACCGACGCTGAGCCGATCATTCGAAAGACACAACTGGATCTGCTGAAGTCGCTCCGTCCGTAATCGCCCGCCAGAACGAAGGAACGCACATGGCCCCGCGAGTTTTGGCGCTCATCCTCGCCGGTGGAAAAGGGACACGTCTCGAACCGCTGACGCGCGACCGGGCGAAACCTGCGGTCCCCTTTGGCGGTGCATACCGTATTATCGACTTTACGCTGTCGAACTGTATCAACAGTGGCTTGCGGAACATTCTGGTCCTCACGCAGTACAAGGCGGCCAGTCTCGACCGGCATCTCAACGCAGGCTGGAAATTCCTCTGCCGCGAACTCGGCGAGTACATCGACGTCCTCCCGCCGCAGCAGCGGATCGATGAAAACTGGTATCAGGGAACAGCCGACGCGGTCTACCAGAACATCTACTCCATCGAAAAATGCCGGGCCGATTACATCCTGATTCTCTCCGGCGATCACATCTACAAGATGGATTACGCCGAACTGGTGCGGGACCACATTGAAGCACATGCCGCAGTGACGGTCGGATGCATTCCCGTCCCGCTCGATGAAGGGGACCAGTTCGGCATCATTCAGATCGACGCATCCCGGCGGATCGTGCAGTTTCGTGAGAAACCCAAAGATCCTGACCCCATGCCCGACGATTCGGCCCGTTGTCTGGCCTCGATGGGAATTTACGTCTTCAACACGAACTTTCTGTTCGACCAGCTCTGCCGCGATGCGACCGACCCCGAGAGCCAGCACGATTTCGGGAAGAACATCATCCCGAATATCCTGCACGATCAACTCGTGCGGGCGTATCCCTTCCGTGACAAGAACTCCGGGAAGATGCATTACTGGCGCGATGTCGGGCAGCTCGACGCCTACTACGATGCGAACATGGATCTGATCAACGTCGAACCGGAACTGAACCTCTACGACAAAAGCTGGAACATCCGCACGTACCAGCCGCAGGAACCGCCGCCGAAGTTTGTCTTCGCGCAGCATGCCGCCCAGCCGCCGCGGATTGGGCAGGCCCTCGACAGTATGGTCTGCGCGGGGTCCATTCTGTCCGGGGGATCGGTGCTGCGTTCGATTCTCGGCTACAACGTCCGGGTGAACAGCTACGCAACGGTTGAAGACTCGATCCTCTTCGATGGGGTGACGATCGGTCGACACGCACAAATCCGACGGGCGATCATCGATAAGCGGGTCCGTGTCCCGGAAGGGATGAAGATTGGCTACAACCTCGATCAGGATCGCGCCCGCGGCTTCACGGTCACCGAGCGGGGGATCGTCGTCATCGGCATGACCGACGGTGAGAACGTCCTCGAAGGCTGACTGACGCTTGCGTCTACGCGGCCGCTCTTCACCACAAACCACGGAACCTGGCGACCTTCTCCGTGGTCACAGTCGCGCTGCGATCGCCCCCCGCGCAGACCACCGAGCGGACGGCGACAATCGAGGCCCCCGCCTCGATCACCGCGGGGAGATCGCTTTCCGTCAGACGTCCCGCCGCTGCCACAAACAGTCCCTCATCACGCAGCCGCGTGCAGCAGACACTCAATTCTGCAGCGGTGACCCAGCTCAACAGCCCGCCTCCGGATTTGTCCCAGGTATCCAGCAGCAACCCGACACAACCCAGTCTCCGTGCCTGCTCGGCAACATCAGACAGCGATGGAGCCGACGCCCGGTCGGCATCGACATAGGCCACAGCGATTCGCCCGGTCGATCGATGGAGTCGCTCATCCAGCAGGGTCCGCAGTTCCTCTGGCCAATGAGGACGATCCCGACAACCTGCCAGTCCGACTTTCGCCCAGGTGAGGTGCGCGGAGAGTCGCCATTTCGTCGGATCGTTCCCACGTTCGGGAAGTTCGCCGAGTGCTGCACTGCAGGGGACTCCGGCTGTATTGCAGAAGGCAGCGATTGCCTCGATGACTGCGACAGCCGCCATTCCCAAGGCCCCGGCAGCCGGTTCTTTCACATCGATAATGTCCGCACCGCCGGCGATGGCCGCACGAGCCTCATCGACCGAACGGACACTGACGAGCAATCGCGGACGGATTGCAGTCGATCGCACACCGAGTGTCGTGGCGTGACCAGTCAGCGCCGTCATTCTGCAGCCTGCTTCGTCGAGGCATGTCGCAATGCCCGCCCTGCCAGCGCGCCAGTCGGCGTGCCGTTGAAGACTGCAGGCTGACCATTCACAAAGACGGTCCGTGTGCCGCGGGAATATTGGTGCGGATCATCGAACGTCGCCACATCGCGATAGATGGCCGGATCGAGCACCACAACATCCGCGAACTGCCCCACCTTCAGGTAACCCCGGTCGGTGAAACCGAGAATGTCGGCCGGAAGCCCCGATGCACTCCGAATCGCCTGTTCCACTGGAAGCACTTTTTCCGCGAGCGAATAATGCCCGATCTTGCGGGCAAAGGTGCCATAACTGCGCGGGTGTGGGCGATCTTCACCGGGAAGATACGAGCGACCATCGGAAGCGGTTGCGACCCACGGACGCTGCATCGCCATGCGGACGTCGTCTTCGTGCATCGAGAAATGAACCACCGCAGCGCCGCCATTGCGGAGAATTTCCAGTGCGATCGCCAGGACCGGTCGTTTCTCCTGCTCGGCAATTTCTGCGAGATTCTTGCCGATCCAAGCCGCGTTGTGCTTGCAGCGGGCGAGGTAGATCGCGGCTCCGTCACGCTTGTTCTGGAGACTCGCTTCGATCGACGCTTTCAGACGCGGGCCTTCTTCCGCATCGTCCAGCCGCGCGAGAAACGCCTTGGTGCCGCCGGAACGGGCGTAAGTCGGCACAACCGTCGCTTCCAGCGAGGTACTCGAAGCGGTGTAGGGGTATTGATCGGCCGTCACCCGTTGGCCTTTTCCGCGGGCCTGCTCGATTTGTTCGACCGCCACCCGCAACGAACCCCACGCTTCCTGACCTGACGCTTTGAAGTGGGAGATGTGAACGGGACAACCCGCCTGCCGACCAATCTGCATCGCTTCGCCGACGGCGCTCAACAACTCTTTCCCTTCGCCACGGATGTGGCTCGCGTACAGTCCGCCGTGCTGCGCGACGATCTCAGTGATCGCCACGAGTTCCGGGGTATCGGCGTACACGCTGGGGACATAAATCAATCCGGTCGACATCCCCCACACGCCGTCGCGCATGGCCTGCGTTGCCAACTCACGCATCTTGGCGATTTCCTCAGCGGTCGCTTTGCGTTCGACGTTGCCGACAACTTTTTCACGGAGCGAACCCTGCGGCAGCAGATGAGCGACATTCGTCCCCGCTCCTTCGAGTTCCACCTTCTTGTAGTAAGCCCCCGCATCGACCGGACCACTGCCGCAATTTCCGGTCACCTGCGTGGTACACCCCTGGATCACATAATTGATGCTCGCTCGCAGCAGCGGATCGATCACTTGCCCATCGCTATGGGTATGGAGATCGATGTAACCAGGCGTCACCAGGCAGCCGCGGCAATCGATCGTCCGGCCGGCTCGACCAACGCGGAATTTGCCGACCGCGACCACCTTGTCGCCCCGCAGGCCGA
The DNA here is from genome assembly GCA_044229335.1 of Planctomycetaceae bacterium. Classification (GTDB taxonomy): domain Bacteria; phylum Planctomycetota; class Planctomycetia; order Planctomycetales; family Planctomycetaceae; genus DSVQ01. Next base: position 30,234 of record JBGATC010000050.1, on the reverse strand, counting down.
CATCTCCCGGAACTCCCGGCTGGCCGGTGCCATCGATGATGGTCCCCCCTTGCAGCAGCCAGTCGACATCGATCGGCTCGTCTTGTGCCGACGCAATCGTTCCACCCGCCATCAAGAAGGCCGCCAGTAAGCCGCAGAGAGATCGCATATCGTTCCTCCCGACAGAATTCGTTCTCCGTGATGGTGGGCAGAACAGCGGGAAAATCCAAGCGAGTGGGACACATCCTTCCTAGCCCGGAGCGCATGCTACGGATTGGGTTCTGGGCAACCAAACTGGAGAATGAGAGAAATGCATGGAAACCGGAGCTTGCGCTCCGGGCTAGGAAATCTGGAATCGCCCACGGACCGCGATCCGGGATTGACGCGCTGGCGGGTCTGGGGGATGATTCCGGCCTCCATCGCAAGATGCGGTGGAGCAGAACCGTCAGACTCGCCATGGATGGCGTTCACTATGTCGTATCACCTGCTGGATGTCATGGAGCGGCTGGGACGGCCGCGCGTGCTGGTCGTCGGCGATCTCATTCTGGATCGTTACGTCTGGGGCGATGCGGAACGGATCAGCCAGGAAGCCCCGGTCATTCTGCTCCGGGAAGAGCGGCAGGAAACCCGACTCGGCGGGGCCGCGAATGTCGCCCAGATGCTCCGCGGTCTGGAAGTCGACGTTGATCTCGCGGGTGTGATCGGTGCGGATGGTGACGGTCGGGCACTGGCCTATGACCTGGAACGCTCCGGGGTCGGTTGCGGCCCGGTGATTGCCGATCCCAGCCGTCCGACCACGGCGAAAATTCGCTTCATGGGACGCGCTCAGTATCGGCACCCGCATCAGATGCTGCGGGTCGATCGCGAAGTGCGACATGCCATTGGTGGCGGTGTTGCCCAGCAGATTCTCGCCTCGATCACGCCGCGACTCGACAGCTACGACGCGATTCTCATTTCCGACTACGCAAAAGGGGTCTGCACGGCAGCGCTCGTGCGACCGTTGATCGAAGCGGCCCGAAAGCGCGGTGTGCCGGTTGTTGTTGATCCCGCGGCTGGGGGCGATTACCGCCTCTATCAAGGCGCCACTGGTGTCACGCCCAACCGCTCAGAAACGCACAAAGCCACGGGGCGCGAAGTCCGCACGATCGCCGATGCCTTTGCAGCTGGCGATCAGCTTGTCTCTCAATTCGAACTCGACATGGCGTTTGTGACGCTCGATCGCGACGGGATCGTCCTCGCCCGGCGTGATTGCGAACCGGTTCATCTGCCGACCCGGCCGCGGGAAGTCTGCGACATCACCGGTGCGGGGGACATGGTCCTCGCGATGATCGGCGTCGGCATGGCAGCGCATGTCGATCCGGTCGATCTGTGCAAACTGGCAAACGTTGCAGGTGGCCTGGAAGTCGAACAGGTCGGCGTCGTCCCGATCAGCCGCAAAGAAATTCTGACTGACCTGCTCCGGGGAGCACGGACCACGACCGGGAAATGCTGTACCGTCGAGGAAGTCGCAAGACACGCTTCATCACGGCGACGGGCAGGACAGAAGATCGTCCTCACGAACGGATGTTTCGACCTGCTGCACGTCGGGCATGTCAGTTACCTGCAGGAAGCGGCCCGCGAAGGGGATTGTCTGATCGTGGCGATCAACAGCGATGCCAGCATCCGGCAACTGGAAAAAGGTCCCGATCGACCACTGTTCGATCAGGAATATCGGGCCCAGATGCTCGCGGGACTCGAAGCGGTCGATTACGTCGTGGTCTTCGATGAAGCGACGCCACATGCGGTCCTCGAGCAGATTCGCCCCGACGTCCTCGTGAAAGGGGGAACGTACACGACTGATGAAATCGTCGGCCGCGAAGTTGTCGAAGCCTACGGCGGAGTTGTGAAGCCCTTGAGTATCACCCAGGGACTGTCGACGACCGAGATCGTGCGCCGGATTCGCAACGCAGACGCCCCGGCCACAATACAACTTCCTGCACCGTCGATTGAACTGCGGAAAGCTGGATGAAACTCGCGCTGTTCCTGCCAAACTGGGTGGGCGACGCTGTGATGGCGACGCCAGCGCTGACCGCATTGCGGGAACGGTATCCGACTGCAACGACCTTCGGCGTAATGCGTCCAGTGATCGCAGAGACACTGGCAGGAACCGGGTTGATCGACGAACCCCTGCTGTTCCATCCCCGGAGTGCAGACCAGACGCTTTCGGAAACCGCAGTGCGTCATCGACTGCTGGCGGAACGGTGTGATCTGGCAGTCCTGTTCACGAACTCGTGGCGAACCGCCTGGCTCGCGTGGCGCAGCGGGATCCGTGAACGCGTCGGTTATGGCCGTGATCTTCGCGGTTGGTTGCTCACCCGACGATTGAAGCCGCACTCGAGACGAGTTCCGAACCCCGTGCTGGATGAATACAACCGCCTGGCGATCGCCTGTGGTTGTCCGCAGCCAACTTCGCGATTGCAGCTCGCGGTGTCGACTGAAGCGGCGGCGCTGTGGAACACATTACGGCCTCGACATCCCATAACGCGGGAGCCCCAGCCGTATCTCTGTCTCAACTCCGGCGGGGCGTTCGGCCCCGCGAAGAACTGGCCTGTCGCCTCATTTGCCACCCTCGCACGGCGTGTCGCTGAGACTCGCGGAATGCCAGTCGTCGTGAGCTGCGGACCAGCCGAGCGGGACGATGCACGGGCGATTGTCGCCGCTGCGGCCCATCTCCTGGTGACCTCACTTGCCGATGCGCCCCTTTCGATCAGTTTGACGAAAGCCGTGGTCGCCGAGGCGACTGCGATGGTGACAACCGATTCCGGTCCGCGGCACTTCGCGGCAGCGTTCAACGTCCCGGTCGTCACATTGTTTGGGCCGACACACATTGCCTGGAGCGAGACACGCTTTCCGCTGGCGATCCATCTGCAGCAGCCGGTCGATTGCGGTCCTTGTCAGCAGCGGGAATGCCCGTTGAAGCATCATCGGTGCATGCATGAATTGACGGTCGATCGCGTCTTCGCCGCGGTGCAGACGGCATGCGATCGATCCCGGAAACGAGCCGCTGCCTGAAATCGAAGGAGTGTCGATGCACATCGCGATGGTTCGCCGCGAAGTTTCACTCCGCCGCTCGGGTGCCGAGCGGATGTGCGTCAATCTGTTGCGACATCTGCTCTCCCAGGGACATCGCATCACGGTCGTCGCGGAACGGCTGGATGAAGAGTTTCACGCTGACGTCGAGTTTCTGCCGGTACCGAAAGAGCGCTGGGGAGGCTGGAGCCCGACGGAGCGGTTTGCCCGCCGCAGTGCCGCCGTGATTGGCCAGCGCCGATTCGATGTGATCCACAGTCTGGCGCGCGTTCCCTACGCTGATACCTTTCAGTCGCTCGATCCAGTCCATGCCCACTGGCTGGAAGTTGGATATCGCCAGCCGGTCATTCGCTGGTTTCAGGAGCGGAACCCACGGCATCGCAGCATTCTGCAACTGGAATCGGCAATCGGCTCCGGACAACAACAGATTCTCGTTCAGTCGGCATTCGACGGTGCCTTGTGGCAACGACATTACGGTGTTCCCGCTGAGCGGATTCAGATCGTCCCGAACGGGGTCGACACCTCGGCATTCACTCCCGCTGCCCGAGTGCATCGAACAGCGACCCGTTCAGAATTCGGCACTCCGGTGAATGCCCCATTGCTGTTGTTCGCCGGCAATGATTTTCGACGCAAAGGACTCGATATCCTCATCCGTGCAATGTCCCGGTCGACACGTTCCGATCTGCATCTGTGGGTCCTGGGACAGGAAGCTCCCGGCGCGTTTGCTCAACTGGCGCAGACACTGGGGTTGGGAGAACGGGTTCGTTTTCTCGGCAAGCAAGTGGGCATGGCGCGGTTTTATGGTGCGGCCGATCTCTTCGTCCTCCCCACGTGGTACGACCCGTTTGCCTGCGTCGTGCTGGAAGCCCTGGCCTGCGGGACGCCGGTCGCCACAACGCGATGCGGCGGCGGGGCCGATGTCGTGCGGGATGGACGATCAGGATATCTGATCGCCTCTCCCGCAGATGATCAGGCCCTGACAACGATCTTCGATCTGCACGCTTCTCTCGATCCCAGCCATCGGGAGTCGATGATCCCCGCTTGCCTGGCCGATGCCGAGCAGTTTACCGCGGACCGGTTTGCCCGCGAGACCGAACAGGCACTCCAAGCGGTCTGTGGTGTCCGTCGTGCCGCCTGATCCCGTCGCTCCGTCCGAGCTGATTGTCGCCGAGCCGTATGCGGAACAGTTACGCACGGCTGGATGGACGACGTTTGTAGCACTCTGGAACGCGGCAGAAGCCGGAGAACTGGTGCGCGACCTGCGCCCGTCCCGCTTCACCTCGCGGGTCAGCCTCCCGGATGGCAGCGGAGTGTTCTACATCAAGTGCCAGTCGGGCGACACTGCGGGAGCGGATGCGGATGCCCATCATGAATGGACCACCTTACAGACGATGGTGTCCGCCGGTATTGCCGTTCCTCCCCCTGTGGCTGTCGGCCGGGAAGCGGGACGCTCGCTGCTGGTGATGGCTGCCGTCGAAGGTTGCATCGAACTCTGTTTTCGAGTCCTCGAACCGCGACCGACCGCGACGGAATGGCGGGCCTATGTTGAGCAGTTGGCCGACACGACCCGGACACTGCACACACTCGGCTGGAGCCATCAGGATCTGTATCTCGCGCACTTCCTCGTCCCGTTGACGGATGTCCGTCCACTGACGCTGCTCGATTGGCACCGAGCCCGCCAGCGTCTCCCGTTTCCCTGGCTCTGGCGGATGAAAGACCTCGCACAGCTGGAGTACTCCGCCCAGGCTGCGAACATCTCGACGGGCTGGCGATTACGATTCTGGCGCCGCTATCTGGGTCGCAAGCCGACCTGGCGCGATCGCTGGCTGGAATGGGCCATCCGGTGGAAGGCGACCCGCATCGCCCGACACGCCTCCCGTCACAATGGCGACACCGCCATGGCCGGTCGTAAACCGGTCGAATAAGTTGAAAATGCGGCGGCAATTCGACCCAGCCGCAAGCGCGAGCGCCCGGTTCTCGCCTCGTTTAGCCCCTGCGATGAATGAGTCATTCCGGAAGAAGCCGGCGCTCGCGCTTTGGGCAGAGAAAGCCCGGCGTTCCCATGAATCGCGTGTTCCTTGGGTCACACGCATTGAGGAATGCGGTATAACACCGGTCCCAAAAGGAGGCGGCGGTGGAGCGGTGGATGTTGGCGGTGGTTGCGTATCTGATCGGGTCGATCCCGTTTGGGCTGCTCATCGTCCGCTGGGTGAAAGGGGTCGACCTGCGGACGGTTGGCAGCGGAAATATCGGGGCGACGAACGCCGGTCGTGTGCTGGGAAAGGCCGGGGGGCTCGGCGTGCTGTTGCTCGATGCCCTGAAGGGGTTGCTCCCGACACTGGTCCTGGCCCGCTTGTGCGATGAGACGTCTGCCACCGCCGTGCTGGCTGGGACCTGTGCGATCCTCGGCCACATGTTTCCGTGCTGGCTGGGTTTTCGCGGGGGGAAGGGTGTCGCCACGGCCCTGGGTGTCGTGGGGGTGCTTGCCCCGTGGGGAACGCTCGCAGCGTTTGCAGCGTTTGCCCTGAACTTCGCTGCGACGCGGATCGTCTCGCTGGGGTCAGTCCTCGCAGCGATCGTCTTTGCTGTTTATCAGGGGTTCTGGCTGGCCCCGGACTGGTGGTCGCCGGAGAAACGCTGGTTGACAGTCTTCAGCGCGGCCGTTCCATTGCTGATCATCCTGCGTCACCGAAGCAATCTGGTGCGCTTACTGCAGGGAAAAGAAGGGGCGTGGAAATCCACACCGGCAGCGCCCCCCCCACCGGAAGCCTGAGACTGCCCCGAATGTCGGAGGGCTTGTCAGCGACAAGCACTGGGGAACGGTTGACTCAGCAGACTTCAACCTCGTTCTGCACCGAGTAGGAAGTCTCAGCGACATCAATCGCGGCGTGCGTTGCCAGTTGCTTGTTGTAGTAGGTCGAGGTGCGACCGGTAATGATCAACCGATCGCCTTCGAAGCAGATCCGCAGATCACGAATCCGCCCACTCATGCGGGCGAGGATCGTCTGTTCGACCTGTTCGGTGAGAGAAGCAGACAGCGAAGCATCAAACTCCATGGGCATGACTCAATCCTTTCAAGTACCGCGCGAGAATCCCTTCAGACAATCGTCAGTTGAGGCAGCCGCGACTGGCGAAGATTAGTGCTGACCCATCGTCGGAGCGCCCGACGTAAGAACTGGGCTCACAGCACCAGAAGATCGCAAATCGCAAACTTGGTTCCTTCTTGAACCCGATCGAATCCATCCGACTGGCGAATTGCTCGCGTCAACGTTTTCAGCGGGCCTCGCACGAACTGCTCAACAGCGCGTGTCATCAATCTGGCTTGACGAGTGCCCCTGAATCCAAGAACCTTTCTACGCGCCCGTGTGCAATTGGTCAAAAGAAAAATGGACCAGTTCGCCCGATTCTCAGATTTGATTGAGAACTGCGGGGAAACCAGTTTCTGACGCAGAACAAAAAACCACCCAGCCAACCCAAGCTGCGCCAACCAGTCTATCCTCTCGATTCTGAAAGTATGGCTCGCGTGTTGACTCCCACAGATCGCCAGTTTCTTCACGACCTGCTGATGGCCCCCAGCCCTTCCGGATTTGAACGTCCGGTGCAGGACATCGTGCGGGCCTATGCGCAGACATTCGCCGCCTCGGTCCGCACCGATTGGCATGGGAATGTGATCGCCGCCGTGTATCCGGAAGGTTCGCAGCGGATCATGCTGGCGGGACTCTGCGACAAGATTGGCGTGATCGTCAAGCACATCGATGTGCGGGGCTTCCTGTGGGTGCATGCGATGATTGGCCTGATCGTCAAGCACATCGATGACCGGGGCTTCCTGTGGGTGCATGCGATTGGGGGCTGGGACCCGCAGGTCCTGATCGGTCAGAGCGTGCAGGTCTGGACAGCGAACGGCCCGCTTCCCGGAGTGATCGCCCGCAAGCCGATCCACCTGCTCAGTGCGGAGGAGCGGAAGGTCGTCCCGGAGATCAAGAATCTGTGGGTCGATTTCGGCGCGAAAGATGGCGAAGAAGCCCGCGCGAGTGTTTCAGTCGGAGACTCGATCACCGTCACGCTTGGTTATCGCTCATTGAAAAATGATCTGCTGGCCGGTGCAGCGATGGATAACAAAGTCGGCGTGTGGACGGTGATGACCGCTGCGAGCCGGGCCGCCGCACGGAACCCACAAGCCGCGATCTTTGCAGTCTCGACGGTGCAGGAAGAAATCGGGTTGCGTGGGGTGCAGACCAGTGCGTTCGACATTGCCCCGCAGTTGGGGATCGCCGTCGATGTGACGCATGCCACCGATTGCCCCACTATCGATCAGAACCAGTATGGCCTGGTGAAGCTGGGGAATGGTCCGGTGCTTTATCGTGGCCCCAATGTCAACCCAGTTGTGCTGCAGCGGCTGCGTGACCTGGCAGCCAGTCAGGGACTCGCCACCCAGCTCAACGCACTTGCCACCCCTGCGAGCAACGACGCAGCCGAACTGCAACTGGCACGCAGCGGCGTGGCGGTCGGCCTTGTGTGCATTCCGAACCGCTACATGCACAGTCCGGTGGAAATGGTCTCGTGGACCGATCTCGATCAGGCCGCCGATTTGATCGCCGCGTTCTGTGCGACGGTGGGACCGGCTGACGATTTCACGCCGTGACCGGTGACCTGCGTTCGACCTGCGGCCTGCGACCAGGATCGCTCAACTCAGGGTGACAACCTGACATTTTCGCGAGGGATTTGACTGGTCCGACTTTCGACCTAGCTTTCGGTTGATTGGTCCTTGTGGCATCCAGCTGTCGCATGTGCAGGCCAATTCTTTTCAACCGGGGTGCCGAGGCTCTGGGCGATTGCGTTGTGCAATTGGTCCGGGAGTCTCTCAAGTGTCATGAACGTGTCACGCGTTCAACAGTCGAAAGCGGAGAGTCGACCATGGTGAAGTTCGCGAACAGTGTCAAACGATTTCTGGTTTCGGAAGATGGCCCGACCGCGGTGGAATACGCCGTGATGCTCGCGCTCATCGTCATCGTCTGCCTCACCGCCATCCAGGCGGTTGGCACGAACGCTGCGGCCAAGTTCAACTCGGCTGCGACCGCGCTCAAGTAAGCTGTTTGTTTCTGTCTGTCATCGAATCCCGCAGCCGTCTGATCGACCCGGATCGATCAGGCGGCTGTTGTTTTCCTGAGGAAACTCCGGAAATCTTCAGTCACAAATTTGACAGGTCGGCAACGTGACCTAGGTTTGGTTTGCGGGCCTTCGGCTTTGTGAATCGGCGTATTCACGTCGGGTTCACTGGCCGGTCGCCTGGCGACGTTGAACGTGCCGTTCTACGGCAGAGTTGGGTGCCATCACTCGGGATATGTTGTCCCCGATTCGCCGTCGCCATCACCGTCCTGGAGGAGTGCAGTTCATGTTTCAGTTCGCGCAGAGTGTCAAGAAGTTCCTGGTTTCGGAAGACGGTCCGACCGCGGTGGAATACGCCGTGATGCTCGCCTTGATCGTCATCGTCTGCTTGACGGCGATTCAGGCTGTCGGCACGAATGCCTCGGCCAAGTTCGATGCGGCAGCCACAGCGTTGAAGTAAGCCCCGTCGCAGTGGCCTGACGCTCGATCTCCTGCTGTACGAATTCGAACAACATCAGCCGCACCTCGATCCTTATCGGATCGGGACTGCGGCTGATGCCCTTTTCGGTCGGCTGGGCCCTACACGTTCAATTCTGGCAACACGTCGTTACGAACAGGCCGGAAGACCAGCTGTGAGTCGAAATCCGTGTCCTCATCAAAAAAACGGCTGTCCAATCTCCGACTGCAATTTGACACCGCGCCAATGTGACCTAGGTTTCAGAGGAACAGCGTGAAATCGGCCGTGTGGACCGATGCACTGTTCACCGCTGCGATCAGGCGGGCCAGACGTCGGGGTGCAACGCGACAACTGGCCAAACGCCCGCAGCGACCAGGGGTTCGATTCGATCAGCAGGAGTGCAGGACAATGCAGGCATTTGCTCAAAGTGTGAAGAAGTTTCTCGTCTCGGAAGATGGCCCGACCGCGGTGGAATACGCCGTGATGCTCGCGCTCATCGTCATCGTCTGCCTCACCGCCATCCAGGCGGTCGGCACGAACGCTGCGGCCAAGTTCAACTCGGCTGCGACCGCGCTCAAGTAATTCCGTTTTCGGTTTCCGACACGGCACCATCACCACCGTCGTCTTCTCACGAAGACGACGGTGGGTGTGCCTCAACCTGCGAGATGCAACATGTTCCCGTTCTGCCTGGAAGTGACTGGTTCGATGGTGGTGGAAGTTGCCACGGCGTTCATCGTCGGTGCTGGCAGTCTTTTGCACCTCTTCCTTGGCGGTCGGTAAAGCACAAGCAGCTGCGAGGGCTTCAGCCCTGTCGAACTGGTCCTGCGGAACAATCGACAACGCTGAGTCCCTCCCACTGGGATGAAAGTTTCCCCTCACTTTTCAGAAGGACGTCCGGCAATGGACTGGCAGCAATTGATTCTCGAACATTGGGATGTGAAGTTGGTCAGCGGCTTGCTGATTTGGGCCGCCGTGATCGATGGCAAGCAATTGCGCGTTCCGAACTGGCTGACGTTTCCGATGATTCTCGCCGGCCTGGTCTATGGTGCGGCGACTGGCGGCTGGGCTGGACTTGGCCACAGCAGCTGGGGGATGGTGGTCGGCCTACTCTGCCTGCTACCGCTGTATAGCGTCGGTGGCATGGGTGCCGGCGACGTCAAACTCATGGCCGGGATGGGGGCCTGGGTCGGGGCTTCCACAACCTGGTATGCGTTCTGCGTCTCGGTCGTGGTCGGGGCGATTATGGCGGTCATCATGGCGGCCAGCCGCAAGAAGCTCGGCCATCACTACCAGAATTTCTGGATGATCGCGATGGAATGGCTGGCGGTCAAAGACCCGCGCAAGCTCGCGGCGATTGCTGCCGAACGCAAACCGACCATGTTGCTGCTTCCGTATGGAATTCCGATCTGCATCGGCTCGATTGCCTACTTCGCCTGGGCCGGGCTGATTTAGTGAAACTGGGCAAGCCGCGTGCGTTTCACAACGGACGCGGCTTGTTCGCAAGTCGCGTGAAACGCTCCAGGAACCGGTGGGCATCAATTCCGGTACAACCGGCATGTCCGTCATAAACTGAAGAGTTTGCCACATCCCGACCGATGATGAGAGAGAGTCGAAAGGCGCGGGCCTTTCCTCGGTTCTCGGCATCGGTCTGGAAGCTCGTCTGCATCGAACTTCCGGCACGTCGCTGGTGACAGAGGAAACCCGGTCATGAAAAACAAGTCGTTGTTGTTGTTCGCAGTTGCGGCTGGCTGCGGCCTCGTGGCGATGGTGGGCGCACAGCGGATGATGGCGGACCGTACGCCTCAGGTCGATACGGTGCGGGTCCTCGTGGCCCGGATCGATATCGATGCCGGTGTGAAACTCGACAAGGAATCGGTGATGTTCCGGGATCTCGCCCGGGACGCGGTGCCGGAGGGGGCAATTGTCAGTGAAGAGCAGTTCCAGGAGCGTGCTTTACGCTCGCGGGCCTATGCCGGACAGGTCCTGCTCGTCGCTCAACTGGGAGAAAAAGGGGTCTTCGGAACCTCGATCAAAATTCCGAAGGGGATGCGGCTGGTCTCGTTGCCGGTCACAGCGACGATGACCCACAGCGGCATCATGAAAGCAGGTGACCGAGTCGACATTGTGTTGACCTATCAGACGAATAAGCCCGGTGTGGGGACGCAGTTCCATACGAAGACGATTCTGGAGTACATCCAGGTCTTCGCCATGGGGAGCACCCAGATCGGCGCGGAAGTGATCGATGGCAAAGGTGGCGGACCGACGGACGTGAAAAACGTCTCGTTGCTCGTCTCACCCTTGCAGGCAGAAATCTTCAAGCTCGCAGAAGGGAAAGGGACACTCCACCTGACTCTCCGCAGTATTGAGGACGTCGACCAGGTGGCGTCACGTGGAACTGATGAATCACAACTGGCCGACCTGCGAGCTGAACTGTCCGACGATCGGCCGAAAGTCGAAGAGGTACCAACACCGGCCCCTGCGGTCACTGAACAGCCGAAATCCTCAAGTTTTGCAGAGTTTCTGCAGAGCCCGGCGGCTGAAGTTCCCGCAGAACCTGTGAAGAAGACGTGGAAGATGGTGATCTTCCAAGGTGAAGAACGAAAGATCCATGAAGTGGAACTGCCGGACGAGCCGGTAGCTCCCAAGACAAACGAAACTGTGGTGCAACCTGCCGCGAGCCCAACCTCGCTGCCGACGACACCGACCGCGTTTCTGGCTCCGGTACAAACCTGGTTGACGGGTGGACTTCCCATTCCCGCCTTGAAGGCACGACCGAATACAGCAACCGCAAAGTCTGAATGACGATGCTTGACCGACACACGGAGTCCGGGGGGAATCCGCGATTCCGTGTGTTATCGATTACGAGGGGGCAAGGATGCTGACCGATCGAAGTCGTTGTCACACTGCGTTGACACTCGCACCACTGCTGCTGGTCCTGCTCTGCGGGACCGCTGTCGTACATGGTCAGGCCCCGGCTGAATCGGCTCCCGCATTGACGGGAGACGCACTGGTGGTGACGACGGCGACGACCAGCGTCGAGATCGCTGAGCGGTTTGCTCGCGTGCTCCGCTTTCCCAAGGGGCTTCGTCAGGTTGACGGTTTCGACCCGACGGTCCTCTCGGTGACGCCTCTCGCGCCCGACACCATCCGCGTCTCGGCTCTCGAGCAGGGTGTCACGACTCTCGTCGCCACCGATGAGAATCAGACAACCTACACGATTGAAATCTTCGTCACGGGTGATGCGCGTCTGCTGGCATCTGTGCTGAAGCGGAACTACCCCAATACGGCGGTCACGGTCACCAAAGTCCGTGATAGCGTGTTGCTCCGTGGCTGGGTCAGCGAACCACAACAGATCTCTGAGATCACCGCCATGGCGATGATCTACTACCCGCGTGTGCTGAATCAGATGAAGGTCGGCGGACCGCAGGAAGTCCAGCTCCGCGTGCAGGTCATGGAAGTCCAGCGCTCGCAGATTCGGCGCTTCGGGATCAACTTCGCGGGTGGCGGTCAGAGTGCCGCATTCGCCTCGACACCGGGTCCGGTGTCGCCACTCTCGACGTTGCTGGTCCCGCTCGGCGGTCCGGCGACTGCCGGGCTGGCAACCTCCGGCTTTCAGAATGCCTCGATGGCCCTGGGTGTTGCCACCGATCAGTTCGTCTTCCAGGGGCTGGTCCAGGCATTAAAGCAGGAAGGCTTGCTCAAGATTCAATCCGAACCGGTACTCGTCACCCGCAGTGGTGAAGCGGCTCGACTCGTCAACGGGGGCGAATTCCCGATCCCGGTTCCTGGCGGCCTGGGAACGGTCACGATCGACTGGCGCGAATTCGGTACTGTGCTGGAATCGCTGCCAATTGTGATCAGCCCCACCCGGCTCCGTCAGCAGATCACGGCGGAAGTCTCGGAACGGGATACGACGAATGCCGTCACCTTAAACGGAACCACGGTTCCGGGCCTCAGTACCCGTCGTGTGCAGACGAACGTAGAAATGGAATTCGGGCAGACACTGGTCATCGGCGGCCTGCTCTCGACACGCTACACCGCACAGACCGACAAGGTCCCGTTCCTGGGTGAACTGCCGGGGTTAGGAGCAGCGTTCCGCCGCGTTCGTTACGACACGGCGGAAGTGGAACTGGTGGTGCTCATCACCCCCGAGTACGTCGCCCCGTTGACGGCCGATCAACTTCCGCCGGGCGGTCCCGGAAAATTCTCCGACATCCCGACCGATCGCGAGCTGTATGGCCAGGGCCTGATCGAAGTCCCGAACTATGGTGATCGTTGTGCCAATGGCAACTGTCCGCCACCAGGAATGATCGCTCCGGGAAGCCAGCAATTTGCGCCGGGACCGATGGGTCAACCCTACACTCCAGGGGCAGGGATGTCGGGGGCACTGGGTGATGAACCTCAATTGATTTTGCCCGGTACCGGTACGGCCACACCGCCCCCGCCCCCACTTCCGCCGCTGGATGGTTCAGCCCGTCGGAACACTCCGAAGGGACCCACCGTGGCAGCCGTGCGACCAAAATCCGCACCGGCACGAATCACAGCGGAAGAAGCTGCTCGTGGCGGCGTGCAACGGGCCAGTGTCAGCTCCGCTGATCCCGACGATGGCTTGATTGAACCCGCAGGTTTTCGACGCAGTGTCTCACCGGCAAAGCCCTGACCCGAAAAGTGTCGCCGTGGTGTTGCCACTGAGTCTGGAAGGTCTTGAGAGATGAAGAGTGTCACTCGATTGGCGGTAGTCGACCCTAACGACGCCAGCCGCGCTGCGCTCAAAACTCTGTTGATGGGAATCGACAGCGTCTGGCTCGATGCGGAATGTTCGCGGTTTGAGTTCTTCACCGATGTTGCCAAGCAATCGCAGCCGGATATTTCCCTGATTGCATTCGACACGAATCCGCAGAAGGGGCTGGAACTCGTGGCCCGGGTTCATGCCGAAGTCCCGACGACGCAGATTCTTGTCCTGAGCACTTCTCAGGAAGGAAGCCTGATTCTGCAGGCGATTCGCAGCGGAGCGCGGGAATTCCTGGCAGCGCCGCTGAAGCTGGAAGATTTTCTGTCCGCCCTCGATCGAATCCGCCAGAGCACTGGCGGCCGTGGGGGCGAATCAGGGCCACAACGGGCCTGTCAGGTCCTTTCCATCCTGGGAGCTTCGGGTGGCGTGGGCTGCACGTCGCTGGCGATCAATCTCGGGTGCTGCCTGGCGCAGACTCCAGGACGCAGCGTGGCGATCATTGATCTCGACCTTGCACTCGGAGACGCCGACGTGTGGCTCGACATCATCCCGGATTACACAATTCAGGATGTCGCCGACAACATCTCCCGGCTCGATTATTCGTTGCTCAAACGGAGTCTGACGAAACATGATTGCGGCGCATTTCTGCTGCCGCGACCGGTCGATCTGGATACCAAGTCGCCCATCACAGCAGATGAACTGCGCCGGATCATCGCCCTGCTCAAGGCGACCTTCACGCATCTGGTCCTCGATCTTAGCAAGTCCTTCACACCAGTCGATGTCGCCGCGATGGACGTGTCGGATGAAATCCTGATGGTCACCCAACTGGATCTCCCCTGCCTGCGGAACGCTGTCCGGATCACACAGTTCATGAAGGCCCAGGGCGCGCTCCAGGATAAGTTGCGCGTGATCGTGAATCGGCTGGGGCTGGAAGACAGCCAGATCAGCTTGAATAAAGCGCTGGACACGCTGGGAACGCCCATCTTTGCGACGATCCCCAACGACTATGGCACGATGGTGGAAGCGCGCAACAACGGGATCCCACTGATCTCGCAAGCCCCGAAAGCCAAAGTCACTCGGGCCGTGCAGACTCTCGCCCAACTGCTGGACGGAGGTCACGACGAAGAGTCGAAAGCCACCGACGAGAAGAAGGCGGCGCGTCGGGGCATCTTCAGCTTTCTGAACAGTGGGAAGTAGCTCACAGACGCGACCATCACAAGCAGCCGGGTCTCATTCTCAACGCCCGACTTCTGTTATTGGAACCGCACCGCCACACGCCAGGTGCACTCCGTTTCAAGGGCCATCAGCCCTCACGGCCCCCTCGGCCATCTGCCAAGGACAAATGGAGCGGTCTCGACTCGACGGTAGATGGACCCTTGGCCCGATTAGTGACGGGGACGCTTCGGCTGACTGAGGCCTCGATGGGCTGCCGTTTGGATCGGGCCTTCAGCCCTCCGCCAGTCTTGCACCCGATCGACCTGGGGCGCTGCCCCAGGCTGGTATAGACTGGGCCGTTGGCCCAACGGTCTGGTAACCGCGTGCCCGCCCGAAAGGCAAAGCCGGGCTTCTACCAGGAGTCGGCAGACACTCATCATCAGTTTCAACTGCTCCGACAGATTCATCCAGTAACTGACAGCGTCATCGACAGGCGTGGCTGACTCGTCGTCGCGCTGCTGAATAGAACCAGACACTGGGAGTGATTGCACAACGACTGCTCACGGGAATCAACATCCGTTCGCCACGCGATTCCCATCGTTCCTTCGGACTGCTACCATTCAACCTCACGGTCGAGCGACTGGCATCTGAAACCGAAGGAGCGCACACGATGGATTGGCGGCGACAGGGGACGTTGGCGGCGTGTTTCGCCGTTTGCGTCGGAATCATCACGGAGGCAGCGGAACCAACCAAACCCATGAGCATTACTACAATCGAAGGCATCAGTGAGCATCGCCTGGAAAACGGCCTGAAGGTGCTCCTGTTCCCTGATCCATCCAAGCCGACCGTGACGGTGAATCTCACGGTCTTCGTCGGTTCGCGTCACGAAGGCTATGGCGAAGCGGGAATGGCCCACCTGCTGGAACACATGCTCTTCAAAGGAACGCCCGACCATCCGTCGGTTCCCAAGGTGCTGCAAGCCCGTGGAGCCGATTTCAACGGAACGACCTGGGTCGATCGGACCAACTACTACGAAACGCTGCCCGCAAATGACGACAACCTGGAATTCGCGATCCGGCTCGAAGCCGACCGCATGATGAACAGCTACGTCAAAGCGGAAGACCTCGCGTCGGAAATGACCGTCGTCCGCAACGAATTCGAACGGGGCGAGAACTCACCCGCGTCGGTCCTGGGCCAGCGGATGATGGCTGCCGCGTTCGAGTGGCATAACTACGGGAAGTCGACCATCGGCAACCGAGCCGATATCGAACGTGTCCCGGTCGAGAATCTACGGGCGTTCTACAAAAAATATTACCAGCCCGACAACGCCATGCTGGTGATTGCGGGCCGTTTCGAAGAGAAGAAAGCCCTCGAATTCGCGGGCAAGTATTTCGGCGTCATCCCGAAGCCGACGCGGGTCCTCGAACAGACCTACACCGAAGAACCGGCCCAGGACGGCGAGCGCATGGTGACGCTCCGTCGCGTGGGCGATGTGGCCGTCGTGGGTGCGGTCTATCACATCCCGTCGGGTGCCCATCCCGACTTCCCGCCGATCGACGTCCTCGAAGCGATCCTCACGCAACAACCGGCGGGTCGGCTTTACAAGGCCCTTGTCGAACAGAAGAAAGCCGCCGATCTCTCCGGTGCGGCCTTCGCCTGGCACGATCCGGGTGCACTGCGGCTGATGGCCGAAGTGGCGAACGGAAATCCACCGGAAACCGTGCTCGACGCGATGCTCGACACGATCGACCTGGTGATGGATCGTGGTGTCACCAAGGAAGAAGTCGAACGTGCGAAGCAGCGCCTGCTCAAGCAACGCGAGCTGGCGGCTTCCGATAGTGCGGAAATCGCCGTCGAACTGAGCGAATGGGCCGCCCAGGGCGACTGGCGGCTCTACTTCCTCTACCGTGATCGCCTGGAACAAGTCTCCGTCGAAGACGTGAATCGCGTGGCGCGCGCCTATCTGGCCCAGACCAATCGCACGGTCGGGCTGTATGTCCCGACCGAGCAACCCCAGCGGACTGCCGTCCCCGCAACCCCGGCCCTCGCCGAGATGATTGGGGATTACAAGGGACGAGCAGGGAGTGCGGTCGGCGAAGCCTTCGATGTCGATCCGCTGAAAATTGAAGCCCGGACCACCCGTTCGAAGATCGAAGGGATTGACGTCGCCTTGCTGCCGAAAAAGACACGCGGCAGCACGGTTATCGTGCGGCTCACCCTCCGCTACGGCACGAAAGATTCACTCGCCGGTCTGGTGAAGGCGTGTGAATATCTGCCGACGATGATGGCCCGCGGCACGAAGCAGCTCACCCGTCAACAGTTGCAGGATCTCCTCGACCAGAATTTCGCCAGCATGGGAGCGTCCGGTCAGGCCGGCGAAGCCAGCTTCTCCATTCAAACCAAGCGTGAACAACTGCCGGTCGTGCTCGATCTGCTCCGGCAGGTCCTCCGTGAGCCGACGCTCCCGGCGAATGAACTGGAGCTGTTGCGCCAGCAGTCACGGTCTGACCTGGAACAATCGCTGACCGACCCCCAGTCGCTCGCCATTCGACAGGTCCAGCGGACTCTCAGTCCGTATCCGCAGACGGATGTCCGCTACATCCCGACCATAGCTGAGGAACTGAAGCAAGTCCAGGACCTGGAGATTGCTGCCGTCCGCAAGGTGTATGCGGAATTCCTCAGTGCCCAGGCAGGTCAACTCTCGATCGTGGGCGATTTCCCCGCAGACGAAACTGCAGCCACCATCGCGAAAATCCTCAAAGGCTGGAAGTCGAAGCAAGCCTACGAACGCTTTGGACGGACAGGCGAAGTCTCCGTCAAAGGTGAGATAGTTCGCATCGAGACTCCCGATAAAGCAAACGCCTTTTACTTTGCCGGACAGGTCGTACCGATGCGCGACTCGCATCCGGATTACCCGGCGCTCGCGATCGGCAATTACATCCTCGGCGCGGGAGCACTTTCTTCTCGACTGGGCGACCGCGTTCGCCAGCGAGAAGGCCTGTCTTACGGTGTCGGCTCGGTCTTCCGCGCCAGTGCTCTCGATGACCGGGCGTCGCTCTCGCTGTACGCCATCACCAATCCGAGCAACATCGAGAAGGTGAACAAGGCGATCCGTGAGGAGCTTGACCTGCTCTTGAAAGAGGGGATTACGCAAGCGGAACTCGATACCGCCCGCGATGGTTACCTGAAAGAGCAGGAAGTCGGCCTCGCAGAAGACCCACGCCTCGTGCGTGTGTTGGAGGAAACTTCGTACGTCGGCCGCACGATGAAGCATCATGCCGACATGGCAGAAATGACGAAGTCGCTGACCCCCGCTGATGTCCTCGCGGCGTGGAAGAAGCACATCCACCCGCAGCAACTTTACATCACCGTGGCAGGCGATTTCCGCGAGAAGCCCGCCGCAGCGGAAGCCCCCGCCAAGCCAGAGAAGTAAGCAGCAAGTCAGCTACCATCAGCATGCGCGGCCCGGTGTGGATTCACACCGGGCCGCAGTCTTTGTGAACCGCTCACTCTTCCGGATCTTCTCCGGCGAAGCGGCCCAGCGGATCGTCATCTGGTCCCTGTGCACTGACCAGCAGCCCGAAGCCGGCGACCGTTGCGGTGCCGCCGCATAACAATTCGACGATGATCCGTTCAACCCCGTGTGGTGTCTCCCACAACTCCAGCCAGGTTGCGAGTCCTTCAATGCTTCCCCAGCTCAGCACCCCCAGTCCCAACGCAGTGACCGTCAGTGCCCAGACATAGTTGCGGACGTTCCCTGTACGCTGCCGGGACACTCCCTGCCCCGTTGCGGCGACCGGGCCGTTGATCGGCGTCACGGTCGTCATGCTGTCTCTCCCGGCGCTCCCCTGACTTTGTCTCCTCGAACAGGCGAGCGCTGGCCAGTTCCAGGAGAATGCTCTCCCTTCACAACGCTGCGAGAGTCCTTGCGGATGACCAAAATCGCGAATCGTCGAATCTGGAGGGACTGAATGACGCGGGAAACCCTCTGCCAGCAACCTTTTGAAACTCGTTTTCACTACCGTTCCGCGATAGACGCCGAGTAGGACCGAGCGATACGATAAACTCCACAGAACAACTTAATTGATCGGGACCCATCGCAGTTTCAGAGATGAAGCCGAGTTTGGTCGCGCACACGTTCGATTCGACTGGAGGGACTCAGATGCACGGACTGCAACAAGTGGTGGTCGGGTTAGATTTGCACCATGGCGATCGATTCGCATCAACGGACCTGCCGCGGGAAACGCAGGCCGCCATCGATGAAGCGGCTTTGATCGCCAAGGTCAGCGGCGCTGCGGTGACCTTGTGTGCCGTCCTGGAACTCTCCGAACAGGCCAAGCACCTGATTGAAGTCGATGTTCAGAACGTGCATCGCACCGTAGAGGACGCGGCCCAGGCCGTGATGAACGGCGTCGCGGCCAAGCTGGATGCGGAGGGTGTGAAAGTTTTCACAGCCCTGCGGTTCGGCAAAAGCTGGGAGCAACTCTGCTCTGTCGCCACGGAAGCGAAAGCCGGGCTGATCATCGTCGGCACGCGACGGCGCAGTGCCGGGACGCGGATGCTGTTTGGCAGTACCGCACAGAAGCTGCTGCATCACGCCCCGGCTCCAGTGCTGATTGTGAAGCCGGAAGAGATGCGCGAAGTTCGTGAGATCGCGGTCGCAAGCGATTTCAGCGAACCCTCGATGGCCGCAGTAAAAGCCGCCGTCGGCCTGGCGCAGGCGATGCAGGCCAAGCTGTTTGTGGTCCATGCCCTTGAATTTCCATTCGAAGCATACCTGCGGACCGCCGGAGTTTCCGAAGAACAGGTCGATCAGTACCGTCAAAAACTCCACGCCGAGGCGATGCAGAATCTCGAAGCGCAGATCGCTCAGACCGATGCCCGCACCCTGCCCTACGGCGTGCTGCTGAAGGTTGTCGAAGGGACGCCGGATGTCGCGATTCCCGCCTTCATTGACGAGAACGAAGTTGATCTGCTGGTGATCGGCACGGTCGGACGAACGGGCCTGTCGGGCGTGCTGCTCGGGAATACCGCCGAACGGCTACTGCCAATGGTCCATTCGTCGCTAATGGCCGTCCGCGCGAAATAACCGCTTGCGGTGGCGATCAAGCTGAAGCGGTCACGAGGTCGCAGCAATCCGGCAGACAGCGACTCCGTCTGAGATCGGCACGGCGCGAGCCGTCCGGTTTTGCGAGCGCACAGGTTGCGTACGATGACATCGGACAACTCACAACGTACCGCGATCAGTTCCGGTCGAAACGCAAAAGCCCGGCATCCAGAGCGATGCCGGGCTTTGTTTTTCGCTGACGGACGTCACCTTACAGCTTGTTCTGCACGAAGCGGTGCGGGCTACGGATGAACTGCTGCTGATGGTCGCGATCGGCGAAGAACCACAGTCGGCCCTGCCAACGGACGCCGACCCGCGGGTCACCCGGTTCTTCGGTCAACAGGCAGTTCCCATTCGCGACCGGCCAGTAGCGATCCGGGTTCTTCAGGAACTTGTCGCGATGTGCCAGCGTATGAAACTGCAGCGTCTGGCCACGGAATTCCGTCACCACGGAATCGTCACCGACGCGCAGCCGATTGTCATCGAGCAGGCTCACCAGGCAGAAGCCGCTGAACGCGACGGTCGTCGCATTCTGCGGAAACAACGCCGAGACCGCACCGAACGGGTCACGCTCGGGTTGAGTCGCAGTTCCGCCAATCATCTGCCGCAGTTCCGCCGAGAACTCGGCTGCGGACTGGTATCCGGTCCACGTCTTGCGTAACTCGCCGTCGGGTCCGAAGAGATATGTCGTCGGATAGGCCGCCACCCCGAGGGCACTCACCACCCCCGGCTCACGATCCGCGTCGACACTCACCGCGAGCAATTTCGTGCCGACGAGAGATTTGACCCGTTCATCCTGGAATGTCAGTTGCCGCATCTGACGGCAGGGACCACACCAGCTGGCCGTGATCGCCACCAGCAGGGGTTTGCGGTCTTGTTTGGCGAGAGATTTGGCCTCGTGATAGTCAGTCAACCACTCATTCTGATCGGCGGCGAATCCCATCGCGCCGAGCGAACCAAGAAAGAGCCCAAGCCATCCCGCGGTCATCCAGAACCGACGGGACATCATTCCTTTCAGCATTCACCCCTCCGTAGCAGACGTTGCGGAACCAGGCACTCTGCCTGCAATGATTCCGCCTAGTGAATCCCGGTCTGTCGGGCGAACCCTGACGGTCCGGGGGACCTTCCTGAGAAAACACCCTACCGACGGAATCTGGGGATTGCCACTGACTCCCAAAGACGAACCTGAAGATAGGAAAACTGCGCGACACAGGTTCCTTGACATCCTGAAAAAGACTTCCCAAACCCCCAGCCGATTCTCCGGACGGGATCCGAGTTTCTGTGAAAACCGCTCTTCCGCAGGCTGACTCCCACCGATTCGAACGCGCGAGACAAACCCGATTCCGACCGCTATGATTGCCCGTGACGTCTCCGTTCTCAGGAAAGAACATCATGGATTCTGTTGATCGTCGTGAATTTCACCGCTGGTCGCTCGCTGCGATGGCCGGGCTGGCTGCGGGAATTCCAGTGGGCTGCGGTGGCGGAACACCGGCCACGGCACCGTCGACTGCTCCTGCCGCGGGGGGCACAACTCCGACACTGACCGATGCGGAGCAGCTGATCCTCGACGAACCTCATGTCTGCCGCGGGCTGAATTCCTGCAAAGGTCTGGGCCGGAGCAAGGAGAATGCCTGCGCGGGACAGGGAACTTGTGCCAGTGTGGCCGAACATGCCTGCGCCACTCAGAATGAATGCAAAGGTCAAGGGGGGTGCGGAGCCGATCCCGGAATGAACGGCTGCAAAGGCCAGGGAAGCTGCCATGTGCCGCTCATGGACGAGATTTGGGCGAAAGCCCGAGGGGCCTTTGAAGGGGCCATGAAAAAGACCGGAAAGACCTTCGGGGCAGCGCCCGAAAAAGCCCCAAGTTGATCCCAATCGAGAAACTGGACCGTTGCCTGTGATCCGGACGTCACAGCCGGTCCGGTCCGAAAATAGAGATCGCGGGTTGAAGGCCCGCCCGTCAGAAAGAGCCGTCATGCTGATGCGTCGTCAGTTCTGTCTGAGTCTGACCCTGCTCCTGGGCTGCATGACCGCCGCACCGGCGTTCGGTGCGGACGAAGAAGGAAGCGGTGCGGCCCTGGAAGCCATCGGTGGTCTGGCAGTTGGACACGTGCAAAGCACGATGGGTTTCATCGGCGTCACCGCTGACGCCTTTGCCAAGGATGTCTACAAGCCGGCTCAGGTCGAGGAACTGATGACCGGGGTCGTCAACTCGATCGACGCGACGAAGAAGCTGCTCCGCAAACTGCAGGACACGGAACTTTCCGACGAAGACGAAGCCTTCGTCGACGGTCTGATCGGCGTCTACAACGCCCTGCAGGTCGAAGCCAAGGCACTCATCAAGTTCACCCAATCCAAGAACGCTGCCGACGCAGAAGCCTTTGAAAAGGCCCGGAAGTCGGTTGTCAGTAAGTACGAGAAGCTGGTGGATGCTGACGAGTAAGGCCCTCCATCGCTGGTTCGTGATCACGGGTCTGCTGGGATCGGTGTGGGGTTGGTCAGCCGCCCACCCGGCGGTTGCGATCTCGGCAGAGTTGCCGCTGATCCGCCCGTTCAACTACGACCCCAACGACCCTACTGCATACCAGCGACGGGGTGGCCAGCTTTCGCCGGGTGGGAAAGCCTGGGGACCGATCTGGAATCAGACGGCTCGATCACGGTCCTCAACCGGCATCGTGTCGATCGCCCCCCCTGCGGCACACTGGGAGGACTACGGCCGTTCGGTGCATGGCCTGCCGCTGAGTCTTGTCCGCTGGGGCGATCAACCTCGACCATGGCTGATCTTCGCCGCCATTCATGGCGATGAACCCAACACAAATGCCGTCGCTTGGCGACTGATAGAAACGCTTCGGGAGACTCCCATCGACGGGGTGATTGTCATCCCCGTGGCAAACCCCGACGGGCTGGCCCTCCGCCAGCGGATGAATGCCCGCGGCGTCGATCTGAACCGCAATTTCCCGGCGAAGAACTGGCAACCCTCGAACACGGGCCGTTACTACGGTGGACCATCCGCAGCCAGCGAGCCGGAAACTCGCGCGCTGCAGGAGTTGATCGAGCGCGTCCAACCGCGGGGAATTATTTCACTCCACGCCATTACCCGGGGCAAACATGGCAATAACTACGATGGACCGGGACGCCCGCTGGCGGAACGGTTGGCAGCTGAAAACGGATATCCGGTGCTACCGACGATCGGATATCCGACCCCAGGGAGTTTCGGTGCGTGGGCTGGTACCGACCTGGCAATTCCTACGATCACGCTCGAACTTCCCGCCGACTTGTCCGGAGAGGCTGCCTGGGCAGAGAATCGCGCGGCGCTCCTGACACTGCTGCGACAGCCGCTGCCTGATAGGAGTCGATGATGGGACTCTCGCTTTGTTATGAACTGCGGTTCAAGGGAGAGCGCGCGGCTGCGCAAGCCGCGATCGAACACCTGCACAGCGTCGCGATCACGCAGTCCTTCGATGAAGTCGGAACGATCATTGAAGGCTCCGCAGAGGATCCCGAGGGGAGCGATGATCCCGGTTGGCAGATGCTCGGCGTGCAGTACGGCAAGAAGACACTCCCCGATGGTCGCGAAGCCTGGATCGACATCCCGCCGCAGCAAGTGATCGCCTTTGGAATCCAGCCCGCGGAAGGAGCCGAGACTGCTCATTTCGGATTGGCAACGCATCCGGCCTGTATCGAGTACCCGTATGACGGGGGGACGATGCTCATCGAAACGGGTCTGGCCGGCACCTGGTCGTGGTCACAATGCTGCAAGACCCAGTATGCTGGATTGAAACAATTTGGCGGCGAAGAGAATTTTCTACGGGCGCACCTCGGACTGATCGCCGTCCTGGATGCCGCCGTGGAACTGGGCCTGCAGGTGCAGGTTTCCGATGACAGCGGCTATTGGGAAGATCGCAACGAAGACGAGTTGCGTAAGCAACTGAAATCGTGGAACGGCCTCGTCGCCGCCTTCGCCGGACAACTGAAGGATCGTGTCGACCCCGAGGCACCCAACAGCATCAGCGCTCCGATTCTCTCCGCACCCGACTTCGAGCACCTCGAAGCCGACGGTATCAAGGAGTGGAGCGAGACGGAGGACGACGAGGAAGATCCTCAGACGTAGCACTCTCGCTTTCTGCCCCCCATTCCATGAATACCAGTTCGATTGATGGGGTGTCACACCATAGTAGCCATCACGCTCCGCGTGATGAGCGGATTCAAGCAACGCGCGGATGCCCAAGCATTTCACCCACGGTGACGTCGTTGATGATGAGTCCCAGCCATTGGAATGGCTGGGCGTCCTTGAATGTCGTGCACGATTTCCATAGTGATCCGCGCGTAGTTTGGGATCGGCTCATCACGCGGAGCGTGATGGCGACAATCAGGAGCAGGCGCGTTGTTCAAGAGCAGCGACGTCGATCAAGGGACAATCCACGTGGGCCGTCATCGCTTCGAGGGCTGCGGGGTCTTTGAAGCCGGAGCCGGAGATCACGCAGCAGATCTGTGCATCCGGCCGAACTTCACCCCGACGAACAGCCTCCAGGAGTCCAGCCACGGCTGTCGCCCCCGCCGGTTCAGCGAACACACCTTCTTCAGCAGCCAGCCGTCGTTGTGTCTCATAGATCGCGGCATCGCTGACGGCATATCCAATCCCCCTGGTCCGGCGACAAGCATCCAACGCAGCTTGACCATCGATGATATTCGGCACCTGCAGACCGCTGATTTTGGACGTGCACGTGACCGGTACCGCCGTCGGAGATCCAGTCCGGAGCGGAGTCGCGATCGTGTCGTTGCCTTCCGGTTGGACGCAATGGACCCGCGGCAGTTGCGAGAGGCTGCCCGCAGCGAGGGCCTGTTCGAAGCCGACGGCCGTCGCGAGTGCCAAGCCCCCTGACCCAGCCATGCAGAAGACATCGTCCCACGGAACCTCAACCTGCGCAGCCATTTCGTGGGCAATCGAGTAGACGCCGGTCATCCCGGTTGGGCAGTAGTGAAAGG
This sequence comes from Planctomycetaceae bacterium, assembly GCA_044229335.1. Classification (GTDB taxonomy): domain Bacteria; phylum Planctomycetota; class Planctomycetia; order Planctomycetales; family Planctomycetaceae; genus DSVQ01. The sequence goes on along the minus strand of JBGATC010000050.1, from coordinate 5,643 downwards.
CACTAATCTGTAATGCTGCATCAGGGGCGGCACTCAACCGTTGCAGACAATCCATCACCCGTTGCGAGATCGTCGGCTCGATGCCAAACCCGCGGACGCGAAACAAGGCTGCCCCGTACGCCAGCATCTGCCGCAACTTCCCCTGGGGTGCTCCTTCGACGATCGCAATCTCACAGCGAATGCCCGCAGCCGCACAGTAACCGGCCAACGCTGCTCCCGTATTCCCGCTCGACGTCGCGATGCACGTCCGACACCCGCGAGCGAGCATGTCCGAGACCGCGACGGCTGCAAAGCGGTCTTTATACGAGCCGGTCGGGTTGGTGTATTCCAGCTTGAAATGCAGGTTGGTCAGACCCAGGGCCGGTCCGAGGTGCCGCGACCGGATGATTGGTGTGTTCCCTTCCCCGAGCGTGACGCGCGCCACAGACGGCACGGGAGCGAGAAACTGTTCCCAACGCCAGAGAGACATCACAAAGCCTTTCGCTGTGGTCAAACCACGGACAGATCGGACAACCATCAGGAAGCGGGCGACCAGTCAAAATCCCGTTCGAACGGGAAGAGCGGTCGACGACGATGCTGAAAGTTGAGCTGCGTCATATCAGCGGTGGTCACGCCGGGTGTATTCACGCGGAGAATCGTCCGGCAGACCGGGGCATACGCCGCCAGCGGTGCGTTCACACCTTTTGCGACGAGCACATGAAAGGCTGCCGGATCGAGGCCGAAGTTCGTGAGCTGCTTCAGACTGAACGGGGGGACGCGACGCGACGTGAGCAACAGGGTCAGCCCCCCATCGGTCCGGACAATCGCAATGCGGCCCTGATCGAACTCTGTAAATCCGCCGTGGCGTGTTTGTGTTTCCTCGAAGCGTCCGTCTCCGAGGAACTGCACGACGCACTCGCTCGTCAGTGGTGGTCCGTGCAAGGCGTCGGTCTTGCCCCCGGCCGTGATGACTCCGCGACCGTTCAGGCCCAGCGATTCCGCAGCCTGGACCGCTGCGGGATCGTAGAGAATGACCACGGCTGGACCGACACCCTGCCTCGTCAGTTCATGAGCGAGGATGGTCCCATCGGCCGGGCTGCCGCCGCCGACGTTGTCGCCCATGTCGAGCAGACAGACGGGACCCGCTGCTGTTGCCGCCTGTGCCACCGCTTCCGCTGGGGTCAGAAACGTCCCCGCGAGCGGCACCCGCGCGTCCCACAGCGATCGCGCGAACGATTCTGCCATACGTTGTGCCAGCGTGCGATCGTGGTCGGTCACAACCAGTACCGCAGACCCCATCTCGGCGACATCAGCGTAAGGAAAGCCGAGCAGCAGACTGACGCCGAAGAGGCCTGGCGTTTGTTCGAGACGATCCCGCTCCGCGCACAGACCGAGCAGCGGCGGTTCGCTCGTCGCCTGCCGCTCGATATTGATCGCCATCGGCGGCCAGCAAGCGGCCTGCACGGGGTGAGCCTTCCCGGCAACGGTCTTCAACAACAGTTCAGCCGCCCGCTGGCCGGTCTCCCATTGATCGATATGCGGGTTGGTGCGATAGGAAAAGAGGGCATCGGTCGCTGCGACTATAGCCGGTGACAGATTCACGTGCGGATCGAGCGTGCCGATGATCGGGATGTCCGGTCCGACAAACTCTCGGACGGCCGTCAGCCAATCACCGTCGACGTCGGGAACGTCCGCGCTGACGGTCGCCCCGTGAGGTGCAACGTAGATTCCATCGAGTGGACCTGCCTCTGACAGCGCTGCTAGCAGTCGGGCTTTGATCTCCGCATGCGTTGTCGCGGTCATCGTGCCATAGGGAATCGCCCGCGCCGCGAAGATCGGCACCAGAGTGACCTCCGGTTCCTGTTGCAACCGGGTGATGGCCCCCCCCATCTCATGCCGGGCGGATTGAAAGTGTTCGATCACCGCAGGCCCGGTCACCAGCAGATCCTGCTCGTACTCCGCCAGCGTCGTCGGATTCGGGAGAAACGTATTCGATTCCTGCAGCCAGGCAATCAACCCAATTCGCGGCATCGGTTCCTCCGTACGGTGCGAAAGGTGAGCGAATCACCCGGCGGCAGCCAGCTGTCGCAACAGTTCTGGAAGGGTCTCAGTAAACCGGCTGCGGGGCAGCACGGAGTGGAACCCGGCATCGCGTGCGGCCTGCAATGCGGCGGTGTTCACATGCGGGCCGAACGCGATGAGCAGCGGCCGTTCGGGACCCGGGAAGCGAGCGACCACTTCGGCGGGAGTCACCGGACTCACCAGATCAAGAATGATTCCCCGCGGCGTCGCGGACTGTAAGACATCATCCAACGCCGCCAGTGAGAATGTCTGACGGACCGTCAACCCCAGCGCTTGTGCCGTCCCGGTGACTTTCGCGCCGAAGAACAGATCCGCCGACACCAGCACGCCCTGCACGGGTCCAGTGGTCTGCGTGCAGGGTGGTGTGAGGGACAGCATATGATTCCAACGAATCAGACGCCCACGGAATGCTTTCCGTGGGCATCGAGTATTCGACAAGTCTTACATCGGGGCGCGATGAAAATGGACATGCTTCCAACCCCCCGACTGCTTCTGCCAGACGCGGGTTTCCAATGCAGCTGCCGAGATCGGACCGCCGTGGCTGTCGAGCTTCTGGACGACCCGCACATAGCTGACGACAGCCGCATCACCCATCACGCGGACATGCGGCGAGGCAATCGTCGACTGCTTCGGCGTCGTTCCGCGGGGAAGATCAAAATAGAACTTGTGGAACGGCAGACCGGCGACCAATTGACCCATCGCTTCGGGCTCAAAGCAGGTGATCGAGGCATCGCAGAGCGCGGCATAGCCCGCCCAGTCGCCTCCATCAATCGCCGTCAGGAGTTTCTCGCTCAGACCCAGCAATTCCGCTTCCACCGACATCTTGCACCCTTTGATAGCTGATGAGCCACGTCTCGATCGTTCCATACGAACTGCCACGTCAGAATAGACATCCCCACGAACGCCCACAACCGGGAAGGCTTGCCGCCAGCGACAACGACTTTGAACGGTCGGTACGCTTTACGAACCGGCACGCATCGACTTACTCTGTTGCGATGGGTCCGCAGGTGCACAAGTTTCGGGGAGACCGCTGATGTTGCGACTGGGATGGGTCATTGCCCTCTTGGGCATGGGAATGAGCACGGCGTTTGCAGCCGAACCGTGGGCCCAGTGGCGTGGTCCTGAAGGTGACGGGCGCGTCACCGACACCGTCCCTCCCCTGGAAGTGACGGCGGCCAACATCGTCTGGAAGTCGACCTTGCCAGGCCGCGGGCAATCCTCGCCGGTCATCTGGGACGACCGGATATTTCTGACCAGCTACGAAGGGAACGGCGCAAAGCGGATCGTCTTCGCGTGTGATCGAGTGAACGGGAAAGTCCTCTGGCAGCAAACCGCGTGGACTGGTTCGCCCGAGCCATCGCATCAGATGAACGGCTGGGCTTCCGCGACTTGTGCGACCGATGGCGAACGGGTTTACGCCTTCTTTGGCAAAGGGGGCGGCCTCTTCTGTTACAGCCGCGACGGCAAAAAGGTCTGGGATTTGCCACTGGGTGACTTCGCGGGTCCGTGGGGAACCGCTTCCTGCCCCATGCTCTCGGGCAGCACGCTTGTGCAGAATTGCGATGCGGAAGAAAACGCCCGCCTCATCGGTGTCGACAAGCTGAGTGGCAAAATCCTCTGGTCAACGCCACGGGAAAATTACCGCGGCTGGAGCACCCCGTTTCTGACGACCGTCGGCAATCAGCCGCAGGCAGTCATCAACGGTCAGAACGGCATTCGTTCGTACGATCCGAATACTGGGAAAGAACTCTGGTTCTGTGCCGGGTTTGCTGGACGTGGAGAGCCATCGGTCGTGCCGGATGCGACCGGACGGTTGTTCGCGGTGAACGGTCTCGCGGGCGACGTCTACTCGATCCAGCCGGACGGAAGAGGGGATGTGACCGCGACCCATAGGAAGTGGCACACGCCGCGAAAGTCGGGGCGTGATCTCCCGTCACCGGTCGTGGTCGGCGAACAACTGCTGGTGATGGCGATGAAGGGAATTCTGACCGGGTATGACACCAAATCCGGTGCGGTCCTCTGGGAAGAACGTGTCGGCGGGAACTATTCAGCATCGCCGGTCGTCGTCCGTGACCGGGCGGTCTTCGTCTCTGAAGCGGGGGAACTGGTGGTCGTGCATCCGACAGCAGATCAGAAAATCGCCGGCCGGTATGCGATTGGCGCTCCGGAAAACGAAATCTTCCGCTCGTCGCTCGCCGCTCACGATGGTCAATGGCTGCTCCGTTCCGATCAAACGCTGTACTGCCTGGGAGCAGCGAAGTAGAACTCGTCAACGTTGGCTGATCTGACAGTCCAGCAGCGACAACAGAGTCTGGGCTGAACCGAATTCCTGTCGGTGTGTCCAGCATTTGACGCGCTGGTGGCAGCGGGCGATACTCATCCCTCGTCGCCTCGCGCGGGCTTCACCTGTTATGAAGCCGTGTCAGCAGCTAAGGATGTCGGATGACTCAGCGGATCTGGAATTTCTCGGCCGGCCCGGCCGTGCTCCCCGAAAGTGTGCTCGAAGAAGCCCGCGACAACCTGTTGTCGCTCGGGACGACCGGCATCGGCATCCTCGAACATTCCCACCGTGGGAAAGCGTTCCTGAAGGTCTATGAAGAGACCGAAGCCCTCTGCCGCGAAATCGGCGGGGTTCCCGCGAACTACAAGGTCCTCTTCCTGCAGGGGGGAGCCTCGACGCAGTTCGCGATGGTCCCGATGAACCTGCTGAGCGCGGACGCTACTGCTGATTATCTGGTGACCGGTGCCTGGGCCGAGAAGGCGATCGAAGAAGCGGGCCGGTTCGGGAAAACGCACACCGCGTGCACCAGTGCCGACCGAAACCACTGCTACATCCCGACTGCGGTCTCGTACAGCGCAGCTCCCGCGTATGTCCATTACACGTCGAACAACACGATCTTCGGGACCCAGTTTGCGAAGGCACCTGCCCCCCCTGCGGATGTCCCGTTGATCTGTGATGCCAGCAGCGACATCTTCTCACGGCCGATTGACGTCGCCGCTCATGGGCTGATCTATGCTGGTGCCCAGAAGAATCTGGGACCGTCGGGTGTGACCCTGGTGCTGATCCGGGACGATCTGGTGGAACGCGGGCCGAAGACGCTGCCGACGATGCTGCAGTATCGGACGCACGCCAAAAATGAATCGATGTACAACACCCCGCCGACCTTCGCGATCTACCTGATGGGTCTGGTCCTGAAGTGGATCAAGACCAACGGCGGTCTCGCAGCGATGGGCGAACGGAACGCCCGGAAAGCAGCGAAGCTGTACGCCTACCTTGATCAGAGCCAGTTGTTCCGCCCGACTGCCGATCGCGACAGCCGCTCGCTGATGAACGTGACTTTCGTGACCGGCAACGCCGACATCGACACCGCGTTCTGTTCAGCCGCGACGAAGGCAGGCTTCGACGGCCTCAAGGGCCATCGCAGCGTCGGCGGGATGCGGGCCAGCATCTACAACGCCTTCCCCGAAGCGGGAGTCGACGCACTCATTCAGTTTCTGAAAGATTTCGAAGCCAAACAAGGCTGACGGATGTCGAGCGGCACGGCGCTAGCCGCCGGTGTCTTCGACCGAACCGTCGGCTAG
>JBGATC010000049.1:0-45678 GCA_044229335.1 Planctomycetaceae bacterium | reverse complement strand
GAAACACGCAGGTTCCGGCTCGCAGCATGCATACTGGCGGCGTGCATGTCGGAATGGGGGACGGGACTGTCCGATTTGTCTCCGATAACATCGACGTCAACGTCTGGGCATGGCTCCACACCCGCTACGGCAACGAAACGATCCCCGAGTTTTAACTCGTGACCGTTCCCGGTACGATCTCTGTTCAGTCTGCGAGGGGAGTTGCCGGTCGGCCGCTCCCCTCGCTTTTCATTCCGACCAAAGAAGGGTCAGCTCGATGAAGCGCTCGTGTCTGTGGCTTGCCTCGACTCTGATGGTGTTGCCGATGCTCGGTGGTTGTGGTGGCGAAGCCCCACAGGGACCGCCCGACAAGCGGACAGAAGCAGATCTCCAAAAAGAGAAGCAGGAAATCGACGCTGCACATGAACAGGTCAAGAAGGCCCATGACGCCGCGGCTGCCAAGCAGAAGTAAGCGATGGTTGACTCCGGTCGGGCGCGACGCGCCCGACCGGGAAGTCCGCTCGCGGTTCCCTGTTGATTGCCCAGCATCCCCAGGAATGCTGGCATGACACGTGGACCACTCTTCGGCTTGCTGACTGCTTACCTCTGTTCCGCGCCAGTCTCGGCCCTGCAATTGTCAGTCCAGCAGGCCGGACGGCCTTGAAATCGATTGAAGCAGAGTTCTGCTCGATGGCGAGAACTAGAGCGCCCTGCGCTTACCCCTGGCGCGATCTGGGAGGCTTAAGTAGACTGCTGAACTTCTTGAAGGGAGTTGGGCATGTCGAAGACGAAGTCGTTGGTGGTGCGGACGAAGCCGAAGCCGAGTCGTGAAGAGATCCTCGGGTTGTACGATCAAGGTCTTGGAACGACCGAGGTCTGCCAACGGTTGGAGATCAGCCCGGCTTGGGCGCGGCGGGTCAAGCAGGAGCGGCGCGAACATGGCAAGACCGCGAATGCCACCACCCGCAACCGCGAGCCGGAGTGGAAACCGCTGGTCCCGCAGATTCAAGCGGCGATCGCGGCCCAGCCCGACCTGACGCTCGATGAATTGAAGTTCGAGTTGGGGACGACGTTGCATCCCGGCACGCTCTGTCGCGCGCTGAAGAAGTTGAAGCTGACCTTGAAAAAAAAGTCCTGAGAGCGGCCGAGCAGGATCGGCCGGACGTCGCCGAGAGGCGGGCTGCGTGGGTGGTGACGCAGGCCGGGCTGCCGCCGGAAAAGCTGTTGTTTCTCGATGAATTCGGGGCGAAAACGAACCTCGTGCGGACGCATGGACGATCACTCGAGGGGACGCGGTTGGTGGCCAAGGTTCCGCATGGTCACTGGAAGTCGACCACGTTCGTCGGCGCGTTGGGGTTGCGCGGCTGGGTCGCACCGCTGGTGATCGACGGCGCACTCACCGGCGACTTGTTTCGCGCGTACGTCGAGCAGCATCTCGCCCCGCAATTGCAGGCGGGGGACGTGCTGATCCTGGACAATCTGGCGTGTCACAAGGTGGCCGGGGTCCGCGCCGCCGTGCAGCAAGCCGGTGCCGACGTGTTGTACTTGCCACCGTACAGTCCCGACTTCAATCCGATCGAACAAGCCTTCAGCAAGCTGAAGCGCCTGCTGCGAAGCGCCGCCCCCAGAACCATGAACGCGCTCTGGAAAGCCTGCGGCGAAGAACTCGAAAAGTTCACCCCCACCGAGTTCAAGAACTACCTCAACAACTCCGGCTACCACTACAAATAGGCGCAACGCGCTCTAGCGCCCGCCGTGACCACCATGCGCGGAGTGAGCGCTTTTCACCAGGGCTTTGGCGGCGTCTTTGCCCACCTCAAAGGTGAAGCTGTTTTCACCCGACTTCTCGACAGTTGCCTTCAGTGGGGAGTCTCCGGTCGTGAACAGGGCGGCCACTCCCTTGGAATCAACAGAGACGTGAGCCCCATCTGGAGGTGTGAGCGCGACGATCGTCACGATGTTCTCCCCAATCACGGCTTTGCCGCTTCCATGTCCGGTGTCATCGAGTTCCACACCAACTGGAGCCCCTTTTGTGGTTGGAGCCATGACGACTTGTAAGCCGCTCGGAGCCGGTTTGCCGTCGACGGTGACGGTGACTTTGATCGCGGCCTGCGGTGGTGCGTCAGAGCCTCCGCACCCACTCAGTCCAGCAACGAGGAGCAACGAAAGTACAGCGGTCAGGGACTGGCGAGCTGACATGGGAACGTCCTGGTGTCGAAGGATAAGAAGAGTGCACGCAATGTCGCCGTGATGTGTACGGAACTTCACATCAGTGTTTTCCGCAGTTGAACGGGATTTCATGGTACGAAATATGCGTCAAGTGTGCAACTCACACGTGGGATGTGCATTGCTCTGGGGAATTCCCCTAGAAATCGCCTCTGTTTAGCGAACATTCCTGAGCATTTTTTCGCGAAATACAGATTTTTGGAACTTTTCACGAACGGTCGATGAATTCCTTGTGGATATGCCGATCTTAGAGTAGGCTAAAGAACATCTTGGCCTAAAGTTGTCGCAAACAATTCTCGACTGCGACGTCCAAATTCCGTCTGAAAACGACATCCCTCGTAAATCCTGACTTTTCCTTGTTCTTCCGTGATTTCCACGGCAGTAACGTCCTTGTTCAATTCTGAAGGAGTCCTGAGCATGAAGATTCGAAATTCTGCGCGGCGGACGGCGTTTACGCTGATCGAGCTGCTGGTCGTGATCGCGATCATCGCGATTCTCATTGCACTGCTGTTGCCCGCCGTGCAGCAGGCGCGTGAAGCGGCCCGACGGACCCAATGCCGGAATAACTCAAAGCAGCTCGGGCTTGCACTGCACAACTATCACGACACCTTCCTGCAACTGCCTCCGGCTGTGATCTATCGCAATCAGACCTCTGGAAACCAGAACCGTCCCTCGAATAACGCAGGAACGCTCGATTCGAGCCGTGCGCTGGGACCGAGCTGGATGGTCTACATCCTCCCGTATATCGATCAGGCACCGCTCTACAACCAGGTCGACATTAACTCCTCGATGACGATCAACATCGGAAACAATGCAAACGTTCGCAGTACGACGATCCCGGGCTACCTCTGCCCGAGCGATTCGTCCAACAGCATTCCACTGAACCGGTACAACACTTTCGACAATGCCGGGACGGCCGGGACGGCGGGTCCGCTATGGGCACGTGGGAACTACGGTGCCTGTATCGGCAAACAGCTCAATGGTACCAATCAGTGGCTGACGGAAAGTTCTGCCAACCGGGGTGCGATGGGGAACGGTCGTGGTGCCGGTCTCCGCGACTTCACCGACGGGACCTCCAATACGGTGATGACGTGGGAACTGCGGACCGGGATTGTCGGTACCGATCCCCGGGGGACTTGGGCTCTGGGCCGGATGGGTGCCTCGTTCCTCAGTAACTGTGAAAACGTTGGCGACTGCTACGGGATTAATTCCGGGACCAGCAACGGTGACGACGTCGGCGATTGCTCGGACTCGACCGCGCAGAACATGGGTGGCCATGGCGGCAACGATTCCCAGGCCGGACCAAAGAGCCAGCACGTGGGTGGTGTGCATGCACTGCTGGGAGATGGAACGGTCCGCTTCATCAGCCAGAACATCGACTTCAACATCCATCGTGCGTTGAACAGCATCGCTGGCGGCGAACAGATTGGCGAGTTCTAAACCAATTGAGCCTCGCTTGATCATTTCGAGAAGATGGATCGCCAGCGATACGGTTCCGGCCGCCGCTGGCGATTCTTTTTTTTGTTGACAGGGAATTCGACATGTTCTCTGCACATCGAACCAGTGTCATCCTGGGTCTGCTGGTGTGCACCAGCCTTGTGAGTGGATTGGGCTGGTATTTCTGGCCACGACCTACTATCCAGCTACCGGAGGGCATCGCCCCAGAGGAATATCGCCTTGCGGCGGTTGCCTTCGAACAGCGCTATCACCATCGTCCGGATCGCGAGGAAACGCTTTCCTGGCTGGGGGAATCACTCATTCAACGCGAACGGACTGACGCGGCACTCGCTTGTCTGTCAGGAATCGCACCCGACCACCCTCGATTGGGCAGAAACGCGGAATACCAGTCGGCTCAACTCGCGTTGCGTTTGAATCGGGCAGCAGAAGCCGAGCGCTTGCTCCGGGATGTCATTCAACGAGAAGAGGCGCAACCGATCCTGCCTCCCGATCACCTGATCGATGCCCGCCAGCGGTTACGGTATCTGCTGGAGGTCGAATTGCGAATGGAAGAGCGGCACTCTTTGCTGCGGGGAGTCCTCTTTCGAGACGAAGCCGACGGCTTTGAGATCGCAGCGGGCTGTTTTCCCACGTTGTTGCGATGGTACGGAACTCAGGCTGCTGACTGGATTGAAGCATTTGCAGCCGCCACGCCCGATGATCGTCGGGTTCGCGTTGCCCTGGGGCGCTTTCGAACCGCACAAGGCCGACTCGATGAGGCTCGTGAACTTCTGGCTGCCGTCCGCCAGGAAGCACCCGATGATCGGGCAGCTCTGGCAGCCTGGATTGCATTTCTTGCGGAAGCAGGTGATCGGGCGGCCCTGCAGCATCAATTGAATGACCTCCCCTTGGCGGAGGCGGATGATCCCTGGTTACTGCAACTCTGGCGGGCACGGGGCCAACTGGAACGGCATGAACTCGCGGAGGGGTTGCAGACGCTTCTCGGGTTGGTCCAACAGATTCCGACACATGCAGAGGCGTGGCAGGAGATTGCGACCGCGGCGCAACGGGTCGATGCCCCGGCGTTGCGAGATTTTGCGGTGTCCCGCGCGCAGCGGCTGGGAAGTATCGGAAATCGCCTTGGCTGGTCGGTCCAGACGCGCGAGTCGCGACCATGGCTGGAGATCGTCAGTCTCTGTCAGGAAGCGCAACTGCACGACGAAGCCCGGCATGTCGCGCGGTTCGTTCTGCGGCTCGATCCACAGCAGCGGCAACTGGAAACGATCGCGAATACGCCGCCGGAACGCGTTGCTCTCCCTGAAGTCCCTTCCGTTCTATCAGTAAGACCCGGGCAGCCGGAAATGCTGGACGCGACGGCAGCTCGCGGCGGGGTGCCAAGCGTTCCTCTTCAATTTCAGGAACTGTCCGAAACGCTGGGGATCCAGTTCGAGCGTTTCGATGATCATCGCGGCCTGCGACGGATTCATGAAGAAACCGGTGGGGGAGCCGCCTTATTTGACTTCGATCGGGATGATCGGCTCGATCTCTACCTGACCAATGGTTGTCGTTTGCCTTTGCGGGAAGCGACTCGCGAACATGTGAATGCGTTTTATCGACAGCGTCCGGATGGGCGATTTGACTCGATCGCGGCACCGGCCGGCGTCGATGCTGCCGGCTACTTCGGAGGCGTCGCCGTCGGTGATTTCAACAACGATGGCTTTCCCGATCTCTTCGTGGGAGGGTATCGCTCGGTTCGTTACTGGCGGAATCAGGGGGATGGAACCTTCGCCGATGAGTCACAGCGGGTGGCACCGATCGCGAATCTCTGGAGTACGAGTGCGGCCGTCTTTGATGCCAATCGTGACGGATTCCTGGACCTGTTCGTGGCCACCTATCTGAAAGCGGACGATGATCCCGCGAAACTCTGCCGGGATGCATCGAGCCCCGGCGGCATCATGGCTTGCCCGCCGACACATTTTCCGGCGGAATCCGATGTGTTCTTTCTGAACGATGGAAGTGGCGGATTTACGGATGCGACGGCGGAGATGGGGTTAGCGGGAATTGATGGCAAAGGTCTGGGAGCTGTCGCATTCGATGTCGATCAAGATGGAACCAGCGAGTTGTATGTGGCCAATGATGGGACCCCGTGTTTCCTCTATCGCCACGCGGGCCACGGGAGCGTCCAGCGGTATGAGGAAGTGGGCCTGCTGCAAGGAGTCGCGCTCGATGGTGAGGGACGAGCAACTGCAGCCATGGGACTCGCCGTCGGCGATTTCGATCGGGATGGCTGGAACGACCTGTACAAGACGAACTTCTACCTCGAACCGAACACGCTGTACCGCAATCTGAACGGACAAGGCTTTCTGGATGTCAGCGCGATCACAAAAGTAGGACCGGCAAGCCGGGCCACGCTGGGATTCGGCTGCGAGTTCTTCGATGCGGATAACGATGGCTGGCCAGACTTGTTCGTCGCGAACGGGCACATCGAAGATCGTTCCTGGTCGGGAAAAGAAGACTACCGGATGCGTCCGCATTTCTTCCGAAATCAACGGAATGGGACGTTCATCGATGCTGCCCCCACGATGGGCGGTTACTTCACGACCCCGACGCTGGGACGCGGTGTCGCTGTCGGTGACATCAATCGCGATGGGCGGCTCGATCTGGTGGTCTCAGAGCAGCTGGGACGTTCCTCCGTGCTCATCAACCAGACAGAGCATCCCGCAGAGGTCTGGCAACTTGCCTGTCATGGGACCGCAGGATCGAATCGTTCGGCGATTGGAACCCGGATCATTGCCTGGGATGTTCAGCCTCCTCTGATGCGGGAACTGGTTGGAGGGGGAAGCTTTCAGTCAGCGTCTTCTCCGGAACTTCATTTTGCCGGTCTACCGACCAGGACCGCTCGCTTTGATGTCGTGTGGCCCGATGGGACGAAGGAAACAACCGGGGAACTGGTCGCGGGACGATACACGCTCGTGCAGGGACAGCCACCGCGGAAGCTGCCGACGGACAGGGCGAGCGCCTTTTACAAGAGGCCGAGTTTGGTGAAGAGGCGTTGGGGTTTCCGGTAGTGGCTGCGTAAGGTGGCGGCGAGATTGCCGGTGGCATCAGCGCGGAGACATCCGAGGGCGGCGTTCCGCAGAGCGGCGAAGTTTTGCGGCGCGTGTCCCGAGGTGATGGTGGACCGGTCTTCCCGAAACACGACATCGCGGACCCAATGCAGGCCGTTTTCGATGACGCCCCAGTGGCCGCGGATGATGGCCAGCAACCGGGCCGCATCGGCTTTCACGCGGGAGAGCGAGGTGATGAAGTACCGTGTCTCGCGTTCCACCAGACCAGGACTTCGTCGCTCGCAGACGACCTGCAACACCTGCTGGACTCCGGGCCAGCGGACGTAGTCATTGAGGCTGACCGTGCTGATCAGCGTGCGGACTTCGATCCGACCGTGACCTTTGTCATACGTGGTCACCGTCTGACGCTCTCGTCCGCGTTCACACCGGGCCCAGGGGGGAAAAGGCCGCGTCAGCGGCCTTGAATTCCTGCTGGATTTCTCGATTTAACGTGGGTTGATTGTCTTTCACCGCGAGAACGTAATCTCCCTCGGCGGCGAGAATCTGTTCGCACAGATCGCGCTGGCAGAATGCCGCATCGCCCACCACCACGGTCTCTTTCAACAGGATCTCCGACAGCAGCGTGAGCGCCCCTTTGTGCTCGTTCGTCTTCTCATCGACGCGGGCTTGGGCCACCACCACGCGCGACCCGTGTGCCACCAGCGCCAGCAGATGCAAGCCTTTCTCCGACGCCCGCGCCGAACCACAAAGCGTCTTCCCGTCGATGCTCAGCACGGCCAGGAGTTCCTCCCCGGCGTGCGGAAAGCACTCCTCAATCCACTCCCGCAGCACCCGATCAAGACCATCAGGATCCAGCTTGGAAAACAAGTCGCGAAAGCAGTCTCGCTTCGGCGGTCGCCGGGTGAATCCCAGACGGTGCCAGAAGTCAACAGGTAAATCTTGCAACCATTCGACCAATTCGTCGTACCCGGCCACGCCCGAAAGCAGACCACTGACGACCGCCGCCAGCATGGCGGACAAAGGATGGCGCCGTCCCTTACGCCCGCGTGGATCAGGAACTTGCGCCAATCGGCTCAGCAAATTCCCGCCGCAGGCCATCGACATTTCTTCCCCTCCGTGAATCCCAGACTCCAGACCGTAAACTCCCTCCCACCTCCACCGCATTTCCCAGACCAATTAAAACGATAGCCCTGCGCCTAACCGTCGCGGCTTGACGGGGTTGCGCGACGACTTCTATACTTCCCCTCTTCTCCCGAGCGGGCCTGTCCGCCGGGTGATGCAGGAGTTGGGGCGTTATGAAGAGCGAGCACCGTCACGAGTTACAACGGAATGACCTCGGGCAGATTGCCCTCCAGGCGAAGCCCTGGATGGAACAGCACGGCATGACGCTGCTGGGAGGCGTGGTCGTGGTTCTGGTCGCCATCGTCGGCTGGCTGGTCTGGTCAAGCCAGCCTCCGGCCGATGCTGAAGCGTGGAACAAACTGAATACCGCGCAAACCGTCGATGACTTTGGCGCGATCGCGGATAAGTCGCCCGATACGCTCGCCGGGGCCTGGGCCCGGTTGCGGATGGCCGAGCTGAACCTCGAAGAGGGGATGATGAAGGCCTTCACCGATCGTGAACTCGCGTTGAAAGATCTGAAGCGTGCTCACGAGGAATTCGATCAGGTCTTGTCCGGCAAGGTCTCGTTGCCGGAAGGGGCCCGGCAACGTGCACTGCTGGGTCTGGCCCGGTGCATGGAAGTCACCTGTGATGGCGCCACGGAACCGGCGATCGAGGTCTATCAGAAGCTCATCACCGATTTCCCGAAGACGATCTATCGGAGTAGTGTGGAAGAACGGATCAAGGAATTGAAGACCGGCGGGGCGAAGGAGTTTTATGCCTGGTTCCACAAGCAGGCCCCGAAGCCACCCGATTTCAGCCGCCCGCGCGATGGTCATGGCGGCCTCGATCTTCCCCCCGGCATGCAGTTGCCTCCCGGCTTGAACTTCCCCCCCTCTCCGGCCAAAACGGGTGACAAGGAGCCCAAGGGCGAGGGAACAGCCAAGCCTGACAGCGACAAGAAACCCGAAGGCGACGCCAAGCCCGACGATGCAACGAAGCCGGAATCCAAACCGGAGGAAAAGAAACCGGAAGCACCCACGAAGCCCGAGGGTGATGCTCAACCGGATAAGAAGCCGGAATAAGTCCGGCTGCAGGTTGGCCGGCCCGCTTGGGGAAAGGGATGTCCCGGTTCCGAGAGGACGACCAGCGCTGATGACGGGCGGCTTTCTGTCTCCGCGTGCGTCGGAATCCAGATTTTCGTTCCGACCGGATGGTTCGATGGACGGCCATCGCGAAGTACAGAACACGCTTTCTCTAACGTCACATGCCGTCCCGTAGTTGGACGCGCTGATCGAGACCTCGACCGACGAAGTGTACAAACGGCAGGTCCAGGTCCACGGCATGCCTTTCCTTCGAGTGTCTCCGGCCCGGATGCCGGTGGCTTCGTGGAATCTTCGTCAGGCTCGCCGTTTCAGTCGAACAGCTGACCCATTTTCAGAGGTAGTCTGGATACGTCTGCGTGTCCGAGATTGACCACTGCTTGATATGGGGCGTAAGCTGCATTTTCCTTTCGATTTCATCAAGCCTTGATTTTCTGCAGCGTTTTCGTCCATCCATGCGCTGAGGTTTGCCCCCCATGAGTTCGGCTGCTACTCCACCTTCACCCGGAAAACCTGCGCCAAAACCGGCCCGCCCTTCGGTTCTGCAGCAACTCAAGTCGAAGCAGCATCAGATCGACTGGAAGCAGGTGCTGACGACCGTTGGTGTCAGCACGTTGTTACATGTGGTGGTCCTGGTTGCCTGTGCGTTCATCGTGTTCGATCGCAAGCAGATCGAAGAAATCTTCAGCACGATCACGTCGTTCGATGAAGTCGAAAACAAGCCGATCGTCGAACAGTCGATGATTCAGCCCGATGAACTTGTGGAAGAGAAGGAAAACGCGCAGCCGACGGATAACGTGTCGGCACTCGTCTCCGATTCGACCGCCCCGGTGACGCTGGATATCAACGATCTCGATCCGACGGTGCAGATCGACACGATTGATGCGCCCGGACTGGCGAGCATCAAAGTCGGCGATGCGATGGCGGGCCGATCGCAGGCTGCAAAGTCAGCGCTCGTGAAGCAGTTCGGTGGGAACTCGGCGAGTGAAGCCGCCGTCGCTTCCGGGTTGAAATGGCTCGCGACCCATCAACTTGAAGATGGGAGCTGGAGCTTCGATCACACCGAGTGCAAAACCTGCGACGGGAAATGTACTCAGCCCGGTGACATGAAAGAGATGCGGACCGCCGCGACTGGACTCGCGCTGCTGGCTTATCTCGGCGGCGGCCATACCCACGAGAAAGGGGACTATCAGAAGCAGGTCAAGGGTGGCCTGGATGCGTTGCTGAAAATGGGCAAGATCACCCCCGAGGGTTTCGATCTCCGCAGCACGCCGGCGGGGAACCATGTGCACGCTTCTTATTATGCCCAGGGGATCGCCACGATCGCCTTGTGTGAGTCGGTCGCGCTGACCAAGGATACGAAGTACCGCGTTGCTGCGAATAACGCGGTTCGGTTCATTGTCGCTTCGCAGGATCCCAAAGGGGGGGGCTGGCGTTACAACCCCCGGCAGGCCGGCGATACCTCGGTGGTCGGCTGGCAGATCATGGCGCTCAAGAGTGCCCAGAACGCCAAAATGAAATTTCCCGGCGTGACGTTCAAAGGAGCCGACCTGTTCCTCGACAGCAAGCAGAGCAACGAAGGTTCGTTGTACGCTTATGAAGACGTGAAGTCCCCGTCGCCAAGTGCGACCGCCGTGGGACTCCTCTGCCGGATGTACCTCGGCTGGGACCGTAAGCAGGAAGGTTTGCAGCGGGGTGTCGAGTTCCTCGATAAGACCAAACCCAACCCGAACAACATGTACTACAACTACTACGCCACCCAGGTGATGCATCACTGGGGAGGCGAAGAATGGACCCGCTGGAACAACGTGATGCGCGACCGGCTGGTCGCAACCCAGATGGGCCCGGACAAAGGCCACCTCGCGGGGAGCTGGAACATCGCCGATCCGCACGGCGGTGCCGGCGGACGTCACTACATGACCTGCCTCGCGGTGATGACGCTCGAAGTCTACTACCGCCATCTCCCGATCTATCAGCGCGAGAAGATCAAGGTCGAGTTCTAACGAACGGCGATCGCGGGATGATCCTCATCCTCGCCCGGAGCGCCAGCTCCGGCTTGCATCATCTCGAGGAAGAAAAACCACAGCCGGAGTTGGCGCTCCGGGCTATTACGACGTCGCACCTGTGCTTGTCGATTGCTGCATCCAGAGGATCACTGCTTCCGCTGTGCGGCGGTTGGTGGCGAGGGGGATGTGGTGGACGTCGCAGACGCGCATCAGTGCGCTGACGTCGGGTTCGTGGGGTTGAGCCGTCAACGGATCGCGGAAGAAGAGGACCGCATCGATCCGGCCTTCCGCCACACGCCCGCCGATGATCAGGTCGCCCCCATCCGGGCCATGAGCGACACGTTCGACTGTCAGCCCGAGTTCATCGTGCAGCAACCGCCCGGTGTTTCCGGTCGCGACCAGTGCCTGTCGGCTGAGAAACTCCCGGTGAGCGGCCGCGAACGCCAGGAGTTCGGGTTTCCGCTGGTCATGGGCGATGAGGGCGATCATCCGGGATGACTTCCGCGTGCGGGAGAGTGCGCGACAACACCATTCGTCTGGATGTCATACTCCGGGTGGGGTCTCCCGTCGAGAGTGATCGAGAGTTGACCCGGAGAGCGGATCTGGGGGGGTGGCGAGTCTGCAGGATGTACGACGATCGCAGCGAAGATGGTGGGCCTCGCAAAGCCTCGACCGCACCCTACCAAGACCGTAGAGTCACGACCCCGTCGGGGGCCGCACATCCTCGCGAAAAAATCGGTCTAGGACCGTTGCCCCGCATTTGTTACGGTTCCGGCACGTCGGATGCGGGGGACGCATGCCGCGGGGTCCAAGGATGGGGGTGTTGAGATGCTCGGACGCATCGTCGGTCAAAGTGTCGGTCTGGCACTCGGGTTCTGTGCGGTCGTGCTGCTGGCTGCCGATGGCGACGCGGACAGCGCCCCCAAACTGGTGACGGCCGGGAACGAGCCGAAGCAGGTCTTCGCTTACAAATTGACCCCCGGATTGTTCGCCCACTTCGAAGTCCGTCACCAGATGACGGTCATCAGCGAAGCCAATGGCGAAGTCGAAAAGGTGACCAATCACTCGAACTCCCGCAAGCATTTCCGCGTGGTCTCAGTCGATGAACAGGGCAACGCGGTGCTGGAGCCAATCGTTGATTCGGTCTACATGTCGGCCAAGTTCGGCGAGACCGACCCGATCGTGTACGACAGCACGAAGGATGTCGAACCTCCGCGACAGTTCCGTGAGGTCAAGGCGACGATTGGCCGTCCCGTTTCGCGCGTGACGGTTTCTCCGAACGGGACCTTACAGAAGGTCACGTTGCTGGAAGGGGCCCCGTCACATCTGGCAGAAAGTTCGATCAAGAACGACCCGCGGTTGAACTTTCTCGTCGTCTTTCCGACCGAGCCGATCGGTGTCGGGGCGACCTGGCGGGAACGCTTTACCGCCGAAGTGGTGGTGGGCCAGAACTTGAAACAACCGGTGACGCTGCAACGGCAGTACGATGTCACCGCGATCGACGGAACCGTGGCGACGCTGAAGGTTCGCACGTCAGTGATCACCCCGCTCAGTAATCCGCAGGTCGAAGCGCAATTGATGCAGCGGAAGCCTTCCGGCACGATTCAGTTCGATCTGGAACGCGGGCTGATCTTGAGCCAGTCGACCGCAGCCAGTGAACAGGTTGTCGGTGCGTTTGGCCCCAAAACCAGCGTGCAGGCGAGCAGCGAGACACAGGAAAAGTGGGTTCCAAACCCTGCCGGGGTGCAACCGGCTTCGCTGGTGACGCCTTGAGGAACGCCAGCGTGATTTGACCGGGGGTGGGACAGCCCTATAATCCCTGATCGGAAGAAGGGTTCCGCGACCGCTGTCTGGTCGTCGGGGGCGACTTGCCGAAACACCGTCCGTCGAAAGAGATTGCAATGGCTGAGAATGTGCTCGAGTTCACCGACGACAACTTCCAGACTGAAGTGCAGGAAAGCAGCCAGCCGGTTCTGGTGGACTTCTGGGCTCCGTGGTGCGGACCCTGCCGCATGATCGCCCCGACCATTGCTGAACTCGCGGGTGAGTATTCCGGCAAGGCACGCATTGGCAAGTTGAACACCGACGATAATCCCAAAGTCGCTTCGAGCCTCGGGATCAGCGCGATCCCCACGGTTCTGCTCTTCAAGGGTGGCGAGATCGTCGAGCGGTTCGTCGGCGTCCAGCAGAAATCGAAAATGAGTCAGGCGATCGACAAGCATCTCTAATCGGTCGTCGTTCGTTCCGGGCCGCTGTGCAGAGACGCGGCGGCCCGGCAACCCGCTGGATGGATCCGGCGCGATGGCGATTGGGGGAGGGGAATGGAGGCCCCGCATGAACGAAATACACCCCGCGCAGGCGCTTCCCGAAGCCGCCCCACCCCGTCGCGAAAATCTGGTCCTGATGCAGGCGAATCAACTCGTCCTGCAGCTCCAGGCAGAGGTCGCAGCGCAGGATCAGCGCGAACAGACGCTGGCCGAATGGGAACAGCGGCTGGCCCGTCAGGAACAGGCACTCGCCGAAGCCCGTCGCCAGTATGAGCAGACCCAGGAAGGTCATCAGGCCCGGCTGACACTCCGCGAACTCGCGCTGCATGATGGTGAAGCGCGCCTGTTGGAGCGCGAGCGCGATCTCCTCGAAATGTCCGCTCAGCAGGATGCCGCGCGGATTCAGTTGGAAGCTGACAAAGAACATCAACACGCCGCCTGGCTGGCCGAGACGGCCATGCAGCGCGCAGACCTCGCCCGCCAGCAGCAGGCCCTGGAAGCGGCACAGGCGGCACTCGCTGCCAGCGAGCAGGCGCTGCAGGAACGCAACCGCGTCGAACTTCAGCAGGCACGCCAGGATCTCTGGGAGTCGCTCTCTTCGGAGTGGCAGATTCGTCAGGCCGACTGGGAACGTGAACGGGCCCTGTGGCATCAGGAACGGGCCGAACGCGAACAGTCGCTCGCAACACAACAAGCGACGTATACCGCAGCGCTCGGCCGACTCGATGACGAACTCGCTGCCCGTCGGCGAACCTTCGAGGCCGAACTGGCAACTCAGCGACAGACCACGCTCGCTGAACTGGAGACCTTGCGGTGCACTCAAGAAGAGGCATTGAGCGCCACCGCTGCCGAGCAGCAACGGGAACGGGTCGTCTACGAAACCCGACTTCGCTTTCAACAGGATCATCTGGAGAAAGCACGGGCGGACGTCGAACAATCACAGACCGAATTCCGCATCGAGCGCCAGCGGGAACGGCAACTCCTCGCCGATCTCGAAACGCAATCCCAGCGCCGGATGGTGCAGCTCCAGTTGTATCGTGAGGCCCTGGAAGAACAGGCCCGTTCGCTCGATCGAGAACGCGAAACGTTAAGCCGCGTCCGTCATGCGACGGAAGACGTCGGCAGCCGCTGGCACGAGGCGATCGAAGCCGAACGCCTCGCATGGCAGCAGGAACGCTCGACCGAACAGGCGCGGCTGGAACGGCAGCAGACCCTCGTTGCTCAGCAACTCGCGGCGATCGATGGCAAGCGGCTCCGCATGGAACGGCTGCGTCAGGAACTCGAAGACACCCATCGCACGAATCTGGAATTACGACTCGCGGTCGAAGAAGCGTGGGCCCAGATCGCCCAGGCCATGGGAAGTGATGAAGAAGCCCGGCTGCGCGTCGAGCAGGCGCGGCAAGCCCTGGCGCTCTATTATCAGGAACTGCATGCCGGGTTGACGGCTCAGCGGCGTGAACTCGCCGAACGTGAAAGCCGGCAGGAAGCCGAATTCACCGCCTTTCATGCAGAGCGGCAATCGCTCGCCGAGTGGTTCTCAGAACGGGATGCTGCACTGCGACTGGAAACGACCCGTCAGCGCGAAGCCGCGCGCGAGACCGCGACCGTGGAAGCCGGTTGGCAATCCGCCCGCGAACATTGGCTCGCGGAAAAGCTCGAAGCCGAAGGGGTGATCCGTCGCTTACTCGCTGAACTGGGCGAACGGCATCGCAATGAGATGCTGCTGACGTGGACACCGGCGGCTGCAGTCTGGGCCGACAACGACCCGACAGGTGCCCCGGTCGATCAATCGCGGGCGGCGTGAGTCACGCCCGTGCGAACGGGAACGGGATCACATCGTCAATGGTGTCGGTTCCCCAGGCGAGCATCACCAGCCGATCAATGCCGAGGGCGACTCCCGACGACTCTGGCAAACCATGCTCCATCGCCTGCAGCAGGAAGCTGTCTGCGGGCAAGGGTCGCAAACCGGCGGCAGACCGTAACGCATTTTGCTCGACGATCCGCTGCCGCAGTGGCGCGGGGTCCGTCAGCTCATGATAGCCGTTGCACAACTCCACACCGTGCACGTACAGCTCGAAGCGTTCGGCGACTTCGATCCCATCGGGGCGACGTCGAGTTTTAGCCAGCGCGGCTTGTGTGGCAGGATAGTCGCAGAGAAACTCGGGTTGCGTTCTTCCCAGTTGCGGTTCAACAAGCTCCGCAAGCAGCCAGTTCAGCCAGCCATCGCGGTCCTCTCCGGCTAATCCCGGCGGAGGCTGCATGTCACGTGATCGGGCCGCATCGTGCAGGAACTCCAGTGGTGCGGAGAGGACCGGCTGACCCAGAACACGGGCGAAGGCGCTGTCATAGTCGATCACCGCGAACGCGGGTCCTTCCAGCAACTGCTGTAAACTGATTGCCGCGGGAGTACCGGTTGTGATAGCGGCTTGCCACACCGTCCGGACCAGCGCCTCGACCACGCGCATCTGTGCGTGATGATCGTCACCCACTTTGTACCACTCGACCATCGTGAACTCGGGATTGTGTCGACGTCCGGTTTCGCCGTTGCGGAAGACTTTCCCCAGTTGATAGATCGCCTCGGCACCGGCCGTCAGCAGCCGCTTCATCGCGAATTCGGGCGAAGTCTGCAGGTAACGCGCATCCGTCAAGTGCTGCCACTGCGACGGCTCCGGAGTCCAGTGGGCGACGAAGGGATCGAGCCACGCATCGACTACAGTGTCTGCTGAGAGCAGTGGCGTATCGACTTCCCAATAGCCGCGTTCATCAAAGAACTGTCGAACGTTGCGCAGGGCGTGGGCACGAAACTGCAGCGCAGCGAGTGTAGCAGTGGGTCGAAACAGCGCCGTCGTCATGCCAGACGTTCCACCGGGATCACAGCGGGCTCAGGCAATCCGTTGTTTCCACGCGGTCTTCGGCTGCTCGAAGGGGAGCGTGACCGGGCCTTCATCGGTCCGTGCCTGAACGACGACACGGCTGTGGTACACGATATTCAGAAACTCGGGGAACACGCTCCACGCCTGCGGATCACGATTCCAGGCCGTGGCGACCTGCTGAAAAAACTCGAGTTCATAACGTGTCAGGACGAGGTTTTCGATCCCGGCGACGGGATCGACATCGTCGACCGTCCATGCCGTAGGACAGAGTCGATACGCATCGCTCCCATCTTGTGGACGGGCATGTTCGGGAACGTCGCAGAGAATCGCCAGCGTTCCCTCGGCATTCGGTCGCGTCGGAAAGACCCGACAGGCGAGCGGATGTGCCCCGTGAATCGTGCACTCACCGGTTCCCCGAGGGCGCTCAGCGGTCGGTGCGGTTTCTCGCAGAAACACACACTTGTTCGTCTCCGGGAATGTCGCACTCGGAGCTTGTTTCAGGCAGATCACAAAGGGAGTTTCCGGTTCGTCAGCGAAGTGAAACTGTGGGATCAGGCCATGCGAAATCAAACCCGCCCGGTCTTCCCAGCGAACGACAAAATCCCAGAACGAAAGCTGATGCTTGCGTTGGATCCGCAGAATGTCTGCACCGGTGATCGGGACGGCAAATGCCCGGCAGCAACCGGCATGGCATCCCTGGCATGGACTCATGAGGTCCCTTCCTTGGGTGAGAGCGCTCTCCATCATTGTCGGCAGAACCGGCCGGTTCACTGGAATCAAATGAAGCCGCGAACGCCTCGAATCCGGAGAAATCGTCAAAGTCGTTCCTCTGGCGGCACGGACCGTGTGAAACAGTCAGCTGGGACGTGACCATCCGCGCCGATCA
Source organism: Planctomycetaceae bacterium (assembly GCA_044229335.1). Classification (GTDB taxonomy): domain Bacteria; phylum Planctomycetota; class Planctomycetia; order Planctomycetales; family Planctomycetaceae; genus DSVQ01. Next base: position 28,732 of record JBGATC010000049.1, on the reverse strand, counting down.
TGATCGCCACCCTGCACCCCACGGACCGTCCGCCACGCGACGATCGCATCGCGCGTGGCGGACACGTCATGAATCCGCAGCACCTCGACCCCTTGTTCTGCCAGGGCGATCGAGACCCCCAGCGTGCCCGCCAGCCGCTCCTCGACCTCGCGACCGAGGATCCGTTTCAGGAACCGCTTCCGGGAATGTCCAATCAGAATGGGATATCCGAGAGCTTGCAGGGCCGGGATGTTCCCCAGCAGCGTCAGGTTATGCTCCGCCGTCTTGCCGAAGCCGATTCCCGGATCGAGCACGATCTGCTCGGCGGTGATGCCGGCGGCCTGGGCATGCTTCGTCTGTTCCAGCAGTTCAGCAGAGACTTCTGCCAGCACGTCATCATAATGCGGATCGGTCTGCATCGTGGCGGGTGTCCCGCGGATGTGCATCAAGACCAGTCCCGCGTTGGCTGCGGCGATCACTGAAGCCATGGCCGGATCGAACCGCAGCCCAGAGATGTCGTTGATGATGTGGGCCCCGCGTTCCAGCGCAGCTGCTGCGACGGACGACTTCGTTGTGTCGATCGAAATCGCTGCCTGGACGCGCGGAGCGAGCCGTTCTGTCACCGGCAGTAACCGGGCGGCTTCTTCTTCAGCGGAGACCGGAGTCGCCCCAGGTCGTGTCGATTCGGCCCCCAAGTCAAGGATCTGCGCCCCTTCGTCCTCCAGCCGTAACGCCTGATCGACCGCCTGTTGAGGATCGAGGAACTGGCCTCCATCCGAAAAGCTGTCGGGAGTCACGTTCACGATCCCCATCAGCAAGGGGAGTTCGGTCAGCGGAATTGTGCGTCCCGCAACTTTCCAGAGACGAATGCGGGACGCCGAGTCAGCAGGGTGTGGCATGCGGGTGGCAGTCGATACAGACATGGTCAGGAGAACACAGCCGCTGCTCATCAAACAGCGTAACTACAACGTAGACATCATATTCCGAGTGGCGAGCGGGTCGAGAAGGGATGCGAAGTTTCCCGACGATTGGTGGAAAACTCTGGACTCACCCGGAATGAATCCGCTCGCGATATGGATGGAAAAGTCTGTTTCATCAGAGTTTTCCGTGAGAATCCACCCAAGCTGGTTTGACATCCCAGACTGCGCGGATATCGTAGGCGTTAATGTCGGAGTAATAGGCAGACCCGTTGTGAGTGGTTGCCTGGGCACCGAGGGGATGCTGCAACACCCGCATTCTTCGGAACGCACCGACGCCGAGTAGCGAGTTTCTCTCGCGCCGGGGGGAACCAGGATCGGGTGTTGATCGAGGAGTCTGGAATGTTGCGTCGATTCGTGACGGTGGCTGCGGCCACCCTGTTTGTGGCCTGGACCAGCGTCTCGGCCGATGCCGGCCTGTTCAGCCGGAAGAGTGACTGCGGTTGTGCCGCCCCAGTCGCCACGTGCAATACCTGCACCGTCCGTGTGAAGGTCCGCAAGGTCAAGCACAGCTGCTGCCAACCGGCCTGTGCCGCTGCCCCCACTTGTGCGCCGGCTTGTGCTCCCGCCCCGTCGTGCTGTGCTCCGGCCCCGTCGTGCTGTGCTCCGGCCCCGTCGTGCTGTGCTCCGGCTCCGACTTGTGCCGCCCCTGCACCGACCTGTTGCGGTGCTGCCCCGGCCGCCGCAGCTGCCCCGGCGGCTGCCGCCGCCCCGGCCAAGAAGAGCGGCGACACCCCGCCCCCGCCCGAAGCGAAGTAATTGCCCTGGGTCGGTTTCCGGCCCGCGTCAATCCCATCGTTCTGAGAAGCCCGGCAGCGATCAGGTTGCCGGGCTTCTTGCATTCTCGCAATTCGATTGCAGCGTTCATCAGACTTTGCTTTGCGGGATATGCAGCGACTCGCACAACAGAGAGCAGCCACAGACTCACTTCGCCCGCCAATTGGGCGAAACGATCTGCAACGGCTATGCTATCGATGAGCCGAGCGCGATGACTCCGCGCAGGTCGGCGGTTTTTCGTTGTGAGCCAGGGTGGACATGCTTCGGATCGCGCTTGGCAATCTTCGCAGTCGTCCGGTGCGTTCGCTGTTGGCTTTGCTTGGGCTGACGGTGGCCATCATGGGGATGGTCGGCCTCTTTTCGGTCTCGGCCGGACTGGCGGCGATGGCCGACAAATCCTTTCAACGCATCCCCGGCATGATCGTCATGAAGCCGGGAGCACCGATCCCGCTCTTCTCGAAGCTCCCCTCGGAATGGGCCGAGGACCTGGCCGCCACGCCCGGCGTGCGAACGGTCTGTCGTGAAGTCTGGGGGCGGGCGCATGTGATCGAAGGCAAACCGACCTTCAGTCCCCCGCGATTTCTCTTCGGGGCCGACGTCAAAGGGATGCTGCATCTCAACAAGGCAGTGTACCGCGACGACATGGTCGAGGGTCGCTTTCTAAAACCCGAGGATCACGGCACGGCGAACTGCGTCATCAGCCAGCAGATCGCCGAAGAATACAAGAAAAAACTGAGCGACTCCTTGCGAGTCGATGGCCGCACGCTGACGATCGTCGGCATTTACGAAACCGGTTCGATCTTTCTCGACGTGGCGATTCTTGTCGAGCAGGCGACGGCCCGCAGTATGACGCAGTTCGAACCACATCTCGTCTCGTCCTTCTATGTCGAACCGGATGGGACGGTCACGCTCGATCAGCTCGAAGTCGATCTGCGCGAACGCTTCCGGGGGCGCGCGACAAATGCGGCATCACCAGAACTGAACTCTCTGGCCACGAATGCAGCCAGCGGTCAGTTGCTGACCGAAATCGCCCTCGCCCTGGTGACAGGGCAATCGGCCCAGCCGGAACCGACCGTTACCGGTCCCGATATCAGTGCCGATGTCGATGAGCGAATCGAGATCCGTTCGGCCCTGGCCTTCGGCGAACGGATTCAGGAATACATGGCCGACCTCGATATCTTCCTCTGGCTGATGAACCTGATTGGCGTGGTGATCGCGCTCCTCAGCATTCTCAATACGATGCTGATGAGTGTGTCGGAGCGGATCATCGAGTTCGGCGTGCTGCGGGCGAATGGCTGGTCAGCGGGCGATGTCATTCGCCTGATCGTCGCCGAGAGTGCGGTCCTCGGGATCTGTGGCGGTGTGTGCGGCTGTTTCCTCGGCTGGACGGCCACGCACATTGTGAATTACATCTACGAGACGAAGCTCTATCTGTATGCCAGCCCGACACTGCTGACGATCAGCCTGGTCTTCTCGACGGCACTGGGGATATGCGGTGGAGCCTACCCCGCATGGCTCGCCGTCCGCATGTCCCCCATGGAAGCCATCCGCCGCGGCTGAGGTGCACGGATCCGTCGAGCAGTCTTGAACTGTTTTCTTGAGGCTGTGCGCCGTGAGTTGATCCGCTCATCACGCGGAGCGTGATGGCTACATTCAAGACGGACTTCCAAAGTAGCCATCATGCTCCGCATGATGAGCGGCTCGTCAACCAGCGCGGATGATTCGAGAGATGGGCATGATCGTCTCAGGGACGGATTTGTTGCATGGAGTTGGCTACTCCGCCAGATGGTCGAAGTGCCACGTCCAGAGGTCATGCGGAGCGGTGGCCGTCCAGCGCCAGTACGTCCCCTCTGCGGACGATTTCTGCTGCAGATGGCTGCGTTGCGATGCGGATTGATCCCGTTTCAGCAGCATGAACAGGTCCGCGAGGACATCGATGTTACTGCCATAGTAACTGTGCCCGAGAAAGCTCGTCGCATCGATCGCCGAGCAATCGATCGTCTCGACACCTTCAAGCAGTACCGGTGGGAACGCATCACCGACACGCTGCTCGGCATGCAGGCCCTTCGAGGCAATCAACGCTGCATCATGTCGACTGGTATACAACGAAACTCGTCGACAACGGGCCACAGCCGCTGGTCCCCACTCACGGAAATCGTTCAATCCCACGTCTGGAGCAAAGAGGGCAAGTTGATCAATCGGACGAGAAACGCCATCAGCGTCGGACCATTGCGACAGCGCCTTCAGCACCAGTCGATTCCCCATGCTATGGACCACGATGTGCAGCTTCGCATCCTCTCCCAGTCCGTTCCGCAACCGCTGCAGGAATGCCAGAAACGGCGCGACCGATTCCGCGTTGCGGCCCTCGTCTTCCCCATAAGCCCGCACGCCCCCTTTGGACGGCCAACTATACGCGACCACGGCTCCGTTAAACGGAAGGTCGAGTGCGATCTGCGCGGTGCGAAGCAGGCACGAGTCGAAGTCGACATTGAATCCATGCACGAAGAGAAGCACATCCCGTTGGCGCGAACGTGCGACCTGATCAGCTACCCCCGCGATGAAATCAGCCGCAGCAAGTGGGGTCACTCGGTCAAGCGACGCGAGCTTTCCTTCCGGCTCGGAAGAACCACTCACCAGCCGAAAGAGTGACCGCGGAGCTTGTTCGGAGTCAGCACCGCGACGTCGTCGTTGCAAGGTGATCGCTGCGGAACCGTACTGGGGCTGATCGAGCAAATCGGGACCATAGTGACCGCTCTGTGAGCTGTCGACTGGCGCTCGGTTCGTGGCGAAGAAGACTTCCCACGTCGAGACGCCATTGTCCCAGCCCCGAATCGCCACCGGTTCCGCATAGACCTGGACATCGTTCCGCCAGGCCTGTTCCAGCAGCGGCAACGCCTTGCCGCTGTCGAGCAGTTCCTCATGGGCCGTGTCATAGACCGTGCCATGATTCCGCTGCTGCACGATCCCGCTGTCCGGAGTTCGGCAACCGAGGAACAGCAGACCGAGCAGGCAGGGCCAGGAGATGGTGGTTCGAGACATCCGTGCCTCTCGATCGATCCATAGACATCCACCCGCGATGTTGTAGCGGACGGGTCCTCATCGAAAAAGAGAAGATACCCACGAAAGGTGTTCCGTGGGCGTCCATTTGCAAAATCACTCAGGTGGACCCGGGACTGCCGGTACTGATGGCGGTTGTGATTCGGCTGCCGGTGTTGCGGGGATCGCTTGCGGGACGGGCTGCAGTTCGAGCGGTCCCGGTGTAGTTGGTTCCGGGGGGAGCAACTCGGTACCGTCGATCGATGGCGGCAGGGCATACGTCCCTGCGGGCATCGGGCTGGCGAATTCCGGCGGTTCGGTTTCGAGTTTGTCGTTGTCGAACGCGAAGCTGCGGGCCCACGCGCGACGCAAGGCTTCATCGTAGGCAGCTGGGGTCCAGCCCCCTTCCGCCAGATGAATGTTGTTCTCTTCGAGCAGCGTCCCCTTGCGGACACGGAGATCGGTCAACGCCTGGTTGTATTTCACGAGGGCGTTGAAGTAGCCGACTTCCGCTGCAGCGACATTCGCCCGGCTGCGGAGCAGCATGTCGACCGGCAGACGACCGACCTGGTATTCCTTCTCGACCGCTTCCAATTCGGCTTGAGCGGCATTCCTGCGGTGATGGTTCGTCTCGGCGATCTGATACCACCAGTCGATCTGCTGGACCGCACTGCTCAGTTCGTGCGTGATTTCCAGTTCCTGGGCAGCGAGTGTTGCGCGGGCTTTCGACAACCGCAGTTCCAGGTTGTTCCGCGTGGCGAGCGCCTGACGCAACCCGATCGGCAGACTGAACTCGAAGCCGAGATCCCAACTGGTCTGGTTGCCACGAGTCAACGCCCCGTAGGCACTGTTGAAACCTTCGGCGGTCACGCCGTCGTTGTTGTGATACGAGAGGAGTTTGTCGCCGAAGCCATTGACCTGATAGCCGGCGATGAAGTCGAGCCGCGGCCGCACGAGGCTTTCCGCTGCAGTCAGTTGCAGTTCGAGACTTTTGATCTGCCATTTCTGACGGCGGAGTTCGACCCGGCGGACGAGTGATTCCGACAGCGACATCCGCCAGTCGGTCACATACTCCGCTTCCAGCGGTTCGTCCGTGGGGCGCAGAATCTTGCCATCGTTGACCGACAGTCCCAGCAAACGGCGGAATTGACCTTCGGTCGAGTAGAGCGTGCCAATGGCATTTTCGAGGCGGATGCGGTTCGCGAAGTAGTTCTCGCGGGCCTGGGCTTCATCAACCGGTGTGCCGCCCCGGGCTCCGACTTCCATCCGCTTCTTCGCCGTCCGCCAGACCTCCAGCGCGGAGGTGCGAGCGGACAGCTCAGCGTCGTACGTGCGGTACGCGAGATAGAGTTCCCAGTAGAGGTCTTCGACATCGCGGACCATGTTGGTCACGTTGAGTTCAAAGTCTGCGAGCGTCACATCGGTGTTGATCCGTGCGATCAACACGCCCCCGTCCGTCGAGGACATCCCCGGAATCGTTTTGACGATCGGACCGGCGACACGCGTGTAATCGACCCCATTTCCCGCGAGCAACGGCTGGCGATAGTCGGCCCGGGCGTAGCCCCGATAGCTCGATGGGAACAATTGAAAGAACGGGATATTGTTCGCCCCATAGTTCCAGTTATGGCTGACCTCGAACGCTCCACCGTTCGCCATGACTTTCTGCAACGATGACTGGAACGCCCCCGTCTGATTGACGAGCGTACGGCCATTCCCGAGACCACCACCCAGTAGGAAGTTGTTCTGGGCATTTTCATCGCGGCCGAACTGCATCGAGGTTTTGAACTGCGTATCGAACGAGGAGAGGGCTGCTTCGGTCCCGTGCTGGAAGAGGCCGGTGCTTGTCTCCTGGATCGCGGCATCATAGGTCGAGGCGATCCGCTCTGGACTCGACATCAGCGGGTTGGCGGGCGATTTGAACGTGCCGCGCGACCGGAGAATCTTGCTGTTGTTGAGGGCGATCTGCAGCGACTCACCCAGCGAAATGTTCCAGACTTCCGCTTTTGACGGATCGCGGAGTGTGGGGGGCTTCTCAGCGAATTGAACTTCTGGAGTCGATTCCGTCGCGATAGCGGGGAAGTCGATCTGGGTCGCGGACTGCTTGTAATGCTGGAGTTCCGCTTCCCCGAAATAGTGCACGGTCCGCGGAGATTGACAGCCTGCGACCTGAGCAAAAAGACAGGCAGCCGCCAGCGCAGACCGCCACCGGGCAGAGGTCGAGCAACGGCGGATCATCCGGAAAGTCATGCCGAATAAGACCTTACAGCATCTGGTTGGCTCGTCGAGCAAACCCGACCTTTAAGCGGCGCGCGAACTCAAGCGCAGAGTCGGCGCAACCGCTACGGCTGTTATCGTCGGCAAAGTCATCCCAGCTTGCGGCAAACTGGGGTCCGCCAAGTTTTCCATGCGGGAGGAATGAGGACCCGCAGTCCACAACGAAGAGGTCCCACGCGGTGGAACGCTTCCCAGCCCGAAGCGCGAGCGCCGGGTCGCGCAGGGAACAGACGGATCGATGATGATCAAAGTCGCCAGACGATTGTCGGTCGACTACTGGAGTGCTGTGTTGGCTTTCGCCAGGTCGAGCGTAACGGTGATGAGCCGAGTTTGCGGATTCTTCGCCGTCACGGTTCCCAATTGCCCAATCAGTTGCTCGAAAGCGGCCCAGTCGCCGATGCCGCCGTAGACCATGACGTAATTGCCGCTGTAGGAGGCACCCATATAATGCAAGCTTCCCTGCGTCTGTTGAATCCGCTCTCCCAAGCGACGAGAGACGTCTGCATCGAGATTCGAGAGTCCGGTGAAGACGACGGTCACGGTCTTGTCGAGCCCGTGTTGCGCCACGATGGCTCTTCCTATCTGGGTCGTGAGCGGATCAGCGCTCGCATCATTCACGTGCGCCGGGTTGGCCGAAGCGATCTGGCTGACTTTCAGTCCTTTGAAACTGGGAATCAGATTGGCCATGTTTTCGAGGCTTTTCGCCTGCTGATCGGCCGGAAGCGGAATGGCCATGGTGACGCGATTGCCCGCGGGTGTCAGCGGCGCAGAGAGCATCTGCTTTGCTGTCTCCAGCGCTTTCCGGGCCTCTTCGGGAAGGATGGCACCGGCCGCCAGCGCGGTATCGATCGGCGCACGCATCTTGCCGCGGGCTTCCTCAATGCTGGTCTGCAACGTCTCGGCTTTGACATCCTGGCAGTGAAACACGACTGACCAGTTGATCGCACTGCCATTGATTTGCCCCGCGACACTGACGCCGCTCATCAACAGCGTGGCCTTCGAGATCGACTGCTGCAGTTCCATCCCCTGGTTCCCCATCATCGGATTGGCTGCCATTCCGCCGAAGGGTGCGAACATGCCCGTCAACATCGTCTTGTCGATCCCCATCGAGACCGTTTCGTTGCCGGGATCGGGAAGATGATTCGGTGCACGGGTTCTGGATTTCCAGTTCGCCAGACACGACCGGATCGTCGGCTCACGACCGATGATCGCCGTCGTCCGATTGGCGATCAACAGGGTGTCCAACTTCGGCCCTCGACCAAAGCTCCCGGAAACATCAAGTGTGTAACAGGGGACGCCCTCGACGTCGTACGTGGTCGCTGCTGGTGCCCGGAGCGCTTTGCTGGACCGCAGAATCACGATCCCGTCAGTGGGTGGAATGGGTCCCAATCCGGCCGGGAGATGAAACTCGGCCGTCATCGAATCGAGGTCACGGATCTCGATTCCCAGGAGTTCCTGGAGCGCCGCCGACGATTCGCCGAATGCCGGCCCCGACTTCACCTTGTCACTCACCGCAGGAGAGTTCAGAAACTCCTGCACTTTGATCCGGACGTTCATCGATCGATGCGGGACCTGAAAGTACGAAACGTCGACTGACGGTCGGAAGAGTTTCGCGAGCGAGTCACGTGCGGCGTAGAGTCCGATCCCGCCGCCAATCACCACCAGAGCGATCACCCCCACGATGATCGGCAGGACCAGATTGACCGGCTTTGACTTCTTCTTTCCTTTGCTCGACTTGCTGCGGGCTTTGGGACGTGATGCGCGGACGGGGACATCGTCTTCGTCGTCCTCTTCGACCGGTGCGGGTTCGTCGTCGCCGCCGGGAGAAAAGACGGTCGAGCAATGCGGGCACTTCATCCGGGCACCGGGTTTGGGTGCCGCTTTGAGTTTCAACGTCTCAAAGCAGACAGGACATTCCACCTTGACGGGCGCGGGCATGAATCAGTCTCGACAAAGATGTGACCGGCGACAGGATGCTGGATGATCATGATCGATCCGCCAGTCGGGAGCAATCAAGCCGTGATCCACGATCGTGGCCAAGAGCCTGTGTGCAGACTCAACGAGGGTCCGCTTGCGTGGTGCGTCGTGCCTTCTGAAAGAGTTCAACGCATTCTTTGTAGGGCGGGTTGGCGAGCTGACCGCCTCTTCGGCCATAGTATCCGACGTGTTCCGGCCATTCCCAACGGTTTGTCTCCTGCGATTGGATTTCCCACCACGACCAGCGATCTTCGTGGGTTTTCTTGATGTGTTCCAGTGCCCGCTTCATGCTCGTGCAGGTGTAGAAGACCATTTCATCCGCACGACAATTGTCTGGAGTCCCCATGATTTCATGGTGCAGCACAAGGAAGACTTTCAATCGTCACTCTCCAATCACTTTGACCAACACCCGCTTCGGCCTGCGGCCATCGAACTCGCCATAGAAGATTTGTTCCCAAGGGCCGAAGTCGAGTTTTCCTTTCGTGATGGCGACGACGACTTCGCGGCCCATGATCTGTCGCTTCAGGTGGGCGTCGGCGTTGTCCTCGCCGGTGCGGTGATGCTGGTAGATGCCGGGAGCATCATCGAACGGAGCCAGCTGCTCCAGCCAGCGTTCGAAGTCGGCGTGCAGGCCGGATTCGTCATCGTTGATAAAGACCGAGGCCGTAATGTGCATCGCGTTGACGAGGCACAACCCTTCCTGCACGCCGCTTGCTTGCACGATCGACTCGACGCGCGGCGTGAGGTTCACGAATCCACGGCGGTGCGGAAGTTCGAGCGTGAGGTAATGTGTCGCGGATTTCACGGCAAGCCTGTTGTTTCTCAGGAAGAATGGACGATCGTCGCAGTATCGCCGCTGTGGGATGCGATCGCCACCCGTGGGGCCCTGTCTTTGTCGGGTGCGGTCGAGGCTTTGCGAGGCCCACCATCTTCGCTGTGATCGTGGTGTGCCTTGCAGACTCGACACACCCTACTTGACCCACCCGTGGAACTGCGGGGAGGTCCTTGGAAAAAACCGGGTTGAGCGAAAACGGCATCGCGCGTACATTTCCGGCAGTTGGTGGATTGGCTGAAGGAGCGGCGGATGACCCGGTATGGACTTTGGGTGGGCGGTTGGGCCCTGATCGGACTGTGCGGCTGTGGATCGGCGAGTGCCCCGGTGAAAGCACCGGTCGCAGTCACCGAGAACGTGCCGACCGATCCGCAACCGGCGGCGATCAACGTGCCGACTGAGCCGATCGCACCCACCATCGAACCAGTTTTGACACTCAGCAGTGGCTCGGACGGGACGGCGGAGTTCGCCCGGTTGATGCGGGCTGCGACCGATAACGATCCTTCCGAATGGACGGCTGCGGAAGAAGCGCTCCATCGACTGGGGCCCGATGCGGTCCCGGCCTATGTCGCTGCGCTGGAAAGCGCCGACGAATCGTCCTGGCAGTTCGCAGCGATGTTCCTCGCGCAACTGGGTCAGGCGGCAGCCCCAGCCGAAGCCCGGTTGCTCAAACTGCTCGAACGGGAACCGTCGATCGCTGTGCATGCAGCGGCCGCGCTCAGCACGCTGGAAAAACCACCCGCAGGCACGGCGGAGGCCCTGTGTGCTCTCGCTGCCGATGCTGACGAAAACACGCAGATCGTGGCGATCAACGCGCTGGGGAACCTGGGCGAAGCGGCCCGACCCGCCTTGCCGCAGATGGAACTACTGTTGAAATCGGGGAGTCCCACGGCCCGGTCGGTGGTGATCGGCACGCTGAGTCGCCTCGGAGCGGCCGCGAGCCGCTCGCTGCCGCTGCTGCAATCGATTGCGGCTCAGGACGAAAGCGAAGACGTCCGTCAACAGGCCGAAGCGGCGTTCAAGAGCATCGAGACCGCGGCGCTCAACGCTAAGGGACAGGCACTCCCCGCCAGCTCGCAATCCCCGGAATAAGCCCGCTGCCGCAGAGACAACAGACCACACAACAGCCCGACATCGTTCACGATGCCGGGCTGTTCGCTTTCCAGCGGTCGGGGTTCATCGGGACCCAGCCATCCGAATGGCGGGGCTTCCGCGGAGGGTGTCCTGCCGAAACTGGTGGGGTTCATGAAATCCTGACAGTCGGAGACTGTCGCTCGGCGAAGATTTCACCACAATAGATCGTCATTCACTCGCCGTGTCTCACGCTTCAGGAATCTGCCGGATGCCGCAACTGACTGTTGAAGGGAAGGGGACGTATGACGTTCCCGCTGGGAAACGCCTCGTCCTCGCGCTCACCGAAGAGGCGGGGGTCGACCAACTCCATGCCTGTGGCGGAAACGCCCGCTGCACGACGTGCCGTGTGGAGTACGTTGCGGGCGAGCCGGACAAGATGACGGTCGCTGAGAAGAACTGCCTGACCGCCAAAGGAGTGACTGGTGTTCGCCTGAGCTGTCAGATTCTGTGCGATGCTGACATGACCGTACGGTGCATCAGTCGATTCGAAGGCAGCGGTCGGGTGAATGCTGGGAACCCGCCCACGAGCGAGATGGCACCCCAGCCGGTCGAATGGACGACGAAGTAACTCAGCCGTTGTGCTCGTTAAATCCTGAGAGAGATCTCACAGAAAGCTTCCCGATGCGACAGTGTGTAGTGATCTTCGCCGGTCTGTTCCTGGTCACCAACAGTCAGCCTGCGCGGGCAGAAGATTTTGTCCGCGAGTTGCAAACCTCGGCGATCACCGCCGGCAAAGTTCCCTGGGGACATTGGGGAGCCGATCCCGACAACTACATCGCTTGGGGCACACACTCGAACCGGCTCATTCCGGTCTACACATTCGGGACGAAAGGGGCTGTTCAGGGTGTCGATCTCACGGCCTACCAGGGGACGCACAGCCCGTATCGCAGCGAACGCGAGTTGCAACGGATCTACGGCCGACTACCGACTCACACGTTGAACCCCCAGGCCGAGTATTTCGACCAGACGAATCTCTTCGACCTGCAGAAAGCTGCGCTCGCCGCGGGTAAGAAGTACGTCTTCCTCGTCGTCTTCGACGGAATGGACTGGCAGTCGACCCGGAACGCTGCGATCTACCAGACCGGCAAAATCGGTTACGAAGCGGGCCGCGGGACAGGACTCCACTTTCTGGATTACACCGCCGGGGGAACCACCCAGTTCGGCTGGATGTGTACCTCACCGCACAACGACGGCACCAGCACCGATCCGAATACACAGACCGTGAAGAACCCCGGCGGCAAGCTGTTTGGCGGTTTCGATGTCTCCAGCGCCGGGCCGTTCCCCTGGAACAATGCGATCGACCCGCTCTATCCGATCTCGCAAGCGAAAGCCGCCGACCGCAAGCACGCTTACACCGATTCTTCCAGTTCCGCTTCGAGCATGACAGCCGGGATCAAGACCTTTAACGACGGCGTGAACATCGACTACCAGGGCGTGCCGGTGCAGACGATCGCCCACCTCGCGCAACAGCAGGGCTATGCGGTCGGCGCGGTCTCCAGCGTGCCGATCAGCCATGCGACACCGGCGTGCAGTTACGCGGTGAACGTGACCCGCGACGATTATCAGGATCTGACCCGAGATCTGCTGGGGCTGAAATCGATCAGCCATCCGGACACGCCGCTGCCGGGGCTGGATGTCGTCATCGGGACGGGCTTTGGCGATGTGCGTCAGAAGGATGCTGGGCAAGGGACGAACTTCGTGCCCGGGAACGCCTATCTCACCACGGCTGATCTGCAGGCGGTCGATGTTCAAAACGGAGGCAAGTACGTCACCGCAGTTCGGACGGCGGGGGTGAACGGGGCTGAGGGGCTGGAAACAGCCGCGAAACAGGCACGTGATCGCGGTCAGCGGCTGCTCGGTTTCTACGGGGTGGGGGCTACCAAGCATCTGCCGTTTCGGACGGCGGATGGGAATTATGATCCAACGGTCGGGCGGGGCAAGAAGGCTGAGAGCTACAAGCCAGCTGACCTGAGTGAAAACCCGACACTGGCCGACTTCACGAAGTCAGCGTTAACGGCCCTGGAGAAGAAGGACCGCTTCTGGCTGATGGTCGAGCCGGGGGATGTCGACTGGGCGAACCACGACAACAACCTCGATAACTCGATCGGCGCGGTCCTGAGTGGTGACGCAGCGGTGAAGGTCATTACCGACTGGGTCGAAACTCACAGCAACTGGAACGAGGCTGTGTTGATCGTGACCGCGGACCACGGGCACTACTTCCACCTGACGCAACCGCAGGTGCTCACCGGGAAATAAACGTCCTCTCGGACGCCCACCCCAAGCCTGGGGTGGGCTACTTCTTACCCGTTACGGCGGCGTTCGCTGTCGGTCTCGATGTGGAAGATTGGCAGGATCACCAGTTGCAGTTCGGTGCCGGGGGGTGTGTCGGCCGGGAGGGCGTGGACCTCAGCCGCTTGCGCGAGGTCTTCGCGCCCCTGCTCACGGTAACAGCGGCTCAGACCCAGCCATGCCCGCTGATTGAACGGCGCAGGAAACAGTTCCGCAGCCTTGTTGAGGGCCGGGATGGCCTCGTCGTAGCGCAATTGGGCTTGGAGTGCCTCACCTTTAAGCAGTTGGGCAATCCCTTCGAAGGTCCCCGCTGACTCGATTCGATTCAGTTCCTGAAGGGCGTATGCCGGCAGTCCGAGCTCGAGATAGCCCTCGGCCGCTGCGAGGCGACGCACAATTTTAGGGGCTTCCGCGGTGGACATGGCAGCCATTCTCCGTCTTGGATGCGAATCGCTGATCGTCAGGACTGTCTCAAGCAGTCTCTGCTCTGGGATAGAGAGCAGTTCTCGTGCCGCAGTTGTGCAGAACGAATGTTGACCAGCACCATAACATTCGCCCCACACAGGTTACGACGCAATATGTCCCCCCGCGGTTCACGAGAATCGATTGTCAGAATGACATTTTTGACGTGCTCAACGAGCCCGGAGCGCAAGCTCCGGCTGCTCCACCGATCCAACAGACTGTGCACGACGAGAACTGTCAGACTGCCGGAGCTTGCGCTCCGGGCTAGGATTGCGCCGATCGAGTCTCAGTTGCGGATTCAGACGGGGGGTGGAGAATGGACCGACACCACAGATTTCCCCTGCATCAGGACCTACCATGTTCCCACGCGCGACCCTGACCGCCGGACTGGTTCTGGCCGTGTCCCAACTTAGCGGACTCACCGTCGCTGCCGGACCACGGCCGAACATCGTCTTCATCTTCACCGACGATCATGCCGCTCACTCGATGAGCTGCTACGGGTCCAAACTGAACAAGACGCCGCATCTCGACCGGATCGCAGCCGGGGGGATGCGGTTCAACCGGTGTTATGTGACGAACGCCCTCTGTGGACCAAGCCGGGCGTCAATTCTCACGGGGAAGCACAGCCACGCGAACGGTTTTCGCCAGAATGGTGATCGATTTGACGGCAGTCAGATCACTTTTCCCAAGCTGCTGCAGCAATCGGGCTATCAGACCGCGGTCATTGGCAAATGGCATCTCGAGAGCGATCCGACCGGCTTCGATCACTGGGAGATCCTGGTCGGGCAGGGGCCATACTTCAACCCGCCGATGATCCGGAACGGCGAACGTGTCAAGCACGAAGGATATACGACCGAGATCATCGGGGACCTCACGGTCGACTGGCTCAAGCAGCGCGATCCCTCGAAACCGTTCCTGTTGATGACCCAGCACAAAGCACCTCATCGCGAATGGCAGCCGGGACCGAAGTACTACGAACTCTTCAAGGGGGAAACGCTTCCCGAGCCACCGACGTTGTTCGATGATTACGCGGGCCGGACCTCGGCTGCGAAGAATCAGAAGATGCGCGTCGCCACGGACCTCAACGATCTCGATTTGAAGCTGAAGCCTCCGGGCAATCTGACCCCCGCGCAACTGGAAGCCTGGCATGCTGCGTACGACGCTGAAAACGAAGTCCTCAAGCGGGGCCGCTTCACCGAACAGGGGCTGATCCGCTGGAAATATCAGCGTTACCTGAAGGACTATCTGCGGTGCGTGCAGGCGGTCGATGATCAGGTCGGGCGGCTGCTCGACGCGCTCGATGCGGCCGGACTCGCTGAGAATACAATCGTCGTCTACTCATCCGATCAGGGCTTCTTCCTGGGCGATCATGGCTGGTTCGACAAGCGGTTCATGTACGAGGAATGCTATCGCACGCCGCTCCTGGTGAAGTGGCCGGGAGTGACACCCCCCGGGTCGACCAGCGACGCGCTCGTCTCCAACCTCGACTTCGCGCAGACTTTTCTCCAGTCGTGCAGCGTCCCTGCAGATCCGTCGATGCAGGGCCGCAGTCTGATTCCGCTGCTCGGCGGCCAGATTCCCGCTGACTGGCGGAAGTCGCTGTACTATCACTATTACGAATTCCCGGGGGCACACAGCGTCGCCCGGCATTACGGCGTGCGGACCGATCGTTACAAGCTGATGCACTTCTACCACCTGGGTGAGTGGGAGCTGTACGATCTCGAAAAAGATCCCCATGAACTGCAGAGCGTCTACAACGATCCCGCGTACGCCACCGTAAGACGGGAGATGGAAGCGGAACTCGACCGGCTCCGGCAGCAGTACCAGGTTCCGGACGATCCCAAACCGGTCCCCGGTGCGGTGAAGAAAAAAAAGGCGTAGGTTGAGTTTCGTCTGCGTCCGTTTTCACCGAGGATCGTCATCAGCATGGGTTTGTTTGCGCTCGGTTGCCTGTTGCCTGCGTTCTGGGTTTCGTTTCTGGCGACAGCCGTGATGCGGCGGCTCGCCCCGCAATGGGGGCTGGTCGATCAGCCCAATGCCCGCAAGGTCCATTTGGTTCCCAAGCCACTGGGGGGCGGGATCGGTATCTGGTGTGGGGCGATCCTGCCGCTCGCGGCGGCGCAGCTCTTTTATTTTTTCATCGCCGGAAATCCCCCCGCATGGCTTCCGGCAGAACTCGTTCGCACGCTCGATGCGGTGGCGTATCGGGCTCCGCAATTGTGGACGGTGCTGGGGTGTGCCACCGTACTGGCCGTGATCGGACTGATGGACGACTTTCGTCCGCTGGGCTGGAAACGCCGGATGGTCTTGCAGTTCCTGATGGCCGGCATCGTGGTGGCCGCGGGGGTGCGGGCCACCGTCTTTATTGCGAGTCCGTGGATCGGGGCGGTGCTGACGGTCGGCTGGTTCGTGGTGCTCGTGAACTCGTTCAATTTTCTGGACAACATGGACGGCTTGTCGGGCGGGATCGGCCTGATCGTCAGCAGTGTCTTCGCCGTGATGATGCTGACCGGCACGAGCGAACCGCGGTGGCTGGTGGCGGGCTTCTTTCTGATTCTCGCCGGTTCGCTGCTCGGCTTTCTCTGTCACAACTGGTCCCCCGCGCGGATCTTCATGGGTGATGCCGGGAGCTATTTCATCGGGTTCAGTATCGCCAGCATGACCGTTCTGGGGACGTTCTACACCCCCGATGCCGGTGACCGACACGTCATCATGGCCCCCTTCTGTGTGCTGGCAGTGCCGCTCTATGACATCTGCTCGGTGATCTTTCTGAGGTTGCGGGAAGGTCGCAGCCCGTTTCAGCCCGATAAGCGACACTTCTCGCATCGGCTCGTCGCGATGGGCCTGCGACCGGTGCATGCGGTGCTCACCGTCCATCTGACAACGCTGACGACGAGTCTCGGCGGGCTGGCGCTCTACAATGTGACCACGTGGGGAGCCGCAGCGATTCCGCTGGCGATGGTCGCTTCCGTTCTGTTGATCATCGCGGTGCTGGAGTCAGCGCAGCGACCCGATGAGAAAGCGTCATGACGCGCCCCCCACTGACAAGCGCCCCGCCGACGCCCAATGCATGGTCCGTACGCCTGACTACGGCCACGCTGGGTTGCGCGCTGGTGCTGTTCACGCTCCGCTGGTTCCTGCCAACGGAAGACGCTGCGAGCGGTGAACAACTCGGCTGGGCTGTCGCGTGGATGCTGGTGGCCCTCGCGTGGAGTTTATGCGGCCCGCGGGTCCCGCTCCGTCAGAGCGATCTCGCCGTGCTGCTGATTGTGGGAGGGCATCTGCTGGGGGGAGTCGTGGTTCTGGCGGGTGGGGGACAGCGCCGCATTGCGATGAATCTGATGACCGAATGGCTCGGCCTGGGAGCGACATGGTTTGTGCTCCGTGGACCATGGCCAGCCGCGTGGAGACAGGGCCTGGTGGTGACGACCTCCCTCGTCTGGGTGAGTCTCGCGGGCTATGCCTGTTGGCAGCACTTCATCGAACTTCCGCACATGTCCGCCGAGTACGGCCCGCAGATTCAGGCTTTTCGGGAAACCCAAACTCCCGAACTTCGCCGCACCCTGCAACAGGCGGGCATTCCGCTCGAGGAACCGGAATTGACTCTCTTCGAGAAGCGGCTGCTCGACAGCCGGGAACCCTTCGGTTTCTTTGCCCTGGCGAACACGTTAGGAGGGCTGCTGGCAGTGGCCCTGCTAATCACGATGGCTGAGTTCTGGGCACAGCCAGGCCGTGGTTCCCGCGCGCTGTCCGCCGGGGCCGCGTCCCTGCTTGGAATCGCGCTGCTGCTGACCAAGAGCCGGACGGCCGTTGTCGGCGGACTGGTTGGAGGGGGGCTGCTCGTCCTCGGAAACCTGTTGCGTTCCCGTCACAGCAGCCTTTACCGCAAGGTGCTCACTGTCGCTGGAGTGGGTGGCATCTTGACCGCTGTGATCGTGGCGGGGCTGATCGGTTCCGGCAGTTGGGATCCGGAAGTCTTCACGCAGGCCCCGCGGTCGTTACTTTTCCGCTGGCATTACTGGGTCGGCACCAGCCGGTTGATCGGCCGATCGCCGCTGGTCGGAATCGGCCTGGGACAGTTTCGAGCGGATTATCTGGCGGTGAAGCTGCCGGAAGCGAGCGAAGAGATCGCGGACCCGCATCAGGCCGTGCTCGATGCGTGGGTCAATGGCGGGTTGCTGGCAGCGGTCGGGGTGGTGTGGCTCGTGATCTGTGCATGGAGAAACTGGCGGTCGGGGTTGATCGATCAGACTCCGTCAGCAACCGCGAGTGAAAGCCGATCGCTGGTTCCTCTGGTCATTGGCGCGCTCGTTCCATGGGCTTGTCTGACAGGGCAACTCGTGGCAGGCGGAGGGTGGGATGACCGTCTGCTGGTGTTGGGTCTCGTCTCTTTGGCAGGCTGCGGGTTGGCCTACAACTTCGGCTGGCCAGCCAGTCAGATCGCGCGGTCGACCGCCGCAACGGCGCTGCTCGCGCTGCTGGTCCATCTGCAGGGTGCTGGTGGGATTGCCTATCCCGCGGTGGTGCAGACGCTGTGGCTGTTGCTCGCCCTCTCGACAGGTCATGGAGCCTCGGAGTCGACTTCGACGTCTGGGTTCCAGCCGTCGTGGATTGCCGCGGTCTTGTGGTTTCTTGCCGTGGTGATCGGGCTGACCGCCTGGATCCCGCTCAGCCGATCGACCGCCCGGATCGCCGCGGCTGACGCGCAGATCCGGCGGTACGGAAGGACCGATGACGCTCGGGAACTCTATGACGCAGCGACAGCGATTGATCCCTGGGACACAACAGCGTGGGGCCGACTGGTGGAACTGCATCAGCGTCAATGGGACGGCTCAGTCCCCGCGGATGGAAGTCTCCCAGAGGCGCTCACGAATTCGCTGGTGGCCCTGGAGGAAGTCATTCAACGTGACCCGCGTAACGGCCAGTGGCGCTGGCAGAAGGCGGAGTTGGAAACCCGTTGGGCAGAACGTACAGGACGCCCGCAGGACTGGATGGTAGCCGCCGATGATTGGGCGGACGTTGTGAGTCGCGGACCGACCAATGCCGACTCACTGGCCCGCTGGTCGGACGCTCTTTCGAAGGCGAAGGAGATTGAGCCTGCCGCGCAGACTGCCCGTCTCGCGCTGGCGCAGGACGAAATCAACCAACGCTGGGGCCATGTGGAACGTAGACTCACTGAGGAGACGCGCGCGCGTCTCCGGGCGCGCGCGTCTCCACAATCCATCCCGTCGCCGTAACCCGAATCCCCGAATCAAATTGCAGCCGCCTGGTTTTCGTTTAGAATGCGGTGGTTGTCTTCTTCGTCCTTCGAGTATCCAGCGCAGGCGTTTCATGAAAACCAGCGGCATCATTGCAGCGATTCTTTTGGGAGCGGTCGCCCTGATCGCCACAGTCTGGATCGGTCGCTATCAGGGTCAGGTTCCCGTTACGAAACCGAACGTGGAGGTCGACAAGTCCGTCGATGTTGGCCCGCCAGTCTCGCCGACTGGACCACACCCGAAAGCTGTGACCACTGAGACCGGATACGACTTTGGAACCATGAGCCGCGGCCAGAAGGGATCGCACGTCTTCACCATCAAAAACGAAGGGGAAGCCCCGCTGATTCTGATGGCCCGCAAGGAGGACACGACCTGCCAATGCACGTTCGGTGAACTCAAGGACAATGACTCAATCCCTCCCGGCGGCTCCACAGAAGTGACCGTGAATTGGGAGATCAAGGCGATGGTCACCGAATTCCGCCACAAGGCGACCGTGCGAACCAACGATCCGAATCGTCGGACGATCGAATTGGTGGTCAACGGCCAGATCGCACAACTCTATGACTTCGGTCCACCCACCCCGTGGGATTTCGGGGAAGTCCCGATTGGTAAGGAGGCGACGAAGGTCACGGAAATCACTTCTAAGGTGTGGGATGTACTCCCCATCACCGGCTTCAGCTCGACCAACCCACATCTCTCCGCGACGTGGGAGCCGATCCCTGCGGAGGATCTGCAGAAGTACGGCGTGAAGTGCGGTCAACGAATCACCTTGAAG
This sequence comes from Planctomycetaceae bacterium, assembly GCA_044229335.1. Taxonomy (GTDB): domain Bacteria; phylum Planctomycetota; class Planctomycetia; order Planctomycetales; family Planctomycetaceae; genus DSVQ01. The sequence continues at coordinate 8,962 of JBGATC010000049.1, read as the reverse complement.
CTCGCCGCCGAGGCCCCGGCGGGATTGCTCAACGAGTCGATCTCGTTCACGACCGGGATCGAAGAAGCCAAAGAGATCAGCGTGGGTGTGAAATGCCAGCGGCCTGGTCCGATCGAACTGGTCGGCCCGGCGTATCGCAAGGAATTGAATTCGGTCACACTCGGAGGATTCGCAGCGGCGGATGGGAAAGAGGTCACGGTTTCGCTCTTCGTTCGCGACTTCGAGGGTGATCTGCAATTGCTCGATGTGACGCCTGCCCTGGAACGCATCACGATGACCCTGGAGAAAGACGCGAAGTTCACGGGCAAGACGCAACGGTATCTGCTGAAGATTCGTGTCCTTCCCGGTGCGCCGCTGAACCACACGCTCGAACAGGCATTGAAGGTGGAACTCCACCTGAATCATCCGCAATACGAGCGGATGCCCTTCTCACTGCAGTTCCTGGCGAATTGATCGCCGCTGTCGAGGCGGGGTCATTGTTCCCCCCGCAGCGGTTCAAACGGGTGACTTGGATCACCTCCGCAACATGCCTTTTCGAGACATCAGGGATGATGAGAATGCTCGCCAGGACTGGATCACGGCCTTGTCGTCAAGCACGTGGGATTGCGTTCCTCGCGCTGCTGGTGTGGATGACGGGGTGCGGCTGCACCAATACCACGACGCCTCCGACAGCACCCCCCGTGCCTGCGGTTGCGAAACCGCTCTTGAAAGACTGGCCTCAGCCTGCGGTCACCTTCCTGATGTCGGCTGACCAGATCGGTTACCTCGAACCGTGCGGGTGCAGTCCTTCGCAATCAGGCGGGCTGGCCCGTCGTGCCCGGCTCGAACAGATCCTCCGTGACAAAGGGTGGACGGTCGTCGGCCTCGATGCCGGGGGGACGCTCAAACGCTCGCGGCGGCAGGACCAGGTCAAGTTCGAGTCGATCGCTGCCGGCCTGAAAGAGATCGGCTACAAGGCAATCGGTACCGGAGCCGCCGAGTTACAACTCGGGCCCGATTATCTCCTCACACAGTTTGCTGAGGCCGATGGCGTTCCATTGAGTGGACTGCTCGTCTCAGCGAATGTCACCCTCTTCGATGCTCCCGAGATCGGCGTCCCGAAGCGGTTCACCACATTCGAGGCGAACGGCCGAAAGATTGTGGTGACCTCGGTGCTCGGAGCCGAACGGGCGGCGGAAGTCGCCCCGGCCGGCGTGAAGACCAACGTCTCCGTGCAGCCCGCAGCCGAAGCCCTCACCACGCTGCTTCCGCAGTTGCAGGCCGAACAGCCCGATCTCCTGGTGTTGCTCGCCCACGGGACAATCGAGGAAGCCCGCGCGTGGGCCAAAGCCTTCCCGCAATTCCGCATCGTCCTCGCTGCTGGGGGTCCGGAAGAACCGGACGAACACCCCGAATCAATCGGCGAAACCTGGCTCCTGCAGACGGGTCAGAAAGGCAAACACATCGGCGTCCTCGGCTACTATCCCGGCGAGACCCCGCCGTTCCGCTGGGAGTACGTCGATCTCGACAACCAGCGGTTCGAGAACGATCCCCGGATGGATCGGCTGATGAAGAACTATCAGCAGCAGCTGCAGGACCTCGACCTCGCCCGCAGCGATGAGCTCTCAATCCCACTCGCCGACGGTGCAAAATTCGTCGGTGCGAAAGTCTGTGGTGAATGTCACAAACAGGCGTACGCCAAGTGGAGCAAAAGCAAGCACGCCCATGCCCTGGAAAGTCTGTCTCGCGGTCGGAAGGGGATGGAAGCGACGTGGGTCTCACGGGTTCACGATCCCGAATGCCTCGCGTGTCACGTCACCGGCTGGGACCCGCAGAACGTGCTGCGTTACGACTCGGGGTATCTCGATGAGACGACGACCGCCCATCTTGCCGGTCAGCAATGCGAGAACTGCCACGGCGCGGGCAACAAACACACCGACCTTGAACGCCAGTACCGGGCCGACCTGAAAAGTGTCACGCAGGATCAGCTCATCGCCGCCCGGGCGGGCCTGAAATTAAACTCCAAAACAGCCGAGAAACTCGTCTGCTCGAAGTGTCACGATTACGAGAACAGCCCGAACTTCAAGTTCGAGAAATACTGGGACGAGGTCAAGCATCCATGGAAGGATTGACCGCCCCGATCGCGATTCGCGCCCAGCGCACCACCGGACTGCTGGAACTCGACTGGTCCGATGGCACGCACAGCCGCATCTCCTTCTTCGACCTGCGTTGTGCGTGCCCCTGTGCCCAATGTATCCACGAGATCACCGGCGAGGCGCTGCTGAATCCGGAGACCGTCCCGCGTGATATTGTGCCGACACAACTTGGTCTCTCGGGCAATTACGCCCTGAAAGTTGCCTGGAGCGACGGACACAACACCGGTCTCTACACCTGGGACCGCCTCCGTCAGCTGCAACCGCCGACGGAGGCATAACGGCCTCAACCAAACGATCTGCTAGGCGAGCAGTTCACGGACGACGTGGCCGTGAACATCGGTGAGACGATAGTCACGGCCGGCGTGACGGTAGGTCAGGCGGGTGTGATCGATGCCGAGCAGGTGCAGGATCGTGGCGTGGAAGTCGTGGACGTGGACGCCGTTCGTGGCGACCGTTGCGGCGATCTCGTCGGTCGAGCCGTAGGCGAGGCCCCCTTTCACGCCGCCACCGGCCATCCACGAAGAAAAGCACGCGCTGTGATGGCCGCGGCCTTTCGTTCCATCGACACCGGGTGTGCGGCCGAATTCCGTCGTCCAGACGACCAGCGTGTCGTCCAGCATCCCGCGGTCTTTCAGATCGCGTAAGAGACCGGCCAGGGGCTGGTCGATGTTTTTGGCGTGGCCTGCATGCTCCGCCATGTTGCCGTGCTGATCCCAATTGTTACTGCTGCTGCCGTCGACCAGTTCGATGAACCGCACGCCACGTTCTGCCAGTCGGCGGGCCACGAGGCATTGCCAGCCGAAGCCTTCACTTTCACCACGCTTCAAACCGTAAAGGCCAAGCGTTCGATCATCTTCACGGGCCACGTCAAATGCTTCCGGGGCTTCGGTCTGCATGTGGAATGCGGTCTCGAAACTGCGAATGCGTGCCGAGAGTTCCGAGTCTTCCGCCCGCTGCTGGAGATGGCGATTATTCAGCACATCGGCCAGGCCGAGCTCCAGTTCCTGCAGGCCCTTCTGTTGCGAGCGGCGGGCCAGATTCGCAATCGGTTCCTTGCCACCCAGCACACGCACTCCCTGATGATACGCCGGGAGAAAATCATTATTGAAAATCTGTGTTCCGGCATAGGGCATCTGCGGTGCCAGCGCGATGAACGACGGGAGGTTCTGATTGGTCGTCCCCAGTCCATAGCTGACCCACGACCCGAGGCTGGGCCGTGAGAAGAAGAACGACCCGGTATGCATGCCGAGCGTCGCGTTGTAATGCTCGTTGTCATTCCCGTGCAGCGAACGAATGACGCAGATGTCGTCCAGGCATTCGCGCAGATGCGGGAACAGGTCACTGACGAGTGTGCCGCAAGTCCCGCCGGGCCGGAACTCCCACAGCGGTTTGAGCAGGACTCGTTGCTGGTTCGACAGGCCGCCGCCGGTGCCCAGCTTCTTGCCGTCGGCTTTGAACAGTTCCGGCTTATAGTCGAACGTGTCCATGTGCGACGCACCGCCGTTCGAGAAGACGAAGATCACCCGTTTCGCTGTCGCGGGAAAATGCGGCGGTTTTGGTGCCAGGGGATTCGTCGGCGCAGACGCACTGTCAGCCAGCAGTTCAGAAAGCAACCCTGGCATCAGCAGGGAACCGCCGACGAGAGACTGCAACACCGCACGGCGGGGGAGTCGCGGGGATTGAGGGGAGCTTGTCATGTGTCATTTCCCGTGCAGACCGGTCAGCAGCGGAGGGTGTGGTGCATCGCGCCACGTCTGGTGGTGCTAATCGACGTAGACGAACTCATTGAGTCGGAAGAGTGCTCGGACGTACGCATGCCACGCTGCGGGTTCCACTTCGTTTTCGGGGACCGCGTTGTCTCGCAGGACCTTGCGGGCATTGTCGAGGAAATCGATCGCGGTGCGGACTTCTTCTGTGACCGCCGGCCGCGCGAACAGCAGTTCATAAGCGAGGTCCACTCGGGCCTCGGCAGCGGATTCGTGAGACAGAATACGCTCGCCGATCCGACGCGACTGTTCATGAATGAAGGGATCGTTCAGCAGGTACAGTGCCTGCAGCGGGGTCGTGCTGGTCATCCGCGCGGCGGTGCTGGTTGACGGATCGGCTCCGTCAAAAATCGCGAGATACGGATGCCGCTGGATGCGCTGGGTCATCAGATAAACGCTGCGGTGGTGGCTCTCATAGACGGCCTTGAACGGCTTATGCTGGGTGAAGTCCCACGTTTCCTGCGCCGGAAACGGATGCTCTCCGGCGGGTGAAAGATCGAGATTCCCGCCGAGCACCAGCAGTGTGTCGCGGAGGGCTTCGGCATCGAGCCGGCGGCGCGGAAACCCGGAGAGCCACTCGTTCGTCGGGTCTTGAGCGATCGCTTCCGCATCGCGCAGGCCCGATTGCTGATACGTGCGCGAGGTCATGATCGCTCGGTGCATCGCCTTGATCGACCAGCCTGCCTGACGGAACCGGGAAGCGAGGTGATCGAGCAGTTCCGGATGCGACGGAGGCTTGCCCTGGTGGCCGAAATCGTTCGGGGTCGGGACGATCCCCCGGCCGAAATGGTGTTGCCAGAGGCGGTTGGCGATGACCCGCGCAGGGAGCGGGTTCTCGGTCGAAACGAGCCACTCGGCCAGTTGTTCACGGCCGCTGACGTCGGCCCCGGCTGGCAGTGCGCCTCCACCCAGCACGGCGGGAAAATGTCGCGGAACGACGTCTCCCAATCGAGCAGGGTCGCCTTTGAGCTGGATCGCCACATCACCCCGATGCTTCCCCTCGGCGACGGCATACGCCGTCGCATACAGCGGGGGTTGTTGCGACCACGCTTTCGCCAGACGCTCGGCTTCCTTCAACTGCTCCTGGACTGCGGGCTTGTCCGCTGCAGCGGTCGTCTTGAGTAACTCCTTGAGTCGCTGCACCTCGCCATCCAGCCGAGATTGCTCGGTCTTCCGTGCAGTCTGCTGCTGTTCGAGTTCTGCCAGTTTCTCCGGGGGAACGAGCGGTACGAAATCACGTTGCCGCTTGTCCAATTCGATTCCCGGCCACGGATAACGCGTGCTCTGGAAGACACCGTACAGGCCGTAATAGTCGCGCGTCGTGATCGGATCGAACTTGTGATCGTGGCAACGGGCACAACTCAAGGTCATTCCGAGAAAGGTCCGACCCAGGTTATCGATGGTGTCTTCGATGGTGAGATGCTGCGGGTAATCGTCGACGCGCGATCCGAAGCGGCGCGAGTTGGCGATATAGCCAGTGGCGATGATCCGCTGCGTCCGTTCCTCGTCTGTCCGACCACCGCGCAGATCACCTGCCAACTGATCGCGTACGAATTCGTCGTAGGGGAGGTCGCGATTGAAGGCGTCGATGACCCAGTCGCGATAGCGGGCCATCTGCGGGATCGGATAGTCGGAATTGTCGCCCGCAGTGTCTGCGTAACGGACCACATCGAGCCAGTGCCGACCCCAGCGTTCGCCATACCGCGGCGAATCAAGCAGGCGGTCCACAACACGAGCGAGTGCGTCGTCAGCTTCATCGGCAAGAAACGCGGCGATCTCTTCGGGAGTCGGTGGCAGTCCGATCAGATCGTACGTCGCCCGACGTAGCAGCGTCCGCCGATCGGCATCGGGTGCGGGATTCAGTTGCTGGGCCTCCAACCGGGCGAGCACAAAGCGATCGATGTCGGTGCGGGGCCAGTTCGCGTTCTTCACCGGTGGGATCGGCGGAGCGGTGATTGGTCGCAACGACCAGAACTGACGGGCAGCGGCGATATCGATCTGCTTCCCGATGTGCTTCGTGGCTGTGGAACGTGGATCGGGGGCTCCGAGCTTGACCCAGTGCTCAAGATCGGCGATTTCCATCGCGGTGAGCTTATCATCCGGCGGCATCTGTAACGTGGGGTCATCAAACCGGATCGCTCGGATCAGCAGGCTTTTTGCAAGCTCGCCGGGCACTACCGCCGGGCCTTTCGAACCGCCGCGACGGAGCGTCGCACGGGAATCCACGAGCAGATCCCCCTGTAGCTCCTTCGATTCGGCGCTGTGACACTCATAGCATTTCGCGACGAGGAGCGGCCGGATCCGCTTCTCGAAGAAGGCGAGGTTTTCCTCGCTGAGCGGTGCTGTCTCGCCGTCTGACTCTCCGCGCCAGAGTTCGATCCCAGAGAAATTCGCGGCTCCCCCCTGGCTGGTGAGTACGATCCGGCCGTCCTTGGCTGTCGTGTACCACGGGCCGAGACGTTCCCAATGACCGGCCGCTCCGCTGTTGTACTTCGCTACGACTGGCTGTCCATTGACTGCAACAGAGTAGGTCTCGGAATTGTTGTCTTCCCAGACATACAAAAAGACCGTGAACATTCCAGCCGGGATGTTCGTCAGTTCGATCCGATTGCCTCCCCAGCGGCTGCTGCGGAGCATCCTGGCCCGGTCAGGATCGGTGGGGGGGATGAGTGGTACCTCCTGGTTTTCGAAGGCTTTGTCGCGACAGACGTAGTGCTTCGAGTCCATGCCTTCCCACGCGTGGTCGTCGATCGTGACCGCCGGGCCATTGAGATTCAGCCCGCGAAAAAACGACGGTGCGGAATCGGCGGCTGGGGCCGACACATCCATGAACCCCGTGATGAGGAGGCTGCAGAACGTCCTAACGACGCGGCGACAGCAGCAACTGCTTCCCATAGTTCAGATGTTCCTCGAGGGCCGTCACTGCCCGGTCACCGTGGCCTTCCAGCACGGCGTTGGCGATGGCTTTGTGTTCCCGGTAACTCGCCGTCAATCGATGCGTGCTCTGTTCAAAGACCCGTGCCACCACGCGATGCATCTTTTCCCGTAACTGGAGCATCACCCGGAGAATTTCACGATTGCCGAGAAACTCACAGAAGAGCGTGTGAAACTCCGTGTCCAGGGCAATGGCCGAGGTGAGGTCGCCGGTCTTGGCGGCGTGCTGTTGTCGCCGCAGGTTTTCGCGGAGGCGAACGGTCTGAGCCGGATTCAGTGACCCTGCCAGCGATCGGAGCACAAACGACTCGAGTGCCAGGCGAATCTCGAACTGATCGGCGATCTCGTGCACCGACAATGCGCAGACGACAATCCCCTGCTGAGGCGCGACAGCCACAAAGCCTTCGGCTTCCAGTCGCTCCAGCGCCGCCTTGATGGGAGTCTTGCTCATCCCCAGCCGGGTGGCCAGTTGCCGCTCGGACAGGAACGCCCCCGGTGCAAAGGTCGCATCTTGAATCGACTGCTTGAGTTCCTCATACGCCCGCTGTTTCAGCAGCGACTTGTCCGCGGTCAGTGCCGCGGGCGGGGCGTGTTTCGGGTCGTTGTTCCGGGGGGCAAGGCGACTGACCGGCATCAGGCTTCCCGATCTGATCTGAGCGTGACACGACGGGTTAAATCTATCTGAGATCTCAGTGGGGGTCAACGACGCAGACCTCGGGTTTCAGCCGTCCGATCTTGTCGGTCGGGTGTTAGCGGTCGGGGCGCAAGCCCCCCGGTCTCTGCATCCGGCTGTCCGTGGTCTCTCAAAGACCACCGGGCTGCCTTGTCAGCTTCGATTCTCGCGCGGGGTCGACTACAGTAACACCGTGTGACTGGCTGAGTCTGGCATCTGCTGGAAGTGATCGCGATGAATCCGCGGGTGGTGGTGGTCGGTTCGGTGAATATGGACTTGGTGGCCCAAGTCCCGCGGTGGGGGTTGCTCGGCGAAACGCTCGCCGGCACCTCGCTGGCGTATGTCCCCGGCGGGAAAGGGGGCAACCAGGCGGTTGCTGCTGCTCGGTTGGGAGCCAAGGTCGCTTTCTGCGGTCGCGTCGGGGATGACCCGTTCGGGATGACTCTGCGGGACGCCTTACGTCACACGGGGGTGGATGACACGCCAGTCCAGGTGACTCCGGCAACAAGCAGCGGTGTGGCCTGGATCGCGGTCGATCCGCAAGGTCGGAACGGGATCACGGTGATTCCCGGTGCCAACGGCACCGTCACGCCGGCGGATGTCGACGCCTGGTCGCCACTGATCTCTGCCGCCGATGTGGTGCTCGTGCAGGGAGAGATTCCGCTCGATGCCATCGCAACGGTCTTGCAGGTCGCACTTGCGGCGGGTGTCCGCACGGTGTTCGATGTGGCACCGGTCCCGTCGGAACCGTGGCCCGCTGTGTGCTGGCAGGCCGATGTCCTCAGCCCGAATCAGGCGGAAGCCGAGCAACTCACAAGGATCGCCGTGCAGGATCGGACGTCCGCAGAGACCGCCGCGAAGCAACTCTTGGCCCGAGGAGCCCGAGCCGTGCTGTTGAAGCTGGGAGAACTTGGTGCCCTGTGGCAGACCGCAGATGAGCCGCCGCTGCTAGTCCCAGCGTTCCCGGTGCAGCCAGTCGATACAACCGCCGCGGGCGATGCATTCACCGCGGGGTTTGCGACCGCGTGGTCTGCGGGACAATCGATCCCGGAAGCTGTGCGCTGGGCGTGCGCGGTCGGCGCATGTGCCACACTCAAGCCGGGCGCCCAGCCGGCAATGCCCACGTCCGCCGAAGTTGAAGCGTTCCTCGCGAAGCAGCCCTCCGTGTGACGATGACTGCAAATCTTCAGCGGTCGGGACTTCAGCGGCCAGTTCCTGAGAGGGCAGTCCCTGAGCGGTCGGGGCGAAAGCTCCCCGGTGCGTTCATCTCACTCCTTCAGCCTTCTGCATCAGCCAACACAGACCGGGGGGCTTGCGCCGAATGGTACTTACTTTAGTTTTCGCGGATGTGTTGAGGTCCCGTTTTGAGGGCGAAGATCGACGTCGATGGTGGAATTGCGACATCAGAACGGACCCCTGGACACCCCAATTCTCGCTGGCATCCCAATCTCGCA
>JBGATC010000008.1:0-190456 GCA_044229335.1 Planctomycetaceae bacterium | reverse complement strand
TTCCCGCTACAAAACGCCACAAAGTGCGCCACAAACGGGAAGGGATCGGGAGACCCCAGAGACGCAACTGCCTGCGAGGCAGTCGGTTGCGTCTCGCGGCCAGTCAGTCAAGCGGAGAGGGAGGGATTCGAACCCTCGGTTGGGCAAGCCCAACGCCGGTTTTCAAGACCGGTGGACGATCCGCGTAACGACCAAGTCTATCAAGAGATACGCGACGAGTCATCCGGCGAGGTGCCCGTATTGGTGCCGTGCCCGCCGGGTGCCGTTTCTGGCCCCGTTTTCTCCCCCGAATTGGCCCGCGTCGTAGACGCTTGGGACCACCTTCCCGAGGCCATCCGCACGGCCATTCTCGCGCTCGTCCACGCGGGGGGAGGTGCCAGTGCGTAGCCCGTCCCGTCCCACGTTGCGTCACGTTCGCCCACGTCGCGTCCTCGCGCCGCGGTTGGCCCACGGGCCGACCCACCCTGACTACGCCCCACGGGGCCAACGTCCCCGCCCCAATGGTTCCTTCCGGGCGACCTGTCGCAGTCGAGGCCAGCGGGAACAGTCGCCATTGGCAGCAGAGTTTGTTTTGCCTGTCCGGTCCGGTCAGAACGTCTCTTCGATGGCCAGTCCCCGCAACTGCGGGATCGTCAGCCACACGGTCTGGGTGTACGGCACGCCGTTCTTCCTCACGTCTTTGCGCAACCCAATGATCGGCGGCTCGCCGACTTTGATGACTTGCACTTCTGCCTGCGCCCACTCGTGTTCGGTCGGCGGCGGATAGGTCTGCGGATTCATCGGATCAACCTCCTGAAAGGAACAAGAGCATCATGGCAACTGAGCGTAAATCCGGCCTGCTGGTCGAGCAACGGAACATCGCGGACATCAAACCCTACGACAAGAACCCGCGCATCAATGACGACGCGGTCGAAGCCGTGATGGCATCGATCCGGGAGTTCGGATTCCGTCAGCCGATTGTCGTCGATGTCGATGGCGTGATCATCTGCGGGCACACCCGGTTCAAGGCCGCCCAGCGACTTGGCCTGAAGCAGGTGCCGGTGCATGTCGCCAAAGACCTGACGCCAGCCCAGATCAAGGCGTACCGCATCGCCGACAACCAGACGGCGTCGCTTGCCGAATGGAACTACGACCTGCTCCCAATCGAATTGGCCGATCTCCAGGGGCTCGACTTCAACCTCGAACTGCTGGGGTTCGACCCCGATGAGCTGGCCAAGATCCTGAACCCAGATTTGAAGGATGGGCAGTGCGATCCCGACGACGTGCCGGCCCCGCCCGATGCGGCCGTCACACAGAAGGGCGACCTGTGGATTCTCGGCGAGCATCGACTGCTCTGTGGCGACAGCAGCAGCCCCGCCGACTTGGACCGGTTGCTCGATGGCGCGGAGATTCATCTGTGCAATACGGACCCGCCGTACAACGTGAAGGTTGAGCCGCGCTCGAACAACGCCATCGCCGCCGGTCTCTCGTCGTTCCAGGGGACCACACATCACCAGAAGCTCGACGTGGAGCGCCATCCGTCGAAGGCAAAGGGAACGACGAAGAAGCTGCGGGCGAAGGACCGGCCGCTCGCGAACGACTTCGTCACTGACCAGGAATTCGACGGCCTGCTCAATGCCTGGTTCGGAAACATCTCCCGCGTGCTGCTGCCCGGTCGCGGGTTCTATGTCTGGGGGGGCTACGCCAACCTCGGGAATTATCCCCCGTTCCTCAAGAAGCATGGTCTCTACTTCAGCCAGGGGATCGTGTGGGACAAGCAGCACCCGGTTTTGACCCGCAAGGATTTCATGGGCGCGTTCGAGATCGCGTTCTACGGATGGAAGGAAGGCGCGGCCCACATCTATCTCGGCCCGAACAACGCCACCGATCTGTGGCACGTCAAGAAGGTCAACCCACAGTCGATGGTCCACCTGACTGAGAAGCCCGTCGAACTGGCGGTGCGGGCGATGCAGTACTCGTCGCGGGCTGGCGAGCATGTGCTGGACCTGTTCGGCGGGTCCGGCAGCACGCTGATCGCGGCCGAGCAGACGGGGCGCAAGGCGTTCCTGATGGAACTCGATCCGTTGTACTGCGACGTGATAGTGCAGCGCTACGAGAAGTTCTCGGGGCAGAAGGCCGAGCGGGTTCCGGCGCAGGAGGCCGCCGCGTGATCTACCTGGCCAGCCCCTATTCGCATCCCGAGGTCGTGGTTCGCGAGCAGCGGTTCCACGACGCCTGCCGCGCGGTCGCCATGCTGCTGGCGAACGGCCTGACGGTGTTCTCCCCCATCGTGCATGGGCATCCGCTGGTTCGCCACGGGCTGCCGACCGATTGGCCGTTCTGGGAGCGGTTCGACCGGGACCACCTGGCGCGGTGCGACGAGGTGGTCGTCCTGATGCTCGACGGTTGGCGGGAGTCCGTCGGTGTGGTGGCGGAAATCGAGATCGCGGGGGAACTCGGCAAGCCGGTTCGGTACTTGGCCCCGGACGCCACGGGTTCGCCCACGTTGGCCCACGTCGCGAAGGAGTCGGGACGTTGAAGAAACCTACGACCAACGAGAAAACGCCCGCACGTCACGAACGTGGGGCGTCACCGGGGGAACCCCGGATCGAAGGGGGGTTACATGCCGGGGCGGTACGTCGTCCCGCACCCGGCGCAGCGGACGGTCTCGTCGCCGTCCTGCCAGACCAGCCGGTCGGCGTTCCGTTCGCCGCAGTTCGGACAGGCCTGGGTGGGGGCGACATGGTTGGCCACTGGCGGGTCGAGTTGGTCCGCCACCGCCAGCAGCGTTTCAAGGAGGTCGTTGGCATCGATGTGGGTGGAGCGACGGCCTTCTTCGAGGGCGTTCTCCAACCGCAGGGCGACCACGCGGAGGGCGTCGGCGATCTTGAACTCAGGGGTCGTCATGGTGCGGTCCCCCTACTTGCCGGCCAGTGCGAAGTGCCCGCGTTCGGTCTTGGTGAACCGGGCCTCGGCCCCCTTGGTCTGAATCTCCCGCAGGATAGCGGCGTACAGCGTGGCCTGCGGCGTCTTGCCGCCGGGGCTGGTCCAGTACCCCTTCGCGGCCATCGCGTCGATCATCTCCTTCGAGGTCATCGGTTCCTTCGATTCCGCCAGCACTTTCGCCGCCGCGTCGAGGGCGCTCATCTTGCCGTCGGCCTTCTTGGCGGGCTTCCCCTTCGCGTCCGACTTCTTCGCCGGGGTCTTCTTGGCGGCCTTGGCCTGCTGGGTCTTCGGGGTCTTCTTGGTGGTGGTCTTCTTCGTGGACATGGTTCGGCTCCTGTGTGGCGTCGTTCGGTTTCGTCCGTCGGGGCGACCATCGCCCGCAGCCCGGCGTCGCCGATGCGACCGCCAACGGGACAGGTCAGTTACCTCGGGTGCGGAACGACATCCAGCCAGTTCCGGACAGATTCGGAACGATTCCGTCATTTGCGTCACATGCGTCATTCCGTGCGAAATGCGGCCGCCGGTGCGTCACGGGAGCGGGTGGTCTCCGTCATCGGTCGGCGCGATGCGTCATGGTGTCGAGGTCGATTGGCCGCAGTTGGCATCTCCCTGCATCTCGTTCCGACGGCGTCGGACGCAGATGACGCGCGTGACGCAAGCACCGGAGACCGCTGACATGGACAACCACGGTTCCGAACCCGGTTCGAAGATGTCGCTCAGCCCGACGGCGATGATGCTTCGGGACGCCGCGCGTCTGCTGTCGAAGATGGGTGGCGAGCCGGTGACCGAGGCCATGCTTCAAACAGACATCGAGGCGGGCGCACCGGCGAATCGGGACGGGACGATCAACCTCGTCCACTACGCCGCTTGGCTTGTGAAGGAGCTGGCCAGTGGCGATTGACCCGCGACAACTCGGACCGACGCAGTTGTGCCGTCTGCTCAACTCGACCCCGCTCGGCGAGGTGATCAGCGAACGACAATTGCATCGTCACCGCACACGGGCCGGGTTCCGCATCGGCGACGGCCGCCACGTCGATCTGTTTCGATACATCGCCTGGCTCGTGTCTCTGCGGCATGCGCTGAAGCCGGACCCAACCGGCCTGACCGGCTACGACGCGATGAAAGAGCAGGCCCGCGCCCGGAACGCGCTGCTCTCGTTGTCGGGCCGGGACATCGGCGATCTGCCGGAGGTAGGAAACCCCGAGCGGAAAGCGCAGGCGGCAGCGAGCTTTCGGTTCTTTTGCGAAGCCTACTTCCCGCTCACATTTCACCTGGCGTGGTCCCCCGACCATCTGAAAGTCATCGCCAAGATTGAAGAGGCGGTTTTGCATGGTGGGTTATTCGCGCTGGCGATGCCGCGCGGTTCGGGAAAGACGACCATCGCCGAGTGCGCCTGCCTGTGGGCCATCCTCTTCGGGCATCGGGAGTTCGTGGCACTGATCGGGGCCAGCGAGGTCCATGCCGAGGAGATGCTCGACTCCATCAAGATGGAACTCGACGGCAACGAAGCATTGCTCGATGACTTCCCTGAAGCAGTCTTTCCGATTAGTTGCCTGGAAGGGATCGCCAACCGCTGCGCTGGACAGCTCTACCTGGGCGAGCGGACGCACATTGCCTGGACCGCCAAGGAGATTGTGCTGCCGACGATCCCTGATTCGAAGGCATCGGGGGCCATCATCAAGGTGGCAGGGGTCACCGGTCGCATTCGCGGGATGAAGTACAAGCGGGCCGATGGTCGAACCGTTCGACCGTCTCTGGTGGTTCTTGATGACCCGCAGACCGACGAATCAGCCCGATCACCCTCGCAGTGCGCCCAACGAGAAAGCATCCTTGCCGGCGCTGTCCTGGGGCTGGGCGGTCCCGGCCGGAAGATCTCCGGCATCATGCCTTGCACGGTGATTCGACCGGACGACATGGCCGATCGGATTTTGAACCGGGACAAGCACCCTCAATGGCAAGGGGACCGGACCAAGATGGTCTATGCGTTCCCGACCAACGAAAAACTCTGGCAGCAGTACGGACAGGTGCGGGCCGACAGTCTACGGAACGAGCGCGGGTTGGCAGAGGCGACGGATTTCTACAGACGGCAGCGCGACGACATGGATGCGGGAGCCGTCATCGCCTGGCCTGAACGGTTCAATCCGGATGAACTCTCAGCCGTCCAGCATGCCATGAATCTGCGGCTGCAGGACGAAGCCGCATTCTTCGCCGAGTATCAGAACGAACCGCTCCCAGAGAAGACGGCTGATGACGACCTGCTCACTGTCGACCAGATTGCCGGCAAGACGAACGGACTCGCCCGCAGCGTGGTCCCACTGGGCTGCAACCATCTGACGGTGTTCATCGACGTGCAGCAGAAGCTGCTCTTCTTCGTCGTCTGCGCTTGGGAGGACGACTTCACTGGCCACATCATTGAGTACGGCTCGTTTCCCGATCAGAAACGGCCGTATTTCACACTGCGGGACGCGACGCGAACGCTGGCGACGGCCGCGAAGGGGACCGGGCTGGAAGGCGCGATCTACGCCGGCCTGGAATCGTTGACCAATGAGCTGCTAGGCCGGCGCTGGCGGCGGGACGACGGAGCCGAACTGCGGATTGACCGCTGCCTGATCGACGCCAACTGGGGTTCGTCTACCGACGTGGTCTACCAGTTCTGCCGCCAGTCATCCCATGCCGGAATCGTGCTGCCGTCCCACGGACGGTTTGTCGGGGCGTCGAGTCGTCCATTCTCAGAGTACACGAAGAAGCCTGGAGAGCGGGTCGGTCTCAATTGGCGCATGACGAACGCCGCCGGCAAGCGGGCCGTTCGCCATGTGCTGTTCGACACAAACTACTGGAAGTCGTTCGTACAGGCTCGGTTGTTTGTTGCTCAGGGCGATCCGGGTTGCCTATCGCTGTTCGGGGACCGTCCCGAACTGCATCGCCTCTTTGCTGAACACCTCACGGCAGAGTACCGCGTGAAGACCGAAGGGCGCGGTCGCACAGTCGACGAATGGAAGAGTCGCCCCGAGCAATCAGATAACCACTGGCTCGACGGTGTGGTGGGATGTGCCGTTGCGGCGTCACTTCAAGGTTGCATCCTCTTTGGAACCGATACTCGAACTCACACAGACCGCCCTCGACTTTGCCTATCACGTCTGAAAGGAGCCAAGTCCAAATGAAAGCTGCTCCCGATGCCCCCACAAAGGCAGGTGTTGCCTGCCCCGATTGCGGCTGCCAGCACGTACCTGTCGTCTACACTCGCAGACGTGCCGACCATATTCTGCGTCGCCGACGTTGCCGGAATTGCGGTCGCCGGATAACTACGTGGGAACGGCGAGTCGGCTGATGAGATCGCGCTATGCAGGGGAGTCAGACACTCTGCTGCCAATCACGCATCCGCCTACACCCACGTACTCAGCGCCGAGGCCAAGGCTTGAACGCACATACTGTGAGCCAGTCGCTCCGATGCCACAGCATGACAAGTTCAATGCTTCGGCAACGATGTACAAGGCAGTTAACAAGGCTCCCGAATCTCTCCATACGAGGCTCTCAGGATTGGAGTATTGCTCGGTCGGCCTTTGTGTATTTGCGACAAACCAGAACACCGTCGCGTCGCCGACTGGGATTACCTCATTTGCGGCCGCACGCAAAACGTTTGCTCCATCAGCACAGGGGATCTCAGGCGAATCCAGTGAATGAGAAACGGCGTTGTACCAAGCGCAACGAGCCCGTGATTCTCCCGCCTCAACGACAAGTAGATCGATTGGATGAATGCCGCCAGCAGACGGGTATGGTCGTGACTGCCATCGCACTTCAGAGTTGGGCTTCGATGTTTCCCTCGTTTTGACAGCATGCCAGAGCAACTGCGAAAGTGATATTCGATCCAGCTTCCCGAATAGACGCCGCGAGCGGCGACCCGCCATGACGCTCCATACGCTGATGTCCGCAAGCCTCTCGGGAACGTCGAGGAACTCTCGACTGAGAACCGCCGTGCGTTCACTGGCCAAATGCAAACGGTTATTTCGTGGAGCGGGCTCGGGAAGCTCAATAAACGTCATAGCCGAGTTCCTCCATGACACTGCGGTGCTTGTTGCAGCCTCGACACAACCCGCACGCTAGCGCACCAGTGTGGCAAGAATGTGCCCACGCGAGGATGTCCCTTGGAACTCCGCTCGTCTTCACCAGTTCGGCAGAGGTTAGGCTGACCGCAGGTGCCTCAATACACAGAGCCCCTTCCTGAAGCCGACACAGGGAATCGATTGCGACTACGAATTCCTCACGTCCATCTACATGAAAACCATCGGATTTGACCGTCCCGATTAACAGGCGCTTAACACCAAGTCCGACCCCACGCATTCCTGCAAGAGTAATGAGAAGCTGATTGCGAAACGGCCACCACTCACTCTCTGGCGCGAGTGAGTGACGTTCGGCACCAGCGAGGTCGCCGGCTCCAAGAGATCGCACATCGGCAGTGATCACTTCGTGCCGCATTCCAAGCTGCGACGCAATGTGAGCAGACGCCAGGATCTCGGCCGATGCAGAGACTTGTCCGTAGTTGACAGTGAAGGCGACCTCAGGACGCAGCCACCATGCGAGTGCGATGGAGTCCATCCCACCAGACAACAGCAATGCGTTCATGAGTCTTCCGAGAGCCACTTCGTGTGATAAATCGCCGTTACAAAATCATCGAATATTACACAGCCAGAGCCAGACAGCATCTTAAGTGACTCTGGCGTCTCGTTCTGGCAGAAGCCTACGACGGGCTTACCGATGGACCGCGCATATCCCACTTCAAAAAGAGTGCCTGAGTCCAAATGGTCGAGGAGAGCAAAAAGGACATCGCATGATTCAATGGCAGCGAGGTCCTTGGGTACGACATCATCTGCTCCACCGATTCCAACATCATGTAGCGGTGAAAACACTTTCATCCCTTGCTGATTGAGCGCCTCGCGCGACTGCTCAATCAACCACCGTTCCATCATCGAGAAGAACGGGCCGGCCAAATACACGGTGATGGGTTTGGGGGCTGATGATGTCGGCAAAGGAACGACCCCATTGCTTTCAGCCCATTCATCAAGCTCTATAGCCGACGGAACTGGGAGCGACTGCGTACAGCAGTAATACGCAGTGGCTTTCGACGCGAGCTTGGCCGCCTCGAGGGGCGACTGACGCTGCTCTAACCAAGCAGCCGCGAAGACAGCAGCAAAGACATCTCCGGAGCCGATCGGCCATACTCGAGGGGTCTTGAAAGCGGGAATATGCTCCGTTCCCGCGTTCGTCACCAGAATCGCGCCGGCACTTCCACATTTGACCACGGCGATGTCGGCATCACCGTCCGACAACATCTTTCGTGCAGCCGCCTCTGGATCGACGACACCGGTAAGAAGCCAGGCCTCGCGGCTATTGCACACTACCGCCAGGTGCTTCGCTATCGAGCCTGTTGCGCGAAACCCACGGGGGGAATATG
Organism: Planctomycetaceae bacterium; assembly: GCA_044229335.1. Taxonomy (GTDB): domain Bacteria; phylum Planctomycetota; class Planctomycetia; order Planctomycetales; family Planctomycetaceae; genus DSVQ01. The sequence goes on along the minus strand of JBGATC010000008.1, from coordinate 182,082 downwards.
TTGACTGCGGGTCGTGGACGGCTCGCTCAGCAGTGACGATTGCCTCGCCATCAACCATGCCAAATAGCAGCGCACTTTCTCCCGCCACTTGAAGCGGCTTTGCGCTCTGCATCAGGTGAAGCGGAGGCGCAATGTGTGGCACTCCAAGCCCGTGCTCATAGGTGAAACGGACGGTCTGTGGAGAATCGCTAATCGCAATCTGAAAACCAAAGGAAGTGGCGAGCGTCTGCGCCAGCCTGACGTCGTCCTTCTTTAGAAAAGTTGATAGCTGAATGTCTTTTGCGAAATGCCGAATTGCGGCCGCTGCACGCAAGCCGGAGCCAAAGAGCTGATCCCAATTGCCTTCGAGGCATACCTCTCGATAGGTTCCGCCGACGATGTGAATCACGGCACTGGTTCCGGGCGGATTTCGACTTGTACGTTGCCCCCGGAAATGGTGAGTACCACGGCGGAGTAGCGGTAGCCTTGGGCGAGACAGGCCAAGAGGTCGAGAAGCTGTGCTGAAGTAATCGAGCCCGCTGTCTGTCCAGTCGACGTCTGAACAACGGCTGGGCCACTGGTGGAAACCGCAGCCACCTGTAGGCGGTCTCCGACGCGAAGAGTACTGACGACCGCTGGCACCGGCGAGTTTAGCGGTGTGCGAAATATCAAGGCGTCACAGGAGATTGTGGGGGTTCCGCCTCCACCTCCACCGCCCCCACCTCCGCCGCCGCCACCACCTCCCCCTCCGCCGCTTCCAGACATGCTTGGTCTCCCGGAACAGGCCAACGAAAGATCGCAGGCCCGCCATCCTACGGTCAAATGCTCTGCATGGCCAGATTCCCGGCCCGCCGCATTTGCCACCAGATCAGCGCGTCCAACGCGGAAGGGCGTGCGTTGATTGCACTGCAAAAGTCCAGAAACCGCCCCTCCATCTCCAAGTAGCTGCGGCTCAGGGAATGTCGGGCGTTGAACACGCCCGCGAGGAGTCCAGCGCGATGGATGTGGACGTCCAGGATTGCGACGTGATCAGAGTCGAACCAGTTTCTGATCACCCACGAGGCCGTCTTTAGGCCGATTCCGTCAAAGCTGACGAGCCAGTTCCGAAGCGTCGAATGGGAGTCTTCGGACGGCATCTCCTTTCTTGAGGAAAGGAACGACGCGACATAGCCGCTCTTTTGTTTCGCGAACCGGTAGCGAACGCGCTTCCCAGATGGCAGCAACAGCGGCTGGGCGATGACCGAAAGGACATCATCCTCTGTCGGATGACGATCTGGGACAAGCAGTCCAGAGCGTCGGATTGCGGAGAAGGCAGCCAGCCCTATCTCGGCCGGAATGCCGTGTCCACCGAGCAAGCACGCCACAACCTCTTCGCGGAACGACCCACCAAGTCGATGAGCGCCTGCCCGCTGGAGGTCCGGGAACCATTCAAGCTGACACCGCCAGTATGCCGGGGTGAAGAGAACATCCGGTCGGCCCCACCGAACTCCGGGCATTGCGAGCGATTCAGGATCCGGCTGGGTGTTCTTCGCAATCTGCGCCGTGACGCACTCATCGCCACCTTGATCTACGTCGCTGGCCGGAATTGTCCGTGTCGTCATCAGCGGGTTCCAATCGTGCCGTAGTTCATCCGCCGATCCCCTGAGCGCCAAATGACGCCCATTGCCAATCATCACGATTGCTGCGATGTGGATATGGATACAGTCCGCTGAGGCGGCCCAAGAAGGGGCGGGATGTTACATCGGTGGACTGTTTTCTGAAATATGACTTCCGGCGCTCAATTGAGCCAATGAGTGGCGTTCACAATTCGGCGTAAACTTAGGGTCGACAACCAGAACCGGGCGACATCGTCGGCTGATCCCCGACGGTGACACCAACCAACGACAAGGCCATGCGGGGCCGCATCCCCGCGTGGCCTTTTTTCGTTGGTTCGCCTCGGACTGGTTGCCGGAGACTCTTCGATGACCGACGACCTCGAACAATCGATCCAGGAGAACGCTCTGCAGCCAGCGAAGGCGACGGGTGATTCCGGCAGCGTTGAGCAGCATCCGCTGCCCGATCAGATTGCCGTGGATCGATATCTCGCCTCCAAGCAGGCCGCGCGGTCGAAGCGGCTCGGACTCCGGCTTACCAAAGTCATTCCTCCGGGGGCCGAGTGATCATGTTCGCATGGCTGCGCCGCACTCTGTTCGCCACCGAACCCCAACGGGGTCTGCGGTCGCGTCGCGTGTTGCGTGCCAAGTACGACTCGGCTCTGACGACTGACAACAATCGACGTCACTGGGCCAATGCCGACGGGCTGAGTGTCAACGCCGCCAACAGCCCCGATGTCCGCCGCATTCTTCGGACCCGGGCTCGGCACGAAGTGGCCAACAACAGTTACGCCCGCGGGATCGTTCTGACGCTCGCGAACGACATCATCGGCACCGGTCCGCGTTTGCAACTCCTCACAGACAACGCCGATGCCAACCGGCAGATCGAGCGGGCCTTCAACCAATGGTCGAAGGCGATCGGATTGGCCGAGAAGCTCCGCACGCTGCGGATGGCCCAGGTCCAGGACGGCGAAGCGTTTGCAGTCCTCGTCAACAACCCCCGTCTGCCGACGGCGACTCAACTCGACCTGCGGCTCGTTGAAGCCGATCAAGTCACGACTCCCGACCTGCGTTGGAACGATCTGCACGCGCTCGATGGGATCGTGTTCGACGATGCAGGGAACCCCGTCGAGTACCACGTCCTGCGACAACATCCCGGCGACGGCAAGTCGCTGGGGTTCGGGTACGACCGCCTTCCTGCGGAAGCGGTTCTGCACCTGTTTCGGGTAGATCGACCCGGCCAGAACCGAGGCATTCCGGAGATCACTCCCGCACTCCCCCTGTTTGCCATGCTGCGGGACTATTCACTGGCCACGCTCGACGCGGCCAAAGCGGCGGCCTACTACGCCGGCATCATCTACACCGATGCGCCCGCGAGCGGCGAAAGCGAGGCCGTCGAGCCACTCGATCCCATCGAACTCGACCGGAACATGCTGTTGACGATGCCCGGCGGCTGGAAGATGGCCCAGCTGCACGCGGAGCAACCGACGGGCACTTATGCCGAGTTCAAGCGGGAAGTGCTCAACGAGATTGCTCGCTGTCTCAACATGCCGTTCAACATCGCGGCGGGGAACTCGTCCTCATACAACTACGCATCCGGTCGCCTCGACCACCAGACGTATTTCAAGTCTCTCCGCATCGATCAGTCACGGATCGAGTCCGTGGTTCTCGACCGCCTGCTGGCGGCATGGTTCGACGAGGCGGCCCTGGTCGACGGTCTGCTCCCGTCCGGTCTCGGCCCCATCGCCGACTGGCCACACACCTGGTTTTGGGACGGTCACGAGCACGTCGACCCACAGAAGGAAGCCAACGCGCAGGCCACACGACTCGCGTCCCACACCACCACGCTGGCCGACGAGTACGCCCGCAAAGGCCAGGACTGGGAAGCCCAACTTCGCCAGCGGGCCAAGGAGATCGCGCTGCTGGCCGAACTCGGCATCAGCACCCCGGCGGCCGTCCCCGTCCCGAATGACCCGGCCATGTTGCCCGTGACGGAGGACGACAATGCCGAAGGGTGATCCTCGCGAACTGCAATTGGTCAGCCCGGTGGAATTGACCATCGAAGCGGCCGCCAGCGACGGCGCGGAGAAGCCGGCGCTCGTGCATGTCGCCGCCTACGGTGGCGGCCTGATGACCGTGGCCGGGTTCGGTCCCGTCGTGCTCGATGTCGAAGGGATCGAGTCCCCCGAGCGCGTGCCGCTCCTGGCAGACCATGAGAACCGAATCGACGCCGTCCTCGGCAGCGGTCTTCCCGTCCGGGGCGACGGACGATTGGCCATCGACGGCACGCTCTCCCGCACCAGCGAACGCGCCCGCCGCGTGATTGACCTCCATCGGGACGGCGTCCCGTTGCAGGCGAGCGTCGGTGCGGAGCCTCTCGAAACCGAACGGATCGCCAAGGGGCGGCAGGTCGTCGTCAACGGCCGGACGATCCGCGCCGAAGCCGCGAGCTTCCTGCTCGTGCGGCGGTCCCGCCTGAAGCACGTCGCCATCGTCGCCAACGGCGCGGACGGCAGCACCAGTGTCAACATCGCGGCCCAGGCCGCCACGCAATCGAAGGAGATCGACATGGAATTCGCGACCTGGATCGAAGCGCAGGGATTCGCCGCCGACACGCTCACCGAACAGCAGCAGACGAGTCTGCAGGCGATGTTCGACGCGTCAAAGCAATCGAACGGGACCACGAAGATCGAGGCCGCTTCCGCTGTGGCGGAACTCCGGGCTGAACTGGCGACCGAGACGGCCCGCGTCGGGGCCATCCGAAAACTGTGCGGCGGCAAGCACGCGGACATCGAGGCCCAGGCGATTAAGGACGGCTGGGATGAGACGAAGACCGAACTCGCAGTTGTCCGAGCCGACCGTCCGCGCGGCCCCGCCATCCACGCCGGCTCATGGAACGATTCGCCGCAGGTCATCGAAGCGGCACTCTGCATCTCGCGGGGACACGCCGTTGAGAAGCAGTTCAAGCCCGAGGTGATCGATGCGGCCGACCGGCAGTACCGCAACCTCGGCTTTCAGCAACTGTTCATGATGGCGGCGGCCGCGAACGGCTATGCGGCGCGTCCCGGAGAGACCATTCACTCCGGCAACATCCGGGAGGTCCTGTCCTACGCCTTCCCTCCGCGCACGCTCCAGGCCTCGTTCTCGACGATGAGCCTGCCGGGCATCCTGCAAAACGTGGCCAACAAGGAACTCCTGGTGGGCTACACCGAGGAGGACCAGACGTGGCGCGAGGTCGCCACGGTGAAGTCGGTCAGCGATTTCAAGGAGATCACGAGCTACCGCATGCTCGACAACATGGAGTACGAGGAACTCCCGAAGCATGGCGAGATCAAGCACGGTTCGCTGGGCGAGGAGTCGTACACGCGGCAGGTGCGGACCTACGCCAAGATGTTCATGCTCGACCGGGTCGACATCATCAATGACGACCTGAGCGCGTTCGACGATCTGCGGACCCGCGTTGGTGCCGGGGCGGCCAAGAAGCTCAACAACGTCTTCTGGTCGCGGTTCATGGACAACGCCGCGTTCTTCACTGCGGGGCGGGCGAACTACGTCACGGGCGCGGACACGGTGCTCGGACTCGATGGTGTTGGATTGCAGAAGGCGATCACGGCCTTCCGCAAACTCCGCAGCCCGGCGGCTGATGGCAAGAAGCGCGTCGTCGGCGGGCGACCGGAGCTTCTGCTGGTCCCGCCCGAACTGGAGTTCATCGCGCAGCGGCTCTTCCAAAGCACCAACGTCAACAGCGGCGGTGCGGCGACGGCGGAAACGATTCCGGATGCCAACATCCACGCTGGCAAATACCGCCCGGTCGTCTGCGACTGGCTGAGCGACGCCGACTTCACGGGCAACAGCGCCACCGCGTGGTACTTGTTCCGCGCGCCCCGCAACCTCGCGGCCATCGTCGTCTCGTTCCTCAACGGTCAGCAGAACCCGACCGTCGACATGGCCGAGGCCGACTTCAACCAACTCGGCGTGCAGTTTCGGGGCTACCACGACTTCGGCGTCGACCTGGCCGAGTACCTCGCCGGCATCAAGAGCAAGGGCGCGGCCTGATCGCCTCATTCATAGGAGCAATTCGACATGGCAACGGCACAGTTCATCCAGGACGGAAGTTACATCGACTACACGCCCGGCAGCGCCGTGGCGGCCGGCGATGTGGTCGTGCAAGGCGATCTCATCGGAATCGCCAAGGGCGACATTGCAGCCAACAAGCCCGGAGCACTGGCGGTGGAAGGCGTCTACGACGTTCCCAAAGCCACCGGGGCCAGCACGGCGATCAGCGCCGGGGTCAACGTCTATTGGGACGTCGCCGAGCAGGTCGCCAAGACCAACAGCGAGTCGGGAGCCAACAAGCTTCTCGGCAAGACTACCAAGGCCGCGGGTGACAGCGCAGCCACGGTCCGCGTTCGCCTGAGTCAGTGATCGGAGGACGTGATGGCCGACTTGCTCGAACGCGGCTCGCGCTGGTTGGAAGACCAGCGCACCAAGCACTGCACCCGCGACGTGACCTACGTCCGGGGGGCGGCCTCGGTCGTCGTGCGGGCCACGGTCGGGCGAACGGAGTTCAAAACCGACGACGGCCAGACGGTCCGGATCGAGTTCACCGACCGGGACTTTCTGGTTCTCGCGGCGGATCTCGTGCTGGCTGGCAATCCGGCGCTGCCGGATCGGGGCGACAAGGTGCGGGAGACGCAGGACGGAACGGTCTACGTGTTCGAAGTCATGGACTGGCGGTACTCGGACCCGTACCGGCAGACGCTCCGCATCGAATCCAAGCTCGTGGGAACGGAGGCCATCTGAATGGCAGTGATCACCGACATCGCCGATGCCATCGTTGCCGAACTCAATGCGGCGACGTTCAGCCAGCCGGTCGCGGCCGCGCGGCACTATCTCCCGCAGTTCGATCTGAAGGAGATGCAGACGCTGCACGTCACGGTCGTGCCCAAGGCGGTCGTGCTGGCCTCGTCCGACCGATCGCGGGGCCAGGGCGATTACAGCGTTGATGTCGCGGTGCAGAAGAAGTTCGAGACCGAGGCGAACGTCGAACTCGATCCCCTCACGAATCTCGCCGAGGAGATTGCCGACCACTTTCGCGCGAAGCGGTTGCCGTCCTATCCGAACGCGGCCTGGATCAAGACCGAACAGAACGTCCTCTACGCTCCGGAGCACATCGACGAACTGCGGCAATTCACGAGCGTCCTGACACTCACGTACAGGGTGCTCCGATGATCGGCATGAAACTCGCGCAGGCGAAAGGGCTGTTCTTCGACCGAATGGCGGTGACGAACGCGGCCGACCGCGCCCAGCGCAAGGTGCTGTCGAAGTTCGGCGCGTTCGTGCGGCAGACGGCGCGGACCAGCATCCGCAAACGGAAATCGATCTCGGAACCGGGGCAGCCTCCCAGCAGCCATACCGGACTTCTCAAGCGAAACATCTTCTTCGTGTTCTCCCCGGAGACACGGAGTGTGGTCATCGGCCCGATCCTGCTCAACCAGCGAACCGATGCGCCACGGCTTCTCGAACACGGCAACACGGTCGTGCGGAAGAAGCGGACCAAGCGCGTCCGGATGAAGTACCGCGCCCGTCCCTACATGGGTCCGGCGTTCGACCGCGAACAACAGAAACTCCCCGCCCTGTGGCGGAACTCGGTGAAGTGAGGAGGACCACATCATGGGCGTGAAACTCGGCATGGACGCGAAGCTGTACCGGAACACGGGCAGCTATGGGACGCCGGTCTGGAACGAGGTCAAGAACGTCAAGGACGTGACGCTGAACCTGGAAGCCGGGGAAGCGGATGTCACGACGCGGGGCAACGCTGGCTGGCGGGCCAACATCGCCACGCTCAAGGACGCCAGCCTCGAGTTCGAGATGGTCTGGGACACGGCTGACGACGACTTCACGGCCATCCGCACGGCGTTCCTGACGAACGCGGCCATCGAGTTCGCCGTTCTGGACGGACCTGTAGCGACGTCCGGTTCGCAGGGACTGCGGGCGTCGATGGCGATCACCAACTTCAGCCGGGCCGAACCGCTGGAAGAGGCGATCAAGGTCAGCGTCACCGCCAAGCCGACCTATGCCACGAACCCGCCCGAGTGGATGACTGCCGCCTGAGAGGAACCTGCATGAAGACGTTCAATGACACGCTTGGCCGCACCTGGACGGTCACGATCAACGTCGACGCGATCCGCCGCGTCCGGTCGTTACTCGATATCAATCTGCTCGACGCCATCGAAGGGAAGCTGCTCGAACGGTTGGTCACTGATCCGGTCCTGCTCTGCGACATCCTGTTTTCGCTCGTTCAGCCGGAAGCCCAGGCGAAGAACATCTCCGACGAAGACTTTGGTCGGGCGCTGGGGGGCGATGTCCTCGACCACGCCACGACGGCATTGCTGGAGGAACTGGTCGATTTTTTCCCGAGCGGGAAGCGGACCGTCTTCCGCAAGGCGCTGGAGAAGCTCAAGAAGCTGGAGGGGATCGCGCTGGAGACGGCGACGAAGCGGCTGGAGAGCGACGAACTCGAACGGAAGATGACCGCCGCGCTCGCGTCGATGTCTGGCGACTCATCTGGCAACTCGCCGGCGTCGTCGGCCTGAACCCCGGCCCGTTCACGCTCCGGGAACTGGTGTGGATGGCCGACGCCAAGCAAACGGAAGACTGGAACCATACGGCAGCCCTCCTGGCGATGGCCGCCAACACGCATCGCGATCCGAAGAAGACCCGCCCGCTCAAGCCGGGCGATTTCCATCCCGGAACCAAACGCACCCAACGACCCCAGGAACCGCAACCGAAAGTCGACATCACGATTCTCAAGACGGTCTTCGTGGACCGTGGCCCTTTCCCGAGGTGATCCCCGATGGCATCGAGCCAAGGCATCCGCGCCGGCAAAGCGTTCGTCGAGCTGTTCGCCGACGACACGAAGCTCGTGCGCGGGCTGAAGGCGGCCGAGAAGCGGCTCAAGGCGTTCGGGGCGGGTGTCCAGTCCATCGGCACGAAGCTGTTCGGGCTGGGGGCGGCGGCTGTGGCCCCGCTCCTGGCGACGACCAACGTCTTCGCCGACATGGGGGATCAGCTGGCCAAGATGTCGGCCCGCACCGGCATCTCGGTCGAGGCGCTGTCCGAACTGGGCTATGCCGCCGAGCAATCGGGGGCCGACCTGGAGATGCTCGAAGGGGGCGTCCGCAAGATGCAGAAGTTCCTGGTCGAAGCGGCGCAGGGATCGAAAGGGGCGGGAGACACGCTCTCGAAACTTGGTCTGCGGCTATCGGACCTTGGTCGGCTGTCCCCGGACCAACAGTTCGAACTGTTGGCCGACCGCATCTCGAAGATCCAAGACCCGGCCATCCGCGCGGCCACGGCGATGGAGGTCTTCGGCAAGACCGGGACGTCACTCCTGCCCATGATGCAGGACGGGGCCAAGGGGATCGAAGCCCTCAAGCAGCAGGCCCGCGACCTGGGGCTGGTGATCAGCACCGAGGACGCCAAGGCGGCCGAGACGTTCGGCGACACGCTCGACGACCTGTGGAAGGTCATCAAGAGCGGTGTGTTCGCCATCGGTGCGGCGCTGGCCCCGTTGCTGCAAGACCTGGCCACCAGTGCCATCCGCGTCGCCAAGGTGACCGCCGACTGGGTCCGGCAGAACAAGGGCCTGATCGTCACGATCTTCAAGATCGCGGCGGGAGTCGCTGCTGCCGGGGCCGTCTTGGTCGTGCTGGGGACGCTAATCTCCGGCGTCGGCGCGGCGTTCGGGGTGGCGGCGTCCCTCATCACAGGTATCGGGACGGTGCTGGGCGTGCTGGGCACGGTGATCGGAGCGCTGCTGTCTCCGATTGGACTGGTTTCGGCGGCCGTCATCGGGTTGGGCGCATACCTCTTATATGCATCCGGCGTCGGGTCGGAAGCGCTCCAGTGGCTGGGCGACACGTTCAACGCCCTAAAGGACGACGCCCTCGCCGCCTGGCAGGGGATCGGCGATGCCCTCGCGGCGGGCGATCTGGCGCTGGCGGCCAAGATTCTGTGGCTCACGCTCAAGATGGAATGGCAGAAAGGCGTGGCGTTCCTGCAGGAACACTGGATCGCCTTCAAAGAGTTCTTCCTCTCCATCGCCACCGATGCGTTCTACGGCGTGGTGGGTCTCTTGATCGACGCTTGGGCTGGATTGCAGGTCGCCTGGATCGAGACGACTACGTTCATGGCCGACGCCTGGACCGTCTTCACGTCGAGCCTGACCAAGGGCTGGAACACGGCGCAGAACTTCATCAGCAAGGGTGTGCTGCGGCTGATGAAGCTGTTCGACTCCAACCTGGATGTCGACGCCGCCTCGAAGATCCTCGACGAGGACTTCCAGAAGAAGAACTCCGAAACCGACCGTAACGCGCAGCGGATGATCGGCGAACGGGACCGTCGCCGGCAGGACCAGCGGACGCTCATCGAAGCGGATCGCCAGGGGGCGCAGGCCGAAGTCGGTCGCATGGCCGAAGCGGATCGACTCGCTCGCCAACAGCAGAACGAAGCCGACATGCAGTCGTCCGAGGACGCGCTCCAGCAGGCCCGCAAGGAATGGGAGGACGCCATCGCCGAGGCGGCCCGCAAGCGACAGGAGGTCGAAGCGTCCGGCGATCCTGCGCGAATCAAGAAGGCAAAGACCAACCTCGAAGGGATGGATGACCTGTTGAGCCAAGTCGGCCAGGAGAAGGTCAGCGTGAAGGGGACGTTCAACGCGCTCGGTGCGCGGGGCTTGGCGTCGGAAGGCCCGGCCGAGCGAACGGCGAAGGCGTCGGAAGAGACTGCCAAGAACACGAAACGCCTGTTGCAGGAAGCCCAGCACGGCGGCCTGACCTTCGCCTGACCGCCGTGGGCGGTTTGTAGGGAGTGGACATGACGGAGAACCATCCAGAACAAGGCCCCGGCCTGCTGAAGAAGGCGGCGAACCTCGGCAAGGCGGTCGTGCGCCATGTGGCCGACGGCGGCAAGCACGTCAGCGACGAGGTCTACCTCGCCCGGCTGGCGATCTGCGCCGACTGCCCGTCGTTCGATCCGGAGCGGACTTCCTGCAAACAGAAGACATGCGGCTGCCGCGTGAAGAACAAGGCGCGTTGGCGTTCGGAGAACTGTCCATTGGGAAAATGGCCATCGCCTGAGGGAGCGTGATGCCGATCGTTGTTGCCGAGAAATGGGATAGTCGCGAGACGACGCTGGGTGAAGACTCGTCGGTGGACCTGCGGTACGTGATCCGCGGCACCGACAACGATGTCGACGCCCACGCCGCGCTCATCGCTGGCTCTCCCGCGTTTTACGGCGGCCTCATCCGGCAGACCAGCCACATCGAGCGGATCGCCGAGGATACGTGGGAAGGGTCCGTCCGCTACGGTACGACCGATCCACCGGAGACCGGCGACTCGTCGTTCTCGTTCGACACCGGCGGCGGCAACCAGCACATCACGCAGGGACTGGGGACCGTCGGTTCGTATCCCGCGCCGGGCGGGAGCGCTCCCAACTTTCGGGGCGCGATCGGCGTCACGCAGGACAACGTCGAGGGCGTGGACGTCACCGTCCCGGTCTACAACTTCTCCGAGACGCACTACATCGCCGTGGCCGCCGTCACCGGGGCCTACAAGGCAGCGCTCTTCTACCTCACCGGGTCCGTCAACAACGGCGGGTTCAAAGGGTTTGCGGCCGGCGAAGTCCTGTTCCTGGGGGCGTCCGGGTCGCAGCGCGGCGAGGACGACTGGGAGATCACGTTCAAGTTCGCCGCCAGCCCCAATGCCACCGGTCTTGTGGTGGGCGACATCACCGGCATCAACAAGAAGGGCTGGGAATATCTCTGGGTCAGGTATGCCGACGCCGAGGACACGTCGGCCAAGGTGCTGGTGAAGAAACCGATCGCGGCCTACGTCGAGCAGGTCTATCCCTACGGCAACTTCGCCGGCCTCGGAATCGGAGTCTGAGTCATGGGCGACAACTTCAAAAAGGTCCAGACGGGCCAACCGCTCAAGATTCCGGCCGAAACGTTCAATGCGTTCCTCGACGCCGCTCGGGACTTCCGCGCCCGGCAGCAGTCGCGCGAAGCGGGTTCACATCCGCAGTTCCGGCAGTCCGGCATCGTGAAGGTCAAGAACGGCAGTGGCGAGGATCGGAACCGCTTCGAGATCCTCGGCATCGACCGGCCGATCTTCACGCCGACCGACAACCTCGACACGTTTCAGAACGACGTCCTGCTCGTCGGCGTGATCCCCGATGGCGAAGACCATCCCGGCCGCTTCTGCGTGCTGCTCGAACCTCTGAAAGCCGATGCCATCGGGCTGGCGGTGATCGCTGGCGTTTGCCCGGTCCGGATCGACGTGCAGGAAGAAGGCGACACGTTTGCCGAGGTCCAGGACGACGACGCTTCACAGCTCAAGTCCGGCGGCAGCGGTTCGGCCACGATCCTGTGGAAAGAGTCGGGCACCGGAGAGAACAAATGGGCCGTCGTGCGGCTCGGCGAATCGCAGCCCGTGATTCGCAAGGCTGAGATGATCGACACGCTGCGACAAGGGGACACCGATCCGGCCAAGGCGTGGCTCCTAAAGTACGAAGATGACGAATGGCAGCGGACCGACAAGCAGATCGATCTCTACGGGGACAAGGGCTTTCGGGGAGTGGCGTTCGGCAAGACGGAAGATGTCGACGCCGGGGACAAGATCGACGTCTATTACTCGCACGAAGCGAAGCAGTGGTACGGCGTCGTCGGAGCCTGGTACTTCCACGGCGATGTGGTGGACGACATCGCCGAAGGCGATCAGGGGGAAGTGAAGCTCAACGTCGGCGCTGGTTCCGACGAACGGCAGATCACAGTCCCAGCGTTCAGCCCGTATTCGGCCGTGAAGAAGGACGACTTCGTCTCGGTCAACTGGAACACATTCAGCGTCCATTGGGACATCGGCAAGTTCCAGGGGGCCGAACCGGGATGCGGTCTGGAACGGGATGAAGACCCCGAGAGTCCCGACTACGGCAAGCTGAAGGTCAAAGCGAGCGACCTCGCCGGGTGCGGTCTCGATGTGGATGGCGATTGCGGCCTCAAGGTAAAGAACACCGATCTCGTCGGGCCGGGGCTGATGCCGGTCGGTGACTGCAAACTCGGCGTGCAGATCGTCGCGGGCTGTGGGATTGAAGTCACGGACGGGGCCGAGATCAGCGTGAAGGCGGATGATCTGGCCGAGTCGGGACTGACGACAGAGGGGGAATGCGGCCTGGCGGTCGATCCGGGGTGCGGCATCTGGATCAACAGCGGGAAGGTCGAGGTCGCGCACGACGAGCTGGCCGGGGATGGTCTCGTCATCGGGGATAACTGCGAGATCGATGTCGACTGTGAATGGATCAAGACCGAATGCGTGAAACCCGGTTGCGGACTCTGGTGGAACGGCGACGAACTGGAAGTCGCCCACGATGAACTCGCCGGCAACGGCCTGGTGATCGGCGACTTCTGTGCCATCGATGTGGACTGCAACTGGATCAAGACGGAGTGCGTGAAGCCGGGGTGTGGCCTCTGGTGGAACGGCGATCAACTCGAAGTCGCGCACGACGAACTCGCGGGCAACGGGCTGGTCATTGGCGATTTCTGCGCCATCGACGTCGACTGCAATTGGATCAAGACCAATTGCCTCGACTGTCAGACGATCAAGGACTGCATCACTCCCGGTTGTGGCATCTGGTGGAACGGGGATCAGCTCGAAGTGGCCCATGATGAGTTGGCCGGAAATGGGCTGGTCATTGGCAGCAATTGCGCTCTGGACGTGGACTGCAACTGGATCAAGTCGAATTGCATCACGACAGGCTGCGGCATCTGGTGGAACGGCTCATCGCTCGAAGTCGCTCACGATGAGATCGCAGGGCGCGGACTCGTCATTGGGAATGGTTGCGCGATTGACGTTGCCGTTGGATGCGGATTGCGACTCGGTAGCGGTGACGCGGTCGAAGTGAATCCATCCGACCTCGCTGGCGATGGCCTGACGGCCGGCAGCGGCTGCGCCCTCAATGTGGATTGGAGCCAGGTTCCCGTAGGCTGCGGCCTGTGGTGGAACGGATCGGCGCTGGAAGTGGCGCACGACGAGTTGGCCGGCAACGGCCTCGTCATCGGTAGCAACTGTCAGCTCGACATCGACTGCCAGTGGGTCAAAGACAACTGCGGTGCGCAGGGCGAGCAAGGTCCGCAAGGCGATCAGGGAGCCCAAGGGTATCAGGGCTACCAGGGCGCGGACGGCTATCAGGGATCGACCGGATACCAGGGGCCGCAAGGGTATCAGGGATATCAAGGCTACCAAGGACCGGCTGGTCCGCAGGGATATCAAGGTTACCAAGGGGTTGATGGCTATCAGGGACCACAGGGATACCAAGGCGAGCAGGGAGCGCAAGGGTCTCAAGGTGCTCAAGGCCCACAGGGCGCACAAGGAGTCCAGGGTTCGCAAGGTTCACAGGGGAGCCAAGGCGCGCAAGGCGCTCAGGGATCAGGAGGAAGCCAAGGGGCTCAAGGTGTTCAAGGAACGCAGGGACCTCAAGGGGCGCAAGGGAGTCAGGGTAGCCAAGGACCGCAGGGAACTCAGGGTTCGCAAGGCACTCAAGGAAGCCAGGGGAGTGGATCGCAAGGCGCACAAGGTGCTCAAGGCCCGCAGGGCGCGACCGGTTCCCAAGGGTCGGGATCGCAGGGACCGCAAGGCGCTCCCGGTTCGCCGGGGACTCCGGGACCGCAAGGTCCGCAGGGCGCACAAGGGGCAATGGGGTCTGGCAGCCAAGGTGCTCAGGGACCACAGGGGGCACCCGGAATGCCGGGCGCGCAAGGCGCTCAAGGTGCGCAGGGAGCCCAAGGCCCGATGGGGTTTGGCGCACAAGGCCCCCAGGGGCCGCAAGGCGCGCCGGGAATGAAGATGGCCATCGTTCCTCACCAGGACGATTACGTCGCGTTGTTCTGCGTCGAGTCGCCCGACGTGCGGTTCGAGGACGTGGTCCGTGTGACGGTCACCGGCCCCATCACCACTGTCCCGCTTGATCCCGTATTCGTCGGCGTCTGCGACCACGACAGCCTCGAAGTGGTCTCCGTCACCGCGCCAACGCCGGCATCCATCGGTGCTGCTGTCAGCGGCGATGCGGTCATGGTTCGGATTCAGGGTGACTTGCCGCCGTTCGTCGTCGTCACGGTCAGTGGGATTCGGGCGGGGAGCCGCGGCGTTCGGTTCCCGCGCAAGACCCACCACCAGATGCTTCGCAACAACGCCTTCTGGGACCAATCGAAGTGCTGATCTCGCTGTTCACGCCCACGCACAACACGCAGTTTCTCGACCGGCTGACCCGTTCGGTGGCACGGCAAACTTGCGCCGAGTTCGAGTGGGTCATCGTCCCCAACGGAGACGCTGGCGAGGTCCGCGTTGATCTCCCGCAGGCGCGGGTCGCTCCCTACGAAGGCCAGTCACAGAACATCGGCGAACTTAAACGGTTCGCCTGCCTCGCGTGCCGGGGCGATGTACTGGTTGAGGTCGACCACGACGACGAACTGACGCCGGATTGCGTGGCGGAGCTGGCGGCGGCGTTTGCTGATCCGCGCATCGACTTCGCCTACTCGAACTGCTGCGAGGTCAACGACGGCAAGCCGTGGCGGTACGACGAGCGGTTCGGCTGGCGGTATCGGCCGTTCGATTGGGATGGCCAGCCGCAGTGGGAATGCGTGGCGTTCGATCCCTCCCCGGCGTCGTTCTCGAAGATCTGGTTCGCGCCGAATCACGTCCGGGCCTGGCGGGCGGACTTCTACCGCCGGATCGGCGGCCACGATCCGTCACGGGCCGTGCTCGACGACCAGGACATTCTCTGCCGGACGTACATCCACGGCCGTGTGAAGCACATCGACCGTTGCCTGTATGTCTACCACGTCCATGCCGGCAACACCTGTCGGGGCGAGCAGAACGGGTTCATCCAAACCGAAACGCTGGCCCTACACGACCAGTTCATCTATCCGCTGGTCGAACGTTGGTGCGATGAGAATGGCCTGCGGAAGATCGACCTCTGCGGCGGGATCAACCCGGCCCCCGGATACGAGTCCGTCGATCTGCACGGCGGGCGGATCGTTGCCGACCTCAACGCGCGCTGGCCGTTTGGTGACGGCGAGGTGGGCGTCTTCCGAGCGCACGACGCCCTCGAACACCTCCGCGATCCGATCCACACGATGAAGGAACTCCATCGCTGCCTGGCCCCACAGGGCTGGCTTTTATCGCAGACCCCCAGCACCGACGGACGCGGCGCGTTTCAAGACCCGACGCACGTCAGCTTCTGGAACAGCAATTCGTTCTGGTACTACACCCGTGCCGACCAGAACCGCTTCATCGACTGCCCCGTCCGGTTCCAGGCGAGCCGCCTGAAGAACTTCTTCCCGAGCGAATGGCACCGGGACCACCAGATCGTCTACGTGAAAGCCGATCTGCTGAAGGTCGCAGGCCGCGTACCGGGTGGCGTGTCAATCTGATCACGCTTCCTCAAATCCGAAGCTCGTGAACCGCAGCGTTCGACAGTTCTCCGTTACGTCGCGGACCAGCTTCTCAGAGGCTCCCTCCGGCAAGTCCGCTTGAATCTCGATGGTGATCTCGACATTCGCGCCGACAATCGCCGAGAGGTGCTGGACGACCTCCTCGGCAATGCGTGCGGCATCACGTCCGAGGCGGATGGGGTCAATTTGAGCAGCGCCGTGAAAGCGACGAAGCTGCGGCGGCGTCACTTCGTCCGGGGGCACGACGGTGCCACCGACAGCCGAACTTCCATTTCCCGCCGGCTGCACCGGAGTTGTTCCACCAGTGCCCGGTGTGGTTCCAGTGGTGCGGGCGACCTGGGCTTGTTGCTGCTGCTGGTCCGCATCGAATTGCGCCTTGGCGATCTCCGGCTTTACCAGAACGCTGTGCCCGTCTACCAGCACCCGGACGGAGGGCCCAGTCTTGAGTCCCTTATATCGGCTGCGGGCTTCGTCCCAGCTCTCCGCGTAAGCAAACGTCTCGGATTGCCACATCAATGAGCTGAGCCCCTCGCGAATGGCGTCCACCAGCACGTTTTCATCCTTGAGCCGTGGCAGATAAAGATACTTCGCGATGTCCTCGGCCAGTTGCTTTACACTGACGCGGTCTCCACGCCACAACGGAACGCGGTCCAGTTCAAGCCGGAGAAGCGATCCCGCCCAGACCTTTTTCAGTGAGTCGACAGACAGCAGCTTCTTCGATGCACGGGCAGCCAACGAATCACTGCCCTGAAGCCGGTATTCGGCCCATTCCACGTCGCCCTGAGGATCAGGCTGGCCGGGAACCAGCAGCCACTGATACGTCTCCGGGATTCGCGCATCGACAGTTTCTTCCGCTCCCTTCTTCTTGGTCTCCGCCTGCGCCTTCTGGAAGTTGTCGAGATTCAGGGATGCTGAGTCGCCAGCGGCGTCCCGAATGATCGATGTCCACGCCAGGAACTGGCGGATCGCCTGCTCGAGTTCCTTTACGCGACTGCGGTCGGGAGCGAGAAAGACGAGCGTGTTCTTGTAGTCGCGGGGACTGCTGCCGCGGGACGCGAGGGTCGCAGCGGCATCCTCGCGGGCAGGACTCTGCGCGTCGCGCGCCGTGTGCACACTCTGCGGCCCAAGGATGACGAGGCGCGTCTCCTTTTCATCCGGGATATCGCTGGCGGCAACGCAGGCATGCACTTTGGCGAAGTCACCGCGGGACCGGGCTTCCTCACGCAAACGCCGCTTGATCTCCTCTTCGATGACATCGTCTTGCAATTGCTCGGCGCGGTCGTCGGCCAGGCGGGCAACAGTCGGCTGTGTCGAGTACCAGTACCGTTTGCCATCGACATAGAGGTACGTGGCGCGATCGGTCAGACGCCGCAGCGCGTCACCAAACGTTGAAACATTCTCGCCCGGCTGCACACAGCCCAGCTTCACCTGCCGGTCTTCGATCCCGCGATTTGCGGCGCGCTGCGTGGGAGCCGACCCCATGTAAATGGTTCGAGCGACGCGCCGGCATGCGGAGTACCGTCCCAGGTTTGGAGTCTCCCGGTCGAGCGCCATCGGCAGCGAGTTGACGCCATCGACATCCTTCTCGAGCACAGGTGGCCAATTGTCATCGAGATACCGGGTCAGCTCGAACTGGACCTGCTGATCGTCGATTGGGACGTTAGCGGGCAGGATCAACAGGTTGCCGTCCTGCCGTTCCCACAGACTGTGAATCACGGATGCCATGAGCCGCAGCACGCCGCGTGTGCGCTGGAACTTGTCGAGCGTCGACCAGTCGTTATAGAGGCGGTCGAACATCTCCGGGTGGATTGGATACGCCATCTTCATGCGGCGCTCGTAATCCGCTTCCCGGCATTCCGGGGGGAATTCCGTATGCTGCTGCCCGTACATGTCCGAGAAGGCACGGGCCACTGCGTCGCGGGCCTTGAACTGATCACCGGACAGGGGCTGGAAGAGTCGGCGGCGGACGATCTCGAACCCTTCGTCCGGGCTGGCCGGACGCCACGATGACTCGACCCGCCCGACGGCATTCTTCAGGCGGGCCAATGCTTCGCGGCCTCGCTCACCACCCACCTCGATGTCGGTGACGCCCCGGTCGACTCGCTGGTGCGGACTTTCGGACGCCGGAATGCTGACCACCAGCAATGTCTGCTTCGCAGCCTTCACGGCCTCCGTGAGCGCTTGGGCAAACGTGAACTGTGTTTCAAAGGTTCCGGCCGGCAGGTCTTTGTCGCCGTGAAGCTGCCGCGCGTAGGCCACCCATTCATCAATCAGGATCAGGCACGGGGCGTATTTGTTGAACAGCTTGGTCAGCGCGTCGCCTGGATTGGTCGCACGTTTGTCGTCATCAGCAATCAGCTTGTAGCCTTCCTTGCCCCCAAGTTGCCACGCGATCTCGCCCCAGATCGTGCGGACGACTGTTCCATCGGGCTTCTTGTGTTCGCGGCCGGGTGAGACCTGCGTCCCCACGAACACCGCTCGGCGAACACCCTTGACGATCTTCAGGCCCGATTCCGGCGTGACGACATCCTCGATGCCGGGCAACTCGCCAGCCGCCACTCCCGAGCAGAGGTGATAAAGCGCCAGCATCGAGTGCGTCTTGCCGCCGCCGAAGTTTGTCTGCAACTCGACGACCGGGTCGCCGCCGGTGCCGGCCAGTCGTTCCAGGCTGCGGGCGAGGAGACGTTTCAGACCTTCGGTGATGAACGTGCGGCGATAGAACTCGGTGGGATGCTTGTACTCGTCCGATCCCTCCTTGTTGTAAACCTGCCACAGGTCTGCCGCGAATTCCGCCTGCTGGTAACGCCCGGAGGCCACGTCCGGGTGAGGCGTGATGATCTCACGCCAGGGCTTCAGGCCCCCCTGGGGTTTGCCTTCAGTCGGCTGGAACGACGACTTCCGCATTTCGCCGCGGCGCTGCTCATCGAAAAACGTGCGCAGCAAGTCCATTCGGATCTGTTCGACGTCGGCTGCCTGGGTGGCCGAGACAGCAGTCAGCAAGCGGCCCATGCTGTCGAGCGCCCGCTGAGCATCGTTGCTGGCGAAGGCATCGTTGTGAGCCCATTTGTTGCGGACATCGCGTAGTTCGCTGACAAGGCTGCGTTCCGCCGGTCCCAGCGTCTGTCGAAATACGGCGTTCCACTGGTCCCACAAGACGGCCAAGAGAAGTTGCGGGTCATCCCAATTGAACTTGCGGGCGGCATCACGCTGCGTGTCACGAACGGACTCTTCCCAACGCTCCCCGAGGGCGGCACGCAACTCCCGCTCGACGAAGGGGCGCACTCCGGCAGCGGTCAATTCCAACCCCTTGCCGATTCGATCACGGTTCGTGATGGCCATCGCTTACCCAACTCCGATCAATACAGTTCCTGTTGCCGCTCGGTCCCGCGACCACGCTGCGACTGCGCCAGCTTCGACAGCTCCGGCCAGGCGATGACCAGCCCGTTGTAAGCCAAGGCATCTTCGGCCCACTTCTTACGCTCACAAATGACGTACAGGCGGTAGGCCAAGTCGCGGGCGATCTCGGCCATTCCGCCGAGTTGATGCAACAACTCGGCCGCTGCCGACTCACCCTGTTTATCGAGGCGGCGAATCAAGTGTTGGGTTGTCTCCCAGATCGTCAATCGGCGGTCCGTCGTGGGGTTCCATTCATCCGGTAGCTCGTCCCGGTTGACGAGTCGCACCTTTCCGACACCCGCCACGACAAGGCCCGCTTCTTTGAGCCCATTGATCGCGGTGTTCTTGGCCTTGCTGAGGGTTTCGGCAATACCGAACGGACCTTCTGCCATTCCGAACTGCTCATACCAAGCCAGCGCCCAGCGGGTGTCGGCATCAAACTCTCCCTCCTGCTCGGCCAGCACTTCGTCGAGTGACTGATTGATCAGTCCAAGTGCCGTGCGAACTGACATTGGAGTACCATCTGACTCCATCACTTTTGCGAAACGCGTGAACACTGCCATACCCGGACCGATCGCTGCCTGTGCCAAGTCGACAGGTGCGATGTTTCCGCGTTGCAGGTTGCGTAGCGCCTCTGGAAGCTCCTTATGTAGGATGGTCAAGAACTGCTTGCGTGTTGCAAGTGGCGAGTCATTCGGACGGGGTCGGCACACCAGGACGATGGAAGATGCGAGAGCGCTAATGTTCTTCTTTAGGTTTCCCACCAACTCAGTTCGAATTGGCCAAGTGCCGGTGACAACAAAGCCTGCCGCTTTGATCCCTTCTAACATTGTTTCCCAGCCGGTAGACGCGGTTGACGAGGATTCGTCTCCTACTTCGGCCACCTCATCGCTTTCGCTCTGCTTGAAGGCGTAGTACACCGTCAGCGGGCATTCCTGACTGTGGTTCTCGCGCAGTCTCGCAAACGCTTTGCCAAACCCCGCTTCAAAAAACTCTTTCGACCTCTCCTTGTCTCCGTCGTGACGATATGGGCTTGCGATCAGCTCCTGCGATTTGGGAGTAAGCACAGTCGCAAAAAGCGATGGGTGAATTGATTGCAGAGACCTGCGCAGCCATACATAGAAGTAGTCACTGAGGTCTGCATATCCGACGTTGTCGTAATATGGGGGATCGGTAGACACAACCGGATGCGATAGCGGTGGTGTCGCAGCACTAGCGTCAAGCTGTAGAACTGTTCCTGCGCTCGCCTCGCGAACATCTGGGATCGCCCTGCAAAGCCATTCAATCTGGGCATCAATAGTTCCGCCTGATGCAGCGAATGGATTGGTTTCCGCGAAGTCCCACGTCATGGGAATTCCCTGACGCAAGAACACTTGCTTTGCCAGTTCGTCCTTTGCGTGTGAGCTCCAGACACAGATCGTGGAGCAATAATTCGCATGCCGCGACACCATCAAGCCAAGGTATGTCGCCACGCTGTCCGCATAAGCTTGCGGTCCTGTCCCGCCTTCAACCAAATGGCGGTTGTCGGTGCGTAGTCCGGCGTTCTGGGCATCCGTAAGAACGCGCGCCCTTGCCCGAGCAACCAAGTCGCTCATGGCTGTCAGTATGGTAAGCTGTCGCGGAGTGTACAGACTTTCGAATGTGCCAAGCCCATAAAGGAGACACCAAATGGCTCGCTTGTCGAGGCCGATGGGAGAGTCGATGCCGGCTACGTCGTCGGGACGTTTTACGCGACTGGCAATCGCAACATGCTCTGGAAGTGGGTCAAGATAAACCCTCTCCCGTCGGCCTTCTGCTACGATTGCTAGCATCACGGACCCGAGTTGGCCGCGCATCCCTTGATCTTTCACATGGCTTTCAGGAATGGGCTCGTCACTTAGTATGCAGCGAAATTTGCATCCTCGACCAATCTTTGTACCTGCGTCGATTGCCACCTTTTCGGACGCCGTAGGAGTGCCCGACCTAACCTCGAAGCCGTATGACTTGTTTCGTCGATCAATTCTCGGTTCAACCCACGCGGCCTTGCCGGGCTTCTTACCGAGCCAGAAGCTGCTGGCCAGTGGGACATGAACACCTTGGTATAGCGGGCTTGGGCTGAGTACTGTACGCGCCCAAATCCATGCGATAACGGTCAATTCTTCCCCGACGTACTGCTTGAGGTCTGGTCGTTCGGCGGCCATTGCCTTGGTGACGATTACTCGTGGATATAGATCGCCGATCTGAGATTCGGCCTCATCTCGCATCCACTGCCCGTAGTATCTCACATCGTCTGCGAGCCCCTTGGAACCCTCCCACACGGTCGCCGCCTTGGCTTCTCGTGTCTTGTCCCTCCATTCTGGATTCACAGGAGGATGCCCGGCAAATTTCGGCGGAATCTCGATCAACGCCTTAGTGATCAGTACGGGCACTGGATTTAGGTCTGATCCGTGGGCGCGCAGCCCGAGACGCTGGGCTTCGAGTGGGATCGACCCACCGCCGCAAAAGGGGTCGAGCACTGGTGGGGCGTACTCGGCAAGAAACGCATTGACTACGGCGGGTTGCGCCTTCCGCAGCAACACATCCCAAGCCGTGACACCTTCACCGGACACTGGCCCCTTGGCGTGCTTCTGGCCTTTCTTGGGACCGTGGACGATCTGGTCCTTCGCTAGCTCCCCAAGTTCGATCTTGCGTGACGCCACGCAACGCGCGATCTCCGCCCGAGCCGCATTGATGACAGTGGGGTTGTTCGAATTGTCCCACTGAACCAGGTCTTCGATCAGATTGAATAACGCGGCCCGCTTCGTTCCCGCCGCTTCCTCGTCGACCGTGCCATCCGGTTTTTGGAACTGCGGATCGCTATCAGGATCGTCCACCAGTGAGGCAAACAGCACCGCCCGGCAAGCCGCAAGCGGTCGCCGTGCCCACCACAGGTGCAACGTCGAAGGATGCCCGTGCCGAATCGACTTCTCCCGCGCCGAGGCGACGTTGATCGCTTCGAGGGGGAGGGCAACTTCGATGAGCTTCTTGCGGTATGGGACGGGTACTGGGGGCATGTGGCCTTCATGGACTCGTGCAGAGGGACTCTTCGGCGATTCTCGTGATGACCGGTCAGTCGTGAGGTAGTCCCAGCTCGCCGAGCAATGTCAGTGCGCGTTCCTCCCGGCCGTCGTCGCACTTGCTCCCCTTCTTTCGGCGCAGGCGCACCAGCGCCTCCTCGTGGTCGTCGCCGAGTTCCCGGAACGAATCGTAGGTCGCGGCCAGTTCGAGAACGACCGAGTCCACGCCGTTGAGCTTTTCGATGGTTGGTTTGAATTGCGACACATCGGGGAGCGCATGCCCAGGCTTCGCGCGCATCGTGTAGTATGCTTCGCCCTGCTGGGTTTGGTTCACGGTCTCTTCGACGAGGTCGAACCCTTCGAGCAGTCCGACATCCGAGTGGAGCGACTCACTGTACGGACCGTAGAAGTGAATCTTGTAGCCGTACGACGTGGGGAAGCCGAGCCGCTGCAGCAGCTTCACCTCTTTCTGCAATCGAGTCCGACCGACGACCTTACCGTCGGGGTGCGCTTGAATCAGCGACGCCAGCCAGAGAAAGCCTTCCGTGCTCATTGGGGCTCCTTTCCAAAAACCTTCTTCCAGATCGAATCAACGTCATCGCGGACCAGCGCCGGGAAGTAATACCGCAGGAGCGTGTATTTCTTCCGAAGCGTTGCGACCGCGTCAGATTGAGTACTCATCTCTTTCCTGCCTTCGAGCGTATCGACGTAGATCTGCGTCGCGGGCTTCTCCGCGTCAGGATCGTACGGCTTGTAGGGCGTGTCAGATGCCTTGTCGTCCACGAACGAGTAGGTGTCGTCGTGCCCCTTTTCCTTCATCATAGTGCGAGCCGATGAAACGAAATCGGCAATCTTCGTCGGGTCGGCACCGGTCACGTCCTGAGCCTTGTACAGCGTTCGATTCAGCAGGCCCACCCCCAGAGTACGAATCCAGCCGTCCGGGGAATGCTCGCACGCTTTGAAGAATTCGCCGATGGAGTAGTCGTCGAGCGCCAGGTACTGACCGAGCGAGATCTTGCCGCTGAAGGCGCTTAGGACACCGGGTGATGCGCCCGGGACAACGGCTTGCTTCTCTTCTGGCGATGCGGCCTGCTCAACGAGCTCCTTGTACCTCTTAAACAGGAGACGCAGCATCACCTCGGCGGCACGGATCGTCTTGTGGTAGTAGACCGTGCGGTACATGTGGTAACGCGAGAACACATACGCTTCCGCAGCGCAAAACGCCTTCTGGCTCAGGAAGAAGCGTCCGCCCTTCTTGTCTGCGTTCTCGACGAACAGGTGCTGAATCAGCCAGTCGATGTCGAACCGTCCGTACCCCAGCCCCGTCATGTGGCTGTCTCGAATGAGGTAGTCGAACCGATCGGCGTCGAGCTGACTGGAGACCACCTGCGTGAGAAACGCCGGGATGTCGGCCCCGTCCCGATCCTTCTCGTCCATGTCTTCGTCGAAGAACACCTTCAACCGGTCCGGCAGGGCTTCGCTATAGCCGCGCAGCACCTTGTTGACCTCCGTGCTGTCGTCGGTGATCACATCGAGCGTGCGAGCCTCATGGTCTTCTTTGGTGATCTTCTCAAACGCATGGGAGAATGGCCCGTGGCCCACGTCGTGCAGCAGGGCCGCCGCGAGGACGACCGTCTGGCGGTCTTCGGACAGGTGCTCAGGGACGATGTCTCCGAGGCGCTTCAAGAACCGCCGCGCGTTCTGCATCACTCCAATCGAATGAGCAAATCGCGAATGGTCCGCACCTGGAAAGACCAGGGAGCACATTCCCAACTGCTTGATGCGGCGCAATCGCTGAAACTCTCGCGTATTGATGAGCTTCAGCAACAACCGATCGCATTTGCTGTCCGAGAACGGGATGATGCTGTGAATGGCATCATAAACAACGCTGCCGTCGCTCATTGCGGTGCCTCCGCACGTTCCAACAACGCTGCAAGCTGATAGTTGACGCTCGTGACGCCGAAATCGGGTTCCTTCGTGAACGGCTGACGCACGTACCGAAGGTTCACGGTCTCGTTCTCAATGAGCGCGATGGCGAGGATGAAATCGTCCGGCTTGTTGAGGGCCGTCAGAATCTCATTCTTCGTGATGGTCACCGTGTCGGCCCCTGCGGCGCGCCCCTTCACCTCGACGAATCGCAGACGGCCGGTGTTCGGGACCGAAGATTCGATATCGTATCCAAGCTTCTCGGCGCTGACATCGCGCGGCACGTTCCCGAGCCGGCGCTCGGCGTCCATCACCGCGTCCATCGCCAGACGCTCCGAATGCTCGGTCTCGATGGCAGTTGCGGGCGGATGGTCGTAGGAGCCCGGACCTCGGATTCGTGCGAGAAGGCCCAACGGCACAACCAGGCAACCCCCAGCGACGTTCGGGGGGAGCGGCGAAAGTCGGCGTTCTTGCTCCAGTTCCGCCAGTCGGCGTTGGAGCCGGGCGGTGAGTTCGTCCGCCCGCTGGCGGGCGAGTCCCGAGTTGAGCCGGGCATTGACCTTGCCCGCCAGTTCCTGGTCCTTGAGCTGCGCGGCCCGATGGTCCCAGTAGTTGATCTCCTTCGTCAGTCGATCCTTCACGGCGACGAGCGTCTTGTCGACGAGTTCTTCCTTGCGCTGGCGAACCTCATTGAGATGGTCCGGCACCAGATGCTGGATGGCGTGTTCCAGAACCCGACCCTCGATATCGCTGCGCAACCAGTCGGGAAGCGCGTGCCGCTGCAGCGCTGCCAGTTCGTCTGGAGTGGCGGGGCGGTAGTCGAGATACGGGGCCGGTCCCGCCGAACGCGCAATTCCCGCCGCCGAGACTTCTACGAACTGCATCCGCTTCGACACGACCCGTCGTTTGCCGGATCGATCGGTTCGCGCGTCTTGAATGGAGTGGTCGAGGTAGACCAACGCTCGCACCTCGTCGCCAGCGTCGCTCTCATCAACAAGGATCGCTCCCCGTTTCATGAGATCACGGTGTCGCTCGATCACGAGATCGATGGTCGCATCAAGCAGCGGATGCCCCGGACAAACGAACGCAGCCAGCGGCTTTCCGGGCACGCTGATCAGATTCTTGTCGAACGTAATCCGTTCGTAGGACGCCAGGACGACTTCGCCCCGGCCGATTTCGCGGTCGCGACTCCGGATGGCTGCGGGGACGTGCTTGATCTGGTAGCGGTTGGCTTCGCGTTCGTGGATGCTCCCGCCCAGCATCCGAAAGGCTTCCAGGAAAAATGCGGCAATGAAGTGCGGCTGGAGGCGGCGGGCCTCGGCGCGTTCCATGTCCTCTCGGATTTCCCGCACGCGACTGGCATCCATCGAATCGTGCGCCAGCGCCCGGCCTTCGATCAACTGGCGAAGATGATCGCGGTCGAGTGCCGAATCGACGACTTGGAACAGCCGGGCCTTCACGTCGGGCTGATCGCCGTACCGGATGGCTTCGAGGATCAGCTCTCGCAACGAACGGTCGCCAAACGTCAGCTGGCCAAGAACGTCGAACACCTGGCCGCCAAGGGCTTCCCGCTCTTCGGCGATCTTCTCGAGGAGACGCAGATAGACTTCGCCCTCACGAGTCTCTTTGGCGACGAGATTCCACAGATGGCACACCTCGGTCTGGCCAATTCGGTGGATGCGGCCAAACCGCTGCTCCAGCCGATTGGGATTCCACGGGAGGTCGTAGTTGACCATCAGGTGGGCCCGCTGAAGATTGATGCCTTCCCCGGCGGCATCCGTCGCAATCAGGATTTCGACATCCTGGTCCTGTGTGAATCGCTCCTGGGCTTTCCGCCGCTCCTCCCGGCCCACGCCGCCATGAATGATGACGACCGCTTCCGGCTTGCCGATCAACCCGCCGATCTTTTCGGCCAGGTAGTTCAAGGTGTCGCGGTGCTCGGTGAAAATCACCAGCTTGCGCCGGTGCCCGTGCGCATCGAACATCTCCGACTTGTTCTGAAGCAACTTCGACAGCTCGTCCCATTTCCGGTCGGTGCCCGACTGCCGGACTTTGTGGGCTGCCCCTTCGAGATCCTTGAGTTCGCTGATTTCAGTCTGGAGTTCAGCGATGGTCCGGGCGGCGGTCGCCTGGTCGACGACCTGCTCTTCGGCCTCTTCGACTTCTGACTCCGGAGCGTCGTCAAGATCATCGATGTCGTCGTCTGTGAGAACTGGCACCGACGGGGCCGCCTGCAGGGGTGTCGCACCGGCCCGCTTGAGAAGTTGTTCTTCGCGAAGTCGCTTTTCCAGGCGCTCACGGCGTCGGCGCAGTGACTGGTAAATGGCTTCCGGTGACGAAGCGAGGCGGCGCTGGAGAATTGTCAGGGCGAACCCCACCGTTCCCTTGCGACCATCCGAGTCGCTTCTCTCAGCAAGATTGAACTGCTCCCGGACGTATTCCGTGACACGCTTGTAGAGGTCTGCCTCGGCGTCGGACAGGGGGTAGTCAACGGTGTAGGCGATCCGTTCCGGGAACAGGGGCGTGCCGTCGAACTTGAGCAACTGCTCTTTCACCAGCCGCCGCATCAGGTCGGACGAATCCGCCACATGGACGCCGTCCCGGAATTTGCCCTCGAAACGGTCGCCGTCGAGCAGCGCCATGAACAACTGGAAGTCGGCCTCCTTTCCGTTGTGCGGCGTGGCCGTCAACAGCAGGAAGTGCCGGGTCAAAGTCGAGAGCAACTGTCCCAGGTGGTAGCGCTTGGTGTACTTGACCTCGTTGCCGAAATACGTGGCGCTCATCTTGTGCGCTTCGTCGCAGACGATGAGATCCCAGTCCGTCTGTTCCAGCTTGGCCTGAACCTCGGGATTGCGGCTCAACTTGTCGAGCCGGGCAATGGCCAGCGGCGCTTCCGTGAACCAGTTCCCGGTCCGAGCCGCTTCCAGCTTGTCGTTCGTGAGGATGTCGAACGGGAGGTGAAACCGGCGGTCGAGTTCGTCCTGCCACTGCTCGGCCAGATTGCCGGGGCACACGATCAGGCAGCGCTGCAAGTCTCCCCGTGCAATCAGTTCCTTAAGGAACAGCCCCGTCATGATCGTCTTGCCGGCACCGGGGTCGTCAGCCAGCAGAAAACGCAGTGGCTGGCGCGGAAGCATCTCGCCGTAAACGGCCGTGATCTGGTGCGGAAGTGGATCGACCAGCGATGTGTGAACGGCAAGGAGCGGATCAAAGAGGTAGGCCAGGCGGATTCGATTGGCCTCGGAAACCAGCCGGAAAGCAGCACCGTCCCCGTCGAAACTCCAAGGCTGGCCCACGACAGCCACCTCGAGCGTCGGTTCCCGGTCTCGGTACAGAAGTTCATGGCCGAGTTGGCCGGCGGCATCCTTGTACGTCAGTTCGATGGCGACTGTCCCGATCCACTTGACGTCAACCACCGTCACCAAGGCATCCGGTAGGATCCCTTTGACTGACGATCCTCGGGTGATGTCCTCAAGACGGGCCATAGCAGGGCGCACTTGCCAAAGTCATCGAAAAATGGCATTTCTAACCGACTGTCCGACCGGTGGACGGGTGTTGAAGCCCGGATTCTAACCCGGCATGAACGTCATCGCCACGGACGAGGCAAAGAAGCAGTCGTGCGTGGTTGTCCGGATTTGAGGTCCTGTTCGATACTCGACGTTTTGTAAACTCTTCTTGCCGTCAGGAGCACCAACGTGGGCCACAGTCGCCTCGGAACGCTACCTGACACCGCCCCCTGGAACAGGGTGGTGGGCCTCATCGCCGGTGGCGGAAACGTTGCCGCGATTGCAGGTGCGACATCGCAGGCCGCTCAGAACGGATTGGAACTGGCGGACGGTGATGAAGGGCTGAAGCAGACCTTCTACCTGCTTTCGCAAATCGCTCTCGCCGCTCGAGCGGACGACTTCGTCGGGGCGCTGGCGGATTCCGGATTCGCAGTTCCCGGAGAACCGTCCGTCTTGGGCCTCGTCGGGGCGTTCTCCGATGCGATCGATCAGCATCTCCTGAAGACACGGTCGCGGACAGACGTCGGCGAGATGGCGCAGCTGGCGGCGGCCGAATCGTTGACCGCAATCCTGTCAGAACGGTCCCGGAGCCTGTTCGGAACCACCGAGGTCGAAGTCCAGGCGGCACTCAAAAGCTGCTCCACCCAAGCCGGATTTGCGGGCCTCGCGCATGACTTCTTCTCTCGCTTCACCCAGCGGTATCTGACGTACCACTTGGGGCGTGAACTCCCCAACCATGTCGGCGATGGAGGCAGATTTGACACGCCCGGTGATCACACCGCGTTCGTGGATGAGTTGAGAACGCATTGCCGTCAGGCGGCACAGATCGTCAGAGATTTCGCTGGCGATTGGTATTCCAAACAGAACTTCGAAGGAGGCATCACCCCCAGGAAGGTGAAAGGGTTCATCCATGTCGCGCTCGACAAAGTGCGACGCGAGCTGAAGGTCAGAGGAGAGCGCGATGCATAATCCGCATCTCATCCTCTGCGGCTCAGCGAGACTCTCGTCGCGTCGACGGGAATGGAAGGACGCGCCCACGGTTCCCCTTCAAATCGGGCAGCCGGACGGGAACCTGAATCTTCGGATCACGGACATCACCGGGAAACTGCGTGGGAATCTCAAGCGGCAGGAATTGGACCTGATCGACATCGCGACCTACGTCTATTGCGCGGATCAGGCAACAACACGCGGCGGCCTGAAGCAGATCGACTACGGACATTCCTGGCATCGTGACTTCCGATTTGAGCTGCCGGTTCGCGATCCGGATTTTTGGTCCAGCCCGGCCGTTCACGACACTTTAGCCAAGACGTTGCACGACCTGTCGGGCGACAACTTCGAGTTCGAGTTCTCAAAACTGACGTCGCCGCCGCCGCTTGAGCAGTACTTCGAATTTGGAGATGACGACGATTTGACGGTCGACGAAGTCATGCTGTTTTCGGGCGGCCTGGACTCCTTCGGTGGTGCGGTCGAGCAAATCCTTCAAAGGCGTCGGCGGGTCGTGCTCGTCTCCCACCGTCCCGTGAGCAAGATTCACTCCCGCCAGCGCGAGCTCGTTGATGCGATCAACAAGCGGCTTCCGTCCAACACCCGACCACCGATTCACGTTCCAGTGTTGATCAACAAGGCGGACAAGACGCTCAACAAGGAATACACGCAACGGACCCGTTCGTTCCTGTACGCATCGATTGCGGCCGTCGTCGCGAGTCTGTTCAAGCTCAACGGGATTCGCTTCTACGAGAACGGAGTGACCAGCCTGAATTTACCGATCAATGCACAGGTCCTCGGGACCAGAGCGACGCGAACGACGCATCCAAAGGTCCTTGACGGGTTCAAGCGCCTTTTTTCCGAGATCTTCGGCGGGCCGTTCGACGTTCCAAATCCGTACTTCTGGAAGACCAAGACAGACATCCTCAAGGACATCAAGGCCGCCGGGCATGCGGACCTATGCGGGGAGACCACAAGTTGCGCGCACACGTGGCAGATGACAGCGGAAAAGCCCCACTGTGGAACGTGCTCTCAATGCGTCGACCGACGTTTAGCGGTACTCGCCGCCGGCTTTAGCGATACCGATGATCCAAATTCAGGGTATGGAGTCGACGTCCTGCGAGGCGCTCGGGACGGCATCGACCGAATTCTCGTGGAGTCATTCGCGCAGATCATCAACCGGATCGAGGGGCTCGGCACGGCGATGCAGTTCTGCGTTGAGTTTCCCGAGCTCTCCCGCGTCATCAACCACATTCCTGGTCGTGCGGACGACGTCGCCCAGAAGATCTTTGAAATGTACAAGCGGCATGCCACGCAGGTCGCAGGCGCTCTGGATGCGGCGGGCCGGGGAGCCATTTCTGAGATGAGGCGGGGAAGTCTCGCGAAGAATTGCCTGTTGACGATTGTCTTCCCAGGGACACGGAAGCTCGTGGACGGTGAACTGGGCGTGGTGCAGCCTGAACCACCGCCGGAGGGATCAAATGACACGAATGGCAAATCGGACAACCATCTGACTGTGGATGAGGCTTCGTTCGCGATTTCCTGGCGCGGTCAGACTCCGGTCACCATCGGCAACAAACAGGAATTCTGGCTACTTCGCGCTCTTGTCCGCACGCCGAACAAGTACCGACAGTTCACAGAATTGGCAGACGAACTGGGTCGCGACGCTCTCGACGACCTTGCTCCAGTCAAGAGTCGCCTCATGGCGTTTCTACGTTCAAACGGTCTTCAAGACCTCGCGAAACAGATCAAGACCACAAAGGGTCACTACGGCTTGTTCTTGTCGTGAGCGCGAGGAATATACTGGCGTCCGGAGACTCGAACGTGAGATTCAGCTGGCTGACATTTTGATGAAACCATTCGACCACTATCACGAATTGGCCGCTCGGCTTCTGGGAGTCGAGGATTTTCCACTCCCGTTGCCGAACATGGACCGCAACTACCCTCACAACGAGGGCCTGCTCTCGGATGCTGAGGACTCAGCTTTGGCTGCCGCCGTGCTCAATCACACACAGGGGATGTCCTACGAATCCTGGAAGGGTTTGAATCTGGAGCAACGGCTGCCCTGGATGGTTCAGGCGGTCAAGAAGCTGGTTACTACGCGCCAGCCGGATCAGGAAACGACTTCCCGCACAGCGCCTGCGACAGGAGATTTCCAACTTCCGGAGAATGTCACGCACAAGGTGGAGTTCAAATCCGAGTTCTTGCCCACCCCTTCAGGCAATGATCCCAAAGGTCTTCGAGAAGCCGCTGCTTACTGCCGCGCACAGGCAACTCAGCGCGGGGACGCGACCGCGAAATGGTGGTGGACTCAAGCGTCGCTCTACGATCAGGGTGCTGACGAGG
This sequence comes from Planctomycetaceae bacterium, assembly GCA_044229335.1. GTDB lineage: Bacteria > Planctomycetota > Planctomycetia > Planctomycetales > Planctomycetaceae > DSVQ01. Next base: position 150,812 of record JBGATC010000008.1, on the reverse strand, counting down.
CCGAGAAGAAACTCGAGTCACCTTCGGTGGCACCGACCGTCCCCGAAAAAAAGGGGAGGAAGCTCGTCGTTGACGAGACAACATTCTCGGTTACTTGGGATGGTCGCGAATCCCTGAAGCTCGGCAACACGAGGCAGTTCCGCCTGCTCCAAGAACTCGCGAATTCGGCTGATCAATACGTCACCTTTGCGGAACTTGCAGAACGGCTCGGTGGCGACGCGATGGACTCGATCACACCCACCAAGAGCCGACTCGTTGCCGCACTTAAACAGGGTGGCTACGAAGACCTGGCGACAAGGATCAAGACCCAGACCGGCCACTACGGCCTGTTCATTTCTTAGCGCAAGCGAAATGTAATCGCGGCGCAAGCCGGGCGCAATCGCTCATTCCCACAATGCGGGCATGAGCACTTCAACGCACCCTGGTGAATCTGCCCGTCTGGCAGTGCCTGCAAACGAGGTCGCCAATCTTCTTGGCGTCTCGGTGCGGCACGTCTGGGCCATGCTTGCCGAAGGCCGCATGCCTCGACCAATTCGCCTGGGCCGAGCAGTTCGTTGGAACCTTGACGAACTCCGCGCGTGGCTGGCTGCTGGCGCTCCCGACACATCCACTTGGGAGCAAAGCCGGCGTTGACTGATAAGGGCTGCGGCGCGGTGCCAAGGGAGGCTTCCTATCTTCCCATTCGGGGTTCGACTCCCCGGCGGTCCAGTAATGAAAGACGCCCGGCGTGTCACCGCCGAGCGCACCAAGAGAGGCTTCCTTCGCGAATTGTATTCCGGTCCTGATCGGGGGGCAATCGCGAGCCTGGACGGAGTCGAACGAATGGACGAACTGCGGAAGGATTCTGGGGCCGACGAGGAGCGTCCGCTGATGATTGCGGCCAAGCGGGCCGCCGCCATGTGTGGGAAGTCTCTTCGAACCTGGCGTACATGGGACTCGGCCGGATTGATTCCGCAGCCGGTTCGGATCGGGCGCTCCACATTGTGGCGGGTCGACGAGCTGAAGGCTTGGGTGGCTGCCGGGTGCCCGCGGCGGGCTGAATGGGAGGCCCGCCAGTGACCGCCATCAATACATCGTCGAACCTCGGCGGCACGCTGGCCGCGCGGCTCGGATTGAAGATCCTGCGCCATGAGGGCCACGATCTGGCCGGGCCGTGCATCGCCTGCGAATCGAGCGACGCGTTTCGCCTCCACCAGGAATTGGGCGTCGCCCAGTGTTACTCCTGCGGCGCGAAGTGGTCTCCGTTCCAGGTGGCCGAGACCGTGATGGGCGACCGCACCCAGGCCCGTGACCTGATGGTTGAGCTGGGCGTCCTCAAGCCTTTGCCGTCTCAGAACGGACACGCGCCGAAGCCCGTCGATCCCATCGCCGAAATTGCGCGGCAGAAGGGCGTCAAGGCGGCGGCGTTGATTGCGTTCGGGGCGAATGTGGTTTCACCGAAAGTGATCCGCCTGCCCGCGTACGGCCCCGATGGCACCCCCTGCACGACCTTCACCATGTCGGTCGATGGAGGGAAGGGACTCTTCGAGAAGGGAAAGCCGGCGGGGTTGTTCTTCCCGCACGACGCCGGGGTCGTCCGGCTTCCGAAGGCCGGGGAGACATGGCACGTCGTCGAGGGGCCAAAGGATGCCGCGGCGCTCCACGGGATGGGGTTGCTGGCTTGTGGCCTCAACACCTGCCGGCTGGCGGCAAAGTTCGGTCGGCTCTTCGTCGGGGTGAACATCATCCTGATCCCCGACCGTGATCAGGCCGGCGAGGATGGTGCGAAATTCTCCGGCAAGGTACTGCGGGGAATCGCGAAGTCGGTCCGCGTTGCCGTGCTGCCGGCGGAGTTCAAGGAGAGCAACGGTGAGGACGTGCGAGACGTGCTTCGCCGACCAGATGGACAGCAGCAGGTCGAACAAGCCATCGCCGATGCCCAGTCGACCGAGCCGATCGTGGATGAAGCGGCTGAGAAGGAGACGGTTCCCACGCTGGCGATGGTGCAGATCGAGTTGCCGGAAGGCGACCCGTTAACGCTGACGGTCCATCCTCCCGATGGCCGTCCACAGCGGCTGGTGGTCGTTGTGCGGGGCGAATTCGAGCACCGCGACCGGATCGACACCAACAGCAGCGTGTCGCGGGACCGCCTGACGAAGAAGCTGGCGGCGAAGCTCAACATGGACCGGGATCAATTGGCGGCGTTGGTTGAACCGCAGATTGTGAAGCTGGCGGACCAGTGCGACCACCTCGTTGCCACCGGGACGGGTGGAGACGACGACGAACAGAGTCAGGCTACGATGGCTGCGAACATGGCAGCCGAGTGGGAGCAGTGGCATACGCCGGGGAAGGATGCGTTCGTCACGATCCCGGTGGGAGAACACTTCGAGAACTGGTCCGTGAAGTCGCAGACGTTCAAGCGGTACGTCGCCAAGCAGTTCTTCGACCAGGAGGGCAAGGCGATGAACTCGGATGCCCTCTCGGCGGCCGTGAATCTCATCGAGGCCAAGGCCCTGTTCGAAGGCGAAGAGCATCCGGTCCACGTCCGTGTCGCCGAGCACCACGGAAACATCTACCTCGACCTGTGCAACGATGCCTGGCAAGTGGTCGAGATCACGGCCAGCGGTTGGCATGTCATTGACGAGAGCCCGGTGAAGTTTCGACGGTCGCGGGGGATGCTTCCGCTCCCGGCCCCGGAAACAAACGGCGTTGTCGACGAGCTGCGAAACTACCTGAACGTGGACGATGCGACCTGGCCGCTGGTCGTGGCCTGGCTCATCGCCAATCTGCGTCCCATTGGGCCATATCCGTTGCTGGCCCTGTTCGCCGAGCAGGGGAGTGGCAAGAGCACGACCGGGCGGTTGCTTCGTAGTCTGGTCGATCCGAACTCCGCGCCGCTCCGGGCGGAGCCCAAGGATGGCCGCGACCTGATGATCGCCGCCAACAACTCGTGGTGCCTGGCCTACGACAATCTCTCCCATGTTCCGTCGTGGTTGTCCGACGCAATGTGCCGGTTGAGCACCGGGGGCGGATTTGCAACCCGTGAACTCTTCACGGACCAGGACGAGATCATCTTCGATTCTCAGCGTCCGGTGATGCTCACCAGCATCGAAGAAGTGGCGACTCGCTCCGACCTGCTGGATCGGTGCCTGATCGTCTGGTTGCCGTCGATCCCGGAAGAACGCCGGCGTCCCGAGGCCCAGATGATGGCGGCCTTCGAGGCGGCTCGCCCCCGGATCATGGGCGCTCTACTGGATGCCGTCGCGGTTGCCATCCGAGATCTGCCGACGGTCCAACTGCCGTGCCTGCCCCGCATGGCCGACTTCGCCCTCTGGGTCACTGCGGCCGAGACGGGGTTGGGTTGGGCACGCGGGACGTTTCTGGCCGCCTACCAGGGCAACCGGGCGTCCGCCAACGACCTCGCCTTGGAGTCGTCCCCGGTGGCCCGACCTCTCTTGGACATCGTGGAAGAAGGCAGTGGTTGGAGCGGAACCGCCAGCGAGCTGCTGCAGGCACTGGAGTCGAAGGTCAGCGAACAGGTCAAACGTCAGAACGGTTGGCCCAAGAACGCGCGTTCGCTGTCCGGGCAGATCAAACGCCTTTCGCCCAACCTCCGGGCGGCGGGCTGGGCGACGGAGTTTGTGCGTCAGGCCAACCGGCGGCTGTGGACGATTCAACGAGTGACGCAGGCGGACGCCCCCGTGGCTCCCACTGCGTCACCGACAACGGGACAACCGGAGCCGCCGGCAAGCATTCCGCCGGTGCAGAACGATGCCGATTCGGACGCATGGTCCCGTGGTGACGCGTATGACGGTGATGACGCAAATCTCCCGACCGACGGCAGCGAGCAGTTCGTCTTCGGCAACGACGGCGACGAGATTCCGTTTTGATCCGAAACAGCCTTGAGGTTATGGCGGGGTGATCGCCCTGATGGAACCCGGCGTGGTGCCAACGAAAAACAACCGAACATGCGATGCTGAGGGGAGCGACGGAATGGCTAGTCTTTACAAGAAACCTGTCGTGATCACCGACCCGAAGTCCGGGGAGCGCGTGAAAACGAAGTCGAAGAAATGGTGGGGACGATATCGGGACGAGAATGGCGTCGAGCGCCGGGTGCCGCTGGCCACGGACAAGGCCGCCGCCCAGGCGATGCTGAGCGAGGTGGTCAAGAAGGTCGAGCGCCGGGCCGCCGGAGTGGTGGATCGGTTCGACGAACACCGGAAACGTCCGATTGGCGAGCATCTCGCTGACTTCGAACGGCACCTGAAGGCCAAGGACGTGAGTGACGAGCAGGTGAAACTCGTGACGTACCGGGCGCGGCGGATCGTCGAGAGCTGCAAGGCGAAGATGACCAATGACCTGTCGGCCAGCCGGGTGCAGGCCTTTCTTTCCGATCTGCGGCAAGAGGGAACGAGCATCCAGACCAGCAACCACTACCTTCGGGCGATCAAGCAGTTCACCCGGTGGTTGGTCAAGGACCGCCGGGCGGGCGAAGACCCGCTGGCGTTCATCGCCATGCTCAACGTCTCAACGGACCGGCGGCATGATCGGCGACCGCTCTCGGAGGCCCAGTTGACCGCGCTCCTGAACGCCGCCAAAACCGGTCCGGTGGTACGGCACATGAAAGGCGAAGACCGCGCGATGCTTTATGCCGTCGCTGCATATACTGGATTGCGAGCAAGCGAGTTGGCGAGCCTGACCTCGGAGAGCTTTAAGTTGGACGACGAACCGCCCACCGTGACCGTTCAAGCGGCGTATTCGAAGCACCGTCGACAAGACGTGCTTCCCTTGCACCCCAGTCTGGTCAGCCTGATTCGCCCCTGGCTGGCGGACAAACCGACGGGGGCACGAACGTGGCCGGGGAAGTGGGCGAAGGACAAGCAGGCCGGCGCAATGCTGAAACACGACCTTGAGACGGCGAGTATCCCCTATGTGGACGAGAGCGGTCTGTACGCCGACTTCCACGCCTTGCGGCACACCTTCATCACGAACATGGTGAAGTCGGGGGTGAACCCGAAGACCGCACAATCGCTCGCCCGGCACTCGACCATCGACTTGACGATGAACGTCTACACGTCTCTGACCGTCCACGACCAGGCGTCAGCGTTGGCGTCCTTGCCCGCGGTGCCCACCTTGAAGCCGCCGGTTTCCGAGGCCGGGGCGTTGCGGGCAACGGGGACTGATGGCCCGAAAAAGGTGCCCACTATGGTGCCGTCGGGTGCCGTTTCTGGTGCCATTCACCTCGCATCGGATACGTCCGACCCCGCACCAGATTGCACCAACGACGGCGACGAACGCGGGAGGGCGAGGAGGATGAAAGACGCAAAAAACCCCGTCAAAAACGGGGTTTCTCGCACCGACTCGCAGCTGCCTGCATCGAATTACCAAGCGGAGAGAGGGGGATTCGAACCCCCGAGACCCTTGCGGGCCTGCCGGTTTTCAAGACCGGTGCATTCAACCGCTCTGCCACCTCTCCGGCGGTTTGATTCGGCGAGGGGTTGCCGGGGGAATTGCTCCGCAGGCTCGGCGAATCTGGTGGTAGTGTATCGGCTTGCGTCACATCGAACAACCGCGGTCCGGAGTCGTCAGACGCGGGAACTGTCTCGTGAGGATTGGCGGCATGTTGCGGGCCTTTTCTTCAACATTGGGTTATTTTGGCGGCTCGTCCGGTCAGACATGCGGTCTGACGACTGGTTCGGCATGATGACCTTCAATCCCTGTGATTTGACGGACGGAGTCTCCGGCGCTTGACGGTTCGCCACGACCTTCGGAGACTTGGACTGTGGGGGGCACTGATCTCGCGTAAAGACAGCTGTGGTGGGTCATGCCTCTGGATTGAATCGCTGGAAGAGATTCGCCGCAAAAAGGCGCAACAGACGTAATAGAGACGAGTACAGGGATCTCGTGCGATGCTCACATTCCGGGATGACGCCTGCTCTTTTTGAGCCGAATGCGCCTCTTTGCGGCCAATCCCCGGCTGGATAATTTCCTCAGAGGCATCGCCTTACGAAAGTCACGCGGATGTCAGTAGCGACGACCAATGTGCTGGATCGTTTCCGTCTGAACGGAAAGCGGGCACTGATTACCGGCGGAAGCCGCGGCTTGGGACGCGAGATGGCGTTGTCCCTGGCGGAAGCCGGGGCCGATCTGGTCCTCGTAGGGCGGGATGTGGAATCGCTGGAAGCGACGGCGAATGACATCCGCGCGCGGGGAAGGACCGCCCGCATCGTGCCGGGAGATGTCAGTCATCCGGAAGAGTGTGATGCACTGTGTCGGAAGATCCTCGCAGAAGAACCGCCGATCGACATTCTGGTGAATAACGTCGGCGGACGGCGAATCAATGTCCCCCTCGCTGAGCAGACGCTTGAACAGTGGCGGGAGATTCTCGACCTGAATTTGACAAGCACCTTCCTCTGCCTGAAACACTTCGGCGGGGCGATGGTCGCACGGGGTCAGGGAGGCCGCGTGATCAATGTCGCGTCGATCTCTGGGATGGTGATCAACCGGGGAATTGGCGGCCGGAGCTACGAGACGTCGAAAGCTGCCGTCATTCAGCTCACGAAAGCCGCGGCAGCGGACTGGGCACCGCAGCGAGTGACGGTCAATGCGATCTGCCCGGGTGGATTCATGACGGCTCCGAACGTCCGCTGGTCGCAGGAGCATCCGGAGGTGATTGAAGCCTTTCGGGCACAGATCCCGGCGGGTGACCTCGGTCCGCCGGAAGACCTGGGACCGCTGGCGGTGTATCTCGCCAGTGACGCCGCCCGTTATGTGACAGGAGCGGCATTCGTCATCGACGGCGGGTATACGGTTTGGTAAGACATTCAGCATGCATTCACACCTTGGCCAGCATCACCCGCGCAGAGGCGGCGCGACCGACATCGCCGTCGTCGCTCTGTGTGCGCTGGTCTTGTTCAGCCTGATTCCGGTGGCGATTCTGCACATGCGCGAGCAAGTGCATCAGCAGCACCAGGCCGAGGCGATGCATCAGATCGGTCGTGGATTACAGACCTACCACCAGATCTGGGAACGCTTCCCACGGGGTGGGGTCCGCATCCGCCCAAAGCCGCCGCAGCAGTCAGCCGAGAAGAATTAACGCACGTAGCGAAGCTCGATCTGATCAGCCGTAGGGTGGATCGAGTCTTCGAGCCCCACCAGGAATTTCCAGCAGATGGTGGGCCTCGCAGACTCGACCGCACCCTACGAAGACTAAGCCCGCGGCTGACGGTTCGCTCGTGTCCGTAGTGGCAACGCGGTAGGCTTACGACAGTGGAACATGACCCCGATGTTGCGGAGTGTGGGCGATGATGCGCTGTGGACGACCCGGACTGTTGAGCGGACTACTGCTGTTGTGTGCCGTTGGTGCAGAAGCGAACGACTGGCCGCAGTTTCGCGGGATTGGCGGGAATGGCGTCGCCCAGGACAACGGGGCGTATCCGACCGACATCGGTCCCGACAAGCATGTGCTCTGGAAGGTCCCGGTTCCGCTCGGACATTCCTCGCCGGTCCTCATCGATGACAAGATTTTTCTGACCGGTGTGCGCGAGGGGAAACTGCTGACGTTCGCCCTCGATCGGGCCACCGGCAAACTGCTGTGGGAACAGACCGCACCGCACGAGAAACTCGAAGAGATTCATCGGATCGGCAGCCACGCCCAGAGTACGACCGTCGCAGACCAGGATGTCGTCGTCAGTTTCTTCGGCTCCGCGGGCCTCTTCTGTTACAACCATGCAGGCAAGTTGCTGTGGGAACGGCGGATGGGGCCGTTCAATAACACCTTCGGCGCCGGGAGTTCGCCGGTGCTGGCGGGAAACCGCGTGATCCTCGCCCAGGATCATGATGCTGACTCGTTCCTGATGGCGTTCGATCGTGACACCGGGGACGTCCTCTGGAAGACTGACCGGAGTGAGTTTCCGCGGAACTATTGCACCCCGGTCGTGATTGGGACGGGTGACGATGCGCAGATCGTGATCGCCGCGACGCTGCGAGTGGTCGGTTACGGTGTGAAAGCCGGCAAGGAGCTGTGGACTGTCCGCGGGCTCTCGCGAACGGTGTGCATGACCCCCGTGGTCGGCGATGACGGCGTCATCTACATCGCCGGTTGGGCCGCGGGGGGCGACGAGAATGAGCCGATCCGCGTCGACCCGTTCGCTGAGGTGCTGGCCAAGGTCGACAAGAACACCAACGGGACCATCGAAGAAAACGAACTGGGTGAAGGCCCCATCCACCAGCGGTTCGCTCAGGTCGACCGGAATAAGGATGGCAGCCTGACCAAAACCGAGTACGAGTTTTTCCGCTCGCTGTTCGAGCAGGGCCAGAACCAGATCCTGGCGATCCGTCCCGGTGCGAAAGGGGAAGCGACCGAAACCCATGTCCGCTGGCGATACACCCGCCTCGTCCCATTCTGCGCATCCCCCCTGCTCTACCGAGGGCAGGTCTACACCGTGAAGGATGGCGGGATCGCTCAATCCCTGAATGCTCAGTCCGGCAAACCGACCAAACAGGGACGGCTCGAAGCGAATGATGACTATTACGCCTCACCCGTTGCGGGGGATGGCAAAGTTTATCTGGTGGATGCCCAAGGTCGGCTCACGGTCCTCGCTGCCGGGGAAGCCTGGACTGTGCTGCATGAAGCGAATTTTGGTGAAGATGTCTATGCCACGCCCGCGCTGGTGGACGGACGCATCTATCTGCGGACCAACGGACATTTCTACTGCCTGGGGAAATAGTCTCCTAAAAGCGAACGCAAAACCGAAATCGGACGCGACTGGGGTTTCCCTAACTGCCGATTGCCGATAGGGTAAGCCCGCTGAAGTTCCTCTCCACGGGAGTGCCAACACGGACGTTGCGCACCAGACCCCGGTGAGCGCGCGAACGGCGGCTGCGTCAAAGGAGGACGCACCGAATGGCCATTCACCCCACGGCGGTCATTGACTCACGAGCCGTCCTCGCGGCGGATGTCAGCATCGGCCCGTTTACGGTGATTGAAGGTCCCGTGCGGATCGAAAGCGGAACGGTCATCGGACCGCACGTCCATCTCCTCGGCGCGACCACCATCGGGGCGAACTGTCGGATTCATGCGGGGGTCGTCATCGGCGACCTGCCACAAGATCGCGCGTACCAGGGCGAAGAGAGTTTCTGCCGGATCGGTGCTGAGACCACGATTCGCGAATACGTCACCATTCACCGCGGAACCAAGGCTGGCACAGAAACCGTGGTCGGCGACCGGTGCCTGCTGATGGCGCACGCTCACGTCGCCCACAACTGCCAGGTGGGTGACGATGTGGTCCTCGTCAACGGAGCTCTGCTGGCCGGATACGTGCAGGTCGGTCCGCGGGCGATGATTTCCGGGAACGCGGGCATCCATCAGTTTGCCCGCGTCGGCGAGCTGACGATGATCGGCGGCCTCTCCAAGATCGTGCAGGATACGCTGCCGTACTTCATGTATGACGGCCCCGGCTATTGCGTTGGCATCAATGTTGTTGGTCTGCGACGGGCGGGCTACACCTCGGAAGAACGGTTGGAGTTGAAGCAGGCCTACCGCCGTCTCTATCGCACTCCAGGGACCTGGAACGATGCGGTTCGCGATGTCGCTGCGACGATGAAAACTCGCGCCGGTCTGCGACTGCTTGAGTTCTTGCAGGCCCCGTCGAAACGCGGGTTCCACGCCCAGCCCGCACCGCGGAACGTCAGCGACGCCGAAGACGAAGCACCGGCGACGATCCCCCTCCCCAAAGCGGCTTGAATCGTCTCCTCAACTCGGCCACGATGTCACTCGCGATCCGGTCATCCGTTGCGAGGAGTCATCAATGAGCTGGTGGTTGTGTGCCCTCTTAGCTGCTGATGCGGGTCCCTTCCCGGTCGGCAAGAGTACCGCGGAGCTCGCGGCGGGTGATGTCCCGCTGCAGTGTTTTGTCTATCGGCCGGCCCAACCGCCGAAGGGAATCCTCTTCGTCTTCCACGGCGTGCTGCGGAACGCGGACGAGTACCGCGATCACGCGATGGGCATGGCCGACCGGTTTCAGATGCTGGTCGTGGCCCCACGCTTTGAGGAACCACGCTTCCCGAAAGAACGCTATCAGTACGGCGGGATTCTGCGCGACGGGAAGGCAGTCCCCGCGGGAGAACGAACGGGAGCGCTGATTCCGAAACTCGCGGCTGTCATCCGCACGCGGGAAGCCAAGCCCGATCTGCCGTATTACATGATCGGCCATTCGGGTGGCGGACAATTCCTGTTTCGACTGGCGGCGTTCGTCGATACCGACGCTGCGGAAATTGTCTCTTCGAACTCGGGTACGTTGATCTTCCCGACGCGAGAAGCCCCCTTCCCTTACGGGTATGGCGAACTCCCAGCAGAACTCGCCGACGATGCGATGATGAAGCGGTTCGTCGCGCAGAAGCTCACGTTGTATCTGGGCGAAGGGGACCAGGAGCGGGACGAATACTTGGATGTCCTGCCGCAAGCTGATGCCCAGGGTCCGTATCGCTTCGCCCGGAATCAGGCCGCGTTCAAGGCTTGGAAAGAACTCGCCGCATCAAAGGGTTGGCCTTTCAACTGGCGACTCGTGATCGCTCCGGGTGTTGATCACGATCACGAGAAGATGTTCAACCACCCCCTCTGCAAAGACGCCCTCTTCGGCCGGAAAATGCCCTGAACGGAGACCCCGCTTGCGTCTTCGCGATTGTTAAGAAAATCGCGAAGACGCAAGCGACGTTGGTTATTCTCCCGCAAGCACCGCTTGATCGAGGCGGAGATACTCACTGAGGGACCAGGCCTGGCACGGACATCCGCCGGGAGTTTGCGGGGGGTTGCCATCGGCGACTTCCGGAAGCTGCCCCAAGCCGATTGTCGCCCGGTACTCACTTAAAGGACGTAAGAACGTCTCGCGGGCATAGGCCCGTTGACCGTGATGCCGTCCGTGCACGTGCAACCAGGCGTCAACATACGGACCGATGAGCCAGGGCCAGACCGTCCCCTGATGGTAGGCCCCGTCGCGTTCGAGCACGCCGCCGTGATAGCGGCCCTGATAGTTCGCATCAGCCGGGTCGAGTGTCCGCAGCCCCATCGGTGTCAGCAGGCGTTCGGTCACCTGTGTCAGTGCCGCTGCAGCGATTTCCCGGCTGACTGGCACATACGGCAGACCGCCGATCGCGAAGAGCTGATTCGGTCGCAGTGCGGCACTGATGTTCCCGAACTGATGATCGACATCGACCACGTCGGCCAGCCGACCCAGTTCGGGCAACCAGAACCGTGACTGAAAGGATGCGGTCCCCTGTGCTAACGAAGGCTGGACTGCAGGCCACCACGCCTGCGCCATGGCCAGCACGTTCAGCCACAGGGCCTGAATCTCGACCGGTTTCCCGATCCGCGGCGTGACGACCCAGTCGCCCGCTTTGGCATCCATCCAGGTCAGTTGCACACCTGGCACGCCCGCGGCGATCAATCCGTCCTGGTCACGATGAATGCCGAACCGCGTCCCCGAGGAATACCCGGTGATGATAGCCCGTACCGCCCGTTGCAGAGGTCCGACCCATTTCGAGTACAGATTTGGTGCGGGCTTCTGGACCGCCTGCAGAAACTCCTGCGCAACGAAGGCGAACCAGAGCGAAGCGTCGACTGCGTTGTACTCGGGCGCGCCGTTTCCATCAGGAAAACGATTCGGGACCATCCCCCGGTCGACCGTCGCGGCCCATGCTCCCAGAACCTCGGCAGCGATCTCCCACTCTCCCTGCGCGAGACACAGCCCGCGTAACGCGATGAACGTGTCGCGGCCCCAGTCGGTGAACCAGGGATAACCGGCGATGATCGTTGCTCCCCCATCACGATGCACCAGGAACTGTTCGGTCGCGAGTTGGTGTGGTGTTCGAGCTGCCCGCCGAGTCGCTTCCCGACCGGTGAGCACGTCTGACAGTCGTTCGGGATCCCGCTCGACACCCAGCATCGTCGTCGCTTCGGTCGTCCAGATCAGCGTGGCATCACGCGCGGTCAGGTCCCACAGAAACTCGCCGGGAGCGGCGAGGTCTTCCGTGTCATCCAAGCCGCGGTCGTGTTCCGCGGGATAGAGAAATTGTCGATACCATTGCGGGGCGTGCAGGTAACGCCCGTTCGTCAACGCGTGCACCGCGGGGACATCGGGATAAGACGTCCACGTCCAGCCGGCATCATTTGCTTCCGGTGTCATGTGGAACAACGGGTTTTCATGCTGCAGCAAGTGATAGTCGCGGCCACTGAGAAACGGACGCACGCGGAGCCGGACTGGACCAGCTCCCGCCGGATCGAGTAACCGCCAGCGCAGGACGGTCGCAGCATGTCCACGGACCACGAACAGCGAATGGACAATCCGCAGACCGTTCGGCAAAGTGAAGGTCCACGTTGGCCAGGGCCAGCGCCGAAACCCCGCGCGATACGGCCCGTGATCGGGAGCAATCACCCCTGGCAGATAGCATTGCGACGAGAGCGGAAATGACTCCGACCCGATTTCAAGCTGGACATCGTGCCCGTTGACGAGCACCATTCGTCCGCCAGGGGGCTTCGTCGCCGCGAGCAGGGTCGAGTGATACCGCCGCGTGCGGATGCCGCTGACGGTCCCCATCGCGAACCCGCCACATCCGTCCGCCTCAAGCCACTCGGGGTCATGGGGAATCATGGGGCCTCGCTGAGGGGACGGCGTAACCAGCGACCGCGAAATGTCGGCGCCCCCGCCTGGGTCCGACGTCGATGGAAACTCGTGAGGTAATCGAGATCATGCTGGGGAAGATGCGCTTCCGGCGGCGGGAGCGGCGTGAACCACTCCGCATGGTTCATCAGCCCGGAAATGATCCCCCAGTACTCTTCCACATCGGACCACGAATGGACTTCGCCCCCCGGTTGCACGACCCGGGCCAACAGTCCGACGAACTCGTCATTGAACAAACGCCGTTTGCGATGCTTCCGTTTCCACCACGGATCCGGGAAATAGACATGCGCCCGAGCGACCGAATGCGGCGGGACATGCTTCGCCAGAAAGACGGTGGCATCACCGCCAATCACCCGCCCATTCGGCAGGCTCCGTTTCATCAACCGCCGGGCACTGCGTCGGCCTTCCTTATAGTCGAGTTCGATGCCGAGCCAGTTCGTCTCGGGACGCTCGACCGTCGAGTTGAAGAGGAACATCCCGCGTCCGCAGCCGATATCGAGTTCGACCGGCTGCTCCTGTGGAAAGAACCCACTCCAGTCGACCGGAATCGGGACTTCATCCAACGTGCGGAAGTACGGAAACAGGTCGTGACGCGGATCATCCGCGCCCGGCAGCTCAGCAGATTCGTTCACAGCGGCAGTCATGATGCTCTCGGGAGAAAAACGGAACGCGGAGATGATATCACGGTCCGGACCTCAGCCCGAAGCGCGAGCGCCGGGTTCCTGGATTTTTCTGACACGTTACCATGAGGCGAGACCCGGAACCCGGCGCTCGCGCTTCGGGCTGTGACAGGACGTACGCTGGTCAGAGGACACCCCTGCGACCATAATCGAGGCCGTTCTGACGGTTCACCTGGAGAAGCCCCCATGAGTTTGCGTGCGTTCGTTGCAGTGGTGTGTTGTTTCGCGTCGTCCGTGGCACGGGCGGCTGATCCGCAGCCGGTCGACATCGTCGTCTACGGGGGGACTTCCGGCGGTATCATTGCGGCGATTCAGGCCCGCAAGATGGGGAAATCGGTCATCCTCATCGAGCCGGGCAAGCATCTCGGCGGGCTGACGGCTGGAGGCCTCGGTGCGACCGACATCGGCAACAAAGCGGCAATCGGCGGCCTCTCCCGCGAGTTCTATCAGCGGATCGGCGCTTACTACGAACAGGTGTCGGCCTGGAAGCACGAGAAGGCCGAGAACTACAAGAACCGCCGCAAGACGTCGGGCGAGAAGGAACAATGGACCTTCGAACCGCACGTCGCCACCGCGGTTTACAAGACTTGGCTGAAAGAACACGCGATCGAGCCGGTCATGAGCGAACGGCTCGACCTCGGATCGAACGGCGTCGAAAAGGCGCATGGGGCGATCGTCGCCATCCGGATGGAGTCGGGCAAACGGTTCGTCGGCAAGGTCTTCATCGACGCGACGTATGAAGGCGATCTGATGGCCAAGGCGGGCGTGCCGTATCACGTCGGCCGTGAGGCGAACGCCGTCTATGGTGAGACGCTCAACGGGATTCAAGTCGCGCATTCGCGCAGTCATCAGTTCATCAAAGGGGTCGATCCCTTCGTGAAGCCGGGAGACCGCACCAGTGGATTGCTGCCGCTCGTGCAGGCCGAACCGGTCGGCAAGGACGGCGACGGCGACCACCGCGTCCAGGCTTACAACTTCCGCATGTGCACAACGGACGTTGCGGAGAACCGTCGCCCCTGGCCAAAGCCGGAGGGTTACGACCCGGCTTTCTATGAACTGCTCCTGCGCAACTGCGACGCGGGAGACATGCGCTCGCCGTGGAATCCGGTCTGGATGCCGAATCGCAAGACCGACACGAACAACAACTTCGCGATCAGCACCGACTACATCGGCGCGAACTACGCCTACCCCGATGCGGACTACGCCACGCGGGCGAAGCTCTTCGACGAGCATCGCCGCTATCAGCAGGGGCTGATGTACACGTTGGCCAACAATCCCCGCGTCCCGCAGAAAATTCGCGACGAGTTCCAGCGGCTGGGACTCTCGAAAGACGAATTCGTCGAGACCGACAACTGGCCGCATCAGCTTTACATTCGTGAAGCCCGGCGGATGATCTCCGAATACGTGATGAACCAGAACCATTGTCAGCAGCGGATCATCCCCGAAGACCCGGTCGGCCTCGGGGCGTACAACATGGACTCACACAATTGCCAGCGTTACGTGACGGCTGACGGTCTGGCCCGCAACGAAGGGGACATCCAGGTCGGCGTCTCGCCCTACCGCGTGAGCTATCGCAGCATTCGCCCGAAGAAGACCGACTGCACGAACCTGCTGGTACCGGTCTGCCTCGCGGCGTCACACATTGCGTATGGTTCAATCCGGATGGAGCCAGTCTTCATGGTCCTCGGTCAATCGGCGACGACGGCCGCGGTCCTCGCCATTGATGGGAAGACCGCAGTGCAGGACGTCTCGTACGACGCACTCCGGACACGCCTGCTCGCCGATCAGCAGGTCCTCGAATGGACTGGCCCGGTTCGCAAACCGGTCGAGACACTCGATCCGAAAAAACTCGAAGGGATCGTCGTCGATAATCCCCAGGCGACCCTCACCGGCGACTGGTCGACGAGTGCCAGTATCAACGGGTTCGTCGGCGTCGACTATTTGCACGATGCCCATGAGGGCAAAGGAGAAAAACGGGCCACCTACCAACCCGACATCCCGCGTCCGGCCCTTTACGAAATCCGTGTCTATTACACCGCCAGCAGCAACCGGGCCTCGAATGTCCCCATCACGGTGACGATCGCCGGGCAGGAGAAGAAGTTCACCGTCGACCAGAAGAAGACCCCCGAACATCCGGGGTATGCCCGATTGGGTGTCCTGTCGTTGCCGCAGGGGAAAAAGACGTGGGTCACGATTGAAACAACGGGGACCAACGGTCACGTGATCGCCGACGCCGTCGCTTTCGTCGAAGTCCTGACCGACGCGCCGATGAAGGTCTCACCGCAAAAGCAATAATCGCGACCTTCTTGTAGGGTGGGCTGTGCCCACCATCGACTGACCGATTGTGATCAACCTCACAAGTTGTGGTGAGCACAGCCCACCCTACAAGAACAGTCCAGTTATCCTGCCTGATAGATCAACCAGAGGGCGGCGAAGATCACGAGGATCACCAGCGTCGCATCGGGTTCGATGAGCCGTTTGCGACGTTCCACCTGGTAGAGCTGGCCAATCACCACAATCAGCGTGGCGATCATCACCGCAATTGCCGTCAGAGCATGTGATTGGGAAACGCTCGCCAGAATCGGTCCTTTGTGCGCGAGATCGAGCGGGGCGAACAGCAGCATGTTGAATGCATTGCTGCCAAAAATATTGCCGATCGCCAGATCCTGGGATCCCATCCGCAGCGCAGCGAGCGAGGCCACCAGTTCCGGCAGCGAGGTGCTGAACGCGACCAGCGTCGTCCCGACGAACGACTTGCCGAGTCCGCTGGCATCGGCAATCCGCCCCGCTGATTCTGCGAGATACGGTCCGACCACAACGATCACCACAGCCGCAGCCAGGAACCCGGCAGCGGGGCGGCCCCAGGCACCCCGCGGTTCCGGCTCGGCAAGCGACTCCACGGCCGCTTCCAACCGACTCACCTGTTGATCGTAATAGATCATGCGGGCGGCCAGGCCATACGCGACCACCGTCAGCCAGATCCCCATCGAAATCCCCAGCAGTTCGTGATTCCCCAGCACTGGCTGTGCCAGCAGACTGAGCGCGATCAAACCCGTGAGCACGGCACTCACATTGCCCGACATCGCATGCCGCGCCGCTTTCCGGGAGAGCATCTGCCCGCGAGAGACGGTCGAGAGATCGAGAATCCCCAGAATCAGCAGATTGAACAGGCTGCTCCCGATCAGGTCGCCAAACGCGAGATCGGGCATCCCTTCCCGGACGGCGGCGAGATCGACTGTCAGTTCGGGTAATGAGGTCGCCCCCGCCAGCAGAATACTCCCGACGAGCAGCCGACCGAAGCCGGTCTGCTCCGCGATTTCGTCAGCAAACTTCGAGAGAAACGTCCCAGCGACGATAATCACCCCGGCCGTGACCAGAAATTGAATCACATCTGGCAGCATCGTTGCTCCTTAGGAATCCATGTCCGAACAGGACCGTAGCATAACCGCCGTTGTGCGACTGCGCGGAGTCGATCAGGTCTGATGTGGATCGATGATTCTAGTCGGGTGGATTGAGTCCGCGAGGCCCACCACCATTTCCATAGAAGATGGTGGGCCTCAAAGTCTCGACCCACCCGACAAAAGACCGGCGTCAGCCACGACCGGCGAGCCAGGTCTGCAGCAGGTGCCAGCCACCGCAACTCCAGTAGTAGATGCTGAAGGCCATCGTCCAGAACGTCAGGCTCAACAGACTGACACCACGTCTTCGTGCACTGCGTGCCACCAGCGTGGTCGGCCACCAGGCGACGGGAAACCCGAGCAGAAAGACCCATTCATGCGGCAGGCTGAAGCGACGTAACAGCCAGAAGTAGCCGACACATTCCAAAGCAAAACTGAAGAGCACCAACCGGGCCAGGATCGCCGTGCGCCAGGACAGGACACGTCCATGCCAGTGCAACTGCAGGCACACCATCCCCGCAAATGTGGCGAAAAGCGTCGCGGGCCAGGTGAAGACAAACCGTTGTCCCCACAGATTGAGTACCGGCGTAGCGAAAAACGCCAGACCGGCCCACAGAATCAGCAAGCCCACGGTCCACCAGGCAGCCCGAGTCGGCCAGACGAACTGTATCACGCCGAAGACCAGCGCCACCGGGAGTAACGTCGCCAGGCACCAGAGATACCACTCCCCAAGTTCCGCAAACGTGGGCCGCATGAAAGGATGCTCGCGTTCGCCGTTGATCAGCCAGTCGAGCCGCCAGCGACGTGTGTGCTGGACCGAGTCATCTAAGGTGAGAGCTGACCCCGACGTTGCGGCGTCCGTTGTTTCGGAAGTGACCGGCTGACGGACGTCGAGACACACCGCCCCCGTCATCGACCGCAGATAGAGCCGACCGTCAGCCAGCGCCGGAGCGGTCCAGCAGATCTCGTCCTGAAACACCGATCCACGCCCGAGTTCGCGATACGCTGTCGCATCGGCATGGGCGACAATCAACTCGCCACGATCGTTGAACAGCCAGAGTTTTCCGTCAGCCACGAGCACCGTGGCATGACCGATCGTCGTGTCACTCCATCGAACCGCACCGGTCTCCCAGTCGAGGCAGCGAAACTCGCCACGGGACGGTCGATGGGCTTTCGCCTGCGGATCACGAAGATCGAACCCGTAGATCGCCCCGTCGACAACTACGCTCGAAGCGGTGTCATTCGAGAGCTTGGGACTGCTCCAGCGGATCGCCGCGTGAATCCGTTCAGGCTCCTGTGATACACGGTATGCCGTCGCTCCCGCACGAAATGGTCCCGAGATGATGAACTCCTGATCGACGACCAGCGGCATCGCCGAATGTTCGTCGTATCCATGCGACAGTTCTTCCCGCCACACGACCGAGCCATCATTCAGACGACAGAGCAGGAGACCATTCTGCAGGTAAGCCAGCAGCAGGATCTCGCCATCGAGCGTCAACGTCTGCAGAGTGCAGTAACTCGCCGGTTCATCCCCGGCGGTCCAGACTGTCGCTCCCGTCGCAGCATCGAGGGCCACTACCGCAGCGTTCGGCCCACCAATCGGCAAGACGACCTTCCCCTCCAGCACCCGGGGGGATGCGGAATACCCGAATTCGGTCCCGGCACCATGAAACCGTGCTTGCGTTTCAACGCGCCACACCTGCGCCCCCGTGATGGCATCAAACGCCAGGACCACAGCATCGGGCGTGACGAGGAAGACGCGACCATCGGCGATCGCGGAGGTCGAGCGCGGACCCGGATAGATTCCGGCCGCCTCATACGCCGCTGCGAAGCGTTCCCGCCAGATCGTCCGGCCGGTCTCCGCATCGAGACAGAGGAGATACTGGCCCCACAAATCCTGCTCAGCGGTGTAAGCCCGACCGTTGACCACAGCGAACGAGGCATAGCCCTGCCCGAGATCGCGTCGCCAACAGACACGCGGACCGCCGGCCGGCCACGCTTCCAGCAGACCGGTCTCATCTGAATGACCGCTCGCCGCGGGTCCACCCCAGTTCGGCCAATCTGTGGCGACAGCCGGAATCGGGACTATCAGCCACAACGCGGACGCGACTGTCAGCGTCACACCGCGAAGCCACAGAGAACAGACACGTCGGCCATAAGGCAACATGCTCAACATCGTAACGGACGGTGATCCGCTTCGCGCTGAGCTTGTGCGTCGTGATCACGGACAACAGGCAATCAGTCGCGGGCCCGTCCGTGGAACAGGGTGCGCTGTGTCCCCGGAATCGGTTGCTCGCTGAGAATCTCAAAGCGTTCACCGAAGACCTGCCGGAACGCGGCTAACTGGTAACCGGGGAAGACATCCTCCCGGGTCGCGAGCAGTTTGCGGACCTGGCTGTCTTCCTTCGGGACCCATTCTACGATCGCCTCGCGACCACATTGCTCGAGGAATTCGACGACGTAATCGAGGGGAAGATTGTTACTGATCGCCAGGTGATGGATCAGCCCCAACGCCATCACCACATCGACCGGTCCGCGATCAACGAGCGACGACCGCTCGCAGTGAGCCCACCCGATCGCCGGGCTGGGGTTCGTCAAATCCATCAGGAGTGGGAAGATGTTCGTCGTCCCATCGGCGCGGGCCTTGCAATAGTTGGCATCGACGCAGTTCGGATCGATATCCCAACTGACGACGGCCGTTGCTCCCGCAGCGACCGCGATGCGGCTGAAACGCCCATCATTCGCTCCAAGATCCCAGACCGACTGTGGTCGCGATGCATCCAGCGCGGTCCGCACGAGGCGTTCCTTCTCGGCCAGTGCTGCCCCTTCGTAGTTGTGATTCGCCTGATAGTAATCGTCCCATTCGGTCTTGCCGCGCGGAGGCTTCAAGCTGCGGACGGTCTGCTCGAGATGGTTGACCATCTGCTGAACTGCGGTCAGGGAAATTCCGCGGCTGCTGGAGGCCGCTGGGGATGTTTCCGTTGTTCCGGTTGCCGCAGTTCCAGCGTGCTGCTGCTGGAAACGGGCATGGGTATGGAGATGGAGTTGCAGACCCAGCGACCACTTCGTCCTCCAGGGAAGCAGACGAGCGGCGAGATCGAGCGGGATCCCGTGAATCATCGGCCGTTGTAACAGCGAAAGACGCACATCGACCGTGCTCATCAAAGCGAGCGGAGCGAGAAAGTGCTCGCAGAACTGACGATAGGCGACCCAGGGCCGACCAGGAACGTACGTCTCGAACGAGAGCGTATCGATCAACGTCGGCCGTCCACGATGCCACTGGATGTTATAGGCACTGGCGTCTTTCAGAGAGAGCCCGGCCTCCAGGGCCGCAGCCTGAATCTGCAGCGTGGTCATCGCCGCATCCTTCAGAGCAGTGAAGCACCACTCGTAGGGATAGCTGATGAATGCGACCCGCTCGGGTTGCAGCACGCAGTAGGCTTCGCCGTTCATCGCCCATTCGAGCGGGGCTTCCTGATAGGGAATCAGGAACCCCTGCTCCTGGAGTCGAGCGGCCAGTCCACTGCTTTTTAAACGGTCGTAATGCGTTGCATAAACTGGTGGCCTGTCCCCATTTTCTGTACCAGGGGTTATGAGAGTTCTGGTTGGGTAACGCTGTGCGGCTGGAATGGAGGAGCAGCCTGAGCCGTAGGCGAAGGATGCTCCGGGTCGAAACCGCACAAAGCAACCATAACTCTGCCAGGTGACGTACCCCAGTGAGCTGTGCGGCCGGTCATGGTTGTAGTCGTCTTTCCCAGCCGCCGTGAGTTGCCGGGCCTGACTGACACTCTCGAACGGTTCCCGGTTCAGGAACTCGTCCACCAGCTTCAGTGAAAGCTCTCCGCATAACCGATTCTCCCAAGGGCTGCCAGGGGCCTACAACGCGTTGATCTACCTGCGGCCCCAGCCACCCCTGAATGCTCTGCGCGACATGAACTCCAGGCCGTTGTCCTGCGGATCGCTCCCGGCACGCCCCGCATCGCGAACAACTCCGCCAGCGTGTCGAGGACATCTTCGCTCGTGATGCTCCGTGAGACCTTCAACGCCAGGCACTCCGCGTGAACTCGTCGATGATTGACAGCACTTCAACGTCGTCCCACTCTCGGTTCGATCAAACGCGAAGTCCCAGCACCACACGTGATCCTTGTGGGTCGCCATGGCGGAGATGGCAGGCGTTCGATGAACAGCCAACGGCTCTGGTTTTCCGCGGCTTTCTCCGCCTTTCAGCCCTTCACGTCGACGTCGATGGACCCGTTCCACTTGGCCCTCACGCTTTAACTGGCCGTCAATCGCCGATAGCGAACCGCGGCCGACGACGCACCAGTTCGCGTAACCGGCGCTAACGCGCCGCTTCATCACTCTTCGCCCTCATACCGCTGCGTGCTCCGCGGCTGCTCCAGCACCGCGCACGCCCTTCGCTCCCGAAACCGTGAACACCTGCTGAAGGTCCTTCGCGGCCGCACGCCCTGCGGAGGGCTTACCAGTTTTGAGGCCACGTGCTTCAACATCTGGATGTCGAGACTGAGATCCGCCACCAGTTGCTTCAACCGCCGGTTCTCTGCTCTTCCAGCGCCGACCGCTTCGCCTCTTCTGATTTCATCCCGCCGTACTGGTTCCGCCAGCGGTTCCACGTCCCTTCGCTGATGCTCCACGCGCGATACACCGCGGCCAAATCCTTCCCCGCATTCAGCAGCACTCACCATCCCGCAGCTTCTTCACGATCTGCTCGGGACTGTGCCGCTTCCGTCGCTTCGACATCGAGTCTCTCCTCCCCCTCGCGGGGCTCTGAGACTCTCATAACACGTGGACCAGATTTTGGGGAGCAGGCCACTGGTGCCACTTGCCTTAAGAGGACACCTTCTCGCGTGTAGACAAATCCGCTCGGATCACGAAACGAGCCTGCAACACGTGATGAACCAACCATGGGGCAGTCAGAGACGGGCAACTGTCACCTCAGATCATCGGAGGGATGGAAATCCGATGCTCATTCGTTCCGCATGGCCCGCGGGTTCTACTGAAAATTGTGACACTCTTCACTGCGGAGCGAATCGAGCCCAGACACGTAGGGCCGAAACAAAATTTCACCGGCCCTTAACATTAAGGATTCCTGAGCGACACAACGGAACCTCTTGAACAGCAAGAGCTTTTTTATCCACTAACCGAGTTTTCCGGTTAGTTGGAATTATCCAATTAACGAATATTTTTCATTTCTGCAAGCATTTCCGTCGACTTCACATGTCCGAATTTCCGACAAAAACTATGATTCGCTTCGTCATTTTAGACTTCGGCAACGATTGCCGAGGGCCGCAACCCTCAAACGCAAGTTCGAGTGCTGCGGTCAGTCAAGGAAGACCACAGATGTTCCATATAAACCACGTCCTGGCATATCTCGACCCAGGCACCGGAAGCCTCATCGCCCAGTTCCTGATCGCAGGAATCATCAGCGCCACCGCGGTTTTCAGCGGATCGCTCGCGCGTGTGAAACGGTTCTTCGCGGGGTCCGTCGGCCGGACGAGTTCCTCTCAACTTCTCTTGCCCAGCAACAAGTCAGAAGCAGGTTCTACTGAAGTGCCTCAGCATCGACAAGCAGCCTGAGACAGCTCGTGCGCGGCAGCAGATCGCGGAGGGGCAGAATGACGGTGACGACGGATGAAACGTCGCGATGTGCGTTCCATTGGGCAGATTGCCACCCCTGGCTCGTGGTCAGCAGCCTGCTGCTCTGGATGGTGGCGCGGAACAGCAGTTTCTTTACCGTCGCCGATGTCGCTCTGCTGCTCGCCATAGGGCTCGTCGTCTCGACCGTAGTCTGGGGTCTCTGCCGGCTCTTCACGCGAAACGCGCCCGCTGCCGCTCTCATGGCGACCATCACACTGCTGACGGTCCTGGTCTACGGCAAGGTCTTCGACCAGGTCAGTGCCCGGTTGGCGTTCGGTGCAGGGATCGTGCATGGCCTGTTGCTCCTCGGCTGGGGGAGTGTGATGGCCAGCCTGATCCGCAGCCGGGGCAACTGGTCACGTTCGGCAACGATGCTGAACCTGACAGCGCTGTTGATGATGTTGCAGCCGCTGGGGCAACTCGCGTCGCTCACGCTCCGTCCGCCGCGGTTCACCGGACTCCCCGCGGTTGTTGCCGCTGATGCTCCGTCAAAGCCGATGGCTGAACTGCCGGACATCTACTATGTCATCCTGGACGGGTACAGCCGAGCCGATGCCTTGAAGGAAGAGTTCGGCTTTGACAACACCCCGTTTCTGGACGCCTTGCGCGATCAGGGCTTCTACGTTGCCGACCAGAGTTCCAGCAACTACCCCATCACGCTTTACTCGCTTTCCTCGTCGTTGAACATGCAGTTACACACGCCCATTCCCTGCGACGGGGGACAGCCGCTCGCGGCTTTTGAGTTGATGCGGAACAACCAGGTCGCCGACCTCTTGCAACGGCATGGCTACGAGATCGTCCATTTCAATTCGCTCTATGAAGGGACGGCGTTCTCCCGGCAGGCCGATCGCTCGTTCGGGACCCTGCATGGGATGTCGCCGACGCTCACGAACTTCTGGCGACGGATTCGCGGCGCGAGTGTTTGTCGCTTCGGCACCCCCTCGGAATCCACTGATTGTTGGGTCTCGCACGAACAATTCTTCGCTGAACTGCCGAAACAAGCCGCGAAACCGGGACCGAAGTTTGTCTTCACTCACGTGCTCTGTCCGCACTACCCCTATGTGCTCGACGCCGAAGGTCGTCGGACAGAGGGTCTACCCGACGAGAACACATCCGGGTACACGGCGCAGATTCAAGGGTTGAACCGTCGGCTGCTGCCGGTCCTCGCTGAAATCCAGGCCCAGAGCACTCGCCCACCCATCATCGTCATCCAGGCCGATCACGGAGCGGTCTGGCTCCCCTACTCTTCCGACCCGGCGCGTGAAGTACGACAGCGTCTCGGCATCCTGCATGCCCTGCTGGTTCCCGAATCGATCCGGAAGCAACTCGACCCGGCGATTTCGCCGGTGAACACATTCCGCGTGATCCTGAAGGAAGTCCTCGGCCTGCCACTGGAACGGATTCCGGATGAGCACTTCCTTGTCACTTATGAAACCTTGACCAAGCCGGTCAACGTGACGAAACTGGTCCGCTCCGAAGCGCACAGCAGCGAACACTCTCCAATTATCCCTGCCGGTCATACCGTGGTGGAATGACTGCCGGAGGATACTCCGGCCAGCAATCGCTGGCGGTGGCGGCGATGGCATGACGCTCGCGGCCCCATTCGTTCCACCAGAGGACCACAATCGCGGCCAGAATGATGGCCGCGGGAAGTGTCCAGACGACGACGCGCTCACCGAACAGGGTCGCCGCCAGAATCGCGAGCGAGACCAGTAGCGGAATGACCAGCACCACCATCGCCACACCCCCGGCGAGATAGACCAGCGGCAACCGATCACGTCCGCTGAGAGTCGGCGGAAATTCTTCCCGCTTACGGGACAGGTGAATCGCGGGGTCGAGCACGATCCGATCCCCCAGCCACGAGCAGCGGGCCATCCCCACCCCGATGGTGATCGCACTCGCCCCCCAGGCTCCCAGCGAGAGCCAGCCGGTCACCAGGAGTTCATGAGCGCGGGCATGCTGCGGCAGCAACCAGAGCACGCCGATCAGAAACATCAGGGCGATGACCGAGACCTTCAACAACCCATAGGCGACATAGCACCACAGCCAGGTCCGACCGCGGCGCACGACGGGATCGCGCTGCCACAGCCACAACCCGGTCGTCACATCTTTCGCTGCGAAATGAGCATAACTGACGGCGACCAGCACGCTCGGGTCGGCTGCGAAATGCAGGACTGCAGTCCCCACCGCCCACGCACAAAGCCACACCCCGCGCCCGCTGATCCACGGACCCGACGGCGGCGGCGCTTCGTCGTCCGGCAATTCGAACATGGTCCGTCTCTCCCGTCCGCATTCTAACCATACGAACACGCGGGCTTGAAACCCGCAACCGCTCCCGGTGGTATTTCCCCTGTGACAGATGCCACATCCGCGTAGGGACGACACGTCAAGGAGCGCAACATGCCGGGTCCGATAATTCTGGTTCTGCTGGTGGCCTGGAGTGCCGAACCGCCCGTTTCTCCGGCCGCGCGCGTAGAAGAATTTCTCCATCAGGGAGAATTTGCCCGTGGAGAACATGCCCTGAGCATGGCGTTACGCAACACGCCGGAAGATGACCATCTCCGGTTTGGTCTGGGCGTCCTGCAGTTCGTGCACGGCGTGGAACGACTCGGGCAGGCTCTGCATGAGTACGGTTGCCGCTCCGAAAATTCGAACATGCCGTTCGTCCGTTTGCCGGTTCCCGACAATCCCGATCCGACACCGATTACGTATGCTGCTTTTCGGCGCGTGCTGGATGGCTTCTACACCGACCTCGCCACCGCCGAGGCGACCTTGGCGGGCATCACCGATCATCGAGTCGCCCTCAAACTCCGGTTGGCCGATGTGCAGCTCGATTTGATCGGGGATCGAAAGTCTCCGGTCCGCCTGAGCGAATTGCTCACGAAAATGATGGGCCGCCGACCGCCGGTCCTGGTCAATAATCCCGACTTTCAAGTCCGGTTCGATCGGGGAGATGTCGCCTGGCTGCGAGCGTATTGTCATCTGCTGATGGCAATGATCGACGCGCAGCTGGCCTGCGACCTGGAACAGCAGTTCAACCTGACCGCCAACGAACTCTTTGCCAACCCGAAACACACCTTCCAGGGAACCGACAAAGAGAAACTGATTCAGTTGCAGCTCAGCCGCAACCGCGTCCCCGTGAAAGACCCCGCCCGACTCGGTCGCTTCCGTGAGCACATGCTCCAGGTCTGTCGGCTGAATCATGAAACGTGGACCTACATCCGCGCCGAGCAGGACAATGACTTCGAATGGCTGCCCAACCCTCGTCAGACCGGTGTCCTTGGTCTACCGGTGACCGAGGCCATGATCAGCGCCTGGCTCGGCATGGTCGACGAAATGGAAGCCCTCTTCGAAGGGCAACGCAAGATTCCGGCATGGCTCATCGGATTGATCAGTTCGGCGACGAAGGAAGGATTGAACCTGAAACTCGTGCTGGTCGATCCCCCGACCACGTTCGACTGGGAACGGATCAGCAAGGAATCGATCCGGGAGAAGTATCTTGACCCCAAACTCCCGGACATCAACCTGCAGGCGTTCATCCGCGTTGGGAGTGTCTTCCAGAATTCCCTGGGAGTCGCATATGGGGCCTGGTTTAATTGAGGGGTACGATCTCGCGCGAGGGAGAGGATCGTTTCGCATGCAGTTCCCCCCAGAAGGGAGTCTCTACTGACGTGCCGAACACGGACTGACGGCATACACTGATGGGCGATCCCCAACTCTTCAGGAAGCCCTCGATGTCCCGCGTGTTGTGCTCGTTGATGCTGTTGTGTGTCGCCCGGATCGCCTTCGCGCAAGACGACCGCTTGCCGCAGTACCCCGACGATGTGCGGGTGCAGGCAAACGTGGCGTACCTGGCTGACGGTCGGTCGGAGAAAGCCGATCTCTATCTCCCCAAGACCCTCGAAGCTGGCAAAAAATATCCCGCGGTGGTGATGATTCATGGCGGTGGCTGGACCGGCGGGAGTAAGCACGCGGCCCGGGAACTCAACGTCTGCGGCAACCTCGCGCGGAATGGCTATATCGCTCTCAGCATCAACTACGCGCTTGCCTCCAGTGGCAAGCCGACCTGGCCCCAGAATCTGCATGACTGCCAGACCGCTGTCCGCTGGCTGCGAAAGAACGCGGCCGAATTGCAAGTCGATCCCGAGCACATTGGGGTGATCGGTGGATCTGCCGGCGGATATCTGGCCGCGATGGTGACTCTGCTCAAGACCGAAGATCACCTGGATGCGCCGGGACCGTACGCGGAGTTTTCCTGCCGCGTGAACTGCGGGGTCGATCTGTATGGACCCAGCGATCTGCTTGAGTACAAAGACCTGGCGATGCTCGGCAAGACCCGCGACGCGGCCCCCGAACTCTACCGCCAGGCATCCCCCGTGACGTATGCCCGTAAAGACTCGACACCGCTGATGATTCTCCACGGCACGGCGGATAAAACCGTCCCCCTCAGCCAGAGCGAACGCCTCGCCACCGCCTTGAAAGAGGCTGGTGCTCCCGTGGCGCTGCATATCATCAAAGATGCCCCGCATACCTTTCATCTCGAACCGAAGCAACAAGACCTTCGCCCCGTCGTTCTCGGTTTTTTTGACAAGCACCTCCGTGCACAGGTTCCGGTTCCAGGTCAGTAGCCGCTGCGAAAGTCATTCAGGGCTGATCCACACCGTGATGCGCTGCGAGACAGGCAGGCGAAGAGCGTGCATCCTGCCGCGATCTCACGCCGGATCGTTAACCGTAATGGACCAATCTCTTCACGCGGACGAACCCGGTCTTACATTCCTGCAAGCATCGAACCCGAGCGATATTCAGCGGGTGTTCAGCACAGTACTGTCATCGCGCCAGGCTGTTCTAACTCCCCGTTCCTGAAAAACCGTGAAGGTGGATGCCATGTCGAAGAAGCTTCGTGAGGGCGTATTGCGTTACTGTCCCGCTCTGCTCGTCATGCTCAGCAGCGGGCTGATGGCCGCAACCGTCGATGCAGGAACTTGGACCAAACTGACGAATCAGGATCCTGCGGGGGGTGCGGGAACCATGCACCTGCTCACCGATGGGACCGTGCTGGTCCAGGGTCCGAACGTGACCAAGCG
Organism: Planctomycetaceae bacterium; assembly: GCA_044229335.1. Classification (GTDB taxonomy): domain Bacteria; phylum Planctomycetota; class Planctomycetia; order Planctomycetales; family Planctomycetaceae; genus DSVQ01. The sequence goes on along the minus strand of JBGATC010000008.1, from coordinate 123,339 downwards.
CTGGGATAAACTAAGCCCCGATGCCCAGGGGAACTATCTGAACGGGACTTGGTCTTCCGTCGCCAACATGGGCCTCGAACGGCTCTATTTCGCTTCGCACGTTCTGCCGGATGGCCGAGTCTTCGTGCTGGGCGGGGAATACAGCGGCCCGCAGGGGAACGCGACCTGGATCAACTCCGGCGAAATCTATGATCCGGTCGCGAACACCTGGACGCCGACTCCAAATTTCCCGCAGTCACAGTTCGGGGATGATCCTTCGATCCTGCTGCCGAATGGTTTGATCCTCTGCGGGTATCTCTCGGGGCCGCAGACGTATCTCTACAATCCGTCGTCGAACTCTTGGACAACCACTGGCACGAAGCTCCGGTCTGATGCCAGTGATGAAGAGACTTGGTTCATTCTGCCAGATGGTTCCGTCCTGTCCTACGACATCTTCAGCAGCATCAATACCGGCACACCAACCGCTCAGAAGTACAACTACCAGACGGAAACCTGGTCGAACGCCGGGACGTTGCCTGCCCTGCTCTCGACCCCGACGCAGGGGTATGAACTCGGACCGGGGACGCAATTGCCGAACGGTCTCGTCTTTCAAGTCGGTGCCAATGAGAATACCGCGCTCTACAACCCATCAACCAACAGCTGGACCGCGGGACCGACACTTCCCACCGGATTCGGCTCCGATGACTCTCCCGGGGTAATGCTTCCGACCGGGAACTTCCTGTTCATGGCTGACCGGTACCTGTTCAATTCTCCGTCGAAACTCTTCAGCTACAACTACAGCACCAACTCAGTAACCGACGTCACTCCCGGCGGTGCGCTGGGAACATTCTTCGCTAACAACGCCAGTTACTACTCACGATTTCTGATGCTTCCCAACGGCCAGGCCCTCTTCAGCGCGGGTGGTGAACTCTGGATCTATAACCCGGCCGGGGACGGAACCATCCAGAACAGCTGGCGACCGACAGTTTCTTCGATCATCAAGAACTCGGCGACAAATTTCACGCTGCAAGGCTCCCAGCTGACTGGGATTTCCCAAGGAGCAACGTACGGCGACGATGCTGAGATGGATACCAATTATCCAATCGTCCGCATCACCAATCCTTCCAACGGGCAGGTCTACTATGCTCGGTCGACGGGTTGGACGCCCGGCGTTTCCCAAGGGAGTTCTTCATTCCAGTTTCAATTGCCGGCGGGTTTCCCAACCAGCGGAACCTTCAATCTGGAAGTCGTGGCGAACGGGATCCCCTCGACCGCAGTCCCCTTCGATCCGTTTGGTTCCGGTGGTGGTGGCTGTCTCATCGCTCGCCTGATCCAGTACAATAAGGGTTGGACTCCAGGCAAGACGATCAAGCTCGGCCAGACCGAATCGCGCACCCAACTGCTGGACGACTTGCGGCTCTTCCGCGATCGCGTCCTCAAGCAGACCCCGGCCGGTCGCGAACTGGTGGACACGTACTATGCAGAGAGCACGGCTATCGCGACCGCGATGTTCTGGAACCCCAGCCTGGGACTCGAAGCCCTCGAACTGATCGCCGAAGTGCGAGAGGCCACGGTGATCGACGGCGAAGCTCAAACCGAGGTGCAACTCCCCGCGGCGACGATGCAACGGGGTCTGAAGTGGCTCGATCGTCTGGAGTCGCTCGTCTCAGCGGAATCGCGCGGGCGCTTGCAGAGCGTCCGGCAAACACTCCTCGCGTCGATGGAATCGCACGAAGGGATGGTGCAGGTCAACTTCAAGGACTTGAAACCGGTTCTGCTCTCGACGGCCGACAAGTCGGTGGTCCGTGTGCCCCGCTCTGCGGAACTGCTGATGCAGGACCCGGCACAGGTCGTCTGGTCGTCGCGCGCGGGACGTCAGTCCTCCCTGATGGACTGGACTCCTGTCGCACACGACGTCGACTGGGAATCCGCGCCGATCATCCAACTCGACCTCCTGGGGACTCGGAAGCGCTCTGTCTCGCTGACACCACTTTCTCTCAGCGATGACTCCCGCCGTCGGCGAGCCATCGAATAGTTTCTGACAGCTCATCGCCGTCAGCCCAAACTGTATCAGGCACGCCGTGGTCCTCAATCGAGCACGGCGTGCCTGTTCGTTTGCTGGCTCAGGAATCTCGTGCCGAAACGATCGATCTCCCGATCTCGCCTGCTCGGAGGATGCGGCACAGGGATCGCGTGATCGTCTTGCATGCTCCATCAAAGTTCAGCATTTCTGGATGACAGGGATGGCGGCTGACGATACAGTACGGTACGCATCGGCGTCCGTGGATTTGACTCGGGTAAGGGGCGGGTGATGTTGACGTTGCAATCGGGGACGGCGGCGAGCAATTGTGCGGGGATCACTCGACGGAGCGCGCTCAAGCTCGGTGTGCTCAGTGTTGCAGGGCTGTCGCTGGCCGATTTGTTGCGATTGCGGGCAGAGGGTGTAGCTGCGTCGAATGAGAAGTCGGTGATTCTCATCTGGCTGGATGGCGGACCGAGCCAGCTCGAAAGCTACGATCCCAAGCCGCACGCCCCGACCGAGTACCGCGGTCCGTACGACCCGATTGCGACCGCGGTGCCGGGAATGCAGCTTTCCAGTCTGCTCCCGTCACAGGCGAAGCATGCTGACAAACTGGCTGTGATCCGGTCACTGCAGCATGGGACGGGCGACCATTTCGCAGCCGCCCACTGGATGCTCACCGGCCGGGCAGGGTCGACCTCGGTCGATCTGCCGCAGAAATTTCCGTCGGTCGGTTCGTATATTTCCCGCATCAAAGGACCGAATAAGCCGGGACTCCCCGCATATGTCGGGCTCCCGGCCGCGGAAAGCGTCTACCTTTATCCCGGCTATCAGGGAGCGGCGTATCTCGGGGCAGCGTACAACCCGTTCGATGTCGACCGGGAACGGAGTTATCTGCATCACAGTTACGCAGCCGCTTCCGTTGGACGACCGCGGTGCCTCGACAATCTGACCGTCCCCGAAGTCAGTCGGACCTCCGATCGACAGCAATTACTTTCTGCGCTCGATCGAATGGAGCGCAAAGTCGACCAGTCGGGCCAGTTGACCACGCTCGATCGGCATCAGCAGTCGGCGTTGTCGATGATCCTCAGCGGCCGCGCCCGGCAGGCGTTCGATCTGGAAAAGGAAGATCCGCGGCTGATCGACAAGTATGGCAATAACCCGTGGGGCAAGTACACGCTGATGGCCCGCCGTGCGGTGGAAGCGGGGGTGACCTTCGTCACGGTCGATATGCCGCACTGGGATCATCACTCACAGCTCGAACGCCATGCTGAGAACTTCCGGGCGATGGATCAGGCGGTCGGTGCGTTAATCGACGATCTCTTCGTCCGCGGCCTGCTCGATCAGACGCTGGTCGTGGTGATGGGCGAGTTCGGCCGCACGCCGCGGATCAATACGGGGCAGCCCGGGATCCCGATCCCCGGCCGTGATCACTGGGGCGACGCAATCTCCGCGATGCTCTGCGGTGGCGGGATTCGCGGCGGACAAGTGGTTGGTGCAACGAACCCGCGCGCCGAGTACCCGATCGACCGAGCCCTGAAACCGTACGACCTGCTGGCCACGATCTACCGCATGCTGGGGATCGACTGGACGCAGACGTTCAACGATTACGCCGGACGACCAGTCCCGATGCTTCCTGAAGGGGATGCGATTCGGGAACTGGTGTGATGTTCGGAGGTTCGCGAAGACGCAAGCGGGGAAGTTGACGCGGGTGAGCGATCAATGTGCGGTGGAGGTGGGAACTTCAACGACGCGCGGGGTCGGGGTTGCTGCCAGTTGGGGTTCGTCGCTGGCGACGACCGCTTTGGTCAGCTGCACGTAGGTCGGAATCCCGACGGCGATGTTGAACGGAAAGGTGATCCCCAGGGCCATCGTCAGGTAGAGCGACGCGTCGGCCTGCGGCACGGCCAACTGCATCGCCGCCGGAACCGCAATGTACGAGGCACTCGCGGCGAGCACGGCCAGCAGAATCGTGTCACCCTGCGACAAACCGCAGCACTTCGCCAGGGTAATGGCCAGTCCCGCGTTGAAGATCGGGACGATCACGGCGAAGGCGGTCAGATAGCGATCGAACAGATTCAGTTGCGTCAACCGGCGGGCGGCATTCAGGCCCATGTCGAACAGGTACAGACAGAGGATGCCGGGGAACAAGCCCTCGAACATCGGACGGACTTTGACAGCACTCGCGGGGCTCATCAGCCGGCCGATCACCAACGAGCCGAGCAGGAGCAGAATTGGTCCATGCAGCAGGGCATCGTGGAAGATCTTCTTGATCGAGACCTTCGACTCGGTCCCGCCCTGGGCAAAGTACTGGACGAGAATCACGCCGATGATGATCGCCGGGGCTTCCATCAGAGCCATCGCAGCCACCATGTAGCCATGGAACTGAATCTGCAGGCCATCCAGGGTTGAAATCGCGGTGATGAAGGTGACCGCACTCACCGAACCGTACGTGGCACTGATCGCTGCGGCGTTGTAGGTCGTGGTGCGGGACCGGAGCAGCAGGAAGCAATACAGCGGCACGACCACCGCGAGGGCCATCGCCAGACCCAACGCCTTGAAGCTGTCGATCGTCAACCCACCATGACCGAGTTCGATCCCCCCTTTGAGGCCGATCGCGATCACGAGGAACGTCGATAGGAACTTCGGCAAGGGCTGCGGCAATTCGAGGTCGGCCTTCAATGCGACTGCGACGAAGCCAAAGAGGAAGAACAAGATCGGCCCGGCGAGCAGATTGTCCGCGATGACTTGCAGATCGAGCATGTTGACGAATTCCGGAAGCGGTTCACGCCAGAACGTCGGACTTCCGGCACATTCCTGGGCCCGACATGCTCGAAATGTAGGTCGTGTTTCGCCCGTTGCTCGAAAGGAGGCATGACTTACACGGAAGTTAGCCACAAGACTGACGACAGCACAAACCGACGGGTCCAGCAAACGCTACCCGGGCTGCGTGAACATGCCCTGCACCACTTGGAGCACGCTCCGGAATACGACCAGACTAATCGCCTAAAACCATTTCATCCGTGAGGGTTGCGACGATTCCATCAGGGTCGGTAGAGTGCCTGTGAACTGCCTCTTCCACGGGAGAACTGGCCATGTCGACGACTGAACCCGATACGCCGCTGCCATCCCATCACGCAGCGACCCCGATTCTCATCGGGCTGATTATCGGCCTGGTCACCGGCCTGATCGCAAATGTCGTCGGGATGGGTGAGGACGCCCCGCAGCCGTGGTTGCAGACCATCATCAGCATCGCCCAACCAATCGGCCGCCTCTTTCTGCGGCTGATGTTTATGGTGGTGGTCCCGCTGGTTTTTGCAGCGTTGTCCCTGGCGGTCGTCGAAATTGGCGACGTGCGTCACCTGGGTCGCATGGGTCTGCGGACGCTGATGTTCACCGGGGCGTTCTCGTTTGCTGCAGTGCTCATCGGGGTCGGGTTGGTCAACCTGGTGCAACCCGGAAAGTCGCTCCCCGAGGAACAGCGTGCCAAGTTGGTAACTAAGGAAGCGACGGAAAAAGCGGCCGCGATTGCAAAGAACGCCACGCAGTCCAAGACCGTTGCGGACATCCTGGTCGACATGATTCCGGAGAACCCGCTGCAGGAAATGGTGGGGGCGGTCGACGGGAGTTCCAAGGGGAACGGGATGCTGGCGGTGATGGTCTGTGCCCTCATCACCGGGGTCGCCATCACGTTGCGCATGCACGATTGTCAGCCGTTGATCGCGTGGCTTCAAGCCGTGCAGACGGTCGCCACAGTCATCATCGAGTTCACGCTGAAGCTGGCCCCGATTGGAGCAGGCTGCCTCGTCTTCGCGGTCTCGGCTCAACTCGGCTTTGACGTCTTACGGACTCTGCTCTGGTTCGCAGGAACGGTGGTCGTCGGACTGGCGATTCAACTCTTCGTGACCTATAGCGTGGCGATTGCGGTCTTCGCGCGGAAATCGCCCTGGAGCTTCTTTCGCGATGCTGCAGAAGCCCTGCTGACGGCGTTCAGTACATCTTCGTCGAACGCGACACTGCCGACGGCAATGCGGGTCGCGGAGACCGACCTGAAGTTGCCGCCGCAGGTCTCGCGATTCGTGCTCACCGTCGGGGCGACTGGTAATCAGAACGGGACGGCCCTCTTCGAGGGGGTCGTGATTCTGTTTCTGGCGCAGGTGATGGGAGTCAATCTGTCACTGGGTCAACAGTTCCAGGTCGTGCTGATGGCAGTGCTCGCCGGGATTGGCACTGCCGGGGTTCCGGGCGGGTCGATGCCGCTGATTGTGGTGGTCATGAAATCGGTCGGGATTCCGGCCGAGTCGATCGGATTGATCCTCGGCGTCGATCGGCTGCTCGACATGTGCCGCACGGTGGTCAACGTCGGCGGCGACCTCGCCGTCGCGGTCTGCGTCGCCGGAGGTGAACCGGAAGCCGCACCACCCGCGGAGTGAAATCTCTCCTCTTCCCAGCCCGGAGAGCGCCGGGGTCTGCATCTTTTCTTCTCGTCAGCAAGCAAGACACAGAACCCGGCGCTCGCGCTTCGGGCTGGGATGTGGTTGTGATACACTGTCCGACTTCATGCAGACGAAAGGCGACGGGATGCTGGTCAGTTGGAAGTGGTTGCAGGACTATGTCGACATCGGCCTAGATGTCGCGGCGCTGACGGATCGCTTGACGATGTCCGGGTTGAACCTCGAAGAGTTTCAACCGGCCGACAACGGCGATACGGTCATCGATCTGGAAGTGACCAGCAACCGCCCCGATTGTCTGGGGCATCTCGGGGTCGCGCGGGAAGTGTCGGCCCTCACGGAGAAGCCACTGAAGTTGCCGGCTGCCCAGCCTGCGGCGACCGGACCGAACACAGCCGACGCGATCGCCGTGCGGATCGACACCCCGGAACTCTGTCCGGTCTATCATGCCCGCGTCATCACGGGGGTGAAGATCGGCCCCAGCCCGCAATGGTTGCGTGAACGTCTCCAGACGGTCGGCATCGCCAGTATCAACAATGTCGTCGACATCACGAATTTCGTGATGCTCGAAGTCGGCCAACCATTGCATGCGTTCGATTATGACTGCGTGCGCGGCCAGCAAATCATCGTCCGTCAGGCCAAAGCGGGCGAGACATTCCAGGCGATCAATCAGAAGACGTACACCCTGTCCCCTGAGATGTGCGTGATCGCGGATGCCGAACGGCCCGTCGCGCTGGCCGGTGTGATGGGGGGACTCGACTCGGAAATCTCGCAGCAGACCACGAACGTGCTGATCGAAGCGGCGTTGTTCGCCCCGCTGTCGATTCGGGCGACTGCCCGGAAGCTCGATCTGCATTCCCCGTCGTCATATCGCTTTGAACGAGCGCTCGATCCGCAAGGACCGGAATGGGCTTCCCGCCGTTGCTGCGAATTGATTCTGCAACTCGCCGGCGGCACGCTGCACACCGGCGTGGTGACAGCCACCGGGACTCCGGTTGCAGTCTCAACGGAACCAATCAAGCTGCGGTTCGCGCGCTTCCGGAAAGTCCTCGGAATCGACATTCCGGCAGCGGCTGCCATCGCGATTCTGGAACGCCTCGGGTTAACTGTCGTCTCACCGGCGACGACTGAATCGGTCAGTTTGCGGGCCCCCTCCTGGCGGCGCGATCTGACACGCGAGATCGATCTCATCGAAGAGGTCGCCCGGATTTACGGGTACGAGCATCTGCCGTCCGATGTCAACGTCCCGCTCTGCACGAGTGCCAAGTCCCTTCGTGAGCGCGTGCTCGAACGAACGGGAGAAGCCCTCACCGCGGCTGGATACTTTGAAGCGATCACGTCGAGCTTCACGTCGCCCGCCGAGCAGGCGTGGTTCCAGCCACGTGGTGAGCAACCAGCACTGGCGGTCGATCACTCCTCGCGCCGGCAGGAGAATCTCCTGCGGCAATCGCTCATCCCCAGCCTCGTCACCTCCCGCCGGGCGAACGAGCGGCATGGGAACACCTCGGCCCAATTGTTCGAGGTGGCAAAAGTTTTCTGGCACGCGGACTCCAGCCTGACCGAAGTGCAGGCTGAGCCGTGGATGATCGGTCTCGTGACCGGGCGGAGTTATCTGGAACTGAAAGGTGTGGTTGAAGCCCTGGCCCGACGGGTCAATCCGCGTGCGCGTGTTACCGTGACTGCCAGCGACGTCGCTCAGTTCACCCCCGGCCGTGGGGCGCAGGTTCTGCTGAATGGTCAGCCGTGGGGTGTGATGGGAGAACTCGATCGCCGCGTGTGCGATGCAGCTGGTCTGCGGGATGTCGTCTGCGTCGCCGAGCTGGATCTGCAGACACTGGAGGCCGTCGCCGATCTCGTCCCGCGGGCCGCGAAACTGCCGGAACAACCGGGGATCACCCGCGATCTCAACTTCGTGCTCGATGAAGCGGTCGCGTGGGACGCCCTGGAGCAAACCGTCCGTTCGTCGGCTGGACCGCATCTGGAAGGGGTGGCCTTTGGCGGACAATTCCGCGGCAAGCAACTCGGCGAAGCAAAGAAGTCCTACGTCGTCTCGATGACGTTCCGCGCCAGCGATCGCACGCTGACCAGCGAGGAAGTCGATCGCGCCCAGCAAGCTGTCATCACCGCCTGCACGACAGCCCTGCAAGCCACACTCCGCGCCTGACCCCCGCTTGCGTCTTCGCGGATCACCTTGAGTCTGTCACCGCGCAGGGACTGGCACATCGAGATACAGACTCGCGTAGACTGTCACAGCATCAACCAGGACACGAGCGGTCTCTTTCCGGGCTTTGGCGTCGCGATAATCACCGCCGAACTCGAGTTGCATCGCGTCGATCCCAAAGCCCTGATGACTCCCGTAGTGCTGCACGATGTAGCCCCCGGTAAAGCCCGACTGTTCCTTCCCATCATGCGGATCGGGATGGACGGTCCAGCCACGCCCCTTGAGAAGTGCACAGAGACTTTCCGGCCCGGTGTGGGCTGCTTCGCCGAAGCGTTCGCGGAGTAAGGTCACCGTCTGACCGTTGCGCGTCCCCCGGTAGACGGTGACTTTCGAGGTTCCCTGACCGTGCAGGTCGAGCAGCAGTCCCCGTTTGAACGTCTGCTGGGTCGATCGACAAGCTGCAGCGAGAGCCGTGTGATAGTTGTCATACTCCAGTTTCGCCCGTTCGCTTTCGTAGGCTTCTTTCGGCGGACGATTTGGATCGAAGAATTTGCGATGGGTCTGATTGATCACGACGAACGGCGGCTTGGCATACCGGCGTTGAATCTCGGCAGCGACCTCGCGGGCGAGTTCTTCGGTCCCCCCATCACGGGCAACAACGAACCCGCCCGGAACCTTGGCCAACCCTTCCCCCTGACGTGGTGCAACACCGGGGAGTTCCCGTTTACCACCATGCGGCGCGGAGAGAATGATCGGCAGAGCACCGACTTTGACCTCGATGAACGGCTCGGGTTCCTCAGCCGCCAGAGCAGACGTCACCGCAAAACTGGTGACCATTCCGATCAGTGCAGCGGATAGCAACCATCTCCGGACAGCAACAGACTGCATGCGATCGATCCTGGAGCCAGCGTGGGGACGACGTCATCCGTCACCAGCATGATCGCTCGGTCGGAAAGATACCATGCGATCTCCGACCGACGCTCGCGAATCCCTCAGCGACGCGGCGGCGTTTCGCCTTCGCCCTGCCTGAGCGGAGGCCCGAACGTCGCCGCGGGGGGAGCGGGACCGGGACCACGTCGATCGAACGGAGCGAGGAACTCTTTCATCGCGGCATCGAAGACTGGGAACGGAACCACCCGCGCCGTGGGCACCGACATCGTTCCGCGGACTTCCACCGCCATCCAGCCCTGACTCATCTGATTGACTACGCCCACAATCTCCCGCAGGCCGGGAATGGCGATCGGGTTCCGTGGCTGCATCGTATAAAAATCGAGCGCGAGCGCTCCATCAAATCGAATCGAGCCGCGCCCGCGGAGGCCGATCGTATTCCCGACAAGATCGATCGAATCGAAAAGGAACCGCTCGTTCTTCAGTTGGAAGAAAAAGTTCGCATACCGGAAAGCACTCCGCTCGACCGGTTGGAACTGGGGCAACTGAAAGATCTGCAGGAAGACCGGGAGTTCGTACAACGCCGCGGGACTGATCTGTAACTGACCGCGGCCTTCGACGCGCGCACTGTCCCAAGTGCGGCCCTGCAGATCGAGCCAGCCATTCACCAGACCGCGAACGTTGGAATGGCCGCGCAGATGTTCCTGAGCATATCGTTCCAGGTTCCCTCCGTTGAGCTCGGTATGCACCCAATAGACGGGGACGTTTTCATCGCGCAGATCGACAAGAGCGTCGAACGTCGTCTCGCCACCAAAGGCCCGTCCGAGGATCCGCTCTTCGGCAGGAACCCGGCGGATTGCCTCAGGAGGTTGCGGTTGTGCCATCACGGCCGAGCCAAAGACCAGCACCGCCTCCTTCAACTGAAACGGTCCGCGAATCCGCGTGAGCTGATGATTGCCGAAGATGGCGAGGGAATCGAGATCGAGCCGTCCTGCCAGTTCGGTTGTCTTCCCGTCCCAGTTACCTGCCAGATCGATCCGTCCGTGAATATCGCTGATTCGCTGTCCCGCGTTGATCCCGCAACCGACCCAGTGCGTCTGCAAATCCCATGCTGCTCGGATCACATCCGATCCAGCGGGTGGACCATACAACGTCACCGGCCCATGGGCCGAGAACAGTCCCGTCGGGTTGAGCGCTTCCACCACCTTCTTCAACGGGCCGAACAGCGCCCGCCGGAACGCGGGATTGGGTGCGAGATCATCCAGATGAAACTCGGTCAGCCGCACGACCCAGGGGAAGTGGCAATCCGCCGTCCCAACCGCGCGAATCTGCGTGTCATCGTGTCGGCCCGAACAGGAGAGGATCGTCACCTCTTCGTCCCGGTAAGCAAACTCGCCGGACACATCATGAAAGAGAAACGGAAACTCACGGAGGCTGAATTCGCCACGACGCAACGTGCAGTTCGGGATTTCGATCCGCGGTGCCGCTCCCGGTGTCCAGGTGACATTCGCCGTGAGATCGAACTCTCCCTGTGGACGGAACGTATCCCAGACAGACCGCAAGGAATCACCGATGGCCGCATACAACGCCCGATCGAGCGTCCCGTTCTTGGCGACCGTCGACAGCGTGAGTTGTTTGGCCCCTTCGCGTAGCAGAAACCGCGCTTGCCCGGTCAGTTTCGTGCCATCATGTGTGCCGGACAGTTGCTGAAAGTCAACGACATCGCCTACCCAGGTGACCAATCCACTGAGATTGCGGATTTCATAGGGAAAACCGACATACTGCACGCGGCCGTTCTTCACTCGCGCCCAGAGTTGCGGCTGATATTTCTGATCGAGCCCCGGCGGCCGCATCAGGATCAGCCGTGCATCGGCCGTCCCCTGAAACTGCATCTGTTCCAGCGCAATGCGAACCTCTTTGGGACAGGCGCGAATCAGCGCAGCATCGATCGGCGCAGCATCGGCCCGGAACTCGAACACAGCGTCACCCACCGGTCCGGGATGGTGGATCGTCCCTTTCATGGTGACCGGAGTCTCCCCCGCCATCCCCTGGCCACTCATCTCGACGACATCGTCGATCCAGGTCGCAGTCCCGGACGCACGCTGCACAAGATACGGGAACCGCTCGTGCTGGATTGTGCCGTCGCTCAGCCCGCCGGAGGCTTCGATCTTCCACGGAGTGTCGGCGGTTTTCCACAGTTTCACGGTTCCATGACACAGACCAGACAATGAGAGGGCATAAACCTGCCGCTGCAGGGAAACCGGGAGCCGGGCCACGGTTGCCTCATCAATCGGCAGGTCCTTGCCGACGATCTGCCAGTTCATCGTCCCCCGCCGATCGACACGGCCATTGATCGCCAGCGTTGTGCGACCATTCACCGCCTGCAGGTCCCGCACGACGAGCGAATCGCCGTCGGTCTCGATCGTCCCCTTGAGATCACGCAGCGGGTAAGGCAATGCCGGGTGTGAGAGTCGCCCACCCAGGAGCACCACTGCCCCGCGGAGTTGCACCGGGTTCGATGGATCGGATTGGGCTACACTCAAGGAAGCCTGGACCGTGCAGACCAGCCCGGGGTCGCGTACGGTCACGGGTCGTGGATCGATCGGAATGCCCGGCAGCTTCTCCCGCAACTGACGTTCGCCTGCTTCCCAGTGCGTATAGAATTCGGGCCAATACCGTCCGATGAGCCGGACGGTGGAGGCGTCGATCTGGATGGTCTGTGCATCAATCTGCCCCTGCCAGGCTCCGGCCTGCAGCGGGACTGTCGCCTGACATGTCACACGACCGGTCAGTTCGCTGCGGGCATTCCCCTGCACCGTGTAAGCCCGTTGCGACGCCGGACGAGCGGTGACCGAGAGTTCTTCCAGCGTGACGGCCAGAGGATCGTTCTGAGCGGTCGCAGCCACCTGCAACTGGATCTTCGCGTGTTGCAGCACGACATCGGGGAGCAGCCCCCCTCCGTTGTGTGCCACATAGCGCAGGTTCGACCAGTTCCAGCGACCATCGGCCCGTTGCGAGACGCGGACCGTCGGCTGGGTGATCTTGATCTCTTCCAGTAACAGCTGCTGCCGCTCTGCCAGCGCCTGCCGATCAAGCGTCACCAGTAATTCAGGAACTTCCAGCGCAGGCTCCGCTTCTTCCGGCAAACGTAAGGCAAGCGACGTGACCCGAACTCGGCCGCGGAGATCGAACTGCGCGCGGACGATCGTCACTTCGCAGTCGGGAAACATCGCCCCGATCTGTCGCAGCAACTCCTGCCGCAGGATCTCATCCCCCTGCACCGACAACCACGCGAGCGCAGCGAGTCCCCCGACCGCGATCAACGCGGCCAGCAGCAACGCACGCTGCAATAGGCGGAACATCGGTTACACGGCTCCCCGTGTGAAGAAATGCTGGCGGATAGCAACCCAACCAGCGCCGGAGAGTGCCCACAACGGATACTCGGCTGGCAACCGATACCGCAGCGAACTGACGAACAACAGATGCACCGCTGCGAAGAAGAGCAGTCCCCCCATCGTGAGGACCAGCGCATTCCCATGGCGGCGCTCGACCCACGCGCCGACGAGCGCCAACAGGAACAGCGCAACCGTCGCCACGCTCAGCGTGATCTGGATTTCCAGTCGTTGAAACTGCGGCGCATTCGGGACAAAACTCCAGTAACGGCGGGCTTTGACCACCGCCAGTTCCAGCACTCGTCCAGGATTCTCGCCCGCCCATTTCCAGGCCCGTTGACGATACGTCTGGTTCATCTGGTATTCGGTCATCGTCGATAAGAGTTGATCGCGTTCGAAGAATGACATTTCGCTGTCGCCTGTCGCCCCGGGATGCAGTCCGTCGTACAGACTCGGCCCATCCCATAAGGTGGTGATCACCGGATGCCCCGTCACCAGCAGGTTCCGCACCATCCACGGCTGCAGCGCAAAGACCAACGCGAGGACCATCGCCCCCGCTTCAGCCCACCGGGCAGGACGTCCGCGACCGGCAACCAGCAGATGCCAGACGGCGATCAACGGCACGACCGGCAACCACGTCGGTCGGAAGTACGTCGCGAGCGCTCCGAGCAGCCCGCTCACAATCGCCAGCCTGAGCTGACGGCTGGTCGCGGGGGTTTGCCACAGGCAGGCTAATGCCAATCCATGGGCTACCAGTGCAGCCCCAAACGCGGTTTCACTTAGCAGCAACGGACTGAAGCCCACCAGCGCCGGTGACAACGCCGCCCCGATCCCGCCGACGATCCCCGCTTCTTCTGTGAACAGCACGCGTCCCAGCCAGTACGTCCCGCAGCACGCCAGCGCCCCGATCAGCGCGAGCAGACTTCGTGTCCCAAGCAACCAGTCACCGAACATCAGCCGGCAACCCGCCAGCAGCAACGGGAAGCCGGGCATCCGCATCACTTGCCGCGAGGGATCATAGATCCGGTATTCGCCCTGCAGGAGATTACCCGCCAGTTCCCAATAACCGGCGGCATCGCCGGGGATCAGACAGATGCGTCCCGGTTCGAGGTCAACCGTGCGTTGAATCGCGACGGCAGCCATGATGCGGACCACGAGCGCAAGGAGCAGGATCAGCCCCGCCGAACGCCAGCCTTGCCGCACCGTCTGCATGACGGACCGCCCCCCACCCCGGTGAACGAAACGCGGGATGGTATGTCAGACCGGAGAAACAGGTCAAGATGGGAAATCAGCCGGATGGTGAACCGGATCGGATCAGTGAGTCCACGTCACTGGAGCGTCTCGATTCAAGAACCGACCCGTTCCTGGAAACAAAGGTCATACCCATCGGGATCGGTGATGGAGAGCTGTCGCATCCCGTAATACGTTGTGACTGGCGGGGCATATTCCAGCCCACGCTGCGTGAACTCTGCGGCCAGCGCATCGAGATCAGTGCAGACGACGTAGAACAACACTCCCCGCCCGCGGCCCATCGCGGAACCATCTTCCGGTTCAGCCTGCTGTAGCATGAGGGACATTCCACCGCGTTCCAGCCGACACCAATAGACCAGACCATCGGACTGGGCTTCCTCGATGGCCGAGTACCCCAGCTGATCACGATAGAATTTGAGCGACCGATCGATTGCGGCCACGAGGAGTAACGGCTGCAGCGTCAGGGAAATCGCCATGCGACATCATCCATTCCGATCGGTCCCAGCCCGAGCTCAACCGAAAGACCCTTCATCACCCGATGGCCCGTACAGCGCTGGGACCGGCAGGTCATTCAAGCGCAGGTAGACACACAGGATCGCCCGGTGATGAATCGCGTGGCTCAGAATGAACCCCCGCATCACAGCGATCCGGGGCATCGTGATCACCGGCTTTCCAGAGACGTGCAGCGACCAGATCTTGTACATGGACTCGTCACTGACCTCCGCGAGAGCTTTCTTCGCCGCAGCTACGTTCTGGTCGAACAACGCCAGAATCTGGGCCTGACTCGTCGCGACCGGCGACTTGTAAGGTTCACCTCCCGGGGGATTTGTTTCCCATATGTCCTGTGTCAACGTCCCTTCCACCCAACCGGGGATTTCCGCCAGATGCGCGACGACCCAGCCCATGGTGTTCGACTTGGGATGGGCCTTCCAGCCGTATTTGTCTTCGGGAACGCGCTCGATCGTCTTGCGCACACCCGCCATCTCGTGCTCGAACTCGGGAAGGAGCGTTTGTCCGATCGTCATGGGCGATCCCTTTCAATCAAATCTTCGATTCTGAAATGAACGCGCGCAGGGTCTGCTCGACACTTTCGCGCGTGCCAACAATCACGCGGTTGCGGAAATGATAACGGCCTGTGGCGATCCCTTGTGGGTTCCGGACGCGAAAGACACAGTTCCACTTCACCACCCGTTCGCGCGGGAAGGCGAAGCGGCCGTACCCCGCCTGCTCGAAGCCGGGCGACGGCTGGTCCGGCGACCAGATCCCCATCGCGAACTGCGCGTCGGGCGTCGCGAGGACGACCGGATCGGCCTGCTCCCCCGGTCCCGCATCGAGCGGGACGAGCCGATTCGCCTTGCGATCATAACGATAGAACTCCGAGAACGCGGCTGGCATGTAGCCGGTGACCGCCTCGAACTGACCGTAGGTATGCCATTCCCCCTCGGGAACGATGAAGGTTGCATCGTAAGCGATGACGTTCGGATGCCCTTCGACGCCAATCGTGACCGTCTTCTTCAGCCAGTGGTTCGACAACGCCGTGGTGTTTCGGGCGGGATGCCCCTGTGACCGGCCGTCCGGTCGCAGCCAGAAGGCCATCTGCGTCAGTGTTTCCAACCGGTTCCCTTCAGCCTGGAGAGACCACAGGCGACTGGTCGACTTTGGCCCGGCACCATCCTGCACAGAACCGGCTTCGGTCGGGTTGAAGACTTCGGGTATGAAATTGGTCCCGGTATCGAAGTTCGAGGCCGACTGCAGTTGGCGACCATGATCGGCACTGTCGATGAACTCGCGACCGTCCCAGGTCAACGAGTGAATCGCCCCCGCCAGCCGCGGCGTGGTCGTGATCACGATCTCGGAACCGGCGTACGGTGCACGAATGACCGCGGCTCCAGTCGGTTCCCCAGCGGCGAGTGCACTGCTTAAGAGACAGATCGCAACAGAAACATACAGCATGGGTATGACTTCAGGGATCAGGATGTCAGCGGTCGGGGCTTCTGTGCCCGGGGTGCCAGCGGTCAGGGCGCAAGCCCTCCGGTTCTTCGCCCGAAGCGTTTCCGTAGTCCGTGGTCTCTCAAGCGATGGCTGTCGCCAGGTCGGTTGTTACTCTGAGGAGGGAAGTCACCGGGGGGCTTGCGCCCCAACCGCTCACAGTGTGACCGCGGAGAGACCGACCGTTCGCGGCGGTGGGCACAGCCCACCCAACGAAAGAGAGGTCGCGTGGATTACTTGGTGGCCTCGAACTTCACGGGGAGCGGCGCATCGAGCGTGTCTTTGCTGGCTTCGAAGCCGTTGCCGTCGACGTCGATGAAGATCGGGTTGATGAATGCAGTCGGGGTCGCCTTCCCGTCCGCCGTCGCATAAACCTGCGACAAATCGGCACCGAGGTCGCCGACGACGACGATGACATGGGCATCGCGTTCGAGCGTGAGTTCGAGCTGTTGATCGATCTTCACTGCCCCGCTGCGGAACATGTGCGGGTGCTGCTCGCGGAAGTAGTTATGCTGCGGATGAATCCGCCCGTTGACCAGGACGAAACAACGATCGAGATCGAGCCAGTTCGGGCACTGGGCATTCACGTGCAGTGTGACCTTTTTGGAAGAGGCAGCGAGATCCTGTCCGGCAGTGACACGCGCCGTCTTTCCCGTCTCGGTCGCCCAGACTTCCAGGAACGGACCGTTCGACATTACGAGCCGCCCCTGTTCGGCAGCGTGCACCATATCGAGCGGGTTGATCTCTGCGGGGTTGTCGGTCGGTGATTGGATCCAGTTCCGCAAATAGCCCGAACCATGGAAGTTGTAATGGGCGTCGGTGTTCACCACGCCATAGATGCGATAGCCCTGATTCAGCAGCTGGAGCCAGCGGAAGACCGTATTGTGGAACCGTCGACCACCGCGCATGGTGACGAATGGCGCAAGGTCAAGAGCGTGTTCGACGGGATGGATTTCAATGACATCCATGAACGGGAACGCGCGGGAATGTCCACCATCGGGTTTGCCGTCGCCGTCCTTGTCATAAAACATCCAGCCAAGATCGGGATGGTTGACCTGCAGCAGCTTCTCGCTGCGGTCGTCCCACAAGGCGAGGCGTTCGATCTGGTCTTCGAGGTTCGTGGCAGTCGTCGGTCCACCGCCGTCCTGTTCGAACGGTTTGTACTTCATCGGAAAGGTGTTCTGGTGATTAAGCGGCAGCGGAGAGCCGGTCAGCTCCATCCCTTCGACCGAGGCGAGATACTTGCCGATCTTCAGCCGATCGATGTGGGGCTGATAGGTGCTGACGCGGTTGTGCTCGGTACACGGCGCGAACTCGATGTGCTCGCAGACCAGGTTGAGGACCCGCCCGAGTTGGCTGCTGGTGTTATCGCCCGAGGGACTCGCGTGACTGTGGAAGTCGCTACTGACCCAGCCTTTCGTTTCGACGGGTCGGGCCAGTTTCCCTTCGAGTTTGGCGATACCGTCGAACGGGACTACGAGTGTCGTTTTTAGAATGTCGAACTCGGGACCATGGCTGACAACCACGTCATACTTGCCGGCCGGAAGATCCTGTCGGAACGAACCGAGCGGCGCGTAAACGAGGTTCCGCACGGCGAACTCACCAGTCTCGGGACCGAAATCTAGCTTGAGTTCGGGGTCCTGTGGCTTGAATTCGATCTTGCAGGGAAGCGGGCCGCCAGCCGCGTCGGTGATCGTTCCGTGGACGCTACCGAAATGATCTCCAGGGAGTGAGAAGTCCAACTCATTGGCTCCATCTTTGACGCTGAAGGGCCACGGCTTCTCGGACAGCGATTGACCGAAGCGCGTCGCCTGCAGCGTGTAGTCACCGGGAAGCAATTCCGTCTGCAGGACTCCATCGGCTGCAGTCCGTCCCAGACCGATCGACGCCTCCCCGCGGAAGATCTCGACGCGGGCTTCAGGAATCGGCGCTCCCTTGGCATGCAAATGCAGGTTGACTTTTTGGGGCGAGGCACCTGTCTGACGCTGGTGACTCGCGTGGACCTGCAGGACGTCACGGCCGGGATAAATGCGCCGCACAAGCGTGGTCGATTCGCCCGGTGCAAGTTTCACGGTCGCTTCGCCCGCCGCGTCGACGTACTTGATCTGCGTCGTCTTGGCGTCACTGTTGACCTGGAGTTTGCGGCCCTTGGAATCGATCCCGTAAGCCTGTCCCCAGTGACGATCGTGCAGCCAGAAGGCATCAACCGTGCCGTTCGGCGTCCGGGGCATGTCTTCCTTGCCACCGTCGGCTCGGAAGTCATCTTCCAGCGTGATCGTCAACGGCTGCTGACCACGGTTCGTATAGACCGTGTTGACCAGCAGGTGATCCGTTCCCGAGTACAAGACGTACGCGGTCCGGGCTTCCGGCTTCTCAGCGGTCGCTTCTGCGACCACGGTAATGGATGCCACGGAGGCTTGCGCCCCGGCTGCCGGGAGTTGGTCGACGGGTTGAAAGGCCGCACGGCCTTTCGCGACCGCGACCTCCGCGTGCCGATAGGCGTAGGACTTCTTCCCAGGATAGAACGCCGTGAGCTGATCGCTGGGTGCATCCCGCAAGGTCAGATCGATCAATCCACCGGCGACGTCTTTCGTCGTCATGTTCGCGTGGCGCGTCGCCAGCGGCTGGGCGATGACCGCCGTGATCAGTCCGTTCCGCAGGACGTAGTCGCCATAGATGGCGTCGACTTCTTTCCCTTCGGGAACAAAGCGGCCGACGTTCTCCGTGGTGAGCTGTGCCACCTCGACCGAAACCGGCCCGTTCTGCTGCAGCAGCTGGGCGAATCCGAGCGACAATCCGAGCAGACCGACCGACGCAAGCAACAACAGCGGACGCTTCATGGCAGCAGGACTCCCGTGCAGCAGGTTGACAATCTTGTTGGCAACGTACCGTACCGCCGGGCAACCGACAATCGAATCGATGAACGGATGATGAACCCGCCCCCGCTTGCGTCTTCGCGATTTCTATTTTCCACAGGGGAGAAGAACATCGCGAAGACGCAAGCGGGAGGGTGGAGGTCTATTTGTCCGACGTGGGCTGAGCAGGAGGGGGATCCTTGGGGGTCGATTCGCGCTGGGGTGTGAGGCGTAACCGCAGGTTGTACGAGGCGAGCTCGATGATTCCTTCCGCTTCGCGCAACGCCACACTGTGGAAGCCGCCGAACATCGACGGTGTGCTCGATTCGTGCAGCGTTTTCCCCGTCCGTTTATTGATGGCCAGCAGATTCAGCAGTGTATAACTCGCATTCCCCTGCTGCTTCCAGGTGCGGGTCATAAAGAGGAGCACGTTGTTTGCCTGGAACCGATCGAGAATCAGATTCTGCTCGCTGACGTCCTTTTTCCATAAGGCGCGACCGGAGCCTTTCTCCCAGGCGAAGACCGTGCCATGTACGTTGATCGACGGGAGACTGTCGCCGTAGTGATGCTGGCCATCGCCCTTATTGGAGATCAGATAGACACGTTCCGCATCGGCGAGCGCATAGACACCGGCATCGGTGACTCCCAGCGTCACCGGCGCGAGCGTCTGCCGCGTCCCTTCCCGCAGGTTGATCAGCGAGATGGTTCGCAGCCCGGCCTTGCCGGTGGGTGACGGTTCCACGGCGATCGCCGTCTGGTCATCCAGTGGACCGACCAGACTGTTGGCGATGAAGTCCTGCCGCCAGCGTTCTTTGCCCGTCAGCAGTTCGACCCGTCGGAGCGAAACTTTCGCCGAACTGATGCCGAACAGACGCATTCCTTTCGAGCGTTCCTGCACGACAACTTCGTTCCCGTCGACTTCCACCGCCTGCTTGAGACGCTGAACCAGTCCGGGGATTTCCACCGGTTGACCATCAGCCGCACGGTACGCCGTCGCTTCGTCGTCCTCGTAATCGAGCACGCAGACAAAATCGCGAGTCCCGATGATGCGGCTCATCTGTCCCAGCCCCGTCCGCGTCCAGAGTTCACGCCCCGTCCGCGGATCGAGAACCGACAAAGATCGTCGCCCCAGTACACAGAAGTATCCGGGCTGTACGGCAACAAGACGTCCACCGCCACCGGCATGCGCCAGACTCCACCCGGGCTCGTCTCCATCGTCTCCAGTCGAGGTCAGCGGGTTGACCTGCCCACGACCGAGATGGTGATGCTCATTCGCCCAATCACCCGTAGGCTCCAGCGTCTTTGACCAGATCACCCGTCGATCCACGGGGGAGAGGAGATGCACCACATCGCGATTGAGGAGCACGAGGCTGCGTCCCAGAAACTGGCTGGGAGAATAACCATGGTCATTACTCCGCGGACTCCAGCGGAGCGGAGCGAGCCACCGCCACGAGCCATCGAGACGGCTGGCCATCGTCAGCCGTTGTTCATTCTGCTCGACCTGCATCGCATAGACCGCGAGCGACGGACTCTGTGCGGGAAGCTCGATCGACTGGACCGGCGGCGCGTACTGACTGCCAATCTGCTGTGTTTCCAGCGGCCAGTCATCCCAGCGCATCGCTGCCACGGGCGGGGCGGCCACCACTTGAAGCGCATCGGCCGGACGTTGCTCCAGCCAGTCCGTCACCGTGCCCCCGGTGGACAGCGGCAGCTTGGCGTACTCCGCCGCCAGCCGGCGTTCCATCAGTTGGGCATCGGCGATCAACCCGAACTGCCGTGACAACGCGGCCAGCCGCACGAGCGTTTCCGCAGCGACAGCTGGTTCGGGATGATCGATCCACGGCAACAGGCGGGCTTCCGCGCGCGAGAACTCGCGGGTGGCAGCATATTCGTCTGCGAGCGCCCAATGCAGACGGACCGCCGCGGGATGATAGTCAGACCATTCGGACAGGCGACTCCAGCGATCCATCGAGCCCTTTAACGCTTCCTGGATCGCCGTAGTGATCCGAGTATCGAGGGCCGAGCGCGACTTCGGATCGGCGGCTTCCCACAACGACCGCATGCGACCTTTCAGCCAGATCCTGCGTTGGACCTGCAACTGCGGTTGATGCGGCCGCACAATCACCGCCGGAGCATCGTCCTGTTCCGCAAGCTTCCAGAAAGCCTCGAAAGCGGCGACGGTCTCACCCGCCTGGACCGAGCGCTCGATGCGATACAGTTCAACCGTCAACAGTTCTTCGGGAGTGCGGGCCAGTTTTTGCAGCGAGTCGAGAGCCTCATTGGCATTCCCCTGTTCGCTTTGCAGCTCGCCGATCAGGGCTTGCCACCAGGCGGTACGATGCCGCTGCTGCCACTCGCTTGATAAATCGGTGGTGACTACCGAACGGAGCTGTGCCGCAGCCGCAGCGTAGTCGGGCGTGAGCAGCCAGAGTTCCGCTTCACGAATCAGGGCGATGGCATCGCCGGGATTCTTCGCCTTCCGTTCAGCGATCTCACGCAGCACACCCGGTTGTTCATCGAACAACTGACAACCACGCGGTCCGAACGACAGCAGCCAGCGTCCCGCTTTCACCAGGTTGCCCAACGGTGGCTGACCTGGCCACACCGACAGCCGCGCCACTCGCTCCCCATCACTCAGGCGAATGACATGCAGTGAGCCGTCAGCCAGAGGCAGATAAAAGTCCGGCCCGACGACAATCCCGCGTCCCGAAGGCTGCGCACCGAAACTGACATCAGAAAGTTTCTTTTCCGTTTCATTCCAATCGTAGTACCAGTCAAGTTTGCCATCGCGCAGCGATCGAGCTGTCACCCGTGACGGTCCGACAATGATCACGCGGTCATTCGCCACCCCTGCCAGATACAAGCCGTCATCTCGATCTTCCTGCCATTGCAATTTCCCCTGCACGAGGTCGACACAGGCCAGGTTGTCTCCATCGGGCGCCGCAAACACAACCAGCCCGTCGGCGATCACCGGCGGGGTCGCCAGCCACTGTCCACCCAGTTCCGTCTGCGGCAGAAATTCCGTCCCTGGATTATCGCCGAAGCCTCGGTGCTCACCCTCTTCTTCGGGGAGATACCGATGGGCCCACAAGACGGTCCGCCGCACCCGATCGACCGCGACCAGCCAGCCGACCGTGGTCGGACAGACAACAATCCCCTGCCCCACTGCAATCGGCGTACTGACCCAGCGTCGCGCGATATCGGACTCAATCTTCGTATCGCTATAAGCCAGCAACTGCGACCACCGCGGTCGTCCCGTTGCCGGATCGAGGACAAACAACCGGACTTCTTCTCCCAAGGACCCGACGATGAACAGTTCGTTCCCGTCGAAGCTCGGGGCCCCCAGGAAGAAACAACCGGCGAGGGGTCCCGCGGTTTCGGCCGGTCCACCGACCGACCATTGCGCGCGGCCCGTTTCCAGGTCGTAGGATGTCAGCCGGTTCGAGTTCCACACCGCACCCAGCGGATCGATCGTATCGACATCGTCGTCGCCCCCCTGATATCCCATCTGGTTGCGGGTCATCACGGCGACGTCATCCAGCACAAACAGCGAATGCCCGTCGCTGCTGATCAACCCGCTGGTCGCATCGCGGCAGAGCCAGCTCACCAGAGGGTGATACTCGGCCCCCTGGCCGTTGTACTCGTTCTGAAAGTTCCGCATCCGGAAGCGGCGTTGGACCTGCATGAACTCCTGTCCGGAGATCGGCAAACCGGAAAGCACGCGTTCGGGTGAAAGTCCTTCAGGAGTTGACCACAACGTCTTTCCGGAACTCGCTTCCACCACGCGGACACCACGTAGATCGCGCATCACAATCTTTTGTCCCAGCACCAGGGGCACGCTGGTCAGGACTGGTACGCTCCCATCGTCTTCCAGGTCCTGCAGCAGACGTTCCAACTGCCGCTGGACCGCGGTGTTGAAGGTCAGCGGTGTCGACCACTCTGGCTTGAGCAGCGGCCGTTCCCCAGCAGCCACCCCCACACGGGCAGCGGTCCCGAATAACTGCGGCCACTGATTGAGCACCGGCGTTCGCTGTGGCTGACGGGCAGCTGTGCGATCCCACCACTCCTGCACCGCGATCCGCTCACCACCGAGTTGCAACGGCCGCGTGGCTTCTGCAGACAGCACGGGTTCCAGGAATTTCTTCACCAGTTCCGGGCTGGCCTGCCGCGCTGCGGCCGCTGCCTGCAACCGCCACAGTGGATCGCTGGTGATCGGGGCACCGACGGCTTCGAGCTCTTCAAACCACCGGACCGCCAGCGCAAATTCGCTGCGGTCAAAATGTTCGCGTGCCAACCATTCCGCTGCATCCCGACCGGCGCGCGTATGGAAGAACCGGGTCGCCACTTCGACCACGAGTTCGAGTCGACCGGTGCGGCGGGCTTCCAGCCAGAGCTGCTGCGCGAGCCCCCCGTATTGTCCTTCATAGTCATTGAGCACATCCGCGGGCACCGTTCCCAGCCGGCGGCTGGCAGCCGTGCGGAGAGACTCCCACCGCCCGCCACCTGTGCGATAAACGGCATCTTCGGGACTATCAAGCAGACGCTGCAGCCGCTCGATGGCGCGTTTCCAATCTTTCTGCTGAATCGATCCCAGTGCCGCCTTCCACAATCCTTCGAGTTTGGGATCACGCGGCGCGCGGGCATCGATGGCATCCCGTGCACCCTGTGCCCGCTCCGCAGCCGGTCCTTCCGCAGCACGGACCCGTGGACCCATCTGCGGAAGAATCAACGGTTGCAGGATCCCGCGCAGCAGTCCCTGCAGGCCACCTTTACGAACCGCTTCTTTGACTTTTTCGGGATCGGCCGCCTCCGCCGGCTTGTCCTCCGGCGCGTCGACTTCAATCTCGATTCCCTGCGCCACGACCCGTGCGGGATACATCCCACTTGCGGTCCAGAAGAGACAGACCACCAGCAGCGTGTTCACACGACGACTCATCCGGCATCCCTCCAGGCAGCCGCCAGTTACAGTCCGGGCGGATTTTCCGTGCAGATTGCATGCTGCATTCTAATCCGTGGCTGTGGGACCGCCAGTTCCGAATCCCCTGCGATTTCAGACGCGGTTGTCCGCTCGGGACCGGTCGGGTATCCTGAGGAGTTCGAACTTTCCCGTGCCCGCAGTGTCTGGCGCGCTGAAGTCGATCTCGACAAACTTGATGTGCTGACTGAAGGAGACGATCGGTGGCCCCGCAGGCGATGGACAACCGCGATGGAGTGATCTGGCTCGATGGGACCTGTACCGCCTGGCGCGAAGCGCGGGTCCACGTCCTCACTCACAGCCTGCACTACGGCAGTGCCGTGTTTGAAGGCGAGCGGGTCTACCACGGCAAGGTCTTCAAGCTCCGCGAACACACCGAGCGGCTCCTCGTCTCCGCCCGACTGCTCGGTTACGAACTCCCCTACTCCGTCGCCGAGATCGAAGCCGCGACGCTTTCCGTGGTCGAACAGAACAAGATCGACTCCGGGTATGTTCGTCCGGTCGCCTGGCGCGGACCGGAAGTGATCGGTGTTTCCGCGAAGGGAACGAAAATCCACGTCGCCGTCGCCGCGTTTCCCTGGCCGGCCTATTACGGTGAAGAAGCCCGCCGCAACGGCATTAAGCTGCAGACCTCGACCTGGCGTCGCCCCGCCCCGAACACCGCCCCAACTGCCAGCAAAGCGTCTGGCCTCTATATGATCTGTACGATGAGCCGCGATGCCGCGGAAGCCGCCGGCTACCAGGACGCGCTGATGCTCGACTATCGCGGCCAGATCGCCGAAGCAACCGGTGCCAACTTCTTCATGGTGCAGAAGGGTGAACTGCACACCCCCACCCCCGATTGCTTCCTCGACGGCATCACCCGCCGTACCGTGATGGACCTCGCGAAGAAGCGGGGGATCAAAGTGATCGAACGGGCCATTTTCCCTGCGGAACTCGCCCAGGCCGAGGAAATCTTCCTCACCGGGACCGCGGTCGAAGTCATCCCCGTCGGCCAGATCGACGACCGCAAGTTCACCGTCGGCCCGATCACGCATCAACTCCAGGACGACTACCAGGCCCTCACTCAATCATTTTAACGTCCCCCTGACGCCCACCCATTGCTATGGGTGGGCCTCTCTTCCTTGAGCGCGACATGCGCAGCTTCGCCCGCAACCGCCGCGCCGTGATCTCCGAGGCTGTCGCACATCTCCGCGCTGCCGACCCGCGCCTCGACTGGCTGATCCCGCAGGTTGGCCCCTTCACGTTGAAACTCGAGCGCGACCGCTTCGCGATGCTCGTCCGGTCGATCATTTCCCAGCAGATTTCAACCAAAGCCGCCCGGTCCATCCGCCTCAAGCTCGAAGCGACTCTCGGCGAACTCAGCCCCTCAACGCTCTCGAATGCAGCAGATGACACGCTTCGCGGTGCAGGACTCTCCGGGCAGAAGGTCCGTTACCTGCGCGATCTCGCGGGACATGTGACCGATGGCCGACTCAAACTCGACCAGATCCATCACCATGACGATGAAGCCGCGATTGCGACCCTGACCGCCGTGCATGGCATCGGTCGCTGGACCGCACAGATGTTCCTGATGTTCAGTCTCGGCCGCCTCGACGTCTTCCCTCACGACGACCTCGGCGTCCGCTCCGCCCTGCGGACACTCTACGGCCTCGACGACCTGCCGAACCGGGCCACCGCCCAGGAACTCTCCGACCCCTGGCGTCCCTTCGCCACCATCGCCAGCTGGTACCTCTGGCGCCTCACCGACCTCCAAACCGATCCCACCCAAGACGCATCCCGTTATCCAGTCTGATGATCCCTCCACCCCGCTTGCGTCTTCGCGATCAGCCTTCAGGCTGATTGCGGCCGCAACACAAACACGAAGAACACAGCGGCCACGATCAGCGCAAACCCGATCCAGTCGTTCCAGCGCAGCGGTTCGTGCAGGACTGAGTAACTGAAGACTCCGAAGACGACCAGCGTGATGACCTCCTGCAGGATCTTCAGCTGCGGGGCCGTGAACTGCCCGTGCCCGAGACGATTCGCTGGGACCTGGAAGCAATACTCGAAGAACGCAATCCCCCAGCTGGCGAGGATTACGATCCAGAGGGGCTTCGACTTGTAGCCGAGGTGGCCGTACCAGGCGAACGTCATGAACACGTTCGAGATCACCAACAGAACAACAGTCCACATCGCCTCGACTCCACCAGCCTGGAGGCGATCCCGCTTCGGGGCTGGCCTGACCAGGTTCTGCCGGAACCCTATGTCAGCCCGGAAGAAGCGTCAACAGAGAAGCCGTTCATCCTCCTGTCATCCCACAACGAGCTGACACGGACACGCCGTTTCCCTTTACCACCAAACAACTTGCAGAAACGCAACCGAACGGGCCTGCTATCCGCTACGGCTGACGAGACTCCGGTCAGGCTCTGGTTCTGACGATCTTAACAGTTTCTCCAAAATTTCCTGTTGCGCTAACCGCTGATGCGTCCACAACTTCTGGGGACTTCCTGCGAGTGACCACTAGGGTTGGTGTTTCGGCTGCTTGACAATCTTCGCCAACGGTTTATAGTGCTGTCCGGGTCGAACGCACCATCAGTTGCGGCCACCCAACCCGAGACCACTAGGGATAGTACCTCGATTCCGACCCTTCTGGTCCCTTTCGCAAACTTCTGCTGACGCCTGATTGCGCCATTTGCCGATGTCACCTGCCTAGATTGGCAGTGTTCGGACGTTCTGTCCATTTCACAACGGAGCCGTGCATGATGCACCACGCCAAAGGATTGTCCTTGTCTGACGCCTCACCTGCGACCATCCTGAATGGGAACGGTCACACCAACGGAAACGGGCATGCAGCCCCCAACGGCAGCCTGGCCCGTCCACTGCCGGAGCGGCAACCCATGCACGTAGAAGCCCACTTCTGCCCTGCCGAGACGGACCCGTTCACCACCGTCGAGTGGGACTACCGCACCGCCGCGATCAAAGATGAGAACGGCAAGGTCCTCTTCGAGCAGACCGACTGCGAAATCCCTGCTCAGTGGTCGGCCCTCGCGACCAATGTGGTCGTCAGTAAGTACTTCTACGGCGAACACGGCACCGCCGAACGCGAACATAGCGTCAAGCAGGTCATCCACCGCGTGGCCCGCACCATCGCCGACTGGGGCATCGCCGACGGCTACTTCGCCAGCCGCGAAGACGGCGAAATCTTCTACCGCGAACTCGCGTGGCTCTGTCTGCATCAGTACGGCTCGTTCAACTCCCCCGTCTGGTTCAACGTCGGTCTCTTCCACCAATACGGTGTGAAGGGTTCCCGCGGGAACTACTACTGGGACCGCACAACCCAGTCGGTCCAGCGGCCGGAAGGCTCCTACGAATATCCGCAAGCGTCGGCCTGCTTCATCCAGTCGGTCGACGACAACATGGAAGACATCATGCGTCTCGCCACCAGCGAGGCCATGCTCTTCAAGTTCGGCTCCGGCACCGGGACCGACCTCTCCTCAATCCGCAGCGCGAAAGAAAAGCTCTCGGGCGGTGGCACCCCCTCCGGTCCGCTCTCCTTCATGCGGGTCTACGACCAGATCGCCGCGGTGGTGAAGTCAGGCGGCAAGACCCGTCGGGCCGCTAAGATGCAGTCCCTCAAGGACTGGCATCCGGACATTCTCGACTTCATTCAGTGCAAGCTGCGGGAAGAAAAGAAGGCCCGCGTGTTGATCGACTCGGGCGAGTACGATGCCAATTTCAACGGCGAAGCGTACAGCTCGATCATGTTTCAGAACGCCAACCTCTCGGTCCGGCTCAGCGATGAATTCATGCGAGCCGCAGAAGAAGGCAAGAAGTGGAAGACCCGCTGGGTCACCGATCCCAACAAGTTCGGCCCCGAGTACGACGCCAAGTACGTCATGCGGCAGATGGCGGAAGGGGCCTGGTATTGCGGCGACCCTGGCGTGCAATATGACAGCACGATCAACCGTTTTCATACATGTCCGAATTCCGGGCGGATCAACGCCTCGAATCCGTGCTCGGAATACATGTTCCTGGACGACACTGCCTGCAACTTGGCGAGTCTAAATCTACGCAAGTTCCAGCGTCAAGATGGAACGTTCGATGTCGAGCGGTATCGCCGTGCGGTCGGGATCTTCTTCACGGCGCAGGAAATTCTCGTCGACAACGCGAGCTATCCGACGCCGCAAATCGCCGAGAACAGCCACAAGTTCCGCCCGCTGGGACTCGGGTATGCCAACCTCGGCAGCCTGTTGATGTCGATGGGGATCCCCTACGACAGCGACGCCGGCCGCGGCATCTGCGGTGCCCTGACCGCGATCATGCACGGGCAGGCGCTCCTCACCAGTTCCCGGATGGCGAGCTACATGGGTCCGTTCGCGGGCTATGCTCCCAACGCCGAACCGATGCTCCGCGTCATGCGGATGCACCGCGACGCGGTCGACCGCATCGATAGCACCTGCCCCGAATACCTCCGCCACGCTGCGGGCAAGGTCTGGGACGAGTGCGTCGACTCCGGTCGTGCCTACGGCTATCGCAACGCCCAGGCGACCGTCCTCGCCCCCACCGGTACCATCGCCTTCATGATGGACTGCGATACCACTGGCATCGAGCCGGACATCGCCCTCGTGAAGTACAAGCAGCTCGCCGGTGGCGGGATGATGAAGATCGTCAACAAGACGGTCCCGGTCGCCCTCCGCTCCCTCGGTTACGACCAGGAGCAGATCGACCGCATCATCCAGCACATCGAAACCAAGGAGACGATCGAAGGAGCCCCCGACCTCCTCGCCGAACATCTCCCCGTCTTCGACTGTGCCTTCAAGGCTCAGGGCGGCACCCGAACGATCCCGTGGCGGGCCCACATCAAGATGATGGCCGCCGCTCAACCGTTCCTCTCCGGTGCCATCTCCAAGACCGTCAACATGCCCGCCGACTCGACCGTTGAAGACGTTGAGAAGGCTTACATCGAAGGGTGGCGGCTCGGCCTCAAGGCCCTCGCGATCTACCGCGACGGCTCCAAGCAAAGCCAGCCCCTCTCAACGAAGAAAGAAGGCGACAAGCAGAAGGGTGGCGTTCCCGGTCAGCCGCAACGCCGCCGCCTGCCTTCGACCCGGCACTCGCTGACACACAAGTTCTCCGTCGGCGGACACGAAGGGTACATCACCGTCGGCCTCTTCGAGGACGGCACGCCGGGCGAACTCTTCATCAGCATGGCGAAGGAAGGGAGCACGATCGGCGGCCTGATGGATGTCATCGGGACCGAAACGTCGATGTGCCTCCAGTACGGCGTCCCGCTGCAGGTCCTGGTCGACAAGTTCTCGCACTCGCGGTTCGAGCCGTCCGGCTGGACGGGCAACCCCGACATCCCGAATGCGAAGAGCGTTGTCGACTACATCTTCCGCTGGATGGCGATCCAGTTCATCCCCGGCTTCCGCGAAGCGAACACGCCGAAGCGACCAGGGGGCGATACAAAGACCGCCCTCGAAGGAGATGACCCGCCCGAAACGCACCCGGTGGCCGGGGTCGCCGTGAAGACGGAGCCTGTGACCCCGGCCGAACAACCTGCAGACCGGCTCCCCACGGCTATCGCTCACCGCCTGCAGACATCGTTGAAGGTGGTGCAAACCGCCGTCGCTCATGCAGCGACGAGCGTCGCCGAGGGACCGCAAATCCGCAGCCAGCAGTTCGCCAAGTTCCAGTCCGACGCCCCCAGTTGCGACAACTGCGGCGCGATCACCGTCCGCAACGGCAACTGCTACCTGTGTCACAACTGCGGGAACAGCCTGGGATGTAGTTAGGGAATAGGGAATCGCGAGTAGGGAATCGCCGGAGGACGATGGGAACGCATGTTGTTATTCTGGCTATTCGCTAGTCCCCGCTTGCTAACCCCTCAATCTGCCTGCCGGCGCTGCTGAAGGATTGGCGCGTCGAAGGGCGTGAACGCCCCGGTCAACGGATCGACCGGGGCGTTTCCGTTTCAAACGACGACATGCATTGAATCGCGTCGTGACACCTCACGCTCATTTAGCCCCCCGTCAATGACGGGGGGCCGCGCGCTCCCCACGGCGCTCATCCGCGCACAACGTCCCCTTCAACGATGCATCATCGACAACAACTCGCCACATCACACCCACGGCGGGAGCGCACGGAAACGCGGCGTGATGTCGGCCCCCCGTCATTGACGGGGGGCTAAATGATGAGGGGGAAGATTCACGGCAACTCGAAATGCCGCGCGATGCGCGCCATCACTCGATGATGGCGTCCATCGGCCACGGCCGCGCCACGCCGAACGTGGCGACGTTGTGCCGCTCGACATACGCCATCCGTGCGACGAGCGCCGCTTCATCGAAACAGAACCGTTTGTCGTAGCCGTCGGTCCAGATCGGCCGTCCCGGCCGTAACCGATACCGGGCCGCATCCTTCGCACACTTCACCAGGTCCGCGACGTTCCGTTCCGTCGGCCCGATGACCACATGCACGTGCCACGTCTGCACGGTCAACGCCCCCACGCCGACCCGCATCCGCTCCCGCAAACTCGCCAGGATCGCTCCCCCGACCAGTTCCAAATCCTCCCGCGCGAACCGCCACGGGGCATGCTCCATCCCCTCCCGATCCGCTACTTCCCGTTCCACATCCGCCGGAAACACCACCCCGTCCTCGACCCACCCCCGCCGATCCCCGCGCAACCACGTCCCATACGTCGTCATCGTGAGCATCGTCCCAAACGTCCGCCCCATGCCCACACCCTCCCGATCAAACCGCCATGATCAAATCCACACGCCATTTAGCCCCCGGTCAATGACCGGGGGCTCTTCCCACCACGCCCCCATTCCAACACGCACACCGCCACCTCGCCACACCCGATGGTCCGCGCTACCACAAATCCACGCCGCCACAAGCGCTCGGCCCCCCGTCATTGACGGGGGGCTAAAATGGCGGACATCACACGCACCGCGAAGCATCGACCACCACCACATCCGCAATCACCCCACGCGTCCGATCCACCGTACCAATCCCCCGCCGCCCAATTAGCCCCCGGTCATTGACCGGGGGGTCCGCGCTCCATATCGCGACGAGTGAAATTGCACCATGCAATTCGAACCGCCGTCGTGCCATCCATTCCCAAGAATTCAATTCGGCAATGAGCCGGTCGTGCGTCGCACTCTACAACCCAACCCGCTTGATATTTCGGCATGGACAACGTTCTCTGGCACGGTAACGTAATTCACCGATATTCGAGGCGTACGGAATGTTTTTCTGCAACATCAAATTACCCGACGAACTCCAGCTCGCATTAGCTGACGGGCGGCTGGTTATCTTCGCCGGTGCGGGGGTCTCATTCCCGCCGCCCTCCAACCTGAAATTGTTTGGCGAACTGGCAGCCGAGATTGCCGGGATCAAAGATCCCCCCCCAATCCGGATCGATATCTCGGGAAGCTGGTTCGCGAGAAACAGATCGACGTTCACGCCGCCGCGGCTCAATTCCTGTTGAACGACCAGACGCGTCCGACACCTCTCCATCGAGAGATACTCCGTCTATTTGCAACGGCCTCGAAAGTCCGGGTCGTGACGACCTACTTCGACGAGCACTTCTCGACGGTCGCTCGCCAGCTCTACCGAAAAGAGCGCGTTCGCGAATATTACGCACCGGCGTTACCACTTGGAGATGACTTTTCGGGTCTCGTCTATCTCCATGGAGCGGCGCGGATCGATCCCCGTCAACTGGTGTTGACGGATGCCGATCTCGGCGAGGCCTACATCACGCGCGGCTGGGCACGGGAATTTCTGGTCTCGCTGTTTCGGCACTATTCGGTGCTCTTCGTCGGTTACAGCCACAGTGATGTGACGATTAGCTACCTCGCCCGTGGGTTATCGCGAACGGAAAAAGCACTACGTTGGGCCATGGTCCCTGCAGATATCGAACCGAAAGACCGAGAGAACTGGGATCATCTGGAGATCGCAAGGATTGAGTACCCGCTCGATTCCGAGAACAAGGAGCATCCTCATCAGCCATTGACCGATTTCTTCACAGCGTGGGCGCAGCACACGCGGGAGTCGGTCTTCGACAAGGCGAAGCGGATCAAGAAGTTGGCCCGCGGGTTGCCCAGCGAACGGGAAGCCGATTCGGCCTATCTTCTTTACTGCCTCAAAGATCCCCAACTGGCGCGTGACTTTTGCGCAGCAGTGCGGCATCTGGCCTGGGTACGCTGGCTACATGATCGGGGGTACTTTGATGCGTTCTTCCTCGACACCGCTTCCAAACCCAGAGTGCAGTTTCCCCATCAATGGTTTTCGCGCTGGCTGACCAACGAAGTGCGTCGGCGCAACCCCCAACTCCTGTTCGATTTGATCCGGTCACACCGACAGCAGTTACACGGCGATTTCATTTCGGCATTGGCTCACGCACTGTGGTGCGATCAAAGCGAAAAGACCGATCCGCACTTCGCCACTTGGCTTTCGGTGTTACTTAGTCAGCAGACGAATGCGGTGGACCAGAGTCTTTGGCTTTATCTGCTTCGAGAGTGTCGGCTGCCGGAGCACACCGGAGTCGCGCTCCGACTCTTCGAGAGACTGACGACTCCAGAAATCGCCCTCGAACATGGGTGGGGAAGGATACCGTCTGCGAAGGAGGCTGGCGAATCGAATCGGCCAGCGCAGACGATAGTCGATTATTCAATCCGCTGGCCGGATGAGTCTTGTTATGCTCTGCGTGAAGTTTGGGAGAAGGTCTTTCAGCCGCACTTATCCCTGATCGCCAAACCGCTGGCGCAAATCCTGGTGAAGCAATTGAGCAGCGCTTACCAGTTGCTCCGCGGAGTCGGCAAAACAGCTCGATCGTACGATTCGCTCAGCCAGTCGCGGAGTTCCATCGCGCCGCACGAGCAGGACGAGATTCGTAGTGATGACTGTCTGTCCTGCCTGATTAACATCCTGCGGGATATTCTCGACCACTGGCTGCAAACCGATGTCTCTTCGGCCCGGACGATTGCCGAAGACGCGTGGAAGACAGGGTTCCCGTTGCTCATGCGGTTCGCAGTCTATGCCCGCCATCACGACCCGGAATTCACCGCCGATGAACAGATCGCCTGGGTTTTGCAGCGGGATATTGTCTTCCAGCTTGGACTGAAGAATGAGGTGTTCGACCTGTTGAAGTCGGCCTATCGGCAATCCTCGCATCCTGTTCAAGAGAAACTGATCCGCCGCATTCAACAAGGGACTCGCCAGCGCGGAAGAAAGACACAGGAACGCTCGCTTGATGCCTATGAAAAGTTCAATGTGCTGGTCTGGTTATCTCGCAGCGCCCCAGAGTGTGGCAAAGTTAAAGTAGCCATCGCGGAAATCCAAGCCAAGTATCCGCAGTTCGCCAGTTGGCACAGCGGTGCGGTTTCGATGGACACGACGGAAGGACTGGATATCAACCAAATCCTGTCGCAACCCCCTGAAGAGTTCGCCCGCGAACTGGTCCACACCGACGAGCAGTCCTTCTATCCCGACCGACATGATTACATGAGTTGTCTCACCCAGCTGATCCAGCAGGATCGAGAATGGGGGCGGCACTTGGTTGTCATCTTGTCGGTCGAATCCCCGACGGATACTCATCTCTGGAATAGTGTCGCTTTTGGTTGGCGTGAGTCAATCAAGACCGAAAGCGATTGGGCGTGGATGCTCGATCTCATCGAACAGTTGCCTCACAAACGGGCGATCTACGAGGGGATCGCGAATCTGATCTCCCACGGATTCCCGACTTGGAAGGATGACTGGGAAGAGTCGCTTGACGAGCGGGCCGCCGCCCTGATGGATCGAGCCTGGGAACTCTGCAAAGGCGACCCATCACCACTAGACGAGACTTACGGCAACTGGCTGACGACCGCCATCAATCAGGTCGGTGGCTGGATCGGCGAGTTCTGGGTCCACTCGTGTGACCGGCTGCGGAAGCGCGCGGGCAAACTCTGGGTGGGGCTGCCAGAATCCGTCCAGGCCAAACTCAAGGAAGCGTTGCGCGGAACCAATCGTCCACGGGTCCATGCACGAATCGCTCTGACTCCGTGGATCGGCTTTTTCTTTGCCTGGGACCGACAATTCACCCTTGAGCATTTTCTACCGCTCCTCGACTGGGACCGCGACTCTATCGTCGCGCAACAGTCGTGGTCCGTGCTCCTGAGTTACGACAGATTGAAATACAAAGAGCTGGAAGAACAATTCTTACCGTTTCTCAAGCAGACGGTGAAGCATGTGTTACCGCTGCTTCAGCAAAGCACGAAGAACGCCGAGCAGTTCAATCGGGACACCGTCCACCGATTGGGAGTGCGGCTGGGATGCATCGCCATCGATGTTCTTGCCGACCCTCTGGAGACCGGTTTCTTTCGTGATTTTCTTCCCCTGCTCACCGAAGAGTCGCGTGGCTCGATGGCCGTCGGGATCGAGATGGCATTAAATCGGCTGAACGACGAAGAACGACAGCAACTCTGGGACCGTTGGCTCAGACGCTATCTGGAGCAGCGTCTGGTCGGCATTCCTGTCTCGCTCTCAACGGCTGAGACGAAGTACATGCTTCTCTGGTGCCTCAGCCTCGGGCCGGTCTTTCCCGAAGCGGTCGACCTGGTGGTACAGATGCCTCTGCGTGGGTCTGGAGATGTCGAAAGTTATCGAGTCTTTCACGAACTCATAGAAAGTCCGTTGACCAACGCGTTTCCTCTGGCCGCCTGCCGACTTGCGATCGCCGTCATGCATGCAGATGAACACATGACTTTCCGCGGCACCCCCGAGGCATTACACGAGAAGCTCAAGCTCGCCATCGCCACAGCACCCGAGTTCAAGACCTTTGAGGAACTCCTTTATCGCCGTGGATGGAGGCAACCGTGAGGACCGGGATTCGCAGATGCGGTTGGGAACGGATTCAGCGCTCGGCCCCCCGTCATTGACGGGGGGCTAAATGGTGGGGGAGGGAATCGGCGTGGTGGAGTCGCGCGGGACGTGAAATTGGGGTTGCGGGGGTTGCGTACCAGAGTCAGCGTGGGCCTTGTGGTGGATGGTCACCGTGAGGAGGCTGGGCGATGGTGCGGGGGAAGAAGCTGGGGAATGGGCCGCGGGGGGTACAGTATTCGCCGATCGTGATTGTCGAGGCGGTGCGGCGGATGTATCAGGAGCGAGGCGAGCCGGTGACATATCACCGGTTCGCCCACTACAGCGGGATCCCCTGCTGGCAGATCTATCAGACCTTCTCCAGCTGGTACGACGTCCGCGAGGCGGCCGGGTTGCCGCGGAAGCCGCCGAATTCGCGGAACATCCCCTACGACAAACTGCTGTTCGAACTGCACCGGGCGGTGCGGGTGCTCCGCCGCTGGCCGTCGCCGGGGGAATACGAACGGATGGTTGCGCGGAATTATCATCTGCTGTGGCGGAAGATCGGTCCGTGGGAAGCCGTGCGGGCACGGTATCGGGAGTGGCTCGACGAGCATCCCGAGCACTGGAAAGTCGGAGCGGCCGCCCTCAACGTGCAACAGGTCGCGGCGTCGCCGACAACCGTCGGCTGGATGCGGCAGGCATGGCAGCAGGCCCGCGTCGGCTTCGAACTGCGGAGCAGCGACTATCACGGCCGCGACGTGCATGCCTGCGATTTCCTCGTCGTCCTCGATCACGACTGGGGCCAATGCCCCGTGCCGGTCGTCTTGTTGAGCGACGTGCTCCCGCATCCCGATGCACCGGAGTTGGAACGGCGGACGGCGCGGTGACGATGGCGTGATAGAGGCGGCCCCCCGTCATTGACGGGGGGCTCAATGGCGTGGGATGGTATCGGGATGATCGAGATCGTCGAGTATCAACCGCGGTGGGTCGAGGAGTTCCGCGTGATTGGCGCGGGGCTGCGGGCTGTGCTCGGATCGCTGGCGTTGCGGATCGATCACATCGGTTCGACCGCTGTGCCGGAGTTGGCGGCGAAGGACATTCTTGATGTGCAGGTCACCGTCGCAGCGTTGACGGCCGAAGTGAGTGACGCGATCACCCGCGCGGGGTACGTTCAAATCTACCGCATCGTCGCTGATCACCGCCCGCCGGGTGATGCGCATCCGGAGTCGGCCTGGTCGAAGTGGTTCTTCCGTGAGCCATCGGGAACACGACGGACCCATGTGCATGTCCGGGTCGCTGGCCACCCGAATCAGCGTTACTCGCTCGTCGTTCGCGATTACCTCCGTGCGCATCCCGCAGCCGCCGCGGCTTATGCCGAATTCAAGCGTCGGCTGGCCGCGGCGTTGCGTGATCCGGAGGATTACCCTGACGTCAAAGACCCGGCCGCCGACCTGATTCACCAAGCGGCGGAAGCGTGGGCGACGACGTCCGGGTGGACGCTCGGCGCGTCCGGTGGATGACCACTTCGCCCCAGTCACACCGCACACATTCAAGTGCGGTGTGAGCGATCGGGCGAATTAACGCGCTGGCTCGGGTTCAACCACTTCCACGCTGGCGAGTGAGCCGTTTTTGACGAGCTGCTGCTCGAAATGCAGCGTCGCCTTCAGCTTCACAGAGTCCAAGCCTTTGATCGTCACGCGCGGTGGAACGGAATACCCCGAGCCAGCCGCCGTGATCACGATCTGTTTGACCTTGCCGTTTTCGACCACGGCATGCCCCTTGGCGGCGGAGGTTTTCCAGAGTTCCCCTCGCTGCGGCTGATAGCGGTAATAGTTCGAGACCTCGTCGAGCCGTTCGTTCGTCACACCGAGCGGAGCGAGCACACGCATCAGGGCCGTCTTGTTCCGGCGCGCCTCGTCTCCGGAAGGAGGGCCTCCCTTGGCGGGGGTCACACCGCTGAACGCCTTGCGGAATTCGTCCGGCTTCACATTGAGAGCCGCGGCGATCAGCACGACGGGTCGCCCGAAGTCGTTCCGGCCGATCTCGTGCCCGCCTGTAATCTCCAGCGGAAGCTGCTGTTCGGCTGCTCCGACCGCGCGCACCGCCAGCGCGAAGCAAACAGTCAGCCAGCCAAGTCCAGAGCGGTCAACCAAGGCCCGTTGTCGCATGAGAGTGTGCCTGTGAAGAGGGACGGTTCCGGAAATGAGAACACAATACACCCAATACGGAAGCCGCCGGAAAGCAACAACACACTGCGGTCACGGAGCGCGATTTTCTCATCGTTCGCGCGGGGGGAACCCGATTCCGTTCCGGGCGGTGACCGGCCCCCCGTCATTGACGGGGGGCTACGTGGCGTGGGATGAACACGCGCGGGATTATTTGCCAGGGGGCTTGATGTTGGCCCACAGGCGTTGTTGCGGGGGGACGCCGCGGGCCCATTGGATGATGTGGACGAACTTCTGGAAGAGGCCGACGACGATCGCGAAGATGTAGAGGACCGTCAGCAGACTGATCAGACCTCCTCCCAGGACGCTGAATTTCCAGTTGGCAACAACGAAGAGCGTCAACTCCTTCGCATTCGGGTCATTCAGGAAGGCGACCGAGCGTTCCTGCACCGATTTGAGGTTGAACGGCGTGACCGAGACTTCGGCGGTCTGGTCGGGGCCGTGGATTTCGAGGAAGCCTTCGTCTTCGCTGCGGGTCTGCTTATCGCGGCCGGGTCGGCGCTGGCGGTGGATTTCGCCGTGGTGGACGTGCTCGCCGATACCGACGACGGGATCGACGGTCTGCTTCTTGTAGGGGACCACGAAGAGCAGACACGTCGTGGTGTGGGCGACGACGCGGTCGTCGTGGCGTTCATAGGTGATCCACGAGACCGGTGCGATCGCTGTCCAGAACGCGGGGAAGCCGATGAAGATCACCAGCGCGATGAGTTGCAGGCCGATCCAGGTGACCACGCGCCCGATGAGCGAGGGTTGCGGCCCACGTGCATTCGCTGCGGCCCGGGCTTGCTCGCGTTCTTCCTGCTCTCGGAGCGGATCGAAAGTTTCGTCGGACATCGCGGCGTCACTCCGTGGACTCGGTGAGGGGCTCGATCCTTCGACCCAACAATGTGGAGCATATCGACCAGAGAATCGGGCGGCGAGAGCGTTCGGCCCCCCGTCATTGACGGGGGGCTAAGTGGTGCGGGGCCAAATGACGGGTGCCGAATTGGCGGAATGTGCGGGGTTACGGTTACATTGATGTGAGTGGGAATCGTTCGATTTGCGGTGGGTGGGTTTCATGGCGATTGAGTTCAACTGTCCGTATTGCACGGCAACCGTGCGGGTGGCGGACAATGCAGCGGGGCGGATGGGGAAGTGCCCCAAGTGTCAGACGCGAATTCTGGTTCCACGGCCGACAGCCCCCCCTCCGCCAGCCATCGAGATCCCGCAGCCGATCGAGCACCCCGCGACGGCGGGCGGTTTCGCCCCCGCGTTCGAGGAACCGCCCCCCGTCTTTCCGGGGGCGGCCCCGGTCCCGACGGCCGATCTCACCGAGCCGCCACCGCTGGGAGTCCTGCCGATGCCGACCGCGGCGTCGGCCAAACCGTCACCGTTGGCGCGGAAGGTGCGGCGACGAGCGGGTTCGAACGCCTGGATGCGGCGGCTGATCCCGATCGGATTCGGACTGGTCTTGCTCGGCCTGGGTGGCTGGTATGCGGTTGGACTGCTGCTCGCGGACCGGTTGGAAGGTGATCTGAACGCCGAGCACGTCCAAGTCTTCGAGGTCCCGCCGGTGCTCATTGCCCGCGACCAGTTCGACCTGCACGAGAAGCATTTGAATCCGCTGCTGGAACATCTGGCGGCCGACCCGCTGCCGCTCATGAGTTCCCGCATGCAGGTCCAGTTCCGCGGGAGCGAAAAGGGGATCACGATCTCGCTCAGTCGCGGGAACGAGTCGCAGTGGTACCGGGTCGATGTCCGCAGCAATCCGGCCCTTGGTCGCTATTACCAGCAGGAGTCGGTCGCGCTCGATGGACCGCGGATGAAACAGGTTGCCAAAGCAGCGGACGGCTTCATTCACGATTACAAAGCGGTCCGGGCCAAGGAGTCGGACATCGGCAAGGTGACGCCGTACCGGGACTCGCTGGGGCTGACCGCGCTGGTCCGCGGATTCGGCTACCACGTCGTCGCGATCACCGGACAAACGCTGCACCCCTGCGTCTACGAAGACGCCGACGGCGGCCTCTATTTTCTGCTTCCCAAGGGACTCAAGCAGTTCGCCCTGCAGGGCAAACAGTTCCCCAATGGTGAGACCCCGTTTCCGGGGAAGTTCACGGTGAAGGTGCAACCGGAACGCGAAGAGATCACTGTCGAAGAACCGCCCAAGACTCCCCAGAAGACCGCGGAACCGGAGATGTCCGAACCGGACCCGGACGCTGCGCCCAAGAAACCGGCGATGAAGAGCGACGAGTGAGGCGGTCGGGACGCGCGAGGAATAGGCAGTACCACTGCCCGGCCGCATCCGCGACTCATCCTGCGACGACTGTTCCGAGTGCTCTGCCAACCCTTGAAGACGGGTTGACTTGAAGCTGGACGACGGACTTTCAGTCCGTGGTACCTGAAACCCAGTCGTGACGCAGCATTCGCCCGATCGCTGGCGACACCGCTGCGCAGCCTTGCTCAAGGTTCCAGCACACCTGCGACTGCAGTCAACTTCCGCACGCGTTCGGCTGGCCGTCTCGGCGTGAGCTGCTGGATTGCGCAACACTCCTGCGCAGCGGGCGGGCACCGCCGATTGGAACGCCCCTCTGCGAACGGCCCATGAAGATTTCCCCCGCAGCGTATCCACTGACTGCAATTCACCTTGCGACACGCGCACGGCATCGTGCCACATTCTCAGGCACACAAGTTGCGATTCCTGCCACCGGATGAATTCGTTGGCAAGGAAGCTCCGTCCGGCCCAGCGCTCGGGTTGCGAAGGATGACGACGGCTGTGTGGCTGTCGACAAGGACGACAAACCGCATCGCAACGGGGTCTTGAACCAAAGAGGGGATGATGATGGTGGGTTGTTGGGGGCACGAGCGCACACGTAGAAGCATCGCCTGGCTGATGCTCACGGCGCTGATCTGGATCAGCGGAACCGGGATCACACAGGCGCAGGAAGAAAAGCCAGCGACCGAGACCCCGGCGGCGGCACCCGCCGAACCGGCTGGAGAACCCAAACCGGCTGAACCAGCGCCAGCCGAACCCGCTCCGGCTGAAGCACCGGCATTCGACATCCCCAACGACATGTCCCTCGCGTACAGCATCGATAACCTGCTGCTCTTTCTTTCCGCCGTTTTAGTCATCTTCATGCAGGCAGGGTTCGCGCTGGTCGAGACGGGGCTGAACTCGGCGAAGAACGCCGTGAACATCCTCTTCAAGAACACGATCGACTTCTGCATCGGTGTGCTGGCGTATTACGTCATTGGCTATGCTTTGATGTATCCTGGAGCGGCCTTCGCTGGAAAGTACTTCGGGTACGCGCAGCCGAATTTCGCTGCGGTACCGACGGCTGAAGAGATTCAAGCCGGATTCAGCACGGCTCCGGGAACGCTCCGCAAGCTGCACCCGCAGGCCGACTTCCTGTTCCAGGCGGCCTTCTGTGCCACGGCGGCGACGATCGTCTCCGGGGCCGTCGCAGGACGACTGAAATTCTCGGCCTACCTGATCTACACGATCATCATTACCGCCTTCATCTACCCGATCGGCGGGTTCTGGAAGTGGGGCGGTGGCTGGTTGGGAGCGATGGGCTTCCACGACTTCGCGGGCTCGATTCTGGTGCATGCCTGCGGTGGATTCGCTGGTCTCGCTGGAGCGATCGCTCTGGGACCGAGGCTTGGACGCTACACCCCTGACGGGAAATCGGTGCCGATTCCCGGTCACAATCTGGCCTACGTCTGCCTGGGCGTCTTTGTGCTCTTGATCGGTTGGTATGGGTTCAATCCCGGCAGCCAACTCGCCTTTGCCGGCGAAGGGAACCTGGGGGCAGTGGTAAAAATCGCCGTGAACACGACCTTGGCCGCCTGTGCGGGCGGAGTCGTGGCCATGTTCCTGAGCTGGATCATGTTCTCGAAGCCTGACCTCACGATGTGCCTCAACGGGATCCTCGCGGGTCTCGTCGGGATCACCGCGAACTGCGACTGCGTGACGAACACCAACGCCATTATTATCGGTGCGATCGCCGGGGTGCTGGTGATGGTGGCCATCATCGCTCTCGACAAGCTGATGATTGATGATCCGGTCGGGGCCTTCCCGGTCCACGGCGTCTGCGGGATGTGGGGCGGGATCGCCACGGGGATCTTCGGAGACGGCAAGAATCTGCAGACTCAGTTGATTGGCTCATTCGCAGTCGCCGCGTTTGCCTTCGTCTCGATGATGATCGTGTTCTACGGATTGAAGGCGATCGGCATGCTCCGCGTGTCGAAGCAGGAAGAAATCGAAGGTCTCGACGTTCACGAGCACGGGATGCCGTGCTACGGGTTCGATACGGCTCGCTGAACCGATCGGTCGCCCCTCGTCTTGTGCGACGGGCGACTCACCATCTCCAAGCGGGGGCTGAGCACCGTAGCCCAGCCCCCGCCGTGTTGACTGTCTCACGGCCGCCCTACACGGCCCCAGCTTGAAAGAACTCTGACTCATGTGTCGCTCGCTCGCGCTCGCTCTGCTCACCGGACTGGCCTTGCTGTGGGGTTCTCCACCACTGCTCGTCCTGGCTCAAGAACCCGCTCCCGCTACAACGGAAGCCACCCCGACGCCCGCAGCGGAACCGGCCCCGGCCGCGGAACCCGCAGCTGCACCAGCCCCGACGCCCGAAGAGACGATGGCCAAGCTCACGGTCGGCGTCGACACCATGTGGGTGATGGTCTGCGGGATGCTCGTCTTCTTCATGAATCTCGGCTTCGGCTGCGTGGAAGCCGGGATGTGCCGCGCCAAGAACTGTGTGAACATCCTTTCCAAGAACTTTGTTGTCTTCGCCGTGACCTCGATCGCCTTCTGGTTCGTCGGCTGGGGGATCATGTTCGGGGGGGATGGCGGTACCCCCGGAGCGGACAACTATTTCGGCAAGACCGGCCTCTTCATGGTCTCGGGAGCCGATAACAGCCCTGCGACGGGGGACGCGTACAAAGGGGATTATGGTGCCATCAACTGGACCGGCATCCCGCTTTCGGTGAAGTTCTTTTTCCAGCTGGTGTTCGCCGGGACCGCGGCAACGATCGTCTCCGGGGCCGTGGCCGAACGGATCAAGTACCACGCCTTTGTCGTCTTCAGCTTCCTGATGGCGATCGTGATGTACCCCGTCACCGGGCATTGGGTCTGGGGAGGCGGCTGGCTGGCAGATTACGGTTTCTGGGATTTCGCCGGTTGCGCTGTGGTGCATTCGGTCGGGGGTTGGGCGGCGTTGACGGGCGTCATCATCCTCGGACCGCGTATCGGGAAGTACTCGGCCGATGGGAAGGTGCAGGCGATTCCCGGACACAGCATGATGGCGGCCTTCATCGGCTGTCTGGTGCTGTGGCTCGGATGGTTCGGCTTCAACCCAGGAAGCACGATGGCGATTGTCGCCGATCCCGGTCTGGTCGGTAAGATTGCGATCAACACTAATGCGGCGGCCGCGATCGCCACACTCACAGCGACCGCCACCGCGTGGCTGTTGCTCGGCAAGCCCGACATCGGCATGACCCTCAACGGCTGCCTCGCCGGTCTGGTGGCGATCACCGCCCCCTGTGCCTGGGTGAGCATGACCGACGCCCTGATTATCGGTGCGGTCGCCGGTTCGTTCGTCGTCTTCTCGGTGATGTTCTTCGATCGCATGAAGTGCGACGATCCGGTCGGCGCGACGAGCGTCCACCTCGGCTGCGGGACCCTCGGCTGTATCGCCGTGGGATTGTTCGCCGAAGTCCCGGCTGCAGGCGCCCTGGCTCCCTCGGCTGGTCTGTTCCACGGTGGTGGGATGGATCAACTGATTAAGGAGCTGGTCGGTGTCGGCGCGATCGGGGCCTACACCGTCATCGTCTCTGCCCTCTGCTGGCTGGTGATCAAGTACACGATTGGT
This sequence comes from Planctomycetaceae bacterium, assembly GCA_044229335.1. Classification (GTDB taxonomy): domain Bacteria; phylum Planctomycetota; class Planctomycetia; order Planctomycetales; family Planctomycetaceae; genus DSVQ01. The sequence goes on along the minus strand of JBGATC010000008.1, from coordinate 80,474 downwards.
CTCCGGGTCGAGGCCCATGAAGAAATCGGCGGCCTCGATATCGGCGAGCACGGAAACGAAGCCTACTACGGTTTCGTAATGCAGGCCCCCGGACGGTAGTCCGGTCAGAAACCCTGCCGGCAGGATGTCGGCAGATCACCCCTCGCGGATGAATGAGGGACCACGTCCGGCCCGGTGACACACGTGTCACCGGGCCGGTGGCATTTTGAAGGGGGGCGAAATGACGAAGAACCGCGAAGACGCCAGCGAGTCACGTCCGCCGTGAGGAGCATCCGTTGTCTCCCTTGTCCTGCACCACCCTTCACCCCTCGACCTTCTGCCTTCGACCATTCCGTTGCAGATTGAGAAAAAGCGGAAAAATCGTTGCGACTTGATTGCGAAACGCGAACTATGGCGGTACGTTGTCGCCACACGTGGGTTTTATGCCCATTCGATCTTTGAGAACTGATTTGACAGTGGGTTTTGTGCCCAATACGCTAGAACCCTGGAGATGGCCGTGGCTCAACAGGAGCAACGATCACGAGGGGTTCCAGCGTGAGTGCAGCGGAGTTCATTACCGGGGAAGTCTGGCGGACGCTCGATGAGCGATTCCGCGTGACCCTCCCTCCGGAGATGGCTCAGGCGATCACCGATCCGCAGGGGTCGACGATCATCGCCAAGGAACGGGCTGGCTGCCTGAGCTTGTGGAAGGCCGCCGACTGGCAACCGCGGCTGGATGCGGGCGTGGCTCTGCTGCGTCAGAAGATTCAGGCGGGCCGCATGGAGCAACGCTGGGATGAAGTGCAGCGGCTGGGCCGTATGCTCTCGACCCGGTTCCAGACGGTGCAACTGGCCAATCGAGCGCGTTTGCTGATTCCCGAGGGCTTCCGCGATTTCCTCGACGTGGCGATCAATCAGGAAGTGGTGGTCGTTGGCGCGGTGATCTGTGTCGAGTTGTGGAATCCGCGGGCCTGGCAGGAAACGCTGAAGCAGGAGATGCCGGTCTTCGGACCACTCTTCAAAGACCTCAGCAGCTAACCGAAGCCCAACCATTTCGATGGTTGGGTCTTAACGATCGACCCCAAGCGCTGGGACACAAAACCCGATGAGCCACCGCTGTTGCAGCGGACATCCTCAGGGGCGCTCCCTGGGTGCTCGACTGCAGCCGACGAGCGGGAGAGAAGCGCAGACTCACTCAGCGAGTTCCCTCGAATTCCCCATCGCTCTCACGATACGAAACAGGGACGGTCTGTTGGCATGGAAGCCACTTCTCTCCCGTCCGTCGGCTAAGCGTTGCTCAGCGCTGTCAGATCGAAGAGACCCAGCCATGGCGATGGCTGGGCGTCCGCAAGCACTTATTTCTTGGCGGCTTTGCGCTTGGCCCAGTCGGCGAGGGTCCCTTCGGGATCGGCGTTGAACGCGTCGCGACAACCGGTACAGCAGACGTAATACGTCTTCCCGGCGTGTGTCACGGCAATCGTCCCCAACCCGCCAGTCACAACGCATTCCGGGCCGTTGCCATCGATGGCGGCGAGTTTGGTCCCTTCCCGCTGATAACCGATCTCGCCAATCCGCTGATAGAACGTCTGGGTTGCCGCTCGCCGCTCGAGCAGCAACGTCCAGCGGTTGTCCCCCAGAAAGGTGAACGTCGCCCGATGGACTTCGCTGGCCCCTTCAGTCGAAGTCTCAAGGATCAGCCGCTCGCCCTCGCGCTTCCCCTGGTAGATGCGAACCGCATCGTCAGCGTGAGTCGTCTTGAACTGATACGTCTCCGCAGTCACCGCGGTGAGCCAGGCCTGTTTCCAATGGGGTGAATCTTTGCAGGTCCACAGGAGGCCCACTTCTCCCTTGGGAAAATCCCAGCGGATTTCCACGGTTTCCCGCCACGCACCGACATTCGACCCGCGTTTCGGCTGACCGACACCCCGCCAGCCTCCCACCAGCGGCTGATAGGCTTTCAGCCAGCCTTTGGTCGCTTCGGCATCGAACCCGGGATCGGCGGCGAGCATCCAGACTGACGAACAGAGCACGATCACCAGCACCGGTCGTAAATGGCGAAATCGCATTCGTCACCTCATCGCAAACAGCAGGTTCCTGACAGACTGTGGTCATTCTATCTAACCCCGAACAAGACCTTGAGGATTCGGAGGGAATCCCCTGTCAATGTCAGGATTGAACAACAGGTTTGTTCAAGAATTGAAACATCCACTTTCAGACCAGTTTCGAGTTCCCTGCACAGAAGATGTCCGAGTCCAGATGAATTGGGTTGATCGGTCCGCCAGACAGGAGTTTCAGCCGGGGAGGCATCGGATTTGCCCCTGTGAAAGGGTGGGTGCGATTCAGCGCCGTGAAACTCGCATCCTCCCACCTGTCCGAAAGCCCGCCCCATGGAACCAGTGGAAGAACGAATTGATGCCGACCAGACGGCCGGTCGGGGAATCGATGCGCTGTTCGGCTACCTGATTATCGGCCTCGGGATCCTGGGGGTCTTTGTCCTGGGGATTGTCGGCCTCGGACAGATGCAGCGCGTCAATCAGCGGGCCGTTCGCGATGAGGCTGCGAGCGTGCAGCCGGTAACCAACGAGATTGGTGGGAATCTCCCCCCCACACAGCGCTAACCCCGCCTTTCGCTTGCGTCTTCGCGATCTCCCACAATTGTGAAAAGATCGCGAACCCGCCAGCGGAGTCGGTACGGGCCGGGGTCACCCGGACGGGCGGCGTTCAGGAATCTCAGGCGGCAGCCCGTTGGGCTTCGAGCCGGCCTTCCTGCAGACGGACCATCCGATGGGCCTGCGCTGCGACCGCGTTGTCGTGCGTGACCATCAACACGGTCAACTGCTCGTCCTGGTTCAACCGATGCAACAGGTCGAGAATCTCGCGCCCAGTGCTCACATCGAGGTTCCCCGTCGGTTCATCGGCGAGCAGAATCTGCGGCCGGGAGACTAGCGACCGGGCGATCGCGGCTCGTTGCATCTCGCCCCCCGACAGTTCCGACGGCCGATGGGTCAGTCGATGGCTCAGACCAACCTTGGCAAGAATCTCACGGGCCTGATTCTGAAACTCGCGACGGCGCGTCCAGTATCCCCACGCTGAGTGCCGGATCATCAGCGGAGCAAGGACATTCTCCACGAGGTTCAATTCGGGGAGCAGATGATAGAACTGAAAGACAAACCCGAAGACGCGGTTACGGAGTTCATCGCGTGTGCGGGCCGGAAGATCATCGATCCGCTGACCATCGAGCAGGACCTCGCCGACATCGGGGGTGTCGAGCAGTCCGAAGAGATGGAGCAGCGTGCTCTTGCCCGATCCCGACTGACCGACGATCGAGACGAACTCACCCTTGCGGACCGCGACATCGACACCCCGCAACACCGAAACCTGATGCTGTCCCTTGCGGTAAGCCTTCTCAATCGCGACCGCGGCGATCTGCGCGGGGAGCATCGGAGTCGTCGCCATCGTCTCGGAAGTCCGGGGAGCGGTCATGACCATGTTGCTTACCTGTTGTCAGGATCGATGATTGGCGGGACCGAAGAGGAAAATCCAAAACCCGAAATTCCAACGGGAAAACAGCTCGCTTCGCCTAGCCGTTTCAAACTTCGTGCTTCGGCATACCTTCGGATTTCGTGCTTCGGATTTCGGATTTTTCACTCGTATCGCAACGCCTGCACCGGTTGCAGCGATGCCGCCCGACGGGCAGGCAGGATGCTGGCCAGCACGGCGATCAGCATGGCTCCCAACGAGACCCAGATCACCATCACCGGATTCACGTGTGTCGGGATCGTGGGGAAGTAGTAAATCCGTTCGTCGAAGACCTTGTGGCCAGTCAGCCAGGTAATCCCGGACTCGATTTCGTTGATGTAGTAGACGAACAGCAACCCAGCGATCGTTCCCACGCCACTGCCCACGACACCCAGCGACAGGCCATAGCCGAGGAAGATCGACATCACGCCGCGGCTGCTCGCGCCGAGTGACTTCAGAATCCCGATGTCCCGGGTCTTCTCGACCACGATCATGAAGAAGATCGCGAGGATTCCGAACCCGGCGACGGTGATGATCAGGAACAGCAGCACATTCAGGATCGCCGATTCCACATCGACCGCAGCGAGCAACGGCCCCTGCTTCTGTTCCCACGTCCGCACCGAGTACATCCCCGGTGGAAAAGCTGCCCGCAGACGCTCGACGACTTCGTCCGCGTCGCGGTAGTCCTTCAACTTGATCTGAATGCTGGTGAAGGCCCGCTCGCCTGTCGCCGGATCGATCATGCCGCGAATCTGCTGCAGGTATTCGAGATTGCAGAAGACCAGGCTGGAATCGTACTCGCTCATGCCGCTTTTGAAGACGTCGACAATCGTGGCATTGAAGTGGGCCGGCTCGGGGGGGCGCCCCGAAGTGATGGTGCTGAGCTTCACGTCATCGCCGGGTCGGGCCATCATCATCGTCGAGGTCTTGCCGGTCGCTTCGTCCTTGTAAAGGAAGCTGACCAGTCCCATGCCGATGTAGACCCGACCAGGAAGCAGTTCCCCCAGTTCCGCAGCAGGAGCCTGCACCACCGGGTCCACCCCATCGAACGGATCGTCGTTGGCCCCGACCTGCTTGACCGTCGGCTCCGCGTTTTCCGCGGGTTGTCCGTGGGTCCCGTCCTGAGCTTTCAATTGCTGCTGGAACCACTGCTGACGTTCCGCACATTCGAGTCGATACGCGGCCGCAGCGGGCGTGAGTGTCCAGCCGGGGACCTGCGATCGCGGACGTTCCGCTTCGTGAATCACGCGGCCGTCTTCACGTTCGGGTTGATAGCTCTGCAGATAATCGACGAGCGGCCCGACTTCCGACTTGCTCTGCGGATCGATGCCGACCAGCGTCACCGGGCGCGTGATCCACTGCCCGGCATACTGAAAGCTGAGCATCCCATAGATTTCGACCGTCACCGACATCCCGTCGATGTACTGACCGGCGGCCTTCTCGATCGCCGCCTTGTGAGCCGCGTAGTCGGTCACGCCATCCATCGAGTTGGTTTCGATGACGATGTCGGAGAGAATCCCCTTGATGCGGTCGCGCATCTCGGTCCCGAAGCCGGCCATCACGCTGTTCACCACGATCATCGTGGCGACGCCGAGCATGACACTCATCACACTGGCGAGTGCGATGTAGCGCGTCCGCAGATACCGGGAACAGAGCAGCAGTTTGTACATGCGAGCCCATCCTTGGGGTGCGAGTGGGGCGTCCTGCCCCGCACCGGCGTACCGTTGAGGCGCGCGGAGTGCGCCACCTCAAACGAGATGGGCAAACTATCGCCTGCAGCGAAATCCGCCAACCCCAATCCGGCAGAATTTGCCGACTCCATCCCCGCGTCGTCTCCGATTGGCCGGGAGAACCTGGGCGGTTCCCGGCGAATCGGGTCGTGACAGCGCGATTCCAGAGGATTGCTTCACGGACGCAGCGATGGATCGACTCTTAATCCGCTTGCGAGTCGCTAAATCGCGGATCGGGGATGGGACTCAATTCGGCACGCAGTTTCTTGTAGGTCGAATCGCAGGGGCTCGCTTTGACAAGATAAGCCGCTTCAACCGTTGCCAAATCCAGGTTGCAGGTGATGATGGCGGCCTTCTTCGGATCGAGACCGCTGGGTCCGTTGAACTGGTGTGCCTTCAATGGGCCACCACCAATCGGCTGGCATGTGCAGTGATAGCAACTCACTGGACTGCCACACCCGATGAGACCGAAGCACAAGCCAGCGCATCCTGCCGCGAACCAAGCCCTGTATGACACGGCATCTCCCCCCACTTCAATTTCTCACATCCGCACACAAACGGTTTGGTGCGACAACAGTGAGCAATCTAAAATCCAGCCTGCATGCCCGCCATTGGTAGAATTCCCAATGCCGGAATTCACCTGATCGTTGGGAGGTCGTGTCGGCTGACCGCATCCGTACGGCAAAATGCCATAAAATGACGACAGTCGCATGCAACATCGACTCGCGAAGGACTCTGTTCATGACTACCATACCATCGCTGGCCGGGCTGTGTTCGTTCGCGGACGCTCAACGCACTTCACTCGCGGTCGAAGCGTGTGTCGACTGGATGAAGCGGCATCATTATCTCCTGCGGCGGCTGCACGGGATTTTCACGGCCCGCATCACGGCCGAGCCGCAGTACGAACTGAAGACCGCCTTCAGTCTGCATGCGTATTACTGTGCAGAGCATGTCTCCGCCATCCGCAAGCGGGTCAGTGAACTCCGCGAACCACCGCTTGGGTTGGAAGTCGTCCCCCATCCGGCGCTCGAGTTCGCAGCCAACGAAGTGCAGGCCGCACCGAGCACGGCGGCGTTACTGATCGGTCTCTACGAAGTGCTGCTCCCGGCGCTGGCAGCCTCACTGGATGAGTATGTCGCCACGACGAATCTTCTCGCGGATGCACCCAGCGTCCGCATCGCCCGGTTCTGTCGGCTGGAAGTCGCCGACATGCTGACATTCGGCGAACAGGCCATCGCGGCCGTAGTCAGTCCTGCAGAACATGAAGCTCTGGAAACATGGATCGCAGTGTTGCACAGCGCCCTCGCAGCCGCAGGCGGACTGAGTGGGCGCTCGGCGGTTCCTGATCCACTCCCCGTGCTGTCGCCGCACTTCACCGCGACACCGTATCGTTACGATCCGCAGCCGCGACGGGATGATCGCTTCCGCGATCCGTACAACGCGGGGGTCAACCCCGAAGCGTTCCTCTACGACGAACGCTTCAGCCCGCGTGACAAGGTGTTGATGCTCTACTACAAGCGGCTGCGCGAGATCGATGTCCCCGAGATGATGGCGAGCATCATCGTCGAATCGACCGGGAAACCTTGGGAATTCTCGGCCGATATGTCGCGGCAACTGTGGGATGAAGCCCGGCACGCGATGCTGGGCGAAGTCGGCTTCGTCAACCTGGGCCTCGACTGGTCGCAGATTCCGATCAACTTCACTTGGTCGCTCAACCTCAACACGCAGCTCACGCCGCAGGAACGACACGCCGTGCTGTTCTTCATCGAACAGGGGCTGATGCCGAAGACCGGCAAACGCTATGAATGGGAAGTTGGCCAGGCGTCGGGGATCCCGCTTTCGGGCCTGATCCAGGACTTCGACTGGGCCGATGAAGTCCTGCACGCGCAACTCGGACGGCAGTGGTATGTGGCTGATTATGGGGATCTGAAAGCAGCCCTCGATTATGGTGACAAGTGCTGGTCGAAAGTCCTCAGTCACTGGCGCGCGTTCCGTGAACAGGGACTGACGGAACACCGCAACTGGTGGCCCGAGTTGTATCGCGAGGCGTGTGCTCACTGGCAGACATCCCCGGATCCCATAGCGCTCGCCTTTGACACGACTTACGAAGAAACCCGCGCCGATTTGAAGCAGATCAGCGCTTCCGCGTGAATCTCTCCTTCATAGCCCGGAGCGCAAACTCCGGCCGTCCGTCTTGATTGATCCGTAACGAGACGGACAACCGGAGCTTGCGCTCCGGGCTAGAATTGGCTTCATCGCGACTTCAGAACACGCTGGCTACGCTGTCAACATTCACTTCTCAGAAAGGCTGACCCATGCGCGCACTGACCTGCCTCTGCCTGATGACCGGACTCCTTTGCACGCTGCCGATGCTGGCCCAGGCTGAAGACGAACAGCCGACGACTGTCTACAGCGTGCAGTTCGTCGTCGCTGAAGGACCCTCGGAGCTGTTCGCGGGTGATCGTCAGCCCGCGGAACTCCTGAAGCACATCGAGCAGTTACAGACAGACGGCAAGTTGTCGCGGCATCTCCAATTGACCGGCAATTCGCTGGCCCACGAGGAAGGGATGCTGCAGTTCGGGCAAACGGTCGCTGTTCCTGAAAGTCGCACGATGGGCTTCGGCGGTCGTAATCCGAGTGATCCTGCGAACCCCGCGCGGCCCAGTGTCCAAACCAATTACTCACGGCAGAACGTCGGCACGATTCTCCGTTTCACCGCGTTACCACGGAATGACAAGATCCTGACCGAACTGCAATTCGAACAGACGGCGCTGCGACCGGCCACTCCCGCAGCCGACGGTTCGTTCACGCCAACGCCGAGCGACACCACGCATGTGAAGACCGCCCTCGCATTGAAAGACGGGGAAACGGCCGTCGTCGGTGGACTGCAATCGCAAACCGGAAAAGAGAACGCCACACAGCAGGTGATGCTGGTCACCGTCCGCGTGGTGAAATGACGCTTTCCTAGCCCGGAGCGCAAGCTCCGGCTGAGACTCTCGACACAGGTCGATTCAAGCCATTCTGCCGGAGCTTGCGCTCCGGGCTGGGAAGGATGGACACTCACACTTCGGCGAGCTTTTCCTGGGCGTCGCCGAAGTGGTCGGGTTGCAGGCCGAACTTGTCGAGCAGGCTGAGATACAGGCGGCACATCTGGCGGTTGGGGTTCTGCAGGTAGTCGAGGTTCTGGCCCCCCTTCACCCCCGCGGCTTGACCACCGACGAGGACCACCGGCAACTGCGTCGCATCGTGATGGCCGTTGAGCATGCTCGATGTGAGTACGAGCATCGTGTTGTCGAGCAGCGACCGTTCCCCTTCCTTGATCGCATCCATCCGCCGCGCGATATACGCCAGCTGCTCGAGGAAGAACTGGTTCACCTTCAGCCAGTCGTCCGAATCGGTGTGCGACAGCAGGTGGTGAATCATGTAGTCGACGTTGAGGTGCGGGAACCGCAGCGTCCCGTGATCGTTGTTGAGCTTGAGCGTGCAGACCCGCGTCGTGTCGGTCTGAAACGCGAGGATCAAGAGGTCGCTCATCAATCGCATGTGCTCGACGATGTCCTGCGGATAGCCATCCGCCGGGCGCGGGATGTTTGGTTCGGTGAGGGTCGGCCGCCAGCCCTGCAGTTCACCTCGTTTGCCAGCCTTTTCGATCCGCTGTTCGACTTCGCGGACCGAGTTGAGGTATTCGTCGAGCTTCTGCTGATCGGCCCGGCTGATCTGGCGGCGGACGTCACTCGCATCGGCGAGGACTTCATCGAGGACGCTCTTGTCGCCCCGTTGCACCCCATCCTTGAACAACTGGTCGAACGCCAGTGCGGGGTAGACTTCCAGCGGCGTTGGTGTGGTCGGGCTGCTCCACGAGATGTGGGAACTGTAGAGCATCGAGTAGTTCTTGTGAACCGACGGGTTCGACTTCTCGCAACCGAGGACGAGGCTCGGCAGCTTCGTGCGGTGACCGATCTTCTGGGCAACGATTTGATCGACGCTCGTGCCGCTGCGAATCGTGCCCCCCGCCGATAGCGGTGCCCCGGAGAGGAGATTGCCGGTCTGCGAGCTGTGGATGTTCCCCTTGAGAGCTTCGGCGTTGTACAGCCCGCGGATGAAGACCATCCGGTCGCGCAGGTCATTCAACGGTTGCAGGACCTTGCCGAGTTCCATCGTCGGCCCCTGCCCTTTGGCCCACCACTCGCGGGAATGGTAACCGCAACCGGAGAAGAGGAAGGCCATGCGAACCGGTGGGGCACTCGCCGGATCGGTCGACTTCGTCACATCACCCCACACGCGGAGCGACTCCATCCACGGCAGAGCCATCGTCACGCCGACACCGCGCAAGAAGGTCCGTCGCGAGAAGTGATGCAGCGGCATGAGCGGGGTTCCCGTAAGAACGTGAATCAAAGTTGGGTGATGGGATTGTATTCGAGCGGGGAAGAGCGTGGAATCCCACAGCCCGTAGCGCGAGCGCCGGGTCTCTTCTCAACGGTTCACAACGATCGAAGAGACCCGGCGCTTGCGCTTCGGGCTGGGAGGGTGTTATTCGTTTGTGCCGCGGATGTTGCGGAACTGTGGGCTGTTGACGATCGCCTCCACGGCGACATTGATGCGCCCGTCGCCGGTTTGCATCCGCTGCTGGATCTCCGCGAGGAGCGGCTCATCCGAGAGTTGCGTTTCGCGGCCCAGAGCATATCCGAGCAGCTTCTTGCTGAACTGGCGGACGAAATCGTTTCGACGATCGTTCGCCAGGTATGTCCGCAATCCGGCCAGTCCCTCGATCTTCTGCCCACCGACAAGGGTCGTCTGCGTATCAACCGGCTGCGATCGAATCCGGCCGATCGGGTCAAACTGCTCGAGTGCGAAGCCATACGGATCGATCTTCACATGACAGCGGGCACACGCCGCGACCGAGCTGTGCTGTTCGATCAACTGGCGGTCGGTGAGTCCGCTGGGGACTTCTTCCGGCAACTGCGGGACGCCGGGTGGAGGTTTAGGGAGCTTCTCGCCAAGGACCGTTTCATAGACCCAGTTGCCGCGGAGAATCGGGCTGGTGCGTGACGCACCCGACTGACTGGCGAGCGTGGTGGCCATGCCGAGGATCCCGCCCCGGCCCTGCTGACGAACACCCGCCACGCGCTGCCAGCCGGGACCACCAATCGGGAGCCGCCCATCGAGCGGAGACTGCGGGGGTGGCCACGCCATGCCGTAGTGCTTCGCGAGGAGTTCGTTGAGGTAGGTGTGGTCGGCTTCGAGGATGTCGAGCAGGCGACCGTTGTTGCGGAAGAGGTCCTCAAAGAAGAGGACCGTCTCTTCGGACATCGCGTCCTTCAGCCCGGCGAATTCGGGGAAGAGACGTTCGTTCTTATCGTTCGTCTTCTCGAAGTCGCGGACGTGCAGCCACTGACAGGCGAAGTGGACTGCCAACCGGCGGGACCGCGGATCGCGAAGCATCCGCTGCGTCTGCCGCGCGAGTTCTTCCGGCTCGGTCAACCGGCCACTTTCGGCTGCGGCGAGGAGTTCGTCATCGGGCACCGACGACCACAGGAAGAAGCTCAACCGGTTCGCCAGTTCGCGCGGCGAGACCGGAGCCGCTTGTGGAGTCCCGGGAGTCTCTTCCAGTTTGAAGAGAAACGCCGGTGCTGTGAGTAAGCGGGCAAACGTCAATTCTAGGGCCGCCACATGACCGACCTCGTTCTGACGCAAGCGTTGATATAAGGCCCGCAGTTGTTGCTGTTCGTCTGCGGTGACCGGACGTCGCCAGACGCGCGGTGCGAGTGCGATCACTGCAGCGAGTTGGGCCGGTTCCGCATCGAGCAGGCGTTTGCGGAACTTTTCCGCCCGTTCACCGACGGGTGCCTGCATTGCCTGGAATGGGGGAACGAGATCCTGCCGATCCTGCGTCGCGAACTGAATCAGCTGTTCGAGTGCCACGACCAGTTTCAATGGCTCCTGGCTGACGAAGTAGAGTTCATCCCACAGCCGTTCGAGCTCCGCCGTCTCCGCGTCATTGAGCATCAATCGCCGCAGGTGATCGTCTTCACGATAGAACAGCGTGAGCGTGACGACCTCGTCGACGGGGACGATCCGCGAATAGCAGAGGGCGGCTGGGAAGAGCTCACGAAACCGCTGACAGGCGGCGTTCCAGCGGGCGGAAGCGGGTGTGTTCGGGTTCACGAGGATCGGTGAGGCGGGCGTGATCGCGAGCGTTGCGGGCTTCGTCGCCATCACGCGCGCCTGCACGCTCCCTTCGCCTCCCGCTTCCGGATGTAACCGCACGCCAGAGACGAACTCGGCCCCCACACCGAGGGCTGCGGGGACCAGAATCTCCAGCCGTTGCGGTGCTGTCAGGCAGAGATCATTGGGGTCAACGAGTGTGCCAATCGGAGTTTTGCCGAACAGTGAGAGATCGAGGCCGTAATCCGTGTTGACGAGATCTGTGAGGGAAGGCAACGTGCCCTGAACAACTGCCAGCCAGCGTAAGGGACCGCGGGCGTCCCGCAGTGCCTGACGGACCTGGCGATCGGCTTCATTCAAGGACTGGGGCTCCTCGGTCGTCAACGAAGCCTGCACCCGCGCAGCGAGTTCCGTCGTCGGTTGGTTCGCCACTGCAGCCGCACGCCAGGCGGCCAGCGCGGAGGCTGCGGGCAATTCGTTCGGAGCCGTGGCGGCTTTCGTCCCGGTCGCGCCGAAGTGCCAGACCTCAGCGTTCCCCTGTCGATCGGGATGCGGGTTGGCAGCCGTGATGTCGTCGAGGACATCGCCCGCGAGATCCCAGCTGCGTTTCATTCCGTCGAGTTCAACCAGCTTCAACGCGACATGCGTGGTATCGCACGCATGATTGCCATCACGCGGCCCGACAGCGATCGACACCACGTCACCCGCTGCGACGAGTAACGGCTGCTCCGGTTGGAACGGGGCGTTCTTCCCGTTGTCGAAAGTCCCTAGCGCGAGTGTCGTGGTGCCAGCGAGCGACCGGTGTTCGACGCGCCAGACGGCTCCGTTGCCGCACTTGTCATCAGCATCGGCGACGAGTCCCGACACCTTCACGCGGCCCTCAATGGGACTCTTCCAGGCGACAAACGCTTCCTGCGTTGGCGAGGGATGGATCGTGACGCCTCGTGCGGGAACCGTCAGCGTGAGGATCATGATCGGCTGATCGGACTTGTTCGACAGCAGACTGGGTGTTTCGCCCTTCCCCCAGCCATTCAGCGCGTCATATCCCCGTGCCTTCTGGATGCGGTCGGTAAACAACCCTTCAATCCGCCGTGACACACCACCGGAGAGGCCAGTCAGCAGACTCCATTGTTCAAGCAACTTCGGTTCGAGCTGGCGGTGCGCAGCGACCGTTTCGAGCGGTTTGGACTCTGTCCGCGAGGCCACCAGGGCGGCGAGATACTCCGCCGTGCGCGGCAATTCGGCAGCCATGAGGCGGTTCAGTTCCGCGTGCGCTCGCCCGACGTCCTTCAACAGCAGCGGGGCGAACGGAGTCTGCCCCTTCTCGACAGGAAACTCCAGTCGCGGTCGTTGCCACTGCACGATGTCGTGGTCCCGGCCATCGCCCAGATCGTCGGCGGTGAGAGTGAACACGACATCGTTCACCGGATTCGCCTCGGTCAACTTCCACCGCAATTCGTGATTGGCCACCAGCTGTGAGACCGGTTCCAGCCAGCGTGTCGGTCCTCCTTGACGGCCGACCTGACCCACCGGGTTGAACTTCCAGAAGGCGGTGTAAGTCGTGGTGATCGACTGCGCTAACGCTGCGGCGTCGTTCGATCCAGCCTGTTCCCACTGCGCCCGCAGTCGAGCCAGCAGGAGATCGGCACCGTCAGGTTGCACCGCAGCGGACGGGTCGTTCAAGGCTTGCAAGAGCGTGGTCAGATACCGCGGACTCAACCCGCGCTCGGCGGCGACTTGCACAAGCGTGGTCTGCCCGGCCCGCAACGCGGCGCGGGCTTCCAGCGTTGCCTTCAAGTAGCGTTCCAGCGGCAGCAGCCCGCCCTGGTTTGTCTCGAACTTGATCCCCTGCAAATTGACGGCGGTCCCGCCTCCGTCCGCTGTGTATCGCCGATAGAACGCTTGAATGCGCGCCAGGAGTTCATCGGTCTGATCGCGCTGGGTCGTCGCTTCCGAGAAGCGCACGCCGTCGGGCAACAGGACCAGATGCGTCGCGACATCTTTGGCAGCATCGAGATATTTCTGCACGAGCGCGGGGGACATCCCTTGCCCGCTGCCAACGTTCGTGAAGCCTTCACCCGCGGCCCCATCGACGGGAAACTCGCGGGTCGGATCGAGTGTGGAAACGCCCGTTAAATCCCGGAGCACATAGGTGTATTCGGCATTATCCAGCCGCCGCAGCGCGACCGGTCCCGGATCGCCCGCGTGGGCACGGGCTTCTTCTGCCAGAAGCGCCCGCACCCAGACGAGGAGTTGAGCGCGTTCGGCATCGGTCGGCTGTTTGGCCGCTTTGGGTGGCATGTCCCCCGTGTCGAGGACCTCCCGCAGCTTGAGCCAGGTCTTCGTCTGTCGACGGACGTGTGCCACCGAAGTGAACGACGCGAGATCGATCTCCGCTTCCGTCACTTCACCGGCGTGGCACTCGTGACAGTAACGTTTCAAGAGGGGCTGCACGAACGCTGCATAGTCGCGATCCAGCGTCTCCGCTGCTGCCAGGGGAACGCTGGCGACAAGGGCTGTGCCCAGCAACAAGAACAGTCGGCGCATCGATGGAAGTCCGCTCATGGTGTGGACGCATCTCGAAGCGCCTCTCAGCGTCTCCGGTCCGCGTGCGATCACCATGAGCGTAGGCGATGCAATCACAATCGGTCAATCAGGCGCAGCCGTTTCAACGTGCGGGGTTGATAGATGGTTGATGGCAGATGGTGGATGGTCGTCAAGAGTCGCAACCATGTGCCATCTCATCGCGGCCCACTGTCCACGGCCCTCTCCCCACTCCCCTTCAATCCTGATAATGCGAGACAATCCGGTTGACGCCGTGTTGCAACACGGCCGTCCAGGCGGCCCGGGACTTGGGGTCAAATGTCGGGACGTGCTTGCTCACGGTGCTGATGAGCGACTGCATCCACAACGGGTAGAGATCGGGCCGAACGTTGAGTTGCGTCTTGCGATGCGTCGCGCCGATTTTGTCGAGCTTGGTGGTCGCGAAGGCCGACTTCCCTTCCGCATACATGATCAGGAACATCAGGCCCGCACGGAGGGCTTCCTTCTGGGCTTTCATTTCGGTGTTCGCGAACATCGCGCGAATCTCGGGCGACTTGCCGGTGAACTCGCGGTAGAAGTCATCGAAGAACCCGGGCGAGATCACGCAGCGGCTGAACTCGTCCTTCACCAGGGCGTATTGCGTTTCGTTCACAGCGGTCGCAGGGGGCGTCATCACAGCGGTCATCAGCAGTCTCCAGTGGTCACAGGGGTAGCGAAGCAGGGAATCGCGAAGGGCGACTGATTCAACCGTAGCCCACAAACAGGACTCGAAAGTCCAATACACTCCCCGACACGCGCTTTCTCAGTCTTGGGAACGAGGGAAAACCTGCGTTTTTCCAGCCTCAACTTGATTTGTGGACATTTTGGTATAGAATCGTGCCGATGGGACTTCTGGAGGCAAAACAACGCAACCACAGCCTCCCCCATCAGCCCGATTTCAGAAGCCACACGACAAAGACCTCAGCCGCGGAGGGACCGATGAGCAATCGACGCTGGCAATTGTTTGGCCCTCTGATGCTGCTGGTCCTGGGAGTGGGCCTGCATCTGACGTTCGCCCAGGAAACACCGCGCCCCGTCCGCCCGGACAGAGTGACAACGGACGCTGCTGCCGTGGAGAAGCCGGTTCCTCGCGTCGCCTTGGCCGTCGCACGCGATCGAGCCGAACTGTTGCACACGACGCATCTCGAAACGCTGGCAGCGATGCATCATCGCTACTTCCACGGTGAGCGGGCGATCGTGCCAGCCCGCGTGATGGAAGATGTCTTCGCGAATCTCGAAAAGCAGACGCACATCAAAGCGCAGTGGATCTCGGCCAGCCTCAGTCCCATGAGCATCAACCACGAACCGCAGACCGAATTCGAGAAGCACGCAGCCCGCCAACTCGCGAAAGGGACCACGTACGTCGAAACGATCGAAGACGGCTATTACCGGCGGGCCGGCAGCGTCTCCTTAGGCGGCGGTTGCACGAGCTGCCACGCCGGCCTCTTCGCCAGCACCTCAACCACCCCCAAATTCGCGGGCCTCATCATCAGCATCCCCGTCCAACCCGACGCCCGCCTGCCGGATGTCACGCCCGCGCCATCACGATAACGGGAAGTGCCAAAGCCTGCTGAATGGCATGGCGGCAGTGTCCAGCGATCGCAACGGAGAGCTCGTGGCCCGACCGCCGAGGATGGCCGCGCTCGCCTTTCTTCAGCGCGGGTGCAATCGGCACTCGACAACGGTCGGGGCGCATGCCCCCCCCCTGTGCGTTCGCATGGTTGCGGCGGTGCAGTCGTTCCCGTTGACCAGAACCGATTGAATGGCTACGACGTCGCTCTCGACTGCAAAACTTCAACCAGCAGACTGACCCCGCGAACCTGCGCGGGGAGTTGACCGAGGTTTCGGTGGGCGATGAGTTCCGCGAGGATGCTGATCGCGATTTCCGGGACGGTTTGTGAGCCGATCTCGAAGCCGAGCGGGGCGTACACGCGGCGTAACGCTTCAGCCGCGATCCCCTGCTGCAGCAGGTCGGCGAAGATCAACTTGATCTTGCGACGGCTGCCGATCAGGCCGACATAGCGAGCCCCGGTTTCCGCGAGGTGGAACAACGCTTCTTCATCATGATTATGGCCCCGCGTCACGATCAGACAGTAGGTGTCGGCGTCGATCTCCAGGTTCGCCAGGGCGTCGGTCATCGGCGCGACGATGAGCCGCCGGGCGGCGGGGAACCGGCTCGCATTGCAATATTCTTCTCGGTCGTCGACGACCCACACGTCGAAATCGACTTCGGCCGCGAGTTGCGCCACCTTCTGCCCGACGTGCCCCGCTCCGACGATCACCAGCCGACACCGCGGCAGATGCGGCAGGAACGAACAGCCCCCGGCGAGATAAGGACGCGGCCGGGCACTCAACGGACGGGCCACCGCTGCCAGTCGTTGTCCGATGGCCGGATCGGCTGACGGATCACGACCGGCGAGCACCCGACCATCGGCGTCGAGCAGCCAGCGCGTTCCTGCGGGCGCGCCGGCGATGTCCGCATCGATCACAATCATCTCGGTTACACCACGGCCCTGCAGCAACGCTTCCGCAACCCGGGTGTAATAGGACGCGTCGCCATCCGGACGGAGGGGATCGACGAGCATCTTCATCCGCCCGCCGCAGATCAGGCCATCGTCCCAGCCGTAATCACTGTCGAGTTGAAACGTCAGCAGTTCAGTCTCACCTTGGGCCAGCACCTGCAGGGCACGGCGTTTGACCTCGGCTTCGACGCAGCCCCCGCCGAGCGTGCCGACCTGCGAGCCATCGGGGAAGACGAGCATCGCCGCCCCGGCCTTCTGCGGCGTCGATCCGCGCGTCTCGACCAGTGCCGTAAAGCAGACCGGCCGTCGACTCCGCAAGACCTGATCGAGTTCCAGCAGCAGCGAGCGCATCGGGGACATCCGCAAGAGATCGACAGACAGCTTCGCATTCCCACTGGAAGGTACCGCTTCGGGGACCTGTAGAAAAGTTGCTCAGCCGGGCGGGGACGCCTGTTCTGCCGGTCGGTGTGGCTGACCGATCAACGGAAAACTCCGCGTGGTTCTCACGTTCCTCGGGGAATCCCGTGGTCAAACCTGATCATGAAAATCCGTTACGAAAATCGCTGGATTTGTGTCAGTCCGTTCATTATTGTGACTTGGCACCTACCTGCATTTCCGCAAGCTTATTCCAATCTCATCGGGTCAGCCAATATGCGGATCACCGTCACCTGTCGCGGCTGTTCGGAAGATTTCAGCGTCAAGGATGACCTCGCTGGCGAACGCGTGAAGTGCAAGCATTGCGGTGAATTGAACCGTGTCCCCACCGGCGCGAGTGTTGCCAGTGGTGGACGGAGCCGCAAGGGTGGCGGCAAGCAGAGCGGTGGCGGGAAGAACGGCCTGCTGATTGGCCTGGCAGTGGGTGGGGGGGCGGTCGGCATCATCGGCGTGATTGTCGCGATCGTCGTTGCCTCTCAAAGCGGTGGAGGCGGGGCGGTTGTACCGGCGGCCCAGCCGGTCGCGACAGTGGCACCCTCGCCAGCGACAACACCCGAGGCAACTCCAGCCGCAGCGTCCCCGGCTGCTCACGCGAGCCTGCCGACTGACAGCACGGCCATGACGACGCCACCGGCAACCCCCGACGCTGCCAGCGGAACGGCCATTGCTGCGGCTCCCGCCAATACATCGGCCAATCCCGCTGATGCCGCGTCCTCGACCACGCCCACGACAACCACTCCGGCCACCCCCCCCTCGACAGCCGTGGCGACTGGTGGCGGCACGCGCGTGACCCCCGTCGACAGTTCGCAAAAACTCCCACCGATGGACCTCCCGGAACTGATTCAACTTGTCGAACCGTCGGTCGTGCGGATTAACGTCCGCTCGAAAGACGGCGGCAGCACCGGCAGCGGGTACCTCGTCTCGGAAGACGGGACCGTCGTCACCAACTACCACGTGATGCAGGGCGCCAAAGAAGCCGATGTGCAGTTCTCGGACGGGAGCACCGCGAAAGTCCTCGGCCTCAAGCACTCCAAAGCCAAGTTCGACATCGCGATCATCCAGATCGACGTCAGCGAGAAGAAACGCCCCGCGATCGCCCTCGCGGATCGGATCCCTCTGAAAGGGACTTCCGCCGTGGCGTTCGGGGCACCGCTCGGCCTGTCGTTTACCGCGTCGGAAGGGATCGTCAGCGCGATCCGACCCTCTAAGGAACTCGCCGAGGAAATGGGGATCGACGTCGAGGGGACCTGGATGCAGACGACCTGCCCGATCTCGCCCGGCAACAGCGGCGGCCCCCTCACCGATCGCCAGGGACGCGTCATCGGGATGAACACGATGCAGCTCCGCGTCGGCCAGAACCTGAACTTCGCAGTCTCGGTCGTCGATGTCATCGCCGCGATCAATGAAGCCCCTTCCAAGGTGGAACCGCTCAATCCTGATCAGCTCAAGCCCTACGAAAAATCGATCGGCCGCAAGGGAGCGACCGACGAAATCGGGACAGCGAAAGGTCAGCGGCTCTTCGCCGAAACGAAGGAAATCTTCCTGATCAACGCGACGCGAGCCAAGACGGTTGTTCTTGATCCGACGGGCCGCATCTGGGACAAGGTGATCGCCCGGTCAAAGGTGATCGTCGAACGGGCCAAGATTGAACTCTCGTTCGGCGAACCATCGGACGATGCCGCCGTGATGATGGTCTTCCTTGAGTTGAAGAACAGTAAACGCGGCACCGCGGGTGCGCAAGAACTCAATGTCAAAGCGGAGTTGATCTGTCGCGACGTGAAAGCCAAGGCGAACGAATCCCCCTACTGCAAGGTCTGGGAAGAAGAAGACGCGGTCGGTCTGATCTCGATCGACGCCCTCGTCAACGGGACCTTCCCCCGCACCGCCGACGAAAAACTCGCCAAGTTCTTCCAACAGTTCCACTCGGCCTATCAGCGCGCTGTGAAAGGCGAAGTAACCGTGAAGGACGGTGACAAAGCGGCCAGCGACGCAAAACCGACCGACGGCACCGACAAGCCCGCCGCCAAGAAAGAAGACGACAACCCCTTCGCACCCAAGTCCAAGACGTAGCGCCGGTGGCGGCTTGCTCACCGCGGTGCTCGATCTCGCTGGCGTCTTCGCGTTCAATCTTCCCGTCTCTCCGGGTACGATGCCCGCCGGTGATCTTCAACGGGACTCGTGAGAGGTTTGCGGGTGACGACAGCGCATGAGACGACTTCTACAGCCGCCACAGCACGGCCGTCACTCAGCATGCTCGACGCGATCAGTCTGATCGTCGGGATCGTGATCGGCAGCTCGATCTACAAGACCCCGCCCCTCATCTTCACGATGTCCGCCTCTCCCGCGGCCGGGTTGGGTCTATGGCTGCTCGGCGCGGGCGTCTCGTTCTGCGGGGCACTCGTCTACGCGGAACTGGCGACCGCTTACCCACGGCTCGGGGGCGAATACAATTACCTCACCCGGGCGTATGGTCCGCTGGTCGGGTTCCTCTTTGGCTGGGCGCAACTCGTCATCGTGCAGACCGGCAGCATCGGCGCGCTCGCCTATATCGCGGCGGACTATGCGATCCCTCTCTGCGGACTCGATCCGGCTGCCACCCCGTGGCTGGCATCCGTCGCGGTCGTCACCCTCACCTCGCTAAATATGCTGGGTCTCCGTTCTGGTGCGTGGGTGCAGAACATTCTGACGCTGGTCAAGTTGATCGGACTGGCTGCGGTCATTCTCGCCGGACTGACGGCTGGGACACACGCCCCACTGGCTGCCTCAGCGACAGGGGCTGCTCCTCCAGGCTGGCCGCTCGCGCTTATCCTGATTCTTTACGCCTACGGCGGCTGGAACGATGCCGCCTTCGTTGCAGCGGAAGTCCGGGATGTGCAGCGGAACATTCCACGGGCGCTGTTCCTCGGGCTGGGGGCGATCGCGCTGATCTACCTGCTCATCAATCTCAGTTACCTGCGAGCGCTCGGGATCGATGGATTGCGCAATTCTCAGTTCCCCGCGGCGGATGTCCTCTCTTTATGGTTCGGTCCCTGGGGCCAGAAGGGAATGGCACTGCTCGTCGTCATCTCGGCGCTCGGAGGCGTGAATGGATTGATTCTCGCCGTCGCCCGAGTGCATGCGACGGTGGGACAAGATCACCGGCTCTTCGCCTGGCTGGGACGCTATTCGCAGCGGGAATCGCCGGTTGCGGCCCTCGTCACGCAGGGGTTGATGACCGTCGGCATCATCCTCTTTGTCGGGACTGAATGGGGCCGGACTGCGATCAATCGCGGACTGCCGGTCATCGGTTTCGCGGCTGTCCCGTGGGATCAATACTATGGTGGGTTCGATACGCTCTTCGCTGGATCGGCTCCGGTCTTCTGGCTGTTCTTCGTGCTGACGGGTCTAGCGTACTTCGTCTTGCGCGCGATCGATGCGGACCGCCCGCGGCCGTTCCGCACACCGTTGTTTCCGCTCGTACCGCTCGTCTTCGTCGGTTTCAGCAGTTGGGCTCTCTACTCGGCCGCGAACTACGCCCGTCCGTTACTTCCGGTCGTCGTGATTTCCCTCGGCCTGGGGTTACCACTGTACTGGCTCACTACGGCTCGTGATGTGAAACCAACCAACAAGCCGTAGGGTGGGCTGTGCCCACTACCGACCGACAGGACCGTGTTCGAATCAATCGCGGTGGGCACAGCCCACCCTACAAAACTGGCTCAGCACGGCTCGTGATGTCCCACCCGCAGCGCAATAATCGATGCGGTTGTGCCCCCCGTAATGGCTACGAACAGGTCGAGTTTAGCGCACGGCTCGCGCCTAAAAAATCGATCGCGAGATTGCATCGACCAACTCGACACGTGAAGATTCATCACCCCTTCACTCAGCCACCAATCAGGACCACCTCGGATGCGACTCGTTCTCACCATCGCAGGTGTCGCGTGCCTCTGCCTCTGCGGAGCCGATCCCGCTCCGACCACGCAACCCGCTGCGACAACCACGAAGAAGCCGGACGTTGGTTACTACGCCACGACGCAGGATGTCGTCGAAGAGATCTTCAAGCAGACGAAAGTCGGCAAGACTGATGTCGTCTGCGACCTCGGCTGTGGCGATGGCCGCTTTCCGATCACCGCCGCCCGCATCTACGGCTGCCGCGGTGTCGGTTATGAAATTGATCCGGAATGGGTCCAGAAGGCACGTGACCGGGCGAAAGCGGAAAAGGTCGCCGACCGCGTCGAGATCCGCGATCAGGACATCTTCACCGCCGACCTCAGCCAGGTGACGGTCGTGACCCTCTTCCTGCTTCCCGAGCTCAACAAAAAGCTGATCCCGCAGCTCGACAAACTCCCCAAGGGAGCCCGCATCGTCACCCACGAATTCGAAATCCCCGGCCTCGTCCCTGACCGCCAGGCGACCTACATCTCGAAGCAGGACGAAAGCGAACACCTGTTGTTTTACTACACCACGCCGCTGAAACGGGCGGAGAAATGATGCCGGTACCAATCAGGCTGCACGACATCATCGACACGCAGCCGATCCACGCGAGTGAGCATCTGGCTTAATCAGCCCCTGAAGTCTTGAATTCAGCAGATTTGAACAACACACCATGCAATGGCCATACCGCAGAGATCGCCTGACCAGAAAGAGTCATCGGCTCATGGGGTTCGACCGGATGAGAACTCACGAGCACCCATTGATCCTTGATTCGATCGACTCGTTTGATGACACAACCGATGTCTTCCTCTGAGGTATCGATCACAGCGAGTCCGCGTTGCTCGAGCGTGCCTTGCCGCGTCATCCCGCAGCGTCTTCACGATCTGCTCGGGACTATGCCGCGTCAGTCGCCTCGAGATCGTGTCTCTCCTCGCCCTTCTAAGGCTCTGTGACTCTCATAACACGTGGATCCGAATTTGGGGAGCAGGCCAGCACCCGATTTCCCGCAGGAGCAGATCCGACTTCCCGACCGGACAGCCACCTACCTCGAGAAGATCCAAATCAAGGGGCTGTGAGATTGTCTGGAAGACTCACCGGAGTAACGGTCTCCAGGGCGATCCTCATTGAGCAGTGATGAGCAGGACAGGGAATCATGGGGGCGTGGGGGGCACTCTTGTCGGAGGATCGGGCGGCCGACGTGCACGACGATTTTCACGAGCTGATTGGCGACGGCATCTCCCTCGCAGAAGCGACTCGATCATCGAGTCTGGAAGGCTTCCCTGGGTGACGGTGGGGTCAAGCTGTCGACCGGCAGAAGTTCGCGGGTCCGCAACAAACCCATCAGGTTCTGTTCGATGGTCCGGGAGATGTCGTCGAGCGGCAGGTGTCCCAGGTTCCGCAGCGAAAACGGATTTTGCAGTTCGACGCCAATCTGGTCGAGCGAGACCAGCGGATACGCCACCATCATCGTGATCAGCGGGATCAGCCAGATCGCCTGGAGCTGATGGAGCAGCGCAAACGGCAGCGTGATCAGAAAGACGGCGAGAAACCGTCGAATCTTGATTGCATAGACCATGGGCAGCGGCGTCTTGAGGATCCGCTCACAGGCCCCAAGGTGGTCGATGAGCGCGGCCCGCTCCCGATCGAGCTGCAGAAACGCAAAACGATCGAGCGTCCCGGCATCGCACGCCTCGCGTAGCATGTGAGCCAGTTGGAGTGCGACGAAGCTCGGCATATGTGGAGACATCGCGATCTGAGCGGACACGACGGGACCGACCAGCTGCGCCACTTCCAGTGAAGGGGGAGCCCCACGCAACTGGCTGCGGGCGATATGCGGGTAAACCGCAGCCCAGCGGGTGAATTGTTCCTTCCACTCAGGATCGGACGGCCCATAGGCCAGAGCGTCAATCACCAGGTTGCGGGACTGATTGACGATTCCACCCCAGAGTTTACGGGCTTCCCACCAGCGGTCGTAACCGGCATTCGTTCGTAGAATGAGCAGCAGCCCCAGGGCCGCCCCGGCGATCTCGAAGGGCGCAATTTCCAGCCCGAGCTTCATGTCGAGCTGGCGTTCGAGCAACCACGCCGCCGTGCAAACGGCAATCGCGATCAGTCCAAAGGCCAGGACCGACGGCAGGACCAGCGGAGTGACAGACCCTTTCCAGGCAAATGCTTCCCGCCAGAATTTACGACGGTCCTGGAAGACGATTCCGATCGGATCATTCATCGAAATGCTCGCCGGATCAGATGGTGACTGCGGTCTGCCGGCGCGCAGGGGCATCGGCTGACTCGAACTGGTATTGAGCAATCGGCACGAACTGACCGCAGGTCAGGTCGTAGGCGAAGACCTCACCCGTTTCGATTTTGTAGACCCAGCCATGCAGATGGAGATCGCCCTTCACCAGCCGTGAGGCGACGGCCGGCAGCGTGCGCAAGTTTTCGAGTTGGACCAGGACGTTTTCTTCCACGGTCGCGGTCAGAAGCCGCTGCCCCTCCAGGTGACCGTAGTTGTCGCGGACGATTCGCCGCGTCGATTCTGCGTGCTTGAGCCAGGCCCCCACGGAAGGGAGTTCTGCCACGGTGTCCGGGTTCAGCAAACCGTTCATCGCCCCGCAATGGGAGTGGCCGCAGACGATGATGTCTTTCACACCGAGTCCCGCAACAGCAAACTCGATCGTCGCGGCTTCGCCACCGTTCGCCGCTCCATGCGGGGGGACGATGTTGCCCGCATTCCGCATGATGAACAGTTCTCCCGGATTGGAACGGGTCAGGAGACTCGGATCGATGCGGGAGTCAGAACAGGTGATGAATAACGTCTCGGGGTTCTGCCCCTTCGCCAGTTGCTCGAACAGCCCTTGCAGTGGGCGAAAATTCTGCTGCTGGAATCTGTGAATGCCCTGAATGAGCTTTTGCATGGTTCCGTGTGCACTCCCGTTGGCAGACAGGCCGTCCATCCTGGTGACTGTTTGATTACGGGGCTGAATCATTCGCCTCGCCCCTTTCTAGAAGTGGCTGGCCGCAACAAGCACGTTTGACCACTTCGTCTTGCCGTTACGAATCGTGATGGAGGCCGTCGGCGCGCTCTGGAATTCAACGAATTCCGCTGCTGGCCATACCCACCTGATCGGCCTTCGCCGACCCGCTTCCTTAAGCTTTCGTAATATTACGTTTCCGTAAGACAGAAGTCAAGAGGGGGGCTGGAGCTCTTCCACGGACAGGGTGTCGGCGCTCAGTCCGGATCTCGAAATCGATCGGAGCAACCAGCTCTCATTCACGCAGGATACCGGCAGAGAACGCTAGCGCATCACACGCCACATCACTCTGCTAGACAATGCCTTACGGAAACAGACCCGATTCAGTCGTCGACTGCAACAGAGGCCACCGCAGGAGCTACAGGGTGCCGTTCCACTCCGCGTAGAACTGGGCCAGAAACGCCTCCAGATAGGCGTGGCGGGCGGTCGCCAGACGGCGGCCGGTGGGGGTCTGCATCCGATCCTTCAGGAGCAGCAGCTTCTCGTAGAAGTGATTGATCGTCGGTCCCGACTTCGACTTGTACGCCGCGAAGGAAGCGTGAAGTTCCGGCGGATGCTCCGGATCGTACATGGCCCGGCCGAAGTGTCCGCCGAAGGCAAATGCCCGGGCGATCCCCACCGCCCCGATCGCATCGAGCCGGTCGCCATCCTGCACACAGCGGCCTTCCAGTGTCGGCATGTCGGTGTTCACGCCCGCGCCCTTATAGGACAGTCCGGCGATGATGTTCGTGACATGCTCAATGAGCGCGGCTTCGGCCCCTTGCGATTCCAGCCAGAGACGGGCCGCCCGTGGTCCCGCGGTGTCGTCGCCTCCGTGGAACTTCCAGTCGGCGATGTCGTGCAGCAGAGCTGCTAACTCGACGACCTCCAGATCGGCCCCTTCTTCCCGTGCGATGTGGACAGCATTGCGCCGGACCCGTTCGATGTGCCACCAGTCGTGGCCGGAACTGTCACCTGTGAGCAAAGCACGGACATGGGCAGCGGTGGCGGGGATGAGCATGGGGAGTGGGGAGTGGGGAGTAGCGGATAAAGAGGAAGGAGTCCACACGCTGGCTAGGTCGCTTGCGTCTTCACGTCCCGGAGACAACCCGCCAGGTACGCGATCACGCGCTCGGATTGTGCTTCGGCGTAGGCCCAGCCATACCCACCGTGCGTGGTGACGAAATCCTGTTCGAAGAGGATCCCGGTCGATGCGAGCTTGCTGGCCAGGGTGACGGCTCCGTCGATGCAGTAAACATCGGCTGGATCGCACACCAGCAACTGCGATTTGGGGTAGTTCAACGGATGCAGATGCAACGTCGCGGTCTGCTGGCGGGCCGACTCGCGATCGGGGAAGAGGTCGTCGAGCGTCGTGCCATGTCCGTACCAGGTTTCGAAATCAACCTTTGGCGCGACCGCAGCGACGATCGGGAAATCACGCGCTGCTCGATATCCGAGCTGCAGCGCCCCCTGCCCTCCCATTTCGTAGCCAAAGACGGCCAACGGGCTTGCCAGTTCTCCGTGTGAGGTCCGCAGGGCTTCCTGCAAGGGTCCGCGCAGCCAGGCGACTGGACTGAGTGCCGGATCAAAAGAGGGAGCGAGCGTGTCAGTCCACCAGCAGCCGGGACCTTGCGGGGCGTAACAGAGCAACCGGTGCTTCTCCAGAGCCGAAGTGTAAGCCGCGCTCCCGGTCAGTGAACGATTGTCGTAACCGTGCAGATACAGCGCAATCCCGATGGGAGGTTCCGCGGGGACAAACCGGTCGACGGTTTTCCCGACGAGGGTGACCGTGGACCAGCCGGCTGTCATGTCGTTGGTGACCAGGGGAGTGACTCTTCAGGACGTTGGAGGATTCGGGGACGCTCCACGAGCGATCACTGCAGTTTCACCGTGAAACTCAGGGGTTTCCCATTGCGCAGGACGTCGAACCGGACCGCATCACCAGGCTTTTTCTGTTGCATCGCATGGGCGAAGAGGTCGGATTCCGACTGAAAGCTGGTCTTGCCATCGTACCCGACGATCAAGTCGCCGACGAGGAGCCCGGCCTGCTTGGCGCGGGCGTGTTCGCCATACTGACCGACATGCTTCACACGGAGAGCAAACTTATCCCCCGCGAGACCGGCGGACTGGCGTTCCTCTTCCGTCAACGGGACCAGCAGCATGCCGCCGAAAGCCATCCGGCGCAGGTCCCAGGAGGTGGCCCGCCAGCTGATATCGACCGTCTTCCGCCAACCCGCCGGGAGGGTGATCGTCAGCTTGATCGGTTTTCCTGCCCGTTGAACCTGCACCGACAGATCGGCCTGATTACCTGCCTGCTGCAGGACCCACTGCGCATCAGCGACCGAGACGAGCGGTTGCCCGGCGAGCGTCTGGAGTTCGTCGCCAGCTTTCAGTCCGGCCTTGTCAGCCATCGACCCCGGAGCCACCGCAGCCACGGTGGTCGCGGTCTGCGGGTCCATCTTCAGACCGAGTACGCTCAGCCCCGGCCAGGGATAGAGCAACGCATCGGGGACCGGTTCCCCCTTCGCCCGATAGACCATCCGCTGAGCTTCCCGCACCTGATGGCAGTGGATACAGCTCTGAACGACCTTCCCTTCGTAATCGAGCTTGTCGGTGTACTTCCCTTTGAGCGTTGGAAACTCCTCGGGTGTCTTGAACGCCGAGGGCGCACCGAGTTTTGCAGCGAGGGCCGCACGGTTCGCGTCGAAATTGCGATGCAGCGCGAGCGACTTCTTCATCGAATCGGCAAAGCCGAGGAGGTGCATGTCGTCCTGCTCGTTATCGCGACCGGTCCGCGTGCCGAAGCGACCGAGGATCGTCTTCCCGTCGTGATGCAGATACATCACCGCGAACGACATGTCGTAATCGTACTGATACTGCGAGAGATCGAGGCCGTTCGCCTGCGGAACACGCACGCAGACGAACTGATCGAGCAGTTCACGGATCTGCGGCTCCCGTTCGACGACCTGCTCATCGAACTCGTGGCACGCTTCGCAGGGGATGCAGCGGAAGACCAGCAGGATCGGCTTCTTCGACTTGTCAGCCTCGCGGAACGCCTTGGGGAGATCATTGTAGATCCAGGTTTCGCTCGCTTCGAGGAGTTTTTTGTCGTTGCGAACTTTCGTTTCGCGATCCTGGGCGGGAAGCGCTCCAGCCGACAGCACGAGGCACATCACGGCGGACCATCGCAGTAGCTTCATGGCGGGACTCCGCAAGTGGGAATGGTGGCAACGCACCCAGAAATAGGCCGCAACGGCCGGTTTCGCAAGGGTTCGCATTGAAATCTGTCCTTGCCCGGAGCGCAAGCTCCGTCCTTCACGGAATGGTGAACGAACCGTTGTCGACGACGTGGAAACCGGAGCTTGCGCTCCGGGCTTTGAAGGAGGATCGGAACGGCGATCAGAAGATCGCTCACTCCACTCCCAACGGTGGCCAAAAGAACCCGTCTTGCCCCGGTTTGTGGGATTGCGGTACAAGAGAGGCAATCCGCGGAAGGACTTGCGGACGTTTTTGGGGGGGCAAGGAAGCGATGCGCACCGCGCTCGACCGCGTCGGAGCGACCATTGGTCGCTGGTTCTCACTCTGTGCCGGGGTCGCCTGGCTGCAAGGTCTGCTGCTCGGCAGTGCCGGGTTCGCCTTCCATCAGTTTGCGGTCAACGCCCTCGGAACCGACCGCAGCGTCTGGAACGGGTTGTTACTCGGCACCGTCGCAGGGGCTTTGATCGCTGCACGATCGCGTGCACCAGTGAGACCGGCTGCCGATCGTGGCTGGCTCGCGTTGCTGCTGGTCCTCTGGCCGTGGTGGCTGTCGACGTGCCTTGAACTGGTCGCGTGGTTGCCTGGAACCATCTGGAAGACTTCAGTCACACTCGAGATCATCGGCTGTGGACTCGGTTTCTGTGCTGCATCACTCCCCGCAGCATTGCTGACCCGGATCACCCGCGGCGAACTGACCGGGGCGAGTGCCAGTCGCTCGGCCGCCACCGTAGCGGGTGCCGCAGTCGGTGTCATGCTGATGGCCGATCTGCTGGGAAGCCGGTTTGGTGTCGCCTTGCCGCCGCTCTGTCTGACCGCGATCAGTCTGCTGATGATGTGGCGACGGCAGCCGTCGACCGCAACAGCGACTGCTCCGGCATGGCACGTCACGGCGTGGGAACTTCCCGCAGCGTGTGCCTTCGCAGCGAGTCTTGGTCTGGCTGCAGTCTCTTACGGACAGCTTACGGTCGAACTCTGGCCGCAGACGATTCAAATCACAGCCTTATTGTCCGTCGCCGTGCTGCTGGGAGCGGCCGTCGCCGGATTCACCTGCGGAACTGCAGCCGACTGGTTCCAACGGGCACCGTGGGCGTGGGCCTGCTCTCTCGCCGGGAGTGTGTGGTTCGGACCACAACTCGTTGAGCTGGTGCTCTGGCAGAATGCGACATTGATTTCCGGCTGGTCGCTGGAACTCGGACGGGCGGCCCTGCTGATCGCTTGTGTCAGCCCGCTCGGCTTCTGGGGTGTGGTCCTCTTCCGTGTTTGTCGCGCAGAACCTGCCCGTCTGCTGATCGGCGGCACTGCCCTGTTATCGATGCTGGCCGCTCCCTTTGTGTTGACGACAGCGGGTCCGCTGGCTGGTCTGGCGCTCGCTGCCGGACAGGTGTTGTTCGCTGGAGCGTGGCTACTGTCACTGCAACAGAGTCGGCCGATCCGCTGGGCCCCCTGGGGTGTGACGACGGCAGTGCTGTGTGCCGTCGTGCTGGTTTCAGGAACGACCTGGAACAGTGGCCGGGCTGCACGGCTCCTCTTCTCCACAGCTACCGTATTGGCTCATCGCACCGGTTGGGAAGCTCCGTTGTTGGCTCAGTTAGATGACACACGGCTGGTGGCACAACCGGCGGGACGCAATGGTCGCTGGACGGTCTGGCAGTCACGGGGTGCGGAATGGCAATTCCGCATGAACGGTGTCCCGCGTGGTACCTTCACCATCACGCCGCAATGGGCCCCGCAAGTCGCTCCCGAAGCGGCCGCTGCGTTCTGGCCGCTGGTCCTTGTCGATCAGCCCGCGCGGGTCCTGGTCCTGGGGGCTGGGACCGGGGCGGGACTGCGCACCGCTGCCGCGTTCCCCGTCAGTGAAATTGTCTGTCATGAAGCGGACCGCACGCTGATTGATGTCATTCGCGGACCGCTCGCCCAAGCCTGCGGCTACGATCCCTTTGCTGAGCATTGCCGCCATGTTGCTCATCCGGCGGAATGGCTCGCGACCCCCGAGGGTGAGCGCTACGACGTGATCGTCAGCCTGCCGCCGACCAGTCTGGAACAGGCCGGACTCGCGAGCATCACCGCGGAATACTATGCCCGGGCCGCACACCGACTTTCACAGGAGGGTGTCTTCGCCCAGCGGTTTTCGAGCGTCGACTATGGTCCGCAACCTCTGCTGACGGTGACGGAAGCCCTTGCGAGGGCCTTTCCGGAAACGGCGTGTGTCGAAGTCGGCATGGGGGAATACCTGCTGCTGGGTGCGCACCGGGCCGATGTCCTCGTGCGGAGCGATCTCCCCACCCGGCTCGAACGACGCGGCGCGCATGTCGCTGCGAGCCTGGGCTGGGACTGGTCATTCCCGCTGAATCTCCCCTCATACGATCGCGATGCGCTGCACGAAGCCGCCGTTGAAGTGCATGCGTCGGCGAACACCGCCGCATCAGGACGTCTCGGCTGTGCGATTCCTTCCGAAATGATGCGTTGGGGACCCAAACTGCAAGAAACCGCTGCGCTACTCGCCAAGCCGCGGGCCACTCCGAACCGCTTCCCCACCCGGGAAGAAAGCACTGTCCCGCAACCGTTGATCTCGACAAAGACGCTGCGCAAGAGTCGGTATCTCGACTGGATCGGCCCCGCGGCTGAGAACGGCGAAGTGCTGCGGCGTCTCGCGGAAGTCGCCGGTCGCGACAAACTGATCCGCGATCTGCCCGATGCCCACTGGTATGCGTACCGGAAAGAACTGCGGCAACAACTGCAGGAGCACCCGCGGACGTCGGTCATCCCGGTGAACTTCACGGAAGAGTCGGCCGACCGCTGGCACGATGAAGACCGCCGCCGCAAGGCGTACTTCGAGGAACTCGGCGAACTCCTCGATCCGAACACACTACCGGCCGCATCCACGTTTCAGCGACTGGAAGGTCTGCTCTATCCGACCGATCCGCTGCTGACGCTGTTCGCACATCAGGAACTCGCCGAACAGTATGCCCGCGCTCATCTGGAACCGGTCCGCGAGCGGGAGCATCGGCTCTACGCGATCTATTACACATCGGGGCAAGACGTCTCGGTCCGCAATGTCGTCGTGGCGATCGAACGTCTCGTGGAAGAGACCGACGCGACCTGCCCGCCACAGACCCGGTTTGATCTGTTGAACGGCCTGCTGCAGACCTTGCGTGTGCGCTGGGAAGGCCGCAATCTGCGACCGACGAAGTCGGCCAAGGTGACGCTGCAGGAGATCGATCGCAGCCTGCTGGCGGTCGAGCGGGCGATCGAAGTGCTCGATCCGCTGGCCACGACCTGCGCGATTCAGCCAGCAGACTGGACCGCCCGCAAGCAGGTCATCGAACGGATGCTGGCTCGGCCATTCCGCACGTACCGCGACGAACTCACCCGCCGCGTCCGCGAAAGCGAGTTGAAGACCCGCCAGGTGCTGGAACAGGCAGAGGCTGATAAGCCGTTCGGGCAGACACCGTAAGATACGAATTCGTGAGCGGACGGGGCGCGAGCCCCCGGTGTCGGCTTCCGATTGTTTCTCGCCGGGACACACTTGAAATCAGAAGCCGGGCTAGGAAGACCAAGCCCGGCTTCAAGCGACCGGACGGCTTGCGCCGTGACCGCTGACGGGGATGACTACGACGCACGGGCGGCGTTGTCGAGTGTTTCCAGCCAGCGTTGGACCTGCAGGGCTTCGTGATAACTCGCACCGACAGGGACCGGTTCGAGACCGCGGACGACGCGACAGAACGCCCGCTGCTCTTCGGCCATCATCCCGGTCGGGCTGTGACGGTCGGTGCGGATCTCCAGCGGCATCGGCCAGCGGGCCCGGTCATCCCAGACTTCGACCGGTCGCGGATTCGGCGAGATGCGGGCCGACCAATTGTCGCCGAAGACTTCCATGCGATCAAAACCACGTGGAGCCATCCCTGCTGGCGTGGTGTAAGACGCGACACAACTGGCGAGTGTGCCGTCGTTCCACTGCAGCTGCGCGAGCGCGACATCAATCGCCCCGCTGGCTGTCCGATGATACTGCGCGCTGAAACGCTCCGGCTCGGCCCCCTGCTTCAAGACCTGCAGACAGTACAAATCGTGGACCATCGTCGCGTGCAGCGGGTTCTCACCGGGGAAATCATGCACGATGCTGGCCGGGCGATGCCGGGCACAGTCGATGAACGACAAACCACCCCGTCGGGCCGCTTCACCCCGCAGTTCGCGAAACTCGCTGTTGAAGAGCAGGATGTGCCCGATCATCAGGTTCGAGGAATCACTCCGGACCAGCGGCGTCAGTCGTTCGGCTTCCTGATACCTCTCCGCGATCGGCTTTTCCAGCAGGACCGTTTTCCCGGCTCGCAGCAGCGATTCCGTGACCCGCACATGCTCACCGGTCGAACAGGCGACAATCCACGCTTCCGCGCCGGAAACATCGATCGCCCGTTCCAGATCGGTCCAACCGGGGACATCCGGGAGTTCCTGTTGCAGTTTGTCGAGACTCGCCTGTCGCCGGGCGACGACCGCGACGAGTTCCGTCTCCGCGAGTCCCGCTGCCGTGAGGGAGTGCAGTCGTCCAAACCGGCCGAGTCCGACCACGCCGAGTTTCACAGGAGAAGGAGTTGTTGCTGACATCGGTTGCCGTTCTGAAATGACTGAGTGTCGTCTCGAACACCAACCACCGGAGGCAGACAGTTGGCGCGCTGGGTCCCAGAGTAACAGGCGGGCGTCTCGCTGATGAGGGAGTCGACACACCACCCGCATCAGCCGCTGGCGTTCGGCAGAAAAAGCCGGTCTTCGCGCAATCCCTGGCTGGAGGTACAACCCCGCTGCTGAAGCCCGTCTGTCTCTGGGGAGTCACCCAATGTTCGTTGCGACTGGTCTGCTCATGCTGTCGACCCTGGGGACGGATGGCTCGTTGCTGGAAGTCTGCGCCAGCCCGATGCCGACCTGCCTCGCACCGGCTCCCGCTGCGATCGACGCGCGGCGCTATCAGAATTACCTCGGCATCGACTGGTCGCCGACCCTCGTCGAACCCTGCGCGGCCCCGCTGGCGACGTGCATCGGAGCGGCTCCGCAGTCGGCTGTGCTCGCCGGTCATGGACTTCGCTGGCAGCATTCCACGGCTCCCACCTGTTCCGCCCAGGAATGCCTGCAACGGTGGGAACAGGCGTCGGTCGAACGCTCTGCCTGGACGACGGCGGAGAAGCAATGGCTGGCCCGACACCACCAGCCCTGGTTGTCTGCCGTGGCGCTGGAACAGGTCGCCCGGTTCTCTTCTTCCGTGCAGGCTGCCGCACTCACCCGCGATTTCGATTGGACCGTTCTCGGTCAACAGTCAGACACCACCGTGCTGAAAGCCGTCCCGAAAGACGAAACCGCGAAACTGTTCTGCCCGGAACTTCGCGTGACACTGTCAGCTGGCCAGCAATCAGTTCAAGCAATCGAAGTCGCTGACCGCAACGGAACGCTGCGCGGAATTGAACTTCCCTGGACCCTCCCCGCCGAGCAGAACCAGATCCAACTGGTGGCCGGTGCCATCAGTGTCGCGATCGGTGAACCGGAAGCGGTTCCACCTGCCGATCTGCCGCCCAGTCCCACGCCAACAGGGGTCATCCGGTTCGCAGCGGAGTCTATCAGCATCGAACTCCGCCCGATCCGCTGAACCTGCATGGCCTAAGTCAGCCTCGACTGAAGCGTTCAACTCTTGAACGACGTCATGTAGGGAAGCTTCGCTGCGGACTCTTTCACAGCCGTGGCTCCGTCGAGCAGCTGGCCGAGGAAGTCCCAGTTCCCCGTGACGAGCGACGACCGCGCGCTCTCCAGAATCGTCACCGGGAATGTTTTCCCGTCGGCTCGAACCGTCTTCGCATCCAGGTCGACCGTGAGTTCCGCCTGCGGATTGCGGCTGACGATCCCCGAGAGTTCTTCCAGCGCACTGCGGCTCGCGGCCACACACGGAATCCCGAGGGACGTGCAGTTCCCGAAGAAAATCTCCGCGAACGACTCCGCGATCACCGCCTGAATGCCCCACCGCATCAGCGCCTGCGGTGCATGTTCGCGTGAGGACCCACAGCCGAAGTTGCGACCGGAAACGAGGATCTTCCCCTGCCGGTAACGGGCATCGTTAAAGGGATGACCGGGGTCCTGTTGGCGGTCGTCTTCGAAGGAATGCTCGCCGATGCCGTCGAACGTCACGCAGCGGAGAAACCGCGCGGGGATGATCCGGTCGGTGTCGATATCATCCAGCAACAGCGGGACGCCAGAACCAGTGACACTCTGAATCGCTTGAACCATCGGAAGTCTTTGCAAAAACGTGGAACATCGGGTCAATTTGCCCCCGGTCAATGACCGGGGGGCTTTTGTGGCAATCCACGAAACAACGCAGACACGGGAATCGAAAAGCCGGGGAGCAACGGACTCGTCACCCGGTCATCGTCGCGAGAGACCACCGGTGGCGGCACGGTGCGGTGCTGCTGGAGTTGCCGCAGATCGGGTTCGACAATCCAGACTTCCTGCGTCCCGGCGGTGAAGTATTCATCAATCTTGGCGATCACGTCCTGCCAGCGCTCGGAGGGGGAGAGGACTTCAACAACGAGATCGGGTGAGATGGGCAAGAAGCCATCAGGCAGTCCGCGCGGCAGTCTTTCCGAGCGAATGTAACAGACATCGGGCCCGCGGACCGAATCGGGATTTCGCTCTGTGATCACGCCCGGATCGTTCGAAAGTACGCAGCAGGAACCGGTTTCATCGGCCCATCGATTGAGTTGATAGGCAACGTTGGCACACACCACGCCATGCCAGGAATTCGGTCGCGGCATTTCGATGATCTCTCCACGCACCAGCTCCACCGGCACTTCGATGTCGAGCGCAGCGAATTCCGCAGCGGTTAGCAGTTTGTGAGCGATGGCGGTCATGGGCATCTCTCAAATGCACGCGATCGTCGGAGCCGTCCAGTCATCGGGGAGCAATTCATTCACGGCGATGGTCCAACCGGTGACAGCGATTCCGCGTTTCATCCGACGAACGTAGCTCCTCAAAGCCACATAGAGTTCCCCCGCAACAAAGTGATGCCACGCGCTCGCCGGGGACATCTGCACGATCCTTCCATCCACAATCTCGGCCTTTCCCTCAATCTGTTGCAGTTGGGCGAACAACAGGTCGTCGTCACTCGCAGGCAACGCGGGGGCGAGGGGTTCCGCAGCGGTCAGCGCGCTCATCTCAGTACATCTCCAGCATCTGCTCGCCGCCGTGTTGCGGATTGCCGATGAGCCGACGTCCCGGCGGATCGACGACGAAATCGAGCATCTCCAGCGGAATCTGTCCGATCAACGGTGGTACGCCATCGGGCAGTTCGAGGACGTCGACGTGACAATCGCGCCCCTGGACCGTCAATTTCACCGGACCGAAAATTCGCGCTCGACGTGGCCCCTGGCTACTCATCGAGACACGATCACCGAAAGAACGAAGGCCCAGAGCTTCGATCATCGAACTCGGCAAACAAAGCGTTGTGGCCCCGGTATCGACCAGCGCGTCATGCAGTTCGACCCGGCGAATCGACCCCGGAGATAATTCGCCGCGGGCTTCGCGATACAGGTCTTCAACGCTTTCGACCAGCGCATCGGCAACGACTCGCCCCATCTCCAGCTCCGTCGACATCATTCGACTCCTACGCCAGTTCACGGACATCGGCGACGGTCCCCGTCACGGCGGCGGCTGCGACCATGGCCGGGCTCATGAGCAACGTGCGGCCGGTCGGACTTCCCTGGCGTCCCTTGAAGTTGCGGTTGCTCGAGGACGCACAGAGTTCGCGGCCCTTCAATTTGTCAGGGTTCATCGCGAGGCACATCGAACAGCCCGCTTCCCGCCACTCAAAGCCAGCCGCCGAGAAGATCTTGTCCAGTCCTTCGGCCATCGCCTGCTTGCGGACCTGCTGCGAGCCGGGGACGACGAGCGCTTTCACACCCGGGGCGACGTGCTTGCCTTTCACGATCGCCGCGGCTTCGCGCAGATCGCTGATGCGGCCGTTCGTGCAGGAACCGATGAACGCCACGTCGATCTTCTGTCCCTTGAGCGGAGTGTTTTCTTTCAGGTCCATGTACTCGAACGCTTCGCGGATCCCCTTCTGATCATCCGCGGGGAACGACGCGATGACTGGCAACGGTTCGCTGATCCCGATCGCCTGGGCCGGATTGATCCCCCACGTCACGGTCGGTTCGATGTCGGCCGCGTTGAAGTTCACGCGGTCGTCAAACTCTGCATCGGCTGCTGAGGCGAGGGAGACCCACCAGGCGGCCGCCTTCTCGAAGTCGGCACCCTGCGGGGCAAACGGTCGCCCGCGGAGATACTCGACCGTCGTCGCATCGGGATTGATATACCCGCAACGGGCCCCCCCTTCGATGCTCATGTTGCAGACAGTCATCCGCTCTTCCATCGACATCCGGTCGAAGACGTCACCCGCATATTCGTAGGCGTAACCGACCCCTCCCTGCACGCCGAGTTTACGGATGATGTGCAGGATGACGTCTTTCGCATAGACGCCCGGCCGCAGGGTCCCGTTGACTTCGATGCGGCGGACTTTGGGCCGGCTCATCGCCAGCGTTTGGGTCGCAAGGACATCGGCGACCTGACTGGTCCCGATCCCGAAGGCGATCGCGCCGAATGCGCCGTGCGTACTGGTATGGCTGTCGCCGCAGGCGATCGTCATCCCCGGCTGCGTCAGTCCCTGCTCGGGGCCGACGATATGGACCACTCCCTGGCGGTCGTCGTCGATATTGAACAGCCGCACGCCGAATTCGCGGCAGTTCTGCTCGATCGCCGACATCATCTGCTCAGCGAGAACGTCCAGAAACGGCCGGGCCTGATTGTCGGTCGGGACAATATGGTCGACGGTGGCAACGGTCCGTTCCGGATATGGGACCTTCAACCCACGCTCGCGCAGGATCGCAAAGGCTTGCGGGCTGGTGACTTCGTGAATCAGGTGCAGTCCGATGAACAACTGCGTCTGCCCGGACGGCAGTGTACGGACGGAATGCAGGTCCCAGACTTTGTTGAACAGATTGCGACGGTCGGCCATGGAGGCTCTCAGGGGCTGGTGGACACGAACGGGGAGACTGAAATCACGACACGAAAACGTGCCGCGGGTTCATTCTAACGCGCGGACCGGGGTCCGGGGAGTAGGTCGCGTGGAACTCCCCGGCGAGATCCGTAATTCCGGTGCTTGGATGGGTTTTCGTGGACCAGGCAGGAACCGATCGCGAAGACGCAAGCGAGCAACGCTTGCGTCTTCGCGGACTCTGATACTGGCAGAAAACTCCCTACTGAAACCCCGGGTTAACCGGCTCAGTCGGCGGCCAGCCAGGCCGCAGCCGGTTTGCGGGCGGCGGTCACATCGGCACTGGTCAGCTTCAACGAAGTCGGTTGGCCGCTGGCCGCGGCAGCGGCGGTCGCCATCGGCAGCTTGTTCGCATCGGCCTGTGCTTCGCTGAACCAGACCGGTGTCCCGGCACGCAACGCGAGCAAACCGTCGATATCGCCATAACGAACTGCTCCCGGCAACAGGAACAGATCGCGAATCTCGGTGATTGCCCCGAACCGGAAACCATCCGACAGAACCGCCACCTTGCCGACCGCGTCACCGGCCTGTACCGCCGCCGCAGCCGCGATCGCGCCGAACCGTCCGTCACCAACGATGTCGATCCGTTCCGGCGGCATCTCGTGCCGTTTGAGGGCAGCGATCAACGTCAGCACATCATGCACTCGTTCCGAAAAGATCGGATGGTTGTAGCCGACGGTATACCCCAGGAACTCGCGTGTGTTCCGCACGCGGGGCGACTGCGTGATCGCTTCGCCCTTGTCGGTCTTTTCCATCTGATAGAGCAGATCGAGTCCGATAACCGCCACCTGCTGATCCAGTAGCGACTGCACTGCAGCGTTCGGCTTCTGTCCCTCAGCAAAGAGCCCCGCAGACCCCGTCTCACTCAACCAGATCGTGACGCGTTTATTCCAGTTCTGCGGGAAGAGTGCAACGCCATGCACCGATTCCTGATGCGTGTCGTTCTTCACCCAGCCGGTCACCTGGTGGACATTGTCGCGATCGGTCTCGGTGGAATGCTGGATGGACGCTGTTCCGGTTTCGGCGAGATTACGCCCGATGAGAATGTCCCAGCCGCCGCCGATGATTCGGCGGTACTCGTTGAGTCCTTCACGGCTCGAAGGACGCAATTCGGCGAGTTGAGCACGGAACGTCGCATCGAACGCCCGCATCGCGGCGACTTCCGCTTCATCGCCCGATTTCGGAGCCGGATGGGCGGCATCCCAGACCGAGGCTTCCGCCTGCGTCAGCGGCGTGTAGTCCCGTTCTTCAATCGAGACATCGCCCAGGCCGAGCGTCTTGCGGAAGAACTCGTACATCATCCGCCGACTGGGATGATTGTAGTTGTGCTCGAAGGGATAGTGCTTCCCTTCCACCCGATCAGGGACATTCAGCAAGGCGAAGTGCTGCTTGAGTTGCGGGAGTCCCTTCGTTTCGATTTCGCGCGTCCAGTCGTTCGCACCAGTCATCCCGAGATGCCGCGGGGCGATCATCGCTGCGAATTCGATGTTGCCGGTGTTCACCCGCAGATAGCTGGCGTTCTCGCAGGTGCAGCCCCCTTGCATGGCGGTCGAGACCATCACCGCGGGGAAGAGGGCTTTCGGGCGATCATCGACACAGCCCAGCAGGAACGTTTGCGTGCCGCCCCCACTCGCGCCGGTCACACCAATCCGGTCGGCGTCGACATCGGGGAGCGTGGTGAACCAGTCGAGAATCCGGATCGAATTCCACGTCTGCAGACCGAGTGCATTCAAGCAACGGAGTTCCGACTGGGCACTGAACATCCCCCACCGCTCGGGAGTACTCAGTTCCGGCCGCTGTTTGCCGAAACGATGAATCAACTCGAACGTTAATGACTGGTTGTCTGCATATCCGAGCATGTCATAGAGGAAGACGACACAGCCCATGCGCGCGAGTTGCACGCAACGGGCCTGTAGCGGATGACGGCCACCGGTCTCGAAGACTTCCGCCTTGAGTTCCAGTTCCTGCTTGACCTTCGCCGCTCCATGATCGTGGAAGCGCCCGTTCGCCCAGTGCCCGTGGGGACAGATGACCCCGGCCCGTGGACCACTGCCTCCTTTGGGACGGTAGAGGCTGCCCGTGACATAGAGCCCCGGATGCGACTCGAAGAAGACCTTTTCGACGGTGTAGTCGTCGCGATCGACCCGGCCGTGAATTGTGGCTTGAATCTCCGGACGCGGCGGCATCGGCCACAGTCCGCAAGCGACCAGAATCTGCCGCCGGACTTTCTCCGCCCGCGATTTCCAATCGGCGACACTGGCACTCGGCGTGAACGGGAAGTAGCCATCGAGATCTTTGAGTTGCGTGAGCCGCTTGTCCTCCGGTCGGCCTTCGATCACCGTGAGCGCCGGGGGTTGAGCGGCGACCGGGGTCTCACGCAATCCGAACGAGGCCGCCACCAATGACGCAGAACTGACCTGCAATGCCTCCCGACGGCTCAAGCGACGCGACGCCATACGATCCCTTCCTCGTGGTGTTTCCCAGCCCTGCGGTCATCCGGAATCCGCTGTCCCGCCCGCATCATAAACACCCACCGATCAGAACGCGACGGCTGCAAGCATCTTCAACTCCAGAGTTCCGGTCACGCGTGACCGTAGGGACACACCTCTCAAGTAGACTTGTGGTGCCATACGCTGCGATCGACTCCCGCCGCCGTGATCGCGGCTTATTGCTGGTGCCGCGTTTGACCATTTTTCTGACCCACGCGACGCTGATGCTCGACAGCCACTCCGGGGCCACCCAGATCACATTTGAGTGGTATTTTCCCCAGTGATCCCGGAGCCGGAAGGAGAGCGTGTGGTCACGAGGTGCCTTCCCACCGCCGTAGTCCCCATGACTCCCCCAGACGACGTCGCAGTCAGGAAACGCTTCTTGAATTGTCTGGGTCGCGCGTGCCATCTCATCGCCCGTCGCTTTCCGGTTCACGCTGCCCATCTTCCGATCCTCCGCCGCCGAACGAGACCGCACTTCTACCGCGACCACTTTCCGTTTCGCTTGGACGGGCTTCAGTCCTCGATCTGGAATTCGATCTGACCACCGTCCTGTACGTCCTGAAGTTGAGCTGCAAGTTCTGCGAGGAATTGCCGCCGTTCGCCTGCCG
Source organism: Planctomycetaceae bacterium (assembly GCA_044229335.1). Lineage (GTDB taxonomy): Bacteria > Planctomycetota > Planctomycetia > Planctomycetales > Planctomycetaceae > DSVQ01. Next base: position 41,184 of record JBGATC010000008.1, on the reverse strand, counting down.
AGATCGCCTTGAGACTCACCCCTTCCGCGGACTCTTCCGTACAGAACGGCGGGTAGGCTGCGAGTAACTGGCCCGGCTCGAGTTGGCCTCCGTCCTGCTGGTACTGCAACAGCGGGTGGAGAGACAGGAACTCGACCGGGTCGGCTGCCACGGACTCGAAGAACTCCCGCAGTCCAACTCCCAGCGACTCGACCTCGCCTGTTTCCGCGGCCAGTTTGTGGGTCACCCCTTCCCGCAACAGGAACTGGTCACCCATGCAATCCTCAGCAAACGGGATGTCGGCCTGATGGACCGCGGGGTACAGCCGCCAGAACGCAGCTTCGCCATCCCACGCATCCCGCAACGAGTGCCAGACCGGCTCTCGACACGCCCCGCGAACGTGCAGACCACCCTGGAACTGAATAAACCCGTTGATCTGCCGCAACAGTCCAGCGAGATTCGCGGGCAGACGAGCAAGCAGGTCGCCGTCATCAAGCACCGGGCCGGTGAAGGTGACATGTTCCAGTTGCACTGCGTTCTCCCGCTGTTCATTACCAAAGAAATACGCTCTCGCTGGCGAGACGATCCATTTCAAATATCGGAAGGGACTCAATCAACCGAACCCGAATGGGTTCAAACATTTTGTTTCCCAGCAATCCCGGGAAACCTGCACACTCGAGAATCGATGTGCGCAGATCGGCCATCAAGTCGACCGTGCTTCGTGTTGCACTCAATGGCCGGCGATTCCCTGACGATTCGAAATTAGCGAGCTGTTACTACGGCGAATTCTTTTTCTGCCCGAAAAAAATCCTCGATTGCCGCCATGACTGCACATCCCAGGATGAACGACCAAGTTCAGCAATCGCGGTGACCGAGTGATCTACAAACCTTGGAAAATCTAAATGCCTGCGCCATCAGCCGCAGCGCCTGGCAGGGTCTATTTGAAGTTGCGACTCAGGATCACCCATTCGATTCCATCGCCGTCGCCACCAACCTCTTCATGGCTGGCGATGTTGATGCCCAATGCGACACAGTCGTAGCCATCACCCAGCCATTGAGTTTTCCGCAACGCGTGGTTCTCGGATTTGAGGAACCGCCGAACGGATTTCAACGTAGCTTGATCATGCAGCTCAAAGCCATTGTAACGCAATTTCCCCGAGAGGAATTCGATGTCGCGGACGGCGTCGTCCTGGTAGCGGACGCGAATAAACGTCATACCGTCGAGAGTGATAAAGTCATCCTCATCGGGATAGTCGGGGTTCGGTTCGAGGGGACTGAAGACCGGCGCCGCACGCTTCCTCAAGAGTTCGCGCGTTTGCCCCAGTGTGATCGTCAGCGGTTTGCTCACGAGACCTTCAAACGGCACGAATTCCCATTCCATCTGACAACGCATCCTTTCCATCCTCGAACAACGCCAAGTGCGACTGGCGATGCTTCGGTCGCGAGTCTGCAAGCACGCTATCCTGCCAGAATAGTATTCTCCAGACTGGATCAAAATGACAATCGTGAACCTTTGCAGTCACCACGCGTGCCGACAATCGGTCCCAGGTATCCAGCCAAAACCAGATCGCATCCGACAGGGGCATGAACCGCGTTCTTCTTTCAGTCGGCGCAGGACGGATGCCCTGGGAATTGCTACAGTTCTTGTGGGAACTCATTCGGAGCTCTCCCTCACTCCCGGCTTTTCTGCTGCAACATGGATTTTCCTGGAAAGACCGTATGTCACCGCTCGCAAGAACCCTGGTCTGTCTATCGGCACTCGGAACCTGGTTCTGTCAGCCGGACTGCACAGCGATCGCTGCTGATGCCGTGCGCTGGCTACCGGCGGATGTGAATGCGGTGCTGGTGATTGATGTCGCAGCGGCGTATCGATCGCCGATTGCCGTCCAAAACCAGTGGGCGAAGAAGGCAGCGGCTTCCTTTCTCTCACAGGACCTGTTTCTTCCGCCGACTGCGCAACGCGTGACCGTCGGGGCGCAGCTTGACTGGCAGCACAATCTCACGTCGGTTCAACAGAACATCGTGATGGAAATGAAGCCAGGGACCGATCTCGCCGGCATCGCTCCACTGATCGGGGGGGAAGTCGAAAAAAATGGAACGCGCAGCGGCCTGAGTCTGGAGAAAGGTCGCTATGTCATCGAAGCGGCTCCCCAACTCTGGTTGATGGCGCAGCCAGGGGGACGACAGGCTGGCTGGCGCTGGGCACGAACGGGAATCAATCCTGCAGCTCAACCACCGTTGTTTTTGGTCTCAGCTGCGGAGTCGGTGACTGCGGAAGCCCCGATCGTGGTGGCACTCGATTTGACCGATGCAGTGGAACTGAAAGCGGCTCGCGAGGTGCTGGAAGATTTGCCGGGCACCCCGCTCAAAGGGGCGGCGCTGGAAGCCGCTGCAAAAGTCCTCACCACGGTGAAAGGGGTTGCCTGCCAGATCACCCTCGGCGACAAACGCCTCGCCCGCTGCCGGATCGAGTTTGACCAGTCTCCAGTAGCCCTCACCTCGATTGCGATGCCCCTGGCACAAACGGTCCTGAGCCAATGGGGTGCCAGCCTCGAAGACACCGCCGGCTGGAAAACCCGCACCGAAAGTTTCTCGCTGGTCTATGAAGGAGAACTCTCGGGGACCGGTTTGAAGCGTCTCATCAGTGTGGTGCAACCCTCGATCGTTCCATCGGCGGAGTCGCCGACTGCCGAGGCGACACCCTCGGCCGCCGTGAAGGCTTCTCAGAAGTATTTCCACTCGGTCCAGCACGAACTCGATGACTTACGGACCTCGCTGAGAAAGACGCGCGACAATCATGCCCTGTGGCTGGAACGGTCGGCACGGACAATCGACGGGCTGCCGCTGAAAGACGTCGACCAGGACCTGCAGGTCTTTGGCGGGCGCGTCAGCCGGTCGCTGAGGTACCAGGCGCAGGCTGAGCGGCACGGCAATCTGCGGACGGGAACACGGCAGGCTCAGGCCCAGACCAACACCTTCTATAATGGTGTCGGTTCCTATGGCGAGGTCTACCAGAATGTCCCTGGTGGCAACGCAGCTGCCATCTCTGCGGAAGAAGGCGAGGCTTCTCGCAACGTGCGGAACAATGAATGGAAACTGATCGAAGACGGTCTCGCCGAGATTCGACGGACCCTGACGCAACGCTATCAGGCCGAGTTCTGAGATTGAGTTGATGGCGCGATCGATTTGTGTCGTGTCATCCTGCTCGGCGGGCTGAGCGGATCGACGGAACGCAGCAGAATCACCAGCAATTCCTCAACCAACCACAGGTAACACCACCGATCGACACTCATCGATCGGGATTCACACCGAAAAAAGGACCCCGCTATGAACATGAAGATGGTCGTGATGCTCGGTGCCGGCGTGCTGGCCGGACTCGGTCTGGCCCAGACGTTGCGCCCGCCGGTCGCTCAATCGCAGGAACCCAAACCTGCCACCAAGCCCGCCGTCACACCCGATGTGGAACGCATTCAAGCCTCGGCTGCGGAGTTCGCGAAGGCTTTCAATGCACGCGATGCCGCTGCCATCGGCCAGATGTTCACCGAAAACGCCGAGGTCGTCGATGAAGTGGGTGACCTGACCCAGGGACGGAAAGCGATCACCGAACGGTTCGCGGCGGTCTTTGAGGCCTACCCGCAGGCAAAGATCACGGTCGAAATCGGGACCGTCCGGCAGCTCAGTCCCGATGTGGCGGTGGAAGACGGTTACAGCGCCACCACCTTCAGTCCAGAAGAAGCGGGTGTCCGCAGCCCCTACACCGTGGTGCATCTGAAGCGCGACGGCAAATGGCTGTTTGCCAGCGTGCGGGACTATCCCGCAGAGGAAGAGTTGACACATCACGATCAACTGCTACCCCTGGAATGGCTGGTCGGTGACTGGATGGATGAAAGCCGCTCGGGCCGAGTCGAAACGCACTGTCGCTGGTCGGACGACGGGAACTACCTGCTTCAGGACTACGTCGTCAAGACACGCGATGGTCGCGAACTCCGCGGGACACAACGGATTGGTTACGACCCCCTGCGCAGGACGGTGCGTGCCTGGGCCTTCGATGAAAGCGGCACATTCAGCGAATCCTTCTGGACCCCGGTCGAAGGGACGTGGGTCATCAAGGCGAATGGGGTGACACCTGATGGGCAGGCGGCTTCGGCCACCCGTGTATTGACTCCTTATGCGAACGATGCCTTCGAACTCGTCTCTACCGATCAACTGCTGGGGAACGAACGCCTGCTCGACTCGTCCGTGCGGGTCGTGCGTCGTCCACCACAACCGGGCCAGTAACGCAGCCGGACCACTCACCTTCATCACGATCGGACGGAACTGCCCGATCGCTGCTGCTCTTCTTACAGTCAAAACAAATTCGCGCTGCGGCGCGCTGGAGCCTTCATCATGAAACAGTCCTGGGTGCGACTCGGTTGTGTCGCGGTGTTCAGTGTGACGCTCGTGGGTGACCACACAGTCTTCGGACGCGGAGGTGGCCGCATCGGTGGTGGTGGCGGTGGGGGTGGTCGCATCGGCGGCGGCGGTGGTGGCGGTTTCGGCGGTGGCGGGGGGGCACGACCGGGTGGCTCATTCGGTGGCGGTGGGGGTGGGGGAATCAGTCGCCCCTCGATGGGGAGCGCCCCGTCCTTCAACGGTGGCGGTAACTTCGGCGGCAGCCGTCCGAACATCGGGAGTGGCAACCTCGGGGGCGGCAGCCGCCCGAATATTGGTGGCGGCAACATTGGTGGCGGCAACATCAGCGGTGGCAACAGGCCGAACATTGGCGGCGGAAATATCGGTGGCGGAAACATCGGCGGCAATCGACCGGGCATCGGTAGTGGTTCCGGCATTGGTAGCGGTTCCGGCATCGGCAGTGGTTCCGGCATTGGTAGTGGTTCCGGGATTGGGAGTGGCTCCGGCATCGGTTCACGGCCGACGACACTCCCCGGAAAACTCCCCAACGGAACACCCGGGAATCTGCCGGGCATCGGAAATGGCTCGGGGATCGGCAATCGCCCCGGGAACCTGCCCGGTGTTGGTCAGCCGGGAAATCGACTTCCCGGTCTGGGACAGGGAAACCTGCCCGGCAATGCCGGTTCTCGATTGCCCAATCAGGGGAACAATCTCGGCAATCGTCCCCAGACCCTGGAAGGCCGTCGCAACGACCTGAATAACCGCTTCACCGAGGGTCGCAACAACTGGCAGAACACCCACATTGGCAACAATAACAACATCAACATCAACAACAATAATTTTCACGCGGACTGGCAGAACTGGTCCAACAACAATCACTTCAACCATGGCGGCTGGTACCACGACTGCTGGCATGGAGGCTGGTACCCCGGCCGCGGCTGGAACAACATGTGGAACAACTACCCCGTGGCGGCCGCCTTCGGCATCACCGCATGGAGCGTGAATCGACTGGCCTATGGCTTCGGCTACTGGGGCTACACCAATCCCTATGCAACGACCTCGGTCGTTTACGACTACTCGCAGCCGATCGTCGTCTACGCCGACAGTGGGAATGCGACTCCCGGCGGCACCGCCTCGGCACCTCAGCCAACGGATGAAGGTCAGGCGGCGTTCGAAGCAGCACGCTCCGCGTTCATGGCAGGCAACTACGCCCAGGCCCTCGACCAGATTAACATCACCATGAAGACGATGCCGCACGATCCGGTCGTCCACGAGTTCCGCTCACTCGTCCTCTTCGCAATGGGAACCTACCCGGAGTCCGCGGCGGTCGCCTATGCGGTCCTCTCCGCTGGTCCGGGTTGGGACTGGACCACGATGATCGGGCTCTACCCGAACGTCGAGGTCTACACGCAGCAGGTCCGGGCGCTTGAAGGATTTGCCCGGACGAATCCGCGGTCTTCTGATGCTCATTTCCTGCTCGGCTATCACTACCTGACGATGAGCCATGCAGAAGCCGCATCGAAGGAGTTCAAGCTCGCACTGGAGCAACTGCCGAACGACAAGCTGATTCAGCAACTCGTGCAGATGACGACCCCGCCGGATGCCAACGCCCCCCTCCCTGCTCCCCCTGCAGCCGAGGAGGCCCCGGTCGTTCCGGCCAACAAGGTCCTCACCAACGAGAAGGTCGTCGGCACATGGAAGGCCTCCAGCGAAGGGGCCGAATTTGAGCTCAAGCTGCAACCGGACGGACGCTTCTCGTGGACATACTCTCGCGGTACCGAGAAGCAGACCGTGCAAGGGGTCTTTGCGCTCGATCAGAACAACCTCGCGATGGAGCCTGATGCGGGGGGGACTATGCTCGCCGAGATCGATCTCACCGGCGCTTCGCAGTTCGTGTTCAAGATGATCGGCGACGACCCGAAAGCCCCCGGCCTGCAGTTCAAGAAGTCCGGAGCCTGAACCCTCTCAACCTGTTCATCATCTTCGGGAGTAGCCCCACCATTCCGATGGTGGGGTCTCTCCGCAATGCAATGTCATTCCCATAAATTGACCTGATTTCAACTTCCCTACAGTTCACAGTCACATCGACACTGATCACAATATGACTGTCTCCTGAATCCACTCTCACTGGAGTTCTGCCATGCGATCTCGCTTCTGTCTCTGGCTGGCGCTGGTCTCCACCTGGCCGCTGGCTGTTGTCTCGGCTGCCGATCTCTATCGTCTGCCCGAAGGGACTGTCACACTGCAGTCGGCTGGTCCGCTCGCCTTTGGTGATGACGGCCTGCTGCTGATCGGCGATCCGAAGGCCGCCGCGGTCATTGCGATTCAGACCGGCGACAAGACCGGTGCCCCTTCGGCTGCCCAGTATGATGTGGCCGGACTGCCAGCAGTCCTTGCGAAGGGCCTCGGCAAGCCTGATGCGAAGATCGACATTGTCGACATGGCGGCGAACCCGCTCAGCGGCAACCTCTTTTTCTCGGTGAAGATGCCGCAACCGCAGATCGTCCGGCTGAATGCTGACGGCACAGTCGCTGCGGTCGCGCTCGACAAGGTCCCCTTCTCACGGACCGTTCTCGCGAACGCCCCGGAAGACAAGGTGACGGGCGAAGGTCCCCGCGCCCGCAACAATCGCGACAACTCGATCACCGACATCGCGTGGGTCAATGGCCAGGTGATCGTCTCGGGGCTGACGAACGCCACTGCGTCTTCGAGTGTGCGGGCGCTCGGGTTCCCGTTCACCGAATCCAACGCCGGTGCGAACCTGGAAATCTATCATGCCGCTCACGGCCGCTCGGAAGATAACGCCGCGGTCCGGACGCTGGTTCCGTTCATCATCAATGGCGAGCCGACGGTCCTCGCGGGCTTTGTCTGCACGCCCCTCGTGAAATTCCCGCTGTCCGAACTGACCGGTGGCGAGAAGATCAAGGGGACCACGATTGCCGAGTTGGGCAACCGCAACGTCCCGCTCGACCTCATCACTTACCAGAAGGGCGGCGCGAACTTCCTGCTGCTCGCAAACAGCGCCCGCGGCGTGATGAAAATCAGCACGGCCGACATCGATCGCAAAGACGGACTGACGAAGCCGGTCACCGGCGGCGGCACGGCCGGTCAGTCGTTCGAGTCGATTGAATCGCTGAACGGCACGGTCCAGCTCGACAAACTGAACCAGACGCATGCCGTCGTGGTGATGAAGTCGGCTGCCGGGGACATGTCCCTGAAGACCGTCCCGCTGCCATAGTCTGATGCGAAGCGATCCCCCCGGAGACCATCTGTGATGACCGGGGGACGAACAGCGTAGGGTCCGTTGAGTGAATCGCAACCTGCCGGTTGTGGTCCGCACAGCGGACCCTACAGTCGTTCTGGTCACCCGTTCGGGAAGTCGTTGTGTCTACTTTGGACCCGCTCATCACGCGGAGCGTGATGGCCACGATGAATGTGGCGACCTCAAAGTCGCTATCACGCTCCGCGTGACGAGCGGAATTTGAACTCGGCGTACGATTCCTGACAACAGTCTGAGGTGGATGCAACATGCGGTGTGCGATCATCGGTTGCGGGCGGATGGGGCGGCATCACAGCCTGCTGTTGCAGGCCGGTGGCCTTGGTGCCGCCACCGTTCTCTTTGATCGTGACCCGCTGGCGGCTGCGAGTCTGCAACAGGAATGCTGGCCGCAGGCCCGGGTCGCGCTGTCGCTGGATGACGTCTGGCAGGCGGCTGATGTCGAGGGTGTGATCCTCTGCACGCCAACATCCGAGCACTTCCCGCAGGCCACCGCGGCCCTGGCGCGCGGCTGGCATGTCCTCTGCGAAAAACCCCTCGCGCAAACTCGCGAGCAAATCGTCGCACTCATCGAGCAAGCACAGGCGGCCCGCACACGCGGCCTCACGTTCACGCTCGGCTATCAGCGGCGACACGCTGCGCTCTATCGCACACTGCGGCGTGAAGTCCGTTCCGGCCGCTGGGGCAAGGTGCGGGCGATCGCTTCCCATAACGTGGAAGACTGGGAATCATCCATCACCGGCACGTGGCGCGACGACCCGGCTCAGAACCCCGGCGGCTTCATCACCGACGCCGGGAGTCACAAGCTCGACATGCTCTTCTACATCACAGGTCTCGCTCCGCGCGAAGTCTATGCCCGCACGCAGCACAGCGGCAGTCACGTGGAAATCGTCGCGAGCGTCTCCGCGTTGTTTGATGGAGATGTCACGGCAACGATCGACTTCATCGGCCACGCGCAGTATCTCGGCGAAGATCTGCAGATTCACTGTGAACGGGCCGACCTGCTGCTGCGGCACGGATCGTTGTGGATCGGTGTCAACGGGACGATGCAGCCGCTGCCGATCGACGAACCCGAGTCAACCCCGGTCGCTGCGTGGCTCGACACAATTCTGAATGGCGCGGAAGAGCGCTCTCCCCCGGAGGCCGCCCTGCCCGTTTATGATCTGACGCAGGCGATTCTGACCTCGGGTCGAACGGGCATGCCGGTGGTTGTGCCGAGTCGGTGAGGGGAATCGCGAAGACGCAAGCATGAGGCGCAGGATGCGGCGAGCGATCGGTAGTTTGATAATCGTGGTGATCGGCGCAGGGGCGCTGTGCGCGGAAGAGCCGGTCGGCACGCTGATGTTTCATGGCGGCGGAACGGTCTCAACGGCCGTCCGGGACCGCTTCTTCGAATACGCCGGCGGCAAAGACGCTCACATCATCGTGATTCCCACGGCCGATACCGACACGCCGGAAGACGACGGCCGCCTCGATTCCTGGCGGCGGCGTGAACCGAAGTCGGTCGAGTTGCTCCATACCGCCTCCCGCACCACTGCTGAATCCAAGAAATTCGCCAAACCGCTCAAGTCCGCGACCGGTGTCTGGATCAGCGGCGGCTATCAGACTCAACTCGCCCGCATCTATCGGGGAACACCAGTCGAAAAGGAACTGCAGGCCCTGCTCTCCCGTGGCGGTGTGATCGGCGGCACGTCCGCAGGAGCGGCAATTCAATCCCGGGTGATGCTGGTGCGGGACGACATCTGGGAAGGCTTCGACCTCGCCCCAAAAATCATCGTCGATCAGCATTTCACCGAGCGCAGCCGACAGCCCCGGCTCTGGCGGGCGGTTTCGGCTAACCACGATTGCATCGGGGTCGGTGTCGATGAAGACACGTGCGCCATCCTCCGTGGCGACGAGCTATCCGTGATGGGCGATTCGAACGTCTCGCTGTTCATACACCCCCGCGGTGGGAAGCAGCTGGAACGCGCCCTGAAAGATGGCGAACGCATCAACCTCGATCTGCTCCGCAAGCGACTGGCCGAATAAGCCGCATTCGCCGGTGAAGGCCTCGATGACGAAATCGATGAACGACCTGAGGCAGGTGATGAATCTGTGGAGTCAGTTGCCGACGTTCCCGTATGACAGTCCTGTCAGTTTGCTGAACATCGCGCTCCGAGTCCTCCCAGCTGATCTCGCCGCCTCTCCTGTCCGAGTGAGCACATCACAATCAGTGAGACCTGCTGTAACCAACCTCATCAGACGCCGCCCCGCATTGAGATGGTTATTCCAGCACTGCGGTCTCAATTGGTCGCGTGAACCGCACACGCGGCAGGTACGAGTACATGACCGGCAGGATGAGCAGTGTCATCAGCGAACTGCTCATGACGCCGCCGATGACCACAGTGGCAAGCGGACGCTGGACTTCGGCTCCGGTCCCCTGGCTCAGTGCCATGGGTATGAAACCAACACTCGCGACCAGCGCTGTCATGATCACGGTCCGCAGGCAGTCCCCGGCAACCTCCGGCAAGATATCGAGCGGATGTTCGCCCGCATTCATCCGCGGACGGAGCGCCGAGACAAGAATCATACTATTCAGCACTGAGACCCCGGAGAGCGTGATAAAACCGACGGCTGCGGAAATCGAGAGCGGCATCTCACGCAGGGCCAGCGCGATGATGCCACCCACGCAGGCAAACGGCACGCTGGCAAAGACAAACAGCGTGTCGATCAGACGGCGGTAGGTGGCATAGAGTAGGCCGATGATCAAACAGAGTGCAGCCGGCACGACAATCGTCAGTCGTTGCTGCGCCCGTTGCATGTTCTCGAACTGGCCCCCCCACTCCAGGCGAAAATCACGTGACAGATCGACCTCGCTGAACAGCCGCTGCTGGGCTTCCGCCACAAAGGATCCAACATCGCGGCCACGGACGTTACACTGGATCGTGATCCGCCGCTGCCCCCATTCACGGCTGACAAGTTTTGGGCCGCTGACGAGTTCGATGTCGGCGAGTCGCGACAGCGGGATGCGTTCGCCGCGCGGAGTCGGCAGCAAGATCTGCCCCATGACCTCGGCACCGGAACGCAATTCCTCCGGCAGGCGCACTACGAGCGGGTACCGCAACTGGCCTTCAATCACTTCACCGACCGGCTTACCACCGATGGCTTCAATCATGGCGAGGACCGTCTCGGCCGGAACTCCGTAGCGCGCCAGGTCGTCTTGACGAACCTTGATTCGTAGAATCGGCTGACCGGTCACTTGTTCGACCGTGAGATCGGCCACGCCTTCAATCCGGGACAGAACTTGTTGGAGTTCGCGGGCTTTCGGTACCAGTCGATCGAAATCGTCGCCAAACAATTTCAAGGCCACATCGGCGCGAACGCCCGAGATCATTTCGTTGATCCGCTGCTCGATCGGTTGCGTGAACCAGACGATTTGGCCGGGAACCGCATTGATGCGGGGTTCCATCAGGCCGACCAGTTCGGTCTGAGTTCGGGCGCTGGTCCACTCGCTCCGCGGTTTGAGCGAGATAAACATGTCCGTCGCTTCCAGGGCACCGGCGTCGGTGGCCACTTCGGGCGATCCGGTCCGGCTCCAGACCGCGGTAATTTCATCGGGAAAGGCTTCCAGGAGCACACGTTCCATCTTGGTGTTGATCTGGGCGGAAGTCTCCAGCGATGTCCCTGGTGCGCGCAAGATGCCGATGACCAGATCGCCTTCCGAAAGTTTGGGGACGAACTCCGAGCCGAAATTCATCGCCAACAGGCCGCTGAAACTCAAGGCGGCCACAGCCATCAGCAGAACAGCGAGGCGGAAGCGGAGACCCAGTGTCAGCAGCGGACGGTATGCGTTGCGCGCCAGCCTCACTAGCCAGACATCTTTTTCCTCGAGTCGTCGTGGCAGAATCCAGTTCGAAAGCACCGGAGTCAGCGTCAGCGACAAGACCAGCGAACCGAGCAGAATGAACATGACCGTCAGAGCCATCGGACGGAACATTTTTCCTTCGACGCCTTCGAGTGTCAGAATCGGCAGATAAACGATCAGAATGATCAGCTGACCGAAGACCGTCGGCGTCCGAACTTCTACAGCAGCGTCGCGAATGATTTGCAGTCGTTCATTGCCCGTAACCGGCCCGGCATGCGCCAGTCTACGAATAATGTTCTCGATCACGACCACGGAACTATCGACGACGATCCCAAAGTCGATCGCCCCCAGACTCAGCAGGGATGCCGCGATGCCCATCGAGTACATGCCACAGAACCCGAACATCATCGCCAGGGGGATCGCCATCGCCGCGATCAACCCCGCCCGCAACTTGCCCAACAGCAGATACAGAATCAGGACGACGAGGAATGCACCTTCGCACAGGTTGTTCTTCACGGTCTCGATGACGCGGTCAACCAGTTTGGTGCGGTCGTAAACGGGCTGGAGGTGATAGCCGACCGGCAGAGTCTCCTGCAGGTCGGTGAATTTGTCCCGAAGACGAGTAGTGACAGCGTAGCTGTTTTCCCCCATCAACATGAAACCCAGGCCAAGCACGACTTCACCTTGACCGTTTGCAGTCACCAAGCCGCGGCGGATTTCGTGTGAAATGGTCACATCCGCCACGTCCTGGACGCGGATCGGAACGCCGTCTTTCGAGGTCAGGACGATGTTCTGGATCTGCCTGGTATCCACGGTGCGACCGACGCCGTGGACCAGGACGGTATCTCCCCCCTGGGCCAGATTTCCACCGCCCACATTGAGGTTGTTAGCGGGAACCGCAGCGACGATATCCTGAAACGTGAGATCGTATTTGATGAGGTCGTAGGGCCGGACGCGAACTTGAAACTGCTTTTTCAGTCCACCCCACGAGTTGACTTCCGCGGTCCCTGGAACCGGGCGCAGCGATGGTTTAACGGTCCAGTCTTGCAGGGTCCGCGCAGCTGTGAGGTCGCCCGCTTCCGGGACGACCAGGTAGTGAAACACTTCACCCAGTCCCGTGGAGACCGGTCCCATCTCTGGCCGAGTAATCCCGTCTGGAAGTTCGACACCAGCCAGTCGCTCGTTGATCAATTGGCGTGCGAAGTAGATGTCTGTGCCATCGCGAAACGTGACGACGACCTGTGAGAGCCCGAATTGCGAGATGGACCGCAGAGAATCGATACCCGGCAACCCACCCATCGCCAGTTCGACGGGAAATGAGATTTGCCGTTCGATTTCTTCCGGGACCAGGGCTGGAGCGACGGTGTTAATCTGCACCTGGATCGGGGTTGTATCGGGAAAAGCATCGACATTGAGCTGCGCCAGCGACCAGCCACCGGCGATGCACAGCAGCACCGTCATTGCCAGGACCAGCCAGCGATGATTCAGCGACCAGGTGATGATCTGCGCAAGCATAATGAGTGAACCTGATCGGGAATCTCGGCGACCGGGGTGTCGCAAACAGAAGTCATGGGCCCGCCATCGCCATCCGCGACAGGACCATTTGCGACTTCAACACATGACTGCCTTCCCGAACGATGACGGCCCCCAGAGCGATGCCTCCGGTGATTTCCACGTGATCGTCGCTGGTAATCCCGCAGCTCACTGGCACCAGGCGGAAACGGCGCTCGTCAACCCGCAGGAACACGACACTTTGATCGCGATCTGACTGAACGCACCCCCGCGGCACCACCAGCGAGTGCGAACTTTCGCGAACCTGGATCCGCGCCGTGCCGAACGTGTTGGCATGGAGTCGACGTCGCCGGCTGTCGCCTGCGAACAGGCTGTGATCGATCTGAGCCCGAACTTGGAGGGTCCGGGTTTTTTCATCAACTTCTGTACTGATCCAATCAATCGTTGCTGGAATCTGCTCTTCAACGCCATCAGCAGCAAATTTGACCAATTGCCCCGGGTGCACGGCGTGTGCCGCTTCCTTGCCAATATCCAGGAGCAGCCACATGCGGCTGGTATCGGCGATTTCGAACAGCGTTTCATCCGGATGGACAACTTCGCCCAGAGCCATGTCTCGGCTGATAATCTGCCCGTCGAACGGGGCTGTCATCGGAACGAGACTGCTCGTTGTCTGGCGTGCTTCGAGAGTCGCCACAATCTCTGGAGGCAACCCTGCAAATTGAATCCGCGCAGACCGTTCTTCATCATTCAGGTCGACATAGTCCTGGGAACGGATCGGCAGACCGAGATTAATCAGCGTTTGCTCGGTATTTCGCAACCGCACCAAGGCTTCGCGTTCGGCGAGGATTGCTTCTCGCAGAATTCGCTGAGAGATGAGATCTGTCAATCCATCCAATCGTCGTCGCTGCTCGGTCCGGACCTCTGAAACCGCTAGAGCGCTCAGGAAATCCGCTTTGGCATTTCCGATCTGGACCGCTTCAATGATCGCCAGCACATCCCCTTTTTGCACGCTGTCGCCCAGAAACTTATCGACTCGCCAGACTATGCCGGGAACGCGGGAAGACAACCGTGCCAGATATCGATGATCATAAGAGATAATCCCATGTGCCGGGATTTCCTCGGCAATGCGGTCCTGCCGGACGGTTTCGGTCGTCAAGCCGATCACTCTCAACGATTCCGTGGATGCAAATTCCAGCTCACCGTTCGCCAGTTGCCGAACGTCTATCGAATGGGACTTCTTTGGGAATGGGTGCTGAGTCGAATGGTGATCAGGACCGTGAGCAACAAATGGGAGCGTCCAATGCGATTCGTGCCCATACCAGCCCAGACCGATGAGTCCCAACAGAATGCCAGTGGACTTCAACCACCCCAGGGGGAGGCGATGACTCAGTTCGGAAGCGTTGGTGGGGGGTGTCGGAGTTGCCATGGTTTGCATGTGTAAGTTGCCGACTGTGCCAGGAATTCCGTCACTTCCGTCAAAAATCTTGAACCAGGGACGGTGATTCCCGGTAGATATCGGCCGGTTTCGCCGGACACTTGCTGATAAATCGTCGACACGTTGTGCACGGTTCACACTCAATGAGCGAACACACCGTGCGGCGACTTCTCCCTGCGTGAAATTCGAGCATCACGCCCTTTTCCCGCTGACAAGCCCCCCGCGCGCAGCTTACGCTTCAGGTGCACTCATCTCCCACAGAACAGGCACACCATGCTGGGGTTTCGGTATCTCAAGGCTCCTGCCACCACGCACGTCATGCAGCTCAAGAACGGACACGTTGTCCGTTCCGGACCGGGGCTGTCGTTCTGGTACTTTGCGCCGACCTCGGTGATCGTGCAGATCCCTGTGTCGAGCACGAATGTCCCGTTCGTCTTTCAGGAAGTGACCGAAGACTTCCAGGAAGTTTCGATTCAGGGGAATCTGACATTCCGCGTCCGCGAGCCGGAGAAAGTCGCCGCCCTGCTCGATTACAGCGTCGACATCCGCGGCCGCTATCGCTCCGACGATCCGAACAAACTGGAAGAACGGCTGGTCCATGCGACGCAGGTTCGCACCCGCTCGTTCGTGCAGCGACAGCCGTTGCGGTCGGTGCTTGTGAGTTCGGAAGTCCTCGTTCAGTCGTTACTGGGCGAGCTGCAGGAATCGGCTTCCCTGCAGCGGCTCGGAGTCGAAATCTTCGATGTCGCCATTCTGGAACTCTCGGCCAGCCCGGAGATGGCGAAAGCCCTGCAGGCCGAAGCTCGCGAACAACTGTTGAAGCACGCCGATGAAGCGATCTACGCCCGGCGGAACGCGTCTGTAGAACTCGAACGGGCGATCAAAGAGAACGAACTCCAGACCGAGATCGCCGTCGCGACGAAAGAGCGGCAGGTCCGCGAAACGAAGATGGCCGCCGATGTCGCCATTGAAGACCAGCGGAAGGGACTCGTCGCTGCCAAGGTCGAAAACGAACGGACTGAAGCCACAGCGAAAGCCGAGGCGTTACGGGCGTTACTGGAACCCCTCAAGTCGGTCGACTGGCGCACGCTCATCGCGGCGAACGGCGGGGCCGACTCCCAGATGCTCGTGTCGATG
This sequence comes from Planctomycetaceae bacterium, assembly GCA_044229335.1. Lineage (GTDB taxonomy): Bacteria > Planctomycetota > Planctomycetia > Planctomycetales > Planctomycetaceae > DSVQ01. The sequence goes on along the minus strand of JBGATC010000008.1, from coordinate 25,608 downwards.
GCCTTCGACGAGCTGGCTCACAACGCAGGAAAAATCGGCGAATTGAACATCACCCCCGAGTTGCTCAATTCGCTGTTGAAGCCCCGCCGGAAGGAGTGATGCCCAATGCTCGCTCCGGGGATCGTTGTCGTCACACGGCCAACGCGGATGCAGGGCCTGCTGCAGCGCTGGGCCACGCGCGGCCAGGCCCAGTTTGTCTTCAAGCGGAACCGCGTCGTCGAATTCTCGAATAAGCTCTCCCGCGCCGCAAGCAGTGATCTCCGCGCGGTCGAAGCGTCGCTGCAGGAAGTCGAGGAAGACGCCGACGAGGATTTCCTCAGCCTCGAATCCGAAAACGCTCTCTATCAACAGGGACTGGAGACGCTCAAGCGGGATCTCCTGTTTGATGTCCCGCTGCAGTTCATTGATCGCGAATACCTGCCGACGTTCAACTTCGGAAATACGACAGTCGTCGTGGTCGTCGGCCAGGATGGACTGGTCGCGAACACCGCGAAGTACGTCGGCACGCTTCCGATTGTCGCGGTGAATCCCGATCCGGCCCGCATCGATGGCGTCCTGCTCCCCTTCAATGTGCAGGAGGCACGCGGAGCGGTCCAGCGCGTCTTGAAAGGCGCTGCCCGTACTCGCCCCGTCACGCTCGCGCAGGCGACCCTGCAGGATGGACAGCGACTGCTCGCGTTCAACGACCTGTTCATTGGCGCAAAATCGCATGTCTCGGCCCGCTATCAACTCTCCACAACGAGCGGCACCGAGCACCAGTCTTCCAGTGGCGTACTCGTCTCGACCGGGGCGGGTTCCACCGGCTGGCTATCGTCCGTCGTCAACATGGCCAGTGGACTCGCCAGCTTTCTGGGTGACACTGCCCCCCCGCCCTGGAAACTCGCACTCCGCTGGGAAGATCGCCAGCTGGTGTGGGCGGTCCGCGAGCCGTTCCTCAGCAAAGGCTCGCAGATCAGCCAGGTGGCCGGTCGTCTGCGTGATGCGGAACAGCTCGTCATCGAGTCGCAGATGCCAGCCGACGGCGTGATCTTCTCCGATGGGGTCGAACAGGATTTTCTGCAGTTCAACAGTGGGACGATCGCCACCATCGGCATCGCTGACCACATGGCCAAGCTCGTGGTGAAGTAGCCGCGTGACCACAAGCCGCCCTGTTCACATGTCTCCTGCCGGTGTCGTGATTGCTGCTGGTGAATCCATCAAACGAGTGATTTTCCTGATCTGATGACAGCCCCCATGCGTATCATCCGGTAACCCCGACGAATGTCCGTCGGCACAGTCAGGATGAATCACCATGTTACTCCGCACGGGACTCTGGGCCTTGAGCTGGGCGAGCCTCGCGCTCTGTACGACGCTTTCTGCAGCCGAAATTCGCGATGATGCGAATCTCTTTACCCCCGCGGTCCGTACTGCAGCCGAAGCGCGACTGACCGAACTGGAACAGCGGCACCTTCATGGAATCGTCATCGAGACGTACGCCACGGTGCCCGATGGCCACGCGGCAGACGTCAAGTCGATGTCTGCCACTGAGAAGGAAAAGTTCTACGGCGACTGGCTGAAACGCCGGGCCGGTGAACGCAAGGCGGAGGGGCTGTTTCTGCTGATCACCAAAGATCCAGGACATGTGCAGCCCGGCGTCAGCCGTGGACTGTCGCAGGCGGGATTTGATGCTGCCGCGAAACAGGCCGTGATGCAGAGCCTGCTCGGCGGCTTTCGCACGAAGAACTTCGATGGCGGCCTGCAGGAGGCGGTCAAGACGATCGAAGCCCGCTTCGCCACGATGAAACCGGTCGCCCTGTCGAAGGCTCCGCAGGCACCGGCACATCCTGCTCAGGACCCAGGCCAGCATGTAAACCCCGCGGTCGGCACCTTCAGCGGATTGACCGGCATTCTCTTTCTGATCGCCCTGATCTTCGGCGGCGTGATGCTCTTCTCGATCCTGATCCGCGCGCTCAGTGGAGGCATGGGGGGAGGCAGCTACGGTGGTGGTAGCGGTTTCGGTTCGGGTTTACTCGGAGGGATCCTGGGGGGGATGGCGGGGCACTGGCTCTACGACTCGTTCTCCCACTCATCCTCGGCGCATGCAGGTGACTCGCCCCCCTTCCACCACGACACAACCTCGTCGAGTGGGAACGACTTCTGGGACACGAGCGGTGGTGCGGACTTCGGAGGCGGAGGTGGAGCAGATTTTGGCGGCGGCGACTTCGGCGGCGGCGGCGACTTCTAACCCGAAGAGTTCCCGGTGAGTCGACAGTTCTGAGAATGATTGCAGATCACAGAGAGCCACTCGACGGTAGGAACCACGGTCAGATGTGCGACGGCTCCGTCCCTCGAAGTCGTACCGTCGGATGCTTCAGTCAGCCATCGAACAGACTGCTTCCCCGCAAACTCCGAAAGCGAGGCACATCTGCCACCCCGCCGTCAAGATTCACACCGTTGGGTGTGACTGGCAGTGCGGGGTTCTTCCAATTCCAGCTCCGATTTTCCAGAAACGAATCGACGGGGACACGGAATCCCGGAACATAATTGCACGGAATTGAAAACAGCCACGAGTGAACCGGCTGGCTCACCCGTGGCTTGAAGGACTCTTCAGGCAAAGACCGACCGCGGTGTTTATGGCTTCGCAGGCGGGACGTTATCCATCACCGGCTTGTCCTTTTCCGGATCGATTGTTGGCGATCCGGAACAACCGATCGAAGTACAAGACACTGCCAGCAGCAGAATCCACGCCACCATTTTTAAAGATGCTGACATTGAGACAACCTTCTGTTGTTCCTGATAGTGAATGACGCAGTCACTGCCGACAGTTCTAGAACTGACCAAGCGGTTGCCCATCCCGAATGAAGTTGAGTAAGCAGAATGTCACCCAGTCGATATTGTCTCCGAAAAATTTGACGCTGCCATCGCCCATGAGGAAGTGAGCCCCTCCTGTATGTCGACTGGAAAACACCCAGGCATAGGGCTTTTGGACAGGGGTCGGCTGGTCACAATCGGCTTTCGCGTTAATGCGGTACCGACAATTGTTAACCGGCGAGGTACCCGTCGGAGGATCCGGAATGACACGCCCGTAAACTCCCACATGACGGCCCTGGCCCCAGACAGGCCGATAGCTCGTGCTCTGCTTGTCGAGTGTGGATTCGCCAATCGCAATCGAGTTACTCGTTCCGTCGGTGACGTCACCAATTCGGGCGGACGAATTGTTACCGAACATCCCGGTCCGATTCACGACTCGACCGTCTGACAACGTCGCTGTGGAAGACTGATAGATGATGTAACTTCGATAGTCTTCCCCGTGGTAACCTGACGCGAACATGTACGAATTGGTTGCGGCTTGTGTCGAGGTGTATTCAGTAGTCGGCGCGACATCCGGAGCCGGCCCCGTGATCGGCTCGGAGGGACACCGAAACAACGTGAGCGATTTTTGGGTCACAGGAAAATTCAACGCCCAATTCCCAAGCGGCGTTGGCCCCCCCGAACGTTGAGATTGGCTCGACGCAATGTTGGGGTTCCACTGGTTATAGAGCGGTGCCTGGTCCATAAAGGGCAACATCATCATCCAGCCGGTGTGGTTCAACGCATACGTCTGACCATCCGCCGTCGCATTCGCGGCGGTGAGATCTCCGGGGAACACCAAGCCCGGCGGAAACATCTGGGCGTTGTCATGATAGTTGTGGATCGCCAACCCTAATTGCTTCAGGTTGTTGCGGCATTGCGTCCGGCGTGCTGCCTCCCGGGCCTGTTGGACCGCCGGCAGCAGCAGGGCGATGAGGACAGCGATGATCGCAATCACGACCAAGAGCTCAATGAGCGTGAATCCGCGACGATGAATCGAGAGTGGAGCCATAACGAGTGTCCTGATCGAATAGAGTAGGGACAACACGATCACCACCCCAAGAAGCAGGGGTGCGAAAACTCGCAGGAGTGCAGGACGAGAAAATCGAGATGTGAGCGACGAATGCCGCTGGCGATGAATCATACCAGCCACAGTCATTAAAGATCGTTTAATTTTAAAATTCAAGCCCCTTGTTGAAGATAAACACAAAATATCGGCAGCCTCATCAACCAGACGGAGGCTCCACCGCTCCAGATGAATTCTGCTTCTCCTCCGAACGAGGGGCCGGGGCGAAGGCTTTCCACTGCCCCAGTTTTGTGGGTTCACAAGAATTGACGGCGGGTTTGTTTGGTGAATGGTTCGACGGGGCTGTTCATGACACCGCAAGTGTTATCCGTTCGAATGATGCCACAAGACAGTCGATGTGCCACGGGCTTGACCAGTGTCTTTCTCCGGTCGGAAATCAACGGGTGCAGGTCACACCGCTCGCGCTGTTTCCTGCAGGATCGATTTGAGAGCAGCACGAACCACAGCCATGGTCACGGGACGATTCGCGCTCTCGTTCATCAGGCAGCAGTGGATCAACTCGGCGATCGTGACCGAAACATCCGGGGCCAGTTCCCGCAACGCGACCGGTGCGTGACTCGCGAGGATCTGCGCGATCGTCTCAGGCAAGTCTGCTCCGCAGAACGGAGGCCGCCCTGTCAGCAAAGCGTATGCGAGTGCGCCCCAGCCATAGACATCCGTCCGCGGCGTGATTGCCCCGAAGGCTGGGGAAATCTGCTCGGGTGCCAGAAAGCCTGCCGTCCCACCCCGCGGGTGATCCTCTTCCCATTCGAAGCGGCGCGCCATCCCGAAGTCGATCAGTACACAACGACCGTCATTGCGTCGGAGCACGTTCTGCGGCTTGAGATCACCATGCACCAACCCCGCATCATGAGCGGCGTCCAGAGCCGCTGCGACATCCCGTAAGACGGGCAACGACTCAACAGGCGTCATCCGTCGGGCAGTCAGGGCAACTCCCTCAATCCATTCTGCCACCAGAAAGAGCGCACCGCGTGGCGTCGTCCCCCAGCCTTCGACGTGCAGTATGTGAGGATGCCGCAAGTCATTCAGAATCGTGAATTCACGTTTCAGACTCGCGGCTGCCCGACTGTCATGCCAGAGCGCCTTCCGCAGAAACTTGACCGCAACCGGAGTGCCGGTCGCCTGCAACACCGCCCGATAGACCTTACTGAACGCCCCCTGCCCGACCATCTGCTGCAGCAGGACAGCCTGCAAACTGAGCGGTGGGACCGGCTCTTCGGAGATGTCCTGCGCATAGCCGACGGCTGCAGGCGGGCAGGGAAACAGTGGCGTCCCACCCTGGCGTTCCAGGGTTTCCCGCAACTCGGCGGCCACTCGACGGACCGTCCGTTCGCTCAAAGAAAGGGCCTGTCCAATTTCAGCCGTGCTCTCACCACGCAGGAGCCGAACGCCGATTTCTCGTGTGACAGGCTCCAGCGGACGGAGTAATGCCAGGAGTTCTTCGTTGACCAGCGCGACCACCTCAGGCGCGGGATCCCGCGCCAGGACCGCGCGATCCAACGGCTCAGGCAAGACCGCTTCGTGCTCGACGGAACGCAACTCCGCAGAATGATACCGGACCTGCCGACGCAGCTTTCGGAGCGTCAACGTAGCCAGCAGGGGCCACAGGTCATCATCCGGACCAACTCGAAATCGCCCTTCGCGTGCGCCCAGAAAGAAACTGCGATAAGCCGACTGCACGACATCGTCAGCATCGATCCGCCCGCGAAACGACGGCCCGAGTCGGGCACGAGCCAGCGCCAGCAACCGCACCAGATAGCGGTCAAACAACGTCGATGCAGCGGACTGATCACCACCTTGCCATGCATCCAGCAATTCGGCAGTGGGCCGCAGATCAGACATCCGCAGAAATCTTTCTGATCCGGGGCGATTTTGTGTCCGCAACCCGAAATCGAAAGGCATTCACTGCGGACCGACGAGATATTCCCCCGACATCAAAAGGACCGCGTGATGGCTATGGTTGTGACGGAACCGTGTTTCGGCTGCAAGTATACGGACTGCGTGACTGTCTGTCCGGTCGACTGCTTCTACGAAGGCGAATCGATGCTCTTCATCCATCCGGATGAATGCATCGACTGCGGAGCGTGCGTGACAGAATGTCCGCCGCAGGCCATCTTCTATGAAGAGAACGTCCCCACCGAGTGGCGCGACTACATCGACCTCAACCGCGAGATGTCGCTGCAATGCCCGAACATCACCGAACGCAAGGCACCACTCGGCCCGCCTATCGCTTCTTAAGTCGCCGTCGTCGCTAGCGGTATGAGTAGTGTCGCTGAGCTACTTCTTGATCACCGGACGCACGCTGCGGACGTACTTGTGACATTCGACGCAGGCTTTCACCGAGTCGATCCACTGCAGGGTCGCGTTGTCAAAGTTCCCTTTTTCCGCCGCCGTCTTCAACTTGTGGACCGACGAACGGAAGTCACGATTGAACTCGCGGTAGTCCTCGTCTGTCAGGACGTTCCAGACTTCGGCCTTGCTCATCTCGAGTAAGGTGTCCGCTCCCCCCTTCACCATCTCAGCGTCTTCGGTGGTGATCCCTTCCAGAATCCGTGAAGACGCATCGAGCTTCTTCCGCATGAAGTCGCTTAACGAAAGCTGATCCTTGCCCACGGCCGGGGTCGTCGTTGAAAAGACCGCAACGACTCCCACAAGCGCCATGCTCGCACACAACAAGACGCTCCCAGTCGAATTGACCCGACGTGACATACCAGCCTCCTTTTCATGAGTGTCGATTCGTGACGACCCTAGCCATTCGACTCTGCAACACCGGTAGCGATCATAGCAGCGATCACCTCGGGAATCGCTTCCACCGACAAAGCTTCAGCGTCGACGAAGAGACCGTTCGAGACAATCCCCGTGGCAACCTCCCGCTACCAGAGTCGGGGTTTCCCGCCCGCACACCAGATCGACTCGGCCGATTCTGCGCGAACCAACTACGACACCCCTTTGTCTCCTCCCAGGAGACGAGTTAGCGTGTCAAAGCCGCCGCAGACGATCCCAGCTGAAAACCAACCCAACAGCAACCTGCAACGGACCGACAAAAAGCGCCCCCCGCTGAGAGTTGCACGCCGTCCCCCACCGAATTAGAATCCTCAAGCCGCCCTCGTAGCTCAATGGCAGAGCAGCAGACTCTTAATCTGTTTGTTGTAGGTTCAAGTCCTACCGGGGGCACTCTTCTTTTCTGTCGACCACGATCGACGTAAAAGCAAGCCGAATCGAAACTTACGATACCTCGCGACGTTCGCGAGTGCGGTCAAAAAGCTTGGGAATGTCCGTCAGACTGACGGACAAACACAGGAGACCGCACAATGCCACGTCCCAAAACGACCGTTCCCGCGTACCGTCACCACAAAGCCACCAATCGGGCTGTGGTCTACGTCGATCGGCGGGAAATCTACCTCGGGGTGTACGGCTCCCCTGAGTCCCGGCAGAAATACGCCGAGCTGGTCTCGCGTCTGACGGGCGGCGATCCCTTAGAAAGCTCATCCCGGACACCGGCGTCCCCGGCCCCCATTCAGCGTTCGATTGCCGGGCTCTGCCTGCGCTTCATCGCGGAGAAACTGCCCAGCTACGCTCAGGCCGAGCAGAACTGCCAACGGTTGGCGATCAAGATCCTCTCGGAACTGTTCGGCGAAACACCCACCAGCGAATTTGGCCCCCTTCGCCTGAGGGCCGTGCGGAACGCCATGATTTCCGGCGATCCCATGGCAAAAGACGCCGAAGGAAAACCCAAGCCACGCAAACCGTGGTCAAGGTCGTTCATCAACAAGCAGATCAAGCGGTTGCGGCACTTGTTCAAGTGGGGTGTCTCGTGGGAACTGGTTCCCCAAACCGTAGCGGACTCCCTCGGAAGCCTGGAGTCGCTGACGGTGGGCGAAAGTGACGCCCCCGAGGGACGTCCCCGACGGGCAGTCTCACTGGAGAAACTGCAGGCGGTCAGAGCCGTCCTCTGCGAGCGCCACCGCGATCTGTTCGACCTGTTGTTACTCACTGGCGCGCGCCCCGGAGAACTGGTCGGACTCACGATGGGCCAAATTGACCGCAGTGGCGATGTCTGGCGGGCCGACTTGGCGCGCCACAAGACAGCTCACAAGGGGAAGTCACGCACGCTCTTCTTCAATGCGACGGCCCAGGCGATCTTGGTCAAGTATCTGCAAGCTGATCCCGCAGCGCGGCTTTTTCCTTTGCGCAGGGACACGTTGGGAGCCGCTGTGAAGAGTGCCTGCGAGCGGGCTTTCGGGATGCCTGACGATCTGAGGAACCCCGACAAGAACTTGTCTCAAGCCAAACTCGAAGACGTCAAAGCCCAAGCGATGGCCTGGCGACGTGAGCACGTCTTCACTCCCCACTGGTTACGTCACACCGTCGCGACTCGACTTGCGGATGAACTCGGGACCGAAGCCGCACAGCGGCTGCTGGGGCACGCCGGACGGGCGATGACAGAACATTACAGCCGGGCGGCCGAAAAGGTCGCCATCGACGCGGCGAAAAGACTAGGATAAGGCTACCCATCAAAGCAGGCGGATCACACGCGGGCTAGGTTAGCTCCCGAAGAGGCGACACCGAGACGCCCTGCCCGCGTGTTTCTGAATCTCGGAACCGGCAATCTCGGAGGCCGGACATGACTAGCAACCAGAATCAGCCGTTCAATTCGGACTCGGACAGCCGGGATTACTACTCAGACACCATTCAGCGAAATCTTTCCAGTATCCAGCGACAACTCACGCCGGAAGAGGTCGCCTGGCAGAACGAGTGCGATCGGAGACGCCCTGTCCTCGCCGCCTGGCAAGCGATTACCATTCTGCCCTGGTCTACTTCAAACTGGCGGATGCACACCATCCCAGAGCGATCTTGGCCCGCTTCCTTTCTCGCCCAAGAAGCTGGCTGGGACCCCATCGACGACAGCAAACAGCAATGGATGGAAAAATGCAGCCGACAGATTAAAGCATTCGCAGATGCCGCGTCTGTTGATTTCGCCAGTCGCCCACCAGCGATGCTGGAGTCAGTTGCTGCCGCTGACCCTCATATCGGGCGGGATCAATTAACTGTCGACGGCGAAATTGCCGGCTGGAAGTTGATTATCACCGCGCAAGAAGCGGCAGATCATGTCGTGGCGGCGATGATTGACCGTCTGCATTTCGACCAGCAGACACCACAAATTCCATGGTGGACGATTTTCGCAGTTGGGGAATTGCCCAACCGTTTCTTCGAGGACGATCCCCTTCGTTGTCCCACGTGCGGCAATCCTTGGCCCATCGAGAATCTGCTGTGGAATCGGTGTGATAATCCCTGCGGGAGCACACGTCCAAAAACGGCGAATATGATCGCGTTCGATGCACCTCTGGTGCCGTTTGACGTCACAGGTCGGGGCTATTTTGGGACGAACGACCCGCCCCACTGTCAGCCGGAATCAGCCACAAGATCAGTCGTAATCGAGGCGGGAGTCGATCTACCACAGAACGGAGCAGACACTCGGCCCGCTACTGAGAAGGCGGCGAGCACCCCCGATCTGGAAGCGACTGAGTTGGTAGCCCATGAAGGGGATTCACCACCTAAATTCCTTGGCCTGAGGCTGGACAAGGATACGTTTTCGTTATCCCGCGATGGCTATGAGATGACGATTGTCTTCCAGAGCAGGAAAGAGCAATGGGAAGTATTACGCAAGCTGGTGAGGGCTGGTGAGCAGGGTCTGTCGAAGGAAGGGGCAATGAATATCGAGCGAGAAAGAAGTACGTCGGCTTGGCGCAGCCTACGGATCGCAATCAGTGACTCTATCGAGCCACTCGGTCTGGAGATCCCTCCCGGCGGATTCCCGTGGAAACTGCGTCCGTTTGATATGGACACACCCGACCCGTAACTGCACATGCGTCAGGCGTGAGTTACGAACTTGCGCAGCGCGTTTTGCCAACTTGCGCCCCTGCGGTCGAATCTCCGCATCGCAATCAATGCGATCGGAACCAATTCGAAGCAGGAGGACGTAATGACTGCAGCATCACTCACAGCAGCGCTAGCTGACGCCATCAGTATGGCACAGGCGGCCAGGCTTTATGGCGTCCACGTCACTTCAGCTTGGCGGCACGCGACGCGCGGCATTCGGGGTGTCAAACTCCAGACCTGGATGCGTGGCGGGCAGCGAGTCACGACTTTCGCCGCTGTCGAGGCCTTTCTGCATGCTCTCAATGAGGAATCCGAGCCCGCCGTGAATCCGGTGGACGACTTCACTCGGCGGGCGAAAGCGGAAAACGCTGCACTCAAAGCCGCACTCGGCTGTGCGACGATCACCGCGGACGATGGATTGGCGGTGCACCCGTGAGTGCCCCGCCCCCCGAACTAACGCTCCTCGAAATCATTCAGAAGCGTTCTCTTTATGCCGCCCAGTTCCTCAAGGCCTTGCGAAGCGTTGGAGAAATTGTTGAAGTCCGTGCTCTCAAGGTTGGCGGCCGCAAGCGGATCGACTCGGGCTACTTCGATTCGATGGAATCCGCGGCGGAACACGCCATTCGCTGTGATGTTATTGACAAGCCATCAGGCGTCTATGTGACCTTGAACCCAGTCATGGATGCCTTGCTTTCGCGGGCCGCCAATCGAATCAAGGAATGGTCAGAGCACACGTCGGCAGATAATCACATTATTTCGAGACGATGGCTCTTCATCGACATCGACCCTGAACGCGTTTCTGACGTCTCTGCGACCGATGCCGAGCACGAAGCCGCACGGGACCGAGCCTATGCTGTGAACGATTGGCTCATGACCGAGCACGGCTGGCACGCTCCGTTCGTCATCGATAGCGGCAACGGTTTTTACCTGCTCTTCCCAATCGACCTGCCCAACGATGCCGATTCTCTGAAACTCATTGAGCGGATCTTGCGAGCCATCGGACAGAGATGGTCAGATGCCGCGGTGAAGATTGATTCCACGGTAGCTAACGCAGCACGCATTCTGCGGCTGCCTGGCACAACGAATCGTAAGGGCGACAACACAAAGGACCGACCGCACCGACTTTGCAAGATGATCGACCTGCCGGACTACCTCGAAAACGGTTGGGCAGACCCGATCCCCCGCGGGAAGCTCGAAGCCGTAGCGGTGCTCGCGGTCAACGATAGCAAGACCGGCAGCGCGGCGAAGCCAAATACCAATAGCGACTTCACCGGTACACCGCGACGGCTCTTGGTCGACAAATGGCTGACGGACAAGGGTGTCTCGTTCCAGAAGAAAGAAAAGGACGACCGGACAATCTACACCTTCACGTGTTGCTTTAATCCGGACCATGTCGACGAAGCGAACATCACGCAGTTCGGCAGCGGGGCACTGACCGGCGGCTGCTTTCACAAAAGTTGTGCGGACAAGCGCTGGCAGGACTTCCGCGATGTGATCGGCAAACCCGAGGGGCAACACTGGGATCCACCAATCGAGCCGAAGCCGAAGCCGAAGAAGAAACGGCAGAAGCGAGCTCCGAGGAACGAACTCGAAGCCATTGCCGCGCTGATGGGCTTCGACGACGACGGGAACGAGCGGGAAATTGAAGACCCCTGGACGTCAATAATCGATGACGAGGGGCGTACCGATGTGGCGTTCTCGCGGCGATTTCTCCGCGACTATGGCGATAACGTCCATTGGGTGCCAGCGTGGAAATTGTGGCTGTTTTGGGATGACTGCCGATGGCGGATCGATGAAGGAAGCTGCGTTATCACGCGATTCGCACAGGCCGTCTCAGACTCAATCTGGCACGAAGTAGCCGAATGTCCAACCGATGAAGCGATCAAGTATGCCAAAGACATGAGTCAGCCGAAAGTATGGGCTACAGCCCTCAAAGCGGCAGCGGCGGTCAAGGCGATCTCGGTCTCCGACTTGAATGTCAACCGATGGTTGATCCCCTGCCCGAACGGAACAGTTGACCTCCGGACCGGCAATCTTCGCCCACACCGCAAAGAGGACCTACTGACGACGTTTTGCCCAACGGCGTTTGACCCGGATGCTCCGTCGAACAACTGGGATCGATTCCTTAACGGGGCGATCCCATCACAGGCCGTGCAAGACTACCTGCAGCGTCTTTGCGGCTATGCACTTGCGGGCCGGGCTGCGAAGTCCGAAGAAATCTTGCCGGTGTTCCACGGAGAAGGCAGCAACGGCAAATCGAAGTTCATCGAAGCCATTCGCGGTACCATCGGTAGTGACTTCGCCGCGCCGGCGGCTCACGGGCTGCTGACTGAAAAGACCAACGACCGCCACGCGACCGAACGGGCATCCCTGTATGGCAAGCGGTTCGTGTTCTGCTCGGAAACTGGTCGCGGCTCCGCGCTCGATGAAGACCTCATCAAGTCCATGACCGGCGGCGACACGATCAAAGCCAGGTTCTGCCACAAAGACGAATTCGAGTTCCTACCGTCGTTCACAATCTTCCTGATCACCAATCATCGCCCACGTGTCCGTGGCACGGATAACGGCATCTGGAGACGCCTCAACCTCATTCCCTGGCAACAACGCTTCTGGCTCGAGTGGCGCGGCGAGTCCGGCCCTCCCGAACTCAAAGCTGACCCAAGCATGCCGGAGAAGCTTGCCGCGGAACAACCTGGCATTCTCGCCTGGATGGTCCGTGGGTGTTTGGCATGGCAGCGTGACGGGCTAAAAGCGCCTCAAGAGGTGCAGATGGCCACCGCGGAATACCGCACCGCGGAAGATATGATCGGGCAATTTGTCGCGCAATGCTGCATCTCAATGCCACAAGTGCGCGTCCGATTCAACGACCTCTACACGCGGTTTGAGGAGTGGTGCGAAGCCAATGGTGAACGCCCGCCCAAGGGCCGCATCGTCAGCAGTTGGTTGCAAGAGCATGGATACCAAGCGGTTCAGTCAAACGGCCGTTGGTATCTCGGGATTGCGTTAGAGGCGTGAAATGTGGAACGAAGGAACGATGGAACGTGTTTCCGACAAACTCTCTCTTATGCGCGTCTATTGATCAATTTGTCAAAAATACGTTCCATCGTTCCTTCGTTCCACATTAGGGAAACCAAGACCTGAGCAAGCTAACGATCACTTCCTCGACGCCCCCGCCGGAATCCGCTCCTGGCGGGACTCATCCACCCCCGAAATGTTTCACCAAGTTCGCCTGGGAATTCGCTCTGTAAATCGATCACGGCTGGTCAAGTAATGCCAGCAACCGCTCGAACAGCACGAAGCCAAGGCCCTCTAGGCGATCAACGCGACTCGGACAGTCCCGTCGCTGGAAAGGATCCGCAATGATTCTGCCACGTTATCTAACTTCGACGACAACACCCAGAGAAGCTCGTGTGGCGAGTTGCAACCTAAGGACAGCAGCATCGCCCCAGCGAAGACTGGGCACTCAGTCGAGGTCCAATCGATAACGCCGCCGGGACAAATCCCGCGCAAGGTTCGGCCGGACTTCAGAGCACAGCGTGTGTGAATCACCGGAAGCAACAGTCGTTCCGACTGTGGACACGAGATAGCAATCGTCGGAAGAGTGACAGGATGTGAAACATATGTCCGCAACAAACTGGGACCATCCACAGTCGGCATCTGCGGTCGCCCGGCGTGCGGGCGGACGGCGTCATTACAACGCAGTCCGCACTGCCGCCGCGAATCTGCGGCGGTGGGATGCTGTCAAATTGCTTGCCGAAATTGGCTTGGAGAGAGGATGCCAGGCTGAATTGTCGCGCCGCCTCGGTGTAAGCCGCTCGACAATTTCCCGCGACTTCCAATTGATCGACGAGTCGATACGGATTTCGATGCCGATTGAAGAAATAGAAGTATGTAATCGCATCCGCGCCCGGATCGATCGGCAGGAAGCACGAAGGAAGCAAGTCGTGGGCGATTGACACGATTCGGCCCCGCCACGCCAAAGCGGACGGGAATCGCTCGCTGTGAGCGAGAGTACATGTCCGGATCAATCCTGTCGTGGCCGCAATGTGACACATGGCTGCACCTCACTGGAGCGAGTCTGGATCGGCAGAATCACTGTGCGGGTACAGTCGTCCGCTGTCTCGAAGAGTGGGACTGTCACAGCGGAACCGTACAGCTTGCGATCGTCGAGTGTGCATCGGGGACGTGTCACATTTGACGAAAGTCTCTCGGCTGTCGCGACAGACCGAACGTCGAGCTTCCGACTGGTGTTGTTCGATGGTCGGGGATTGCGTCGCCACTGCGGTCTAACTTCTGATGCCGTCGATCCGCCTGAGATCACCCTGGCAGGGTACGCGATTCGGGCTTGGCAAGCGGGTGCAGTTCTCTGCGGCCATCGGCCACGACTGCCACCCACTCGGCCAAGCGTCGGCCGAGGAGACGACACGCCTCTTTCACATCTGGATCCCGTGGCTCCCGTGCGGAGATCGCTCCGTAGTGGCAGGTGGTCAGAGTGCCGGAATAGTCGGTGACGCCGAACACCAGGAACCCGAAGTTCATCAGCACCATCTGGAGCGACTGGCAGGCGATCTCGGCCCCGCCGCCCCATCCACCGCTGGATGAGAACGCACACGCCACCTTACCGTCCACCTTACCCCAGTGGTTGAACATCGCCTCGTCCCAAAACCGCTTCATCTTCCACGACAAGATGCCCATGTTGGTTGGACTGCCGACGGCCAAGCCATCGCACCAATGCACGTCGTCGGGCGTGGCAACGTCGACTTCGCGGAGCCGGACCTCCGTGTCGGGAATCATCCCCGCACCGTCGGCAACCAACCGTGCCATCGCCGCGGTGTTTCCGCTGGCAGAATGGAAGAGAACAAGAACTTTCCCCATGGAACCCCCAGAGCAGAATCGGACGGCATCGCGCTGTCGGTCACAGGATAGGGTCGAGAGTCACTCAGTTGGGAGGCTGCATGGCAAACAAGGTCCATCGCGCAGAAAATCTGGGATCAGGGGACCAGATTCGAAGCACGGAGTGATTCTCTCGCAAACTGTCGTGCGCGGCAGCGAACGCCGCAGTTTGTCCGTCAGGATGACGGACAAAAAATCCGTCTCTGCGCATGGAACAATCGGGAATTCTAGGCGTTTGGAAGCGTTCCCCGGTAGGACGCACAGCATCAAGACGCCACTCGTGTTGCAACTCATCTGGGGCAATTAGCTCAACCGATATGAGGATGCGCTACTCCTCGCCACGCTGGTTCGGGAAAGTCACACCTCGTGACAACCCTCAACATGCTGGCGGCCGGAATGGTTGCCAGCCCGACCGAATTTATTGTATTTATGTTCACGAGCGTATTCGTGTCACGAGGTCTTGTGCCAGCGCGGCAAATGGCGATGTCAATGGCGGTCAATGAAAAGGCAATCCTGAGCGAATCCTTAAGAGGGCTGGCCAGGCTTTTCCATCCACGTGATCTCAGGGACACAATCAAAGTCGAAGTCAATGAATTTCCCGCTCCGGCGGACCTAACGATCGGCCAGGAGCGGCTTCCATGACGACGACCACTCCCGAACAGGGCCAGCTTGTACAAGTGCGTTCCCGTCCGTGGATGGTGAACGAAGTCAAGCCGAGCAACTTGCCGTCCCCGGCGATGGAACTGCCGGTCGCCAAAACTCAGAACCTGCTGACCCTCTCTTCCGTCGAAGACGACGGATTGGGGGAAGAATTGCAAGTCGTCTGGGAAATCGAGCCGGGGGCTAAGGTCATCGAGCGGGTAGCGCTCCCCGAACCGACCGACTTAGATTCGCCCGACAAACTCGATGCCTTCCTTGATGCCGTCCGTTGGGGGGCCGCATCCACCGCTGACCACAAGAACATCCAGTCACCATTCCGCAGCGGCATCGAAATCGAAGACTACCAGCTAGATCCGGTGGTGCGGGCGATCCAGATGCCGAGGGTCAACCTGCTGATCGCTGACGATGTGGGCCTCGGAAAGACCATCGAAGCGGGGATGGTGGGGCTGGAACTCATCATCCGGCACCGTGCCAGAAAAATTCTCGTGGTCTGTCCGTCCGCCCTGCAAATCCAGTGGCGGGACCAGATGAGGGACAAGTTCGGCCTCGACTTCCGCATCGTGGATTCGAGCTTGATGCGAGAGCTTCGGCGTCGCCGCGGGATTCACGTCAATCCCTGGGCACACTTCCCTCGGCTCATCACCAGCATCGACTTCCTCAAGCGGGAACGTCCTCTACGTCTGTTCCGTGAGACTCTACCCGCACCCAGCGAGCCAATTTTTCCCCGCAAGTACGATCTGCTCATCGTGGATGAGGCCCACAACTGTGCCCCGTCCGGTGTTGGTCAATACTCCGCTGATTCGTTGCGCACACAGGCTTTGCGGGAACTGGCTCCGCACTTTGAACACAAGCTCTTCCTAACCGCCACGCCGCACAACGGTTATCGGGAGAGTTTCAGCGCCCTGCTCGAACTGCTCGACAACCAGCGGTTCTCACGGGGGACGGAACCGGATCGCAAGCAACTCGAAGCGGTCATGGTCCGCCGCCTCAAGAGCGACCCGTCGTTCGCTTTCAACCATCTGGGCATTCGCCGCTTTCCTCCCCGCATCCTGGAACCCATCGAGGTTCCCTACACCGACGAAGAGCGGGAGATTCATGCAGCCCTGCGGCGGTACACGAAACTGCGGTCCTCACGGGCGGAGGACAATGCGGAGCGGTTCGCCACCGAGTTTGTATTGAAGACGTTGAAGAAGCGACTCTTCTCCTGCCCTGCCGCATTCCTGACGACATTGGAGCAGCACGAGAAGTCCCTACACACCGCCAAGAAGAAAGTCGCCAAGCCGACGTTCAAGACGTTGCAACTCGAACTCGACCGGATGGACGAGGAATACGCCGACGAAGTCGACTGGGAATGTGACCACGACAGTCGATCAGGTTTGAGAACACCTAATCTGGATGCTGAACTCTGCCATGGCCCACTTGCTGACGCAATCGACACGGCGACGAGACTGTTTGCCGAACCGACAGCCGACGAAGAAGCCCTGCTGCAAAAGATGAAGGATTGGGCCAAGCGTGCCCGTGGCCAGCGGGATTCTAAGGTCAAGCAACTCGTGGCATGGCTCAAGGAACATCTCAAGCCGGGTGGTAAGTGGTCGAACGAGCGGGTCATCATCTTTACCGAATACCGAGCGACCCAAAACTGGTTGCAAGAAGTGCTGTCTGTCGAAGGCTTCACCGATGGCGACCGACTGCTCACGATGTACGGCGGCATGGACTCCGAAAAGCGGGAGGAAGTCAAAGCAGCCTTTCAAACGGCACCCGAGGTCAGCCCTGTTCGCATCCTGCTGGCCACGGATGCCGCCTCGGAAGGTTTGGACTTCCAGAACTTCTGCTCCCGACTGATCCACTACGAAATCCCGTGGAACCCGAACCGCATGGAGCAGCGGAATGGGCGTGTAGACCGTCACGGGCAAAAGGCCGACAAGGTTCAGGTCTTTCACTTCGTAGGCAAAGGCTACAAGGAGCGGGCTAACCGCCAATTCAACGGGACGGTTTCCGACATGGAAGCCGACCTTGAATTCCTGATGCGGGTGGCGATGAAGATCGAAACGATTCGGGAAGACCTCGGCAAAGTTGGCACCGTCATTGCCGAACAGGTGGAAGAGGCGATGCTCGGTCGCCGCACCACGCTCAACACGGAGAAGGCCGAGAAGGAAGCCGAGCCGATCCGCAAGATGCTCAAGTTCGAGCGGGATTTGCAGAAGCAGGTGCAGGCGCTCATGGAGCAATATCGGGAGACACGCAAGGAACTTCGCCTCTCCCCCGACAACATCTGCCAAGTGGTCAAAGTCGGGCTGGCTCTCGCTGGCCAACCTGCCCTCATTCCGACGAAGACCGAAGACAACAAGCCTTGCTTCCAGTTGCCGCCACTCAAGGGAAGCTGGGCCGCATGTGCCGAAGGTCTGGAACATCCCCACACGAAAGACATTCGCCCGATCACCTTCGATGAATCCGTATCCAAGGGCCGGGACGACGTGGTGCTGGTCCATCTCAACCACCGCTTGCCCCAGATGTGCCTGCGGTTGTTGCGGGCCGAAGTCTGGGCGGAAAAAGGCCGGTCGAAACTGCAACGAGTGTCGGCCCGTGTGGTGCCCAACGATGTTCTCGATACTCCCGCCGTGATCGCACACGCTCGCCTCGTGGTGATCGGCGGCGACAGCTACCGCTTGCACGAAGAAATCATTGCCGCTGGCGGCTTCATCAAGGACCAGAAATGGGGAAGCCGCCTCAACGTCGGCCAAACGGAGTCGGCGGTTGCAGGGGCGACGGCAAAAGAACCCTCAGCGGCGGCGAAGGCGAAGTTGCTGGAACTCTACCCGTCGCTCACGTCGTCCTTGGCCTCGGCACTCGAAGCCCGCATGAAGCAGATGGTCGATGGCCTGCAAAAGAAGTTGGCGGATCGGGCTGAGAAAGAGGCCAAGGACATTACCTCGATCCTGACCGAACTGAAGAAGTCCATCGAGGCAGAACTCAAAGACCCGGCGTACATCCAGCCGTCGCTCTTCGATGACCCGGAGCAGGAACGCTTCGAGCGAAACAAGGACGCCATGCGAGCGAGGGCGAAGGAAATCCCCGAAGAAATCAAACGGGAGACGGAAGCGATCCGGGCACGGTTTGCCGACCCGCAAGCTCGCATGTTCCCCGTGGCCGTGACGTTCTTGGTCCCTGAAAAGATGGCGGGGGGCCACTAATGGGAAAAGTTCTGTGGATCATCGCTGCGGGAGCCAGCTACCACCTTGGGATGCCATTGTTGGCTCAGTTTGAGGCATTCTTCACCGAACTCTGGACAAAATTTCCCGAAAACCAACAAGACCCTGAATTCCAGCAAACTCTACCGCAGTCGCTGGAACTGTTGCGGCGCAATCCCGGAAAGAACATCGAGGAACTGCTGTCATCGTCAAGTCCGCTGACTGAATCCGAAAAGGTGATCCTAAAGCGTGCTATTCGACGGGGCTTGGAAAGGATGAATCTCGGTCGTATCCACAAAGTGTTTGGGAAACATGGCAAACTTGGCCCGTATTCCCAGCTACTCAGTTTGATGGAAGCGGGCGATACCGTGGTCAATTTCAACTATGACAACGCTCTGGAAACGCCGCTTTGCCTCGTTGCTGGGGACTTCTCGACGCTTAACACGGCAGAACTTGATTCTGCCCAGAGTCGTTACTTGTCCTCGGAGCAAGCGAGACGCCGATGGATTCCCGATGCGTGTGTCGCTCCACTGACTGCACTGCGACTTGAGTATTCGCCGTCAGCGGCCTTTGCTCAAGGCTCGCCCATCTCAATCGGAACGGGTGAAGTTGCAATCCCTTTCATCAAGATTCATGGCAGCGTCAATTGGTCCCAGACCGGCGAGAATATCACGGTCGGAAATCCACAGTCGGATACCACCGGGCCTTTGCTCGTCTACCCAGAGGCAGGCAAGCCAGAACTGCTGAATCCGCCACTTCACCTTCTGATTGCGCAGGCCAATGCTGCTTTGAGTGAATGTGAGACGGTCGTAGTTGTCGGGTACTCGTTCCCGCAATCTGATTCTGCTGGGCATCCCTTTGTCAGCAGGCTTGCCAATGAGATTTCCTCGAAGAAAGTCTTGGCAGTTGACCCGTTCCCCTCTGCCACACCGATAAGCCTCTTTGGTGAGGACAACATACTGGCATCCCGATTTGAAGAAGCCGTTGAACCGGATTCGACAGGCGAGAGCGTTTTGCAGCGAGAAGTTGCCCAACGAAGGTAAGGCTCAATGTCCATCGCACGCCACCACGCTGAATGGCTTTCGCTCGTGCCGGTGTCAGGCCCGTTCCTGAGCCTGCCCGTGCTGATGGAAGCGTTCAATACGGGATTGGAACCTCACGACCCGGAGCATGTCCGGCTGTTGCGGCAGGAGTACGCCAACTGGCAGGAATCGTTCGAGAAGCGGAAGGCCGATCCCGCCCCGCACCACAACTGGATCAAGTTCGTCCTCACCAAAACCCTCGACCTCGATGAGCGAGTTTTGGCCGAAGGGCAGTCGATCCCACAGACGCTGCACGTTGAAGTTCCTGAACATCACGAGTTGCTGCGGCCCAGCATCGTGGTCAACGATCCGGGTACGAAGAAGGCCCGGCTGCTGGTCCAGACCTATCCCCGGTCGCAGGAACTCACCAGCTACGTTGCCAACTCTCCGTGGAAAGCATCACCCGATACCCGCATGACCGAGTTACTGCACGGCACCGGCGTGCGGCTCGGCCTCGTCACGAACGGCGAACACTGGATGCTGGTCGATGCCCCCAAGGGCGAAACGACCGGCTACGCCTCGTGGTACGCATCCCTTTGGATTGAAGAATACATCACGTTGCGAGCCTTCCGCAGCTTGCTCTCGGCCAGCCGGTTCTTCAACGTCCCCGACGATGAAACGCTCGAAGCCCTGCTCGCCAAGAGTGCGAGCAACCAGCAGGAAGTTACCGACCAACTCGGTTACCAGGTGCGGCGGGCGGTCGAAGTGCTGATCCATTCGCTCGACCGGGCCGATCAGGATCATGGGCGGTCCCTGTTGAGCGAAGTCCCCGAAGCCGTTCTCTACGAGTCGGCGCTCACGGTGATGATGCGGCTGGTGTTCCTCTTCTGTGCCGAGGAACGGGAACTCATCCCCAGCAAACCATTCCCGGTTTACGAACAGAACTACTCCGTCTCCACGATCAGCAAGCAACTGCGTGAACTGGCCGACCAGCATGGCGAAGAACTGCTCGAACGCCGCTACGACGCATGGCCTCGTTTGTTGGCGGCGTTCCGTGCGGTCTACGGCGGACTCAAACACGATGACGTTCACATTCCGGCCTACGGCGGCAACCTCTTTAATCCCGACCGCTTCCCGTTCCTTGAAGGCCGCAAGCGGGGAACCTCGTGGAAGGACGGCGAGGCCAACCCGCTGCCGGTCAACAACCGCACGGTGCTGCATCTGCTCGAAGCGTTGCAACTGCTGCAAATCAAGGTGCCGGGCGGCGGGCCTGCGGAAGCTCGTCGGCTCAGCTTCCGGGCGCTCGACATTGAACAGATCGGCCACGTTTACGAAGGCTTGCTGGACCACACCGCCAAGCGTGCCGCCGAACCATTCCTCGGTTTGGCCGGAACTCGTGACAAGAAGGAACCGGAACTCCCGCTGGCGAAACTCGAAGAGCTTCTGGCCAAAGGCGAGGCCGAACTGGTCAAGTTCCTCAAGGACGAAACAGGCAAGTCGGATAGCGCTCTCAAGAAGTCGCTCAACGTCGAACTCGACAAACACGACGCCGCCCGATTCCGCACCGCTTGCCAGAGCGACAACGCCCTGTGGGATCGAGTCGAGCCTTTGGCCGGATTGGTGCGGCAAGATAACTTTGGCTATCCCGTCGTCATTCCCAAGGGAAGCGTCTTCGTCACGGCGGGGACCGACCGGCGATCCAGTGGTACGCACTACACGCCCCGCAGCCTGACCGAACCTATCGTGCAATACACGTTGGAGCCGCTGGTCTACGTCGGCCCGGCTGAAGGGAAGCCGAAGAGCGAATGGAAGCTCAAGTCGGCCAAGGAACTGCTCGAACTCAAGATTTGCGACATGGCCTGCGGGTCGGGGGCGTTCTTGGTGCAAGCCGCCCGCTACATGGCCGAACGGCTTTTGGAAGCATGGGACAATGCGAAGAAGGCCAATCCAAAGTCGCCGGGCATCACGCCGGAAGGAGCCGCATCATCCGGTAAGGCGAATGAAGCCCTGATCCCCGATGATCCCGCCGAGCGTAAGACCTACGCCATGCGGATCATCGCCCAGCGGTGCTTGTACGGCGTGGACAAGAACCCTCTGGCGGCGGAAATGGCCAAGTTGTCGCTGTGGCTCTTGACGCTGGCCAAGGACAAGCCCTTCGAGTTTCTGGATCACTCGATTCGCTGCGGCGATTCGCTCGTCGGCCTGCACAGCATCGACCAACTGCGGCACTTCAGCCTCAAGCCCGATTCCGACGATGCCGTGCTGTTCAAGGGACCGCTCGACAGCGCCGTGGATGAGGCGATCAACCTGCGGCTCAAGCTCGAAGACATGCCCGCCAACACGGTCGATGACGTGCAGCGGCAGGAGAAGTTGCTCACCGAGGCCAACGAGAAGATCGCCCGGCTGCGGTGTGCAGGGGATTTGCTCGTTGCGGCTGAATTTTGGGGCGAAGGTGCCAAAGACAAGCTGGAAAAGGTCCGCCATGCGGCGGTGAAGTCCGGCCACTACGTCGAGAAAGGGCCGACCAGCGAGTTCGAGCAAGTAGCCGCCAAGGAACGCCGGGGCCAGACGATGTTCCACTGGCCGCTGGAATTCCCCGAAGTGATCGTCAAGCGAGGCGGGTTCGATGCATTCGTGGGAAATCCTCCGTTTATGGGTGGCAGGATGATTGGACGTGCATTCGGCCTTGAATACTACGGCTTCTTGGACCATGTGCGGAATTTCGTGATCGGTTCTCCCGACCTTTGTGCGTACTTTCTATTGCGAGCCTATTCTGTTCTCCGCAACGGCGGGGCGTTTGGTCTTCTTGCCACAAAGACAATTTCCGAGACAGGAACTCGTGTTGTCTGCTTGGATCAACTCATTGAACGTGGCGGCACGATTTTCCGAGCTCACTCTCGCCTCGGTTGGCCCGGTGTAGCCGCAGTCTTCGTCGCTGCTGTTCATGTCTTCAAGGGGCAGTGGAGCAGTTTGTGTGGCCTCGACGGCAGTGTCGTGAGGCGGATCAATGGTGGTCTCGAAGAAGCTTTTGTCGATGCAACGCCTTGGAAACTTAAGTCAATGAAGGGGCGTTACGGTCAAGGCCAATGCTTGATGGACAACGGCGGCTACCAACTCAACGAGAAAGACAAGCAGGCGTTGATTGCAGAAGACCCACAGAGCGCCGAGATTATCAAGCCGCTGTACAACGGAAAAGACCTCAATAACTTGTACGTATTCCAGCCTTATCGCTGGGTGATAAACTTTCGCCAAATGACTGAATCGGAAGCACGAAAGTACCATGCTGCCTTTCGCCATGTGACGGATTTGGTGAAGGACTATCGAGACGGGCTTACAGGGCAAATCCATGAGACTTGCTACTGGCGGTTTTGGGATTATCGGAAGAAGTTAATCGAGCAGCTTGAGCGACACGAACGAGTTCTAGCGTCCTCTCGACATACAAAATACGTCTCATTTCGGCGTGTTCCGGCCGACGCTGTGTACACGGAAGCCACCAAACTCTACCTCTTTTTCGAGTCGTGGGAATTCGCCGTCCTGCAGTCTTCATTTCATCAGGAATGGGCTGGCTGGCGGTCCGCTACACTCGGAGAAACTACGTTCGCATATTCTACGTCCGAATGCCTCGAAACGTGGCCGATGCCGGATGAGCAGAATGAAAGCATTCAACAGTGCGACGAAATTGGCTTCAGATACGATGCTCACAGAGAGAGTATCCTGGCTGAATGTAGGCTTGGCTTGACCGACCTCTACAACCGCTTCCACAATTCCGACGAGACTGCCGCCGACATTCAGAAGCTCCGTGATCTGCACGTCGAAATGGATCAAGCAGTTGCCGCCGCCTACGGCTGGACCGACCTCGAACTCGGCCACGGCTTCCACGAATCCAAGCAGGGAGTTCGCTTCACCATCAGCGAACCCGCCCGCCGTGAAGTCCTGCAACGCCTGCTGAAGCTCAACCACGAACGCTACGCCGAGGAAGTGAAGCAAGGACTCCACGGCAAAAAGGGTGCCGCCAAGAAAGCCGCCCCCAAAAAGAAAGCGGCCATCAAGCCCGCCAAGCAGGAAGCCAGCCTGTTCGATGGGGAGGATGACGAATGACAAGGGACTTGTTCATCAGCCACGCCAGCAATCACAGAGTGGGCGTTCCCCATCGCCATGAGCGGAGGCAGAACGAAGCAAGCAGCCGTAACTGACCTGGTGACAACGTGGCTTAACGAAGTGAGATCTGAACGTGATTCTGAAGAACATCACCCCCAAACATTTCGGGCCGTTCGCAGAGGAAACAACGCTTCATCTTGACCCCGAGGTGACTGTACTCACAGGGCCGAACGACGCTGGGAAAAGCCTTGCGCTCCGAGCAATCGAAATTCTCTGCACGCAAAGCACGATGGACGCTCACGAAGTAAACCGCGATCGAACACGTGAATTCAAGGGGAAGTGGAATGATGACGACGAGATCCATTGCATCGGAGTCTTCGAGGTAACTGATGTCAGTGTGGCCAAGAATCGTCTTCCTAGGAAAACAAAGCCTGGTTCGACGGTTACTGTTCGGCGGCGAATGAATGCGTCTGAAGGGCAGATTCTTGAGATTAACGATGGCAAGGACCGAACGAATCCTAGCATTCAGTTTACAGTCCCACCACAAGTGCTTAAGCTCCCGCTCGCGACAGAAGTCAGGCAAGAGATAGATTTCCGAAACATGACCGATGCTGAGAGCCATTTAATTAGGCTGGGTTTCGGGTCAGCATTCTCGCTGGAACAGCATAAAAGCTTGACCCAAATCGACCGCTCGTTTCGCATCGACGAAGCAGAGGCTCGCCTAAATGAGAAGCTTCGTCGGATCCTTCCAGTGACGATGCCTTTGAGCTTCAAGCTTCTGGAGATTAACGCGCAGCCCGAACTTCTGGGGATTGGATTGATCGACGAACATCGCGGCTATGCGCCCCTTGGTTCGAGAGGCGCGGGAGTTCGCAGACTGCTCAACATCATGGGAGCACTGCTGAGAGTGAACCCCGATGATGGACACACGATGGTCCTGTACGACGAACCGGAAATCTCCCTGCACGCCGATGCTCAGCACATGCTTCGGCGGTTGCTGGAAAGCATCGCGTCACACCCAAACGTACAGGTTGTATACACGACGCATTCGCCTGCAATGATCAACACTTTGCGGCCTCAGTCGATCCGTATCCTTGAGCGAAAGCGAGTGAACGAAAAGGCGGTCTCCCTTTTTGTCAGCAATGTGTCCCGAGATAACTACACGCTGGTCCGGTCCAGTATAGGAGTCAGCCCAGCTGATTCACTTTTGTACGCTCCAATTACGATCATCGTAGAGGGATCGACAGAGACTCAGTGTCTTCCACTTGTGCTGAAGAAGCTCTCCGACAACGGCGTGGTTGCATCTGCGGTGCTCGAAACGCTGTTGTCTCAGACACACATTCTCGACGGGGAGGGATCAAGCTTCGAGTACATGTGCCGGTTGGCAAAGTCACAGAATGCTAAGCCTGTGGTATTCCTCGATGGTGATAAACAGGCTGACATCAAAAAAGTCCACGATAAGCATCTCGATGTGCCAGTCGTATCACTTGCCAGTGGAACGGAGTTTGAACAGATCGTACCACGGGCAAATTACATTCAGGCTGCCTCCGATGTGCTAGGGGACGAAAACGGGAGCATTTGCGAAGCAGCGTTCCTCGAATGGGAGAACAGGACCCCGCTTCGGCCCTCAGTGATGTTCTCCAAACGGGTGGAGCGGTGGCTCCGGGACGAGTTAAACGAGCGACTCAACAAGCCGCTAGTCATGCGACGTGCCGTCGAGCTAACGGACGTTTCCGACATTCAGATCGAGCCTTTCGTGCAGCTTTATGAAGCCATGCGTACGGTGGGAGACGCTCTATAATCGAGCAGCTACTAGTGTAGTGCCTCACGCAGATGGGATCTTATTCAGGGCATTTCTGGCGCGGGTGACTTTCTGCAAAATATCTTCGGCTTTCTTGGTCCACACGAACGATCTTGGATTGGCGTTGTGATGGTCGATGTAATCGCGAAT
>JBGATC010000048.1:0-44337 GCA_044229335.1 Planctomycetaceae bacterium | reverse complement strand
ACCGTGATACTCTGCTTGTGGAGGTCGCAGCCGGCATATTTCACGGGGTGGCTCCTTGTGTGGAAACAGGACAGCAGTTCAACACCGCTCAACGTTTACCACGACACCAAGCACCAACCCAGCCGGCGCGGCCTACCCTCGCATAGTTTCACCCGTCGCACAGCGCCAGGCGATCCCCCGCTGCGAATCGATCCCCTCGAAGTACCCGATCAACAGCATGCGAAAGTAGACGCTCGGCGGCAGCGACGGACGTCCGCGTGACCCTTCCGGTTCGTCGTACGGCCGACACAGATCTTTGACGAAGCGGTCGAAGTCGGCGTCCATCAAGAGCCCATTCAGCCGCCGATAAAACGGATGCCCGCCCGACTTCGGCAAGTCCTCCGCCGTGATGAACAACGCCCCCTGCCGCTCAGCCTTCCGCCGCCCCAACGCCATCCTGGCACCCCCGAACCCCATGCCCGCAGCTCCAACCCCGCACCGTCCGCCCCGCACCCCCGTACTCTAACCCACATCAATCCACCGGATGAGCACGGCCGGAATAAATCCACGGGTTGCTAGGGGAAGACTTCGGTTTTGTCAGTCCCTTCACGATCGGTGACAGGGACCCAGGATCTGTGAGTGACACCTGCAGGGGCATTGGCCAGCCAGGCCAAGCAGCTTCAAAGTGGATGTCACACGATCGGATGACAGAGTGTGCCAATAGCTCCGCCAGTGCGCTTCACTTGAACTGAGAGGGCTGGAAGACCGGAGAAAGTCACTGGCAAAGCCAGTGGCACACCAAAGTCGGCCGGATGTCTGTCAGTGCCAACCCGCCGAAGTTGTGGCCCCGCTTCGCAATCAGTGTCAATCGTCACTGACCTGCTCGGAAATTACGGAGGACGCTGTGGCTGTGGTTTCCGCCCGCAGTTGGTCCATCAACGGCCACAGGACGTCGACATCGTTCTTGAAGACGTCGCCGATCAGGACGTCGGTCACGAGCCCTTTGCAGTCGGGATGCTTGCGGATGAATCGACCGAAGCTGAAGCCTTCGTAGAACTCGCAGACCAGTCGGCGCATCCGGTCCATCCCGGCGATGAACGTCGCTTCCCAGGTCCGGAGGGCCTGCGCCGATGTGTCGCCGCTCTCCAACCCGGCGTGAATGGCATCCGCCGCCATCGCCCCCGAGGTCAGCGCGAGCAGCACGCCGGACGAATACAGTGGGTCGAGGAAGCCAAACGCGTCGCCCACGAGCACCCAGCCATCACCGGCAACCTGTTTCGCCCGATAGCTGTACTCTTTCTGTGCGCGGAAGATGTCGCAGCGCGTGGCCCGTTGAAGTCGCGGCTGTAGTCCGGGGCAGCGGGCGACTTCCTCGAAGTAGATCGCCTCCGGATCCCGGCTGGCGCGGTTTTCGAAGAGGTAATCGTTCCCGGCGACGACGCCGACGCTCATCACATCGTCGTGCAGCGGGATGTACCAGAACCAGCCATGTTTTCCTTCGGTCTGCAGAACGATCGTGGCCCCCTCGTCGCGTCCCTGATCGCGGTGGGCTCCTTTCCAGTAGGTCCAGATCGCCGCTTTCTTCAGCACCGGATCCCATTCGCGCAAGCCGAGGCGATCGATCAGCAGCGAGCTTTGGCCGCTGGCGTCGACGACGACCTGAGCCGCGACTTCGCGGGTGCGATTCGAAGCGTCCAGCACGCGGACGCCGGTCGCCCGGCTCCCGTCGAAGAGCACCTCCAGCACGCGGACTTCTTCCTGTACGTCGACGCCATGCGCGCGCGCGTTATCGAGCAGGAGTTGATCGAACTCGCTGCGGCGGACCTGCCAGGTCTGCGACGATTCGTGCGGTTTATGGTCGACGAAATAGAACGGTTCGGAGAGCCGCCCGCGTGGATTGACGAATTGAACGCTGTACTTCTTGATGAAGTGGCTCGACTTCATCCGGTCGAGCAGGTTCAACCGCTGGAGAATGTGATAAGTCTGGGGGATCAGCGATTCGCCGATGTGAAAGCGGGGAAACTTGCTCCGCTCGAAGAGGGTCACGCGATAGCCGTGTTGGGCGAGCAAGGTGGCTGTGGTGGCCCCGCTGGGTCCGCCGCCGATAACGACAACGTCAGCCGAGGAAGTGGCAACCATCCGAAAACCTTCCGCTGATGCTTAGAGATGCGAAGCAATGTTGAGACGATATTTGTTGAAACGCCTGTCGTCAAGCACGAACTCGAAAGTTGCGAGAGGATCAGTGGTTTGGACGAGCCTTCCGCTCCGGGAGCGACCTTCGGCTGATGCTTCGAATGCATCAACCGCTTCAGCGGGGAATCGTCTCATGCCGAATTACTTCGGAACGGCTTCCGGGGCCGGTTCGGGATGGGCGGGGATGGTGAAGGTGCCGCCGGTCGGGTGGGCGCTCTTGCCGCCGATGAAGATGAACCGGGGGTCGTCGTCGCCTGCGGTGCGGAGCGTGAATTTCACGGACTTTGCATTCTTCCCAACCTTGAAATCGACGCCGTCGGTGGCCCCGAGCGTAATGAAGCGGAAGTCGAGTTTCTTCCCCCCCTTGCTCAATCGCACGGCATCGTCATCCACGCGATTTCCGGTCTTTTCCAGGGCCGAGTAATCAGGGGTGATCGACCCGGCATCGATTTCGACCGTGCCGGTGAACTCGATCTTCACCCCTTTCCCGCTCGTTGTCCGCAGCCGCCAGAGTCCCTCCTCGTACCAGACGCCGTACATCCGGTGCTTTCCCTGAACGAACTCCTTGGGCCGCCCGAGCGGATCCAGCCCTTCCGCAGCCATCAGGGTGGCGGCGAGCAGTCCCAGCAGCGACACCGCGATCGTGATGTTCCGGCTCCCACAGCAAGTCATCCGGCCTCTCCCCTACACCACCCAGCAGACCATCCCTCTGCGGCCGCACGAAGACGCCATCGCGGGTGGCTCCGGTTGCGATTCAGGTCGCAACCGGGGTCGCGCCGCGACAAGAGGTTTATGCATTGTAAATCGCTCCAGTTCCAACCTCTTGTGGCTCCGCCACCCCGGTAGACGAAGACGCCAACCGGGGCCACCCGCCGATTGGTATCAGAGCTACAGTTGCACAACAAGCAAAGCCGACAAATAGTATGACATCGCCCAGTTACATCGATTCGCTCCGTTTCCAACAACCAATACCGAACGCTACCGTTCACCTGCGGCTGCCGCTCTGGTGTAGCCGTCAGGTGCAAGGGCTGGTTCGGCAGGTTTCATTTCTTGGGGTTCGGCTCTCTTGGAAGAGGGGGTAACGCAATCTCAAGCAATGCGAGGTCATCGAACCACGCCATGCCAATGGCTTTACTGGCATTGTTCCCCAGCCGAAGGTCGATTTCGACCTCCTGAATGTCCCCCGTGATGAACACGTGTGAGATGTAGCTCCAGTCGTTCGTTCCGACGACGACCTTGCTGGCGTTTCGTTTGACGCCTTCAACACTCACTAGCGCGCCCGACTGGAATGCCCCGTCCTTTCGCTCTTTGTTCTTCAAGTGCACCCGGTCCGTCCGAACCCAGCCGGTCAGCAGGTACCTCGACTTTGGATTGACACGGACTTTTTGCGCCAGGACGAGATCGTTCATCGTCTCGGATCGGAGGACTGCGGCCGCCTTGCCCAGCTTCGTCTGGTCCCCGGTGATCGCAAACCCGGTCTTGTTCTCGGACGCGGACTTGTAGAGCCAGCCCTTGTCCCCTTCCTCGAAGGACGGATTGATGAGCAGGTTCGCCCGTTTTCGTTCCGGAGTCACGAACGACGGCAGATAGAGATTCACCTCATCTCGCATCGTTCCCCATCGCCAAGCCGTCTCTCCCAAGCCGGACCGCCGGCCATTGTCTTCGGGGAGTTCCCTGTTGAGAAACGCCCGATACCAGCTTTTCCAGCCGCCGTCTTTGTCTTCCTTGAAGCCATAATTGCCATTTCCATGGAGTCCGCCCTTCGGAAGACCGACGCCTTTGGCAAGGTAGTAGGCTTCGAGTTGGTGGAGCCATTCGTGGAGAAAGACCTCGCCAACTGCGAGATCCTTGATCGGCACGCATAGATTGACGCAACTGAAGCCGGCCCCCTCATACGCGTCTGCCGCCACGACGGTCCATCCGAAGCCACCCTTCAGGCTGCTTTTCGTCGTGTCATCCCGGTCTTTCCAGAGCACAAAGACACCATCGTACTTGCCCCGCGGGACGAGGGTCTTGAGTTCGTCCGCAAGGCAACTGGGGCCGATCGACGTTCCCTTGGCGTTGCCTTCGACCTTGGTTAACGGCACATTGGAAACGACGATCGTCGGCTTCCAGACGAGGCGGCCGTTGCTCAGTTTCCGGACCATCTCGGGCGTGGTTTTGCTGAATCCCACCTCCGCCGCTTCTATCTCCTTCGCGGTCATCTGATACTTGACGTTGGGCATCCAGTCGGTCTTGATGTCCCCACTGGCCTTGATAATCAGAAGGACATGCCACTCCAGAGGGGTTTGGGCGGGTGGATCGGCCATGACGGAGTGTTGCCCTGTTCCCACGAGCATTGCTGTGGCAACCGCAACAATCTGGAGGGCACGGTGCATGTCCTAGATCTCCGTGGCCGAACGACCCCAGCTCAGCGAACCAGCCTGCGGGCCGCCACGATTGCAACCGCAGCGCGTTGGCCGGGTTAGCGGCAGCGCATGGTTAGGCGGCATGTGTGACCTCCGCAGCCGTGGCCGACCGACGCCGCATGAAAATCATGATGATGGCTGACAACACGACGCCAACAATCAGGGCGGTAGCAGCGGACGATACGGCGTAATTGGAGAGCGTGAACGAGCCGCGAGCCTGCACAACCATCTGCTCGACCTGCTCCGAAGACATCCCCTGTGCTGTGAAGTGCGCTTTGGTCTGCTGCGCCATGACCTCCGGCCACGCGGGATGAACGACGGTGAAATAGCCAACCTGTGCAACCACGGCGACGACAGCCGACACAAACGCCGCCACCGCGCCTGCCCCTATGCCGCCCAAATAGCTCAACGCCGGATTCTGACGCTTGACCGCGCGGAGGGCGAGGATGAAGCCGGTCACAGTCATGGCCAGCCAGACCAGCATGAAGATCTGAAAGACCATGATGCCGTTCGTGTGCAGGCCCAGATAGTAGGCAAGATAAAGCCAAACGAGATTCGCGAGGCCGATGAACAGTCCCCACTTCGCTGCGGTTTGGTTTGTTGGATTCATGGTGGTGGTGTGGTGTGCTTCACGCCGCCGAACAGGTAGGCGACCGCCGAAACGCGGTCGAAAATTACCGCACTTCGGCGGTATAGCATGAGCTTGTTATCTTTGATGTGTCAAGCTGGAGAACAAGTTGCGACAGCGCGCTGCCTGGACTGCCAGGCGACACCGCACATGGCACCCTGACTACACTGCAGTCTTCTCAACTGCGATGGGATGCCCCACGAGCGAACGTGCCTTCAGCTTGGCCGAATCGCTGGGGTTGAGCGTTGGAGTTCAGCCTTCAGGCTGGCCGTTCTTTGACGGATGCGGTTCAGGCTGCAGCCTGAACTCCCACAGAGAGTGCCTGGCTTGTTGGGACACACTTTCCCTCGTTTCCACGCGCAGCATGGGGACGATTTAAACCCGTCAACGAAAACAGCCGGCCTGTCGATGGACAGGCCGGCTGCTGAATACATTGCAACGACTGAGTTCGTTACACCTGACCGCAGAGCGTCTTGCCGGTGCTGAGGAGGTCGTCGCAGGCTTCCTGCAGGCGGACGGCCATGCCTTCTTCGGCTTTCTTGAGGTACGAACGCGGGTCGTACGCCTTCTTGTCGCCGATGTCGCCGTCGACCATCAGCACGCCGGCGTAGTTCTTGAACATGTGGTCGACGATCGGCCGCGTGAAGGTGTACTGCGTGTCGGTGTCGATGTTCATCTTGATGACGCCGTAGGCGAGCGTCTCGCGGATCTGTTCGGTCGGGGTTCCCGAGCCGCCGTGGAAGACGAGATCGAACTCGGCCTTCGCGCCGTACTTCTTCATCACGGCGTCCTGACCCTGCTTGAGGATGTCCGGACGGAGCTTGACGGCACCCGGCTTGTAGTGGCCATGCACATTGCCGAAGGTTGCGGCGAACATGTATCGGCCGATCCCCTGCAGGGCTTCGTAGACGGCGAGCATGTCTTCCGGCGTGGTGTAGAGCTTGTCGTCCGGCACGTGTTCGTGCTCGGAACCGGCAGCCCCGTCTTCTTCACCGCCGACGACACCCGCTTCGACTTCCAGAATGATCTCGTTCGGAGCACAGAGTTTGAGCATCTCGACCGAGAGGGCCATGTTTTGCGCGAGCGGCAGGTTCGAGGCGTCGAGCATGTGTGACTGGAACAGGTTCCCCTGCCCGGCAGCCCGGCGGCGGGCGGTCTCGGCGATGAGGGGTTTCATCCAGTCTTCGACGTTCTTCGGCGGGCAGTGATCGGTATGCAACGCGACGAGGACGTTGTGCCGGGCGGCGAGGCGGTGAGCCGCTTCCGCGAGGACGATCGTGCCGAGGACCTTGTCTTTCACGGCCTGACCG
Source organism: Planctomycetaceae bacterium (assembly GCA_044229335.1). Classification (GTDB taxonomy): domain Bacteria; phylum Planctomycetota; class Planctomycetia; order Planctomycetales; family Planctomycetaceae; genus DSVQ01. The sequence goes on along the minus strand of JBGATC010000048.1, from coordinate 37,819 downwards.
GAAGCGAATTCGCCCGCACCGGTCGAGAACTGAATGATGCCGTCCGACTTGCGGTCGCTGAACGCCTTGAGGGCGGCGTTGATCGAACTGATGCTGGTGCAGTTGACGGCGGGATACGCGTAGTTGCCCTTCTGGGCAGAGTCGAGCATGGCAGCGTATTGTTGCGGCGAGGCGATCGGCATTTCGAGCGGTTCCTGAGAGTCGGGCGACACCTGGGTCGCATGGAGCACATCCGGGGATCAACAACCATTGATCTGAGCAGCGGTTGCGCAGCGCGCCCGGCACGGTAGAAATATCAGCGCCACGCGGTCGCTGCAACTGTGGGGGGAACTCGACCTGGTTGAATCGCGAAGACGCACGCGAAGGACGCTTGCGTCTTCGCGATTTGTTCCCAGACTTCGTTACCCTGTAGATTGCGCTTACTCGTGGCTGTGGGCCGCGGTGGGAAATGATCCGGCGTGGACTTCCGCAGTGTAATCGGCGATGGCGGTCGTCGCTGCGGAGCGCAGATCGGCGAACTTCTTCAGGAATTTCGGGTGAAAGTCGCCCGTCAGGCCGAGGAGATCGGGCCCAACGAGGACTTGGCCATCACAGTCTGGACCGGCACCGATACCGATCGTGGGGATCTTCAGGGTCTGCGTGATGCGGGCAGCGATGGTGCGGGGGATCAATTCGAGGACGATGCCAAACGCCCCGGCCGCTTCCGCAGCGACCGCGTCGGCCAGAAGCTGGTCTTCGTCGCGTTGAACCTTGCCATGTCCGCCGAATTTGTGGACCGACTGTGGTCGCAGTCCGACATGGGCCATCACCGGCAGATCGGCTTCCGCGAGCGCGCGGATGGTGTCGGCCTGATGGGCACTCCCCTCGAGTTTAACCGCAGCGGCCCCGGTCTCCTTGAGTATGCGGCCGGCGTTCCTGACAGCCTGGCGCGGACTGACCTGGTAGCTCATGAAGGGGAGATCGACGATGACGAGCGCCCGTTGCACGCCCCGCACGACGCACGTGCCGTGGTAGATCATCTGATCGAGCGTGACCGGAAGCGTTGTCCGATGCCCCTGAACAACCATTCCAAGGGAGTCGCCAACCAGGATCGCGTCGACACCCGCCTGATCGGCAATGTTGCCCCAGAGTGCATCATAGGCGGTGACGACCGCCAGTTTTCTCCCCTGCCCTTTGGCGGCGAGAAATTGAGGCACGGTGAGCGGGCGCTGCGGCAGGGACGACATGGGGGACCTTCCTGGGGATGTGCCGCTATCGTAGATGAACGTCCTGGGTGAGGAAAGTAGTCGCGGATCAGTGAGGCGTTTTGATGCAGCAGGATGCGGCGCTGTCGCATCTTGCTGCGGGTGTGCGATCCTGCCTGAAGCGTCGCATTGCTGACTGCAGAGCCTTGACTGTTAAGACTTTGCGGAGAATGGTCGACAATTTTTTCGACTGGCATGTCGCTTGCTTAATAGTTTTCACGCCGGGGGCAGGCGTTGGCCCGCACTTGCATCCTTGGCAAACATGGGGGCGTCCCGATTCGCAAGGATCGGGACGCCCTCGGTGTTTTGAAGCTGGAAGCAGTCACCTCAAAGCCCGGCATGGTCCGCCCTGCCGGGTTTTTCGCATTTGTAACGACCGAACGTCACCAGACTGCCGGGCCAACGGTCCGACCCATACCAGCCTGGGGCAACGCCCCAGGACCAGGGATCGATCAAGTCTGAAGGGCCATCGGCCCGATTCATCGCCGTGAAGAATCGGTTAGCTGGTCCATTGGTGGGACACCACTTAAGCCGGGCTTTCAGCCCTCTACCGATATTGTTCCCATTCAACCTGGGGCAATGCCCCAGGCTGGTATCGGTCGGGCCCTTGGCCCTCGGGGCGGTGGAGAGCGTGGAACGGCGGCAATCCTGGGGAGTTGCCGTGAACTTCGAAAGGCAGATGCCAGGCATTGAAGACTATGCCCGGCATCGCAAAGCAGGATTGGATTGCGCCGATCTCGGGCGTTACGGCGATGGCGCTGGTCTGATTTCAGATGGACCTGTGCGCCGCGGCGGGAGAGTCGACCAGCGAGGCAGTTTGGGGAGCCGGTCGAAGAGTCGGGTTCCTGATGTCTGCTCGATGTCGGGGGCTGAGCCGGACGTGCCGCTGGTCCAGCGCTCCTGCGGAATCACCTGCAAGTCATCGACCAGGATGTCACCCAGCCCCGAAAGCGACAGCGTCAACGTCCAGTCGGTCGTCTCGCGGATCTCACGCAGCAGTTCGAACCGGGTCCAATCGCGGACCTGGTGCAGGCGGATGGCTCCCGTCTTGCCCAGTTGACTTTCGTAGATCATCAATCCATCGCGATGAGCAGTGACGGGCTTCTGCAGTTTCACCCAGCCGCTGATATGGAGCACCTGTCCGCCCCGGACCTGCACGGGAGGCGTGGTCATCGAAACTGCCGGTTCGATCAATGATTGCGGCGGCAGTGCACCGGCTGCGGTTTCACAGGCGAGCCGTAAGGCGTAGCGGCTGGAGCGACCTGTGGGGAAGAGTTCCGCCGAGGCACGCAGATTCTCGGGGAGGTGCTGTTCCGGCCGCCAGTTCTCGGCGATCAGTGTGTCGCGATCCTCAAAATCACCGGCCGGAAGCAGATTGCGGCCGCCCCGTGCCTTGCCGAGATCGGCAATCAGCCGCCAGTGTTCGGGAAGGGTCTGGAAGGAGACCGCGTAGGGAGAACTGACGGGTGAGGTCAGCGGACGGACCGCTTCATCCCAATGCGCCCGCTGGAGGATGCGCAGCGTCTGCATCACTTCTGTGGCGGTCATCCGTGCTCGATGGGCATCACCATTCCGCAGGTAACTCTCGGCTTGTTCGGTGTGCAGCTTGGCCCGACCGAGCAACTGTTGGGCATCGGGCTGCGGGGGAGCGATGGCTTGGAGTTCCTGATCGACCTGTGCGACCCGGTCGAACTTGAGCTTAGCCAGTTCGACCGCTGCTGCAGCACTCGCACCTTTCAACAGGGAGATGCGCTGGCGGACACCATCGACAAGCTTGGTGTCGGATGTCAGCCAGATCGCAGCGGTGAGGTCGAGACGGGGTAATGTAATCTGCCGACCGCCAGCGACCGGTTCACTCTTTAGGCTGGAGATTTCCGTCGTGGAAATCTCCCAGGCGGTTGCGGTCTGCCCGCCACCTGCCACTGTGAGGACCACTTCGTGACAGGCCGATTGCGGTGGCTGATATTGTGAGCCTTGCGCAATCCACATCGGCAGGAGCAACATTCCATAATCCGTGCGGATCACGGCGGCCATCACTTCGTTCGACTGGGTTTCTGCGCGGCGCTGTTGTGCCTCCCGGGCCCGCAATTGAGCATCGCGTTCGAGGGTATTGCCGGCGGAAGTTCCGAAAGGGAGATTGCGGACCCCGGTCTCGCTGACGCTCGACTTCACCGTGCAGGGAATCAGGCTGACGTGACTGGCCGTCGCGAGCCAGGGTTCCATCAGCGAGAGTTCCCAATTCAACGCTTGCAGTGTGAGCCAGCGTTCACGGGCACGCGGATCGTTATCTGTTAGGGGGGTCGTCGTCCAGAATCCTAACCCTCGGCAACCGGCGGCCAACGCCGCATAGACTTGCAGACGAATCTGCTCGGGTTCCAGATGCGGAGTTTGCGCTGGGGAACGCGCTGTTTCACGATAGGCAGGAGCGGGTTCCGTCTGGATCCACGTCCAGAGATAGGCTCCCGGACGGGCTGCCCGCCGGCGATCCATCAGCCAGTCACGATAATCGGTCAGCGAAAATGTCGTCTGTTGCGAGTGCCGACTCGTTCCCAGCAGGCCGACATCACGGGAGTAAAGGCGTTCGTCACCAAGGATATCGACCGCGATGGGACGTGCCCGGCGTCGGTCGGCCATTTCAATCTGTTCGATCCAATGGACGAGTTGTGTGCGGTCGCGGGCGGTGAGCCGGGCTCCCAGCATCCAGCAGAGGACGGCGTCACTCGTCGGCGCAAACGGAACCAGTCCAGCCGATGTGGCATTCAACGGATCGCCCGCATCGCCCTGGGGTTGCGGTGGCGTCGCCGCAGCCCAAAGCTGATTCTTACGGAGGCGGTTGAGGAGATCGACGTTCTGGAAGTCGTCGATCCAGACCGTATTGAAGCCCGCGGCTGCCAAGGCTTCCGGTGTTTCTTCGCGATGGCGGACCAGTCGTGGGAAGTAGGGGCTTCTGTTGACCTGCAAGCGATCGAGCCGAAAGCTGACTTCGGGCACTGGAGCGACTGCGAGTGCGGCGCTATTGAATGACACAGGAGAGATCGCTTGAGTTGGCGGGACGACCGGACCGAGTTCAAGATCGTCAATCTGGAGGCTGATCGAGCCTGCAGGAAGCGATGCGGCCAGAACCACTCGATCGACGTACATTTCACCCGGATCACGAGCCCCGGAGATCTGTCCCCGCAGCAGCACCAGTTTCTGCTCAATCAATCTGGCAACGGTCGTCACCTTGAGTTGCTGCCAGCGATCGGTCTCCACATACACATCGCCACTCAGGATCACTTCTGCCGGGCGATCCGTTTTCGGATCGAGAATCCCAGGTGTCACAATCACAACGGCGAATACCCAGCCGGGGTGATTCGAACGAATGCGAACGCTGGCGGTCAGCTCATCAAACACACGGGCATCGGGGGTCTGATGTTCGATTTGGAACCGGCTCTGATCGCGACGCACCTGGAGTTGCAGTCGCTCGGCCCCGCGATCAAAGCCCTGCTCGCGTTGCCGCTGATGATTGATCACGGCCACATCAGCAAGTTTCTCGGTCAGTTTCCACGAAACCGCGGGCGCATCGAAGGTTTCACGATAGGGATTCGCAAAAGTTGAGACTGCGGAGCAGACCGTCAGCCCCACCACCACCAGCGCACGGCGGAAGTCGTTGAATTGCAGACGCGGCGTCATCCATGATGCCGACAAAGTTGACTCAATCACTTTCCGGAGTATGAGTGTCGCGGTCCAGCAGGAAAATTCGTGAGTTCGGCTCAAGTCTCATGCGCCAGACAGCCTCACGACAGAGCCTTCTGTCCATGCTGTTCAGCGGTCGGTGAACCATTCTTAACATGGTGATGCTACAGGGGTTGGCGTAATCCTGCTAGGTCAGTTGAGGACTTTTTGCAGCGTGGATTTTCGATGAGGACGGTAAAGGGATTCGACTCAAAATGAAACCGGTAAATCGTTTAGGATTCTTCGTTGTGTTCGGTCTCCGGGCTGTGGAGAATGTCAGCGTCGACAAACTGCAACAAAAGAGTACTCTGATGCAGACTTCCTCACGATTTCCCGATGCCGACCAGGAAGATGTGCCGCGTGAACTTGCCGAACTCGGGCAACGGATCGCTGCTCTCGCTGGTCCCCAGAACGCCGATCTCGAAGAGGCGTACGCGAAGGTCGTCGAATCGGTCCGACGGCGACGCCGGATTCTTTCGCTCGTGCAGGAAGCCCTTTCGCAGCTCCGGCTCGACATCAAGTACCTGATGTTCGACCTGGAGATGACCCGTCGCGAGCGGGATGAACTCCGCCAGAAACTTAACGACGACCGCCAGTAGCCTATGCGGAACGCCCACCCAAGACCTTGGGTGGGCATTTTTCTTTCAAATCCAGCTACGCTGGTCGAGTGCTGCCACGACGTCGGTGTGGACCGCTTCGATCGGCCGCACGTTCTCCCCCTCGGTCACGGCAATCCGCACCCAATGCGGATTGTCTGTGGCGAGGCGCGAGTAGACCTGTCGAACTCGTTCCAGATACGCCCCGTCGGCCTCCTGCAGATCGGCCGCTTGTGCTGTGTAGTCGCGCGGGGCTTTCCGCGCAATCAAGGCTTGGGCCTGCGGGACAGGGAGATCGAACCACAACACCAGATCGGGGCGCGGGAGTTGATACAGGTCGTATTCAATCGTTTCGATCCAGTCTTCTACCGCAGCTTGTTCCCCACTCGGGGCCTTCGCGGCCTGGTGGGCGATATTCGAGGCGACATACCGATCGCAAATGACCAGATCGTGTTCGTCGAGCGCTGCCTGAATAAGCGGTCGTGATTCAAATCGATCACCCGCAAACAACAGTGAGACCAGTATGGGGTGGACCTGATCGAGCGGGCCGAATGCCCCGTTGAGGAACGCGCCGATCTGACGGCCGAAGTTCGTCGCCTGATAGCGGGGAAAACTCAGCAGGGCGCTGCGTGAGCCGCGCGCCGACAGGGCTTGATGCAGCCGGGCCGCTTGAGTCCCTTTACCGGATCCATCAATCCCTTCAATTGCAATCAGCCGTGCCACAGTCGTCTTTTCAGCAGTCGGAAGAAGAATCGAGAAATCGCGCCCGTTCATGAGGTGGCGACACCCTAAGATTCGAGCGCACCGGTTGAGCACCAGCGGCAGGGTTTGCCACTCGGCACACCCTACTCGAAAACCACTCAGACGAACATCGCCAGAGCCTGTTGTGCATCCGGGGCGACCGTGAAGTAATTGATCAGTTGCGTGGTCTGCAGGACATCGGCAACGGAGCCTTGAGCGTGGCAGAGGATCAGCCGCCCCGCTTTGCGATGAATCCGGCGATGGAGCGTGATCAATTTACCCAGAGCAGCGCTGGTGATGAACTGCACCGTTTCGAGATTCAGCACCAGTTGTCGGCACTGGTGATGATCGATCAGGGACTGTAAATCTTGTCCCATTTCCTCGAGGTTATCCTCCTCGGAGAGACGCGGACGGGTGATGCGCGCCACCAGTGTCGGTCCGCTTGTTTCCAGCGTGAGAAACGTTGAGTGGAACTGTTCGAACGACATCGTTCCGGTCTCCGCGGCGAGCCACGATGCAATCCGCAGTTGCGTTCACGCCGATGGCGTGCACCAACTGGCCGTAATCGGTGGCACTGCCGGGCAGCTCGACCGGGACGTACCGCCGATCGGTTCCCGTGACCATCTCCGCACGTGTCGGAGACGGTCCTTCCACGATGACTTCGAGGCGCTGGCCCACCTGCGTTGCATAATATCGCTGCGCCAGTTCGCTGTCCAACTGTTCCAGCCGGGCCATCCGTTCTTCGCGAACGTCACCGGGCACCTGGTCGGGCAAGGAGGCTGCGGGTGTTCCACGTCGAGGGCTGAAAGGGAACGCATGAATCTTGACGAAGCCCCCCTGTCGGCAGAAGGCGAGCGTTTCCTCAAATTCCGCCTCGGTTTCGCCGGGAAAGCCGACGATCACGTCCGTCGAGAATGTCGGTCGATCGAGCTTTTCCTGCAGCCGATCCAGCGTGTCGAGGAACCGGCGGGCGGTGTAGCGTCGCCGCATCCGTCGCAGGACAGTTTCGCTGCCGCTTTGGAGGGCGGGGTGAAAATGTTGACAGAGATGTTCGCAGTCCCCTGCGAAACGGATGAAATCCTCGGTGATTTCCGCCGCTTCAATGCTGGAAAGCCGCATCCGCCAATCACCCGGAATCTGGTCCAACTGGCGAAAGAGATGCCATAGCCGAAACGGGGGCAGACCGCTGCGGCCACGGGTCGTTTCGACACCGTAATGTCCGATGTGGATCCCGGTGAGGACGATCTCCTTGTGCCCATTGGCCAGGAGTCGTCGAACCTCCGCTTCGATTTCGTAGGGCGAGCGGGTTTGTAGTCCGGGTCGGACGGAAGGAATGATGCAGTAACTGCATCGCAGGATGCAGCCATCCTGCACTTTCACAAAGGCCCGTTTGCGGCCGGGAAACTGGCTGATCCCTGCCGGCATGTCATAGAGGCCGTGCCGTGCCAGGATGTCGGGCAGTTCCCGCTTGTCTGTCACCACTTCGAAGACGTTGGGGAGTTTGCGGACCGCCTCGGGGTCACGCGTCGCGTAACATCCCATCACGAGCGTCTGGCCGCCGGGGTTGTGTTTTGCCAGTTGGCGAATGACCTGCCGCGACCGGGAGTCACCATTGTTCGTGACCGTGCACGTATTCACGACGCACAGGTCGGCGGCTTCCCCTTCACCCGCTTCGCGATAGCCGTTTCGTTCGAGCGTCTCTTTGACCAGTTGCGTCTCGTACTGGTTGACACGACAACCCAGCGTGACGAGACGGCAGGTCTTGGTGCGAACCTCGGACATCGCTCGACTCGAATCCTTAATCGACGAACGGACTCAACTTCGACGAGTCCATCGGATCACAGACGAATCCCGGAATGCGATGACACGGGGTTCGCCTGCTGAAAAGTTGATGCCTCTCCTGAGTTGCCATCACGCTCCGCGTGATGAGCGGATCCCAGGAAACGCGCACGATGTGAATGCTCGGGCTCAGGCCCCCCGATCCTCTCCCTCGGCAGATGGCCGACGGGCTGGCCGTCGACCGCCGCCCCCGCGCCGATCGTTTCCGCCGGAACGGCCGCGATGGTCGCCCGGAGGGGCTTTCTGCAAGTAAGAAATCGCTTCATCCCACGTGGGGACATCGTCGTAATTGACTCGTGGCGGAGGGGGAACTTCGTCACGCACGCTGACCGGACGAGACTCTTCGTCATCGTGGTCTTCGTCGTCATCGAAGCCCGCCGGTGCGGACTCCAGATCAGGTTCGACAGCCCGCGCTGGTGCTTCCGGGTCACGTGAACCGGAGCGGGACCGACGGCGACGGCGACGGCGACGTGGCGCGGCTTCATCCTCACCACCAGCGGAAGGCTCTTCGATTTCACTGTCGTCATCGGCGGCAGCCGGTTCCGTTTCCTCGCGGTCGTCATCAGCAGCACGGGGTTGATCTGCAGCGCCTTCGGTGGCAGCCGAACGGCCTCGACCGCGACGGCGACGCCGACGGCGACGCTTCTTCGGTGCGCCGTCTTCATCCGTCCCCGACTCTTCCGAGTCGGAAGTCAGTTCGTCGTCCTCTTCTTCGAGGTCTTCGGCCCGCTCGTCCGTATCAAACCCGAAGTCATCGTCGGCTGCCGCGGCCTGTGGAGCTGGTTTCGGCTTTGGTTTCGGGGTCACGACGACCGGTTCGAGTTCAGCTTCCGGTTCCCAGGCGTCATCGTTCAGTTCGAGATCGTCCTCGATCCCGCTGCCGAAATCATCGGTCGGAGGCTTCCGGGGAGGACGCGGTGGCCGACGTTGCGGCGGGCGTTTTTCAGCAGCCGGGCGAGGAGCGGGACGCTCGCTCTCGGATTGATCCGCGCGCGGTGCAGGCGCGGCTCCTGTGGACTTTTCACTACGGGACGGACGGGGTGTCCGTTCGCGCGGCGGGCGCTCAGCCCCTTCCGCACTTCGGGGACGCTCCCCGCGCGGTACATCACTGCGCGGTGCATCACCCTGAGGAGATTCGCTGCGGCTTTCTTCACGACGGGAGGGACGCGGTGTGCTCGTCCCCTCGGTTGCTGCCGGACGTTCAGTCGCGGGACGATCTGAACTGGAAGTACGTGCCCGTTCGGGGCGGCCTCCGCCCCCTTCCCGGCGGCCGGAAGATTCACGCCGACCGGAACTGCCGCCACCACGGCGACCGCCGCGATCCCGCGATCCACCGTCGCTCCCCTCGGTTCGCGTGCGGGGCTTGGCTTCGTCGCTCCAGTCCCACGATTCGAGAGCGTCCCAGTAGTCGTCGCGCTCTTCCGCGGCCGGTGCTTCGTCGTCTTCCTCGACGTCGACGTCCTCCGTTTCGAGGGCTTCTTCGTCCGCCGTCACGTCAGCTTCGACAGGAGCCGGGACCGGTCGTGGAGCCGGGAGACTCGCTGCCGGTGGAGCAACAGGCGTCGGTTCCGCATCGGAAAAATCGAGATCGGCTGCGGCATCCAGGTTGATACCGAAGAGATCCGCTGCGAGTTTGCCCCAGGAATCGTCATCCTTGGGCGCGGGGGGAACTGGCGGCATAAGAGCTTGGGGTCGCAATCAAAACGAGGAGAGCACCGGGCGCAACACGACCACGGGGCCGCAGCGCATCAACCCGTCACTATGCCGGTTTCTGCCTCCGGACGCAATCCAAGAATTCCACGGTGACAGTGCCGTTCCGTGTTTGATGTTCCGGTCTGCATGCGGCTTGCGTGGGGTGTGGTCGAGGCTTTGCGAGGCCCACCAACTGGCCCCAAACGCGGTGTGCCTCGCGGACTCGGCACACCCTACACAGACCGCACGGTCGATAACTGATCGGCCCTGATCGTTTCCGAATGATCGGTTGCTCTCTACTCCGGCGATCGTCGATAATCACATGCATCAACACGCCTGCATCTGATGACGAAGGTCGATCCGCAGGATGTGGTCATGTCCGGTGAAGATTGAAGGTCTCAAGCATGTTGCGCGTGGTCGGGCAATCGTCCGCGGACTGTCAGGGGTGGACCCGGCGTAACTTCGTGCAAGCCGGCATGGCTGGGCTGGTGGCCCCTGCCTTATTCGGCCGGGCGGCATCGGCCGCGGGCAAGCCGCCGGCGCTTCGCCCCGGAACCGAGGGGACGAGCGTCATTCTGATGTGGATGAGCGGTGGGCCCGGTCATCACGAAACGTGGGACCCCAAGCCCGACGCGGTCGCCCAGTTTCGCGGTCCCTTCGGCGCGATCTCGACGAGTCTCCCCGGTGTGCAGTTCAGCGAAACCCTGCCGCGGTCTGCACAACTGGTCGATCAACTCGCCGTGCTCCGCAGCGTCCGGCACTTCAGTGGCGACCATACCAAGGGGAACCACTGGATGCTGACCGGCTTCGAAGGTCCCGACTTCAACAAGCCGGACAACACCATCCAGCGCCGCCCTTCAATTGGCTCAGCGATCGCCAAACTCCGCGGGGCCAACGTCCCTGGTCTCCCTGCTTACGCGGCCGCTCCCCACCTCCGCGGCGGAACCGATAACCTGTTTCACTACGCGACCTATCTCGGCGGCGGGGCGAACCCGTTCGTCGTGAACTCCGATCCAAACTCGAAGGACTACCGCGTTCGCGATCTGATCCTTGCCAAAGACCTGACATTCGACCGTCTGCAAGACCGCCGCTCTCTGCAGCAGGTGATTGATCAGCAACGCCGTGTGCTCGATGAAAGCGTCCAGAACCTCGATCAACACTACCAGTCAGCGTTCAATCTGTTAACCAGTGCCGCCGTCCGCGATGCCTTCGACATCCACGCTGAGCCAGACCAGCTGCGTGATCGCTATGGTCGGCATGAGTTTGGTCAAAGCACCCTGCTGGCCCGGCGGCTGGTGGAACGCGGGGTGACGTTCGTCACGGTGAATACGCAGCCGTGGGACCATCACGGCTCGGCCGGTCGGCACCGCACCGAAGAAGGGGCGAAGCTGCTGTTGCCGCCGTTCGACCAGGCATACGCAGCACTAATCACCGACCTGATCGACCGTGGCCTCTACGACAAGACGCTGGTCGTCGCGATGGGCGAATTCGGCCGCACACCCAGGATGAACAACGACGCCGGCCGCGACCACTGGGGCCACACCTTCAGCGTGCTGATGGGGGGCGGTGCCTTACCCCGGGGCATCGTCGTGGGTGCGTCCGACGCGACCGGCTCCTACGTGACTGACCGCCCGCTGACACCAGAAGACATCGCCGCCACGATCTACCACCACGTCGGCATCGACGGCCGCCACACCCCCTTCCCCGACCGCACCGGCCGCCCCCTCTATCTCGTAGAAACCGGCGAACCGATCCGCGAACTGGTTGGAGACGTGTGATGGAAGTTCGTGAATGCAATTAGCATCACCTGGCAACTCAAGGCGTATCAAGCATTAAGGCCTAGTCCCTGTAAATTCTCTGTTAAATAGGGCGGAAGAATTGTGGTGACGGTGATTGCAAGGAACTCGGTAGGGCTGCCTGTGGTCGTCTTGTGCGCCGGGCTAGTTGCTTCGGTTGCTACATTGTGGCAATTCAGTACGGAAGCTGTGCCCCTACAGCACCAGCTGCTCAGCGAAATGAAGCTAGCCTGCAATTCTTACACTGCAAGAACCGTTGACCATGTGCCGCGGACACTTGGTGACTTGCTTTCCGAGCTGCGGCATGATTGGCGGGGAGTTGACTCGTTCGATATTGCGTTTCGTCGTCTGTTGACTAGGGCTGATCCGTGGGGGAGTAGTTACATATACACAGTCGGAGATGATAGCGTTGGATTTACGTTAATATCTAGTGGTCCGAATAGGCGCTACGATAACGCTCAGCGTGACGATGTTGTGTGTATTTGTGCGGGTGGCAGCGGTTGAGTGTGCTTGGTCTATCGGTGCTGCGAAGTGACAAGAGGTATGGATCGCGGGGTGGCACGGCTTGGGTCTTGCTTCCGCTGGAAGTGTACCACTGTTTCGGAGTCTGCAGAGAAACAGTGCTCTGACGCGGTTGGCAGCCACGCGGGAGTGTCCCGGCCGATGCACACAATGCTGGAGCATCTCAGTGCAATCCCGTCGCTCGAAGTCACTGCTCTTCCGAGGACTCCAGAGCAGTGGCACAATCTCGTCTCAAGAAGTCGTTTGAGCAATTCCACCCTGCTATTTCCACCCACGCGAAATTGACGTGCCACGCTCAGTAGCGGACGATCCCACGCGGAGCATAAGAACAAGTCGAAAGCTTCGGAGTGACTTTCTCGTTTTCTCGTTCCCACGCTCCTGCGTGGGAACGCGTGGCTGTGACGCTCTGCGTCGCATCGTAGACACGCCCTCAACATTCTGTTTGACGCGAAGAGGACGCGGAGCTTCCAGGTCGGACGTTCCCACGCGGAGCATGGGAACGAGTCAACTGATTCCACTGTCGCTTCGGTCGTAATAAGTTGTCCATGTTCGCGGAGTCGTTCAGCCTGTAGCCTTGCGCTGGCCGTGGTGTCCGGCTAGGATGAGGCGGCACCCTTGGACTACAGGAGAACCACGATGTTCCGCGCACTGCTGGGTTGTTGGCTGTTGGTCGGGTCTTTCTCGGTGGCTGCGGCTGCGGAGCGGCCGAACTTTCTGATCATTCTGGCCGATGATCTCGGCTGGGGGGATCTGCAGTGTTATGGGCATCCGCGGATTCAGACGCCGCATCTCAACCAGTTCGCGACCGAAGGGACGCGGTTCACACAGTGCTACTCGGCGTGCTCGGTCTGTTCCCCTTCGCGGTCGGCGATTCTGACGGGCCGCACGCCTTACCGGAATGGGGTCTTCCGCTGGATCCCGGAGAATCATGAGTGCCATCTCCGTACCAGCGAGGTGACGATTACCGAACTGCTGAAGGATAAAGGCTACGCCACGTGTCATGCGGGGAAGTGGCATCTCAACGGCTACTTCAACGATCCCCGCCATCCGCAACCGAATGACCACGGCTTCGATCACTGGTTTGCGACGCAGAACAACGCGGCACCGAATCACATCAACCCCACAAACTTTGCCCGGAACGGTAAAGCCGTCGGTCCGCTGGAAGGGCCGAGTTCGCATCTGGTAGCGGATGAGGTCATCGGCTGGTTGAAGCGGCGGCCCGATGCGAAACAGCCGTTTTATGTCTCGATGTGGACGCACGAGCCGCACTTGCCGATCGAGACGCTGCCGAAGTTCCAGGAACCGTACGCTGACCTTGAACCGGACGTGCGGCAGCATCACGGTAACGTGACGCAACTGGATGCGGCGGTTGGCAAGGTGCTCGCAGCGCTCGATGAACTCGGCTTGCGCGAGAACACGTTTGTCTTCTTCACGGCTGATAATGGCCCGGAAGGGGATGGCTTGAAGAACCGCACCCGCGGGTCGACGGGGGGGCTGCGTGGTCGCAAGCGGGATACCTATGAAGGTGGGATCCGTGTGCCGGGAATCTGGCGCTGGCCGGGGCATGTGACGGCCGGGACGACGAACGACACGCCGATCATCGGCAGCGACCTGTTTACAACGGTCTGTGACATCACCGGGTGCCCGGTTCCGACCGATCGCACGATCGATGGTGCGAGTCTGTTGCCGCTGACGAAGGGGCAACCGGTGGTCCGCAAGCAGCCGCTGTACTGGCGGAATCATCTGGCACCGCTGGCGACGCGGGTCGGGCTGCGGGTCGATGACTGGAAGATTCTCGGGTCGAACGATCTCACGAAGTTCGAGTTGTACAATCTGAAAGACGATCCGCACGAAACGACCGAGCTTTCGCAGAAGCATCCGGAGAAGTTCGCAGAACTGCGGCAGAAACTGATCGACCACGACAAGGCGGTCCTCGCCGAAGGCCCCGACTGGTGGAAACGCGATACGTCCGATCAGCCGAAGAAGAAAAAGACGCCGTGAGTGTCGATCATGTCGGCAGCATACGGAATCTCGGTCCGCAAAGTGCCCGCTGGCTGGCAGAGGTCGGGATCACGACGTCTGACGAACTTCGCCGATTGGGTGCACCACTGGCATATCATCTGGTGAAACAGCGCCAGCCGCGGACCAGTCTCAATTTGCTGTGGGCCCTGGCCGCCGGGTTGGAAAACCGGGACTGGCGCGAGATTGATTCGAAAGAAAAAGAGACACTGCGTCAGGCGGTCGAGGCGCTGAAGACAGAGTCTCCCTAACCTCCCCTCCTCTGCGAGAAGTACCATGACGAACACACGCCGCAACTTTCTGCAGACGGTCGGGACAGGGGCGATCGGCGTCCTCGTGGCTCAGATGGGGACGCGTTCCGCCCGGGCAGAATCGCCGCGGATCAAGGTTGGCCAGATCGGCGTGGGGCATGCCCATGCGAGCAAGCTGGGGGTCTATCGGAAGTCGCCCGATTATGAAGTGGTCGGGATCGTGGAACCGGACGAGAAACTGCGGGAGCGGGCGAAGACTCAGGATCCGTACCGCGATCTGCCGTGGATGACGCAGGAGCAGATGCTCAACATACCGGGTCTGCAGGCGGTGCTGTGCGAGACCCGTGTGAACGGCCTGCTCGATGCCGCGGAAGCGTGCGTGACGGCGGGCAAGCATGTCCATCTCGATAAGCCCGCGGGGGAATCGCTGCCGCAGTATCGGCGGGTCCTCGACATCGCTGCGGAACAGAAGCTGCTGGTGCAGATGGGCTACATGTTCCGCTACAACCCCGGCGTGACGCTGTTGCGGCAGATGCTCCGTGATGGCTGGCTGGGCGACGTGTTCGAGGTGCGGGCGGTGATGAGCAAAGTCGTCGATCCGGCCTCGCGGAAGGAACTCGCGGCTTACCCTGGGGGCATCCTCTTTGAACTGGGATGTCACGTCCTCGATCTGGTGATTGGTGTCCTTGGGAAACCGGATCGAGTCACACCGTTTCTACAACGCTCGGGAAAGCACGATGACGCGCTTGTCGACAACATGCTCGCGGTCCTCAGTTATCCGCGGGCCCATGCCACGGTCCAGTCGAGTGCACTGGAAGTTGAAGGCTTCGACGGTCGTCAATTGACGGTTTGTGGGACACAGGGGACGTTCCATATCCAGCCGCTCGATAACCCCAGCGTCCGGCTCAGCCTCGATCGCCCGCGTGGCGATTACAAGAAGGGGACGCAAACCGTCACCTTGCCGAAATATGCCCGCTACGTTGACGATGCCGCCGACGTGGCCCGCATCATTCGGGGTGAAAAACCGAGCGACTTCAGTTACGAGCACGACTGGATTGTGCAGTCGACGTTGCTCGCCGCTTGTGGATTGGCGAAACACTGACCAGGACGAAAGTTGCTTCTGTAGGGCAGGCTCCCGCCTGCCAGCGGTGCTCCTCCGTTTCTGGCGCATCTGGCAGGCGGGAGCCTGCCCTACAGCTGAAGATCACAAGAAGACTCTGGCGGGTTGTTCACTACGTTCCGATCAAACGGTCTGGCTTTGCCAATCGTGAGATTCTTCCGGATCGGACACTTTGTCGTCAGAACCGAGGTTGTCTCCCGCCGGGCGGTTCGCGAAAATTCTGAATGGGGACGCTGACCGATCTAGAGATCGGGGCCACCTCCCGCGCTGCGTGCTGCTGAACTCTCCCGCCTGAAAAGTCCCGCCATGCGTTCTCTACGTCTTGCACTGCCTTTGTTTCTGGTCTGCCTCACGCGCGAGGCTGTCGCTGAGGATCGGGCTGCGGTTGAGCAATTCGAGCAGAAGATTCGTCCGCTGCTGGTCGAGAAGTGCCTCGAATGCCATGGGACAAAAAAGCAGCAGGGGAATCTGCGGCTGGATACCCGAGCGGCGCTGCTCAAAGGGAATGAATCGGGAGCTGCGGTTGTCGTCGGTCAACCGGGCGAGAGTCGCCTGTTGCAGGTTCTGGCGTATAAGACCGATGACATTCAGATGCCCCCCGCGGGAAAGCTCTCCGACGCGGAAATCGCCGCGGTGACGCAATGGATTCAACAAGGCGCGGTCTGGCCTGAGAACTCCGCTCCGATGACGGCCGACACCAACGCGCCTGATCCAGCGAAGCACTGGTCCTTTCAGCCGATGCAGTCGACAACGCCACCCGCGGTGAAGGCGGTGGCACAGGTTCGCAATGCGATCGATGCCTTCCTCTTGTCATCGCTGGAGCAGGCGGGGTTGAGTTACTCCGACCCCGCACCGCGCGCCACCTGGCTGCGGCGGGCCACGTTCGATCTGTGGGGACTCCCGCCTGCTTACGCGGATGTCGTGTCCTTCGAGAATGACTCATCCCCGGACGCGGAAGCTCAGGTGATCGAGCGACTCCTGGCATCTCCCCGTTACGGCGAACGCTGGGCGCGCTACTGGCTCGATATTGCCCGTTACGCGGATACGAAGGGTTACGTCTTTACGGAAGAACCACGCTATCCGTATGCCTACACCTACCGCGACTACGTCATCGACGCGTTCAACGAAGACAAGCCGTACAACCGGTTCATCCGGGAACAACTCGCGGCCGATCAACTCGATCTGGGCGATGACACCCGCGATCTGGCTGCACTTGGGTTTCTTACGGTGGGTCGCCGCTTTCTGAACAACACGCACGACATCATCGACGACCGGATCGATGTCGTCACCCGTGGTTTGCTCGGGCTGACCGTCGGGTGTGCCCGCTGCCACGATCACAAGTACGATCCGATCCCGACCGCTGACTATTACTCCCTGTACGGCGTGTTCGCCTCGACAAACGAACCGAAAGACCTGCCGATCATCGGGCCATCGCATCGGCGGGCCGATTATGAGAAGTTCGCGGCTGAGTTGGGCAAGCGCCAGGCCGAACTGCAGCAGTACGAAGTCGCTGCAGCGGAGAAAATTGCGGGCGATGCCCGGCAGAAGGTCGGCGAGTATCTCGCGCTCATTGCACAACCGCAAGGTGAATCACCCGGCAAGGCGGCCCGTGCCCTGGTGACTGGGGAACCCCGTCCCGCGATCGTCAAACGCTGGCGTGATTTTCTCGCCCAGCGGGCCAAACAACCCGATCCGATTTTCGGGCCGTGGCACAAGTGGATGGGCAAATCGGGGGACGACTTCACGCAAGCGGTCTCTGCGTGGCAGGCGGAACCGGCTGTCACTGAGGGGCCGGACCGGGTCCATCCGCGGGTACGTCAGACATTGGCCGCAGGCTCGATCCAATCGCCGGTCGAGTTGGCGAATGTCTATGGCGAACTGCTCGCTGCAGTGAATCAGCAATGGCTGACGCTGAAAGAAAAGCAGCCCGAGGCGACCGCCCTGCCCGATGCTGCTGATGAAGAATTGCGGCAGGTCCTGTATGCCGCAGGAACGCCACCCAGCGTGACCGCTGAAGAGGCCAAAGCGTTGTATCAGCGTGATGAACGCAATAAGCAGCGCGATCTCGCCAAGAAGATCGAGAATCTGCAGGCAACGTCGCCGGGGGCTCCGCCGCGGGCAATGATTGTCGCTGACAATGCCAAACCGTTTGATCCACGCATTTTCATTCGTGGGAATTCGGGCCGCCCGGGCGATCATGTGCCACGCAGATTTCTGGCAGCGGTCAGTGGTCCGGAGCGGAAACCATTTGCCCATGGCAGCGGGCGGCTCGATCTCGCCGATGCGATCGTGAATCCGCAGAATCCGCTGACGGCCCGCGTGATCGTCAACCGGGTCTGGCAGCATCATTTTGGACAGGGACTCGTTCGGTCCGAAGGTGATTTTGGTCTGCGCGGAGAACAGCCGACCCACCCGGCACTGCTCGATCATCTCGCCTTGCGATTCATGGAGGCGGGGTGGTCGCTGAAGTGGCTTCAGCGGGAGATCATGACCTCGGCCGCCTATCGGCAGGCGAGTGTTGATCGCCCCGCTGCCAGAGCCATCGATCCCGAGAATCGCCTCCTCTGGAAAATGCCGCGTCAGCGACTGGAACTGGAAGCGTTGCGCGACTCGTGGCTTGCAGCGGCTGACCGGCTGGATGAGTCCCTCGGTGGCCGTCCGTACGACAGCATCACCGATCCAAAGACCGGACGACGGACGATTTACGGCCTGGTCAATCGGAACGATCTTCCCAATGTCTTCCGCGCGTTCGATTTTGCGAATCCGGATGCGAGTGACCCCGAACGTCCACAGACCTCGGTCCCACAGCAGACGTTATTCGCGATGAATTCACCGTTCGTCCTCGACCAGGCACGACGGGCCGCAGCAACGACTGCGACCATCGCCGAACCCGCCGCGCGGGTTGAGGCGCTGACACAACAGATTCTGAGCCGACGGGCCACGCCCGCAGAAATCGAGATGGCAACCGCCTACGTCCAACAGGCTGGGACAGCCCCCGGCCTCAATCCCTGGGAACGCCTCGCACAGATCTTGATGCTCACGAATGAGTTTCTGTTCGTCGATTGAGGTTGGTCATTCGTCGTTCATTGGTATTTCTCTGGCACGAGACCCTCGACTCCAGACCGTAGAATTTTCTCATGCTTGATTCACTCCCCCCTGCCCTGCTGCCCGTCACCCGCCGTGAGATGCTGGTTCGTTCGGGGACGGGGCTTGGTGCGCTCGCGTTAGCGGGTGTGCTGGCCGAATCCGATGGCCTGCAGGCCGCACCGAACGCGCCGTTCGCAGCGATGACTCCACGGGCAGCGCACTTCGCCGCACGGGCCAAGCACGTCATTCACATCTTCTGTAACGGTGGGCCCTCGCACGTCGATACGTTCGACCCGAAACCGAAGCTGAACGAGTATCACGGCAAGCCGTTGCCGATTGAGAATCTCCGGACCGAGCGGAAAACGGGGGCCGCGTTCGGATCGCCCTACAAGTTTCAGAAGTACGGCGAAAGCGGGATCGAAGTCAGCGAACTGTTCGCAAACGTCGGCAAGTGTATCGACGACGTCTGTGTCGTGCGGTCGATGCATGCTTCGGTGCCGAATCATGAGCCGAGCCTGATGCTCATGAACTGCGGCGACAACACACTGGTGCGTCCGAGTGTCGGGTCATGGGTCACGTACGGACTGGGGACCGAGAACCAGAATCTCCCCGGTTTCATCGCGATGGTTCCCGGCGGTCTGCCGATTACCGGTCCGCAAAACTGGCGGGCTGCCTTTCTGCCGGGAGCGTTCCAGGGGACGTACATCAACACCCAGAACACGGCGATCGAAAAGCTGATCGAGAACATCCGGAATGATGCGGTCCCGAAACCGGAACAGCGACGCCAACTCGATCTGCTGCAGGCGATGAACCGTCAACATGTCGCCGCACGTGGCGAAGACCCGGCGCTCGATGCTCGCATTCAGTCGTTCGAACTGGCCTACCGGATGCAGACCGAAGCGACCGATGCGTTCGACATCGCCCAGGAACCGGAGCACATTCACAAGCTCTATGGTGAAGGCGTCCACGCCCGCCAACTCCTGATTGCCCGGCGGCTGGTGGAACGGGGCGTCCGCTTCGTGCAGTTGTGGCATGGCGATGGCCAGCCCTGGGACAATCACGATGACATTGAGGTCAATCATCGGCGTCTGGCGAAGCAGATCGATCAACCACTCGGCGCGCTGTTGACCGATTTGAAGCAACGTGGGCTGTTGCAGGAAACACTAATCCTGTGGGGCGGTGAGTTCGGACGGACGCCGACGGTCGAGTTGCCTCAAGCCGGGGCGAATGCCGGGAAGATCAATGGTCGCGACCACAATCATCACGGGTTCACTGTCTGGATGGCCGGCGGCGGGATCAAGGGGGGACAGGTCTACGGTGCGACGGACGACTTTGGATTCGCCGCCGTCGATAAGAAGGTAAGCGTGCATGATCTGCACGCGACAATGCTGCACCTGCTCGGCTTCGATCACGAACGGTTGACCTATCGCTTTGCGGGTCGCGACTTCCGTCTGACAGATGTGCATGGCCAGGTTGTGTCAGACTGGATGGCATGAGTACATCCGACGCACCCGTCCGACGGTGTCCAGTGTGGCGCCGGGTGTTCTGCCTGAGCATCCTGCTGGGAGTCGTCATCAGTGCGACCTGGCATTTGACGATTCGCGATGCCTGGGATTGGCCCTGGTGTTTTCTGTACTACGGTGCCGCACGTCCGGTGCTGTTCGGTGCCACGTGTTTCGCCTGGGCACTGGTCCGTCGCCGTGCGCGACGCCTTTCACGCGTTGCGGGTGTCAGTTCTCTCGCCCTCGCGGGCTGGATTCTTGGTGCGGATTGCGAGTGGAACTGGGGAGAAGTCCCGCCACCGAATGCCGGGGCGCTCCGCGTAGTCACATGGAATGCTGCGCATCTTCCGCGTGGACGTGGCGTGGCAGCGCAGGTGATTTGCTCCTGGAACGCTGACCTCGTCGGGGTGGTGGAAGCGGGGGCCAGCGATGAAGCGAGTCTGGCTGAGTGGCGGATGCTTCTGCCCGAATACACTGTGATCGCGCCGCGCGTCGGCATGCTCTGGATCGTGCGGGGGACGGTGGAAGCCGGTCCGTTGAAGACGATCTATCGGCAGAGTGATGCGTTACCAGCCACGGCTTCGATCAAAGGGCAAGCAGTCCCGGTCGTCCTGGTCGATATCACCAGTGAGATCACGCATAACCGCCGCGGGCCGAATGCCGGGTTGTGTACTTTTCTCAAGGAGCAACCGGAGTTGCCGGCGATCGTCATGGGCGACTTCAACACGCCCGCCGACACCCGTTGGTTCGCCGAGTTGAAACAACTGATGCGGAATGCCTTCGCCGAGCACGGCGCGGGGTACCGCCCGACTTGGCCGATTGTCTGGCCCTCGCTGGAACTCGACTACCTGTGGGTGAGTCCGCGCGTGACCGTGCATCGGTGCTGGCATGGATGGACGTTGGCGAGCGACCATCGGCCCGTCCTTGCAGACGTTACAATCGTTATGACTGACACGAATTCCGTTGAACCGTAAGGGTTTTCACGCAGATCAGAGCAGAATCAGCTGATCCGTCTGCGTATTCTGGGAAGACTGCTCGGTCGCAACCACAAGCTGCCGCTTGTTTGCTGGCCAGATAATTCTGCGTCGGCTTTCAGAGCCGCTTTCCCAGGATAATGGACCGTCCGTGTTATCCGACGAGATGGCATCGTGCCCAGTCCGCATGAACGTACCGGTCGTGCGCTCGACCTCCTCGCGAAGGGGCTGTCGCCGTACTTCTGCGCCGAGATGCAGGCGGCGTTTCGCGATGACTGGATCGATGTGGCGCGGGCGAGTTTTCGTCAGGATCGGGCGGGCTCAATTCTCACGCGACTTTCACCCGAAGAGTGGGATAGCCAGGCACTGCTGACCGTGATGTGGGACCAGTGGAACGCGGTCTTCCGCAATCGCCTGGGCCTGTTCGAGCGGAGTCTGGTCAGCGAACTGCGTGAGTTCCGCAATCGCTGGGCTCATCAAAGCCTGCTTGCCGACGATGACAGTTACCGCGTCGCCGACAGTGTGCAGCGATTGCTCGGCGCAATTGAAGCCGATGAGACGATTCTCGTCGAACTGGAAGCGCTGAAAGTCGACATCATGCGCGACCGGCTGAAACAGCTCGTC
Source organism: Planctomycetaceae bacterium (assembly GCA_044229335.1). Taxonomy (GTDB): domain Bacteria; phylum Planctomycetota; class Planctomycetia; order Planctomycetales; family Planctomycetaceae; genus DSVQ01. The sequence continues at coordinate 16,098 of JBGATC010000048.1, read as the reverse complement.
GAGGAAGATGTCGAACGTTCCTGGCAGAACCGCACGAAGTTGATGGAAGTGGGGATCTACGTCCTGTGTGGCGTGACGATCAGTTTCGCGTCAGCGTATTTTCTTGGCTCGAAGAACGCGCTCGCTGCCGTGCTCCTGGGGGGCTTTGCGATGATGGCGTTCATCTATCTCGCGGTCACACGCCTGCGAACTTCGCGGCCCGTGCATGGCGTGCATGAATGTCCGAAGTGCCAGAAGGTGATCTATACGGAAGTCTGCCCGTACTGCGAGGCACCGATCTCTTCCTCATCGATCATCCGCCGGGGTTCTTCCTTGCGCTACCCGCCGTTCACATCCACGCCGCCGGCGCAGGAATCTTCATCCTCGACCAAACTCCCGGGGACAGGTACGCCAGCGGGTCGTCCCTGAAGCTGTCGTATCGAATGGCCGATGACGACCCCATGAAATGGCTGCGCGTTCCTTGCATCCGCTCATCAAGCGGAGCGTGATGGCTACTCTCAAGTGGCCGTCAGCGTTCCGAGAGCATGTCCCGCGTGGACAACTCCAGGGAACCGCATTAACGCGGTGCGGGATCGCTGGTCGAGGCTTCGATCAGCTTGAGAATCTGCTGCTTCACTGCGTCGGGAAGCTTGGTCCACTCCTTCTCGACCCAATCGAGTCCCGCATTCGGATCAGCCGGCGGCTTCGGGGGTTGCACAGGTGTGCCCGGACGCGGCGTTCGACGTTGAGCGGGGGGTAATGTCGGACCGGCATGCGGCTGCGGAATCGGTCCTTCAGCCCCATGGACGGCGTTCGAATACATGAACTGGATCGGGACGAGACCGCTGCCGTCGGCGAGTTGCACCTCGCGGAAAATCTTTGAGAGGGGCTGCGCCTGTTCCACGGGGAAGTCGGCGATCTCATGGCCGCGCTCCGACGTCCAGCCGAGGTACTGCTCCTGATTCGTGGCGATCGCATCGTCGACATCGGGATCGGTACGGGCTTCCTGCAGTTCGTGATATGCAGTGGCTGCGATACTCTTCCAAGGTTCTGCGAACGCTGGGATTCCATTCCGAAAGCCATTGGAACGCATTTCCGAGTAGACCATCACTGCGTAGAACGCGGTCTCGGAACCAATCCGGACCGAACCGTGATAGCCCCCCAATCCGTCTTGCGAGTTCGCTTCCTCTTCCACCGGGATCGTTTTCGCCAGGTTGGCGAGCAACTGGCCCGAATCGCTCGGGTCTTCCAGAATCGTCCCTGGCGGGAGATAGAAGCAGACGATGGTCGAGTTCGAGGGGAGTCCCTTGAAGCTTCCCTGCTGATAGAGCGCCCGTGTGACCTGCTTGATTTGCGCCTGAGTCACGCGCGTCGGTTGCCAGCCTCCCATCCAGAACGAGCCTGTAAACTGTGTCGAGATCGGCTGGTTATTGAAGTACTGCATCACCACGTGGTTCAGATGCGGATCGGTCATGGCGGCTTCGACCGAGTAGTCGATCCATTCTCGATCCGACTGGCTCCATTTCTGCGGGCCACCGACGAAGACGTTGAAATACGTCAGATCCTTGAGTGTCCGTCCGCCGTGGTACTGAAGATCTTCACTGGGGGTCGAAGGAATTCCATCGACACGCGCGGCTTGATCGACCTCCGAGCGGCCAGCCGTCTGTAGAACGGGAGGCCGACCATACGCAATCGAGCGGCCATCGATGGATTGGCCGAGGCCAGCCAGTTGCAATCCATTCGCGGTCTGAACGTAACGGGTTGTCGTCGGAACTGCATACCTCGGACTAATGGGTTGCCCCCATGCCACCTGAGACTGCGGGGGGGCGACAACCCAGGATGTTTTTTGTGTCGGCTGCAGACTGAGATCGAGATCCCCCGGCTGATTGGCCGAGGGGCCCGACGGTGGCTGCGGTTGAGCCGGTGTCGGCGCGGGAGTGACGGGAGACGTGACCGGCGAAATGACGGGAGGCGGTCCCGCAAAAATCGGGGTGACTCCATTCCCCATGGCGGGGGGGCCGTAACTTGGGCCGTAGGCTCGACCGGCACATCCTGCCGCGGTCAGAAGGCCGACGAAACAAACTGCGGTTCTGATGGAAGTGTTTTTCATGAAACACCTTACGCCGTATGGAAGGCCCGGTGCGGCGTCGCTCCGCGTTGCGCAGACCGGCCGAATCCGCCGGTTTGTAGCCGGGACCCCCGAATCGGACTAGACCAGTCGTTGCCAAATTCAGGTGGAAGCGAAATTCACGGTCCTTCGAAAGACAATTCAGAGACGCTGGCGGGTCTCTTTCGGTAGCATGTCTGCACCTGTCTCATCTCACGAAAGACAACCCATGCACCAGACTCGGTTTCCCCGCCTCCTTGTTGCATCACTGGTCGCTGTCCTCTCGCTGGGAACACTTTGGGCCGAGGATGAACCGGAAACGCCACCGGGGCCGACGATTGACGTCGGCCCGTCCACCACGCGCGTGCTGGGACCGCTCGATGCGGACGGCTACGTCGACTACATCGCCGCGCTCAATCTGGAACTCGGCAAAGGGATCAATCGTGACGAGAACGCTGCGGTTCTCATCCTGCAGTCGATGGGGAAATGTGAAGGAAATCCCAGGGTCACCAACCTGATTCGTAAGGAACTGGGTCTCCCCGAGTGGAAGCCCGGCGACCTCGATTTCATCACGCTCAGCGAGTTTGCAGCGGAGCTTTCGCAGGGTGAAACCGATCCGATGGCCAGGGGACAGCGTTCGCAGCAGATTATCGATCAGAATACCGCGGCGATGGAGCGCCCCTGGGTCAATGCCGACTTCCCCGAGATGAGTGCCCTGCTCGATCGGAATGCAGAAGCTCTGAAGTTGCTGCGGACGGGCGTACTCCGGCCGAAATATCACCGGCCGTATGCCCGGGTGAATGCCGACGACATGTTGGTCTCCATTCTGCTGCCCGATATTCAGGAATCCCGTGATTTCGCGCGTCAATTGTCGATGCGGGCGATGCGGCATCTGGGGCATGGCCGCGTGGCGGAAGCTCGGGATGACATTCAGACGATGCATCGTCTGGGGGCCCACATCAGTGCGGGGGGGACATTAATCGAAGGGTTGGTCGGTATCGCGATCGACTCGATTGCGACAATGGCCGGGAATCGCTGGGCGGCTCATCCACTCACCACCCCGCAGGAGATTGCTGCGTATCGCGCCGCTCTGCAGACGATTCCCGTCCCCGGCCATTTCACCCGTCAACTCGACACGGCGGAGCGCTTCATGGGCCTCGACGCCTGTCAGGCTCTCGCGCGTGGTCGGCTGTCTCGGGCGAAGCTGCTGGGGAATGATGAACTCGGTCTGTTCGGCCCCAATGACAAGAACGCACTGGTGCGACCGGATCAATTGTTCGAAGCGTTCGTCGGTCTTTCCGTCGACTGGAACACCACAATGGAGACGATGAACCGTCAGTACGACACACTGGTGCAAATCGGGAAAGCGGCCAATCCCCGTGAACGGGATCAGCAATTCGCCGCGTTGGATCTCTCCTTGAAAACGCAACGCGCGGAGACGGCGACCGTCAAAACACTGGTGACGAATGTCCTGGGAGGCAGCAAATATCGCGGGACAACGGTCGGAAAGACGCTGGGACAGTTACTACTCCCCGCAGTCACTCAGGTCTACGAGGCGGATAACCGCATCAAAATGCGCCGTCAGACAGCGATCGTGGGCTTGGCCGCGTTGGAATACAAAGCGGCGACGGGTCAGTTCCCCGCAGAGTTATCCGATCTGGTGCCGAAGACTCTCCCCGCGCTTCCCCTGGATATTTACACCGGCGAAGCCCTGCACTGGAAGGCGACCGAAGCTGGCTTCCGCGTCTACAGCGTCGGGCGAAATCGTCAGGATGATGGGGGGCGGACGTTTCAGCCGATGTCGCCCGCAGACGACATTCGCTTTGCGATTCCGGTTCCCGCCGACACTGAATGACCGCAGGTCAAGCATCCAGCGGATGAGGTTTTGGGACAAACCACCGCTGGATGCGGTTGAGGTACAGATAGACGACAGGGGTGGTGTAGAGCGTGATCAGCTGGCTGAGGATCAGGCCGCCAACGATCGCAATCCCGAGCGGACGGCGAAGTTCCGATCCGGCACCATTGCCCAGAGCGAGCGGCAGTCCCCCCAGAAGGGCTGCCATTGTCGTCATGATGATCGGGCGGAAGCGATGCAGGCAGGCATCGTAAATCGCAGCCTGCGGGGCCAGACCCAGTCGTCGTTCCGAATCGAGCGCCACGTCGATCATCATGATCGCGTTCTTCTTGACGATCCCAATCAACAGCAGAATGCCGATCATCCCCAACACATCCAGTGGGGTCTGGCACAACAGGAGTGCCAGTAGGGCCCCCACCCCCGCCGAGGGAAGTGTCGAGAGAATGGTGATGGGATGCACGAAGCTTTCGTAAAGCATCCCCAGCACGATATAGACCGAGAGCACAGCCGCCAGAATCAGGATGGGCTGATTGTTGAGCGATTCCTGAAAGACACGGGCCGTTCCTTCAAACCGACCGTGGATCGAGGCGGGCATGCCGATGTCCATCGCGGTCTGCTCGATCCGCGGAACCACATCGCTGAGCGAAACTCCCGGGAGCAGGTTGAAGGAAATCGTCACCGAAGGGAAGACACCGGTGTGATTGACGGAAAGCGGAATCTGCCGTGCGATCGGTTCGACCAGTCCCAGCAGCGGGATCTTCGATCCATTCGTTCCGGGGACGTAAATGTGCCGTAGTGAGTCGGGTGACTGGGCGAACTCCGGCGGGACATCCAGGACCACGTTGTACTGGTTTTGATCGCGGTACATCCGGCTCACCTGCCGCTGGCCGAAGGCGTCATACAGATGATTATCGATCGCCGCGATGGAGACCCCCAGCCGTGCCGCGTTATCGCGGTCGATCTCGAGTTTGGTCTGCAGTCCACGGCTTTGCTGGTCGACGTTGACGTCAGCCATCCCGTTCACCTTCCGCAGCGCATCGACCAGTAGTGGAGCCCACTCGATCAATTCGGCAGGTGTGTCACCCGAAAGCGTATACTGGTATTGCGCAGGCGATGGCCGTCCCCCGACGCGCAGATCCTGCGCCGCAAAGAGATTGATCGAGGCCCCGGCGAGCTTCGCCGACTGCCCGCGAATCCGCCCGATAAACTGATCCGCGGTGACGTCACGCTCTTCACGCGGCTTCAGAATGATGTAGAGCCGTGCGGAATTCGAGGGACCGCGTGAAGAGTTCGTCGATGCGGAAACCATCTCGACAGCCGGGTCACTGCGGATGAGCGTGACGGCCTGGTCGAGCATGGTGGTCAGTGTTCGAAACGAGGCACTCTGATCGGTCTGCAGGCTCCCGATGATCCGTCCGTTGTCCTGCTGCGGGAAAAACCCTTTGGGGATGTCGATGTAGAGATACGCCGTGACTCCGACGAGTCCGCACGCGATCAGGAATGTCAGCGGGTGATAGCGCAGGACCCCGCGCAGCGTCCAGCCATAGAATCGCTCGATCTGATCGAACAGCCGCGCGGAGAGCGGCTTCCGGTCGGTCGGATGATGCGGCTTTAAGAGGACGGCGCACATCATGGGGGTGGTGGTCAGCGAAATCAGGAGTGAGACCCCGATGGCAACCGACAGCGTGATGGCAAATTCCTGGAACAAACGGCCGACGATTCCCTGCATCAGTAACAGCGGAATAAAGACCGCCACGAGGGAGATGCTGATCGAGAGGACGGTAAACCCGATTTCCCGCGCTCCGCGGATCGCCGCCCAGCGGGGAGCTTCGCCTCGTTCCAGGTGCCGGGTGATATTTTCCATCACGACGATGGCATCATCGACGACGAATCCCGTCGCGACCGTGAGAGCCATCATCGATGTATTGTTGATGCTGAAACCGCAGAGATACATCACCCCGATGGTGCCCAGCAGCGAAACGGGAATCGCCACGCTGGGAATCAGCGTCGAACGGAGATCCCCTAGAAACAGGTAGACGACCAGAATCACCAGCCCGATGGAGATCAACAAGGTCATCTGCACATCATGCACGGACGCCCGAATCGTACCGGTCCGGTCAACCGCGATCGTTAATTCAATGTCTGCGGGGATTTGTGCCTGGAGTTGCGGCAGCAAGGCACGCACGGCGTCGGCCATCTCAATGATGTTGGCGTTCGGCTGTCGAAAGACTTCCAGCGAGATCGCGGGCCGATCGTTCAGCATGCCATGCGAACGAATATCGTCGACCGACTCTTCGACAGTCGCGACATCCTGTAGCCGGATCGGAGCATCGTCACGGTACGCGATAATCAGTTGGCGATACTGCTCGACGTCAAACAACTGGTCGGTGGCTGTTAACAACCAGGCATTCGTTCCATCCGAAAGATGGCCTTTCGGTCGATTCGCGTTGGCATTCACAAGGGCCGTGCGGACCTCATCCAGTCCGAGATCGAGATGCTGCAGGATGGTGGGGTTGACTGAGACGCGAATTGCCGGCGGGGAACCACCGGAAATCTGCACGGAGCCGACTCCCGGGACCTGTGACAACCGCTGCTGCAGGATCGTCGCCGCGACATCGTACATCTGCGGTTTCGTGTAGGTGTTCGAGGTCAGCACAACGTTGATGACGGGTGTGTCTCCCGGGTTGTATTTGCGATAGGACGGATTGCTGGGCATGTTGGCCGGGAGTTGACCACGAGCGGAATTGATCGCGGCCTGCACATCGCGCGCGGCCGCGTCGATATTCCGGTTGAGGTCGAACTGCATCGTGATCTGCGTCGCCCCCATGCCGCTTTGCGAACTCATTTCGGAGATGCCGGCAATCCGGCCGAATTGACGTTCAAGCGGTGTGGCGACCGTCGCCGCCATCGTTTCGGGGCTGGCGCCGGGAAGCTGAGCACTGACCTGCAGCGTCGGGAAATCGACCTGGGGCAATGGCGAGACCGGGAGCAGGAAATAGGCCAGCGCCCCGGCGAGTGAAATCGCCAGCGTGAGTAACGTGGTCCCCACCGGGCGGTCAATGAATGGCCGCGACAGGCTGGGGATGTGCTCCTCATTTGTCGTCGTGCTCTCAGCGGTTAATGATTCGTCGCTCATGTGCGCGGTCGTCGGGAATGAGCCGGCCCGGAGCAAGACCGGCCACACCGATCAGCCTGCTTCGAGGAGGACGTTTGCCGTTCCAACGTCCCTCCCGTATCAGAATACCCGAGAGAGGTGATGGGCCGCGACCCAGGTCGTCCGGCACTTCATTGACTCTTGAGACTCTATTCCCAGTAAAGCAGCGTGTTCACCGAGAACGGCAGGAATTCGTCGTTGTCATGCACTTCCCCGAAGAGGGCGACATGCCCGGCCTCCGGACGCGGGACCTTCGCGAGATAACGTCCGTCTTCACCCGTCAGAGATTGCGATGTCCAGGGAGACTCCCGGAAATCGGGCGTCATCGCGCGCGCTGTCCAGATGCGGACCGCGACCGGAGTCCCCGGAGAGGTGATCTGCAGTTCCAGGTTCTCGACACCCTTGTTGAAGGCCCATGTGACCTGCGGGAACGGCTTCCCAGCCACCGTACGCTTGAAGAAGGCGGCGGTGGTCGAGACCACCAGTTCCCGGCCTCCCTTCAAGTTGTGCCCGGCATTGGGAATTCGCAAGACGTGCTTCGAACCGATCAGGTCGTTCCAGTAGAGATTCATCGCATCATGCGCCCAGTACCGATCGTTCGCGCCGACGATCAGCAGCTTGGGGATCGCCGATTGCTGGCGATAAGTCAGCGGGTCCATCATCTTCCAGAGATGAGACTCGCGGCCTGCAGTCGGAATCCCATCCGGCCGCACAAGTCCCTTACGGGTATAGTCATCGATCTGTTCGCTGTAGAAGCCCCAGGTCGCTTTCTGGTGCTGCATTTGCCGCGGGAAGTTGAGGACGTCGATCACCATCGGAGCAATCCCGATCACGCGCCGATCGGCCGCCCCCGCCAGCCAACTCGTCCAGCCGCGTTTTGAGGCCCCGGTCACCACGAATCCGCGAATCTCGCGCTGGCGCTCTTTGCGGGCAAACTCCTGCACGGCATCCATCGCCTTCGTCGCGCTTTTGACCATCGGGAATAATAGCGGCCAGTCTTCGTCACCCGTTTCCAGGTACTTCAGCCAGGTGTCCGTGATCAGGTCGTCTTCAACACGATTTTCGAACAACGGCTGGTTCGGAACATGATGCAGTGTGACAACGGTCGCCCCGCAGAGTTTAGCGAGCCCGGCTCCGAGCGCAAGATCATCATTGCTGGGTAACCTTCCCGTTGCCCCGCCGGTCACGAAGAGGAGCGCGTGTTCGGGATGCTTCAGTTCGGTCGGTTCGAAGATGGAGAGCGGATGCGTCCATGTAATGGACTGCCAAGTCTGCGAGGTCAGCTTCAGTCGCGTCGCTTTCACGCCAGCAACGGTCGTCGATTCCTCGATGGACCAGCCGTAGTTTGGTTCCGGTCGATTGACGTAGCGGAACAAGGCATTCGGGACCGCATCATCGGCAACGGACGGCACAGTTTCCGCGGCATGTCCGCAGAGACCCGTCAGCACTACGAAGCAGAGCGCGTGACCATAACGCAGAAAGTTCACGAGGCGGCTCCCAGAACGAGGGACAGTCTGGTCATTCACAGCCACCGCAGCATATCGCGGAAAATCAGCGACGACGAGTTCTCGGATCATCCGCTGAAGATTCCAGCCGCGAGATGGCAGTCGACGCTCAGCCAGTGACTACAGCGACTTCACGACAATCGCCGTCATATCGTCTTTGACGGCGGCACCATCGACGAAGCGGTGAATATCGGCAAAGATCGCCTGCAGAATTTCGCGGGATGGGAGCTGACGCGAGCGATGCACGATGTCGAGCAGACGCTCGTTGCCGTACAACTCGTTGGAACTATTCATGGCTTCAATGATTCCGTCGGTCGAGATCAGCAGCACATCACCCGGCAGCAAATGCAGCGGCTGAGGTTTCTCGCCGAAGTCGGCATCGGGGAGTAATCCCAGCACCGTGCCGGTGCTCTTCAGTAAATGCGAACTGCCATCACGGTGAAAAAGCCAGGCCGAATGGCCAGCGGCCACGTACCTCAACCGATGATGAACAGGGTCGAGCTCTGCCAGGAACAGGCTGATAAACATCGAGTCGGGAAGATCGTGGCAGAGCAGTCGATTCAGTTCTTTCATCATCGGGGCAAGTTCGCCCGTCCGCCGGAGAATCAGCCGCAATAACGCCCGGAGTTCGACCATCTGCAGTGCGGGACCCAACCCGTGACCGCTGACATCGCCGACGACAATCCCGATCCGACCATCGCCGTAATGGACGTAATCGTAATAGTCGCCGCAGAGCTGAGTGACTGGTCGTGCGGAACCCGCGATATCGAACTCTGGAACAACGGGGGCCTCGCTCGGGTAGAGCTTCTGCTGAACGATGCGCGCCATTTCCATCTGGCGGTGAGCTTCCCGCGCCTGGAGTTGTTCGGTGATGTCGGTCGAGACAGAGGCCACGGCCATCACTTCGCCATCGAGCCCGATCAGCGGAATCCGGGAGGTGACGAAGTTCCGGACGGTTGACCCGGAACGAACGACCTCATCCTGAGTCACCATCGCTTTGGTTCGCAGCACTTTTTCGAACGATTGGAGTTCTTGCGGGGTCAACGGGCGATTGGTCGGCGGTCCCTCTTCTGTCGATAACGCCACGAGTTCTTCGGCAAACCGCTGGTTGCAGAATTCCACACGTCCCTCCCGGTCGCGCACGTGGATGAGTGCCGGAAGGTGATCAAGAATGGCCCGTTCCCGGACTTCCTGCCGCATCAATTGCGATTCGATCGCCATGCGATCGGTGACGTCACGGGCAATCGCGAAGATCCGCCCTCCTTCCGGAGCTAGCCCGGCGGTCCATTCAAACCAGCGGTAGGCTCCCCAGCAATCCAGATAGCGATTCCGGAACTGGATGACGTCGAGGCCCTCCTTCAGACGGGTCACCTGCACGGTCGTCGCTTCCTGATCATCAGGATGGACGAAATCAAGAAATGGCCGCGAGAGGAGTTCTGTTTCCGAATGGCCGAGGATTTTGACGAAGTTGGCATTCACCTGTCGAAAGTAGCCTGCGAGATCGGCAATACAGAAGAGGTCGGGGGTGATCTCGAAGAACCGGGCCAGATCGTCCCGATCCGACCAAATCATCGTCGGGTCGAGCACCGTGCAGAAGGCTCGTGCTGGACCGCGGCCGATCGGGTTGAAGGCCAGTGCCAATGGAAAGCTTTGCCCGTCGCGTTTGATGCCCGTCAAACTCCGGCCAGTCATGTGACGCAAGCGTGAGTCACCGGGTGCAGGACGCGTCGAGCTGCAGGGAATCTGTACCAGTCGTTCGATCGGCAGGTCTGGCAGTTCATTCGGTGCGTAGCCGAAGAGTGTATGGGCAGCCCTGTTTGCCGCAAGAATGCGATCCTGATGATCCAGCAGCAGGTGTGCCAGCCCATCCTCACCGAATTCTGCGAGCAGTTGCTGGTCACAGCGTGTCTCGCGGACGCGTGACACGCTGCCGATGACGCGCGTCGGTGCAACAAATGCAGCTTCTTCGTACAACCGCCGTTGTGAACCGTCGCTGTGGATGATCGTGTACTCGACCTGCAGCGGCTCTCGTTCACGCAGGAAGCGCGTCAGGGCTCGATCGATCTGCAGATGGTCATCGGGAGCCACAAGCTCGCGCCAGGTTCGCATCCGCGTCGGAAGTTCTTCCGGCCGGAGTCCCAGCAGTTCGTGGCAAGCGCCACCCCAGTCGACCGCGTCAGAGGCGGTCTCCCATCCGTAATGCGCCATCATGGTTTTGGGCCCGATCCATGCGGTCTCGAGCATGGCAGACATCCGCTAACGGGCTTAGCATTCGGAACTGCTTGTTAAAAGTCAATGAAGATCTGGGTCAATAAGTCCACTCTTCAATGAGAGTACGGAGACATCACAGTCCGTCTAAGTGGATGCTCTAGTGAATATCCGTGGTGTCAGTCAAACGCACGGGGGCAAAATCGAGATCTGTGAAAATCCGCTGACAGAGTCCATCTGACGGCTCGAACTGCACGTGCAGGTGGCGTGAGGCGATTCCCTCGCTCGCATCATGGCTGGATGTCATTCGCTCAAGACCGGCCATGCCCGACCGATGAACACAGCCCGTCACAAGAATTCTTGGAGGGTGCTGCGTCCTGGATCGTTGCGCGATTGACTCGTTCGATGATGAGCGAGTCAGTTTGGGGGCTGCACGCTACCATTTCACCGTGAGCTTGCAGTTCCGATTGCGATCCTCTTCATCCAGACTCAGGTACGCGGCTGCCACGTCGCCGGCATAGGCTTCGAGTTCTGCGGCGTTCGCGGGGGCTGGGCGGAGGCCGGAAGTATCATCTCCGCGGGCATCTTCAGGGACGCCACGAACGCGGACAGTCTCGAAATCATAGACACCAAAGTAGACGCGTGGACCTGTTTTTCCCGGCTGATCGATCTCTCGCTGGAGTGCCAATGCCGAGACTGCCGCATTCACGTAAACCGAAACGGCGACGAGCAGCGATCGAAATTCGACGATTTCGACGAGGGGTTTTCCTGCGCGTGATTCCAACGCGCGCGCGGACGAACGCACGGCGATCTGAATCTGGTTCACGATGCTCCGCAGTGCATGGGTGAACGCGATATCGACATAGCCTTCCGGCGAAAGATAGGCATCCACCCCGGCCGTCACGGCACCGCACTTGGAATGCCCCAGGACCACAACCGCCTTCAGGCTTTCGCCAAAGTTTGCGACCGCGTAGTGAATGGAGCCGAGCCCTTCCGCTCCCAGCACGTTTCCTGCAATTCGCAAGACGAACAGGTCGTTAAACGACTGGTCGAAGATCGCTTCCGTCGGCACGCGGGCATCGGAACAACCAACGACGACCGCAAACGGTGCTTGCGCGGGGATCGCCCCTTCAAAGAGCGGTAACCCGAGGGACAGGGGGCTCACTGGGATGATGATCGGTGTTCCGGCATCGCCACCCAGCGTCCGCAGCTGCATGCGTCGGACGATGTTCGCGAAGCGATCGTTCCCCTCGACCAGGATTTGAATGGCGGCTGCCGCATCCGGTGTCTTGGGGTGTTCCAGCGGAGCAAACGGGTCGTAGCGGTAGATCACATCCATGACGTCAACCAGTTTCCTTCAGAGTGAATCGCGATCAAGCTTGAGGCACGGGGAGTCGGCGAGCGGCTTGGTGGGCCAGTTGACCGGTATCCCGGGCGATCGTCAACGTGTAAGCCTGCATGTCGAGGCAGTTGTCGTCGGTGCCGAAGGGGTCTTCAATTTCCACGCTCGCTTCTTCCATGCCGAAGAGCCCCAGCGATACGACCGAGATCAGCAACGGCGACCACCACCCGCAGCGCTCGCACAGCACGATCGGCAACGTCAACAGGTACGCAACAATCAATTGCTTGATCATCACGACGTAGACGAACGGCAGCGGTGTCTTCTGAATCTTCTCGCAGCCCCCCTGGGCATCGACCAGTTTCGACAATTGCTCTTCGAGTTGACGGACAATCAAGCCATCGATCACACCGGCGCGGAACTGCCGCAGAATCCAGGCGGAAATCGCTGCGGCGATCGCCGTCGGCGGATTCCCGAAACTGCTGACCGTCTGCCGGACTTCTTCCGACAGGTAGACTTCCGTTTCTTCCGCATCTCGCTGGCCTTGCAACGATCGTCGCAGGCAGATTGCATATCCCGCAACGAGACCGGCCAGTTCCCGCCCATCGGTCGTGTGCGCTGCACCGATCCGTACCAGGTTACGGCTGGCATTGATGATCTGTCCCCAGTGAGACCGTCCTTCCCAGTACCGGGCACTGGAGGCGTTCATCCTGAAGACAATGAGAAATCCCAGCAGCGAACCCAGAACCGCGTGCGCGACCGGATCGATTCCGAGAAAATGCTGATCGTCGATCCAGCCGACATCCAGCCCCGTTTCAAACGCGAGCTGCACGCCGACCGCGTACAGGGCAAAAATCAGGATCCGCGCCGCAGCCCGCGGGAGTGCGGTGCCACGCATTGAGAACGTCGTCTTCCACCAGCTGTAACGGTTGTATTCGATCATGCGGAGACGCATTGCCTGCGGGGATGACTCGGACGTTTTGGCGAATCGTAGACACGTCCTACCGATTTCGCTACCGCAAATCGCCGATTGTTCCCGAGTCTGATCGCCCGCCGTTCCCGTGGCCGTTCGCGGTCCCGTTGACGGGGTCTCTGCGGCGGTCTACTGTCCCTCTCGTTTGATTCACAATGGGTCTGGCGGTTCGTGCGGAGTCGGCGAGGATGACGGAAAAACCTCTGAACGTGGCTGAATATGTAGCCCTCGCCGAGACGCGCCTTCCCAGGATGGTATTTGATTATTACGTCGGTGGTGCCGACGATGAAGTGACCGTGGAAGCCAACGTCGCCGCTTGGAAGCAGCTCCGGCTGCGTCCGCGCGTCCTTGTGGACGTCACCGCACGTGATCTGGCGACCACCGTACTGGGGACACCGGTCTCGTTGCCAATTCTCACGGCTCCGTGTGGCTTCAATGCGCTCGCGCATCCCGATGGTGAACTCGCCGTGGCCCGTGCCGTCACCACAGCTGGAACGGTCCAGGTTGTCAGTACGGCGGCCACCTACAGTCTGGAAGAAGTCGCGGCTGCCGCTCCTGCTGGTTTGCGTTGGTTCCAACTGTACTGCTATCGCGATCGCGGTGTGACGCGGGCGCTGGTGGAGCGGGCTGCTGCGGCCGGGTATCGGGCACTCTGTCTGACGGTCGATGCCCCGTTCGTCGGCCGGCGCGAGCGCGACATCCGCAATCAGTTCGGATTACCGCCGGGGTTGCGCTGGAAGAACCTGGAAGCCTTCGGTTTCGATCGGATGGATGCCGGTGGTGATGGATCGGCACTGCAACGGTATATCGCGTCGATCTGGGAAGCGGGTTTGACGTGGGAAGCAATCGGTTGGCTGCGCAGCCTGTCACCCCTGCCGGTCGTCTTGAAGGGGATTTTGACCGCGGAAGATGCGCGACTCGCCGTGGAGCATGGAGCCGCAGGGATCATTGTCTCGAACCACGGTGGTCGACAGCTCGATGGGGCGCTCGCCACAGCGGAGGCGCTGGAAGAGATTGTCCAGGCGGTCGATGGGGCGCTCGAAATCTACATCGATGGCGGCATCCGCCGCGGGAGTGATGTGCTCAAGGCGCTCGCTCTGGGAGCCCGGGCGGTACTGATCGGGCGCCCCTACCTGTGGGGACTGGCTGTGAACGGCGAGGCTGGTGTGCGGCATGTGCTGGAGTTGTTCCGCGCGGAACTCGATTTGTGTCTCGCGCTCTCCGGGCATGCTTCGATACAACAGGTGACGCGATCGCTGGTTTGCTGATGTTCGGAATGAGGTCTCCATCACCGCTTGAGTGGTGACTGTGTGGTTTGGTGGCGCTGCTCACCACTGACCTAGGATCCGAGCCTTCTCATGAACTTCCGTGTGTAGAAGACAGCAACTGCAGCAGCGGCCAGCAGAAAGCCAATCAAGAGCCACCAGTTTCGCTGAAAGAACCCTGGTGGTTCTGGTGCGTTACGGATCGCAGCGATGGCCCCCTCTGCTGCCGTGCGGACTGAGTCACTGGCATCCTGTCGCTGGAGCTTCATCAGTTCCGGGAGTTTGTCACGGAGTCCCTCCGGGCGGGTCTTCAGAGTGAGCAGGGCTTCAGTGCGGGTGGTCGCTTCGGGGTCTTGCACCAATCGCCAGACCGCTTCGCGCGCTTCCGGACTGAATGGTCCTGCATGGGCAAGTTCGCTTAAGGCCAGTGATCGGATTCCGACTTCGTTCCGCGCGAGTTGGGCAATCCAGCGTTGTTCCCAATAATCAGCCAGTTGCCGGGCTTTCGAAGCTTGGTTCAGTCCGAATGCGGCCACCAGCCCGAGCACAACCGCGACGCTGCCCAACTGCCACTGCGGACGCTTCCGCGGCGTGGTCACCGGAAGCTCGACCTCCGAATCCCGTGTCAGGACAACCGGGGCGACGGAAGCAGCCGGTGTCTTCGCAAATTGATCGACCTGTTTTCGGGACGGATGCAGGATCACTTCGAGTCGATGGGCGACGACTTGTGCACTCACCGGTCGACGCTCGGGGTCCTTCTCCAGCAGGTCTGCGACAAGCTGATCGAGTGCTTCCGGGCAATCGAGCAGGAGCTTGGCCAGTCGTGGGGGAGGGGCTTTCAGGTGCTGATGCAGGATGGCCGCCGGATTCTCCGCATCAAACGGCGGTCGCCCCGTCAGCAATTCCAGAAACACGCACCCGAGCGCGTAGAGGTCCGTCCGATTCGAGATCGGGGGTTGCCCGCGGATTTGTTCGGGGGCCATGTAATGAAACGTTCCCGCAGTCCTCCCCGCGGTGGTAATCCGGG
The DNA here is from genome assembly GCA_044229335.1 of Planctomycetaceae bacterium. GTDB lineage: Bacteria > Planctomycetota > Planctomycetia > Planctomycetales > Planctomycetaceae > DSVQ01. The sequence goes on along the minus strand of JBGATC010000048.1, from coordinate 686 downwards.
CGGCAGCGGTCATCGTCGCCAGACCGAAATCGCTGAGTTTGAGTTGGCCGGATTTCGTGATGAGAAAGTTTCCGGGCTTCACATCCCGATGAATCACGTTTCGCTCGTGGGCATACTGCAGAGCCGCGCACATCTGCAGGCCGTATTCAATCACGCGATCCCAGGACAGGCGGTGCTTCTTGTGCAGCAACTCAGCCAGCGTCCCCCCTTCGACGAGTTCCATCGCATAGAACCGCTGCTTACTCTCACAGACACCGCCGAAGCAGCGGACGATATGGGGATGCTCGAGCTGTTGCAGGATTTCCAGTTCACGCTCGAAGCGCAGCACGAGGTTTTCGTTCGATGCGACTTCAGGGGGAAGCAGTTTCACCGCGACAATGCGATCATTCCCGACGTATCGCGCGCGATAGACGACCCCCATGCCGCCTTCGCCCAATTTGTCCATCAGCTCGAACGGCCAGATCCACTTCGACGTCATCGTCATGCCCGCAGGATCGTCCAATCGAAGAGGCGATTCAACCCGCTCCTCACAAGCTTGGCAGCGCCACACGGACACTGGCAAGAGCGGTTTCCTCAGGTTATTCGCGGTGCTGAGCAAATTGTGTCGGCAACAACAGCTTGACCGCGCGGACGCCGGTCACCGGGGGAGCGTCGGAGGGGGCAATCCGATTCATCGCCAGCCGTCG
>JBGATC010000080.1:0-6814 GCA_044229335.1 Planctomycetaceae bacterium | reverse complement strand
CCCAAGTCGCGCAGACGGACGGTGAATTCATCTACAAGAAAGACGCAATGGTGACGACTGACCAAGTCGCTGTTCGGGCGCAGGTGGCAGTCCTGCTCCCGGCCGACGAGAAATTTCTTGGTGTTGATGGGGATCGCCCGGCCCTGGAATTTTCCACCCAGAACCTTCAGTTCAACCTGTCGCATAGAATCACTCTCCCTCCCGCAAAGAGCGGAAGCCGCCTTCAGCCGTCACTCAGTGAAGCTCCTGGGACATGGGGGAAAGACCGTAAGACTGAGAGGAGATCAAGCGACATCATCAACGGAAAGGATTTCGCTAAAGCGAGAATAGAAATAAAGATGCTGTCGATCAATCTACGCTAGCAGTCCCCCGTGGACCTGTCAACGAGTCCTTTGGGGTTTTCGCTGATTGTTCATCGGGGTGAGTACCAGTTTTCATCGTCTCAGGTGGCCGTCCTGCGGTACTCCGTATCAGCATACTTCACGCATTCCAACTCTGCCGCGGCGATTCGCTCAGCGGGCGTCCAATCTCCGTGAACAACCGTTGCCGCGAGGGTCGCTGCTAATTGATTGGCCAACTGTTCACCTTGAGAGTTCGTGAAGGTGGCGTTGGTGACTTCGCGCAACCCGGGGATCTCCGGTGCATGTTGAGAAGCAGCCAGTAAGAGGCTTCCATGCTGCAGCAAGGCCCCTTTACGTCGCCGTTGAGCGCTCCCCACAATCTTCGCCGGTCCGACGCAGAGATCGTGACTGTCGGCCCGCGAATAGCAGAGAAACGGCTCGGGGGTCTGCACCACGGTCGCTCCGCGGGGGAGGAGTTCTATCCCGAGTTGCGCGAACCACGCCTGGCAGGTCAGATGGATCCGATCGTAGAGCTCGTAGGGATGGCGCAGGCCAGGAGCACGTGGAGGCAGGGCACAACTGTAGGTCCACTCGCGATCGTGCAGGATCGCTCCCCCGCCTGTCAGCCTGCGAACGACTGATATGTCCTGCCAGCGCGGGTTCCGGTCGAATGGCTCACGTGACTGAAAATAGCCGAGAGAAACTGTTGGTTCAGACCACTGATACCACCGGAAGACGGGAATGTCCGCTGTCACGGCCGCTTCCAGCAGCAACTCGTCACGCGCCATGTTCTGAGATCCGCTGAGAGGTGCGTGATCAATCAGGAGTCGGCAGCGTGACCAACTGAGCGGCAACATCGTTATCCCGTCTGTTTCCGCTGTTCCCGTTCCTCGACAGCCAGGCTCTCGAAGCTCCCGTGCAGCGTGCCTCACACCATGTTCTTCCAACTTCGTCGAAATACGATCCCCACCATGATCGATGGGATCGACACTGTACCTGCGATGCAATCTGGATCGGCGACTCGAAGAGACCGGGGGCGCGCACTGACCGTTCAAAACCCCTCTGCGCTGTCTGGTTTAATCACGAAGACAGGGTGTCCATTTCAGGACGGGATTGCGAGCGGCCTGCACATCGCTGGGACGACTGATCGGCAAGGTATGTGGTGCCTGATGCAGAAACTCCGGATCTTCGAGCAGAATCTTTTCAATCGCCGCAGCGAAGGCATCGAGCGTTTCCTGGGATTCTGTCTCGGTCGGCTCCATCATCAGGGCTTCCGGCACCACCAGCGGGAAGTACACCGTCGGGGCGTGGAAGCCGTAATCGAGCAGTCGCTTGGCGATATCCATCGCCGAGATCCCCCGCGCTTTCAGCACCGCAGAAGCAGACGCGACGAACTCGTGCAGGCAGTATTCTCCCAGCGGAGCTGCCAGATAGGGAGCCAGCTTCGCCTTGAGGTAGTTCGCATTGACGATCGCCTGTTCCGCGGCTTCGCGGACCCCCTTGGCTCCTAACGTCCGCAGATAGCAGTACCCGCGGAGCAGAATGCCGACATTCCCGAAATGGGTCCGCACCCGACCGATCGAGTGTTCCGGTTGCGTGAGTGAGAACACCGGGCCTTCGGCCGTTTCCTGCCGCGTGACGATCGGTCCCGGCAGATACGGAAGCAGAAAATCACGGACCGCAATTGGACCGGAACCAGGGCCCCCCGCTCCATGCGGACCGGTGAAAGTTTTGTGGACGTTGTAGTGCATCATGTCACCACCAAAGTCGCCCGGTCGAGTGATCCCCATGATGGCGTTCATGTTGGCACCATCGATGTAGACCAGGCCACCCGCGGCATGCAGGATTTCTGCCGCTTCCGCGATCTGCGGTTCGAACAACCCAAGCGTGTTCGGGTTGGTGACCATGAACACGGCGGTTTGCTGGTCAACAACCTTTCGCAAGGCATCGAGGTCGATCAGTCCGTTGTCGGTCGGATCGAGCTGGATGCAATCGAAGCCGGCGATCGCTGCGCTGGCCGGGTTCGTGCCGTGGGCGCTCGCGGGAAAGACGACCTTCGTGCGGGTTTCGCCCTTGTCACGGAAATATGCAGCCGCCACCAGGAGGGCGGTCAATTCGCCCTGTGCCCCGGCTGCGGGCTGCAGGGAAACCGCAGGGAGCCCGGCGATCTCGCCGAGCATCTGCTGCATCTCGTAGAGCCAGCCGAGCATGCCCTGCAGTTGTGATGCATCCTGATAAGGATGGACATCGACCAGTCCAGCGAGTTTTGCCAGTCGTTCATGACGCTTGGGGTTGTACTTCATCGTACAACTCCCCAACGGGTAAAAGTGCGTGTCGACCGACATGTTCAACGTCGAGAGGTTGACGTAGTGCCGGACGACATCGGGTTCCGTTAACTCCGGCAACGGTGGGGGTGCATCGGCTCGATACGCGGTGGGGATGGAAGCCAGCGCCGCATCAACCGGGACATCGAGCGGAGGCAAGACGGCCCCGCGCCGTCCCGGAGACGAGAGCTCAGTTAACAGTCGCGTGGCTTGAGTATTGCGCATAGCAGGTGGGTTGTTCGTCGGGCAAGAGTGGGGATGCGAGCGTCGTGAGAGCAAGGGCCGTGCAGGAGACCGAGTTCAGCTTGCAGCCGTGAGGACTTCCACGAGTCGATCGATGTCTGCTTTCGTGCGGGCTTCGGTGACAGCCACCAGGAAACCGTTCGTGCGGACTTCGTCCGTCAGTCCGGCGATCGGCGGCAGATGCTTCAAACTCGGGCCGACATCGCAGCCGGCAGCGCGCGCACGCTGCAGCCAGCGCTCTGCGCCGCCGGTCCCCAGGACCAGGAATTCCTTGAAGCGGGGAGCCGGGTACGGGATCGACAATCCCGGCACCGTGGCAAGCTGGCTCGCTGCGTAATGCGTCTTGGCACAACACGCTTCGGCAACTTCCCGCAGCCCCTGCGGGCCGTGGAGTGCCAGGTAGACTGCAGCCCGGAGTGCCATCAGCCCCTGATTCGTGCAGATGTTGCTCGTCGCTTTCTCGCGGCGGATGTGCTGTTCCCGGGCCTGCAGATTCAGCACGAAGCAGCGCCGACCGAGGCGGTCGATGGTCTGACCGATCAACCGGCCGGGCATTTTCCGGACAAACGTCTCGCGACAGGAGAGTACGCCGAGATACGGTCCTCCGAACTGCAGTGGAATCCCCAGTGGCTGCCCTTCCGCGACGGCGATGTCGACCCCGCGGTTTGCGGGCCGCTGGAGCACTCCCAGGCTGATCGGATCGAAAGAGAGAATCGCCAGTGCCCCTTGAGCTTTCGCGAGAGCACTCACGGCGGCCACATCTTCCAGAATCCCCAGCACATTGGGGTCCTGTACGACGACCGCCGCGGTCTCCGTGTCGATCAGCGGCTCGACTGAGGCCGGATCGGTCCGGCCAGCTTTCAGCGGCGCGATGCGGACTTCACAGTTGAGGTGGGCGACATGCGTCCGCACGACCTGAATCACATCCGGATGGACGCCGCCACAGAAGACGATGTTTCGGCGACGATCGGTGACCCGCATCGCCATCGTGACCGCTTCACTGACCGCGGTTCCCCCTTCGTAGAGGCTCGCGTTCGACACATCGAGTCCGGTCAGATCACAGATCAGTGACTGGTACTCGAAGAAGGCTTGCAGACTCCCTTGCGACGCCTCGGCCTGATACGGCGTGTAGGCTGTGTAAAACTCGCCCCGCCCCGTGATTTCATCGACGACGCTGGGGACGTAGTGATCGTATGCCCCGCCGCCGAGGAAGCAGAGCCGATCACCTGCGCCACCGCTGCGGGCGGCGGTTGCCCGCAGGTGGCGTTCCAGTTCCAGCTCGGTCAACGCCGCCGGCAAATTGAGTGGACGGTTGAGCTGGAGTCCGCGGGGAATCTGTTCCAGCAGTCGATCCACACCGTCGACGCCGATCGTCGCGTACATGGAGCGCTGTTGAGGCGCTGTTGAATAGAGATAAGCCACACCCGTTCCTGACCGGGAAAGAAGGATTCACGAGGACGCACGATCGCGGCCTCGTGAGAGTCTAGTCAGACCGTCACTTGAGGCAGGAAAGATTCCTATCCCGACGGCAGATCGTCTCGGCTGCAGCTCTCCGAATGATCAACGTTTAGTGATCTTCAGCTTCGCAATGGGCCGTATACGCCGCAGCATCGAGCAGTCCAGCCAGTGCCGAGGTGTCGCTCACCTCAACTTTGATCATCCACGCCTTGCCGTAGGGTTCCTGAGCCAGCCACTCGAGTTTGTCCACCAGATCAGCATTCACAGCCACGACCTTGCCGCTGACCGGGGCATACAGATCGCTGACGTGCTTGACGCTTTCGATCTCGCCGAACGGTTCACCGGCGATGACCGCTTTGCCGACTTTCGGCAGATCAATAAAGACGAGGTCGCTCAGCAGTTTGACTGCGAATTCGGTAATTCCGATCGTCGCCGTGTTGCCTTCAAGGGCTACCCATTCGTGCGTTTTGGCGAAGCGCAGTTGTTCCGGGAAATTCAACGTCCGACTCCTGTTCAGGGCTGGCAAGACATCCGTGCGCTCGCGGCGAACTATTCCGCCGCGGGTTTGGCAGCAACATCATCCCGCGTGGGGAGCGGGCAGCCGTTCTGATACTCGAACTGCGCAATTTTTTCGAGTCGCCGGGCATGTCGGCCCCCCTCGAATTCCGTTTTCAGGAAGATTTCCACCATCCGCGTGACCAGCCGGTCGCCCAGCAAGTCGGCAGAGAGGCACAACACGTTCGCATCGTTGTGCCGGCGGCTCATCTCCGCCGTCAGATCGTCGTGGCAGGGAACTGCCCGCACGCTGCAGAACTTGTTGGCGACGATGCACATCCCCATGCCTGTCCCACAGATGAGGATGCCCCTGTCGATTTCACCACGGGACGTCGCCTGCGCAACACGGGCGGCGAAATCCGGGTAATCAACGTTTTCACCAGACTGTGGGCCAAAGTCGACCCCGATATGGCCCATTTGGGCCACTTGCTCGAGGATCTTCGCTTTGACCTGAAAGCCGCGATGATCGCTGGCCACGCCGATTTTCATCATAAGGATGGCTTCGTTGTCGGGAGAAGCTGCGCAACAATCGTTTCCACTGCACATTCAATCTGGATTTTACACGCCTGGTAGGCCGCACGTCCCGCGCCAATCGGGTCAGAAATATCGACGCGTTCTCCGGCCACCAACGCCACCCGTTCGGCCAACTCGGGCCGTTCCGACAGGATCGCGCTGCGATGTCCGCGTGTCATCGTGTAGATTCGGTCGGCCTGATTCAAGAGTCGCTCGGTCAGCGGCTGGCTTTCATGTCCGTGAAGATCGAGACCCTGCTCCGAGAGTAACTCGACCGCATCCCGGCTCGCGGGGGCGCCCACAGCCGCAGAAATCCCGGCCGACAGCACGATGTAGCCCCGGTCGACCAGTTCGTCTTCGGCGCATCCCAGTCGCTTGGCGAGAGCATTTCTGAAAAGAACTTCAGCCATCGGACTGCGACAGGTGTTCCCCGTGCAGACAAACAGGATGATTTCACTCGCCAACCGCCCCAGATTCAGGGCCGAAATCACCCCGGCCGACACGACCGACCACGACTCGCCCGACAAGTTGACCAGCGATGCGGGTTCACCATATCGGCAGGGTCCGTCGTCGATCGCCATCGATACCTCGGACTTGAATCGTCCGAGGACTCCCTCCAGCGTCTGTGCTGCCAGCCCTGGATCGGTCGGATCGACGAGTGCCACCATCGGCTGAGGCATCAACCGGGCCACATCATGCCACAGCGAGTGGGCCGGTGTCCGGAAAATCGATGAGTGAGACGATCCGACGAGCGCTGCTTGAGTCGACCCGGGGAGTTGCTTCCAGAGACTGCTCAAATCCGAGAGAGGGACATCAATCGCCAGTGGTCCCGGCCAACAGCGGGTGGCCAGCTTGCGGCCGACATTCGACACGATTTCCCAGAAATCCCGGGCTTCGTCGTACCCTTTCACCAGTAACTGCAGACGCTGCCCCGATGCCAGCTTTGACAGTTGGTTCGCGTGAGGCAATGCGGCCACGACCGTGTAGAACGTCTCGGTCGGCAACGCGACCAGCCGTCCCTGCGAGAGTTCCTCGCAGACCCGATGCACGACATCGCGGGGATCGTCGATCCGCCGCATGTCGATGAGTTCGGGCATACCGTTCGTCCTGTATCATGCGACAGCGACTCGCGCGATCGGCCCCAAGGGCAATCGTTCCACGCAGCAGGGCACATTCCGTGCCCATCAAAAAGAGAAACACAACCCACGCGTGTCACACTACCGATCCGCTACCCACAGATCAAGGCGCAGGCGGCGTCATTGGGCCGCAAACCATGATACATCAAGGGGTTTCGGCGCGAGGTTGTTGTTTGTCGGGGTGCCGTAGGGTGGGCTGTGCCCACCGTCTGAGACGGGGATACCATGCCTTCAGACTGTTAGC
>JBGATC010000007.1:0-201687 GCA_044229335.1 Planctomycetaceae bacterium | reverse complement strand
GTATTGAAAGAGACCCGGCGCGCGCGCTTCGGGCTAGGAAGGAGTTCATTTCCCACGGAAGGGCAACCAGCCGTGATGACGAATCGCGCCGAACGCGGCCATGTTCAGGAAGTGCCACGCCCCCAGTGTCCCTACGATGAAGCCGATCTTCGTGCTCAGTAACTCCGCTGCCGCGAGCACGTCGTGAACGGCAATCCCTTCTCGTAACGTCAACGTGACGAACGCCAGGTTCACCAGGTAGAAGCCGACGACCAGCAGGGCGTTGATCGCATCGGCAAGTGCCACATTCTGATGAAAGCAGTCGATCAGGAAGGGGCGGCCGTGATGATGCAACGTGCGGGCCACGACCACGGTAATCACTGCACTCACGGCGAGATAAACGACATAGGTGGTGGAAAGCAGCGTCATGATCGGGTCTCCCGAAACAGACCGCGGAACATCAATGGCGATGTTCCGCGGTCGGGATGCACGTCAGACCGGGTCGACGAACTCGGTGACTTGCCGACGATGGGCCAGTTCGACGAGCGTGTGGCGTCGTTCCTGCTCGCTTTTGCGTTGCTCATTCCCGCGGCGGACCGAGGTGAAGACCGCCAGTAGCAGGAAGTGCATCGCTCCGATGACGACGAGGATCGTCCCGACCTTCATGCTGAGGGCTTCGATCGCGGCCTGTGAATTCTCCGCGATCAGTTCGCTCTTCAGCCAGAAGGAGATGACGCCGAAATTCACGAGGTAGAAGCCCACAACCAGCAGATGCGACAGGGCTTCCGAGAGTTCTTTGCTCTCCTGCATCCCGTCGGTCAGAAAGACGTGACCGTGTTTCCGCAGCGTGCGGGCCACCCAGATCGTGATCCCGATGGTAATGGCCAGATACGCCAGATACATGTAGGCCATGGTCGTCATGATGAATTCTCCCGCGAACGGTGGGTGACAGGCTGTGTTGACACGATTCCAACCGCAGATCGCAGGAGCGATTAACCTGTTCAGATGACAGATTTTCCAGCGCCCTCTTCAATGGGGCCTGCAACTCCGCAGATCCGGGACTTTCTGCACGGAATCCATTCTGGTCGGGGGGATTGCTACACTGACGGGCGCTGATTCCCGGTCAGTCCCTTGAGCACGGGTCCGGTGGACCAGTCGGAAAGTGAGGCAGTGGTGTTTTCTCCGCAGATGCCGTTGATGACGCTGAGCACCACGTGCCGGTCGCTGGCGACGATGCTCGATTCGGGCGTGCCGCTGCTGAAGTCCTTGTCTGTCGTTACCAAACAGCAGCCGACATCGGAAGGCAAGCGGATTCTCGAAGCGGTGGGAACCGAACTGCGGCAGGGAACCGACCTGGCGACCGCCTTCCGGGAACATGGGACCTATTTCCCGTCGCTGATGATCGACATGGTGCATGTCGCCGAGCACACGGGGACGCTCCCGGAAGTGCTGGCCGGTCTGGCCGATCATTACGAGAATCTGGTGCGGATGCGACGGACGTTTCTCGGCGCAATCGCGTGGCCTGTGCTGCAGCTGATCGCTGCGGTCTTTATCATCGCGGGCCTCATCCTGGTGATGGGCTGGATTGGAGATGCTCAAGCCGGATCGGAACCGTTCGATCCGCTGGGCTTCGGCTTACGCGGGGCGAGCGGGGCCATTTTCTGGCTGGGGAGTTGTGCCAGCGTCGCGGGCGGGATCTTTCTGGCGTACTTCCTGCTGGTCCGAGGGTTTCGTCAGGCGCACCACATTCATCGCCTGCTACTCGCGATTCCCGTGATCGGACACTGCATGCGATCGTTCGCAGTGGCCCGGTTCTCGTGGGCGTATGCGCTCACGCAACAGGCGGGAATGGACTTGCCACCCAGTCTCGAAGCCAGCCTGAAAGCGACCGACAACGGTGCGTTCGCCGCCGCGACACCGCAGATCACGGCGATGGTGATGGCGGGCGAAGACTTTGCCGACTCCCTCGCAGCGACGGGGTTGTTTCCCACGCAGTACATCGAGATGGTCCGCGTCGGCGAGAGTTCCGGCACCGTCCCCGAGACACTGCAGCGGCTGAGCCCGCAGTTTGAAGATCAGGCCCGCCGCAGTCTCGCAGCGATGACGACGATGCTTGGCGTCGGTGTCTGGATGCTCGTCGCCGCGATGATCATCTTCCTGATCTTCCGGCTCGCGATGTTCTACGTGAACATGATCAACGATGCAGCCGCCGGGGCGCTCTAACTGGGATCGAATCGCGAAGACGCAAGCGTCAATCGGCGATCGCTTGCGTCTTCGCGATCTTCTTTTTTCTACGCCGGTTCCAGAATGAACAACTCGGTCCCGACGACCAGATCTTTCACCCGTTCGCGGTAGGGTGTCATATGCGGGGCGACCAGATGCGTCTTGAGCGCATCGAGTGATTCCCACTTCTCGACGATCAGCACAACGTCTTCCCCCAACTTGAGCTGCTTCGGCAAGTCGGTCGTCGCATCGACCGCTGGGCCGTACTCCAGACAGCCGACCTCCGCATGCACGGCGGGCATCAGGGCATGAAACTCGGCGAGAAACGCGGCTCGACAACCGGGGTTGAGCGTAATCCGGGCGTGAACGTGAATCATGGATCGGTCTTTATTGTCAGGGGCATGGAAAACTTTGAGGATCGTAACGCTCCGCTCGACTCGTGTCTGCTCTGAAGAGATCGCGAAGACGCAAGCGACAATCATCCCCGCTTGCGTCTTCGCGATCCCCTCCCTCCCCGTCCGATTGTGACCCGTCCCGCCTCCAACTACGATAGAATCAACTCGACCATCGTCGCTTCGTCGAGAATCGCTCACCCAGGAATTCATCATGCGTCGCGTTCGCACCGGTGGCGGCTTTCCCGCCCTCTTCTACACGCTGCGGAAGGCCAAAGAAGCCGGCGGCCTGTGGAAGCTGTGGAAGGCGATGCGCTCGAAGAATGCCTGCAAAACGTGCGCTCTCGGCATGGGTGGGCAGAAGGGGGGCATGGTCAACGAACTGGGTGTCTTCCCGGAAGTCTGCAAGAAGTCGCTGCAGGCCATGGTTGCTGACATGCAGGGGGCGATTCGTCCCGAATTCTTTCAGACGTACTCGATCGCCCAGTTGCAGGCGTTTTCACCGCGCGAACTGGAGCACTGCGGCCGACTCACGCAGCCGCTGCTGTATACTGCCGGCGAGCAGTATTACCGGCCGATTGCCTGGGAAGACGCCTTTGCCCGCATCGTCGGCAAATTGAAACGCGTTACCGCGGATGAAACCTTCTGGTACTTCAGCGGCCGCAGCAGCAATGAGGCCGGTTTCCTGCTGCAGGTCTTTGCCCGCGTCTTCGGCACGAATAACGTCAACAACTGCAGCTATTACTGTCACCAGGCTTCGGGCGTCGGGCTTAACAGCGTCCTCGGCACCGGGACGGCGACATTACAACTGGAAGATGTTGACCACGCCGACTGCATCTTCATCATCGGCGGGAACCCGGCGAGCAATCATCCGCGGCTGATGTCGACACTGAAGCACATCCGCCGCCGCGGTGGTGAAGTGATCGTCATCAACCCAATCGTCGAGACCGGGCTGGTCAATTTCAGTGTCCCCAGCGATCCGATCAGCTTGTTCTTCGGCACTAAAATCGCCACGTTGTACGTGCAGCCACACATTGGCGGCGATCTCGCGCTCCTCACCGGGATTGCGAAGCGGGTCCAGGAACTGGGGGCGCATCACGAAGAATTCCTGACTCAATACTGCGATGGGTGGAGTGCGCTCTCGGCCAAACTGCTGGCGACCCCGTGGAGCGACATCACCACGAAGTCGGGCTGCACCTTCGAGCAGATTGACGCGATCGCCCAGCGCTATGCCCGCGCGAAGAATGCGGTCTTCTCCTGGACTATGGGGATCACCCATCACACCTATGGGGTGGAGAACGTCGAGGCGATCTGCAATGTTGCCCTGATGCGCGGGATGGTCGGCCGTCCGCACGCCGGGCTGATGCCGATCCGTGGGCACTCCAACGTGCAGGGGATCGGCTCGATGGGCGTCACGCCCAAGTTGAAGGATGCCATCTTCGATAAGTTGCAGACGCACTTCGGAGTCCAGCTGCCGACCACGTCCGGTCGGGACACGATGGCCTGCATGGAAGGGGCCGAACGTCAGGAATTGAAGTTTGGCTTCTGTCTCGGAGGCAATCTCTACGGTTCGAATCCCGATGCCGACTATGCCGAAAAGTCGCTCACCCAGCTTGAGCAACTGGTCTATCTGAATACGACGCTCAACACGGGACATGCCCGCGGGCTCGCGAAAGAGACGATCATTCTCCCGGTGCTGGCCCGCGATGAAGAGCCACAGCCGACGACACAGGAATCGATGTTCAACTATGTCCGCCTCAGCGATGGGGGACCGGCCCGGCTGGTAGGACCGAAGAGCGAGATCGAAGTCATCGCGACCATCGCGCGGGGTGTGCTTGGCGATCACGGTCCGATCAACTGGGCTTCGATGCAGAATACCAACCGCATCCGCGACGCCATCGCGCAGATTATCCCCGGCTTCGAGCAGATCCAGGAGATCGCCCAGACGAAACGCGAGTTTCAGATCGGTGGGCGAACGTTCCACACGCCGCAGTTCCCCACACCGAACGGGAAAGCGCAACTCCGGACGCATGCCCTGCCGGATCTGATCGGGGAACCTGACGAACTGCGGTTGATGACGATCCGCAGCGAAGGTCAGTTCAATACGGTCGTCTACGAGGACTACGATCTGTACCGCGGGATTGAAGCCCGCGACGTGATTCTGATGCACCCCGACGATCTCGCGTCCCGCGGACTGACCGACGGCCAGCGGGTGACCATCGTCAGTGTGACCGGGAAGATGACCGGCATCCGGGCGACGGCGTTCGAGAAGATCCGGGCTGGCAACTGTGCGATGTACTACCCCGAGTGCAATGTCCTTGTGCCGCGAACTTCCGACCCGCGCAGTCGCACCCCGGCGTTCAAATCGATCCCGGTCACCATCACCGCCGACGTCCCAGCGACCCCGTCACCGCTCCCGGTCCTGGCGGGTCAATCATCCTGAACGATTCACGCTTGCGTCTTCGCGATCCCTCACAAATCCCGAGTCCCCCATGCTCAAACAGACCCTGATCCACCCCGAAATCCTCTCGATCCTCGCGCGGGCCGGGCATCATGCGAAGGTCCTGATCGCTGATGGGAACTATCCCGCATCAACAGCGATGGGGCCCAATGCCAAGCTGGTTAGCCTGAACCTGGCCCCGGGTGTGGTGACGGTTTCACAGGTGCTGGAGACACTGCTGACCGCAATCCCGGTCGACGCGATCAACACGATGGGGATCCCGCCCGATGATCCGTATGCCCAGCAGGGAGACCCGCCGGTGTGGACCGATTACCGCCGCATCGTCACGGCGGCCGGCTTGCCGTTGTCGCTGGAACCGATCAGCAAGTGGGACTTCTACAAGGCGGTCGGCTCGCCCGATCACGTGCTGACGATCCAGACCGCCGATCAGTCGCTGTGGGCGAACGTCCTGCTGACGCTCGGTTGCCGCGTGAACTAAGCGCCCCCGGAAGCCCAGCCATTGCGACGGCTGGGTCCCGTTCGAAAGGGAGAAGCCCGGCATCTCAGAAGATGCCGGGCTTCGTTCGCATCGGGAGATTTGCTGCCCCTCAGAACGGCAGGTTCGGCAACCCGCCACCGGGCGGACCGGGGGGAATCGCTCCGGTCCCCGCGGCTGACTTCGGCTTGACCAGCGTCTTACGACCTTGACGCAGATTTTCAAAGCTTTCCGCCGAGATCACGTAATACCAGTCAGCAAAGCGGGTGTTGAGTTCCTTCACAAGCTTCTCCGCGGCTTTCACTTTGTCTTCGTAAGCCGCAGTGTTCGCTGCAAACGCCTTCGTATCAGCATCGAACTTGGCGAGTAATGCGTCGTAGATCCGTTTCTTTTCGTTGTACTCAGCCCATTCACCCACGTTGTCGAGGTCGAGCGCACTCAGCGGACCTTCCGGGTTCCGGACCGGGGCTTCACCCGCGGGTGCATCGCCGATCGGTTCGGGTTTGACCGGCGTCTCGGGTTTTGGTCCGAGAGCCTCCGGGCTGAGTTGCGTTGTGACGAATAGATAGCGGCTGCGCTGCTTGCCGTCTGCGGGGGTCTTTGGCTCTTCTTCTTTGGGCTTCGCTTCTTCACCGGGCTTGGCTTCCTCACCCGATTTGGCGAAGCCGAATTCGATTTCCTGCTCGGTCCCACTGAAGACATCGCCGAAGTGAAGCAGGTATTCCACTCCCTGCTCGGTCCGGGCGATGACGTCACCTTCTTTGGAGACCAGCTGCTGATCGCCATCGGGCGTTTCAGCAAAGAAGAAGCCCTTCATCCCCAGATCGGCGGCGATGGCCTGATCGATCCGCAAGCCCTTATCAACCCGCAGGTCACGCTGCAGCTTGAGGGGCTTCGGTCGGACACCGACGATTTTCAGATCATCGAGCGCGTTCACCAGCTTGCGGACTTCGTCTTGGTTCACTTCTTCGGTCGTTTCGTCGAGTTTGGCCAGCGTCCACGGATCGGACGAAGTCTTGCGAGTCAGGACGTTCTGTTCGCGTCCGACGATCCGTCCTCGCTCGGTATCGACCGAGTAGTTGTCGATCGTCACCCCGGTCAACTTGAAGCCATCGACCTTGAGCAGATCTGGCTCGATCCAGTCGGCGAACTTGGTCGACAACTGCAGTTCGAGCTTGGCAATGTACGTCGCCGTTTCATCGGGGCGACGGATGTAGTAGTAACCCGTGCGGTTCGGCACGGCCTTCCCAATGATGTAATCAGAGAGGACATCCCCCGATTCACTCTTCAGGGTAATCCGCTGCCCCCGCTTCAGCGATTCGGACTTCTCATCCAGCGGATCAACAACTTCAAAATCGGGATGCTCAGCAGCGCGTTGACCGGCGAGGGCTTCCCGTTTGAGATGCAGAATCGACGCGGCACACTTCGCCAGCCGGTCTTTGCCGTCTGCCGGGTAGTTGTGTCGTGAAGGAATCCGCCACAGGCCGTCCTTGAACTGCACGCCGAAGACCCGCGACTCAGCAGTCTCAGCGTTATAGGCGACAACTTCCAGCTGCTTCGCCTGATCGGGATCGTCGAATTTGGGATAGAACTCTTTCCCGACATCGCTGAACGCGGCGGGAGATTTCTGCACCGTCATGGTGCTGAACCGGGCACCGACAAGCGACACCGCCGCCACTGCCACAAAGACCAGGGTTCGTTGAACTTCAGTCATCGAAAAAACTCCCGCGCTGGGGATTCTGATTGGAAGAGAGTCGGGCCGCTGACAATTACCGATTCCGACGCCGGGCCGGGGGAACTTCACGCTGTTCATTCAGCATCCGCCGCAGCCACATGATGAACCCGAGGATGATCGCGGGGATCGGTGGCAAGAGCGTTGCGAGCATGTAGAACTGGTTCTCGATACTGCGGACTTCCCGCTCAGTCCGGGCTTTGATTTCATCGAGCTTGCGGTCTTTCTTCTGCTCGATGCCCGCTTCTGCCACTTCGATCCGCCGCGATTCTTCCGACTGGGCGATCGCCAGTAATTGAGCCCGGCTCAGATCATCCAGCGTCTTGTCGTCCTGGATCTTCTTGACCTTTTCCTTGAAACGCTCCTTGGCGGCTTCGGTCTCTTTCTTCGCATCTTCCGCCGCGGTTTCGCGTTCTTTGGTGCTCTGTTCCAGGAACTTGGCGGTCTGCTTTTCGACGGCGGTCAGCGTGCGATGCTTCGCCCGCCGCTTGCGGAGGTCGATGTAAGCCTGATCGCCGGCGAGCGAGTCGACCGCGTTGAGCACAAAGGTCACGTTGTCGAGATCCAGACCGTACATCCGTCGTTCCCGGACCATGAAGAACCAGTCCGAGATGATGTCAGCATCCGCGACGTAAATCGCCTTGATCTTGTCACCCTGCGCATCATCAGCCGAACGGATTTCGGCGGCGACCACGTGGGCATCTTCATCGACGTGACGGCGCGGGTTCTCGGTGATGTCGACCCCGCCGAACATTCCGGGACGGACGAAGTCATCCCAGTCGAGCAGTCCGGAGGTTTTCCCGGTTCGCAGCAGCGGAGTAAACGTCAGCTTGCTCCCTTCGCGCGGACGGATCGTACCGGAAAAGAAGAGGAGCAGTTCCTGCAATCCCTTGGTGACTTCGCTGTCCGGGCTGAACGCCGTGTCGAGTCCACTCTTGCGGCTGATCGCGACCATCTCCGGGCGGACGACCTCCGAGTATTCCGGATGGAGCACCAGAATCGTGTCAGCCCACACAACCTGGTCGTAGATCCATTGAATCCCCAACAGATTGACGAGCGAAGTCGCTTTGCCTCCGTCCCCCTTCTGTTCCGGCGGAGCGCCCCCCATCATTCCCCCTTGCCGCGGTTTAGGTTGCTTGGGGGCCATGCCGGGATTGAAGGCCGGAAGCGGGTCATCAAAGATCAGGACCGGCCGTCCCTTACGGACGTACTCCACGAAGTTCCCGAGTTGGTTCTGATCGAGCGACGAGGGCATGACGGCCAGCACGACGTCGTACTTTTTATCATCAATCGGCCCGGCCGCTGAAACCGTTTCGACGTTGTACTGCTTCTTGAGTTCCGTGACGATCCGCCACTCGGGCGAACTGCGGAACGACTGCATATCGAACCCGCCGTTGATCTTGGCATCCGTTTCGAGGATGCCGATCGTCCGGCGGGTTTCATTGGCCACCGTGCGGACCGAACGGGTCAGTTCGTACTCGATCGGGATCGCAGTCTCGAAGTAGGGAATCACGACTTCGTTCGCACCGCTGTTGATCACACAGCCGAGGAAGACATCGTCGACCTGGATGCGGCCGCCCCGCTCGGATTGCAGCTTGCGGGATTCGATCCCGTATTTCCGGGCTTCATCTGCCTGTTCGCTGAAGGGATCGACTTCAACCACACGGGTGGTGATGCGGTTCCCGCCGTACTGGTCGTACTGGCTGAGCAAACCCAGCAACGAGGTCCGCACTGGGACATATTCCCGCGGGACGTCCTTGCTGATAAAGGCTTGAATGGTCACCGGACGATCGGCCGGGAGTTCTTTCAACAGTTTCGACGTCGTCGGCGTGAGCGTATAGAGCCGCTCCCACGTGCAGTCTTTGCGGAGATTGAACGGCGAGAGAAGTGCATTCGCACTAAAGAGAATCACGCCGAGGGCCACTGTTCGGACAGCGTATTGCCAGCCCATCGAAGCATCGCGTGTTCCGCCCGACCAGTGCCGCTGACCGATGAGAACCAGATTCACATAGAGCATGAACCCGGCAAACGACAGGAAGTAGAGCACGCCCTTCAGGGGAATGAAGCCCATCCCGAAGGGACGGAATTGCTGGGCGAGGCTGAGGTCTTCGAAGAGCCGATCGCTCCCCACAATCGTGGCGAGGGCGACAGGCATCGGGATATTTCCGATGAAGACCGGAATCGAGCAGAGCAGGGCCGCGAGCACGAACGCGACCGTGCTGCTGTTCGTGAGGAACGACGCAACCATCCCCGCCCCGAGGAGCGCGCAGCCCGCGAGCCAGTATCCGACATACGTGGAGAAGATCAGCCCCCAGTCGGGATCACCGATCAATTCCAGCACGAGGCAATGCATCAGCGAGAAGACAAGCACGACGCTGTAGACCTTCAGCACCGCGAAATACTTGCCGAGCAGCACTTCCAGGTCGGAGACCGGGAGCGTAAACAGCAGTTCGTCGGTCCCCTGCTTCTTCTCTTCTGCCCACGCCCCCATGGTGATCGCGGGGATAATGAACAGCAGGAGATGCGGGAAGTAGTCGTTCAGCTTGTCGAGATTCGCGAGGTTGTCGGTGAAGAACTCCTCACGAAACGCGAGCAGGGCCCCCGCCAGCACGAAGGCTACGATGAACAGGTAGCCGATGATGCCGGAGAAGTAGCTCCAGAAGTTCCGCTGGAATACCGACAGGATGACGTAGCTGCGGGGCATCGGGCGGGAATCCTTGTGATCGGTCGGGCGGGCAGGACCGGGCAAGTGCGGAGGAAAGAGACTGCGGCGGGGTTATGCCCCGGCTCCGGTGAGAGCGCGGAAGCGGGTTTCCATCGTGTACTGCCCCGTTTCCATCTCACTGACAGGACCATCGAACACCACTCGTCCCTCGTTCACGAGGACCACGCGGTGACAGACGGCCTTCACTTCCTGCAGAATGTGTGTCGACAGCAGGATTGTTTTGGTCTTACTGAGGCTTTCGATCAGCTCGCGCACGTCGTGCGTCTGATTCGGATCGAGGCCGCTGGTTGGTTCATCGAGGATCAGCACCTGCGGATCGTGGAGCAGGGCCTGGGCCATGCCAACCCGTTGCCGGAAGCCCTTCGAGAGTTTTCCGATCGGCTTGCCCCAGACGCTGCGGAGCGAACACTTTGTCGCGACATAGTCGAGCCGGTCACGCAACTGACTGGCATTCATCCCGCGGGTTTCGCCCATGAACCGGAGCAGTGACGAGGGGGTCATTTCCAGATACAGCGGACCGTTTTCGGGGAGATAGCCAAGCAAGCGGGCCGCTTCCAGCCGCTGCGTGGTCATCTCGTAACCGCCGATATAAGCCGAGCCTTCCGACGGGGCGAGAAAGCCGGTCAGCATTTTCATCGTCGTCGATTTCCCGGCCCCGTTCGGACCGAGAAACGCGCAGACCTGCCCGCGAGGGACACGAAAGGAGACCTGTTGAGCGGCCGCAAAGGAACCATAAAACTTGCTGAGGCCCCGGGCCTCGATCATCGCTGCGGATGCGTCTGGGGGGGCTGCCGGCGCTGGGGGGGGACTCATCTGGTGTACCGACTCCGCTGATCGAAAAAGAGACCGTGAACCATCACTGCGGGCGCGTTCCCGCCACGGTCGCTGTGCCATTCCTACGTCAGTGTTATAAGGCCGCGTTGGAAATTGTCCAGCGACCAGCGTCCCGGAGCAAGGGACTCAGCGGTCCGAAGCGGAGTCAGCGAGCACTCCGCAGCCTGAAAAATGAGATCACCCCCGGCTGTGAACCGGGGGTGATCGTGCTTCTGAGACAGCAGACTCGAAGTCCTTAGCGTTCTTTGGACTTGCCGCCGTCCATGTTCTTGCCTTCGATGTCATCATCCATCCAGACGATGCCGAAGCGTTGTTCGAGCCCCTCGCGCCACTGCTGGTCAATTTCGGACTGCGGTCCCTGTGCGAGGGCGAAGTACGCCGGGTTGAAGAACCCCGTACGGCCTTCGATCAGGAATTGCTGCTGCAGCGACTTGAGACCGAGGTTATCCCCATTTTCGCCAGGGGCAGTATCGCGCTGTTTCACCCGAACCACGTAATACGCCGAGCGGAGCTGGTTCGCGGCAACGCCGACGTCGTTTGGCCCGAGATCTTCGAAGACCGTCTTCATGAACGCGTTGCCAGGCTGATCGATGCCATCGATCATCGAAATCTGCGGTGGCGGCATCTGGTTCATGAACTGGAACGGAACATTCCGGGGAACGTTCAACCAGGTGAACCGCGGAGTCTCGTGGACAACCACCGGGGTTCCGTCTTCCTTTCCGTTGATCGTCAATCCCGCAAAGGCATCCGTGAGCGGTTTATCAGCCTTTCGCATGATCTGTGCGAGTTCCTGGGCTCGTTTTTCCGCGAGCGGGCGGGCTTGCTCGTACTTCCAGGCTTCCAGAACCTGCTCTTTGATTTTCTCATCGGCCAGTTCGGGGGCCTTGGAGGGCTGCTCACCGATCTTCCAATAGGCGTACCGCTTGTCACGCAGTGAGGAATCGGCCCGCCCCGGCGTGAAGAGCACCTCACTCCCGAAGGCTGCATCAGCGACCGAGGTCCCGCGACTAAACGGCGAGGACGATGGCTCCAGTGCGACTCCGATCGCATCCCCGGCGCCGGAGATCAACTCTTCATAGGCCAGGTACTTGGTTTCGATGTACTGGAGCTGATTTGCCTCCGCATACTTTTTGAGCTGGCCTGTGAATTCCTTTGCCAGCTTCTCCCGGGCTTCGTCGGTCTCGGCCTGCAGATACGGCTCGACGATCTTCAGCATCTCCTCGAAGGCGCGTTCGACAGCTTCGCCCATTTTCGCGAAAGCCCGATCCTTGAGCATCGTTTCGCGAATTTCCGCTTTGAGATTGTCATCCAGTGTGCGGTACTTCGGCTCGGGCAGGGCGGGAGCATCCGGCTTCGCCCCCGGCAGCGGCGGGAGGACGAGGTCGCCCAGCGGATCAGCGGGCGGCTTCGAGGTGGTCGGAGCGTCTGGCTTCTTTTCGGCAGCCTCTTCCGGAGCCGCCGGTTTTTCCGTAGCTTTCGGCTGCTCTTCCGCGGGTTTGTCACCTTCAGTTTTCGCGGGAGCTTCAGGTTTTTCCGTGGCGGCTGACTTCTCCTCCGCAGCCTTTTCCGCTGCGGGTTCTTCGTCCAGTAGGCATCCATTGCCTTCTTCGCCGTCCTTCTTCTCCGGTTCCGTTTTCTCGGGAGAATTCTTCTCAGGTTCGGTTTCAGTCGCAGCCGGATCTTTCTTTTCCGGAGCCTTCGGCTCCTCTTTGGCAGGTGCTGCATCTTCGGGCTTACCCGGAGCAGGTGGCAGCGCATCGGCGGGTTTGTTGTTCTCCGGGGAGAGAGCCGAAGCCGGGCCGTCTTCCGGGAAGTTCGGCGTCATTTCGGGGCCGACGGGAGAATCGGGGATGTCGAGCACCCGATAGCGTTGCTTGTTCGCTTCGTAATACTCGGCAACTTCTTCATCGGTCGCTTCGGGAACGAGCTTTTCGTAAGCCTCGAACTCGGCTTGCACATACCCGATCTGCACCCGCCGCGGCTGCAGGAAGCCGGCCTGCCCATCTTGCGTGGGAGGGCGGTCCTTGAACTTCTCGAAGTACGCGCGAAGTTCATCGTCTTTCGGTTCCGGGATGAGGCTCGTGAACTGCATCACCGGGACGGCGATCGCATCGAGCGATTGCCGCACCTGCAGCATCTGGAACTGCTTCCAGTACGTGAGAGGTGTCTGGAGTGCACCGCCACCGAAGCGTTGCCGCGGCGGCAGATCGAGTTGCAAGGCCATCTGTGCGGAGAGTTCTTCCTTGAGGACTTCATAGAGCGTCCCTTCCGAGACGTCGAGTTCGCGGAGCAACTTCTTGAAATCGGGTGACGAGAGCTTGTTGTCGCTGACTTCCTTGATGTACGCGTTGATCCCCCGGTCGTCGATGTGGATTCCGGCCTGCCGGGCTTCCGCGAGCAGCATCTGCCGCAAGACCATCGAACGGTCATCGATACCGCCAAAGCCGCGGGCGGCACCATTGGAAGCCTGAATGATGAAGCGATTCGCGAGCGACCGGCGTGTGGTGAGCTGCTGAAGATCGGTCCGAGTGAATGACCCATGCTGAGTGGTGGCGACGGTGACATTGCCTTGCGCCCGCATCCCGAAAAAGGCGACGACCGCGCCGATCAGGGCACCGTAAATGGCGAATTCGCCCCCTTTGCCGCGCGGCGCGCCGACGACCCACAACCCGCCCGAACAGAGGAGCGCGACCGCGAGCACCCCCAGCAGCATCGGCATCTGGCCGTTCCGCATCATCGACGGGTCGAGGAAGATAAACGCGAACATCGACAGGCCGATCAGCACGACCAGTAACTGCCGCTGATTCCTGCGGAAAACTGCAAAAGGTGACCCGTTCATTCCATCCGATCCTGTAGAGTCCAAGTCCACGGCGACAGGTGCCTGTGCACCCTTGCCTCCTGGTCGCCATTCGGGGGGCACCCTTGACAGAGCGGGAGACGATGCTCTAAGGATGGTCCGGTAACGCGGCCCCGCCGATGGGGTCGCATTGTAGCTTGGCAGGGTGGGGACACAAGGTCAACGCCCCGGCCCGGTTGAGTCGGCAGCTTCGCTTTTTTCGAATGTTTTCATCGCACCGAGTCGGTCCGCACAACGGGGGCGACAGGAGTATCATCCAGCGTGGCAGGTAAAGCGCACAAAGGTCTGGTGATCGTCGAATCACCCGCCAAAGCCAAGAAAATCAGCGGCTATCTCGGCCGTGACTACATCGTCATGGCCAGCATGGGCCATGTCCGTGACCTCCCGGAGAGCGCCGGCGAAATCCCCGAGGAGCTGAAAAAAGAGGCCTGGGCAAAGCTCGGCGTGAACACCGAACAGGGTTTCGAACCCTTGTACATCGTCCCCAAGGAACGCAAAAAGCTCGTCAAAGAGCTGAAAGACGCCCTTAAGGACTCCGATGAACTGATTCTCGCAACCGACGAAGACCGCGAAGGGGAAAGCATCGGCTGGCACCTGATGCAGGTCCTGCAGCCGAAGGTCCCCGTCAAGCGGATGGTCTTCTCCGAAATCACGAAAGACGCAATCCAGCAGGCCATTCGCAGTACGCGGAAAGTCGACGAACACCTCGTCGAAGCCCAGGAAACCCGCCGGGTGCTCGACCGGCTCTACGGCTATCGGCTCAGTCCGCTGCTTTGGAAAAAAATCGCGCCGAAACTCTCGGCCGGACGGGTGCAGTCGGTCGCTGTCCGGGTCCTCGTCCAGCGGGAACTCGAACGCCTCGCCTTCAAGAAAGGGACCTACTGGGACCTGAAGGCGACCCTGGAAACCGCAGGGAAATCCCAGTTCGATGCAACATTGGCCACGGTCGGTGGTCGGCGCGTTGCGGCTGGACGGGATTTCGACGAAGCCACCGGGAAATTGAAATCCGACGCCGATGTGCTGCTGCTCGATGAAGAGACCGCCAGTGGCCTGGTCGAGCAACTGAAGACTCAGGCGTGGAATGTGACGTCGGTCGAGTCACGTCCACAAACCCGCAAGCCATATCCCCCGTTCACGACAAGCACGCTCCAGCAGGAAGCGAACCGCAAACTGGGGATGTCGGCCCGCGAAACGATGCAGGTCGCCCAGCGGCTCTACGAAGACGGCCGCATCACTTACATGCGTACCGACAGCGTGAACTTGTCGCAAGAAGCGATCCAGGCCGCCCGGCGCACGGTCACCGATCGGTATGGCAAGGAATATCTGCACGACGAAGTCCGGCAGTATTCCAATAAGCAGAAAAACGCTCAGGAAGCCCACGAAGCCATCCGTCCCGCCGGGACCGAGATGCAGACCGCCGAGGAACAGGGCCTGACCGGGCGGGAAGCCGCCCTCTACGCGATGATCTGGAAGCGAACGGTCGCCACGCAGATGGCGGAAGCCCGCTTGCGGTTCCAGACCGTGACCATTGGCGTCGGTGCCGCTGAGTTCAAGGCGACCGGCCGTCACGTCGAGTTTCCCGGCTTCTTCCGGGCGTATGTGGAAGGGGTCGACGATCCCGAGGCCGCGCTCGATGATCAGGAAGCCGCCCTTCCGCCACTCAACGACGGGGACGCGCTCAACCAGCAGGCGCTGGATGCCATCGGGCATGAAACCAAGCCGCCGGCCCGGTACACGGAAGCGACGCTGGTCCGGACACTCGAAGCCGAAGGGATCGGTCGCCCGAGTACCTATGCCTCGATCATCAGCACGATCCAGGACCGCGGCTACGTGGTGAAGCAGGGCCAGCAACTGGTACCGACCTTCACCGCACTGGCTGTCACCCGGTTGCTCGAGCGTTACTTCCCCAATCTTGTCGATCTCCGCTTCACCGCGAAGATGGAAGAGGATCTCGACAACATCGCCAGTGGGGAAGCCGAACGGCTGCCCTACCTCAAACAGTTCTACCTCAGCCCGGAAGGACTCGACGAACAGGTCCGCTCGAAAGAAGAGTCGATCGATCCGCGCGAAGCCTGCACGCTCAAGCTGGAAGGTGTCGAGTCGAACATTCGGGTCGGCAAGTTCGGGCCCTACCTCGAAACGCAGCGCGATGGTGAAACCGTCACCGCCTCGATTCCGAACGAAGTCACCCCGGCCGAAGTGACGAATGAGCTGGCCGACAAGCTCATCGAGCAGAAGCAACGCGGCCCGCAATCACTGGGCATGGATCCGGAATCCGGTCTGCCGATTTACCTGTTGTCCGGACCGTTCGGTCCCTACCTGCAACTGGGTGAAAAGACCGACGACGGAACCAAGCCGAAGCGTGTCTCGTTGCCGAAGAACCGGGCACCCGAAACGATCAAACTGGAAGACGCGCTGGCGTACATCGCGTTGCCGCGTGTGGTGGGCCATCATCCGCACACCGGGCATGTGATCAAGGCCGGGATTGGGATGTACGGTCCGTATGTCCTGCATGAGAAGACGTACAAATCGCTCGGAAAAGAAGACGACATCCTCACGGTCGACCTCAACCGGGCCGTCGAACTGCTCGCGCAGGCCAAAGTGAAGGCGGTCATCACCCCGCTGAAAGACCTCGGCAAGCACCCGGTCGACAACGAACCGGTGGCGATCTACGACGGTCGGTATGGGGCCTACGTCAAGCACGGGAAAACGAACGCCACGATCCCCAAGGATCGCGATCCGCAATCCGTCACCCTGGAAGAAGCAATTCCGTGGCTGGAAGAGCGTGCGGCCAAGGGAGGCGGCGGTCGTAAGGGAGCCACCCGCGGGACCAAGAAAGCGGTCAAGAAAACAACCAAAAAGGCCACCAAGAAAAAGAAGCCGCCAAATACTCCAGAGGAGTAACCAACCGGACGCCCAGCGACAGCCGTCGCTGGGTCGCTACGCCCGCTCGGTCGAGGGATGAATCGGGCGTTGTGGCGGCCCGGTGTAACGCGCCCGAATGACGGGGGCCGTACTCGCAGCCCGTTGTTCCGCATCATGAGCCGCCCAGCCTGCCATGCGGCTCAACACAAACAACGGACCGAAGAGGTCCTGCGGCACACCGAGATAGTCGAGCAACCGCGCTGCCGGCCAGACGACGGCGGGGAGCACTTTCCGCTGGTCCCACACCGCCTGCTCGATCGCTTCCGCCAGTGCTTCGCGCTCGCGATGGCCGGTCTTTTCCGCAGCCATCTTGCACAGCGGGGCGATCCAATCGGTCCGGGGATCACCGACGCGGTACAGGCGATGTTGAAAGCCGGCGATGGGCTTCTGTTTCGCCGTCATCTGCTCGACCCAGCTCACCGCCCGCTCGGGTGTCCGGACACTCGCGAGGACATCCAGCGAAGAGCTGGCAGCACTGCCGGCGCGTGCCCCCTGGGCCACCGCCAGTCCGGCCTGCAGACTGGTCGAGAGATCGGCCTGATTCGCCGCGGCGGCCCGCACTGACCACGTTGCGGCCGTGAAGCCATGTTCCGCGCAGACAACTAACAGTCGTTCCAGCGCGACATCGGTCCAGCGCACTGGCTCACGACCCTGCATCAACCACCAGAGTTGGGCACCGAACGTCAGGTCGGCGCGGGGAGTGATTGGTGGTTCGCCACGAATCAGCCGGGAACGAGCCGTGATGACGCCCGTCACAAATCCCAGCCAATGTGGGAACGCATCCGCAGCGGCACGGGTGGAGGACGGTGGCGGAACGACATCGCCCAGTCGACACCGGGCCAGCGCCGCCTGGACCACATCAATCGTCGCGGCCTGTTCGGGGACACGCTTCAACCACGCATGGACACCTGCGGGAAGCGTCAATCCGTCATACAACAGGGCCTGCCAGTCGGCGTGCTGCTCTTCATTCGGGAGTTCCCCCGTCATGAGCAGGAAGGCGACTTCCAGAAACGAACGGGACTCGGCCAACTCGTCGACCGGATAGCCTCGGTACAACGGCTGCGGGTCCCACGTGGCAATGGCCGTCTCCCATTGCATCGGCGGAGACGACTCGACACTGCCTGTCACGCTGCGATCCCTCATGAAATGTGCCGCGCCTTTCCGGCCCGCGCGATCCTGTTCTGCACGATTGTAAGCGGTGCCGGAGGCGAAAGGAACCGACTGGCGCACCCATGGAAGGCCATCATCCACGATCGGCTATCGTCGTGCGTGCCATCTTTCTGAGGGTGCCATCGGAGAATCCGGAGCGTCTGTCATCTCGATGAAGTTGCCGAGCGTGGTCCGCTGTGATACGAACAGAGGTGCAGATCAGCAACGCCCCTGTAAACGGTCTCGCAGAGTCAATCGCGGCTTGGAGTGTGGTCTCCAGATCCCTCACAGCCGGGCTGACCGGGATTCGTCGGTTTCAAGGATGTTCCATGCCTCAGATCCTCGTTGTGGATGCACCCGGACCGGCACGCGATGCGCTGGTCTATGCACTCGAAGAACGGGGATGGAGTGCGATCGGTACAGACCAGGCGAACGAACTGCGGGCCGATGAATCGGATGAAACGCTGCTCGGGATCATCGTCGGACTGGGAGGCGAGCGACTGCGGGAAGCCATCGACGCACTTCGTACAGCCCGGCATGTCCCGCTGGTCGTCCTGGTCGAACCGGGCAACTTCCGCGCGATCATGCACGCGCTCGCCTGGGGAGCCGATGAGATCCTGGCTTACGATCGGCCCGCTGAAGAATTGCTGTCCGGTCTGAAAGCCGCGCTGAGTGCTGCGCCGGGGACAGACGCGCGTGAGCCCCGTGAGACGATTGAAGTGGTGCTGGATGGCCAACCGCAACACGTGCAGGTCTCCACCGAGCGATTGCTGGGGTTACTGGCACAAGTCTGTGCCGACGCCGGCCGTCTGCACCAGCGGTATGACGTGGAACTGGCCCATCGGCGGCGGGTCGAAACCGCCCTGATGAATTCCGAAGCCTTCTACGAATCACTCGTGGAAACACTGCCGCTGGCCCTCTTCCGCAAAGATCCGCAGGGACGGATTCAATTTGCCAATCGCCTGTTGTGTACCGCACTACGGCGGCCGTTGGCCGAAGTCATCGGCAAGACCGACTACGATTTCTTTCCCGAAGAACTCGCCGAGAAATACCGGGCGGATGATCGCCGGGTCCTCGAGACACGCGAAGATTTCGAGACGATCGAAGAGTTCCAGACACCTTCTGGCGAACGGCGTTTCACGCACGTGATGAAAACGCCGGCCTACGACGCCACTGGTCAGATCATCGGCATTCAGGGCGTCTTCTCGGATGTCACCGATCGCATGCGCGCCGAAGCGGCCCTCGAGCAGGAACGTTCGCTGCTCGACAGTCTGATGCAAGGGAGCCCCGACAACATCTACTTCAAAGATGCCGAAGGCCGCTATCTGCGGATCAACCCCGCGAAGGCCAAAAGCTCGGGGCTGGACGATCCACGGGATGCGATCGGCAAGTCGGACGCCGATTTCTTCAGCAGTGAGCATGCCGCCGCTGCGGAACGAGATGAGCAAGCCGTGATGCACAGCGGCGTGCCGGTCATCGGCAAGGAAGAACTCCTGCAATATCCCGATGGGCGCAGACGCTGGGTCTCCACGACGAAGCTGCCATTGCACGATCGCGAAGGAAAAGTTATCGGCACCTTTGGTGTTTCACGGGACATCACACCGACGAAACAGGCACAGGCCGCGCTCGAAGAGGCCGCCGCTGCCGCCGAAGCGGCCAACCGTGCCAAAAGCGACTTCCTCGCGAACATGAGCCACGAGATTCGGACTCCGCTCAACGCGATCCTGGGGATGACCGAACTCGTGCTCGATTCGCCGCTGACACCCGTGCAGCGCGATTACCTCAAACTGGTCTATGAATCGGGCGAGTCACTGCTCACGGTCATCAACGACATTCTCGATTTTTCGAAAATCGAAGCCGGAAAGATGACGCTGGAGCGGGTCTCGTTCGACCTCCGCGAGTTTCTTGGCGATGTCCTCAAATCCCTCGGTCTCCGGGCGGCCCGGAAAGGGTTGGAACTTCTCGCAGATGTCGCCCCGGGGGCACCGGCCGTCGTCAGTTGCGACCCGCATCGTTTACGTCAGGTGCTGGTCAACTTGATCGGCAATGCCATCAAGTTTACCGAACAGGGCGAAATTGTCCTGCGGATGCAAGACTGGTCGAGCACACCCGACAGCACCCTGCTGCACTTTGAAGTGACGGACACTGGGATCGGCATCCCGGCGGACAAGTTTCCGTCGATCTTTCAGGCATTCGAACAAGCTGATAGCACCACCACGCGAAAATATGGTGGAACCGGATTGGGTCTGGCGATCTGCGCCCGACTGGTGGAATTGATGGAAGGCCGCATCTGGATCGAGAGCACCGTAGGTACCGGCAGTACGTTTCATTTCACGGTCCGCGTCACCGTCTCCACAACTGCCCCCGACAAGCCGCGACCGCTGCATCCAGGACTCCTGCAGGGGATGCGGGTGCTGGTGGTCGACGACAACAGCACGAATCGCCGAATTCTCGCGGAAATGCTTTCGAACTGGGGCATGGTACCGATTCTCGCCGCCTCGGCGACCGAAGCGCTCACGCTGCTCGCCGAGAACGAGACCGAAGAGAACGGTTTTGCTCTGTTGCTGACCGATGTGCAGATGCCCGAACTCAGCGGGTTCGATCTCGTCCGCCGGGCCCGGGTGGAAACCCTCTTTGCCAAGGGGGTCGTGATGATGCTCACCTCGGGAGATCGAGCGAACGATCTCGATACCTGCCGCGAACTCGGAGTCTCGACATACCTCATCAAACCGGTGAAACAGTCCGAGTTGTTCGATGCCATTCTGCAAACATTAGGGGCGGCGGAGACCGATTCCTGGCAGATCGCCGCACAATCGCAGCCCCGCGAACCGAATCGTCCGTTGCGGGTGCTGCTGGCCGAAGATAGTCCCATTAATCAGCGACTGGCGATTGGCCTGCTTGAACGCTGGGGACACTCCGTCACCGTTGCCAACGATGGTCGTGAAGCGGTCGTGCTCGCCCTCAGCGCCAGCCCGTTTGATGTCGTACTGATGGACATCCAGATGCCCGAGCAGGACGGGCTCGACGCAACGCGGGAAATCCGACAGGCGGAAGCGGCGACCGGCCGTCATCTGCCGATCATCGCGATGACGGCACATGCCCTCCAAGGCGATCGAGAACGGTGCCTGGCTGCGGGCATGGATGATTACGTCAGCAAACCGATCCGTTCGGACATCCTCTTTCAGGCGCTGGAGCGGGTCGGGATTGCTGTCCATCCGCGTGATCCGTCGGACGTGATGGTTGATCCGGAACCGGAAGTTGCCCCCGCGCTACCGGACGCTCCGCAGGTGCAACTCGACTGGAAGCGCGCCTTGAACGCCACTGCCGGAGATCGCGATCTGCTGCGTGATCTGGCCACCACGTTTCTGCAGGAAGCTCCCGTCCTGATCGACCAGGCTCAGGCGGCGCTTCTCAGTCATGACCAGAAAGCCTGCAGTCGCGCACTGCATACCCTCAAGAGCGCATTGGGGACGATGGGCGCAACTGCTGCCGCCAGGTTCACGCAGTCGCTGGAGGCAGACTGTCGTGCGGGAACACCGCCAACCACGGACGCTGTGAGCGAGCTGGGCCTGCAGGTCAGCGCGATCAGTGCGGCCCTGCACACGGCACTCGCCGCGTGGCCGCCCATCTGAGCACAAAATGGTAGGACCTGTTCGTGTAACCCTCGCAACATCAACAAGGGAAACGGGAGAAGTCTGCCGCGTCAGTTCACTCAGAACTCCCGGTGGCGTAGGATGCAGCCATCCTTCACGGGCGATCAGGATTTTTACGGCATCGGGAAGAGTTCATGACGCGAGTGCTAGTCGTCGATGACTCACAGTTCGACCGCCGACAGGCGGGAGGCCTGCTGGAGTGCATCCCTTCCTGGGAAATCGTCTACGCGAACGATGGCCAGGCGGCGCTGGAGCAAATCGAGCTGCACCTGCCGGACCTGGTTGTGACCGATCTGAACATGCCCACGCTCGATGGGCTGGCTCTGGTCAAACAGATCCGGGAGCACTACCCGCTGGTCCCGGTGATTCTGATGACGGGACACGGCAGCGAAGCGACCGCTGTCGAAGCACTCCGCAGCGGTGCCGCAAGTTATGTCCCCAAACAGCGGATGGGGGAAGATCTCGCGACGACGATTGAGCAAGTCCTCGTGGTCGCCCAGGCCGATCGTTCGCGATCCCGGTTGATGCGGCGGCTCAACCGACAACACGTGGAATTCGTTCTCGAGAACGATCCTGCGTTGATCTCTGCCGTCGTGCAGTATCTGCAGGATGCGGCCTACGGGCTGCGTCTTTGCGATGAAGCCGACCGCATCCGCCTTGGTGTGGCCCTGCAGGAAGCATTGATTAATGCCTGCTTTCATGGAAATCTCGAAGTCAGTTCCTCGCTGCGGGAGGTCGATCACCGCGCCTATTACGAACTGGCCAAAAGCCGCATGGAACAAGCTCCGTATCATCAACGAAGGATCATTGTTTCCGCAGAATTCTCGACCGAAGAGGCTCTCTACATCATCCGGGACGAAGGCCCGGGCTTTGATCCCCGAAAGATTCCCGACCCGCGCGATCCCGGCAATCTGGAACGCCCCTGCGGCCGCGGCTTGCTGTTGATGCAGACCTTCATGGATGAGGTCCGTTACAACGATCAGGGCAATTGCGTCACGATGCGCAAACGCCGTCCGGACAGGACACACCCATGAGCCGCTTCTTTCAAACCGCCATCGACCACGGCGTCTTTGTAATCGAGATTCTGCGACCCGTCGGCAGTCTTGCCGATCAGGATCTGTTCGCCGAACTCGAGGGCATTCTCCAGACACTGCGCGAAAGCCAGGCCCTCGCAGTCTGTATCGACTTTGGCGAGATCCCTTACTTCGGTTCGAGTCTGCTCGAAGCGTTACGGATCATCTGGAAGGAGTTGGAGCCGCGGAGCGCTCGGATGGCGCTCTGCCGATTATCCCCCATCGGTCGCGAGATCATTCAGCTGACAAAATTCGACCAGCTTTGGCCGCTCTGCAACTCGCGGGCAGAAGCCCTCGAACGCCTGGCCCACAGTGACTGACCTGCATGGAAATCTGTAAAGTCTTCGTCAGCAGCGATGGTCCTCGATTCCCGCTTCAGAAGCTCGAAAACCGAATCTCGAAATCCGAAGGAATCTCAAAATCCGAAGGGAAAAACGGACTGCGATCAGCACGGTTTCCCATTGTCATGCTGAGGATTTCCTTCGGATTTCGTGCTTCGAATTTGAGAGTTCATTCATCACAAGTTCAGCAACTTCCACTCGGGCCAATCAACCACTTGCGAGATGGATCGAATCCATGACCATCGACAATGCCACGCTGATTCAGCAGTTCCTCACGGGGCCAGAGACCTTACGGACAGCCTGTGCCGGTCTGTCGATGGCCCAACTCGCGACCCCCGCAACCCCCGGCCGCTGGAGCATCCAGCAGGTCGTTTGCCACGTGTCCGATTTCGAGATTGTCTCTGCGGATCGCATCAAACGCGTCCTCGCGGAAGAGCGTCCCACGCTGTTTGGTGGCGATCCCGATCTGTTCGCGGCCCGTCTGGCCTACAATCAGCGGGCTGTCGAAGATGAACTGCAATTGATTTCCGCCATCCGGCGACAGGTCGGAACGATCCTGCAACAGACGACGCCGGCCGATTGGGAGCGGATTGGCCTGCATAGTGAAGCTGGTCCGCTGACGTTGCGGCAACTCCTCGAACGCGTCACCGGGCACATCCCCCATCACCTGCAATTCATTACAGCAAAAAGGGTTACGCTTTCCGCCGCGGGCTGAGACCACCGCCAAATTCTGTGAATTTCCCGTAAAGATTTAACTCCGAGGCATCGACAACACATCGCCAAAGGGGAAAATCATGGGTGCGGGTCGACCTTCAACACTCCGGCTTCGGCCGGACAGGGAGTCCTGAAAATGAAAACCAATGGAGTTCTTCTGGCAACCATGCTCACGGCGGGGCTGGCGGGTCCACTTGCGGCGCAGGAGTATGTCAACGGCTATACGTATGTCGCGCCGAGCTACTACCTTTCGCCGCCGATCGTGACGGCCGGCCCGCCTTACAGCGCGGGTGTCGATGTCTATGGGCCCACGTTTGCACCGGCGTACCAACCCGTGCAGGTCTATCAACCAGCGCCGGTCTACCAGCCATTGCGCTACACGGTGATGCCGGGGCGGACCTACTCCAGCGGTTATGCGGGGGGTGTCTATTATCGCGAACGGTTCAAAAGCTCGCCGCGTGAGCTGGAATACACGCTGCGGACCTACGGACCGCACGGTCGGATTCAGAAGACTGAAATCGAGTGGGACCGTCGCGGCATTGAGATCAAGCAAAAGCGCTAAGTGACCTGGTCCTATCGTCGATCGGTGTGCAGACCGAGTGCGGTTGGCCAATCTGAAAAGCGAACCGGGAGCGTGCGGAGTTCCGCGCGCTCCGTTCGTTTCGAACGTCGACCTGCCATTTCTCCGTGTGAACCCTGGTCTCTGACATTGTGTCCCCCGGCGGTTGTCCAGTAGTTTGGGACACACGTCCGCGGCCGTTCGCCCGGCGATCCGTCACTGAATTCATGGGTTTTCCGCTTCGATGTCTCAATCGACCGCCGAGCTGGCATTTCAACGCTGCATTCACCCCGATTGCCGGGCGACCTACTCTGTCGACGAGGTCCGTACCGCGTGTGGCGCTTGCGGGAGTCTGCTCGATCTCGACTATGACTGGGATCGCCTGCCCGTCCCCCAGTCCCTGTCCGCATTCGAAGCGCGCTGGTCGACACGCCGAAATCCACTCGACTACAGCGGTGTCTGGCGGTTCCGCGATCTCTTTCCGTTTGCCCGGGACGAGCACATCGTCACCATCGGCGAAGGCCAGACGCTGCTGCAGCCCAACGCGGCCGTCGGCCAGTACGTCGGGATGAACACGGGGGGACTGTTTCTGCAGTACGAAGGTCTGAACCCTTCGGGCAGTTTCAAAGACAACGGCATGACGGCCGCAGCCACGCACGCCCGCATGGTCGGGGCACGAGTTGCAGCCTGTGCGTCCACGGGAAACACCAGCGCTTCACTCGCGATCTATGCAAGTACCGCCCGGCTGTTCCGCGTCGTGGTCTTTGTCGGCAGTGGCAAGATCGCCTATGGCAAACTCTCGCAGGCGCTCGACTACAATGCCCGCACGCTGCAGATTCTCGGCGACTTCGATGACGCGCTGGAACGGGTCCGCGAAGTCTCGGGGGAACGGGGGATCTATCTCTGCAACAGCGTGAACCCGTTTCGGCTCGAAGGCCAGAAATCGATCATGTTCCGGGTGCTGGAAGCCCTGGCCTGGGAACCGCCCGACTGGATCGTTGTCCCCGGCGGGAACCTCGGCAACTCCAGTGCGTTCGGCAAAGCCTTCAGCGAACTGAAGCAACTCGGCCTGATCCAGCGCGTTCCACGACTGGCTGTGATTAATGCCGCCGGGTCGAACACACTCTACCGGCTCTATGAACAGCAAGGCTTGCGCTGGAACGACGGGCGACACGATCCCGCGAAGATCGAGTCGTTCTACAGTCAGATGGACGCCGAGCAACGGCGGGCTTCGACTCTGGCCAGTGCGATTGAAATCAACCGTCCCGTCAACCTCATCAAATGCCTGCGGGCTCTCGATGCCTGTGACGGCATCGTTCGTGAAGTGACCGATCAGGAGATTCTCGATGCGAAGGCCCAGGTCGGTGCCGGGGGCTTCGGTTGCGAACCGGCTAGTGCGGCGAGCGTCGCCGGTGCGAAACGCCTGCGGGCTGAAGGAATCATCGCTCCCAGCGATCGTGTGGTCTGCATCCTCACCGGACATCAACTCAAAGACCCCGACGCCACGGTCGCTTACCACTCGGCCGACCAATCGCTGTTCGAAGCCAAGCTCGGCAAGCACGGTGTGACATCGGCCCCCTACGCGAACTCCCCGGTCGTCGTCGAGAACAACCTGGAGAAGATCATCGCCGCGCTGGGTGAGTGAACGTCACCAGATGAAAGAGACCCGGCCATAGCGATGGCCGGGCGTCCGGGGAGGGATGCGTGAATGCCGACCGATGCGGACGATCCTGAGTTGCTTGCGGCGTTGCAGTTGATGCTGACGCCGGGGATTGGGCCGCGGATGTGGCAGTCCCTGCTCGAACGGTTCGAAACGCCTGCGGAGGTGCTCGCCGCTCCCTACGATGCTCTCCTGCAGGTCTCGGGCGTCGGTCCGAAGCTCGCCTCGGCGATTCGGGCCAGCCGCCCCGAAACCGCACGCGACGAATGGCTGGCTTGTCGGGAACGGGGGATCGATCTGCGTGTCCGCGGTCGTGAGGACTATCCCGCAGACCTTGCCCGGATTGCCGATCCGCCACCGGTTCTCTATTGCCGGGGGACGCTGACCGCAGCCGATGAACTGGCGGTGGCGATTGTCGGTTCGCGGCGGTGTACGCTCTACGGTCGCCAGCAGGCGGAAAAACTCGCCGCGGGACTGGCCCGCGCGGGGGTCACGATCGTCAGTGGTCTGGCCCGGGGAATCGATGCCGCCGCCCATCGCGGCGCACTCAATGCGGGAGGTCGAACGCTGGCCGTCTTCGCGACAGGTCTGTCGACCATCTATCCCCCGGAACATGCCGACCTCGCTGAAGAGATCGTGCATCACGGGGCCTTGCTGACGGAAGGGACGCTCCATCAGGCCCCGTTGCCGGGTCTTTTTCCGCAGCGGAACCGGATTGTCTCGGGATTGTCGCTCGCGGTGATCGTGGTGGAGGCGTCACGGGCCAGCGGTGCCTTACACACTGCCCGGCACGCGATGGAACAGAATCGCGAAGTCCTCGCCGTCCCCGGTCGGGTCGACAGTGACGCGAGCCTCGGCTGCCTCGATTTGATCCGCGATGGAGCCACGCTGATCCGCGGTGTCGAGGATGTCCTGACCGCACTCGGTCCGCTCACCAAGCCCGTGCCGAAAGCTTCTGCCCCGCAGGAGACGGTGCATCACCCGGCAGAACTGTTACTGGGAGAGCAGGAGCGGACGATTCTGCAGATGATCCCGGTCGAACCGATCGCAGTCGACGAGTTACTGCGGAGTGCAGGGTTGGAAACGGGCCGCGTGCTGACCACACTGACGGTGCTGGAAATGCGCCAGTTGATCCGTCGTCTGCCGGGGGGCTTTGTCGCCCGGCGTTGAGAATCCGCCATGTCCGAATCGGCTGTTCCGTCACCCACCCCCGCACAGCTCGCCGAGCGGATCATCGCGGTCGAATCGGTCCTGGCTCACCTGCAGCACGATTTCGAGCGGCTGCACGAGGTCGCCCTCGCCGTACAGCAGGAGTTGCGGCAACTCACGCTTCACGTGAGTCGGCTGGAATCGCGGCTGGATGAAGCGACCACCGAACCAGAGGTTCGCTCGGCCGATCAGGAACGCCCGCCGCATTATTGAGGAAGATCGCGAAGACGCAAGCGTGATCACTCGCGAATCGTGGGAGACTCGGAGGCGGTCAGGGTCAGCGGGACTTCGACTTTGCGGCCGGTGCGGACCACGGTCAGAACGACTTGTTCACCCGGACGTTTCTGTTCCAGGTAACTCAAGAAATCGTCAGCCGATTTCACCTTCTCGGAGTCGACGGCCACAATCAGGTCAGCGGTGGTTCGGTCGATTCGTTCCGTCGTGAACGGCCCCCGGCGAATCCGGGTGAT
Source organism: Planctomycetaceae bacterium (assembly GCA_044229335.1). Lineage (GTDB taxonomy): Bacteria > Planctomycetota > Planctomycetia > Planctomycetales > Planctomycetaceae > DSVQ01. The sequence goes on along the minus strand of JBGATC010000007.1, from coordinate 174,256 downwards.
CGTGGGACCTTTCAAACCCGCTTTTTCAGCGGGGCCACTCGGACGAAGTTCAGCAACCAGCAGGCCCTTCTCGGTTTCCAGCACTCGCGTGATCCCCGTTTCTGCCCGAATGACCCGACCATGCGTAAGGAGTTGCGGAACAACGCGGGAAACGATGCTGACCGGGATCGCAAAGCCGACCCCGGCACTCTGGCCGCTGGTCGTCGCGATCGCCGTATTGATGCCGATGAGCCGGCCGTGGGCATCGAGCAGCGGGCCACCGGAACTGCCGGGATTGATGGCCGCGTCGATCTGAATGATCGACTTGATCGTCCAGTTGCCGTGGATCTGCAGCGAACGGTTCAGGCTGGAGATGATGCCGGTCGTCAGCGTTCGTTCCAGACCAAATGGATTCCCGAGGGCATACACTTTCATGCCGACCATCAGCGGCCGGGAATCGCCCAGTGTGACGGGGAAAAGTTCTTCGGCCGGGGCATCGAGCTTGATGACTGCGAGATCATTGAGCGGATCGGCACCGATCCGGGTCGCGTCGTAAGTCTTTCCATTGTACAGCGCCACTTCGACCTGGCGGGCGTCTTTCACCACGTGATAGTTCGTGAGGATATGGCCTTCAGTATCAAGAATCGCACCTGAACCGGCCCCTTCCGCCTGAACTTCGAGCAGCAGACCGCTGCGGACCGATTTCGAGGTAATGTTCACCACGCTGCGATTGACCGCTTCGTAGACTGCGGTGTTCAGGGCTTCTTCAGCGGTGAGGCCGTCACGATCGAAGTACTGGGCAAGTGACGGCTGGATCTGCTCGATGGGTGAGATCCGTCCTCCCGGTTCGTTCGCCCCGACGGCGGCGTTCGGTCGCCCGGAGAGAAGGCTGACGGTGATCGCACTGCCAACCACTCCGGCACACAGGCACATCAGGAATTGACGCATCGGGAACGGTCTCCGCGGGAATCGACTTCGGCGCAGGGTTTGCAATTCGGAAAGCTTCTCCGGCGAACGGTCCCGTCCGTCCGCTGGAATCGCCGATATAAACCCTTACCGGGAAACGCTCAAGATCGACTTGTCCACTGCGGGGGAAGTGTCTCCCCGGGTCAGGTGTTGTTTGGGCAGGCAAGAGTTGCGCGCAAATCAGGCACGCCAAAGCATCAAGCAAGTCTTATTCGGACAAACACTTACGAAATTGACGACTTGCCAGCCCCTATGTTCACCCCACATGATTGCAGAACTTTCGGTCTGTGAACCGGACCGATTCCGAAGCTGAAAACCACGACAGACGACCGCCAGAGACCGAGGACCGCATGCGCCGAATTGCGATTCTGACCGCCGGGGGTGACACTCCCGCACTCAACGCCACGATTTTTGGTGCCGTCGAACGGGCCAACGAACGGGGAATCGAAGTCGTCGGCATCATCCGCGGCTTCGCCGGGATTGTCGATCCACGCTTGCCGCATGTCCGGCTGAATCCCCTGCTCTCGACCATTCCCGAACTCGACCCGTGCAAAGGGGGAACGTTGCTCGGGGCATCACGGACGTATGTCGATCCGGCCCAGGTCGATCTGCTCGCCGAAATCACGCCCCGGCTCCAGAAGCTGGGGATTGAAGGACTGATCTGCATCGGCGGGGACGGCACGATCAACGGGATGCAGCCGTTGTCGGAACATTTCCCTTGCGTACTGGCCCCGAAGACCATCGATAACGACCTCGGCTTGAACTACATCGATGAGCCGAACGAATGGACAGAGGAAGATAGCGAGAACGGGGGCAAAAACGTCTTCCTGCGGCCTCCGCGTCGGGAAGTGATCGAGCTCGAAGAGATTATTAACTTTGCGACACCCGGCTATGCCACTGCGGTCTTCGTCGTCGTTCAAGGGGTGGAACGCATCCGCACGACGGCGGAAAGCCATCGTCGCATCGCCATCATCGAGGTGATGGGTCGCGACAGCGGCTTCATCCCCCTGGGGTCCTCGTACGGGCAGCCCGATATCATCCTGATCCCGGAAGTTCCGCTCGATATGGATCACCTGGAACAACGGGTCGCGGAACTTTATGACGTGCAGAAGCACGTCGTCATCGTGATTGGCGAAGGAGCCCGCGATCAGTCGGGGCGGCAACTCGGAGCCACGACTAAGAGCTTCGATCCCGCCGGCAACGTCATCTACAGCGGGGCGGCCGAAGAACTGAAGCGGCTGCTCGCGATGCGGTTCGGCGATGAATACTTCGGCAGCCGCCGCAAGCATGAATCGGCCGACTCGGTGATCTTCACTCGTAAAGTCGGTCATACCCAGCGAGGCGGCCGCCCGATCAAGTTCGATCGTTTCTTTGCGGCGCAACTCGGCGGAAAGTCGGTCGATCTCATCGTCGAAAACAAGAACAACCACATTGCCACCCTGCAGTGGTCGCGGAGTGACGGCTTCCAGCTCGATTCTCTTCCAGCGAACAAACTGCGCGATCAATGGAAGCGGATTCATCCGCGGCGGGTCCATCCGTCGCTGTACGACCCGCTGCGGTTCCAACCCTCGCGGCTCGGCAAAGAGTATCTGATGACGATGCTGACCAACGCGATCGGGAACGATGACGTCGAACAACTTCGTTCGGAGATGTTTGCTCCCGGCAAGCTGTCGACCCGTTACCAGAGCGTGAACATCGACATGCACCGGCGGATTGAAACACTGAAGTAAGCGACCACCAGACGCCCATGGAAAGCATTCCATGGGCGTCTTTTTTTATGGAACTGCCACTCAGCACGGTGCGTCGAACACGGTATTCCATTTCACAGAAGGAATCCCGATCATGCGCACATGCAGCCTGGTGGTCTGCCTTGTGGGATGCTGTCTCACGTTCCCATCGCTCGTCGACGCGCAAACTCGTCCGGTGATTGAAGGTCCGCCTGGAGCACCATGGTTTGCGTTAGGGCGCGACGTCTATCGCGCGAACGAACTCCAGGCGGCCGAGGGAAAACTGCTCGAATTTCTGCCTCAATCCCGCTGGTTTCAAGCCTTTCCGAAGCCGGTGACCAAAGCAGAGTACGACGCCTGGCTCAAGACACAAGCGAAGCAAACACGACTGCAGGAACAGGAAACGCCGACGAACGGCGAACCTGTGTACCAGGTTCCCGGTGAGACATCCCTTCCACGGCGCATCGAGGATTTGGCCCAGGTCGATCGTGGCGTTCGTCTGCAACTGGGCACGGAACCCTCGACGGCTGTCGGGGAGTTGCACCTTACGCTGACGCTCTCAACGAAAGACCGCGGCGTGCGCCGGGAAGTCGAGCACCGGTACACGAACGTTTTGCCGTTCCTGTTCCAGATTCTCGCGGATGGCAAACCGCTGGCAGCTCAACCCGAGACGGTCTTCTCGATGCGGGGGAGTCACTCGCTGGTGGAATTAGTCCCCGCGAATGATGCGAAGACCTGGCACCTGCGCGTGGATCAGAAATCGCTTGATGCTCTTTTGCCCACGGGAACCAAGGAACTCAAGCTAACTGCTGCCTTCTCGGAACGTCAGCATGTCCTGTGGACCGAAGGCGTGCAGAACTTGGGCGAAGTCTGGAACCTCAGCGATCTCCATCCGCAATTGCTGATTCGCAGCAATACCGTGAAACTCGTCCGGAACGACGCTGGGTGGGGCGTGCGGTAACGAAACGAAGAAATCGCCCACGGAAAGCGTTCCGTGGGCGTCTGGTTATGGTTTTGGCGGGGTTTCCGGCGGGAAGAGCTGATCGAGATATTGCCGGGTGATATCTTCTGGCTCGAGGTTTTCCGGCGGCGTGAACTCGAATTCGCGATCATCGACCGGGCCATCGAGGACGACGTTCTGAAACCGCAGATCAAGCAGCGCTTTGTACTTCGGGGCCGCGGTCTTCTGCCCCTCAGCGGGCTTCGCCGGGACAGGAAGTTGCTTGATATAAAGCAACCGCTCGGGAAACTGGGTCTCGCTCGAAAACGTGATGCGAATCCGCTCGGGGAGATGGGGTGGGAACTGCCCGTCTGGTCCCTGCAGCCGCTGTTGCCAGTCGGGTCGCCACTTCCCCTGAACGACGATGGCCGTCCGGTCATCGATCGTCTCTTCTTTCAGTGCATCGAACTGCATGCTCCGCTGGATTGAAGCGAGCAACGCCGGGAGCCCACCGAGCGCCAAGTCGACCGAGGCGGCACGTTCGGGACGAACTTTGGCGGTTTCGACCGCGGTCAGAATCTGGCGGATATCGCGGCGGGTGATCCGTTTCGAACCCGGAAGTTCTGTCAGACTCCACAACCGCTCGCCATCGCAGATCTCGCGGAGCGATCCGGTGGCCCCTCCGGGAAGTTGGGCCTGATACTCCAGTCGCAGCTTCAACCCCGCCCCAAGATACGTGCCGGACATCTTGAAGGGCGGATTTGTGAGCGACACCAGCTCAACGATGTCGGCTCGAATCGAACGCCGGGCGGCAAGCACCTTCTGTGCCTGAGTGACATAGTCTGTAGCCGCCTTGCTCCCGCTGAGCTCTTGTCCCTGAAGTTCTTCTCCGACGGTCCAGCAGGCCAAAATCAGCGCAAGTCCAGCTCGGAAAACAGCTTTCTGCCCAAATGTTAAAATGGGGTGTTTGTTCCTAACGCTCGGAATGTGCCGGATTTGCCAAAGAGACAAGGGGTGTCCTTCCGAATAACAGAGATGACCGACGACATAGCTCGGGCGGAGTGCGGTCACTCCGTACCGAACGCCGGGCGTGCGGAGATTGTAACCGCTGCCCGGCTCGGAGGTCGATGGGACTCATCCTGGTGCGCCCCCGTGGGGGAGCGGATGCAGGGAGAGACTAGCGGTTGGCCCACGGACGCGGGCAGCCGTCGAGCGTCGGATCAGGCGTCGTCAGGTACCGAGAGGGGTCGCAATGAAGTATTACTTTCTCGCGCTCGGCACGGTTGTCGTCGTGTGCGTCGGGTGCGCCATGGATGGCCACCAGCTCACGAAGAAAGGGGAGTTTCATGCGCCGCCCGCGGCCATGATGCAACGCCCCGGACCGATGGTCGATGGTCCCGGCCCCGGCGTGATGCCGATGCTGGCCCCGCCGCCCGTGCGGCCGTTCGCTTTCACCACGTCGCAAATCCGCTTTGTCGGTCCTGATGGGATGTCGATCGGCTGGATGATTCCCGGCGGCTACGCCGAGAACCAGCTCGTGGCTCCGGCCCGGTACAACTTCCTCCAGGGGCAGGCGTATCGGCTCAAGCTGACGAGCATCCCCGGTCGTGACGGCTTGACCGTCTACCCGACCCTCCAGGTTTATCCGGGGCACCCGAACACGGATGCCTATCTTTCGCACAACAGTCTGCCGCTGCAGATCACGGCCGAAGACCTCGACCAGGTCGAGAGCAACAACTTCGTGACGAAGGTCATCTACCTGCCGGATGCAAAGTTCCAGGAACTGGCGATTGCCAACGTCGAAACGCTTGTCTCGACGCGGCTCGATCCGGGTGTTGACCCGATCCAGGAAGCCGACAAGATGGGGACGATTATGGCCGTGTTGCGGATGGGCAACATGGACCTCGAAATGCCCGCTCCGGTGCCGGGTGCTCCGCAAGCCGGGTTGGGCCCGAATGGTGAGTTCCAGCAGGTCGCTCACCGCGTGGTCGATGGTGCCGCGGGGCAGATGATGCCGCCGCTCCCGATCGGTCCGGCCGGTCATGGTGAAGGCCAGATTCCTCCGGCGATGATCGTCGCCGGGATGGGTGGTCCGGGAATGCCGATCGCCGGTGCGAACATGCCGATGTGGGGTCACCCGATCACCGGGACGCCAATCGGTCTCCCCGGCCCGACGCACCTGCCGCTCGGCGGTCCGGCCAGTCTCCAGTCGGTCACCGTGCGCAACCAGACCAAGATGGACCTGCCGGAACCAGTCGATCACATGCTGATCGATGTGGAGCACAAGCCGGGCCTCAGCCTGCCGAAGCCGGTCAAGTACATCCACTATTCCGAGAAGCATCCGGTCTACTCGCCGGGCGAACTGGCCTACCCGGCCTGGGCGTCACCGCAGGGAGCTGACGGGGCGTATTGCCCGCCCGGACAGGAACAGCAGTATCAGCCGTAAGCGACCGCGGTCTCTGACGACCTCACGACGATCTCTCCTCCTCCCTCAGTCGACCGCGGCTGAGGGAGGGACGAGAGTTCCCGGCCAACGACCACCGGCCTGGAACTCCCGTCAAAGTCACTTGCGGTCAATCAACGAAGCCCCGGAGGGGCGAAAGATCTTAGCCCCGGTCGTCAGACCGGGGTTTCAGTCGGAATGAAGGAACAGCCCCGGAGGGGCGACAGAAATCTCATCGAACCAATTTCTGTCGCCCCTCCGGGGCTAACGCAACAGTTGGCTATCATCCCCGGTCTCACGACCGGGGCTAAGGTCTGCCGCCCCGCTGGGGCTAACGACTTGGAGTTCAGCAGTTGGTGGGCACAGCCCACCCTACGAAAGAGATGATGATGGTGCGTCCGTTCGCTGTCATGCTGCTGTTCGCGAGTCTGGTCGCGACGCTGACGGCGACGGCCTCGGCGCAACAGACCGTCAACTCGCACGGACGCTATCTCCCGCTGAACCAGTACACGCCACCCGGCGTCTACGGTCAGATGAATGTGATGGCGGGGGTCGCTTCGCCACACGTCTTTCAGCCCGTTCGCGTCAAGCTGCCGACCACCGGTAAGGTGACGTTCTTCGATGGCAGCCCGCAACGCCCGCTGACGTACGATGCTCCTGCCCAGGCGGGACTGCTCGTCGGCCGCATGTATCGCCTGCGGATCAGCGACATGCCGGAGTTGCCACAGGGGGAACTCTTCCCCTCAATCGAACTCGTCGACCAGCTGCATCCCCCTCCGGGACAGGCCGAACGATTCCCCGTGGAAGTGGAACTGCTCCCGGAAGAAATCGCGTGGGCTGCCAACGGCCGGATGGTGACGAAGGTCGTCTACCTCGAACAACCCGATCGGGTTCCGCTTGAGTTCCTGCAGGATGGACCGCGGGTGCGTGACCTGCCTCCCGCACAGAATGCGGTGGCTGAAGCCGATGAGCTGGGCCGTCCGATCGCGATCGTCCGGATCGGCGGACGGACACCTGATCCGAACTTCCCCGATGTGCAGTTTTGGGGTCAGCCCGCACCGGTTCGCCCGAGCACGCTCGGGGTCGAACCCGCACCGGGGATGACTCCCACAGCTCATCGCGGACCGCAAACTCTCCCGGCGCAACGCAGCCGTTAATCGATCATCCACCCGGGGGGGCGGAGCGAGACTGATGTCGCAATTGCAGGTGAAGCAGACGAACAAGACCCGTCGCTGGATGGTGAGTGCCGGACTCGGACTCGCAGCCGCATGCGGAGCTTGTGCGACTCCCTCGGTCGCCCAGCAGAAGTTCGCGGCTCCCGGGTCGCTGCATGAGCCGCCGCAGACCGCGCTCACTCAACAGCAAGACCTCCAACTCCCCGCGGGGAGCGTTCGCCTGGGAAGTCGTCGTGCTCCCGCCGATGGGGCGATTCAACAGGTGGCCTACGCGCAAGACAGCTTGAACGGTCCCGCGTGTCCTCCCGAGGCGATCACGAGTTGCCCCCCGGAACCCCGTGTCCCGTACAACATGGCGCAACCGTTCGCTGTCGGCATGCCCGCGTGTGATGTGGCCTGTCAGCCCTCGCCGCATCATTATCCCGATGAGTATCTCTGCGATGGTGGCGATCGCGACTGGCCGGTTCATTACCGGGAACTTGAACGGCACGGTCTCGACACGGAAGATACGGTCGCCGAGTACACCGACCATCGCGGCAAGCAACGGACGATCCCCTCGAATAAAGTCTGCGTCTACGCACCACGGTTTGCGTCTGTGCGGACGATCAGTCTGCCGCACGAAGAAGGGACGATCAATCAACTCGCCGGGACCGAGAATACCTACCTCGGCGGCGAAGTGCGGACGCGGCTGGCACCGAACCTCGGCAACAAGAACGTCGCGCTCAGCGGCGTACAGATGCGGTCGCGGGCCAGCGGTCTGGAAGGCGAACAGGTCGCAACCAACGCCTCACAGCGTCAACACCAGCAGGTGCATGACAAAGTTCTCAACACGTTCCAGGATATCGGCTTCTTTCAGTCAGGCATCTTCGAGCAGGGCGACCTGGCCCGGTTGAACCTCGGCATTCACAACGCCCTCTCATGGTCGCAGGAACAATATCCTGTACTCCAGGGGAAGACCGAGACCGCCAATACCGGGATCATGGAGCTCCGCACGTCGGTCCTGACCGTGGTCGACGACACTCCGAGCGACAAGCCGGGCCAGTTGCGGATCATCAAGGTCGCCGACAAAGCCGCAGCTGCACCGGGTGAGATCATCACCTTCACGATCCGCTACGATAATCTCGGTGGTCGAGAAGTCACGGCGATGCGGATCGTCGATAACCTGACCCCGCGGCTGGACTATGTCGACGACAGTGCCACGAGTGACCGGGCCGGCCGACTGGTCGTGCAGGACAACGGCGAAGGGAGCCTCGTCCTCATCTGGGAAATGGAAGAACCACTGCAACCGAAAACCGGTGGCGTGGTCACCTTCCAGGCCCGCGTGCGTTAACCGCAAAACGCCCTGCCCATGACTGGGCAGGGACTCATCGATCCTTCGTGGGGGGAGACCACGAACGCTGTGGGCGCGAGTCGCCTCGGCGATCGACCGCCGCTCGCGAGTCATGCACTCGTGAGCGGCGGTCTTTGTTTTACGGTGATGCAGAAGACTCACCAGCACGGCACGCAACAGCGACTTGGCAGCTGACGCAACTCAAAAGTCGCCATCACGCTCCGCATAGTAGCCATCACGCTCCGCGTGATGAGCGGGTGAAGCACCACGCGCGGACGATTTCGGCAGCTTCACTTCCGTGCCGTCCGGGCGCTTCGCTGAGCGCGAACCGCTCGCAACTCGTCGCCGCAGACTAGCCAGCCCGGAACCATCGGTTTAACCTGCGTTGATCTGTCCAACATTCGTCATCCGGGAGTGGCACATCATGGCGGAACCACTGCGCGTCGGTGTGGTTGGTCGCACAGGCAAAGGGAATTACGGTCACGGGATCGACACCGTCTGGGCAGAAGTCCCGGAAACAACGGTCGTCGGTCTCGCTGATGAGCATGAAGCCGGTCGAGCCGCAGCAGCGGCCCGGGTCAAGGCTCCGAAATCTTATCCAACGATGCGGGCGTTGCTTGAAGCCGAACGGCCCAAACTGGTCGGCATCGGACCGCGCTGGATCGACCAGCACGCGGAACTCGCGCTGCTCGCGGCCGAGTTCGACTGCCACGTTTACATGGAGAAGCCCTTCGTCCGGACTCCGGCTGAAGCGGACGCCGTCATTCAGGCATTCGAACGCAAGCACCTCAAGCTGGCACTGGCCCACCAGACCCGGTATTCCCCGGTGACCGCGGTGGTCCGCAACCTCGTGAAAGCGGGAGCGATTGGCGACCTGCTCGAACTGCGCGGCCGCGGGAAAGAAGACCAGCGGGGCGGTGGGGAAGACCTGTGGGTCCTCGGCTCGCACATTCTCGACCTGATGCGCTACTTCGCGGGCGATCCGGAGACGTGTACCGCGACGGTCTACCAGGGTGGAAAGCCGATCGGCCCGGCCGACGTGAAACCCGGCAATGAAGGGCTGGGGCCCCTTGCCGGTGATGCCCTGCAGGCCCGCTACACCTTTGCGAATGGCGTGATCGGCGATATCGCGTCGGTCCGGGGAAAAGGAGGGAACCCGTCCCGCTTCGGCTTGCAGCTCTATGGCAGCAAGGGAATGATTGAAGTCCTCACGGGATACCTCGAACCCGCCTGGATTCTGCAGGACGCCGGCTGGAGTCCCGGACGTTCCAAGGCGAGCTGGCAACCGATCACCTCGCAGGGGATCGGTCAAGAAGAGACGCTCACCGGCCGCGGACTGCACGGCGGGAACGTCGCCGCAGTCCAGGATCTGCTCGCAGCCATCAAGGAAGACCGTCAACCCCTCTGCAGCATGTACGACGGCCGTGCGTCGATCGAGATGATCCTCGGGGTCTACGCCGCACACAATGCGGGCGGCCCGGTCAAACTGCCGCTCACGCAGCGGACGCATCCGCTGGCGTGATGTCGTGGCTGATGGTTGATGGCACAGGGTTGAGGGGCAGAGGAAGTTTCCCTGATTCACCTTGCGATTGGACGTGGTTCAGGCCAGGCGTTTACGCCGGGTGAACGGCCTGACTCGTTGACACCAGCTCAGCCCCGTTTACGGGGCTTTCTCCTGAATTCCAGACGATCATCAACCCGGCGCTCGCGCTTCGGGCTGGGAGGGATCACGCGGTTTCTGTGATCCTGTCGCGCTCCTGCGGGCTGTGCTAAACTGCTTTTCGCGCCGGTGATGTTCCGGCCAGTTCAAGTTCAACCCAACCTCTCGAAGGACCTGATGATGCAACGGGGATGGTACGTCGGTGCGGCGCTTGCGTTGGCAAGCCTGACGAGTGTGTTCGCAGCGGAAGAGGGCTTTGTCCGCCTCGACGATGGAAAGTCGTTTGCCGGCTGGAAGATCAACGAAAGCCCGGACAGCTGGAGCATCAAAGACGGTGCGTTCGTCGCCAAGGGACCACGGAGTCATCTCTTCTACGTCGGCGATGACAAGCCGTTCGTCAACTTTGAACTCAAAGTCGACGTGATGACCGAGAACAACAGCAACGGCGGGATCTACTTCCACACCAAGTTTCAACCCGATGGCTGGCCGAAGTACGGTTTTGAAGTGCAGGTCAACAACACCTACAACAAAGACCCCCGGAAAACCGGCAGCCTCTACGCCGTGAAAGACGTGCTGGAAGCCCCGGCGAAAGATGGCGAATGGTTCACCGAACACGTCATCGTGAAGGGGAAGAATGTCACGATCCGCGTCAATGACAAAGAAGTGGTGAACTACGACGAACCCGCCGACAAAGTCGCCGGGAACGACTTCACCCGCAAGATCGACGCCGGCACGTTCGCGCTGCAGGCCCACGATCCCGGCAGCACCGTCCGCTTCAAGAACATCCGCGTCAAGCGCCTGGAATAACCCTGTCCAAGTCCGGGGCGCTAGCTCCGGCCGAGCTGACACGGGAAACATCTTCCGTTGCTGATGTTGCGGCGTTACACTGCGTGGGCGGCCTGTTTTCAGGCCGCCCACGTTCGTTATCCGGTGTTGCTTGCGAAGGCTCGCGAATCATGAAGCTCCACGCGATGGTCTGCTATGGCCTGCTGATGAACGGTTCGGTCTTCGCACAACCAGTCCCCGAGAAGCCCGCCGAGGCTCCGTTACCGGTCCCGATCCAGGTGCAGATTCAAGTCCAGAATCCCGCGGTCCCCGGCCGTGCGGTTCCTCAACCATTGCTGCCCATCCCTGGCAATCTGCAATTGGGTCAGATTCAGATCCAGGCGCAGGCCAAGAACGGTGCCGAAAGCACCCAGACCACGATCATCAATGGAAAACGCAAGATCGTGCATAAGTCGGGTGACGAAACGATCGAAATCGAGGACAAGAACGGAAAGGACATCACTTTCAAGCGGACACGCACGGTGAACGGGGAGAAGAAGACCGAGCAGTTTCAGGCGGCAGATCCTGAGGCTCTGAAGAAGCAGAATGCCGAAGCCGGGGAAATCTACCAGAAGCATACCAGCAGACAGGCAGCCCAAATCCAGATCAACGGTGTGGTTCAGCAGGGGGGCTTCTTTGGTGGAACCGTCACTCCCGCTCCAGGGAGCGGCACAAGAAAAATCGACGCCACCGTTCGCGGGCGGTCCATCCAGCTCGAAGACAAATTTGGCAAAGAGATTCGGTTGACGATTACCGAAACCATCGATGGCGAAAAGAAGACCCAGACCATTGAAGCCGACAGTCTGCCAGACCTGCAGTCGAAATCTTCCGCGGCGTTTGCCGATTACCTGCGTTTGACCGGTCTCGTCCCACCGGCGACGCCAGAAGCCAAGCCTGCCACTTCCGCCCCCAAGCCCGCCGCTCCCGACGCCAAGAAAGAGTAGCGGCAGGTGATGGCGCAGCGGCTTTCACCAGACTCCGTAACGAGATTGCAGTCGACGCCCTGAGGAGCACGGCCCTCCCCGGTCGCCCGGAACCCACGGAAATTCGGGCTGCTCGCTTGCCGGGAAAGTCGCTACGCTGTCGTCAGACTCGTTCGCCGAAGGAACGTCTGATGGACGATGACGACTGGAATGTCCGGCCGGGACATGGCCTGGGACCGCTGGAACTCGATCTTGATCGGGAATCCCTCCTCGAACGGCTCGACGGGGTCGTCGAGGATCTGAACGCTCCGGACGATGATCCGACGTTCGCGGAACTCGAAGACGGCGACATCGAGTTAACGTTCGCCCCCGACGAGCCACATCGTCTGCAGCAAATCTCGGTCTTCGATGACCGTATACAACGCAACGCATCACCCATTCTGGAACGCCGGGTCGATGAACTCCTGGCAGAGTGGCAGATCGATTTCAACCAGACACTCTGGAAGCGCGGATCGACCGCACTCGGTGTCCCGGAACAGGACCAGCCACAACACACACCGAGTGATCGCCAATTGCTCCAGTCAGCAAACCTGTGGATTCCTCAGGAAGGGCTGGGACTGGTCGTCGAGCAGGGGATCGTCGAAGAACTCGTGATCCGCTTGCCGGAGTTGGCGCCGCGATCCGGATACGGACCGTTCACCGAATCGCAGCGGGCCTTGCTCAATGAACCCGACCTGGGGAGTGCGCTGACCGATCCGCCCGCTCCCGGGGCCGTTGCGGAAGGTTGGATTCGCACCTTGTTAACGCTGGCCTGCGTGGCTGGTGTCGCGCTGGTGGCCTGGCAGGGCTTTCAATATCAGGTCCGCTGGAATCAATCGCTGTCCGCGGAAGGAACCGTGATCGCGGTGAAGCCGCCTCCCCCGGACCCGTTCCCGGATGAACTGACGGTCGAGTATGCCGATCAGACCGGGAAAGCCCATCAGACCGTGTTCCGTCGGGCCGATGTGTACGTCACGCGGGAAGTTGGCGAGAACGTCGAGGTTCGGTATTTGCCAGAAGCGCCTGAGCAGCCACTCGGACCGGCCCGCTACCGGGACGCCGCGTTCGTCGAATACATGCCCTATGGTATTGGAGTCGTGGCGGTCTACCTCGTGCTGCTGGTGATCAATACGATCGTCTGCAAGTTCCTCGGCCGCGGGTTCTCAGCGGAGCGGAGCGTCGCTGATGATGGGGACGAGTAACCAGCGAGCGCTACTGGCCCAGGCGTTCGACGGCTTCCAGTGAAGCGGGCTCGTCGGTCCGCGCTGCAGCGAGCTGATAGTAAACCTTCGCGAGGGCCGTCTTCCCCTCGGCCCGAGCAGCATCACCTTTGGCCAGTAATTCCGCAGCCGTCGACAATGTGGCACGCGTCGAACGGGGAGCGGGGGGCAATGCTTGCGGGGCGGGAGCGGGTGGGAGTCCCACGGGTTCTGGAAGCTGCGGCTCCTCTCGTGAACGAAGTTGCAGCTCCCCGCGCGCCATTCGGCCAGCCACGGTGTTCGCGGGACCGAGATTCATGAAGCCGCCCGCCGGCCCCGTCACGGGTACCACACCGGTCACGAACGGCGTTGTCCGTCCAATGAACAGACTCCCCGGCATGCCGTTCGTCGTGGTCAGCATGGGGGTGAACGAACTCGACTGCAGCGAGGTGTATTGTCCCGCGGAGAACCCCAGTTGAACCGGACCGGCCGCGATCCCCGATTGAAAGCCGGGGTTCCCCCCGACGTATCCAAAGGGGGGTGGCGCACCACCATTGAACTGCGCGAAGAGGCCCGGTCGCTGATAGGTCCAGCCGAGTTGGAACGACTCTCCGAACCGGTGACTGACGTTGTGTTGCCCGACACCGGTCGTGATTTGCTGGGCGTGGGCCGGGAGGGTGGTGGTCAGGAACACGAGGAGAGCGGCCGCGAAGACGCAAGCGGGGTGGGGAATGGTCTGGTTCATTGCAGGTCCCTCAGCCTAGGCCAACTTGATCATCTTCAACGCGACTCAATCACCGCGCCAGGCGAGGGCGCTGGCACTCATCATGAGAGCCCCGCATGCAGCGATCGTCAGTCCGCCCGAAATAATCCGCTCCTGAAACGCTGCGACGGAACGGGCGCCCCGCGGGAGCGGACGGTCACGACGGACGACCAGTAGCGTTCCTGCTGCCAGAAATCCGGCGAGCCCCAGCAGCACCAGCATCCGTCGCATCGTCATTCCTGCTTGTCTAGCGTTTCGTCACCGCCTGATTGGTGGCAGCCTTCGTGCGTTCTTCGGCCCGCTGTTCCGCTGCTGCGACGAGTTGCTGGGCCGACCGGATTTGTGTCGCTGTAAACAGTGTAGCACTCGAGCCGGGGATCGAGCGATCCGGAAGCGCTGCCACCTGGCTCCACTCCAGATCGTTTGCCAGATGCCAGGCAGCGGCTTGCATCGTATCCTGATGAATCCGGGGACCATAGCTCGCCAGGAGTTCGATCAGGGCCGGACTGGCCGCCGTTTTGTTCGGGTCGACCAGTTTGTAGGTCATGCGTGAATTCGGTTCCGGACGGCCGTAGTTCAAGCAGACGCTCTTCAGCGAGACCTGCACAGTCAGACCGGCCGGGATGGTGGCGACGCCGATGGCATCCTTCGCAGCGGGTTGCTCCGCGAGTTCCGCAGGAATCGAGGGAAACCCGAACGGCTGGTTGCCATTCCCGTTGCCGTTATTCCCCTGCAGGACCCCGCCAATGCTCTGTGCGAAGTTATTCATGTTGCTGTTGTTGGCATTCCCCTGCGGATTGCCGAACGGATTGTTCCCCGGCTGATTCCCGAAGAAGCCGTTGTTCTGACCGAACTGCGGGAGCACATGGACCCCGATCGCCGCCTTGGGAAGCGCGACCGTTAATGGCCCGTCGGTCTCATTCTTGATAAAGACATGGGCCTGATGATCGCTGATCGCAACCATCCGGATTGAGAGGTCTCCGTCCGCTTCTCCGGCAAACAGACCGGCGAGCGGAGCTTGCGCATCGACCTTCAACTGGCGAATCGGTCCCGGCTTCGCACCGGAAAGACCGAGGATGGCCCCCAGGCCGAACACCAGCACCCACGTACGAACTTGTCCAGTCAGACGACGCATCGAAAGACTCCTGGAAAAGGGGACGTGATTCGTCCCAGACCGCAGGACATGAAATCGTAGACCACCCTGGCAGAGGCCGCAACCAGCGTGTCCCCACGAGGGACGATCCGCGCGAGGTCTCACAGAAACTAAACGGACCTTCGTCCCGGTCATCAACACCGGGCCTGAGGAAAGTCAGGGGGATCAGTTTTTGAGGTCGGGTCGACCGCCCCCCCCATTCCCGTTGCGCTGAGCTGACAATTCAAAGCCCGGTGTCGCTTTGGATACCGGGCTTTTGTCATTGGAAGGGGGCCGAGCGTGAATACCTCCGTACGACAGCGGGATGAGGTGTTCGTGTTTTGAGACCATCGGAAGGCAGAAGCCCGGCAAGGAGTACCATGCCGGGCATCGAGGAGTGGCATCTCCATCGGTTTGACCGATGCAGGGTTGCCGCACTTTTGCCCCTTTCGATCGGGAACTCCATGAGCTAGTCTGTTTGCGGCGTTGCGCACACGCCAGGAGTTCGTTCTTCGCGGTGGGAGCCGGTATGTTGACGCAACGCGAAAGTGGCGTGCTGTTGCACGTCACGTCGCTTCCGAGTCGGTTTGGAATCGGAGACTTTGGACCGGCTGCCGAGAATTTTCTCGACTGGCTGGCCGCGGCTGGACAACGCTGGTGGCAAATCCTGCCCCTGGTCCCCACCGCTGCGGGCGATTCCCCCTATCAATCCCCTTCCGCGTTCGCCGGGAATCCGATCCTCATCAGCCCGGAACGGCTGGCCAACGATGGCTTGCTGACGCAGGAAGAACTCGCCGCCGCAGACGATCCCGCCGTCAGTCCCGGAGCACGCGTCAATTTTCCGCAGGCCATCGCGGTCCGGCAGCGGCTACTGGAAGCTGCAGCGGTCCGTTTCTTTTCCTGGAACGCCGATCACCCGCTGGTCACCGCGTTCCGGAATTTCGTGCGTGAGGAAGCCCATTGGCTGGAACCACATGCCGAGTTCCTCACGCTAAGGGAGTTGAATGAGGGCCGCTGGTGGCGCGAATGGACCGTCGGCGTCGATGACCAGCAACGGATGACGATCCTCGCCCGTGAGGAACATCACCAGCGTCTCGATGTCCACCGCCTGTGGCAATTCTGGTTCTTCTGCCAGTGGGATGCACTCCGCGCGCGGGCCGCGTCACTGGGCATCAAACTGATCGGCGATGTCCCGATCTACGTGTCGCATGACAGTGCGGACGTCTGGGCGAACCGCCGCTGGTTTCAACTCGATGCGGAAGGCCGCTCGACGTCGGTCGCTGGCGTCCCTCCCGATTACTTCGCCGCAACCGGTCAATTGTGGATGAATCCCCTCTACGACTGGAAAGCGCTACACGACGACGGGTATCGCTGGTGGATCGCCCGGATGCGGGCCGCGTTGCGTCTTGTCGATCTGGTCCGGCTCGACCATTTTCGCGGATTCGAAGCCTACTGGTCGGTCCCCGCAGGCGAATCGACCGCCATCAACGGCGAATGGATCCCCGGACCGGGAGATGATTTCCTCGCTGCGATCCGGAACGCATTGACGCAGGGCGACGGCAATCTCCCCATCATCGCCGAAGACCTGGGGATGATTACCGAACCGGTCCATGCCTTGCGGCTGCGGTTTGGCCTGCCGGGGATGAAAGTTCTGCAGTTCCGCCTCCCCGGCGACCCGTGGGAGCCGCCGTTCCGCATCGATGAATTCGAGCCCAACTCCGTCGTCTACACCGGCACACACGATAACGACACCACGCGGGGTTGGTTCGAGTCTGACATCGCTCCTCAACATGAGCGGTTGGAGCAGTTACGACGGACGACGCCTTGTCGCCTGGAACGCATCGCCTGGGAGTTTGTGGAAATCGCGTGGCGGTCGACGTCCCTGCTGGCGATCGCCCCGCTGCAAGACGTTCTCGGACTCGGGCACGAAGCCCGCATGAACACACCGGGGACCGTCGGCGAAGAGTATGCCAACTGGCGCTGGCGGCTCGCACCGGAACTCCTGACGAGCGAAAGCGCTGCCGCCCTCCGCGCCCTGACTCAAGAATGTGGCCGCATGGGCACGGCTTGATCATGGGCACGGTCGGACATGGGCAGGGGAGTGATCGTTGAGTGTCCGACTCTCTCCAGTCCCGGAGGGACGACAGAGTTGTAGCCCCGGCCGTGAGGCCGGGGATCAGGATATTCTGCGATGTCACAGCCCCGGAGGGGCGACAGAAATTCGGCGGGTTACCCACGATCGCATCTCTGTCGCCCCGCTGGGGCTGGTGTTGCACAGAACCCAACCCCCCGGCCGAACGGCCGGGGCTACAACTCTGCCGCCCCTCCGGAGCTGAACTAGGCCGCTCAGGTGCAAACTGACAACTACCAATCACCGACTTGCACCCGTTGATATCCGCTCCGAAAACACTTCGTAAACTCGCCATCATGGTCCGCATGATGCACGGATCACAGAAACCGCGCTGACGATTCAGATGAGCGGCATGAATCGTACGCTTCGATCAGCGCATCATGCCTGACGCAGCCCGTATTGCAGGGCGAGCATGTTCCAGGGCACTCTTCTCTGCATGCAGAGCATGATGGCGACTTTGCGATGGCGACAAACGTCGTTTTGCCATCCACTTGCGGACATTAACGATCATTCCGGTCATTCCTATGCCAGCGATCGCCCCGATTCTGCCGATAAAAACTCAGCGCGAACTCGATCACGCAGGGGGCCAGGCATGGATCGGCGAACATTCTTACAGTCGACAGCGGGCGGAGTCCTGCTGTTCGGGGGAGCAACCTCTGGCTGGGCCTTGCCGCTCGCGCCGAAGATCAAGTGGTATCAGGATTTGAAGCTGGCTCACAAGGCGGCTGTCCAGCACGAACGACCGATGCTGATCCTCTTCAGCGCGACGTGGTGCAAATACTGCCACAAGTTGATTCGCGAGACGCTCGGCGAAAAAGAGATGGTGACGTGGGTCAGCGAGCGGTTCATTCCGGTCCTGCTCGATTTCGACCAGGACGCCAAAGCCGCGAAAATCCTCGGCGTCGAGTCGCTCCCGAGCACCACGGTGCTGTCACCAAAAGCCGACATGCTGCTGCAGTCGGTCGGCTTCCAGAAAGCCCCGGCCTATAAAGAGTTGCTGCAGTCGGCACTCGACAAGCAGGTCGAAGTTCAGCAGGCGGGCGCTTCGGTGCCCCGTTAACAGCCTGCTGAAGACGTCTCCCAGCCCACAGACAAGAATGTCTGTGCCACTCAACACGCCAGGGATCAATGTCTTCCAGTGGGACAGACATTCCTGTCTGTCTGTTGTTTCAACAGGCAGCTAACCGGCGGACGTGTTCGTCTCGCCGCTGGCCCACCAGTCGGCAACGGCGGCATCCAGCAGCAGTTGTGCCGCGTGAAACGCCAGCAGCGGGAACGTCACGAACGGCCCGCTCACCGCGGCGACTTCCGGATGCGTGGCGATCAGCAGGCCGATCGGCAACGTCTTCTGACTGCCGGCAATCGCGACGGCGATCACGTCATCACGTGACAGGCGCGCCAGACGCGCGGTCAACCCGCCTGCCACCAGCGCGATGAAATGGACGATCGCACCGAT
The DNA here is from genome assembly GCA_044229335.1 of Planctomycetaceae bacterium. Taxonomy (GTDB): domain Bacteria; phylum Planctomycetota; class Planctomycetia; order Planctomycetales; family Planctomycetaceae; genus DSVQ01. The sequence goes on along the minus strand of JBGATC010000007.1, from coordinate 155,568 downwards.
CAGGATCATCGCGATGATCAGTCCGCTGCCCGGACGGGTCGGTTGATCCCGCAGAATTGTTCCGCCATGCGTCGCCGCGACGAATACCAGTAACAGGACGATGGACTGAGCGCTGATGCCGATCGGTCGCCGATAGTGTTCCGCCAGGGCACGGCCGCGGGCTGTCGCCTGCAGGATTTGGCCGAGAATGGTCGGAGCCAGCACGCACCCCGCCAATTGAGTCGAAACGGCGGTCAGATCAATCTGCGTCGACCGGGCCAGCCACAGCGACAGCCACCACGGCGAGATCACCACGCAGGCCAGATTTGTGCTGAGCGTCACCAGCAATGAGACCGCATCGTTCCCACGCGCCCGGCGCGTGAAGACCGAGGCGGTGGCCAGCGTACACGGGGCCAGCGTCGCAATGATCAATCCCAGCGAGAGGTCGGGATCGCCCAGCCAGCGGGCCAGCGGCCAGGCGATCAACGGCGTGAGTCCCATGTTCACCAGAAAGCCGATCCCGGCCGCGGTCGGATTTCGCAACGATTGCTGCAGCCGAGACGTATCGAGACTGAACGACATCAGAAACAGGACAATCGCCGTCGTGATCGAGGGCTTCACCGTCTGCAGGAAGAGCTGCACTCCCGCGGGTGAAGCGGAAAGCCCGGTGATTAGCCCACCAGCCAACGCTGCCGCCAGGGCTCCCAGAAACCACTGATGCTTCAACCGCCGCCACATGCGAAGTCCTTTCAGGACCAAGAGTAACGCACAGCTCACCTTCCCGACAGCGCAGTAGTAACGCGGTCGAATCAACTGCCCGGCAAGATCGGTGGATTGCATGACAAGGATGCAGTCGGTTGTTGTTGGGGGAACGATCGATGAGTATCACTCTTTCCGTAGTCCCGGAGGGACGGTACAGACGTAGCCCCGGCCGCGAGGCCGGGGATTACGATTTCATTCGATGCTGAGCCCCGGAGGGGCGACATAAATTCTGCGGAGAACACAAGTTCGCATCTGTGTCGCCCCTCCGGGGCTTAACCGTGCCGCAAAGGAACAATGCGACCACCAACGATGACCGACTGCACCCGCATGACAAAAGCGATAGCCCCGTCGATGGCTGCAACTGGCATCTGCGGGTACACTGGTGTATTGCGCGCGTTTCGCGCATCAACTCCAAATTCAATGGATGTCGTGTCGGGAGAGTCGTGGCGTGACGGTGGCCTTTGAAACGATCCAACCGGTGCAACGGCCGATGAGCGGATCGATCCGGCCCCCCGGTTCGAAGAGCCTCACGAATCGGGCGCTCGTCGTCGCTGCGCTCGCCGAGGGAACGTCGACACTGACGGGAGTGCTCCACAGTCGCGACACCGAAGTGATGGTCGACAGCCTGAATCGTTTGGGCATCGCTGTTTCATCAGGCGCTGAACCCGATTCGCTGATCGTCGTGGGTGGGGGAGGACGCATTCCTGCCCAGCAGGCCGACCTGTATCTCGAAAACAGCGGGACGAGTATCCGCTTTCTCACCGCGATGTGTGTCCTCGGAAACGGACAGTACCGGCTGGATGGCAATGCCCGCATGCGTGCCCGACCGATCGGTGATCTGCTCGCGGCGCTCAACCAGCTGGGTGCCTACACCCGTTGCGAAGCACCGACCGATTGCCCTCCGGTCGTCATCGAAGCGAACGGTCTTCCCGGTGGGATCACCACTGTAGAGACGCAGAAGTCGAGTCAGTTCCTCAGTGCCCTGTTGTTGGCACTGCCGGGAGCGCGGGGACCGGTCGAAGTCCGCTTGAGCGGCCCGCTGGTTTCGGAACCGTATATCGATATGACGCTGGGGGTGATGGCCCGCTTCGGCGTGACGGTCGATACGTCACGTGTGGGCGTCTATCGCGTGCAGCCAGCGTGTTACCGGGCCGGGAACTATGCCATCGAGCCGGATGCTTCCGCAGCGAGCTACTTCTTCGCCGCAGCAGCCATCACAGGTGGCTCGATTACCGTCGAAGGTCTCTCCCATTCGGCACTGCAGGGAGACGTGCGCTTCGTCGAAATCCTCGAACAGATGGGCTGCCGCGTCGACTGGAAATCCGACGCGATTACCGTGCATGGAGGCCCGCTCCGGGGTGTCGATGTCGACATGAACGCCATCAGCGACACCGCCCAGACGCTGGCCGTCGTCGCCATCTTCGCGAACAGTCCGACGACGATTCGTCATGTCGCCCATATGCGGCTGAAGGAAACCGATCGTGTCGCAGCGGTGGTGACGGAACTCCGCCGTATGGGTCTCCAGGCAGACGAACATCCCGATGGTTTGACGATTCACCCCGGCACACCGCAACCAACGTTGATCGAAACCTATGACGACCATCGGATGGCGATGAGTTTTGCCCTCGCCGGACTGCGGGTTCCCGGCATTCGGATCGCTGATCCGGGATGCACGGTCAAAACGTATCCGCAGTTTTTTGCGGACCTGGAGCGATTGAGTGCCGCTGCCCGATAGAGACGCCCCCCGTTTCGAGCGCGAAGGATCCGGTCCGGCGCTCCGCCCGCATTCGTCGCTCGAGTTGGCCTACCGCCTGCTCGACGAACATCGCGCGACACAAGGCTGGGTGCAGGAAAGACTGCACGCGGCCTTTACAGGCTGGAACTGGCCCGGCGCACAACGCGGGCGTGTGACCGATCTGGTGTGCGGAGTGGTCCGCCGACAGGGGACGCTCAATCGGCTGCTGCAACGGGTCGTCTCCCGTCCGCTGGAGACACTGGAACCATCGCTGCAGACACTCCTGTCGCTGGGTGCCTATCAGCTGGCCTATCTCGATCATGTCCCCGCGTATGCTGCGGTGAATGAGGCTGTGGAACTGACGAAAACGATCGGCGCTCCACGGTGGACGAAACTCGTCAACGGAGTCCTCCGCAGCATCACCCGTCTTTGTCTCGACGCGGCCGCCGCGGGTCCGGCGATCGATGCGTTGCCCCTCTCAGCGGGTCGCTATCGCCAACTCAGCGAACCCGTGTTTGCCGATCCGCAGAGTGCACCCGGCGATCATCTCGCGGAGGCCTTCAGTCTGCCGGGCTGGTTGACAGCACGCTGGGCACAACGCTGGTCGGGCGAAACTTTGTGGAACCTGGGACAGGCCCTCAACACCCCGCCGGTCACGTTTCTTCGCGTCAATCGACGGCAGACGACCATCGAACAGGTGCTGGCCGCTTTTTCGGCTGCAGGGGTCGTGGCCCATCCCGTCGACGAAAACGCTGATGCCTTACGGCTGGAATCGGGCCCGGCGATCCCGCAACTGCCCGGTTTCGCCGAAGGATGGTGGACACCGCAGGACCTCACCGCGATGCAGGCCGCACCCCGACTGGCTCCAGTCGCCGGTGCCCGCGTGTGGGACGTGTGTGCCGCTCCGGGAACCAAAACGACGCATCTCGCGGAACTGATGGACGACCACGGCGAAATCCTCGCCACCGATCGCGATGCCGAGCGACTCTTCCGGATCGATGAAAACGCCCGACGACTGGGACTCACGTCAATCCGCAGCCGCTTCATCAATGAAGATCCATCGACCCATCCGGCCGAGTCGTTCGAGCATATTCTGCTCGATGTCCCGTGCTCGAATACGGGGGTCCTTCACCGACGCGCGGAAGCCCGCTGGCGACTGGAACCACGGGCGCTGTTCGATCTCCCGCTGGAGCAGTCGGCGCTGCTCAGCATGGCCTGGTCGCGGTTACGCCCCGGCGGCACGCTGCTCTATTCGACGTGCAGCATCGAACCCGAAGAGAACGAACTCCTCGTGCAGTCGTTTGCCAGCCGACAGCGGGATCTCGTCATTCGCGAGCAGGTCGCATTTCTCCCGTCATCGCACGGCGACGGCGGATTTCAGGCCCTGCTCGAAAAGCAGTAAACGGTCTCTCCCTGAACGTCTTCCAAACCAGGGAAGACTGCTTCGACTGCGACAGACATGGGTGCCAGGCTTGCAGCCTTGGACAAGCATGCTGACGGCACAGCGGAATCAAAGCCCGGCGTCGCTTTGGACGCCGGGCTTTTGCATTTCGGCGAACACCGAGCGCCGCTCTAACAGATCGCATCCGTCCAACGACAACACGCTGCGACCGATCCGAAAGGCAGAAGCCCGGCAAGGAAGACCCTGCCGGGCTTCGAGGTGAGTCGGTGACTACGGACGCGCTGGCTGCGTTCGCCAGTAATGACGAAACAGGTTGCGGGAGTCGACATAGCGCGCATCCGAGGAGGTCGATCCCAGAACAACGAGGAGAGCCTCACGTTGATCATGCTGACTCAGGGAGATCAAGCACGCCCCGGCGGCATCGGTCGTGCCGGTCTTCACCCCCGCATAGCCTTCAATCCCCAGTAATTGGTTCGTATTCCGCCACACAACCGATCGGCGATAGCCTTCGGTCCCGGTCACTTCGCAACGGTACTGGCGGGTCTGAATCAGTTCGCGAAACCGTGGAAGCTGCAATGCGGCCCGTGCTAACCGGAATTGATCGGCAGCCGTCGACTTGTGGTCGCGATGCGTCAACCCGTGGGGATTGACGTACCGCGACTTGGTCATTCCCAGCTGCTGCGCGGTGTCATTCATCGCGGCGATGAACCGCTCAGCGGAGGTCTGCTCGGGCACGCTCGCATCGACGGGGAACCAGTCTCCACAATGTTCACTGAGTGCCGTCGCGGCATCATTTCCCGAGGGAAGCATCAACCCGTGGAGGACTTCGGCCACAGTTGCGGACTCCCCGGCGCGAATTCCCGCCGTGCTCCCGATCGTCTGATCGGCATTCAGGGAGAACGTCACCCGTTCGTTCAACCGCTCCGGTTCCCGCTCGACCAGTTGCAGCACGAGATAGGCCGTCATGATTTTTGTTGTGCTGGCGATGTCGCGGGGCGTGTCAGCTTCCTCGCCAAGGGAGATTTTCCCACTGCGGGGATCACCGACACACCAGGCTTTTGCGGTGACGAAGGGCACACCTTCGAGCGCATCGGCCGGTCGTTTCGGCGGCGGCTCCTCGATCGTCGGTTCTTCAGTCTTCGCGACCAGCGGCCCCAGGGCCTGCCAGCTCCGGGCATCCATCACCCCGGTCGGATCGAGTCCGACGGTCCGTTGCCAGGCTTGGATCGCAGCCTGTGTGACCGAGCCAAATTCGCCATCGACCGACAGGCCGGGAGTCGGTTGAACACGGGCATTCAGCGTCCGCTGCAGGTCTTCCACAAGTTCGCCGCGGGCTCCCACTGCTAGTGTGATGGCTGTCGGCACGGTTGAGCCTGCGGGTGCATGCGTCTCTTCCAGGATGCGCCACACGGTCCGCGTGAGTTCTGCCGACAGCCGTTGGGCTGCATTGTCTTCACTCCAGCGGCGGTCCTGATTCTCCGCCGTGAGGACGCAGATCGCGAACGGACCGGCGGGCGATTCGACGATCCCCGCCACCGTCCGGACAGCATTCACCGAGCCGGTCTTCAGTGCGATTTTCGTCCCTTCGGGGAGAAAGCGGCCTAATCGCGAGCGATCGTCGCAGGCCAGCAGATGACCGCGCATCGCCTGACTCGCCGACTTCGAGACGAGTTCTTCCCGCTGCAACATCTCGAGTAGCCGCAGCATCTCTCGTGCGGTTGTGCTGCCGAGTCCGTACTTGCGACTCCGCTCCGGAGCGATCGAGGTCTCGCCCCGATACACGAACGCATGCACGCGGGTTTCAGGCAACTCCCAGCGGTCCATCAACTGATTCGTCGTGTCCAATCCCAGTTCGCGTAGTACCAGATTCGTCGCGATGTTGTCGGAATAGGCGATCATCAGCCGGATCGCATCGCGGACGGTCAGCGTCATTCCCGGTGTGAAGTGCTGCGTCAGAATCCCGGAACCGGGGACGCGGTCAGCTTCCTCGAACGTGATTCGCTTGCTCAAGTCGATCCGCCCCGCCTCGGCCGCTTCGTACGCAGCGATCATGATCGGAAACTTGATCAGGCTGGCCGTCGCCTGCGGTTCATCGGCTCGGACCTGCCAGGTCGCGCCCGTCGGAACGTGTTTGACCATCACCGCAACCTGCCCGACATGCGCTTTGACGAGCGGTTCCAGTTCGGTCGCAAACTGGGCAGAGAGTTGTTCGGCGCGAGGGGGCGCTGCGAACCCCAACGAAGTCGTGAGCACCACGAACAGCGCGGACCACACACAGAGACGCATGCCAGTTTTCCTCGAAGCGGGACGACCGGACCCGAGCATGCCATGACTGTAAACCGCAACGACTCACACAGCGAGTCTTCCAGCTTTGACTTGTCACTCCCCGCGTGCGATTCTGCAGCCCGTAGGTCAGGATTGCACGAAGAGGATCGGCATGACGATGGAACGCATCTGGCGGATGGCGCCGCATGATGAACCCGCGGTTCGAGGGCTCGCACAGTCTTTGCGGATTTCGCCGCTGCTCGCGGAAGTCCTCATCGCCCGCGGCTGTCACACTCCCCAGGCCACGCAGGCGTTTCTGGCGAAGAAGCTCGCCGACCTGCACGATCCGGAGCTGCTCCCCGGCGGGCCCGTCGCCGCGGATCTCATCGTCGCCGCAGTCCGTGCCGGGCGACGCATCACGATCTACGGCGATTACGATGTCGATGGGGTCACGGCGACCAGCTTGCTCTGGCATTGCCTGCAACTCGCCGGGGCCAAGGTCGACTACTTCATCCCGAGTCGCCTGGAAGATGGCTACGGCCTGAACTGCGATGCGTTGCGGCAACTGCACGAAGAAGACCCGGCGCGACTTGTCGTCACGGTCGACTGCGGGATCACCAGCGTGACCGAAGCCGCCTACGCGCGGGAACTGCACCTCGATCTGATCATCACCGACCATCATCAGTTCGCTGAGGCACTCCCCGATGCGCTGGCGCTGGTGCATCCACGCTTGCCGGGAGACTATCCGTTTGGCGAACTCTGCGGAGTCGGCGTGGCCTTCAAGCTCGCGTGGGCAATTTGTGCCCGCCTCGGTGATGGCAAGAAGGCTTCTCCCCGCATGCGCGAGTTTCTGCTTTCAGCGATCGGGCTGACGGCAATTGGGACGATCGCGGACGTCGTGCCGCTGCAGGATGAAAACCGCGTCCTGGTGCACTATGGCCTTGGGAGCCTACGGGAACGGAGCAGCGCGGGGTTGAAAGCGTTGTTGCAAGTGGCCGGGATTGATGCCGAACGGGCGCTGCAGGCGGAAGACATTGCCTTCGCCATTGCCCCGCGGATTAATGCTGCCGGGCGTTTGGGACAAGCCCGGCTGGCGGTCGAACTCCTCACGACCGATCAACCGCACCGGGCTGCCGATCTGGCTCGCTATCTCGATGAGCTCAATAAGAACCGCCAGACCGTCGAACGCAAAATCCTCAAGCAGGCGAAGGAACTGGTTGCTGAACATCCGGAATGGGAGACACATGCAGCGCTGGTCCTCGCCCATCCCGAATGGCATCCGGGAGTGATTGGCATCGTGGCCTCGCGCGTGGCAGAACATTTTCAACGGCCCGCCATTCTGATTGCTCTCGATGAACGCCCCGGTGGAGCGACCGGTTCCGGACGTTCGTTTCAAGGCTTCGATCTGCATGCGGCCCTGGTCCGCTGCAGCGACCGACTCGTGAAATTCGGCGGGCATCACGCAGCGGCCGGGGTGAAAGTGCTCCCCGAAGAACTCGACGCATTTCGGCTGGAGTTCGTCGCCGCCGTCAGCGAAATGCAGGCGGGCGTCCCCGTGCAGGCCATCCTCGAGATCGACGCCGAAGTTCGGCTGGTTGATGTGAAGCGGAACGCGGTCCTCGAACTGGAACAGCTCGGCCCGTTCGGTGCCTCGAACCGGCGCCCGATCTTTGCAGCAACCGATGTGGAACTCGTCGGCGCACCGAAAAAGATGGGCGAAGGAGAGCGGCATCTGTCACTGATGGTCCGCCAGCATGGGGCCACGCTCCGCGGCGTCGCCTTCGGCAAAGGCGAATGGGCCGATGAAATCCAGCAGTCGCCGGGCCTGCTCTCTTTGGCATTTCAACCCGTCATCAACCGCTTCCGCGGCGAAGAGAAAGTCGAGTTCCATCTGATCGACTGGAAACCCGCGACCGCAGCAATAGCCACAGTGTGAAATCAAGTGTCTGCACGCCGTCAATGTCCCATAGACTGATCGGCATTCAAGTGTCAAACAGCAAAAACGGGCGTTTGGTGGTGTGAGACGGACCCGGGGATCGGAATTCCAGGGCGTTGATTGTGTTAGCCGAAGAGTTCGGGGAGTGGGTTGCCGTTTTCGATGACGAAGCGGGGGCGGCCGCGCTGATCCTGGTAGGAAAGATTTTGCGGGACCTGCATGTGGCGGAAGATGGTGGCGGCGAGGTCACCCGGGGTCACTGGGCGTTCCTTGATCTGGCCGCCGTCGCGGTCGCTGCTGCCGATCACCTGGCCATGATGCAGGCCACCCCCGGCGAGGCTCATCGACATCACAATCGGCCAGTGGTTCCGGCCGTCGCTGCTTCCCTGGGTACCAATCTGCGGCGTGCGGCCGAACTCGCCCATTGCGATCACCAGGACGTCATCGATCAGTCCTCGATCGGTCAGATCATCAACCAGAGTCGCCCAGAGGTGATCGAACACGGGGAGCAGCGGTCGCAATCCGTTCCAGATCCCGCCGTAGGGAGGAATGTTGTCGCCATGCGTATCCCAGGTTCCGGACGCGCCGTGATGGCTCAGGTCGATCGTAACGAAGCTGACGCCTGCTTCCACTAGTCGCCGCGCGAGCAACACCTGTTGCGCCCATTCGTGCTGACCGTAACGCTCGCGGATCGTCGGAGATTCGAGGCTGATGTCGAATGCCCGGCGGGCTCGATCCCCGAGGACCATATCGACCGCCTGATCGCGGAAGCGGTCAGCAGCGGCGAGTGAACCCCCCAGGTCCAAGTCCTGCCGCAGACGGTCGAGGTCTTTCTGTAAGGTCGTGCGGGATGAAAGCCGTTCGAGTGTGAGGCCCGATGGCAGATCGAATAACCGGGCGACATCGTTGCCGAGGAAGGGATCATACGACTTGCCGAGATCGCCCCCCCAGGCGACATGGCTGCGGGACTTCATATTCAGCACGACATACGGCGGCAGGTCACGCTGCGCGGCGAGACGTTGTTTCGCAATCAGTGAGGCGAGGGCGGGATAGCGGTCGCCGTCGCGGTTCACACGGGGAGCAGCGGCCAGATTGCCCGTCTGCATGACCATGTTCGGTTCATGGTTGGAATTTCGACAGTCGACCGAGCGGATGATCGTCGTGCGGTCCAGGCGGGCGGCGTATTGCGGCAGGTATTCGCAAATCTGCACACCGGGAAGTTTGGTGGAAATGACGTCGAACGGGCCACGAATTTCTTTCGGGGCGTGCGGCTTGGGATCGAGCGTATCGATGTGGCTCGGACCGCCGGTCATCCAGAGCAGAATCACGCTTTTTGCGGGACGTTGACCGGGTTGCGCAGCGAGAAGTTTCGGCAGCGATAATCCCGCCATCCCGGCGAGACTCGCCTTCAGGAAGCTGCGGCGACCACAGACCGTGACCCCTTCACGAACGCGGGGATACCAATGGGCGAAGGCATGCGGTTGGGCGGGACCAGCGGTCATCAACGACTCCGGAAGATGGCTTCTGAACCGCGAGCGCACAGATGAGTCTACACTGATGCGTTCCCTGAGCCAAGCTGAAACAGGTGAAGCATCGTGGGCTTCGTGAAGCCATGACCGCACCTGACGCGAGGGATCAGGGGAGAGCGGTTCATGGCCAGCGGTTGTGGTGGCAAGTGGTGGGAACTCGCTTTAGAATCATCACTTGCTGCTTTGTTGATGCATCCTGACTGAGGAAGCCCGCAGATGACGTCTTCCGTTTCGCAGTCTCGTGGCCTCATTTCGGCTCTATATCTCGGATTCCTGTTGATCGGGTCGCCAGCCCTACTAGCCCAGGAACCAGCCCCGTTACTGACCAAAGCAATCGTGCGGCTGACGTTCGATGAAGAGTCGGGAGCGGCACTCGATACGGCGACCGCGGGAGCCGGGGCTGACAACGGCACGTTGAACAATGATCCGGATCGCGTCGCCAGCCCGTTCTGGAATCAGGCAGGGAAGCGGGCTCTGCAACTCAGTGCCGAGGAGCAGCAGTACGTCGAGATCGCAGCCAGCCCGGATACGGATCGCCCGGACGCGGCCACGATCTCGCTGTTATGCGTCAACCTGCTCGACCCGGCCGATGCCGCGTACCACGGGTTGTTCGCCAAACGCGGCATGCAGGATGGCCAGGTCCGCACGAACTATGGCATCAATTTCACAATGCAGGCCGATACCCTGCAGCTGTATGTCAGCGATGGATCGGGCTATCAGGTCGTCCAGTACAGCACGAAGGCGGCGCTGCCGTACCGTAAGTTGACGCATCTGACGGCGACCTTTCAGGTGGCCGATGCACCGGGGAGTGATGCCGACGCCGATGTGGATGATGTTCGCGTGCAACTCTTCGCGAACGGCCGACCGCTCGCCCCGAAGTCGGTCTCGAAAGGCTTCGTCGAAGGGAATGCGGGATGGATCGTTGATCAGAATATTGCCGGGCTGGTGAATACGCTGCCTGTCAGTCTGGGTCGCAGTGAAGCTTCCGGTGAATACTTCGACGGGGTGATTGATGAATTCACCATCTTCCCGGTGGCATTGAGTGAAGCCGAAGCCCTGCAGCTCTTCTACGAAGTCGCAGGGAAGAACGTCGATCAGCTCATCAAGGAAGATGTCCCGGCTGCCATCCCTGTCCCGGAGATCACGCGGCTGTCTCAACCCGGTGGACAACGGGGGACGACCTTCAAGTTACTGCTGGTGGGGAAGAACTTCCTGCCCGATCCAGTGCTCCTGTGTCCCGCACCGGGGGTGTCATTCGCGATCAGCGAGAAACCGACCGCGGAGCGGATCGAAGCGACGGTGACCATCGCGCCGGACACATTGCCCGCCATTTATCCCGTATGGGTCCGGACCGCCCAGGGCTTGAGCACTGCGGATGCGTTCGCTGTCGATGTGCTCCCCGATCGCCCGCTGAACGCGGTGACCGCGGAACGTCCGGCGGAACTGCCCGGTGCTTACTTCGGCACACTGGCCGGGGGGCAACTCGCCAAGGCGTACTTCACCGGTAAGCAGGGGCAGCGGATTGTTGCCGATGTGGAATTGCGTCGCCTCGGTGGCAAAGCACAGCCGGTGATGGAACTGAAGTCGGCAAGCGGTTCTCCGTTGCACATCGTGTGGGGGCAGTCGACCTTGCAGGGCGATGCCCGACTGGAAGCGACGCTCCCCGCGGATGGCCTGTATTACGTCGAACTGCACGATCTCGCCTATCGTGCTCCGGCATCGTCCTTCCGCCTCAAGCTGGGAGACCTGCAGTTCGCCGATCTGGCGTTTCCGCTGGCGATGAACACAGCCCATCCCCTGGCAGCCATTCAACCCGTGGGGACCGGCACCGCCACAGCCGCCGCCTTGCCCATCGCTGGACTGCAGACGCAACAGCCGATCGCGATCGTGCCCTTCTCCGGAGAGAGTGGGATCACCGGTCCCTGGCCGCTGGTGCGTCTGTCGGAAGGGAACGAAATCGTCGAAGGTCCGCGGACCGACGCGGCACCCCAGAAGATCGAAGTCGCGGCGAGTGTTCAGCCGCTGGGGATCAGCGGACGGCTTGTCGAACGTGATGAAGTCGATCGTTATCTCGTCACGGTCACGCCGGGACAGGCCCTGCGGTTTGCGCTGCAGACCCGTTCGCTGCAATCGCCGCTGCAGGGAGAGATGTTATTGCAGGCGACCGATGGAAGGCGATTGGCCGCGACGACCGATCAACCGCTGGAGACCGATGCGGCATTCGACTTCACTCCACCCGCCGGGATGAACGAAGTTGTAGTCGTCGTTCGAAATCCCTTCCGTACACGCGATGAACGCAACGTTTATCACGTCGCGATCACTCCCGGTGGACGGCCGAATTTCGCTCTCAGCTTTGCATCACCCACTTTGAACATTGCCAGTGATGGGACAGCCCTGCTGGAGGTGAATGTCACCCGTGCGGGATACCCGGGACCGATTGCACTGAAACTGGACGGGGATGCGGGAGTAACGATTGAACCGGCAACTGTTCCACAAGGATTCCAGGGAAAGCTGCTCTGTCGCGTGAAACGGACCGCGCCACCCGCTGCGCCGTCACCGCTGGTGCGTCTGATTGGGACCGCGGCGGCACTCAATCCTCCGCTGGAACGGGCGGCGACGCTCCCGGATGGCGGCATCTCTCCGTTGTTCGCGGAGTCGCTCGCGCTGGGGCAACTGCCGGAATGCGGGATCGCCGTCGAACTCGTTGAACCGCTGGCGATTCTTCACCGGGGAACAACGAACACCGCGAAGGTCCGCGTGCTGCGGCAACCGGGCAGCGCGGCCGTCAATCAGGCACTCCGATTGTCGATACGGACCACCGAGACGCAACGCAGGCAGCAACCAAATAATCCCAATTCCAAGCTGTTACCGATGGTGGCTGCTGCTCCGGGACTCGTCGTCCCCCCCGATCAGACGGAGTTCGATCTGTCGATTACAGTGCCAACCGATGTGCCGGAATCCTCGTTGCAACTCGTGGTCGTAGCCGAAGCCGTCGCGCATGCTTACTCGGAACGAGTGACGGCTGCGGCGATCTCGATGCCGGTCACGGTCAAATTGGAAGCCGCGGTCGCGCCGAAGCTCGACGAGGCAACGCTCGCCATTCGCAGTGGTGGCGAGCACACCATCACCGGGAAATTGAACCGTGTCGCCGGGTATGCACAACCGGTGGCGGTTTCCCTCACCGGTCTGCCTGCCAACTATCAGCAGACCCCGGCCCGCATTGGTCCCAAGCAGGATGACTTCAAGATCGTGATCACTGCACCCAAGGTGGATGCGGAGCTGGCCCTGCCGAACATCAAGCTGCGAGTTGTGACCAGGAAGACGCCGCTGGTGGCCGATCAGGTGGTCAACGTGAAGGTGTTGCCCCCGGCGCAGTAAGACATCCCAGCCATGCGATGGCGGGGCTTCAAGAGGCATGGCGCTATTGGCCGGCGGAGCGGCTGCCGTTGGGAGAGCCGGCGATCGGGACTCCGTCCGGCAGCGGGCGACCAGCGACATAAAAGTCGTGATCGTGGCAGTAGGTCTTCAAGCGACTGTAGGCGTCGTAACTATCGGGATAGACCCAGAACGTCACCGTGGCATCGGGGGGGGCATCGAGCAGGGAGGTCGAGAAACGCCCCCCGCGGGCGATCGCTTGCTCGACTGATTCGGTTGGCAGATCGCGCTGGGGATCGAGTTGCCATTGAGCCACGCTGATCCGATAGACCCCTTGTCCATTCCGCAGCTCATCGACCACTGACAGGGCTTCGCGCTGCACGACATAGTTCAGCAGATAGCCATCGATCGGCCCCACCTGACCATGATGCTGACGGGCTTTGGCCAGCCAGTCTTTGCGGCGTTCGACCTGTTCTTTGAGACGGTCGATCAGCAACTGCAGCGGGACGACCGAGACCCGATTGCCTTGCAGACGGAAGTGTCGTTCTTCGCCATTCACCAGTCTGCCCACAGGCGTGATGCGATGTTCGATCAGGCTGGAGGCTTCCCGCTCCAGCAGTTTGACTTCGGCCTCCTGTCGCTGCTGTTCGAGTTGGGCGACCGTCTGCTTCAAGGTCGCCAGTGCCAGTTTTGAGGCCGCAACATCGCGGTCGCGGGCCGTCGCTTCGGCAGACTTCTTGTGTGTCAGCGTCTGCAGCATCGCCAGCCGATCGGTGAGTTGTGACTGCCGTTCGTTGGCAGCAGCCGCCCTTTGTTCTGTGAATTGTCGCTGGGCAGCAAGTTGTTGGGCTTCCGCTTCCAGCGACTCTGCTGCGGCAAGGACCTGCGGTGGCACGACGACCGGTTCGAGTTCCGGCTCCGGTACTGGTTCCGGCAACGGAGCAGGTGCTGCCTCGGCATACTCTGGAAGTGGAGCTGGTGTGGGTTGGGGAAGAACCGGGGCAGCCGCCGGCTCTTCTGTGATCGCTGCAGGAACGACGACTGGGGCCCGGGCCGCACGAATTCCAACCAGCACCAGCAGGATGATGAGAATCCCGACGATGTTACAGGTGACATCGAGGAACGAATCAGACCCGAATTGCAATTCCGCACGTGGGCGTCGGCTCATGGCTGGGCCTCCGGTCGATCCGCGTCGAGTTTGAACTCGGTCTCGGCCCGCAATCCGCAACGGGTCACCAGCGGCGCGATCCGCTCATAGACCTGATTGCCGCCGGGACTGATCACGAACTTCAAAGAGGGGACCCAGAAGAAGCCCGCACCCGGCTTACCCCAGCCCTGGGCCTGCTGATCGATCGCGACCAGCAGCAGATCAAAGATGTCTTCCCGCTTGGCCCCTTCGGGGACCGGCACAATCGTGGAACGGCCGACCAGCATGCGGGACGCTTCGACCTGGATCGTCAGTGTCTTCTCAACACCAATCGTCGCCCCCGGATCAAACTGACCCCAACGACGACGCTGCAGTTCTTCATAAGGAATCGAACGAGCGGGTTTGCGTCCGCGGCCATTTTCCGGGCGATCGTTCGAGAGTTGCGGGCGTGGGTTATCGGCCGCATGTCCTTCATCCTGTCCGGCTGCAGACGCAGTCGACGCGGCATCCGACGGTCCTGTCCGTTGAGGTGTCCGGTTGGCATTGGTGGGAGATGGTGGGAGTTGGTCCTGCGGCAGTGCTTCTCGTTCGCCGGTTTTCGCCCGGTTCTGCCGGTGTTCCTGTCCTTCAAAATTGTCGATCGATTCCCAGCTGCGGCTGCGAATCTCGGTCCCCTTTTCGAGATCCGACATGACGAATTTTGAACGCGGTTCGCCACTCGATGAACCCGGTGCCCCAGCGGCTCCCGCTTCACCTTCATTCAGCCCGGCCCCACCACCAGAAAGACTTCCGCGATTGAATCCACCGCCGTCACGAGTGCCATTGGGGGCACCAAAACGCCCGGTCCCCTGGACTGACGAGATCACCCCTTTGCGTTCGGCCAGCATTCCTTCCACGGCAGCTTTCACCGCTGCCTGAGCACCAGGATCGACCGGGGGCAGCCGCAACTTCACGTCTTCATCGATCAGTTCGTAACCATGAGGTTGCCGCAGTGTGGTGAGCAATCGCATCGCGATGTAGTAGGCCAGTGTGCCACTCGGACGGACCACCAGCAGCACGTAGGGTTGCTCTGCCGGATCTTTCGACTGGTTCGCCGCGTTGACCTGTTGCCAATACTGCACGAGCGCAGCAGAACCGATCAGCAACGGGTTGTAGCGTTCGGTGAATCCATCGATGTCACCGGGACGAATTGTGACTCCTTCCGGAACGAATGTCAGCCCATGCTCGGTGCATTCAATCAGGATCGGACGTCGGGCGGTTCCGGATTTTCCATCGAAAGGAACAATCGCGAAGGCACCGTCTTTGGTTTCCACCTGCTGCGAGAGTCGTTTCAACTCTTGCCGAAGACGGGCAATCAGCGCTTCGAGCCGGGCCCGTTCGACATCGAGATTGGACGGAGGAACGACGGCTTGGCCGGTCAACTTTCCGAGTGCACGTTCCTGCTCAGCGAGTTCCTGCTGGAGTTCGACGACCCGTCGCTCAGCGGCTGCTGCCAGGAGTCGTTGACGTTCGGCCTGAGCCGCCTGTTGATCGCGCTGTTGCTGCAGCGACTGAATCCGACCGCGCCATTCATCGAGCAGGGCGGCCATGGCAGCGTCCCGCTCGGCTCGTCGATCGATGGACGGCCCCGTTGGTTGCGGTTCTGGTGGCAAGACAGGCGGCGAAGGCAACGGGACAGGCTCGGGAAGATGTGGCGGGATGGCGAGGAGCGGCGGTGTTTCCATGCGGCGAGCAGCGGCCTGAGCCTGTGCAATCGCCTGGTCCCGCATCCGTTTGCTCGTGACGATCAGCAAAAAGATCAGCGCCCCCATCACGCAGATCAACACTGCGAGAAAAGGAAATAGTTGCACTGTCTGTTCGCTGTGACGCCGCCGACTCATCCGTAAATTCGCATCCTGGCTCGTGACTGAATCTGGTCTGTCATTCCCACACAGCAGCCATCACGCTCCGCGTGATGAGCGGATCCACGCAAAGCGAATCATTCTCGATCCGGTCTCAGACGAACTCCGCATCGACCCTGCCACCGTCTGCTTACGCGGCCTTGGAACGGGTTTTCGCCGTCAACAGATGGACCGCGGCATTCAGGTTGATCATCGTTTCTTCGAGCGAATCGACGACGCGGACCGCTTCGAGGTTTTCGGCGAGCCGGGTTTCCAGTCGCGTAAGTTGTTCTTCTTCCTGCACGATCCGCAGCAGGACGGTCCCCTGTTGACGCAATTCGTCGGTCTGCTCGCGGGCGATGGACTGCGATTGCTCCAGGGCTTCGCGCCAGTCACTCAATTGCTTGCCGACGCTTTCCCCCGCGCGTTGCCAGAGTTCAGCCTGAGCTTCACGTGTCGCCTGCAGATCACTCTTCAGCACCTGCCACGTCGACTGCATCGCCGCGAGTTGAGCCTGCTGCTGTTGTTGGGTCGCAAGCTGAGCCGCTTCCCAGGTGAGGCGTTGTTCTTCCACTGCGCGCTGCATCGCGCTGACGAATTCCGTCCGCACATCGCTGAGTGTTTGCGTTTGCTGGATCAGAGCCTGATGCAATCCAGCCGAGAGGCCCGCTTCGAGTGCGGATTGCTGGCGATCAAGGGATTCCAGCCATCTTGACCGCAACCCTTCGAGCGCTGTTTGCCATTCCTGCGTCTGCCCGGCAATCATCCGTTCCGTCTGCTGCAGCAGCACTTCCGCCGCTTTCGCTTCGGCCGCGAGTAACGGCGAGACTGGTGCCTCGGCTTGCAGCGGAAACAGGGCGCTCACCCGTTGCCGCGTTTCGTCTTCAATCGCATCCAGAATCTGCTGTTCTTGTCGTTCAACGACGAACGTCGCGAAGACCAGTACCATCGACAAGGCCAACGAAAGTGCCGTCGTGTCGAATGCCACCGCCAGGCCCGCGGTGACATCCCCCAGCGAAGATTCCAGTTGATCGGGAGTAATGTTGGCAATCGCCATCGTGATCCCGATCACGGTCCCGAGGAAGCCGAGAATCGGAACCGCCCAGGTGATGGTGCGAATCAGTGCATAGCTGTCGTGCTGGCGTCCCGACGCGAGTTCCGCAAGATAGGTCATCTGCCCATCGATCCCCTCGGCCGAACGCCGGGCACGGATCGCTTCGCAGACCTCGTGGAGCCGTTGAACCAGATAGGAATGTTTGAACCGCTTGGCGACCAGTCGCAGATGATTTTCTAGCCGTTCAACCGTACTGAGCGCCGGTTCCTGAGGATCGACCGGGAGACCTTCGAGCAAATCGGCTGCCAGAGCTGCGTGCTCTCCCGGCAGACGCATTCCCTTCGCCGCGACCGTCGCCAGACCAATGAAGAACAGCCCGGTCGTGGCGTACTCAATCCAGTGTGCCGTGAAGTAACGATGGAATTGCGTTTGATCGATCGGCAGCGATGGCCCGACCGCGTAGAAGCCGAATGTCAGCCCGATTCCCCACAGCCAGCCCGACTGGAAGACCGCAGCGAACCAGGAATCGCGTCCACTTTTGGGAGCCGTCATACGAGCGACCTTCACGAACAGAACAGAAGCCACGGGAGTCTGTCAGGATGCGCCCGCGAAAATCGCATGATTCCGGCAGACGCTGCCGAAACCAGCCTCTCTCGAAGACGCAGCATCTGCTCACCCGAACAGATCGCCCAGACCCAGCAAGAGACCCGCCACGATCGTTAAAACCGATCGTTTCGATATCATCGGCATTCCTCGCCCGATCGGTTCATCTTCTCTACTCCTGAGACAAGGTGACAGGCTTTTCGCGGGAACCCTCAGCCGCCCCGCAGGTTTTGCCTAGGCCCTTGGCCTGCATCCCTTTAAGCTATGTCGTGTGGACCTTGGGACCCGCGAAAAGGCGCCGTCCGTTGAAACGCCGTGCAGTTGAAGATTCAGCCGACGCCCGGGAAGTCCTGGGCTATCTCAATTTTTCCGGCGGACGGCCCGACCCGGCCTTTCAACGGCTTGTGAATGATCTGACGGACCGCCTGGGTTGGAAACGCCTGGGTCCGACGCTCGGGAAGACACTCACACAGCTCGAAAAAGAAGCTCCAGCCTTTCACGATTGTGTGCAGGCCCGCGCCGCACTCAACTTGGCCTTCGATCACATCCTGCCGGCCTACCGCGAGTTTCATCAGGACCTCTTCTTCCATCTCGCGGATGAAGAGTTTCAGCAGCCGTTCTTCCTGGCCAAAGTCTGGGAGATGCTGTTGGAAGTCGGCGGTCCCTGGGATGAAACGCCGCGCATCGTCGAGCAGACCCTGGATCGGTTGAACGATTTCATCGGGTACCGCCCGGTGGCCGTGCTCGAGAACGGCCAGAAGATGCAGCCGTACGCTCACGAGCGTTTCCGTCCGTTCCCCTTGTTCCTTCAGGGGGCCGGAATTGCGTCGGGCCCCTATCGTGAAGTGATCTCCCGCGCGTTGGAATTATTACGCAGTACCCCGGGTGACCTCCTGGCTGAGGCCCACTTCTCGCTGGAGAACATGACCGAACTGGCGCTCGACCCCCGCGCCCACGATCATGTGCACCCGGTTAATAAGCGGACCAACTACCTCTTCGGCGAATGGGATCCCCACCAGATCAATCTGAAGGGACAGTATCACCGTTTCGTGATCCGCAAAATCATTCTCGACTCGCTCGATCAATGGATCAGTGAACAGAAGCGGGTCCCGACGGAAGAAGTCCTCTTCGATGCCGCTGCTGTTCTCAGCGGGACGATTCTGATGGCGTCGGCCATCAGTGGTGAAGGGCCGGGCACGCATGACTCGACGGTCTCCCTGACCACCCTATTGCCTCGTGTCGCCCGTCAACGGGATGCGTATTACGCCCGGTTAATGGAAGCCGCGACCGGGGCTCGTGCCAAGCGTCTGAAGAAGCACGCCCAGACCACGCAGCAGCCGTTCGGACATGTGCGGCAGTATCTCAACTTCTATCTGGCTCAGTACGGTACGCAACAGGTACAGCGGCGGCATGTCGCGTACTTGTATGCCCGCATGGCCCGGTCCGAAGCCGCCCGCAGTCAGGCAGCCATCATCCCGTCGGCCTCGGCACGCTTCGAAAGCGAAATTCAATGGCGGATCGCCGCCGTCCGCCAACATGTCGACAAGGGGGAAGTCGAAACCGCGCGCGATCTGCTCTATGAAGCAGAAGACGCGATGCACCGCGGCATCGCCTGCGGGGCGCTCGCCGATCCGTGGAATATCCTCGGTTTTCAGGGCCAGTTCCCGCTCTTCACGACACGGGAAGATAGCGTTCCTGATCAACGCATTGAGATTTTGCTCGGGTTAGTCGAAGGGATTCTCGAAGGCTACACCCACGTGCTGGAAGAAGCGGCCGCGCGAGCTCTCAAGGCCGTGGCGGAAGAGGTCGATGCCAGGTTTTCCCGGTTCGCTGATGAATGGGATCGCTACGGGTCCACCACGGTGGAAGACTTGCCGAAAGTCCTCGCCCAAGACCATCTGGAGTCGGCTCGGCGAGTGGCCCGAGCCTTGGCGGAATGGCGTGCCGCGGGTGAAGCGGCTGGCCAGATTCCCTTCTGGCGCGAACACGTTCAGGAGTTCACAACCGCCCGTGCCTATGCCCAGGTAGTGGTCGCCCTGCTCGACCGTAATGATCTCATCGCATCGCTCGGGTTGTTGATGCAATGGCTCAGTCAGGCCGACGAAGTCAGCCTGACCGCTGGGACGCAATCGTTCGATCGACTGCTCGCACGCTGGCTCGATCAACTTGTCACCCAGGCACAAATGAAGGACTCAACCCTCGATGCCTGGCCGTTACTGCGGCGGCTCTTTGATTATCTCGAAGCGAACGCCGGTCCGCTGTGGCAGGTCCCCACGCTCGATGAGGCCGCGGTCGGGAAACCGCTGGCGGGAGAACCACCGGCTGGCGCTACCGCCGAAGAAGATGACGACCCGGAACGCGCGCTCTATGAAGCGGCCTATGAAGGGGTCACGTTTCGAGACAGTGCTGACGATGGCCAGTTCAGCGATACCGCAGACGACCGTGGCGGAGTCCCCGATGCCGGGGAGTTCGAACTCTTCGAGCGGCATCTGGAGCCGCGATTGCAGTTCCTGCGCATGCTCGCACAACTCTGGCAGACCGGGGCCGCCCTCTGCAGCCGGTTACGGGCGAACGAGCAACTCCCGGAAGATGCGGCCGGACACCTCGAAGGCTGGCTGCAGCGGGTCGAGCAGATTCAACGGGAACTCGAACGGCTGAGCGATTCCCTGTGGAAACGGGAAATCTCCGCCCCTGCGGGCGATCACGACGCCAACGTCGAATACGACGCCCAGTTGCAGACCAAGCTCTATCTGGTGCAGGGAACGTTGTCGACAATCGTGGCGTTCCGCACCTCGCAATGGCTGCTCTGGGCTGCCGCACCGAGCGGACGGGCACTCACGTCCCCGGCCCCGCTCGATGCCGCCAATCTCGGGTTAATCCCGGCCTTGGTCCGGGGAGATGCGGAAGCGGTCCGGTTAGCGTTGCCTGGGTTCCTTCGGGCCATCAAAAAAGAGCCACTGCTGTATGTGCCGCTCGATCATGGTGGAGCCCCCGCGCAGATTCTCGCGGCCCGCACGATGCAGGGATTGATGCGTTTTCTGCTGCGGCATCTCCCCAAACTCGGTCTGCTCCGGGAAGCCTGGCACGTCTTGCGATCCGCTCAGCAGATGGAACGGGCGTCGCGTCCACAGGGACTCGCGGTCACCGAGTACGACCGGCTGTTCCGCATCGCTCTCAAGAGTTCACTCGAAGCCGTGAGTACCGCTTCCACACGCTGGAAGGCTGGCAAATTCGCTGATGAAGAACTGATCGAGTTCGTCGGCTCGATCGTCGAACTGTATCTCGATCAATGGCTCGAACATTCGGGGACCATGCGGCTCTCGACGGTCGAAGCCCTGAAACTCGAAGGGGTCTGGACCGACACGCGCCAGTTCATTCAAAGCTACGGCGGCGAACTCTTTCATGCCCGGCAGCTCACGCTCGGCAATGTCCGGGCGATCCTGCATCATGGCGTCGATCATTACCTCGACTATCTCGCGGAAAACGAAGACCCGCTGCATCCGTTGCAACTGCTGGCCGATCTCGAGGCCGGGAAGATTGCCCGCGATGATGCTGTCGATCATCTGCGACTGATCTACCAGATCGTGGTCGAACGGTACGATCGCTTTCTGGAATATAACACCACGACGACGCAGTCTGATTATGGCGAGGTCTTCTTCGCCCTGCTCGATTTCCTGCGACTTGAAACGACCTACGATCGCGATGCCTGGAACCTCGTTCCGGTCAGCCTGGCACACGAGGTCTTGTCACGGGCGGGCAAAGCGGATGCCGCCCAGATCTGGGAAGATGTCTTCACGACCAAAACCGAGGACATGGCGGATCGGCATCTGAACGATCTCGCCAAGCTCGAACGGTTGTACGGCATGCGGTTGCCCTCAATCACGAACCATCTGCGCGAACGCTTCGTGAAGCCGTTGTCGGTCAATACGATGGTCGCTCTGATTCAACCCGCGTGCGCGCCGGAATCAACCACGCCTGCTCCCACAACCACGCGGGGAAAGTCCGCCACCACGCCCGATCCTTTCCGGCTCTTACAGAAGCTGGTGGAAGACTACTTGAAAACTACATCGGGGTCGGGGCTGGAAATTCCACCGTGGCTGAGGCAGATCGAAGAAGAACTCAACCGGGTCCAGGATGCGGATGGGGCGACGGGAGGAAGTGACCTCGATGTGGAACTGGCGCTACCCCCGAATCTGCTGAACCTGCGGGAGACGCGCCAGCAACTCCGGCAATGGCGCGATCCACTCGTCCCCCGTCGCAAGAAGCCCAAACAGTAAGCCACTCGTTACGACTGAAACGGCGTGTCATGCCGGGTGATGGGGGCCATGCTTGCAGTTCTGGGCAAGCATGGATGGTCTGCTCGTCCTCGCTTCCGCCGCTTGCTCACTCAAAGCCGTGAGCATGGCACCCGACGATGCAGCCCGACATCGACCTGCGACCTGTCCAAGTAAAACCGCTCACATCCCGGTCGTGGCGTTTGCAAGTCGCAGCCGGATGTACGCGGCTCGGGCCACATTCCGCTGGGCGGTTTCCAACCGTTCGTGACGCAGCTTCTGCAAGTGGGCCGGTTGTGTCTGGATGAACAGCTCGTTGACCGTCTTCATCTCCAGGTCGTCAATCAGTTCCAGATTGATCCCCAACCGGACGCTTGAAAGCAGATGCATCGTCTCTTCGGAACTGATCTGCTGGGCATGCTTCAGATTGCCCAAGGCTCGACTGACCTGATCGTGCAGGTTCTGGCGGTTCTCTTTTACGAGTGCTGTCCGCACCCGTCGTTCATAAGCGAGGATGTTCGGAACGACGTCCTGAATCTGCTTGATGATCTGTTCTTCGCTTTTGCCCAGCGTCGCCTGATTCGAGATCTGGTAGAAGTCGCCCATCGCCTGGCTCCCTTCCCCATACAGGCCCCGGACCGCGAGGCCGATCTTCTGCAGGGTTTGGAAGACCTTCTGAATTTCCTTCGTCATCACCAGCGCCGGGAGATGCAGCAGGACGCTGGCACGAATCCCGGTTCCGGCATTCGTCGGGCAGGCGGTGAGATAACCAAACCGTTCGCTGAAGGCGTATGTAAGACCGGCTTCCAACGCATCATCAATGGCATTGATTTCCTGCCAGCAGTCCTGCAGTGCGAACCCGCTGCGCAAGACCTGCATGCGGAGATGGTCCTCTTCGTTGACCATCAGGCTGATATTTTCCTCGTGCGAGACGCCGACACCACGCTGTCCATGATTCTCCGAGAGTTCCCGACTGATGAGCTGCCGTTCGACAAGAAATTGACGATCGAGGGTGTCGAGATTATCGATGCGGAGATAGTCGAGGGTGCGTCCCGCCGGGCGTTTCGCGATCTCGGTCCGGAGCAGAGTTTCGATTTCGCCGCGCATCCGCTCGCCGGCGCGGTTCGGGAACGGAAACTGGGCGAGGTTGCGCGCCAGCCGAATCCGACTCGACATCACGATGTCGGCTTCCGGTCCGGTCCCGCGGAGCCATTCTCCGCTGCGCCCCGTCAACGATTCCAGTTCCACCCCGATCTCCTTGCGACACACGGCTGCAGCAGGCAGATCCAACAGTCCGGACATCCCAGACAGGGAGACAGGACCGGGGGACCGCCGCTCAACGGTCTCCTAGTGTAGTGATTTCAGGTTGCGGAACATAATTGGTGATCGGAATTTGTGTGCTGTCGACACGGGCCGTACTGTGCTGATGGCGAAAGCCGTTCTCGACACCTGTGTCTGGCCCGGCTTCAGGCCCACCAGCAACCGAGAAGGCTTAGTCGTCCGGGTTCTCAGGTGCGGCTGCCCGTGGGTCGGGATGATTCAAGGCTTGTTCCAGGGCGTGAATCTCATCGCGCAGGCGGGCGGCCTCCTCATACAATTCTTCATCGATGGCGGCCCGTAACCGGTTCCGCAAGCGTACCAGCTTGAACTGATGCTGACTGGCATGCGGTGCCCGCTTGGGGACTTTTCCAGTGTGTTGCGTCTCGCCATGGATGTTCTCCAGCAGCGGGATCAACTCTTTCTGGAACGCGACATAATCATGCGGGCAGCCAAGCCGCCCCTGTTTGCGGAATTCCTTGAAGGTGATGCCGCAGCTGGGGCAGACGAGATCGACATCGTCGTCGTCGCTGTCCGCATCAGCCTCGAGCGGGAGATCGACCTCGTCGGCAGAGGCTTCATCTTCCGGCGGTCCACCCGCCTCGGCCTGGCTGAGGTAATCCTTCGCGCAGGCTTCACAATAGTGGAGCGCCTGAACCTCGCCGTGCCGGATCTCGGTAATGTGCAGAACCGCGGGTTTGGCGCAGCGACCGCACTTCTTCATAAGGCCACCGTCCGGTTCGAGGGCTGCGGACCTCGCCCGCTGCTCTGTTCCCAAGTCAGAGCGGGAGCGGCGGCTCTGGTGCAACGCTGGAGCCGCGATCTGGGCGAATTTTAGCGGGCGCCCCCCCTGAGTCAAGCGAGGCCACCATCCTCCCGTAGAACCCTAACTTCCCCTGTGCCATGTGGATACGCTGGAAAAGGCCAGTCAGGCGGGCCTCCATTCGAGAGGGGACTCCCCGCGTGCGGTCAGCAACCAGAGCCGGGGCAGCGATACCCGTCGACAGGACGGCAGACTTCGCGTAATCCGTACGGCCCTCGCCCGGTCCTGTTTCACCGAACCCGCTGCGAGGCCAATGCTTGCAACCCGTTCAAGGGGGTCTTACGATGCGGGCGCGCGAAGTCTGGAAGGCGGCAATTTTCGCCGAAACGCTTCCAGCGTTTCGCGGCCAACCAGCGTAGTCGCAGGCAGGGGACACTTCGTAACTCATCTCGATCCCCGATCTGTGAGTGATTTTTTCCCGGCAAACAGCGTCCTTCATCCTTATTCGTCTTCGCTTTCCTTGTGCAGGCAGATTCATGAGCACGACGGGTCAATCGCGTGAAGCGGTCATCGAAATCCGCAATCTGTCCAAAATCTATCGCGACTTCTGGGGACGGAAGAAGGTGCGGGCGGTCAATGCCCTCAGCCTCGACATCTACCGCGGTGAAGTCTTCGGATTGCTGGGACCCAACGGCTCCGGCAAAACAACCACGCTGAAGATGCTCCTCGGGCTTCTTTTCCCCACCGAAGGGGAGATTCGCATCCTCGGGAAGACCGCCGGCGACGTCACCAAGAACGAGCGGATCGGCTACCTCCCGGAAGAGTCCTACCTCTACCGCTTCCTCACGGGTGAAGAAACGCTCGACTTCTATGGCCGACTGTTCAACATGTCGGGGGAAGAACGCCGCAAGCGGACCGACGAGCTGCTCCAGCTGGTGAAGGTCGACCATGCCCGGAAGCGGCAGTTGAAGGAATACTCGAAGGGGATGACCCGCCGCATCGGCCTGGCCCAGGCGCTCATCAACAATCCCGACCTCGTGTTGCTGGATGAACCGACGAGCGGTCTCGATCCGCTCGGTAACCGCGATATGAAAGACCTGATTCTTGACTTGAAGAAGCAGGGCAAGACGATCCTGATGTGCAGCCACCTGCTGGCTGACGTGCAGGACGTCTGCGACCGGATCGCGATTCTGTACGGTGGGGAGTTGAAGGTCCTCGGCCGCGTGGACGAGCTGCTGAAGAGCCAGAACCAGACGCAGATTCTCAGTTCGCAACTCAGTCCGGCAGCGGTCGCAGAAGTCGAAGCGGTGCTGAAGAAGCACAACGCCAGCTTCCAGGTCGACCATCCGACAGCCAATCTCGAAGAACTCTTCCTGCGGACCGTGCAGGAAAGCCGCGAACGTCCGGGTCGGCGGCTGGTTGTCGATGATGCGGGCAAGGCGTAACCGTAACGCATTCTTCCTGTTCGTAGTCCCGCACAGACGGCGTTCGCTTCAAGGCCGGTCCGATGAATTTTGATCCAGTCGCCTTTCCGATTCTCGAGTCCATGGGCTTGTGGGCGCTGATTTTCTTCAGTTGCCTCACGCTGGTCCTGTGCGTCTCATTCCTGACGACCCTGGTCAGTGTCGGCAGCCGCGGACCGGAAATCTTTTTTGGCGAATGCGGCTCGATGCTCGGCGATCTCGCGAGTCTTTCACCCCGCCGTATTTTTGCGATCGCACAGCTCACCTTCCGGGAAGCGGTCCGTCGTAAAGCGCTGATGGTGTTCGTCGTCTTTGCGATCCTGTTCATGTTCGCCGGCTGGTTCCTGACCGGTTCAACCTTGCCTCCCGAGTTCCAGGTCAAGGTTTATGTCACATTCGTGATTCGCGCGATCAGCTGGCTAATCCTGCCGGTGGTCCTCCTCCTCTCCTGCTGGGGGATTCCGGAAGACATCCGCGTGCGGTCGTTGCATACCGTGGTGACGAAACCCGCGCGACGGCTGGAAATTGTGCTCGGCCGCATGTTCGGGTTCAGCTTCGTGGGTCTGGTCGTGCTGGCCGTGATGTCGATGGTGGGCTGGGGCTGGATCCGTCGCCAGTTGCCCGAAGAGGCCAAGCCCTTCCTGACATGCCGCCAGCCGATCTGGGGGAACCTGACGTTCAAGGATCGTGAAGGAAACGATGCCGCCACGGGGATTAACACGGGCGACTTCTGGATGTATCACAGCTACATCGAAGGCTCGACCAAAGCTCGTGCGATCTGGACGTTCTACGGTGTGAAGCCCCGGGCACTCGATGCCGAGGGGAATCTCCCGTTGGAAAATCGCTTCCAGGCCTTCCGCAGTCACAAGGGGGATATGCGGCGGACGACCTACTTCCAGTACACACTGATCAACGCCGACACCGGTTTACGTGTCCCGACACCGTTGAAGACCGTTGAAGAAGGCCGCGGACGAACAGACCGGTTGCCTCGGAAGCTCGTGCCGCTGGGTGATAACCAGGCCGCTGCCGGGAAAACATACGATCTGTTCGACGATCTCGTCACGAAAGATGGTCGACTGGTGGTTGAGGTCTCGTGTGTCGATCCGGGGCAATACCTGGGGATGGCTAAGCCCGACCTCTTCATCCGCACCCCCGATCAGCCCTTTGAATCGGGCTATTTCAAGGCGGTGGCGTGCGTGGCCATGATGGTGCTGCTGATCATCTTCATCGGGGTCTCGGTCAGTACCTTCGTGAAGGGACCGGTTGCCACGCTGCTGACCCTGAGTGTGGTCATGGTCAGCCAGACCGCCCGCGACTTCATGGGCAAAATCGTTGGCGATCCGCTCGCCCTCGAAAAAGCGAAAATGTACTCCGGTACGACCGATATGCGTCAACTCGAAGGGGGGGGCGTGCTGGAGTCGATCTATCGGATTATCAACCACATGAATCCGACCACCCCCATGCCCGAGAATCTCGGGACGAAGATCATGATGGGGCTGGATGCCGGAGTCGTGAACTTCCTCTGGCTGATCTACAAGATTCTGCCGAACTTCGACTACTTCTCGGAAAGCCAGCAATACCTCGCGAACGGTTTCGACGTTCGCTGGGACTGCTCGCTGAGTGCGTGCATCGCGGTCACACTCGCCTACTTCTTCCCCTGTGTGCTGCTCGGCTACTTCGCGTTGCGCGTGCGTGAACTGGAGGCGAAATGAACAGTCTGACGACCCAGCAACGGAAGTTCGCTTACCTCGTCGGCATCCTGGCAATGCTGGGCCCGATCGTTCTGCTCGGGATGCCCGCCAGCGATCAGGAAGGCCGTACCGGCGGGTACATTGCCCGCTTGCGGCATCAGGAAGATCTTGGGGACAGCGATCTTGGGGAACTCGATCCGTCCGGGGCCGCGATGAACCTGGCCCTCGTCGGTCTCCGCGGTGTGGCGGCCAACGTCCTGTGGATGCAGGCCGAGAACCAGAAGAATCACAAAGACTGGGCCCAACTCCGCGTCACAACCGAATCGATCATCCGACTGCAGCCCCACTATGTGAAGGTCTGGGAATACAACGGGTGGAACCTGGCCTACAACGTCGCCGCGGAATGGGACGCGGTTCCCGATCGCTACCTGTGGGTCAAAGAAGGGGGCAAATTCCTGCAGCGAGGCGTGAGCCGGAACGAGAAATCGCCTGATTTGCGCTGGCATGTTGGCCGCATCTACGGTCCCAAAATCGGGATTGCTGACGAAGCCCGCTACTATCGCCGTTACTTCCGTCAGGACCCCGATCCGAAGTTCAACAATGGTCCCGATCCGGAATTCAACGACCGCAACGAGGATCATTACCTCGTGGCGAAGGCGTGGTTCCAGCAGGCCAACGAGGTCGAGGGGAAAGGGATCCGCCAGTCCATCATGGACAAGTCGATCTTCCGATCGTACCCCGCCCGGTCGCAACTCGACTACGCTGCGGCCTTGTATAAGTACGGCTTCAATGAAGAATTCGATCGCGAAGTCGGTGATCGCAAGCTGACCGATGCAGAGTCCGATGAACTCGCCATCCGTGTCCGCGAAAAGCTCCGCGACATCACCCGGGAAGCATGGGAAATCGGGTTCGACGACTGGACGCGCAAGTACGGCCAGGAACTGATCACGCTGGAATTCACTCCCGGTGTGCAGGCCACGCTCAAGCTGGAAATGACCGAGGATGAAATCCGCGCACTCGGCAAGACGCCCGAGGGGATCGCCTTCACCCGTCGCGTCGTCGACCAATACCAGAAAATGAACAACTACCGCTACTGGCGGACCCGTGCGCTCTGCGAGTCGGAGACCGAAACGGCTGAAGCGCACTGGAAACTCTTCGCGGCGATCGAAGATTACCGCAAACAGAACATGTCGCTCGCGCTGAAAGAAGCCGGCGAATCGATGGCTCTCTTCGAAAAGATCGTCGAGCGATTCCCCGAATTGAAAGACGAAGACAATTTTGTGGAAGAAGTTCTGACGACGATCCTGGTTTGGCAGTTTGCTCATCGTCTCAGCGGGGAAAAGCAGCCCGAGCAGTTCCCGTTGAAAGACATCTGGGACGCACGGCCGCAGATCATTCCGGAGATCCAGCAACGCCTGGAACGCCGGTTCGTGGCGGTTGATTAAGCTGATGTCCATGCGGGTATTGTTTTCGATGCCGACTGCGCTGGGATTGGATGGGCGCAAGCCGATTATTCCCTGCAGCCTGCTCGATTCTGACTCCCGGCGAAGAACCTGGCCTGCCTGAGGCTTGAAGATTCGCCCCGAATCGATGAGCATGCGTGATTCTCTGCGCGGTGGGGTCACGATTGACCGAACCTGCGCGGACTTTCGCGCCTCGAATCCGTCAGCGGCGCCTCCAAGCCCGCCTGTCTGTTCGAGGATCCTCGTCGATGACCACACTGACTATGCCCACTCTGAACCCCACGCAACGCCAGCGCAGCCTGCTCGACGCCTGCCACTGCGCCCGAATTTGCGAAGAGTTCCGCGGTCGTGACACGGTGGTGCTGGATCTGACCGAAGTCACCCCGATCGTTGACTTTTTCGTGATCACCACCGGCAATAACGTCCGGCAGATGCACGCGATCGCTGATGAAGTCCGGGTGCAGATGCGGGCCCGCGGCAATTCGTTCAACCCACTGGAAGGGGCTGTAAACTCTCCCTGGGTGCTGCAGGACTACGGCGACATCGTCCTGCATGTCTTCACCGGAGAAGCCCGTGAACTGTACGACCTCGAAAAGTTGTGGAGCGACGGCAAGCTGATCGACTGGCGCGCAGAACTGGGACTTCCGGCCGCTCCGAAGACGGAAGCCCTGTAGTCCTCGCGCTGGAGTTTCCCGCTCGGCGTGATCGCCACTCCCCCGTTGCGATCACGCCCGGTCGCCATCACGCTCCGCGTGATGAGCGGATCAACCGGCAGCGTCCAGCTTCCCTGAGACAAATCCAACCGCTGACGCTCGAGAGAATTGAGACGGTGCGATGAATCTGCTGGCCGAACTTCGTGCGCGACTCGCGCAGGCGCTCGATGGACTCGTCGACGATCCCGACCCGTACATCGGCATGCTCCGCCCCGCGAATGATCCCCGTTTTGGCGACTTCCAGGCCAACTGCGCGATGTCGCTGGGAAAGGTCCTCGGGAAACCGCCCCGCGATGTGGCAGCACTGCTCGTCAGCCGGATGGATGTCGCCGACCTCTGTGATCCAGCGGTCCCCGAAATTGCCGGACCCGGATTCATCAACTTCAAGCTGCGCACCGACCGGATTGCGGCCGAGGCGAACCGGTTGATCGCCGATGATCGCCTCGGCGTCGTACCAGTGGACCGCCCGCGGACGTTTGTCGTTGATTACTCGTCGCCGAATGTCGCCAAGCCGATGCACGTCGGGCATCTCCGCAGTACCGTGATCGGTCATGCGCTCGACCGCATCCTGCGGTTCGTCGGGCATCGGGTTTACAGCGATAACCATGTCGGCGACTGGGGAACCCAGTTCGGCATGATTCTCTACGGGTACAAGCACTTCCTCGACCAGGCCGCGTATGCCGCCGAGCCAGTGAAAGAACTGGCCCGACAGTACCGCCTGGTCAACCAGCTCAGCGACTATCACACCCTGCAGGCGGAACTTCCGAAGCTCACGGCAACCGTGACTCGGATCGCGTCGGAACTCGAATCCGCCAAGTCAGCGGCAGCTGCCAATCCGAAAGATCAGGGATTGGCGAAAGCCGCCAAAAAACTGTCGAGCGATTTGAGCGATGCCCGCGACGCGGTCGGCTCTGCGGAAAAGAAAATTGCTGCGGTCACGAGTGACGCTGAGCTTTCGGCCCTCGCGGCGGCTCATCCGCAGATTGCCGAACTGGCCCGTCTCGAAACCGCGAAGCTGCACGCGGGCGATGCAGAGAATCTGCGCCTGTGGAACGAATTCATTCCACAGTGCCTCGCCGCACTCGAGTCGATGTATGCCCGCTTCGGTGTGAAATTCGATCTCACCAATGGTGAGAGTTTCTACAATCCGATGCTGCCCGGGATTGTGGCCGACCTGACACAACGCGGACTCGCCGTCGAGAGCGATGGTGCAACCTGCGTCTTCGTCCCGGGGAATGCGGCCCCCTTCATCATTCGCAAGGCGGACGGTGCCTTCACCTATGCCACGACCGATCTCGCCACGGTGCAGTATCGAGTCGAAAAGTTACAAGCCGACGCGATGCTCTATGTCGTCGATGCCCGGCAAAGTGAGCACTTCGATCTGCTGATCAAGACTTGTCGGCAACTCGGCTTTACGAACATCGAGATGCAGCACGTCAGTTTCGGAACGATTCTCGGCGAGGATCGTCGGCCGTTCAAGACCCGCTCGGGTGATACCGTCGGACTGGAAAGCCTGCTTGACGAAGCGGTCCGACGAGCCCGCGAGATTGTCGATGCCAACGACGACAGCAAGCCGAACGGCCCGGAACTTGATGCAGCGACCCGCGCTGCCGTCGCCGAAATCGTCGGCATCGGCGGCATCATCTACGCCGACCTGCATCATAACCGCGACAGCGATTACGTCTTCAGTTGGGAGAAGATGCTCGCCAAGACCGGCGACACGGCGACGTATATTCAGTACGCCTACGCCCGAGTCCGGGGAATCTTTGCCAAAGACGGTCTCGATGCTGCCACACTGCGGCAGCCGACCGCGACCGTTCGGCTGGATCAACCTGCCGAGCGACAACTCGCCCTGCAACTGCTGCGGTTTACGTCCGCAGTCAACGACGTGCTGACGGACTATCGGCCGAATGTCCTCACGCAGTACCTCTTTGAGACCGCGAACGTCTTCGCGACCTTCTACGAGCAGTGCAAGGTTCTCAAAGAGCCGGATGTGGCGATCCGCAACAGCCGGTTGATTCTGTGCGACCTCACCGCCCGCACTCTCCAGCAGGGCCTGTCACTTCTCGGGATTGGCGTCGCGGAAAAGATGTAATCGGACGGGCTCTGAGACCGTCCAGCTCGATCTGCCGACATCAAGATTCGCCGCCCGCTCTTCGAGGATGGCCTCGGATTGGTGTCCGAACGGAATTCTCCTCAGGAACGGGGTTTGCAGCAGGATTCACCAATCGGCTAAACTGAATGCAGGTTTCTGAGCAAGGTTTCGCGGAACCGTCGGGCTCTTCCCGCGATGGTTTCACAAGGATCGGACATCATGCAGTCCTGGAGCAGGCAATCGCTGGCGATGTTGTTGTCGCTTGCCGCAATCACGATGGGACTCACGGGATGTGGCGGTGGAACACCGGCCGCTGCCACCAATGGTGAAGGCACCCGCGCAGTTCCCGAGGCGGCGTCTCAGGGGGGGAAGAAGCCTGGTGCTACCGCAGCCCAGAAGCACGTCACCGTTGATGCGGACGGCCGCAAGTGGATCGACGACATCCCGTATGATGTCTTTCTCGATGATCCTCTCGCGGAAGCGAACAACACCGCCACGGTGGCCATGAACACCACGAAGCCGGCCGATGGCAATCCGGGGACTCCCGCGATGGTTGAGGAACCAGGGACGAAGCCAGCCGCACCGGCAGCAGGCGGAAACTCCTGGAAAGAGTTCATCTCGATGGAGCAACTGCTCACCGAGACGAAACGTATCCGCAACCACCTGACGTCATCGCTGCAGTCGCAGGGGACTTACAACGGGAATTACAAGGAATTGCAGGTCGACGGAGCCGTCCTCGCGGCACTGGCCAACGTCATCGCGGAACACCCGGATGATGTGAGCTGGAAAGCCAACACGCGGTTCATTCGCGAATACGGTCATGAGCTCAGTGAGTCGTCCAAGGGACTGGGCAAAGATTCCTATGAGAAATCGCAAACGGCGTCCGAGAAGGTGATCTCGATTCTCGATGGCAACGGAGGCGAGGGGGATGTCCCCGCCGATCGACCGTTCGGTGAAGTTGCCAATCGCGCGGGGGTCATGAAGCGGATTGAGAAAGCTTCCGAGTGGATGCGGGCCAATATTAACAGCGAATCGAAGTTCAAGGGGGAACTTGAACAGATTCTGAATGAGGCGACAATCATCTCGGTCCTGGGGAAGGTCGCAGCACACCCCAGCTATGAATCGGCGACCGAAGAAGACTACAAGCAATACGCCAAAGACCTGATTGACGGAGCTCGCGAAGCTGTCGGATCTACGCAGGACCAGTCTTACAAGAACTTCGAGAACGCAATCAACAAGATCACGAAGGCCTGCACCGATTGCCATGCCAATTACGGTAATGGTTAATCTCGAAGCAACGGATTTGCCATGACTGGGAGGCAAACCGGCAATCTCGAGTGGCGACGAATCACCTCCGCCTGACTGGAATCTGGCATGATGTCACGGATCGGATGCAGCCTGGGATTGTGTGTGCTGCTGGGCAGCGGGATGACGGCGTGGGCCGATGTCATCGAATTGAAGACCGGCCAGCGGCTGGAAGGTGATGTCCTCAAGGAGCAGTCCGACGCGATCTACGTCGACCTGGGTGTCGAAGTGGTCCGCGTCCCGACCGGGCAGATCAAAACCCGTACGGCCAGCGGGACCGCAGGTGCCAATACTCCCGTGATCGTGGGGGCATCAGAAAAACATCTCTACCAGGAAGCCGTTCTGCAGCGCAAGAGCGTTCGCGACCTGGCTGACCAGTTTGGTGAAGGGGTCGTGCTGATTCAGACGCCCGGCGGCCTCGGTTCGGGCTTCATTGTCTCTGAAACCGGGTTCTGCGTGACGAACTATCACGTCGTGGAGAAAGAGACCCGCATCGCCGCGACAGTCTTCCACCGCGGCGGCAGCGGGGAGTTCAACCGCCGCCGCATCGACGATGTTCGCATCGTGGCGCTCAATCCCTTCTTCGACCTCGCACTGCTGCAGATTCCCAAGCCGGACGATCTGAAGTTCAAACCCGTGTACCTCGCGCGGGATTACTCACCACAGGATGGGGAGGAAGTCTTCGCGATCGGCAATCCGCTGGGCCTCGAGCGCTCGGTCTCGATGGGAATCGTCGGGACCAAGAACCGTAACGTGCGCGGGATGGTCTACATTCAGACGACAACCGAAATCAATCCGGGGAACAGTGGCGGGCCACTGTTCAATACCCGGGGGGAAGTGATCGGCGTGACCAACATGAAACTACTGTTCGCTGAGGGCTTGGGGTTTGCGATCCCGCTCCCCTACCTCAAACTCTTCCTCGACAACCACGAAGCCTACGCGTTCGATCGCAACAATCCGAACACGGGCTATCGTTACCTCGACGCCCCGCGACGCAAATCCCCCGCAACGCCATAAGCGCGACACCAATGACCGTTCCTGCGTCATCGCGAGTCATCGCACCATATAGCCCCCCGTCAATGACGGGGGGCTCCTCGCTTACGCAAGAATCTCCCGCACCACCCGTCCATGCACATCGGTCAAACGGAAATCCCGACCGGCATAGCGGAAGGTGAGCTGCTCGTGATCGAATCCGAGCAAATGCAGCATCGTTGCGTGCAGATCATGCACGCTGACCGGGTTCGTCTCGGCCCGGAAGCCGAAGTCATCGGTGGCACCATACGCCGTGCCCCCTTTGATCCCGGCTCCCGCCAACCAGACCGAAAACCCGTAGTGGTTATGATCGCGGCCGAGCTTCGACTTTCCGTCGCCGCCGAGTTCGACCGTCGGCGTCCGACCGAATTCGCCCCCCCACAGCACCAGCGTCTCGTCGAGCATCCCGCGTTGTTCAAGGTCTGACAGCAGCGCAGCAATCGGCTGGTCGATCTCGCCTGCCAGCTTGCGGTGGTTTCCTTCGATGTTGTCATGATTGTCCCACGGCTGGCCCGCCCCATGCCATAACTGCACGTAACGCACGCCCCGTTCCAGCAGACGACGGGCGATCAAGGTCTGTCGACCATGCACAGTGCGGCCATAGAGCTCGTGCATGTGCTCCGGCTCGCGGGTCAGGTCGAAGGCTTCACTCGCTTCGGTCTGCATCCGGAAGGCGAGTTCGAACGACTGAATCCGTGCATCCAGTCGGGGATCGGGGCGCTGCGATCGATGTCGCTGATTCAATGCGGCCAGCAACTCCAACTGCCGCTGTTGCCCCGGCGTGGAAATCTGCGGGTGTTCGATGTTCTCGATCAGTTTGTCGAGCTGCTGATGTCGGCTGTCGATGAATGTGCCCTGATAGGCCCCCGGAAGAAAGCCTGACTGCCAGTTGGCGATGTCCTTGATCGGATAACCGCCGGGGCACATGGCGAGGAAGCCGGGGAGATTCTGATTCTCGATCCCCAGTCCGTACAGGATCCACGAACCGACACTCGGCCGCGGCTGCACGGAGTCGCCGCAGTTCATCAGCATCAGCGACGGCTCGTGATTTGGGACCTGGGCGTACATCGAACGGATGACCGCGAGCTTGTCGGCATGTTGGGCTGTCTTCGAGAAGATGTCACTGATTTCCAGCCCGCTTTCGCCGTGCTGCCGGAACTTGAAGGGCGACGGGAAGGCGGCCCCAGTCTTGCGCTCGGTCCGCAGCGTATTCGGCGCGGGTTGGCCAGCATACTTGGAGAGTGCGGGCTTCGGATCGAACGTGTCGACGTGCGACGGTCCCCCGTTCAGGAAGAAGTGGATGACTCGCTTCGCCTTGCCGGGAAAGTGCGTCGATCGGGCACCGAGTGGGCTGTCGGTTGCACCCTGGGCCGCCCCACTGTCGACCAGTAGCTGGCTGAGGCCCAACGCCCCTAACCCCACACCTGCCCGTTGCAGCCACGCCCGGCGGGCCAGTTCCACGTCCATCATTGGTAGGTCCTTCCGCGCATCGTGACCAACGGATCACTTTATCGGCGTCAATCCAGAAACAGGAACTCGTTCGTCAGCAACAGCGTCTGGGCGAGTTGTGCCCACGGGGATAACTGGTCAGTCCGTTGTCCGGCGAATTGTTCACGGGAATGAAACTTCGTCCCGGTTCCCGCTTCGATCATTTCCGCTTCCCACAGAAACTGGTCATAGGCCAGCCCGTCGCCGATATCGACGACAAAGTCGAGCGTTTCCCCCGCTTCGAGCGTCAACTGTTCGCGAAGAAACTCCGCTTTCCCTTTGTGGACTTTTTCCTGTTGAAGTAGTCCTTGCCGACTGCTGACGAGGAATCCGCGGATGCCGTCGCCCTGTGGGGGTTCGTGGACCAGGACCGATTTGAGCGACAACGTCAATGCCCGGGGAGCAACAAACCGCCGCACGGCGGCGTGCGTCCGGTCGTTCCCCGGATGCCCGCCTGTGGCGGTCAGTTGCACCCAGCCCAGTTTTGCATCGGGCCAGGTTGCTGACCCCTGCCAGGCTTCCCCGTTGAAGTAGGGGAGGGGCGTGAAGCCCGCGACCCGAGCCGGATCTTCCTGATAGGCGCCGTAACCGTACTGCCAGTCCGTTGTAGGCATCGGTTTTGGTGCGTTTGCTTCCGTAACCGCGGCTGCGAGCGCTTGCTGAGCCAACGCCAATTCGTCACCGCTGGGCGGCCGTTGCAGCACCATCTGAAAGAGGGTCGCGATCCGGACTTCATCGGATGG
This sequence comes from Planctomycetaceae bacterium, assembly GCA_044229335.1. GTDB lineage: Bacteria > Planctomycetota > Planctomycetia > Planctomycetales > Planctomycetaceae > DSVQ01. The sequence goes on along the minus strand of JBGATC010000007.1, from coordinate 119,554 downwards.
TCCCGCCTGTTGGGTTGTCATGGCGAGTCGCTCGGCCGGCGCGCGGACAAATGGATGATTCATCAGAAAGAGCGCCTGCTGCGGAACGGTCGTTTCACTCCGTTGCGGACTGTGCAGATCGGGATTGGCAAAGTCGAACAGACGGAACGTCGGTGGAAGAAATTGACGATCGACGACGCCATACAACGTCCGCCGGGGAGAACCCGATGACGCGAGAGCATCGATCGCGGGGCCTCCCATCGTCCGGTCGAGCAGGCCGCTCGTCTGCAGCAGCGCATCTCGAAGTTCCTCAAACCGCAGGCGTCGGCTCGGGCCATGCCACAGCAGGCGATTTTCTGGATCGCGTTCGGTTCCCAGGAGAAGTGCATCGGACGTGATGCCGGCCCCAGCATCCTGCTGGAAAGCCGCGGAAAGGAGGATCTGTCGGTGCAGCCACTTCAGACTCCAGCCCTCTTCGATGAACCGGCGGGCCAGCCAATCGAGCAGTGCAGGATGACTGGGCGGCGCGGCCCGTAAACCGAAGTCGCTGGGAGTCGAGACGAGGCCCGTGCCGAAATGGTCAGTCCAGAGTCGATTGACGATCACCCGCGCGGTGAGTGGGTTGGTCTTGGCTGTGATTGCCTCTGCCAGTTCCAGGCGACCACTCCCCTGCGTGAAGCGTTGAGGGGCCCCCGGTGTCAGGATGCTGGGAGCGTGCCGCGGGACGGTGTCCCCCGGTTGGGCCGGATTTCCGCGTTTGAGCACACGGGCATCGAGCGGATGCCGCCGATCGACGAGCGTGACCGCATACGGCGGTGCCGGCCGCGCCTGGATGATCCAGCGATCGACATCCCCCTGCAATCGCCACAGTTCTTCCACAGCCTTCGTCGGCAGGAACGATTCACAAGTGACGATCGGCTCATCGGGAACTTCGCACGGCGCATCGGGACCGTAGAGGACCTGTCGCAACGCTTCTGTGGCTGCGTCTTCGAACGCTGTGATGGCTTCGCCACGTTCCTGAGCCGCTTTGACCAGCGTCTGCCATTCTTCGTCGACCGACTTGAAGACCGCCGCATAGCACTCGACGACTTGCTGACGCGACGCGGGTGGGGTTGCGAAGGCGGCGAGGATCCGTGGCGGGATCGCTGCGTTCATCGTCAACGACGATGTCACGCCGGCCGCCTGGGCAGCGAACTCGGCTTCCGGCAGACCAGCGTAGGCCCGCCACGGTGCGAAAATCGGTTCGTTATTGGCAGCCCCCCGCGCGAGGAAATCACGCCAGCGTCGTACGAACGCGGGGAGCATGTCGTCGGGTGCCAGGATCTGATCGAAGCCCTCTTCGGGGTACTTCTGCAACTCGAACTGCGCCTGCAGATATTCTCCCAGGCGTGCCCGATTGCGGTTCGCCGTCTCGCGGCGATGTTTCGCGAGGGTCTCCGCTAACTTCTTCTGACGCTCAGCAAGTCCTGCGACAAACGCATCTGTTGGCGGGGTGGTGGGCGGGAGCGGGACGAGCGCTTCGGTACAGTTCTGAAAGACGCCGTAGAGGGCGTAGTAATCGGTCGTGGGGATGGGATCGTACTTGTGGTCGTGACAGCGGGCGCACCCCACCGTCAGTCCCATCAACCCGCGGGTGACGACATCGATCCGGTCGTCGTAGATGTCGTGGGTGACGCCGAGAAACCGGCGACCGAGTGTGAGGTACCCCATCGCCGCCAGATCGGGGGAGTCAGCAGAGACCAGTTGATCCGCAGCGAGCTGCAGCTGCACAAAGCGATCATACGGCAGGTCATCATTGAAAGCCTTCACGGTCCAGTCGCGGTACGTCCAGGCATGGACCCAGAAGCGTTCCTCGCGGGCATAGACGTAGCCCTTCGAGTCGGCATAGCGAGCAACATCGAGCCACAGGCGAGCCATGTGCTCGCCATAAGCCGTCGATGCGAGTAACCGCTCGACGAGTTGCAGATAGGCCTGCGAATCGTCGTCTGCCACAAACGCCGCGAGTTCATCACTTGTTGGTAGCAAGCCGGTCAAGCTCATCGTTGCGCGGCGGATGAGCGTCCGTCGATCGGCGCGAGGCGCCGGAGATAACCCGGCTGATTTGCGTCGCTCGGCGAGGAACGCATCGACCGGCGAGAGCCCTTCAATCTGCGGTGGCGTAGCTTGCAAGAAGGGCTGGAACGCCCAGTGTTTTGTCGGGTCGATCTCGGTCCCTGCACGTTCCGCAGGCCAGATGGCTCCCATTTTCACCCACTGTTCCAGCGCGGCGATCTGTTTGTCGGGCAGCTTCGATTCGGGGGGCATCTGGAGATCCCCCTGATGACGCACAGCGGCGATCAAGCGGCTCTTTGCCGGGTCACCTGCTTCGACGATCGGGCCATTTTCCCCTCCGCGGAGGAAGCCCGCGCGCGTGGTAATGAGCAACCCGGCCGTCTTCTTCGCCGGGCCATGACATTGTCCGCAATGCTCGATCAGGACCGGGCGGACCTGCTGCTCGAAGAACTCGACCGCAGCTGCGTCGTGAACTGGTTCAGCGGCGGTCGCCGACAGCGGACCTAGCAGCGCGATCCAGCAGAAGACACGCCACAGCATCAGAGGCCTCCCGGATGCGGAACCAATCGATCAGGGCGAAGCATTCGCCAACACATCAATCATCACCGATCGACGTGCGGTTCCGCAATCACGAACGGGTCCCATTCAAGGTATCGATGTCTGCAAGGCGGGCTGTAACCACCTACTTCCCGATCGAAGAAAGCACGGTGGGCACAGCCGACCCGACAACAAAACGGCCCGCCGGTCGGAGGACCGGCGGGCCGTGGGTCTCGAAGAAGCCGGAGTCGGAAGGTTACACCGAGGCACCTGTGGGCGACGACTTCGCTTTTCCGCCGCCAGGTGATGCCAGTCGGTCTTCCCGTTGCACGAGCCACAACAGGACAGGATTGGCGATGTAGACAGTACTGTAAGCCCCGGTGATCGTGCCGATCAGCATCGAGAAGGCAAAGCCGTGAATCCCGTCGCCCCCGAAGACATAGAGCACGAAGACCACCAGGAAGACCGTTAATGCGGTGAGGATGGTGCGGGATAAAGTCTGGTTCACGCTAAGGTTGATCATGTCATACGTGATCTTCGGGTTCTTCCCCTTGATTTCGCGGAGACGGTCGAAGATCACGATGGTGTCGTTCAGCGAGTAACCCACGATCGTCAGCAACGACGCAATGAGCGCGAGGTTGACCTTGAAATCGTCGAACATCAGGATCGACCCGATGGGATTACCGCTGAGGTACGCCGCGAGACAGACACAGCCGAGCGTGACGAGCACGTCGTGGGCGAGGGCCACCACCGCCGCCAATCCGAAGTAGACCTTTTCAAATCGCACCCAGATGTAAATGACGATCATCACCAGGCTGGCCAGAATTGCCAGGAGCGCATCAACCTGGGTTTCCTGTGCCACCGAGGTGTCGAACGAGTTGACTTCCTCAAAGGCTGGGTTCGCTGCCAGATACGCGGACAAGCCCTTCAACGCGGTGGTCAGGTCGGCGGCGTCGACTTGCGGGACGGCCCGCACATTGGCTTCAAGGAACTTCTCACCGAGCGTGGTGTCGTTCTTTGACTTTTCAGCGGCCTTGGTCCCGACGATCTCGATCAGACTGCTGGCGGCGTCGTACTTCGAGCTCCCCTCCTTGTCACCGGGGATTTTGCGGAGTTCGTCGGTCACGTACGCAGCGATTGTCGCTGGACCGAGCCCGCTGGAGAACTTCACGCTCCCCTGGCTGCCACCGGCGAAGCGATCGCTGGCGGTTTCGCCTTCCTTGAGGTTTTCCGCGGGGATGGCCTCTACCGGTCCTGTCTCCATCGTCACCCGCACGAGCGCCATCGAGGGATCGCTGAACGATTCGGTCAGTGACTTCGTGACTGCGGCCTGGACTTTCTCGGTGGTTCGCATCCGGAAGCGTTTGCCACCTTCCGCAGTCGTCTGTTCGCCCACCAGGACCAACCGCTCAAGGCTGATCGTGGACCCCATCTTCTCGACCAGTTTAGCTTTGACGTTTTCGGTCTGCTGCGGTTCAACGAACTCGAACGTGACCAGGGTCCCCCCGGTGAAGTCGATGTCGAGATTCGTGGTTCCACGGGCGACGAGCGCTCCCATCCCCGCGAGAATCAGCGCGGCCGATCCCGCGAAAGCGATCCCGCGCGTCTTCAGGAAATCGAGCTTGGTTTCCCCCATCAGCCGCATCATCTTCAAGCCGGAAACCCAACGTTTCCGTTCCATGATCTTGAAGCAGAGATGACCGAAGTAGAGGGTGGAGAAGAGACTCATCGTGAGGCCAATGAACAAGGACACAGCAAAACCGCGAATCTGGTCGCTGCCGATGAGATACAGAATGACTGCCGTCAGCAGCGTGGTGACGTTGCCATCGATGATTGCCGAAAAGGCTTTGTCGAAACCGTTTTCGATCGCCATCCGCAGACTGGCTCCGCGGGCGAGTTCTTCCCGCATGCGTTCATAAATGAGCACGTTGGAATCGACTGCCATCCCGATGGTCAACACCAGGCCGGCAAGACCGGGAAGCGTAAACGTCGCGTCGATGAAAGCCATCGATCCGACGACGAGAATCAGGTTCAGCACGAGGCACAAATCGGCTACCACCCCGGCCACCAAGTAGAAGACGAGCATAAAGAGGAAGACCACAGCCGCAGAGACGAGGATCGCGGTGACCCCCTTGGTCTGCACATCGATCCCGAGCAGCGGACTGATCGTGAATTCGCTCACCGGCTCACGAATCAGCGGGACTTCCAGTGCCCCGGCATTGAGGGTCGTGATGAGGTCGGCGATTTCCTGCTTCTTGAACTGGCCGGTGATCTGACCGCTGGTGCTGATGCGGGCGATCAGATTCGGCGCGGTGTGAATCTCGCCGTTCAGCAGCACCGCCAGCCGACGGCGGAACCCTTCCGTTTTGTCGGGTTGGTAGCGTCCGGTCAGCGTGGAGAACAATACACCCCCGCGGGCACTGAAGTTGAACGAAACGGCTGGCTGTCCCGATTCATCCATCGATTCCGCGACGCGGGTCAGGTACTTCCCAGTGACCGCCTTGTCTGCCGGTTCATGAACGACGAGGAACTGCCGAACCTTAACCGTCTGGCCTTCGATCGTCCGCTCGACTTCCCGAATGGCCACCCGATCGTCACCGAAAGGGACGACGTCTTTCATCTTCCCTTCTTTAGTCATCGCTACGCTTCGCCAACTGGCAGCGACGCGGCCTCCTTCAATCAGGTTGTCCTGATCGGGGCGGAACTTGCGGGCGGCTTCGATCTGGCGACGATGATCCTTCTCGTTCGCCAGAATCGCGAACTCCAAGCTGCCGAGATCGACGATGCGGCGCTTGGTCTGTTCGACTTTTTCACGGTCCGCACCCGGGATGATGACTTCGATCCGGTCTGAACCGACACGGCGGACGGTGACTTCTTCCGCCCCGCCGGGATTGATGCGGCGGCCGATCGCCTGGACAAGTTTGTCGAGCGTCGCGTTGTCCACCGGCTTCTCATCGGCCTTGGCTTTCACAAGGTCGACCGCATAAATCAGGTTGGTTCCCCCGGCGAGGTCGATCCCCAGCGAGATCGCGTCGGTCCAGGGCTGGCCGTGCAGCATGCGATACGCGAAGGGAGAAAGTCCCAACGCGATCGAGAACAGCACGACCCCGATCTGGCCGCCGAGATCCTTCAGCCGCAGCGCCTGGGCGATCAATGTTCCCAGTACGAACGGGAGGATGAACACCACCGCCAGGATGACGAAAAACTGCCACGGGAGCGTTGCCGTCGTTGGCGCTTTGTCGGCTGCTTGAGCCAAGACCGGCGCGATCCACAGTCCGTCCATGCGTCACATTCCGAATTGAGTCAAGGGTGTCTGCGAGATGTCTGGTTTCGCCGCGTTGCCGACCGGCAAAGGCGGGGTGCAGGATCAGCGTTACTTGCCGTCGGCCGGCGGTTCTTCCAGCTTGTGGGAGATGCCGGTCCGGACGAACTTGATCCGCGTGGAGTCGTCGACTTTCAGAGTAAACTCTTTCCGGTCGGTCGAGATGTTCACGATCGTCCCGATCATGCCGCCGATGGTGACGACACGATCGTTCTGCTTGAGCGCGGTCAGGAAATCTTCCCGTTTCTTCTGCTCGCGCCGCTGTGGCATCACGAGGAAGAAAAAGGCGAGCGCCAGCATCACCAGCAATGGTGGTGACAACGCCCATAATGACGGTTCCTGATTCGGCGCGTCTTGCGCCAGGACCGTCAAAAAATCCCAACCGAACAACATGGCTGCCAGCCTGCTCCGAGTCCGACACAAGTCCCGATCACGCGGCGTACACACGCCGTCTCGCGCGGAACTCCCTAGGCGCGAGCGGACTTCCGCCCGGCCACGGGAAGCAGGTAGTTTAGACGGAACCCGTCCACTGAGCAAGTTGCCGTGCCCGGAACTCCGTCGCCACCCCTGCCACGATCGCTTCCCGCAACTCCCGCAGCAACTGCTGATAGTACGCGAGGTTGTGCCAGGAGATCAGAATCGGTCCCAGCATTTCCTCGGCGATGAACAGATGCCGCAGATATCCGCGGCTAAAGCGCGTACAGACTGGACACGCACACGCCGGGTCGAGCGGACCCGTGTCGGTCTTGTGCTGGAGATTCCGGAGTTTGACCGTCCCCCGGCTAGTAAATGCCGTGGCATTCCGTCCATTCCGGGTCGGCATGACGCAATCGAACAGGTCGATGCCGCGGAGCACCCCTTCGACCAGATCGATCGGGCGTCCAACCCCCATGAGGTATCGCGGTCGGTCGACCGGCATCCGTGGTACGGTGGATTCCAGCGTGGTGTACATTTCTGCGGGGGTTTCGCCGACACTCAGCCCCCCCACGGCGTATCCGGGAAAATCGAGCGGAAGGAGTCCATCGAGCGAACGCGCCCGTAATGCAGGATCAGTCCCGCCTTGCACAATGCCAAAGAGCGCCTGATCGGCACGTCGCTGGGCCTTTCGACAACGTTCCGCCCAGCGCGTGGTCCGATCGACGGCTTCCTGCAGCTTCGGCAGCGGGGCATCGGCGGGTGGGCATTCATCGAGGCACATGATGCAGTCGGCCCCGAGTTGCTCTTGGATTTCAACCGCCCGTTCCGGACTGAGATCGAGCAGACTGCCGTCAATGTGCGAACGGAAGACGACTCGTTCGTCATTGATCTTTGATAACTTCGCAAGGCTGAAGACCTGAAAGCCCCCGCTGTCAGTCAGGATCGGACCGTCCCACTGCATGAAGCGATGCAGTCCCCCCAACTCGGCGACGACTTCGGCTCCCGGTCGCAAGGCAAGATGATACGTGTTTGCCAGGACCTGCTGTGCGCCGGTCGCCCGCAGTTGCTCGGGTGTCAGTCCCTTCACCGTGCCCAGTGTCCCCACAGGCATGAACGCGGGGGTGTCAACGATGCCGTGTGGCGTGTGCCAGCGTCCGACACGGGCACCGGTCCGGGGATCCGTCGCGAGGAGTTCGTAACGAAACAAGGTGGAATACAGTGGATGGTGGATGGTGGATGGACTCGTTCCCATGCTCCTGCGTGGGAACGGACGGTTGCGACGCTCCGCGTCGTCTTCGATCCTCATTCACCGCCGCGATTGTTGCATGCGACGCGGTGCGTCGTGGCCTTGCGTCCCCACGTAGAACGTGGGGACGAGTGTCGGATTTTCGTCCCTGCTAACTCATGACGGCCAGCACTGGCTGCCGCCGTCGACGCGGAGCACCTGGCCGGTGACGAAGTCGCCGAGCGGACCGGCGAAGAACTCGACGACCCGGGCGACCTCATCGACGAGACCGATGCGGTCGAGCGTTCCTTCCGAAACGAGCCGTTCTTCCGGCACGTGCCGTGTCCCGAGGAACCGCCCCGTTCGCGTATCGCCCGGAGCAAGACTGTTCACGTTGATGTTGTGCGGCCGCATCTGCATCGCCAGACAGCGGGTGTACTCCACCACGGCGGCCTTGGCCGTCGAGTAGATCGCGGAGTTCTCGTTCCCCTTAAAGGCAGCAATCGAACTGATGGTGAGGATGCGTCCCCGTTTCAGCGGCATCATCCGTCGGGCCGCCTGCTGGCAGACGAGGATGGTGCTGAGCAGATTCCGGTCGAGCACGGCCCGGACATCGATTTCCTTGATCATCACCGCGTCGTTTGGATTCGGCTTTCCTCCCGCAGCGGCGATGTCGCCCCCGGCGTTATGCACGAGGATTTCGACGGTTCCGAGTTGCTCGCAGACTTCCGCTACGACGCGTTCGACGTCAGCCGCCACGGTCAGGTCGCCGAGAACACGGACCGTCTTCACACCGTGGGTCTCTGCGATTTGACGAGCGGTTTCGGTGAGAGTCGTGCCCTCCCCATATTCCGCAGGTCCCTGTTCCCGCATGCCATGGACACCGATCGCACACCCCAGCGACGCAAGCCGTTCAGCAAAGGCTCGTCCCAAACCCCGACCGGCACCGGTCACCAACGCGACTTTTCCTGCGAGCAACTTGTCCAACGGTCATCCTTAGCGTGCAGTAAATTGAGAGTTTGGGCGGACCCAGCCATCGCGATGGCTGGGCTTCTGGGGGGACTGTGTTACGGAAGGTTTACCAGCCGAGCGACATCGTGGTTTCTACGGCCCGCTGGGCTTCGTGCAGATCGGCCCCCGTGTCCTGCATGAACAAGCGGATCGCGTGGAGTTTATCCCCTTGGGCTTTCGTGAGACATTCCCGCGCCTGATCGTTCGGAGCTCCGACCCCTTCCAGACCGAGCAGCCGTTTCGAGATGACCCACGCATCACGCGGACGCCTGGTCACGCGGCGGATCGTCTCGGAAGGGTACTGGTCCTGCATGATCCCCTCAGCCCCGGCTTGATCGGAAGCCCAGGCGATCATGATGTGTTCGGTCGTTTCGATCTCGAAGAGCGGCATACGACACCTCGACCTTCACTGCAGGAGGAAACAGGCCCGCATTCACACGCTGGCAGTATACCGCTGCGCCGGGGAACGTCCACCGGGAGAACCGAAGGACAGAAAGACGCAAGCAACGGTCGATGGTTCGCTGCACGGACGTGGTCGACCCTACAATAAGATGTGAATCGGGAATCGGATGGGTGAGAGGATGATGGCCGAGCTAATCGACGAACTCCGGAATCGCTGGGGGTCATGCACCGCGCGGGTCGCAGCGGCGTGTGCACGCTGCGGACGCGATCCTGCATCGGTACAGATCGTGGCCGTCACCAAGCAGGCTCCGATCCCGGTGCTCGAAGCGTTTTACCAGTTGGGAATCCGTCACTGGGGGGAAAGCCGACCACAGCAGTTGGCCCAGCGGGCGGCCGCCTTTCCGCCCGATATCGAGTGGCATCAGATCGGCCATCTGCAGCGGAACAAAGTCGGGCTGATCGTTCCGCACGTCGTCAGTATCGATGCGGTTGATTCGTTGCGGTTGTTATCGGCCATCGACGAGGCTGCGGGGAAATCCGGACGGCGACGGCGTGTTCTGCTCGAAGTCAACATTTCGGGAGAAGCCGCCAAGTCGGGCTTCACACCCGACGAGCTTCGAACGGTCTGGGAACCCGTGCAGCAGGTCCAGCACCTCGAAGTGGCCGGTTTGATGACGATGGCCCCGCTGACGGACGACACCGGGTTGATTCGGCACGTCTTTCGTGGATTACGGACCCTGCGTGATGAACTTGCTACCCGCGGCCCCTGGGCGTTGCCGGAACTCTCCATGGGGATGAGCGGCGACTTCGAACTCGCGATCGAAGAAGGCGCGACCCAGATTCGTCCCGGCTCGGTGCTGTTCGAGGGATTGAACGCCTCGTAGGGTGGGCTGTGCCCACCGTCTGAAACATGCCGCTGCAAGGCTGGAAAGATGGTGGGCACAGCCCACCCTACGACAGAGCCGACCGGACAATTGACGTCCCCCAGCAACTCTAGGGCGCGTTACGGTTGGGGACGTCTTCGTTGCCGTAGAGGAACTCGATCTTCAGGAGTTGCTTCGCGATCAGGCTTTCCACGAATGTCGGGAGATACCCCGTCGGATGCAGCACCTGGCCATCGCGAAAGTTGTAGATGTCGCGGACGATCAGTGCGCCGATGTCGGCGTCGTAGCCGGCAATCTCGCTGATCTGTGAGACCTTGCGACCGCCGCCCGGCAACCGGGTGATCTGCACCACGACGTCGATCGCGGACGCAATCTGCCGATGGATTGAGACGACGGGCAGGTCAACCGCCATCAGGACGAGGACTTCGAGTCGTTTGATGACGTCATCGGGGCTGTTGGCGTGGACGGTGGTCATTGAGCCGTCGTGGCCGGTGTTCATCGCCTGCAGCATGTCGAGGGCTTCGCCGCTGCGGCATTCCCCGACGATGATGCGGTCCGGCCGCATGCGCAGGGCATTCCGCACCAGGTCACGAATCGAGTATTCACCCGCTCCTTCGACGTTCTTGTGCTTGGCTTCCAGCGTGACGACATGGTCCTGATGCAGCTGCAGTTCCGTGGTGTCCTCGATCGTGACGATGCGGTCGCGATGCGGAATGAAGCTCGACAGGATGTTGAGCATCGTCGTCTTGCCGGTACCCGTCCCCCCGCTGATGAGGATGTTGCGACGATCGACGACACACGCCCGGAGAAACATCGCCGCTGAGTGCGTCAAACTGCCGATTTCGATGAGATCGTCGGCCGTGAACCGATGGGCCGGAAACTTGCGGATGGTCAGCGCCGGCCCGCGAATCGCCAGGGGCGGAATGATGGCATTCACGCGGGAGCCATCCGGCAGTCGGGCATCGACCAGCGGCTGGCTTTTATCAATCCGGCGGCCGACCTGGGCGACGATGCGCTCGATGATCGACTCGGTCACCTTATCGGAAATGAACCGCCGTCCGGAAAGTTCAATCACACCGTCGCGCTCGACGTAAATCTGATCGCTTTTGACGACCATGATTTCGCTGATCGTGGGGGCACGGATCAAATCCTGCAACGGACCGAAGCCGAAGACCGTGTCCTTCAACTCTTTCTTTAACGTCCGCAGAATGACATACCGCCGCAGTTCGCGATGCAGATGCGGCCGCACGAGCGGAAAGACTTCGCCGAAGCGGTGTTCCACCCGGCTGATGCGGGCCGAGAGATCCGGCTGATCCTGCAGGCCGAGCTTTTCCCGCGTGAAGACCAGCAGATTATGGAGTTCGGATTCGCGTTCCGGCACCAGCGTCGCCGGGATGTCAAACTCGTTGAACGTGAGCCGCGCGAGGCTCGACTGCTGGTCGTTGTTGCTCTCCAGAATGAGTTGATTCACAAGGAGATCGCGGAGCGTGAGACCGACGACTTCTTCCAGCAGCGGCTCGTTCTCCGGTCCCCACAACTGCATCTCGCGACAGACATCCTCGATGTTGTGTTCGAGGAGCACGATCGTCTCCGCCGTCCCGGTGCGGGTCTGCTCTAACTCGTACAAATCGAGCCGTTCGAGCAACTGCTTGTGCAGACGTTGAATCAGGTCGGCCATCAGCGAGCGGAGATGGCTTTCCAGTTCGCTGCGGGAGATCGGGGCGACTTCTTCGGATTCAAACGTCAGCGTGAACGGCCAGATGCGGACTGATTCGCCGGCAGAGAAGAGAATCGAGCGGCCGCCGAGAACTTCCGCTTCGCCGACGAGGCAGCCATTGACGCCGATGTTTTCGAGTTTGAGCTTGCCGTTTTCGCGAGAAACGACCGCATGCCGCTTGGAGACCAGCGGACTTTGCAGCACGATCGTATTGTCTTCACCGCGGCCGATCCGAATCGTCTCGTCGGTCGTTTCGACGAGCGTCCGGCGGCTGTCGTGCAGACGGTTGTACCAGATTTTCATGGGAGGTCTTGTCTGCGGTCGGTCAGTGGTCAGTGGTCAGTGGTCAGTGGTCAGTGGTCAGCCAGAGACAACGAGTGTCCCCTTTATTCCCTAGTCCCTCGATCACTTCTTCTTGGGATGCAGCAGGACCTGCAGACCCTGGGACTTTGTCTGGCGGATGATTTCGGTCAGGCGTTCGGCTTTCGGTTCGAGACGGCCGCCCGGCATCTTGGCGACGACGGTCAGCGAGGTTTCATTGCCCCCGCGAACCCCGGCCGCGCGCTGGACTTCCGGTCGTCCGGTGCGAGTGCCGATTTCGAGGATCCGGAACGGACCGATGAGTTCACTCGATCCGCTGCGTGGCCCCGAGGGATCGCCGATCGGAGTCGGACTTTCGCCCCCCATTCGCGGTGCGAGGAACGAGACTTCATCATCCGGATTCACGCGGCTGGGGCTGAAGGTCCGCGGATCGACCGGCAACCACAAGGCGACTTCATCCGGACCGAGCTTTTCATTGAGATCGCGCTGTCCCGGCGTGCGGACATCATCCTGCAGGATGATCTCGCCGCCACGAAACGTACGGCTGGTGACCTGTCCTGTCACCGTTCGACGAATGTCCCACGTCGGGGCGACTTGTTGCAGATTGCCGACGTGGCTCCGCGGGATGCCGATCGAGACGATGTGTTCGTCCTTGATGACTTCCCCCGCATTCAATTGCACGCCAGAGCGCACGCCGATGAACTCGATCTTCGCCTCGCGCCCGGCGAGACGTTCGAGATAGAACCAGTTGCACAACGCTCCGGCGATCCCCAGACCGACGGCGACAAGTATTCCCGGGATCCCTTTCACGGATGCTCCTTGATCGGCAAGGCCGACTCGGCTGTCGGTAACGATGATCGCTCAGGTAGGGAAACGTGAGCCCGCGGAATAGTCCACAGTACGCCGAGCCACGATCCCGCAGTTTCCGCTTCTATCTGCAGTTCGACTACCGATTGGGCGGACTCGAATCGCAGTGTCGCCGACTTCGCGTCGATTTGCTTCAACACAGGCGGACCATACCGGGCTTCCCAGTGCCGAATCCAGTCGGCGACCGGTCCGGGACCCCGAAAAGAAGCGACCGTCCGCCCCGCGGCATCGGTCCAGGCAAGCAGCGGGACCGCCTTGGACGGAAGTTCCTGTGCAGAAGCACGCCCCTCGAGCCCCATCGGCAGAACATACAGCGTCCACTTCTTCGGACCGGAGGGGAGCGCAAAACCGTGGGCTAGAATCCGCCCGGTTGGGGCATCGGGCCGGGTGCCGATCATCCCCGGAAACGGGGCCGCCCAGCGATACAACGTCCCGCGGCCGTCGTCGGTGGCGATGGGTGGAGCATCACGCAGTTTCGCCAGCAGTTCGCGCTCCGCGTCTCCTGGGTCAGCGGTCGGACTCGGAGCGTCTTTCATCGAGGCTTGGACGAGTTGCATCAGTCGCTGATCGACATCGTCGCGTGAACCCTGAAACGGTTCCCGGAGACAGGCGAGGCCACTCGCACCGACCTCAAAGCGGACTGCCCGGCGGAACCAGTCTTCGCCGGTATCCGTCAACGGAACGGGATCAGCCGTCGGGTCTTCACGCCACCAGTCGACCAGTTGCCGCCCGGAAGTCAGTCCGACCGCCACGATCCACGCAATGACAAACAGATCGAGCGCCCGACGCGCCCAGGGAAAGCGCGCCGTCGAGGGAGACGGAGTGACAGGAGCAGGAGACGACACCGGAGACCGCAACATCGAGAGGGGGTGAAATGACCACTCTCATTGTGCCGTAGAGTCCGAGCGACAACCAGTCTTGTCGGGTGGGCTGTCAGGGCCATCGTTTTAATTGGTCTGGGAAATGCGGTGGAGGTGGGAGGGAGTTTACGGTCTGGAGTCTGGGATTCACGGAGGGGAAGAAATGTCGATGGCCTGCGGCGGGAATTTGCTGAGCCGATTGGCGCAAGTTCCTGATCCACGCGGGCGTAAGGGACGGCGCCATCCTTTGTCCGCCATGCTGGCGGCGGTCGTCAGTGGTCTGCTTTCGGGCGTGGCCGGGTACGACGAATTGGTCGAATGGTTGCAAGATTTACCTGTTGACTTCTGGCACCGTCTGGGATTCACCCGGCGACCGCCGAAGCGAGACTGCTTTCGCGACTTGTTTTCCAAGCTGGATCCTGATGGTCTTGATCGGGTGCTGCGGGAGTGGATTGAGGAGTGCTTTCCGCACGCCGGGGAGGAACTCCTGGCCGTGCTGAGCATCGACGGGAAGACGCTTTGTGGTTCGGCGCGGGCGTCGGAGAAAGGCTTGCATCTGCTGGCGCTGGTGGCACACGGGTCGCGCGTGGTGGTGGCCCAAGCCCGCGTCGATGAGAAGACGAACGAGCACAAAGGGGCGCTCACGCTGCTGTCGGAGATCCTGTTGAAAGAGACCGTGGTGGTGGGCGATGCGGCATTCTGCCAGCGCGATCTGTGCGAACAGATTCTCGCCGCCGAGGGAGATTACGTTCTCGCGGTGAAAGACAATCAACCCACGTTAAATCGAGAAATCCAGCAGGAATTCAAGGCCGCTGACGCGGCCTTTTCCCCCCTGGGCCCGGTGTGAACGCGGACGAGAGCGTCAGACGGTGACCACGTATGACAAAGGTCACGGTCGGATCGAAGTCCGCACGCTGATCAGCACGGTCAGCCTCAATGACTACGTCCGCTGGCCCGGAGTCCAGCAGGTGTTGCAGGTCGTCTGCGAGCGACGAAGTCCTGGTCTGGTGGAACGCGAGACACGGTACTTCATCACCTCGCTCTCCCGCGTGAAAGCCGATGCGGCCCGGTTGCTGGCCATCATCCGCGGCCACTGGGGCGTCATCGAAAACGGCCTGCATTGGGTCCGCGATGTCGTGTTTCGGGAAGACCGGTCCACCATCACCTCGGGACACGCGCCGCAAAACTTCGCCGCTCTGCGGAACGCCGCCCTCGGATGTCTCCGCGCTGATGCCACCGGCAATCTCGCCGCCACCTTACGCAGCCACTACCGGAAACCCCAACGCCTCTTCACCAAACTCGGCCTCTTGTAAAAGGCGCTCGCCCTGGGTGGGCTGTGCCCACCAACGTCTTGCCTGCGCAGACAGCTCAAGATAGTGGGCACAGCCCACCTTACAGAAGATTATCGGGTCGGCTCGGCGAGGAGCTGGACCTTGGTGATCGTGTAGATCGGCTTGCCGGAGCGGTCTTTCAGTTTGTCGTCAATCCGGCCTTCCAGCAGCACGATGTCGCCCCGCGCGAGCTTCCCGAGATCCGGGTGCGGCGAAACGATCAGGCTCCCCGCATAGGGATCAGTCGCATCGGGGGTGAGGTTGTAGACGATCGACCAGGTTTCCGAGAGTTCGTCGTAGTCGATCACGCCACGGAGCCACTTATAGCCCTGGCGGTCGAATTCGTAGGGATTCAGCGGTTTGGCCGCTGCTGGTGGCATCGGTTGAGAATCGAGATCGGTCGGCAGCCGTGCAGGGGATTCGAAGGGGTCGTTGCTGACAACCTTGTTGCCCGAAGGGACGATCTCCGCCGTCAGGGCGGGGGGGGCAGCCGCAGCTAAACCGCCTCGTTCGAAGGTCGGCAGGCTGGCGGTCACATTTCCCGTCGTCGGAGTGAGCGACGCTCCGGGATTGCCGGGGAAGTCATCTCCCGGATCACGGGCCGGGGGAACGCGTCCACCGGCATCGGGATTCGGATTGAAGGTCGGAGCACTGTTGTCGTTCGTTGTACCGGGACGCCATGTCGGCGTCGGGCTGCTTGGCGTGGGTGTGATTGGTGTCGGCGAGGCGGGGGAAATCGTCTGCGGGACATAGATCCCGTTCGACGGAGAACCACCACCCGGGCTGTAGTACTGAGGCTGCGGAGCGTATGTCGGCCCGTATCCGTAGCCATTCCCATAGCCATAGGGTTGGTAGCCGTAGGGATGGCAGCCAGTCACGACCAGCAGCAAAGCACTAGCGGCGAGAATGGGCTGAGAAGACGACATCGACATCGCATGCCCCGCGAAGGGTGGCCGACGGGGCCGGGGACATCACAAAGCGCGATGTGCCTACCGCCCGGTCGAGCGCGGGGAGTTTAGTGATCCAGGGGAGTCTGTCCAGACGAATTCGGCAGAAAATGCCGGACGAGTCGACTTCCAAACGGAAGCCGGATGGTCACCGAACACAACGATCCACGCTTGCGTCTTCGCGGTGACTCAAGTCTCGTACAACCCTTAAAGCAAGAGTCATCCGGAGCTTGCGCTCCGGGCTAGGAATGGGAATTGATTTACAAATCGATCCCGAGCTCTTCGATTTTTCGATAGAGACTCGAGAGCCCCAATCGCAGCCGGCGAGCCGCTTCGCGCTTGTCGGGCCACTGGCGCAGGACACGCAGGATGTGCAACTTTTCATAGTGCCGCAATGCGGAGCGGAGGTCGTCGGTATCGGGGAGGGCCTGTGTTTCGCCGAGGAGTTCCGGTGGGAGGTCTTCGGGCCGGATCTGCGTACTGTCGCACATCATCACCGCCCGCTCGATCGCATTATCGAGCTGGCGGACATTCCCCTTCCAGTTGGCCGAGAGTAGCAATCGGACCGTTTCGCTCGTCGCGCCGGTGATCCCCTGGCCCATCGTGCGGCTGTGTCGGGCGACAAAATGCTCCACCAGTTCCGGGATGTCATCCAGTCGTTCGCGCAAGGGGGGAATGCGGATCTTCACGCCATCGAGCCGGTAAAACAGCGCGGGATCAAATTTGCCTTCATCCACCTCGCGTTTCAAGTCGCGCGTGGTAGCGGCGATCACCCGGGCATGGTGCCGCACCGGTTCCGCAGAACCGACCGGCGTGATCTCGCTGTGTTCGATGGCCCGCAACAACCGTCCCTGTGTCGAGAGGGGTAACTGCGCGACTTCATCCAGAAAGACGGTCCCTTCGCCGGCATGACGGAAGAGGCCGACCTGGTCACTGACCGTGCTGCCGAACAGCTGGGTTTCGAGCAGTTCTACAGGACGTGTCGAACAGTTGGCGGCGAGGAAGCGTTCCTGACGATTGGGACCCGCTTTGTGGACGCCACGGGCGACGAGTTGCTTCCCCGTGCCGGATTCACCCACGAGAAGGACATTCGCGCCGGTCACTGCGACCTTCCGGATCGCTTCCTGCAGTTCCTGGACCGCTTTGCTCGATCCGATCAGTTCGTCGCCACTTTCCCGGCGGGCGAGTTCGCGGCGGAGAGTCTGATTTTCCTGGTAGAGCTCGCGGTACTGGTACAGCCGCTGCAGTTTGTTCGCCAGATCATCGAAGATGACCGGCTTCACGAGGTAATCGAAGGCCCCGGCCTTAAAGGCTTCGACCGCGTTTTCGACCGTCGCATACGCGGTGATGATCAACCCCGAAAGATTCGCGTTGAGCTGCAGCAGCCGTCGCAACAGGGCCACGCCATCACCATCGGGCAACTGCACATCGCAGATGGCCACCTGAAAGTCGCGTGTGCGGGCCGCCTGGAGCGCGGCTGCCGTCGTGGCGGTCGCGACAACGTCATATCCTTCGTCGACGAGAAACTCGCGGAGCGAGGTCCGAATGATTTCCTCGTCTTCGCAGATCAGAATTGAACGCATCGTTTTCACGAGACCACCACCGCTGCGGGAACCGGAACGACATCGGCCGGAGGGGCAATGTCGGGATGTTGTTTCAACGCTTCATCAGTGACCCAGACCGAGAATGTTGTCCCGGCGGGTGACGAGGCTGACAGAATAATCTTTCCTCCCAGGACTTGCTCGACGATATTCCGGCAGACAAATAAACCCAAGCCCGTACCAGTCTCTTTGGTCGTGAAGTAGGGCCGAAAGATCCGGTCACGATGCGCCAGCTCGATCCCCGTGCCGGTGTCACGGACGTCGATTTTCATCCAGCCTTCGTGGACACAGGTCGACAACTCGATCGTCCCCCCCTCGGGGGTGGCGTCCATCGCATTGAGTATCAGGTTCAGAAAGACCTGGACCAGCTGATCACGAACCAGCCGGATCGGAGGAAGTCCCGCCGCATACCGGGTGAGGACCGTCTTCCCTTTGCGGCGCTTGTAATACTTCGCGATGTTGAGCGCCGCATCGAGCGCAGCGTGAACATCGACCGGGGTCACGACATTCGTCGCCGGGCGGCTGAAGTCGACCAGTTCCCGCAGCGTCCGCTGAATCCGGCGCAGTTGATCGTCGACCATCATCAGCCGCGAACGGGTGTGCTCGTCGATCTCGCGGCGGTTCAGTAACTGCACCAGCGAACTGATCGCCGCCAGCGGGTTGCCGACTTCATGCGCAATTCCGGCCGCGAGCAGCCCGAAGGCGGCCTGCTTCTCCTGCTGGACGATCATCGCCTGCGATTCCTGCAGGGCCTGGGTTCGTTCCTCAATGCGGACTTCGAGTTCCTGCTGATGCCGCTGCAATGCCGAGTTCAGTTCGGCCAGTCGGACACCTGCCTGCTTCAGCAGGGTCGACAACGCGGTGCTCGCCCAGGTCACCCAGCCGACGACGATCAGCGTCAGTACCAGCGACGTCCGATCCTCGACAGTGGCGACCCCGCGGTTGAGCGCGACGGTCAGAAAACTCAGCGCGTGCAAGGCGAAGGTCGAGTACGTCACTACAGGGGAATAGCGGATCGCGCAGACCAATAGCGACAGGAAATAGTAGAAGCGGAAGGGACTGGCGATGCCGGTGTCGAACTGGCAGAGCAGCCCGATGAAGACCGCTTCCATCGCCGAAATGAACAGCGGGTATTCGCTGAGAAACACCTTTCCGCGGACGCTGAACCAGGTATCCGCCATGGCATACGCGGCCCCAAGGGCGAGGATCGCGTTCAACGGAAACGGCTCAGCCCCCGAACCCAGCACGTTGACCAGGCCATACCCGATCGCGATCCCGAACCAGCGGATGCGCAGGGTAATCGCCTGCGCCTGCAAGTCCCAATCGAAATCGGTGGACACCATGGACAAATGTACCTCGCAGCGGGTTGAGTCGGTTTCATTGTACCGACTCTTGGCAATCAAGAAGTCAATGGAGACCCGATCGGCGGCGGGATTACCAGCAGGAGACGAGAAATCCAGGCATGAACCGGCGAGCAATTTCCTGGCTGAAAGATGAAGCCCAGACATCCGCTCAGCGCTCTCGCACCTTCGGAACGAAGGACAACGAGGGACAACCAGTTGAGTGTTCTGATCGCGATTCCAGAAAAGGACTTGCACAGAGTGCCCGGCTTCCCGTGACTCAGCGCGAGTGGTCCCCCTCGACACATTTTGATCAACACCGCAAGTCCTGAGGACTGACCACGGAAGTCAATCGAAAAGTCTATATTCCGACCCAGAGATCAATAGTACGAGGTTTAGACCTCAATTCTGGCAATTGTGAATGATCGCTGATAATTCCCGCCGATCTTTTAGGAATGCCAGCGGGTCAGGATGAAATCTTCCTGAAATGTCAAGACCTAGAGAAGACGCTGAGATTGATCAAGAAGCAAGACGAGGGATTGACCCGCCCGTAGGCCAAGCTCGTTGCCACCAACTGAAAAAGATGCCGAGACGTATGGAGCTTTCATTCGATGCAAGACGGACGACACTCTCACGAAGCACACTCTTGAGAGGAGACTGTATGGATTCGCGACAGGAAAACCATCAGTCGCTCGGAATGACTTCCGGTGAACGTCTTGAGGAAGCGAGCTATCGGGCACTCTTCATGTCGTTGGCCGATTCAGCGATCACGATCAACTCATCTGGCATCATTCGAGACTTCAACCCAGCCACACTCAAATTATTTGGCTATCTACCTGGTGAATTACTGGGACGGAATATCTCTTACCTGATGCCGGAGCCCTACTCTTCTGCTCATGACCAATACCTGTCGCGTTATTTGGAAACCAACATCGCACACATCATCGGTATTGGCCAGGAAGTCATGGGGCGTCGTAAAGATGGCACGATCTTCCCGATGAGCTTGTCTGTTTCTGAAGTGACGATCCCAGAAGGTCGGTTCTTTACCGGGATCGTTCGCGACATCTCCGAACGGAAGTCGGTAGAAATACGACTCCAGGCAAGTAACGAACTGCTGTACAAGCAAAATGCGGAACTGCACTGTCAGGCGGAACAACTCCGGCAAATGGCTGCTGGTGCCGTCCTCCTGCAACAAGCTGCAGATTCCTCCAGTCAGGCAAAATCTGCCTTCCTGGCCAGTATGAGCCACGAACTGCGTACGCCGTTGAACGCCATTCTCGGCTTCTCGGACCTGCTCCGGATCGAACCACCAACCGAGGAAGTTGCAGATTTCGCTGAGACGATCCACCGAAACGGTACACAGCTGCTGCAGATTGTCACCGATTTGCTGACTCTCACTGAGCAGGAGTCTCGCGATGCCGTGGTCACCCGCGAGGAAGTGAATCCCATCGAACTCGTCCGAAAAATGGCCAGCCATTACCAGGCACGGGCGACTCAGCGAGGTTTAACGCTCTCGGTTGAGATCTCGCCAGAAATCCCGATGTTGCTCGTGACCGAACCTCTGCGGGTTGAAAAGGTTCTTGATCGACTCCTCTCGAATGCGCTGAAATTCACGAGTCAGGGTGCAATTCTGATTCGAGTTGCTGCCGAACGTCTGAACGGTTGCGCGATGCTGGCGATCCATGTCGTCGATACGGGAGCAGGGATCGAAGCGTCTGAGATCGAGCGAATATTCAAACCGTTTGAACGGGGTGACAGCGTTCTGGCCCGCCAACATGGTGGAACGGGGCTCGGGCTGACAATTGCCAGTCATTATGCCAAGCAATTGGGGGGCTGGATCGACGTCATCAGCACTCCCGGTCACGGCTCAGACTTTACATTCTGGTTCCCGTATGAAACACCCGGAGAATCGCCCTCCAAGACCAGCGAGGCGAGCCTCTCCGGGGATGTCGAGGCTAATGGGGAGCAGGAATCCCTGCAGAACCGGCAGATTCTCATAGCCGAAGACGATCCTGACAATGCTCGTCTGCTGTCGCATGTCCTGGGCAAATTCGGCGCGATCCCCACCGTGGTCACGGATGGCCAGTCAGCCGTCGATCGAGTTCATCAGTCCTTAACGGATCCGACGCCCTTTGATGCGATCCTGATGGATATCAATATCCCGTTGAAAGATGGGGTAACAGCCACGCAGGAGATTCGTCGGCTGGGATTTCATGGACCGATGATTGCCCTCACGGCGGTGGCCACCCCCGCCATGCGTGACCAATGCCTCCAGGCCGGCTGCGACGATTACCTCTCGAAACCTTACCGCGGCGACACCCTGCGGATCTTACTCGAGCGACACCTGCTGATCCGCAATTGGCGCAAAGCCAATGTCGAAGGAGTCCAGATGTGGGAGTAACCCGTGACTGGCTGTCGACGCAGGAATTCACGCAAAGCCTGTGTCTTTAGCCCGCGCGACGTTCTTCCCAGTTGTCACCACTGGTGAGCCGGGCGGGAAGCCAGACCGGTTCGATGCCGCGCTGCTGGAACATCTGGGCGTAGTGCAGGTGACTCGTCAACACGAGGACCTGCTGGCCTTCGCGGACAAATTCCCGCAGCGTTTCGACGGCTGCTTCGGAACGCTCCACATCGAAGTTGACGGTCACGTCGTCGAGGACCATCGGCAGTTCGATCCCACCCCGCGCGAACGCTTTGACCATCGCGAGTCGGATCGCGAGGAAGAGTTGTTCACGGGTCCCGCCGCTGAGCTGTTGCGCTGGACGAGGTGTTCCGGAGTCATCGTCGACAAAGAGCTGCCGACGTCCGAGTTGCGTCCACAACCGGCGATATTTGCGACACGTCAGTTGTTCGACGAATGGCATCGCCGCGGCGAGCATCTCGGGTTGATGCGATTGCTCGAACATCGCCCCGACGAGATCGACAGTTTCCGCCGCCGTGGCTGATGAATACCAGTGGCTCCAGGCTTCCTGCAGGGCTTCCTGTGCCTGGGCTTGGTCGTAGCGGATGCGGCTGCCTGCACGATCGGTACTGAGAGTCTTCAATTCCTGCTTGATGGTTCCCAGTTGCTCGAAGAGTTCCTGCAGTTGTTTTTCCAGGTCGTTGCCGTCACGGGTCAGTTTCTTGATGTTCTCGCCGTTGTCGGCCGGGCGGAACCGCATCAGAACTTCCTCGACGAGCGCTAGTTCGGGCTCGGTCTGCGTGAGGGCTTCCAGATCGCGGTTCGCCTGCATCAGCGAAGTTTCGATCTGTTGCCGTCGCTGGAACTGCTGCAGTTTGTGTTCGAGGTCAGGCCGATCGGTCGCATGGGCCTGTTGCAACAGAGCAGCGATCTGTTGTTGGAACTGATCGACGCGACGCTGATGTTCGTCGGCTTCACTGCGGCGTGATTTCCGTTCTTTCAGCAGGCGACGATATTCCTGGCGGCTGTTGATCCAGGCCCGCAGGTCGTTCTCCCAGCGTTCGAGGGCTTCGAACGGCTGCTGGGGATCGGTCGCTTCGGACCGCATTCGTTTGCCGAGATCTTCCACGCGGAGCCGGAAGCGCTCCCAGTCTTCTTCGAGGCCCCGATATTCGCGGCGGGCTTCCTGACCACGTCGGCGGATTTCGCGGGCGGTCGTGACCGACTGCCATTGCTCAAAAGCCTTGGGAACGTCGAGGATTTCGTCGTAGCCAAGCGATTTCAGCGTCTCGCACCACTGCCGCCGGGACGTAGCCAGGCCCCGTTGCTGACATTGCAGCGAACCGCGAATCTGGCTGAGACGTTTGCGGGTGTCGAGGATCCGTTGATAATCGCGCTGGGCCAGTTCGAGCTGCGCCAGTCGCTCCGCCGCCCGGGCAATCCATTGACCATCGGTTGCATCGATCGGAATCGTACGATCGGCGTTGATATCCCACAGCCCATGCAACTGCACGAGTTCCAGAATGCGTTGCTCGATTTCGTGACGTTGCGTGTCCTGCGCATTCCGTTGCTCGCGCAGTTCCGCCACCTGGCGTTGCATCTCCGCTTCGAATTCCAGCTTGAGTGCCCAGGTGGTTCCCCCAGCGGTGAAAGCGAGGAAGACATAGATCGCACCGACCAGCCAGCCCGTTGCGATTCCGGCCGACAACCCTGCGAAGAAGAGACCGATCCCAGAGAGAACGAAGAACGCGAGAATCAGCCAGACCCAGTCGGGGAGTCCCAACCGATCCTGCAGCCGCTGCATGTGCTGATCGATACTGATCGAGCGCTGTCGCAGTTCAATCGTCTGCATCTGCAACTGGCCGAGTTCCGTCAGTTGCGTCAGTCGTTCCCGTGCTCGCAGCAGAGGCTGATCGAGTTCAGTCGAGTCGACTCCGAGATGCTGCAGTTCCGTCCGCAGGGCCAGTTCACGATCCCGACAGGCGAGATTCAACTTACGATAACGCCGCTGGCGGCGTTTCGTACGGCTGCGAATCGTCTGGTATTCACGGGCCGCTGCGACAAACCGGCCGTGACCTTCGGGGGTATCGATGATCGACTCGAGCCGGGCGCGCGACCAGCCCCGGCCGATAGTCGCGATCTGCTGAGAGAGTTCGCGTTCGTGCTCGAGCGCAATCCGATCGAGATCGAGCATCCGCTGACGGGAGTCACCCCATTGCGCCCGTTGTTCATTCAGAGCACGAATCGATCCGGCAAACCGGCGGATGCTGTCGTCACGGCGTTCCTGCTGCAGCCGCGTTCCAATAACGCGAATCTCGGACAGGGTGTCATCGCGTGATTTGAGGGCTGCATCGCGATCGAGTTCCAGACGATGCAGCCGACTGAGACCATCGGTCGGAAAACTGCGGAGATCGGGGATGGCTGCCAGTTCGCGCCGAAAATCGCGTGCCGCTGACCAGTGCGGATGGATTTTCTCCATGAACTGGTGCTGGCGGAGTTGCGTCTGCGTGTCGGCGTGCCGCTTTCGCAGGCCGGAGATTTTCTGTTCCAGTTCGCGCCGCTGTCGGATGAGATTTCGATATCGATCACGTTGGGGGCGGACCGCCTGGACCTGGGCGGCGAGTTCGCGCTGCTTTTCCGTCAGTTCATTCAGCAGACCCCGCTTGCCATCGGCCGGCCAGAGGCGTTCCATCTCGCTGTCGATCCGCCGCGGCAGCTCCATCAGCAGCTGACCCTGCGGCCCGAGCGTCATCCCATAGAGATGCCGGGCGACCTCGTCTTCGGTCAGCGTCGCGAACTCCTGCAGTTCCGGCAGGCCGACGGCGAACACGGATTCGAAGAGCTTTTCATCGGTCCCGTTCACCAGTTCCGAGAGAAACCGGGTTGATGATTCGCCCGCCGCCACGCCAGAGATTGTCAGCAGGCCAGGATCATCGCCGCGCGAGACCCGGCGGATCTCATAAGTCTGATCACGATGGAGGACGCGGATCGCGCCGCTTTGCGGGGCCTGTTTGGCTCCGCGACGCAGGACTGGATTCGATTCCAGCGGGAACCCATAGAGCACTCCGCGAATGAAGCGCAGAATGGTCGTTTTGCCCGCTTCGTTCGGGCCGTAGACGACATTCAAGCCGTGCGGATTCAACGTCTGCGAGTAGTTCCGCCAGACGCCAAAGCGTTCAATTTCAATCCCGGTGATCTTCATCGGGCTCGGCTCCCCCCATCCCCGCTGCTCTGCATCCCCTGCGTCGCTTTACGCCCCGGCAAACCAGCGCCGCCCGTACCCTCGGGCACGGGCCGCGATTGCCTGCGGCGACAACTGCTGCAGCCAGCGTTCCCAGGCTCCATCCGGCAAAGCTTGTTGCGGTCGGCGTTCGACCGCCATTCGTCGCAGTTCGTCGATCGTCATCTCCGGGCGTACATCGAACAGCTGGAGATAATCGCCCCACAATTCACCGATCTGGCTCTCATCGATCGGGTCGAGCCACAACGGTGCCGCCCGATGCAGTGAACGCAGTTTGTCCGGTTGATCGGTTAATTCCGTGAGCGTGGCAGTGACTTCTTCCAGGGCGTGCTCATCGAGATCGAGCCGCTTCCAAGCGGCCGTGGTCCCATCCACCAGCCACTCGACGAGCCGTAATTGTTCGCCTGCCAACACCGGGAGTTCATCGAGTCGGGCGAGCATCTGATCGCAGAGATCGTCGCGGGACCGGACCGCATCGAGCCGCAAAGTCAGCCGTTCCCTGCGGACGGGTGCGAGCGGCAACAGACGGGCGCTCGTTTTCCGCTGACTGTCGACATCGATCAACATCGCGCCGCGGGCACCCGTTTCGTACGGTGTCATCCCCTGGGGCGATGGTTGGCGGCGGACCAGGGCTTCAGTAACCGGAAGCGGGACCCGTGGCTGTCGATCGGATGCGAGCAGCAGATCGAGCGACGCAAACCGCGGAGCCGCCGCGGTTGATCCGGCCAGATGAAACGCATCCCACAGCAACCCGAAGGTGAACGGTCGCGTGTCGCTGAAGGTCTTCTTCGATGACGCGAGCTTGTCGAGTTCCGGGGGCGAAATGTCGGTTTCAGCGGAAACAGGATGAAAGATCGCCTTGGTCTTGCCGCGATCGGTCAACTCGATCGGAGCATCCCAGGGGGAATCAAAGATGGTCACGTTCTCGGGGAGATCGGGGATTTCCTGCCACGCGGCGAGCGGATCACGCGGGCCGGGCATCACGAGCAGCGGAATCTCGCGTTCGGCGAGTTTTTCACAGCCTTGCCGCAGGGCCACATCGGCTGCGAGGCTCGATTGATCGGCGTCAAAAGTATCGCCCGAGAGGACGACGGCATCGACATCGTGCGCGATCGCCGCTTCGATGAGGCGTTCCCACGCGGTGAGGGTCGCCGTACAAAGCAGATCGGCGAGTTCGCGCGGGGGCTGTAGCACCCCACTCAGGGGGACATCCAACTGCACCGATGCGGCGTGCAATAAGCGCATCGCCATGACGGACTCCCTTCCGTCGCGGTGGACTACGTCGCGCTGCGGGATGGAGTTCCGTTCCGTCCCCCAACAGCGCACCGGCTCCGCGGTGGCAAAAAGCATACCCGACCGTGCGGTTTCGTCAAACCCCAGTCCGGAAATTACAAAGCGGGCGGAAAGTGGGCCGTGGAGGATGGGGAGCATTTTGGAAGCCCCGGCATTCCGATGCCGGGGTCACTGCAACGCACAATTGTGGTCCCCCGTGCAGCACCGCATAATCAGCCGCATGGAACGGGGCCTCATTCCGATAAACCGTGTTTCGATCGGCTGTATTGCGATCGGATGCTGGCTGCTCGCTGGATTGATCTGGTGGGCGGGCTGGGAGAGTCAGGGTGCGCTCTGGCAGGGAGCCCTGTCGCGAGTCGGGGTGGTGATGGCCGCCTTCTGGATCGCGATGCCGACCCGGACCCGGGAAGCCGCGTGGGCGCGTGTCTCCTGGAAGTGGGTGCTCGGTGGCCTGGTCGCTCTGATCGTGATCGGACGCTCGCGGGTACCACTGCGGTTCCTGATTCCCGCACTGATCGTCACCGCCGTGGTGGTCTTGATCCTCCGTCCGCGTCCCAAACATCGCCCGCAATCACGGTGACAGTTTCGCGTCTTCCCAGCCAGAAGCGCAATCGCCTGGTTTTCTGAATGATCAAAACACGTGTCGGCCGGAGCTTGCGCTCCGGGCTAGGTGGGGCGGGGGAAGCGCAGGAGACGCAGTCCGTTGAAGATCACGAGGACCGTGCTCCCTTCATGCCCGAGCACTGCCAACGGTAATGGCAGGGTGATCGTCCAGGAGAGAATCAGCAGTGTGACCATCATCCCGAAGGCGAAGATCAGATTCTGTTGAATGATGGTTTGCGTCGCCCGGGCCAGGGCGATTGCGTAGGGGAGGCGGCGAAGATCGTCCGCGAGAATGACGACATCGGCCGTTTCGAGGGCGACATCGGTGCCGGCTCCTCCCAGGGAAAAACCGACATCAGCGGCAGCCAGCGATGGGGCATCGTTCATTCCGTCACCGATCATCCCGGTGGAACCGTGCTGTGCCCGCAGATCACGAATGGCATCCAGCTTCTGGGCGGGAAGCAGACCTGCTTGAAAGGTCATGCTCATCCGCCCCGCCAATTCCCTTGCGACCGGCTCTGCATCGCCCGTGAGCATGGTCAGCGGTTCGATCCCCAATTTACGGAGGTCAGCCAGACAGTTCGTGGCACTGGGACGCATCACATCGGCGATTCCGAGCGCCCCCAGCCAGCGGTCACCTTCCGCGAGGATTACGACGGTTTCCCCGCGGGATTGAGCCGCCGCGACTTCCGACTGCGTGTGAGCATCTGCCTGTGCAGCCGACTCCGCGAACCAAGTCACCTTACCGACACGGAATGTCTTCCCTGCGAGTGCTCCTTCAATCCCATGTCCCAGAATCGCCTGGACGTCGGTGGCTTCGAGTCGGGGCAGACCGGCATCCGTTGCGGCGTGAACCACAGCGCGGGCCAGGGGATGTTCGGAATGCGTCTCGAGCGCGGCTGCGGTCTGTAACAACGTCGCTTCGTCGACACCCGGGGCGACGATTTTCGTCACCACGCGTGGCCGGCCGATGGTCAGCGTGCCAGTCTTGTCGAACGCCATCGTCTTCACGGCAGCCGTCGCTTCAAGAGCTGCCCCACCTTTAAACAGTACGCCCCCTCGGGCCGCACTCGTGATTGCGGCCAGAATCGCCGCGGGGATCGAGATCACCACTGCACAGGGCGAAGCGACCACCAGGACCGTCATCGCCCGCTGAAAAGCCGCCGCGAACGGCAGTTGAAACACCGTCCCGGCGACGAGTCCGGTGGCAGCTGCCAGGGCGAGCACGATCCAGGTGTACCGCTCGCCAAACCACTCGGTGAACCGCTGACTGGCGGCCCGCTGGTTCTGCGCTTCCTCGACGAGATGCACCATCCGGGAGAGCGTGGTCTCTCCGGCTGCGCGCGAGACGGTGACCTGAACGACACCCTGTTGATTCAAGGTTCCCGAAAAGACCAGATCGCCCGTGTCTTTATCGACCGGGATCGATTCGCCGGTCAGCGGGGATTGGTCGACGCTGGTTTGACCGCTGCGGATGACGCCGTCGGCCGGGATCCGTTCACCGGGATGGACGATGACGACCTGGCCGGGAACGAGGAGTTCGACAGCGACCCGCCGTTCGCCCTGCTCATCGACAACGAGGGCCTCTGCTGGGGTCAGGTCCATCAGATCGGCGATCGCCCGTCGGGTGCGTCCGAGAATCAGCGTTTCCAGCGTATGCGACAGCGAGAAGAGGAAGAGGAGTGCGCCTCCTTCGGCCCACTCACCCATCGCAGCCGAGCCAATGGCTGCCGCGATCATCAGCAGGTCGACATTGATTCGCCCGGTCAGCAACTCGCTCCAGGCGTGCAACAGGATGTGCCGTCCCCCCGCGATGTAGGCGACCAGATAAGCAGCGATCGCCGTCCACCCTAGAATCGATTCGCGGTTCCAGCCCGAGAGCCAGTCGCAGAGGATTCCCAGTAAAGCTCCGACGAGACAGAGTGCGGTTTCCAGGATCATCCACCAGCGATCATGCTCATCATGATGATGGGCATGCGGGGTCTGTTCCTCCGTGGACGGCTGTGCCGGGTGACTGATCGCTGCACTCCTGAGGAATCTTGGGTTGCGGCCTCGAAGTGAGGATCCCATCAACTCCGTCAGTGTATCGCCGGTCGCGTGCAGGACAAAGTGCGGCCTGAAGAGTCACCTCAGCGTTTGTTGCCGCGCATCATGTACCAGCCGATAAAGCCGATGAGCGCGAGCACCGAGCCGTAGTCCCACGGCCCGAGTTGCTCCCACCAGGTGATGGAAGAGCTCTGGTAGTAGCGCAGGTAAGCGTAAGCGGTGTCGTACGCGGACTCGTACATACAAGCGTGCCTGTTTCCGGTGGGGGCAGTGCGATCTGCACGCAGACCCGTCCACGGGAACCCTAGCTTGTCGGGCGAACGAAGCCGCTTTTCCTGCCGACTTCGGGGTGATTTTCCGGCACATTCCTCCGGCACAATCGTCAGATCCGGACGACCAGATTATCGCGATGAATCACTTCATCGTAGGGGGCAGCTCCCAGCGTGCGGGCAATGTCTTCCGTCCGCTTTCCCGCAACAAGCCGGGCGGCTGCCGCGTCGTAATTACACAATCCGCGGGCGATTTCCACGCCCTGGAGATCACACAGGGCGACGACTTCCCCTTCGTCAAAGTGGCCTTCGACCAGCCGGACTCCGATCGCCAGCAGCGATCGTCCCTGCTCGACGATTGCCCGTCGGGCCCCGTCATCGACGATGAGTTTTCCCTTGGGCGGCAGCGTATAGCCGATCCAGCGTTTCCACGCCGGGAGGGCTTCCTGCTCGGCGAGAAAGAGCGTCCCGACATCTTCCCCCCGGAAAATGTCCGCGAGCACATTGTCCCGCTGACCATGGGCAATCAACACGTGCGTCCCCACGGCCGTTGCGGTCCGCACGGCATCGAGCTTGGATTTCATGCCACCGGTCCCGCGTGAACTTTTACTGGCTCCGACGAGGTTCAGCAGTTCATCGTCGAACCGCTCGACCAGCGGGATGCGACGGCTTTCGGGGAGCGATGGGTCGCCGGTCAACAACCCGTCGACGACTGAGAGGACCACCAGCACGTCTGCGGGGAGCAGGTTGGCCACCATCGCGGCCAGCCGGTCGTTATCGCCGAGCTTGATTTCCTCGGTACTGACGGTGTCGTTCTCATTGACGACCGGCACCGTCGCATATTCCGAGAGCGTCAGCAGCGTGTTGCGGACATTCAGGTAGCGATCTCGATGCTTGAAGGCATTCGCGGTGAGCAGCAACTGGGCTGCATGAAAGCCGAACTTCCGGAAGGCGACATCGTACAGATGAATGAGGTGCGCCTGTCCCGTCGCCGCAGCGGCTTGCAGATGCGGCAAATCTTTCGGCCGCTCCTTCAATCCCAGCAGGTTGATCCCCGCGCCAATCGCTCCGCTGGAGACGAGGACGACTTTGCGTCCTCCCTGTAGCAGCGCGTGCAACTGCGACGCGAGCGATTCGACGCGGCTTTCGTCGAGGCGGTCATCGGGGGTCGACAGTACATTTGTGCCGACTTTGACCACAATCGTGCGGGCCTGATCGAGAATCGACCTGCGAAGTTCCTGCGGACTGGTCATACGGGCAAAATCCAGCAACGGCGCGAAGTCTAGCGAATTGCCGATTTTATCGGTTAAGCGAGCGGAAAGCTTGTGTGCGGGGATGAGTACGGGAGTGTCGGGGGAGGGGAGTACGGGAGTGGAAGACAAAGCCGTTCGCAGTGGGTGTGGGTGAGATAACACCTGCACGCTTGTGGTTTGAGGTGGAAAAGTTCGCTCAGAGAGAGGACCGTTCTCCACGACAACTGATGACTCTGGAACTGCAACCGTCTGAGAGGCTGTCCGGATCGAGTCTACTCTTGAAACTTCTTATTGGCCCGGCGTTTACGCCGGGTTCATCAGGCGCGACCGGGAATCTTCCTCAGCCCCGTTCACGGGGCTTTTCCAGCGAAAGCCCCATGAATGGGGCTGGTCACGGGATTGAAACAAAGGTCCAACCCGACGGAAACGCCGGGCCTAAACTCAGATCCGCTGAGGGCCTCGTGTCAGATAGCCGCCAGAGACTTGAGCGATTCTCTCGCTCAGCTTCCACGGTGTAAGAATTCTTGAGCACCCCATTGGTCCGCGCAACTTTCGTCGATATGATGAAGCTGGTGCCAAGGACGGCCGAACTGACCCCAAGGATGGGGACCGCAGACCGGATTCGATGGGGACCGGCATGGCCGATCTGTTTCATGAGTGCGGGATCGCGGCCGTATATCATTTGCCCGACCGTCCGACCAGCCGTCTGGCGGTCCGCGGACGGGCTGATCAAACGGCCCGCTTGATGCCGCGTCTCCTGCTGGAAATCCAGAACCGGGGCCAACTTGCGGCCGGGATGACCGCCTTCGACCCCGATCGGTCGGAACTGCTGCACACCCATAAAGACGTTGGGACGGTGACCGAGGTCTTCGATCTCAACCATCAACCCGAATACGAAGCGTTGATGCAGACGCTGCAAGGGGTCGCCGCGATCGGGCATGTCCGTTATGCGACCTGCGGGAAAGACGATCGCCACAACGCTCAACCGTTTGAACGCCCGCACATCGAAAAGGGGAAGTGGTTCAGCTTCGGTTTTAACGGCCAGTTGGCGAACTTCCAGGAACTCCGCGACGACATTCTCTCGCAGCGGAATTTTCACCTGTCGCGCGATACCGACACGGAAATCCTGCTGCATCTGATCGCCCAGGAACTCTCGGGAGATCGCCGCCCGACCCTGCGCGACCTGCTGCGGAAACTGAGTGAACGGCTCGACGGGGCGTACAACATCGCCTTCCTGAATGCCCAGGGAGACATGTTTGTCGCGCGTGATCCGCTCGGGATTCGGCCCCTGTGCTACGCGTTTGATGGGTCGCTATTCGCTGCGGCGAGTGAAAGCGTCGCCCTCACGAACATCGGTTTCACATCTTCACAGATCCAAAGCCTGCCCCCCGGGCACGCGATCATGATTCACAAGGGAGAACTGCTGATTGAGCGTTTCGCGGAAAGCCCGCGGCACGCCCACTGCTTCTTCGAGTGGATCTACTTCGCTAACGTGGCCAGCACCCTCGATGAGCGGAGTGTCTACCTGACACGCAAGCGACTTGGGGAAGAACTTGCAGCCCAGGAACGCCTGCCGATCGACGAAAACACGATCGTCGTCCCGGTGCCCGATACTGCGAAGGCTGCTGCCGATGCGATGGCCTACGCGCTGAAAGTCCCCTCGCTGGAAGGGTTAATCCGTAACCGGTATATGGGGCGGACCTTCATCGAAAGTGGATCGAAGCGGGAAGACCGCGTGCGGATGAAGTACACGCCGTTGCCCGAGGTACTCCGTGGCAAACGGGTGCTGCTCGTGGAGGATACGATCGTCCGCTCGACGACAATGCAGGCCCTCGTGAGCCAATTGAAAGACCCGGAACGTGGCGGTGCGAAGGAAGTCCACGTTCGCGTCGCCTGTCCGCCGATTGTCGCCCCGTGTTTCTACGGGATCGACATGTCGACGATCGGCGAACTCTTCGCCCCCCGGCATCTGCAGGGGGGACCGCTCACACCGGAAGTGGAAGAGCGGATGGCCCGGACGCTGGGTGCAGACAGCCTGCAGTATCTCTCGCTGCCCGCGATAGCCCGCAGCGTGGGACTCACTGAAGACGTACTCTGCCGGGCCTGCCTGAACGGAGTATATCCAAGCAACGCGGGGACGCAGTTGTATCAACTCGCCCTCAACAACCACGGCGGTCCCCCCAACCCCGCCGGTTCGCGCACGTACGAAGCCCCAATGGTCACCGTGGCCTGCAACTGATCTGATGAGGACGCCCAGCCATTCCGATGGATGGGAATCTTCACTGTGACAAATCGGACCACGTTTTCTCTTCCACGGGGCCTTGTCGTGATCACTTTTGCTTGCCCTAGCTGTCAAAAGAAGTATCAGGTCTCCGAAGAATTTGCGGGCAAACGAACCAAATGCAAGGCCTGCGGCAACGGATTCCAAGTCCCACAACGTACTGCCAATAAGACCTCGGGGCCGCCTTGGGGGCAATGGCTCGCCGAGTGTCAGCGACGATTCGGGGAAACGCCGCGTCTATTCGATGATGCGACGATGACCTATCTCAGCCTGGCTCACGGCTGGATTTACGGCATCCTCGCGCTCTTTTTTCCGATGTGCAAGTTGCTGAAAACCAGCCGTCAGCGAAGTATTTTCCGCGATGGACAGGTCGTCTGGGGGCATGTGATCCAGGCGAACAATGTGCTGTGGGAACCATCCGAGACTGCAGGTCCGGGAAATGAAGAAGCGGACGACGCTCCGGGAGAACTCGTCTTCTCGCTGGATGTCACGGGCCGTGTCACACCACCAGAACTCGAAACGATTGCCGAAGAACTCGCTTCACTGCGTGGCGAAGATTTCGACGACCCGGAACTGCAGAAGTTCGCGGACTATCTGGAAGCAGAGACCGTCCGGGCTTTCGGCTGGAACGTCCCGAAGCACATCTCTCCCAAGGCTCCCTGTTACATCTCGACGACGATCTTTCTGAGGAAGCACTTGCCGGAAGGCTTCTTGAGTCGTCAGTTTCTCCCAGTCGTGGTCTCTTCAAAGCCGCCTTACTTCGCCATGCCGCTCCCGGAACGCTTCTGGTCCCCCGATCTCCGAGAGTGGTGGACCGAGGGAAGTGTGACCGACGATGAAGACGAATGGGATGACGACGAATAGCGAACGTTGTCCGACGCGTAATGACGACTCGCCCCGGACACCTAGCCATACCGATGGCTGGGACACTTCGCGTTGAACTCGTTGAGTGAGGTCATCACCGCCTGAACCATGGCTTGGCCAGCGGGTCGGTCTTGAAGAAGTCGAGCATGACCCGCGCAACCTTGTCGCGGCCGGCTTCAGAGGGATGCGTTCCGTCTCCCGCCAGATCATCGCGGGTGTAAGTCAGCTTGTCGCTCTTCCGCGGTGTCGTACCGTCTGCCCACAGATAGGGCCCCCATAACAGTAACGGGGCTTGCACTGCTCCTGCAGCCGGGGTGAAATTCAATTCCTTTTCCCCAGCGATCTGGTCCTGCAACAGCCAACGTACAGCAAACGCTGACTCATAGGCGTAAGGCTCGGGATTCAGGGGATTCGCGGCATAGCCACCGTAGATACGACTGGAGAGATACGCAACGCGCAGATTCGGGAACCGGGCTTTCGCGTTCTGAATGACAGCCAGTGTGTCACGCTGCAGGGTCTTCCCGTGCTCGGTGAGTTCCCCACGCGGGCCTTTGTTTGCCAGCTTGATCCAGGCGACCTGCACCTGTTGCGGGGTGACACGGGCCTGCTGTAACCGGTCTTCCGCAACGCTCCACGGGCGGGCATCTTTCGGGACCCATTCCGCCATCGCCTGGCCACCCTGAGCGCAATCGACGATGGTCACTTTCTCCGACTTCGCCGGGTCTTCGTCGGCAATTCGCTTGAATCTGGAGAACTCCTGGGTGGCATTCGACATACTGATCGACACGAAGACGATCCGGCCCTGTGCGGACGGACGGCCCTCAGCATCGAGCGGTTGAATCGATGCAAGTTCGCGTTCAGCGGCGCGGCGGTGAGGCTCGGGGGGGACATTTTGGCCGCTGCCGTAAAGTCCGCCATCTTGTCCTTTGTAACGATCGTCCGCCGTCATCTCGGACAGCGGCTTCATCCCGGTCGACGCCCGCGGGGTCAGCGATCCAGCGGCGGGTGCTCCCCCCTGCTGCTTTCGTCGGGCTTCCATCGCCCGCTGAATGTACCGCTCTTCTTCGGGGGTGAGTTTGCCCCCGTTCTGTCGCTTCTGAAAGAGCGCCCGGGCCTTGTCGAAATCGATCGCGTCTTCCGTCGTTTTGGGTGGAGTTTCACCCACTTTCGGCTGAGCGACAACGATGCTGGTTGAACACAACAGCGCGCCCAACAGGAAGAATCCCCATCTGCACATCAGCGCTCTCCTCAATCGTTGTGCGCATCAACTTCGATTCAGCGACGATTGTACGCCGACCTTTGAAAAAGAGAATGAGTGTCCTTCCCAGCTCGCAAGTGCCGCCTGGATTTGATCTTGGCACGGTTGCGGATGTGAACTAGAACCCACGCTGCGCGCGGGCCTGCGTTGGCTGATCGACCTTGGGGACGTGACTTATGCGACTGGATGCC
This sequence comes from Planctomycetaceae bacterium, assembly GCA_044229335.1. Lineage (GTDB taxonomy): Bacteria > Planctomycetota > Planctomycetia > Planctomycetales > Planctomycetaceae > DSVQ01. The sequence continues at coordinate 85,041 of JBGATC010000007.1, read as the reverse complement.
GTGATTTTTGGAGGGGGAGCCGCAGGTCTGTGGCTGCTCGATCGCCTCTCGCGCCAGGGCTGTCATGTGCTTCTGCTGGAAGCAAGTGCCCTGGGATCCGGACAGACGATCGCCTCGCAGGGCATCATTCACGGCGGACTCAAATACACGCTGCAGGGACTGCTCACCCCCTCGGCGAAAAGCATTCGCGGCATGCCGGCCATCTGGCGTGACGCACTCCTCGGCCGAGTCACCCCGAATCTGACATACACCCGGATTCGCTCGGAATGTTGCTATCTCTGGCAGACCGACTCGCTGAGTTCGCGGGCCGGGATGATCGGTGCACGGATTGGATTACAGGTCAAACCCGAACTCCTCAGCGCGGAGGATCGTCCCGATGCCCTGCAGGGTGTGCCGGGAACTGTCGCGCGGCTTCCGGAACAAGTCCTCTGCCCGCGGAGTTTTCTCAGCGATCTGGCGACGCAGTATCGGGACCGCATCCTGCAGGTTGCCGTCGATGAACGACTGGTCTTCCGGCTGAACAGTCCTGGAGAAATCGACGCGATTGAACTGACCGACCCGGTCCACGGAACACAGACCACGCTTCGGCCGCGGCAGGTGGTCTTCCTGGCAGGCGCGGGGAACGCCGCCCTAAGGAAAAGAGCGCTGCTGGACAGTGCCGTGATGCAACGACGTCCGTTGCAGATGGTGCTGGTTCGCGGGGCTCTTCCGCGGTTGAATGGACATTGTGTCGATGGTGCCAAGACCCGGGTGACGATCACCAGCGATCTCGATGTTGAGGGGCGCATGGTCTGGCAGGTTGGCGGACAGATCGCAGAAGAGGGTGTGAAGCTGACTGCCGAGGAGTTGATCGTCCGCGCACAATCTGAATTGCAGGCGGTGTTACCGGGGGTCGATATCTCCGCTTGCGAATGGTCGACGTACGTCGTCGACCGGGCGGAAGGGATCACGTCACAAGGGACACGTCCCGACACCTTCCAGGTCCTCTGTGCCGGGAATATCACCACCGGCTGGCCGACGAAGCTGGTCCTGGCACCATTGTTGGCTGAAGAAATCGCCGGACGAATTTCCGCAGAAGCCTCGTCACAAGTCTTCAACACGAACCTGTGGAACAACTGGACGCGCCCTCCGGTGGCAGCGTTACCGTGGGAAGAAGCAAATCGCCCCTGGCAGCGACTGCCACAAGCGCAGCCACACCGTCGTGCGGCATAAGCCCGGTCGTTTCGCGACGCGCCCCTCTGGGATGCTGTTACCGAGTCGCGAAGCGGACAACGCGCAGGCCGGCACCGTTGCGGACGCTGCGAAGATGAATGATCAGCCGCGAACTGCCGCTGTTCCCGTAGCTCCACCACTCTTCCTGTCCAGTTGCTGTCACCAGCGCCGAGCGCGAGACTGGTCGACCGACCTGCTGAATGAGATCGACTGCACTCATACCGACTGTGATCGGTCCATTGGCCGGTTGCGGTACGGTCGGCGCAGGAGTTGTGACCGGTCCTTTCTTGAATAATTGACCAGCACGCCATTCATAACCGAGTTCGTTCAAGCGGGTGGCGACTCCGTCCGAACCTGGTTCAATGCGATGGGCTGCGGTGAGCAACTCGAGGGTCAGCGGTTCGTCCTGGAACCATTGTCGTGCATCATCGGCGAGCGCAATCAATGCTGGCGCGTCGTTCGGTAGCGGCTGACGCGTGCGGGCCGTCAGCCAGCGGCGCAAGGTGTCTCGTGCCAGATTCACCTGTTTGCGCTGTCGAAAGAGCTCTGCGAGCGCCAACGCTTCTGCACGTGATCCCTTGGCGATCGCGTCGAAACGCAGGGTGAGCTCCCGCTCGCGATACCGTTCGGCGAGTGCCGGTTGCTCGGGAATTGCTTTCGCGATGCGGTCTGCGATGAGGATGCCCTGCGTCGCTTCGTCGGTGAGATCCCGCAAGATGAACTGCTGCTGAACCTGGGTGCCGAACACTCGCCGCAATAAACGACGTTCCAGCGGGTCAGCTGCGAGGAACGTTCCCAGCGGGTCGCGCCCATATGCCTCAGCCAATTCGCCTGGCCAGTTTGGTAACGGTCGGAAGGCTTCGGGCCAGAGAGTCGGGAGCCGCTGCTGCAGGGCATCGAGTTGCTTCGCGGCTGTGGAATCGCTTACCGAGGCCAGATGCAGCCACTCCCGCAGGGCTTCGTGTCGCAACTCATCGGGGACAGAGCTGGGGATCTGCCAACCCGTGATTTTTTCCGCCAGTTTCAACCGACCCTCGTAATCTTCCTTCGCAAGCTTTTTGGCTTCCAGCGAGATGCCATGGATCAGGCAGGTCCGTCCGGCAAGCTGAAGCTCCTCATCTTCATAGAAATCACCCCGCTCGCGCGCCCAGCGCGCCAGTTCGTACCAATCCTCAGCTGACGGGTTACGCAGGGCCCGTTCTTTCCCATGGAAGGTGTCGATTTCTGACGTCAGCACTCGGACCGAGGCGACATCCACCACGTACCGGTTCGAATCCCGATCTTTACGGAAGCGGCCAGCGAGCGCCAGCACTTTGCCACCCGACACCTGCCTGGCCTGCTCATCCGACAAGAGGAAGGTGACTTCACATCGAGACAGCCGGAGTTGCTGCTTCGAGTACGACGAGACGCGACCTTCGACCTGGATCACCCCGTCGGCGAGTTTCTCCCATTCCGGTTTGATCGACTGCAAATACGCCACGGTCCACGGATCAGCTGCGGAGAGGGGGGCGACCAGCAGTCCACACCAGGCCAGCAGCACGACAAGACCACAACGGATGGGCTTTCGGTTCGTCATGGCTGTGCCTCACCCAGGACCAGTTGACGTTGAGACTGGAGAACAAGTTCCAGTTGCTTCCGCTCATCCGGGTCTTCCGGCAGTGGAACCAGTCCGGCGTAGCCTTCGACATCGGTCCAGAAGACGACCGATTGTTCGCCGAGCAGCAAGCGACACTCGGTCGTTTTACCATTCAGTCGAGAGAGGTGATCACAGAGCGCAGCGAAGATCAGCCGGTGCGGTTTCCCCGGTGTCATCGTCGGCCAACCGGCCCTGCGGCGTTCCGGAAGTTCGATCCAGCACAGCGTCTCGCCGATCAGAAGCGGCGCATCGCTGCGCCAGACCCTGGTCCCCTTGCCTTCTGCCTCCACGACGTTGAATGCCGCGTCGACGAGGAGCCATTGCCCCCCGAGCCTGCGTTTCGAGCGACTCTCCAAATCGTCTGCACCACTGTCTTCCAGAAGTTCGGTGAACAAGTCCGAGAAATCGCCACTCATCAGCGAAGCGGCCGCCTGGGATTGCTGATACTGCTGGGCGACTTTCCGGGCCACGTCATCACTCCGACCGAGTCGCTGCAACGCTTCATGCGCCACACGCAGTTCCCGTGCGGCGGTGGCATAATCATAACTGGCGTAGGCTTCGCGTCCCTTTTCCAATGCCGGTTCGAGGGCCCGCCGCGCACGCTCAGTGAGCATGTTGTTCCAGAGAAAACTGCCCGTCGCCGCCAACGTGATGGCGAGCGCCAGCCCGATTAACCGCAACGGAGTGAGCTGAGTCCGCAGCCAGGCAATTTGGATGGCCCGGTATGCTTCCCACGATCGCCGTGGCAGCCTGACTTTCTCGGGGAGAGCCGGTGCCACCTTCGGTACCGTCGCCTCGCCCCCTTTGCCCGTGACTTTCGCCGGAGTCGACTGAGCGGCTTTCTTCCCCGGCGACTGGGGAGCTGGCCCCCCCAAAAAAGCGGTCGTTAACGACTTCGGAATGGGGTACGGGCAGACAGGGAGCACGAACAAGGTCAGTCCGCAGCCGCGACAAGTCAATCGCTGCGATTGTGCGAGCCGTACGCCAACGGCCCGCGCGCCGCAGGCACAATCCAGTTGAAACGGCTGAACCTGCGGTTCCCGTTGACCGAAGGACGACTTCGCTTTTTGGAACCACCCCGGCGCCATCGTTCGTGCAACCTTTGTCGAGTCGCCGTACAGCAGCGCATTATCGCGGTCGACCCGCGGAGGGTCAATCAGCCCGCAGTTGGAAGATCCAAGACTGGAACGAATTACGAAAATCGAACCGCTGCGGACTTTCGATCGACAACACTGAGACTCGACCGCCTGAGCGCCCCGATTTGTCTCCAGCAAACGATGATTGCGTCTGGAAGACGATCACTGGTTCGGAATGAACGATTTTCCAGAAGCATCGATCAGGCGTCGTCCAGTCTGAGGTCCTCCCGCGGTTCCTGATGCACCGGTTCTGTCGAGGCTACCGCAACCCGGCGCGAAGCTTTATCGGAGAGGTCAACTTTAACGCAGGTCTACTTCGGAAACGGAGCCTAGAGGACGATTTTCTCTAGGATCGAAAAGCTGCCCCACTCAGCGAGCGGTGATTTGATCGTGATAACCCGAACAAACGGATTGTTTGATTGGGTGGGCCCTTCCCAACCTGTCCCGCGGAACCGTGCGGATGACCATGCTCCTCACCACGACGCCTCGGCCGATCGCCGCCGCGCGAGGAGTGTTGGCGCTGGCACCACCGTCGCACACGGGCCAACCTGCGCTGCTCCTGTTGCCTGGTCGTTACCAGATTGGTGCCGACGCCTCGTCCAGTCTCTGTCTGGATGCTCCCGGCATCGCTCCCCGACATCTCCTCGTGCTGGTGACCACGGAGAAGATCGTCGTTCGCGCCTGGGATCCGCGCACCTGGTTGAATGATGGCCTGTTCCAGGAAGCGCTTCTCCGCCGCGGTGACCGACTCGCCATCGGTCCGCTGACCTTGCGACTGCGTGACGCGACACCCGATGAGTTGATGAGCCAGGTGCCGCAGACTCCAGCAGAAAAGGTCGACGATGCGACCGCAATGGTCGACCCCGTGACAGATTCGGTTGACGTCAGCACCGCCCCGTTGATCGATGTGGTGGATACCCCCGGTCTCACGGTCGATCCACGCGAAGAACACCGGGCACGTGAGCGGGCCATTGAGGCGCGGGCCTACTCGCTGGCGACGCGTGAACGCGAGTTGAGTACGCGACTGGAAGCGCTGGAGACCGCAACCGCAGAACTTGAAGCGACTGGCGAAGAACTGCAAGCACAGACAGCCATGCTTGCGGAACAGTCAGCAGAGAACGATGCGCGCGAACGGGCGATTGAAGCCCGCGCGTTCGCGCTCGCCACTCGGGAACGCGCGTTGGCGTCGACTGAAGCGACTGCTTCCGAGTTGAGCAGCGTTGCCGATTCCGCACGGTCCGCCGAGTTGGAGGTTCGCGAGCGAGCCATTGAAGCGCGGGCCTACTCACTAGCGACCCGTGAGCGGGAACTGACCGCCGAGCTCGATTCGCTGGACGCCCAGATCGCCGCGAAGAACGACGAACTGCTGACCCTGGCGCAGTCGTTCGCCGAGCGGGACAACGAGCACGAGGCCCGTGAACGCGCCATCGAGGCACGCGCCCTGGCGCTCGCCACACGAGAGCGGGAACTCTCCGCCGAGCTCGATTCGCTGGAAACCCAGATCGCAGCGAAGAACGATGAGCTGCTGACTCTGGCGCAGTCGTTCGCCGAGCGGGACAACGAGCACGAGGCCCGCGAACGTGCGATCGAGGCGCGGGCCTACTCGCTCGCCACAAGGGAGCGCGAAGTCGCGTTGCAACTGGAAGAGATCCAGACTCAGCAAACGCAGGAAGCCTCGCTGCAGACCCGTCTGACCGCCCTCGAAGAACGTGAAACGCAACTGGAAGCACAGGCGAGCAGTCTCACTAAGAGAGCACAAGCCCTCGATGCTGCCGAACGTCTGGTTCGAGATCAGCAGGCGGCGATCGAGTCCGAGTCCCGGACTCTGGCCGAGCGGGACACTGCGCTTCAGCAGTTGCAAACCACGTTGACCGCCGAGCGGACGAGACTGGAATCACTCGCTGCGGAAACTCGCGAAATCCTTGCTGCAGAAGCTGAACAACACACGCATGCCTGGGAAGCGTGGGAGCAGGCCCGCACGCGGATGACGCGGGATCTCACTGAACGCTCTGAACAACTGCTGGCCGAGACAACACAACTCGCCCTCGAACGAGAACAGTACCAGGCGAGTCGGGCGGAGTTCGAAGCCGCTCAAGCACAATGGACTGAACACCGGGACTTGCAACAGACCGAGCACGCCCAGTGGCAAATGGAAGCCGCGCGTCTCGCCGAAGAGCAGGCAGCGCGTGAACGTCTCTGGAATCAGCGTGAAGCCGAACTCTCCCGCAGAGAGGCGGAGCTGGATCAACGGCTCTCGCAGATCGAGCACGCGGCGCAGCATCGTGCTGCTGCGGAACAGGAACTGGTCATCACGCGGCAGCAGCTCCAGCGGGAACGTCAACTCTTCGCCGAACAGCAATCCGCCTGGCTGGCAGAGCGGGAGTTGATGACCAGCGAACTTGCGGAGCGTCGGCGACAACTCCTCCGCGACGAATCCGCCTTGGCACGCGAGCGACAGTCGCTGGCCATCGAACGGTGGGAACTTTCTGCTGCGGTCCGCCCCGTGCTCGCCACTACGACGGTCACCAGCCCCGTGCTGACCGAACTGCCGATTGTCGCGTCGGCTGCCCCGACTTCCGTAGAGCCACTGAACTCAACCGAACTCGCTGAGATGCCGACGGCAGTGGCAGCTGAGGACGCCGCTGATACAGACTCGGAGACCACCCTCGAACAGCAAGACGCTGTCGCGGAAGACTCGTCTTCCGAACCCTCAGTCGTAGACACCGACGAATCTTTCGGTCTGCCCACGAACTCCTGGCTCCCGGAAGCCACGGAATCCGAGTGGGAAGCGAGTGCTGCCGAGCCTTCGTCAGCGGTGGTCGATGCGGTGCCTGGTGAAACGGTTCATCAACCTGTGGATGAGCACGACGTCGCCTCGTTGCCTCCGACGTTGTCAGAAATTGCTCTCACAGTCGAAGCCGGTCCGGTCAGCACCCTCGCGCATGATCCTGAAGATCCCGAGACCACAGCGGCGGAATCGGACTGGGCCCCCGCGTCGATGCTGGCGTCTGTCGAAGAGTTGAAACAGGCCGCGTTCGCCGTGTCGACACAGCCGCTCCACTCGCCGGACGGACTGGTCACGCGCGGTCTTGATGACGACTGGGAAACGCCGGCTTTCCCGCTGGAGTCGTTGATCACCACGACCGAGCATGATTCGACACAGCCAGGGAAGGAACTGGCCGAGTCCACCACTCAACCCTCAACGGCGAATGTCTCTTCACCCCGTGAATACGAGGACGAGCAAGACGCTTGCAACGCCTGGAGTCTGACGGGAACGGCCAACATGCCGACTTCGTCACTCGATGCCCAGGATGCGACGGATCTTGAAACAGTCGCAGAGTCGATGCCACTCGAAGAGTCGCCGGATCGTTCAGAGAGACTCCAAGACGAGGTTGATGAAACATCCACCGACTCCCTGGAGTCGCAATACGACCTGAGCTACAAACCCGCTTACCCAGAGTATTCGGCGTGGAACTCTGCGAATTCCCGTGCAATAGCCGAATCCAATGAGGCTCCGGACGTGGCACCGTGGCTCGCACAGGTCGCGTCTCTGCAAGGGGGATTGGTTGATACGCCAGACTTCGAGAGTCCCTCTCCAGAGGCGATGAGTGCGGAAGATCCAGACACCCGATCCATGCTGACAGCGACTCGGGAGCATTCTGCTTCCGAGAGCGATGAGGATCAGGGATCACTCCGTTCTGAACTCGCGAAGATGTTCGGTCTGCCGGCTGATTTTGCGCACTCGGCTCACAGTTCCGCTTCGGAGGAATCGCTGAACGCGGACGCGACGTCGGTCGAGACGTTCCCGGATGACCAGCAGGAATTCGGGGCAAAAGCGGAAACAGCGCTTGAGGCGGAAACTAACACGACTGCAGAAAGCGAACAGGACGCTGACGACGCATGGCGAACACAATTGGCAGCCGTGCTGCAGTCGCAGGCCGTTGTCAATGAAGCACCTGTGGAGCCAGTTCAACCCCGCAAGAACGTCGCGGTCCCCCCTCCGAAGCCCGTCGAAGAAGAAGACTCCATCGCGGCTTACATGGAACGGATGCTGAGCCGGAATGGGATGAAGCAGAACGAATCGCCGAGTCTCGACGCTGCGTCTTTCGCTCCCGCAAGTCTCACTGTTCCCGAACCGGAGTGCGCACCACACGAAGCCGCAACTGAAGAGTCGGCCCCCGTTGAAGAGTTCCAACCGGCTGCGCTTGCGTTGCCCGTTCCAGCCCCCCGTCGCACACAAGATAAAGACGAAGTCCGCGCGAAGCTGGATGCTTTCCGTGAAGTCGCAAACCAATCAGCACGCACGGCTCTGGCCCAGCATTCGTGGAAGTCACTGCGGGGCGATGTCGCCGTGCAAGGACTCCTATGTGGCGGTGCGACCCTCGCAGCTGCGGGCTATTTTTCCGCACCACTGTGGGGCAGCCCGATTCAGTTTCTCCCGGCCACTGGCTGCCTGGTCGCTGCCGGCTGGGTCGGTTGGCAACTGACCGCCACGCTGCAGCGCCTCAAGCAGTGGAATCCGACGGACCTCCTCCTCTGTACGACCGAGGAGTCTGAAGCTGCAGAAGGTCAGGTCGAGACGATCGCCGAGTGCGTTGAAGTCACTTCGCCAGAGTCTGCCGAATCGCCTCCGCCGTCACCGGCTGAATGACTCCACGTTCGGTGATCAGGGCGGTGATCTTCTCCGACGGAGCGACATCAAACGCTGGATTGAAGACCGGGCAATCGGTCGGAGCCGTCTGCTTGCCGAAGCCATGCGTGATCTCGCGGGAGGCCCGCTCTTCAATCGGAATGCCGGAACCATCGGCGAGCGTCAGATCGAACGTACTCGACGGCGCGACAACATAGAACGGGATACCGTGGGCCGCCGCGAGCATTGAGAGACCGTATGTACCGATTTTATTCGCGGCGTCTCCATTGGCGGCAATCCGGTCAGCCCCGACGATGACCGCCTGGACGCGACCGAGCTTCATCACCCATGCCGCCATCGAATCGCAGATCAGCGTCACGTTGACCCGTCGACGTTGGAGTTCCCACGCGGTCAGTCGGGCTCCCTGGAGCAGCGGTCGCGTTTCATCGGCGTAGACCGCCAGCTGCGGATTGCGTCGCGCCGCTTCGAAGATGACCGCCAGCGCCGTCCCATCTCCCGCAGTCGCTAACCCGCCGGTGTTGCAGTGCGTGAGTACCCCGGTGCAGTTGGCCAGCAGCGGCGCTCCATGCAGGGCCATCGCGGTACACATCGCCCGGTCTTCGGTCTCAATCGCCCGGGCTTCTTCCCACAACCGTTGCAGCACAGCCGCAGCTGTCCAGTCAACAGGCAATGACTGTGCGACGGTTCGTAAGCGATCAAGTGCCCAGAAAAGGTTCACGGCCGTCGGGCGACTGGTCGCGAGATGCTTGAGGACTCGATCGAGTTCTGCATCGAACGCCGCCCGTGAACCATCCGCTGCCCCGGCGACACCCACAATCGTCCCATACGCCGCCGCGACACCAATCGCGGGTGCCCCACGGACACGCAACGATCGGATCGCCTCGAAGACCAGGTCGACCGTCACGCAATCGATGAACCGCTCTTCGACCGGAAGCAGTGTCTGATCCAGCAATCGCAGGAATCCGCGCGCATCGCCGATCCATTCCACTGCCGCCATCGGTTGTTCGCTCATCGACTCGACCTGTCCTTCCACGACTTCACAAGAACAATCAACCACGTGTCACAGCGCAATCCGAGGAAACCCAGCCATTCCGATGGCTGGGTCGCCTGCATTTGCATAAACGCCCAGAGCGTTACTTCATCGGCGAGTAATCGGTCGGATTGAAGAAGACCGACTCGACCTTCATCACAATCTTGCCGTCCTTTTCGGATACATCCCGCGCGCGGGCCCAGTCCGGATCGTTGCGGAAGGCTGCAAACGAGGCTTCGGCTGCCGCCTTATCTTTGTGAGCCAGCAGGTAGACGAGCTTGTTGTCCTCACCCTGTGGCGTGAGATAGATCACGTTTTTCATACCGTGCTTTGCGAACAGGGCCATCGTGTGATCGCGAAACCGGGCGTGCAGCGCGGGAAGTCGACCGTCTAAAGTCGTGTACGTGCGAAGTTCGTAGGTCAGCGCTGCCGGGGGTGTGTTCTGTGCGGTCGCCGCACCCCCCAGCCAGCCTGCCAGAAAGACACCAGCACCACCGAGAAAGACCAACGCCCATTGCCGCATGCTGCACCTCGTCGTCGGAGTATTCAGAACGGAATCGAGACCGCGAACTCACAGAATTCGTGATGAGCATCATAACGTCTGCAGTCCGTTCTTGCAGGCGATGAGCAGCCCATCTTAGCGGTCGGGGCGCGAGCCCCCCGGTGACTTCCACCACTATCGATCGCGGTGAGCATCGTCGATGCAGACCAGGCTGATGGGCAGCGAGAACTTCGATGTGGAGAACGCTGGCAGTCACCGGGGGGCTTGCGCCCCGTCCACGGGTTGACATGGCGCGCATAGCGTCTGTGTTGCCGGGTGCGTTGGTCTTCGATACTCCGGAGGATTCACCAGCCGACACGGATCGTCACTTCGAAAGGCAGAAGCCCGACATGCGGACATGCCGGGCTTCCAGTCATGGACGATTGATCGACTCAACTCGCGTTACTTCGCGGCGTCCCACCACCAGCGGCCGGCAGGGAGCTTCGGTGCATCGGCTTTTTCGGCGACCTTGGCAAGTTGCGGGGCTTCCGTCGCCTTCTGCGGGTCTTTCACCACGGCAACCACGTCGGCCCGCACACCACCGGCGACCTGCACGACGATGTCTTTTCCGTTGTAGACTTTGTGGTTAACGACTGAATCGATTTCGCGTGGTACTGGTACGACAGCAGGTTGATAGGCTCCATTCGCAGCGAACGCCCCCATGTTCCAGCCCGCCCGATCGTTCAGCCGTTCATGACGGATGAGGGCCGCGACGAGCGAGAGGTCGAAGATGTTCTGCATATCGGCGAAGACCAGATCACGAGCAGCGAGGTCACCATAGTGATCGGTGAAGTTCTGAGCGAACTGGCGATTGATCGGTTCCGACATTCCGGTCGGGAGATGCTTCCCCTCGGCGGTCAACTGCTGATTTTCGCTCTGGCAGAGGACCGAGGAACCAATCACCTCGAACGTCGTCCGGTCCGGGCTGTGGGTCACGGCGTCGTACTTCATCGACAACCACCACCGGAGGGCTTCCATCGCCGGGGGATTCTTCGTCATCGCGGTCGGGATCAGGTCGAAGTAGCTCGGAATCCCCTTGCCCCCTTCGAGCTTGTCGATCCCGATGAGCTTCATCCGGTAGTCGGCTTCGACGATCACTCGGGCGACACGGCTGTCGTTCGGCACCCCCCAGACGACAATGTCCTGCTTGCCGAGCTTCTTCTGGAGCTGATTGACCCAGTTCCGCACACCGGCTCCGGCACTCAGTGGACCGCGGGCGAGGGACTGCTGAGCGAACTGCTGCAGCGACTTCACGTTTTCATCGCGGGTGTTGATCGAGCAACCGTAATCCGGTTCGTTTTTCGCAAACGTCCGCAGGACGGTCACGAAGTCGTCAAGTTGCAGCGTCGGGCGACCGCTCGTTGCGGCGATCGGTTGGCCTTGTGCGTTGTACTGCCAGCCTTCCGCAGGTCCGCCGATCAGGATGTCCTTCGCGTCGACATCAACGAAGACGTACTGAATCTTCGTCAGACCGGCGAGCTGCATCATCGATTCGGGAACGGGGAGTCCGTCCGCGAGCCGCTGCGACGTTTCTTGTTCCAGACGGACGAGAGACACGATCCGCAGCGGGCTGGCTTGAGCCATATCCGAATTGAGCTCGGCCTGCCGCATGGACTGAGCAAGATTCTGCAGTTTCCCGGATTTGTCCTGGGCACTGACGCGGTTCAACACAGCGGTCGGCGAGACCCGAACCCCGGTGATGAACGGCGACATCGTCCCACCGACGCTGTCGATGATTTCCCATTCACCCGAGGTGTTTTCCTGGATGAGGGTCATCAGCGACTGGAAGTCGACGAATTGTCCGCCACCGAGTCCCTGCTGTTGAGCACCCTGTCCGAGGGCTTGCGAACGGGCCTGCGGTTGCGCAATCCGTTGACGGGTCCCGCGGGCAGCATCGGCAGCCCCTTGTTGCTGCTGAGCGGTCGCCACCTGATTCAGGAGCTGGGCCTGATCCGCAGCGGTCTTCGCCTGTGCGGCCAGATCGGCTGCGAGACCGAATTCCCCGGCCGCGAGATGAGCGGCGACGCGATCGGCCAGCGGATCGGCAGGGGCCGCTCCCCATGCCAGTGCACCACTGCCAAGCAGGCAGGCAGTCAGACCCGGAACGACGGTGCGACCCCAGAGACGACTCACCCAGAGACTGCGGACCATCACGGGAACTCCTCAAGCGGCGATCGCGCCTGCGATTGTACGATTCGCGATCAGTATCGGTCTGCGACGCCGGACATCCGCCCGCACCATCAAACACCGGACGACAGGACGACATCCCTCGTCCGGACCGGTTACGATACCATTCGACATCAGGGTTTAAGCATCGTCCGTCGGGCTGCCTGCGTCAAGAAGTTTCCCGGAAAAGCGTCGGCCACAAACGAGGTTCGCTTCAGACCGGCTCGCAACAAGCAAAGCCGCTAGAATACGGGTCCCGCGAGCGGACGGTCGTCACCGGTGCGCCCCCACTGCGAAGAGCACCTTGCCTGAACCGCAGACTCGCGCTGGAAAACGTGGACAGCCCCTGCATCATCAACAACATCGCTTCAACCGTCACCCATTTTTCTACTTTTCACGACGACTTGCGGACGACCATGCCTGAACTTCCCGAAGTCGAAACGATGGTCCGCCAGATTCGTCCGCATGTCGCCGGGCGGACAGTTCAGCGGTTTCGCGCGGTCCCTGGACCGTGCCGCCCGATGACAATGACTCCCGCGTTTCCCTCACTCGGGAAACGGGTCGACGGACGCATGATCACGCAAGTTCGTCGTTTGGGAAAACGGGTTGTACTGGATTTGTCGGATGCAACGAATCTGGTGATCGAACCACGGATGACGGGGTTAATGCTCCTCGCCGACCCTCCCGATGTCGGCCACCTGCGGCTGAGATGGGATTTCGTCGAACCGGGGGCGTACCCCACGCTCTGGTTCTGGGATCAACGTGGCTTAGGAACGGTCACCCATTTCGCAGCGGGTAAGCTCGAAGAATGGCTTGCGACAGGACGGCTCGGTCCCGACGCGCTCAGCCTCACCGCAGAAGACTATCATGCGATCCTGCAGCGGACCGCCCGCCCGATCAAAGTTGCCCTACTCGATCAGAAACTGATCGCCGGGATCGGCAACCTGTATGCGAGCGAGATCCTGCACGCGGCCCGCATCGCCCCGACGAAGCCAGCCGATTCGCTCACCAGAAAGCAGACCACTGCGGTCCAGGCAGCAGCCCAGGCGATTCTCGAAACCGCGATCCGTTACGAAGGCTCGACCCTCGGCGACGGCACCTACCGGAACGCCTTGAACAAAGCCGGCGGCTACCAGAACGCCCACCGCGTCTACGACCGTGAAAACGAACCTTGCCCAACCTGCACGAGAGGAACCATCACCCGCCTCGTGCAGGCCCAACGCAGCACGTTCTACTGCCCGCGGTGCCAACGCGGGTGAAGTGCAGCGTCGTTTACTCTTCAGCGGGCGCGGCGACCGTTTTCGACTTGATCGTCGACTTGATCGTTTTGGGTGGGGTCGGCGGTGGTTTTTTGTCATCGGATTGAACTGGTGCATCGGGCAGCGAGATACGCACTCGTATGGTTAACGGTTCATCGACAGCGAGTTCATCTGACCCGGTGAGAGTGGACCGCAAAGTGAGTTCCTGATAGTCGACGGAAGCGGGTGATTGCGGTCGGGCATTCACGCGAGCCATGACCAACGTGACCAGCGCCTCGTGAAAATCCTTGAACGCAGTGCCTTCCAACACCAGTCTTCCGCCACTTGCGGTGAGATTTTTGTTGAAGGCGACGGTGGGGGGGGCTTGAGACGTCGAATCTTCGGGGAAGGGGATCACACTTTCACGAGTTGGCCTTGGGGAACTGCTTTCCGAGAACTTCAACTCGTAATCCCCATCCGGGAGTGGCCGATCGGCCGGAGACCAGATCTGAAACGAGAAGGGACGTTGCATGCGGATGTCATTTAACGCGACCTCATATTTCATGGGTGTTCCAGTGGCGCGATAATCGAGTGTTACGAGCCGTTTGGCCCAGTGGAGTTCCGGTAGGAGTCGGCCATCGTGCTCCTTGATTTGCGAGTATCCTGCAAAGGCGGTCGGTGGCTCGACGGGGAAGGGTGCGAGAACCGGTGCGTAGAGTTGTGCCGATGGTGCCGGCGCGGGAAGCTGGCTCGATGAGCCTGACGCAGCTTCGGCAGGGGGGGGGCAAGCCGCCGATGGTGTCGCTGGTACTTCCTTCAGCTTGTTAACGACGGGGACATAGAGGGGACTGGAAACACCATAGGGCGTAGCCAGACGAATCTCGACATGGAGATCGGCAGCATCAGCGTCGTTACACACGACATGCTGCTCACGCGGAGTGCAGAGTCGCCGATCCACGCGGACATGTCGCGGGATGGTCACCTCCATGACTTCCCGACTGAGCAATCGATGATCGAGCATTTCATTGCCCGCGATTACGCGGGTCGAATGCACGCTAAAATTATTGCCTACCAGGAACAATCGAGTATCCCGCTCGACATCGACGCCTGGCGAGCCGTAGTAGCCTTCCAATTCGGGAGCCAGATCGGTGACGCCAGAAGAAAACATTTCGAACCCGCCCAATGTATTTTCATAGGGGACTTGGGCGTACATCGTGTTGAGCGGCAACTGCTGGGAGATCTGCTTCGCGCGCTTGACGAGTCGATCGACCTCACCCACGCGATACTTGTGTTCGTCCTTGACACACATCATGACGGAATCTTCAATCGAGCGAACCGTTTCGCTCCACTCGACGGTTGCTTCCATCGTGGGACCGTATTTTGGACTCTTGAAGGCAGTTTCCAGCGATCCGGGGACCAGATGGAACCAGTTCGTCCGAACGTCGAAGCGGACGTGCTTGATGAAGGACGGCATCACGACAAGGGCGACACATTCGCGCATTCCTGGTTCGATGCGCCAGTTTTTGACCCGTTGATCGCGTGACGGCCCGCCGAGAATATGATCGCGCACAATCGTCTTGGCGTGGCTTTCGACGTCGAGCGTCTGGAACCGCGGGAAGAATCGCCACCCGAAAGTGTCGTCACCCGCGCCGAAAGCGACGTGTGTGTTGTTCAAGGAGATCGTCCGCAAATCCTGTTCGATGCGGCGCATGTACTGAGTCGTTGATTGTCCGCCGACAAACCCCTTGCTGAAAGCCAGCGCAATCGCCAGCTGTGATTCGCGCCGCAGACTGAAAGCGTCATTCACATTCTGCTGTTGAGTGACCGGATCGAGAGCAAAAGCGCGAATGGGCCAACGGCACTTGACGTAGTTTACAAACGCTTGGCGGGCATCAGGGGACGGGTCTGCCCCATAGAATTGGAAGGGACAGGGAGCACTGATCATCCCCGCCAGACACTCGCAGTTCGGGTCCTGGCTGACTTGCTTCAGATCGTCATTGAGCTGCTGATTCAACAAAGAGGATTCCACGAGAATCGCCCAGCAGAGTGCACTGATGGGACTGCTGGAACGATCCTGTTCCTGTGTCACCAAGTCGGATTCGAATGCTCTCGTCCGCGATTCGTCTGGAACGCTTTTGAAGAACTCGCTCCGCTTGCGGTAAATGTGCCCTGGCTGACGAATTTCAGGTGCTGTCGGAATCAGGTGCGAATTCCAGACCGGGACTTCCATGACCTGGCCAAGCGGATCGGCGACACGGACCGTCAACCCGTTCGCGAAATCGTAAGCTGCTTCCAGTTCATTCCGCAGAAAACCCTGGATGTCGCTCAACTGCATCCGTTCACGGGCCTTGAAGCGATCGCGTGCAGCGAATGCTGCCGACATCAAGGTCTGAATCTCATGTTCGCCGAAGACCGTGCCGAGTTGGGATGGAGGAACCGGATAACGTGACCGGCGTTCCCGCGAAATCTGTACGCCTAGCGTCGTTTGCGCTTCCGCACGGACCTTCGAGACGATCGCTGAATGATGCTTCTGAATTTCCAGTAATTCGCTCTCGACAGTGTCCCGTGCGACTTCTGCGGCGGTGCGTAATGCCTGGATGTCGAAGACGGCGGGTGGCACAACAGCACGACCGTTACCATGCAGTTGCGCATGCAGGACGTCGCGCCATGCGGGTGGCGCTGGCAGATGTCCCTCCCGGACTTTCATCGACTTCATCGACGGCGGCTGCGTCAACTGGTCGACTGACAGTTCGTAGTTTCTCAGCAGGGAATTTTGAAGTTCTCGCGTCATTTGCGGTTGCTGAGCGAGGCACTCAGATAATCCCTTCAACCGGGAATAATCATGATCGAGTGCTTTCATGCGTTGTCGAAGTGTTTGAGCTTCCTGAAAGTCTTCCCAACTCAAATCGAGGATTTTGACCATCGGCAACGCTAATTGATCGATCAGGTCATTGATGACGAGTTCACGGAAGGTCGACGGCAGCAATTCGGTGGTGACGACCGGTTCCGCAATCAACGTCACTTCAGCACCGAAATTTTCGCGAGTTTTATCGCCGGGAACGACCGAGACCGGAATGCGGACGAGGTTCAGCGAATACCCTGGGGAATCAGCAGTATCATCCCCCTCATTGATCCGACGTATCTCATGAAGATGATCGAGAAAGCGCTTCCGTTGATCGAGCAGTATTTCCGGTTCGAGTGCCAAGGATCCGCCGAAATTCAACTGACCACTCAAGTCTGCGGAACCGAGAGCCAGAGCTTCGACGTCAACAGTCGCCGTCGTATCGTACGTCACTTTCGTAGGAACAGGCTTCTTGATTTCCGTCTTCTTCGGATCGGTTGCAGCACTTGCTGTGGTCCCGCCGTTACCTGATGCTGCAGGGGGAACAGACTCGGGGGGAGTCTCTTCTGGTTTTCCAGGTTCTACGACGGATTTCGTTGTGTTAGTTGTTCCCAATCCGACAGTTTGAGTGGCTGTCGATGGTGTCTGGAGTTGTCCCGTCATCGACAAGGCGAGCGCCTGGGTCAGGAACGATTGATCCGAGGTCGCGATCGCCGCGTTGAGTTGCCCAGGAACGAACGCCTCCAGCTGTGCGGCCATCTGGCGTTCGAATTCTTCGCGGTGGGCGGTGAGGCGGGCCTGGCCCCAGACGTCGGGGGCTTTGACGGTCACGCGACCGCTGTGTTGCAGGTCGCGTTCGAGCTTGTCGATCTTCTCCGCAAGTTGTTCGACCGAGGTCTTGGTCCGCAACGGATTGCGGAACGGGCCACCCGCTTCAGCGAGTGTCACCGTCAGTCCGGCAACAACCACTGCCGCGGAAATCCGCCACGTTGCAGGCTGGCGAAGAATTGAAGTCCAGGTTCGACGAACGTCGGGTGATTGAGACATGGGGGGCCCTCCTTGGCACGATTGGAACAACAGCGTCTTTCGGTGCTGTGCTGAGCTTCGATGGCTGCGGAGGTACCGCACGGACTGCCAGTCGATACAATCGCACCCTCTGAAAATCGTCACCTGTAGAGGGCCAATTGGAGGGGCAAAGCCCGTGTCCTGGCTGGAACAATCGGATTGATCATGACTTTGCGTAAAACCGTCAGGATCTATAAAGTCACCCCAGTTTGCGCCGTTCTTTAGAGCAGGTCGCAGAACCTGCCGGTCTTGATCGAATCCTGTCGCGATTGTTGCTTCTCGGCTTGTCTTGAACACGAATCGCGTGGTTCCATCACGCTGAACGCGCACCGTTTACGATCGGTCACTCCGGTTGTCATGAGGATCACTGATGCACACCAGCACAGACTCTGTCTGGCGACCATTGACCGCGATTGAACGACTGATGAGTCAGTTGCACGATGACTATGGAGTGATCGGGAATGTCGCTTTTTTCGCCGAGTTTGCAGGCCGTATCGCACCGAACGATTTTCAAAGACTGATTCCGGAAATGATGGCCGGGTGTCCCGAGGGGCGGGCGGCGATCGTTGTGGACGGGCGTGGTCACCATCAATTCATCTTCCCCAAGCAGCCCGGGACGTTCGCCGAGGTTGTCGCAGTTTCCGATCGCGAAGAAGTCACGCAGCGACTTCCCGTGTGGGTGCAGGAGCCATTCCCGCCAGGTGAAGGACCGCTCATCCGCTGGCGTTTGTTGTTGCCGGAGTCCGGAGAGTGGTGCCAGGTCGCGGTGACAGCGCATCATGCTGCCATCGACGCCACTGCGGTGGTGTACCTGCTCCGTAAGTTCACCGAGGCGCTCGATCAACCTGAGGCTTTACAGACGGCCTGGTCGGATGCGCCTCTCCCGCAGGCCCAGTGGGGGACACTGGGGCGTTATCTGAAGATGATCAGTCGGTATGTGAGAACGCAGCGGCCGCTGAGGAAGCTATCGCGCCCGCTCCCGCGACAGCACACAGGTCCCGGGCTGTGCGTGGTCCATCGGTGGAAGCCTGATGAGACCCAACGGCTGATGTCCGCCTGCAAGGCTGCAGGCACGACATTTACGGCCGTCCTTGGTGTGACCGGCGCTCTGGCCCTGGCAGAGCGTTTACCCGAGGTGGGAGCGACGGCAACGCTGATGGTGCCGATCGATGTTCGTCGATATCTCGCTCCGGAAGCGGGAGCTCGCCGCCTCGGCTCGATGATCACCGCGCGCGAGTATGGCGTCCCCGTGACATCAAATTGCGATGTGGCTCGCGAGGCCCGGTTGATCACCCAGGAACTCCGCGAATTCCTGGATGCGCAAGGTCCCTTGCGACTCTTGGCGCTGGCCCAGCTGGTGCTGCCGAAAAAGAACAAAACGTTGCCCATGCCGTCCGCATTGTCCGCGAACAGCCTCGGCCGGTTCTCCATGTCCCCCACATCCACCGGACTACGGATCACCGGTTGCGGCTGGTTTGCGGGGGGAGCCGAAGTCATCGCGGCCTTCTCGCAGGCGGCGGTCACCATCGATGATTGTCTGATGCTGACGTACTACTCATCGCGACTCCGACCGGAAGATGTTCAGGCGATCGCTGATGGTTCGCGCTCTCGACTGCTCGCCTTCAGCCAGTAACCGCCCGGCAAGCCCGTCAGTCGTGCTTCGGCGGTGGCTGCGTCTTGTTGAAAATCGACTCCCGTCGCAGTGGGACGACGTTTCCCTGTCGGCATGCCCTGCGTGCTGTTCTCGGTGAGCATCGCACCGCAGACTGCGGTTCAACGCTTTGGCAACTTGAATGCGGCTCATTCACGCTGTTGGGTGTGTTGTCTCCGTGCGTCCGGTGGAGCACAATTGCCGCCTTCAACATTGGAAGGCCCGTTGATGACATTCCCGATCGATTCGATTCGTGCCCGGTTTCCCGCCCTCAGTCGCCGTGAGCAGGGGCAACCCGTCGCCTATTTCGACGGTCCCGCCGGGAGTCAGACACCGCTCAGCGTGGCGGAGGCAATGAGTCGCTATCTGCTGGAAACGAACTCGAACCGTGGCGGTGTCTTTTCCGTCGGACGGGAGAGTGATGCCGTGGTGGATGGGGCCCATCAGGCCGCCGCCGATTTTCTCGGAACGACCGATCCTGGGACATGCGTCTTCGGCGCGAACATGACGACGCTGACGTTCGCGCTCAGCCGGGCGTTGGCACGGACCTGGCAACCGGGAGACGAGATCATCGTCACCCGGCTCGATCACGATGCAAACGTGACGCCGTGGGTTCTTGCCGCCCGTGATGCGGGGGCGATGGTCAAGCACATCGATGTCGATGTGGCGACTGGCAAGCTACGAGCCGAGCAACTGGGCGACCTGTTGAGTAAACGTACGAAACTTGTGGCGATCGGTTACGCGTCGAATGTCACGGGGACAGTCAATCCGCTCCCGCAGATGATTGCTGCTGCCCATGCCGTCGGTGCGCAAGTCTTCATTGATGCCGTTCACGCCGCGCCGCATCTGCGCATCAATGTCACGGCGCTCGATTGCGATTTTCTGGCATGCTCGGCGTACAAGTTCTTCGGACCGCATGTGGGCCTGCTGTACGGCAAACGGAAGTGGCTCGAATCGCTCACGCCATACAAGCTGCGGGTCTGTACGAACGAGTTGCCGGGGAAGTGGATGACGGGCACCGCGGCTCACGAAAGCCTGGCGGGAGTGACGGCCGCGGTCGACTACCTGGCAACTGTCGGTCGCCAAGCCGGTGCTGCCGCATCGGCCTCACGGCCGGAAGCCCTTGATGCCGCCTTCAACGCCATTCAGGGACATGAAACAGCACTCGCCACGCGGTTTCTCGCGGGATTGGACCAACTGACGGAGTATCGCTTGTGGGGACCGAAATCGACTTCGAACAGGGTGGCGACGTTCTCGCTGACCCATGCCACGCTCTCTCCACGAACACTCGCTGAACGGCTCGGTGAACGGGGACTGTTCGCCTGGTGTGGCAATCATTACGGACTGCCGTTCACCGAAGCCGCCGGACTGGAGCCGCACGGAACACTGCGCATCGGGTTTTTGCACTACAACACGCTGGAAGAAGTGGACCGGGTGCTGTCGGCACTCGCGGAAATCTCCACGAACTCGGCCTGATTCCCGCTCCCGCAACAACCTGCGGGTCGTAGCGTTTCTGTCGGCCTCCCGCTCATGCTTGCGTCTTCGCGGTTCATCCCCGCAGCCGCCGCTTGTCCCGCAGCGACCCAGCCGACTACGATCTCCGACATGAAACGTCCACCCTCCCGACCGCCGATGCGTCGCGACGGACCGCCTCCGAAGCGATCCGCCCCGCGCGTCCCCAAACGCCCGCTGGCGGAATTATTGCAGCAGCGTCCGCTGGAACTCGATTCGTCCGGGGCGATCTCCGTGATCGATGTGCGCGCTCCCACGCCGCATCCGTATCTCTATCGGAAACGACTCGGGCAGTTTCCCCAGCACGCCGGACCGGGAGACATCGTCAAGCTGACGACGGGCATCCCAGAACCGTTTGGGTGGGGCCTGTTCAACCCCCATGCGGAGATTGCTGTTCGGGTCCTGCGACATGGTGGAGAGCCGCCGGATCGCGCGTGGTGGGAAGCGCGATGCCAGGCGGCGGTCGCATTGCGGCGCGATCTGTTGCGGCTGGACAATGTGACCGATGCTTACCGCGTGATTCACGCCGAAGGGGATGGACTCAGCGGGCTGGTGGTCGATCGGCTTGGAGATTGCCTCGTCATTGAAGCGTATACGGTCGGGATGTATCAACGGGCGGAAGCCCTCGCGGACATCCTGGCACCTCTGTGTGATTCACCGCACGTCGTGTTGCGCAGTGCACCGCAGTCCGACATGCACGAGGGGTTTTCGGCCGAAACGACCGGTTCGGAAGAAGCCCCACTGAAAACCACAGTGCAGGAATTTGGCACGAAGTTCCGGATCGACTTTACGGGAGGCCACAAGACCGGATTCTTCTGCGACCAGCGGGACAACCGTCGCCAGTTTGCCGAGTTGAGTCGCGGCCGTTCGGTTCTGGATGTCTGCTGTTATACCGGTGGCTTCGGAATTCAGGCGCTCGCGCTGGGTGAAGCCCGGGAAGCAACCGGCGTCGAACTCGATGAAGCCGCATCGGGCACTGCTCGAGAGAATGCCCGGCTGAACAAGGTGAAGCTGCAGGTGGTTCAGGCCGACGGCTTCGCTTATCTGCGCGACATGCTGCGGAATGGACGCACGTATGAAGCGATCGTCCTCGATCCACCGAAGCTGATTCGCAGCCGTGAAGAGACCGCCGAAGCCAAACGGAAGTACTTCGATCTGAACCGGCTGGCGTTTCAGTTAGCAGCTCCCGGTGCCGTTCTGCTGACGTGCAGTTGTTCGGGAATGCTGTCGGCCGAAGAGTTCACGCGGCTGGTCTTCGCCGCTTCGCACGATGCCAATCGCAAGGTACAGTTATTCGCCCGGGGCGGGGCCTCCGCCGACCATCCAATCGCCAGTAACTGCCCCGAATCGGAATACCTGAAAACGCTCTACTTCCGCGTGGAATAATCCCGCGCCCCGGACGCCCAGCCATTCCGATGGCTGGGTCTCTTCCTGCTACCGGCGACTCCACCCTACGGAGCCTTTTTGCCCCATTCACCCAAGATGTTCTGGGCAATCCGGCCGGTGTACTCACCATCTTTCTTTGCCGCTTCGATCGCCTCTCGTAACGGGAGCGCGGCTCGACCCGCATCACGCAGGGCAGTGATGGCCGCCAGACGTGTACTGTCGTGGCGACCGGTTTTCAGAATCTCGCCTAATGTCTGCAACGCGGGCTCGGTGGCTCCACCAAGAACCAACGCCCGTGCGAGTAGCACACGGACCGCGGGATCGGTTTCCGACGCCAACCGCTGAGTCAACAGCGGCTGTGCTTCAGCAAACGGTAGAGCCACTGCCGATTGAGTGAGTCCCCAGACAGCCCACCAGCGCATCGCGGGCTGCTCATCGGTCAACGCTGCTCGATAGGCAGTGCGACGTGCATCAGGAGAATCGAAATCGAGCTGTCGCAACGCTAGAAGTCGGGTGAGCGTGCCGCTGTCGCGGAGTGCCTGATTCCACTCAGGAATTCGCGGCGGATTCGCCCCCTGCGATTGGGGTGGCGGTTGTCCCACAGTCCAGACGGTGGCTTCCGATTCCTTGTAACCGAGGCGAATCGCTTTCGCTCGAATCTTCGTCCCCGGTTGTTCCAGGAACGGTTCCGAATAGACGTGCCAACCCTTTTCACCCGTTTGATACGCGAGGCTCGAACCCGGTGTGGTCGGTCGCAGTACGATGCGCCGGGCATTTCCTTCTGGAATTTCGATGACCGAAGGGGGGAACGTCGTCGCGACCTGGCCATTCGGTCGTTGCAAATCGTTCAGGATCGGTTCGGGCACGAGGCCGACATCGTGGATGCGCGTCATCCAGGCATCACACTCGGCTCGCATCCGCAACAGGGTTTCGCGGTGCTGCGGGAGTTCAGCAAGGTTGTTGACTTCATCTGGATCGGTCGCGGTGTCGTAGAGTTCTTCCAGGGGTTTGGTCGGGCGGAAAAAGAGGGCCGGGGGACCACTCAATTGCCCGGCCGCCGCGAGCCGACGCCAGTCCTGCATCGTCGGCATCTGATTCATATAGGAGATGTCCTGGGCATAGGTCAGCTCCGGCCGGAAGTTGCGGAGATACTGGTATCGACCGTCCCGGACCATGCGAATCAGATCGTAAGTTTCGTCCATCCGGTCCCGTGCACCGTAGACGTATTGGCGGGGCGTCTTTGCTCGCTCGGGACCAAGAAACGCCTGTCCCTGGAGTTCCGGCGGAACTGGAACCCCGGCGAGGGACAACAGCGTCGGCGCGAAGTCGACAAACGCCACGAGATCATCCACGCGACTTCCCGGCTCACCCAACCCGGCCCACGCCCGCCATTTCTTGGGGACGCGGATCAACAGCGGAACCTGAGTTCCCGAGTCGTACAACCAGCGTTTACTTCGGGGCAGACCGGCACCGTGATCTCCCCAGAACCAGACGATCGTGTCCTCACTCAATCCGTCGGCTTCGAGACGCTTCAGGACTTCACCCACCTGCAGGTCCATCGCAGTGACGTTGTCCGCGCAGTTTGCGAGGTCTCGTCGAATGACTGGCGTGTCGGGATAATACTTGGGAACGATCGCCGCTGCGGGATCATGCCGCTGTGCTTTGGGCAGACTGTTCACCAGCTTCTTCGTCGCCGGAGAAGGATCCCGGACCTGGCTCTCATGCGAGGTGGTGAAATTGATGACGCTGAAGAAGGGCTGCTGTTTGCCGCGGCCGCGCCAGTCGGCATTGTTGCCATTGGCATCCCACGCGGTGAATGGCGAATCGAACTGATAGTCGGTTTTTGACTGGTTCGTGCAGTAATAGCCGTTGGCCCGCAGTCGTTCCGTGAAACAACGGACTTCCAGCGGCGGGACCCCTTTGCAGCGCATGTGCTGCGTCCCGATGCTTGACGGATACATCCCGGTAATCAGGCCGCTGCGGGAGGGAGCACAGACCCCCGCATGGGCAAAGCACCGTGTGAACTTGAGCGACTCGCGGGCTAAGTCATTCAGATGCGGCGTGATCGCGTAGGGATCGCCATAACAACCCAGCTGCAACCCCGTGTCCTCACAGCTGATCCAGAGAATGTTCGGTCGCGCGGGTGGTTCCGCCGCTGACAACAATCGGGGACCAGCGAACAACAGGCAGAGGATCAGGGAATAACGATGCATCAGGTTGTCCTTTCGAGAGGAGACCCCAGCGTAGCGCGCGCGATGCGAATTTCAATGCTCGGAGGAAAAACGCCGATCAAGTATGCCACACCGTCCTAGCCCGGAGCGCAAGCTCCGGACGACACTGCGTTCGTTGATCGAACGACAAGCAGAATCGGTCACCCGTCTTGTCGATCGCGATTCTGTGCGGATGACTTTGACAACGACGCATCGATTTTGACCACAAGCGTTGTCCGCGAACAATCACTCTGCCGGAGCTTGCGCTCCGGGCTGGGATTGGGTTTCACTGTCACATGCGTGGCAAGCGGCCGGGCTTCTGCATGAGGACGATGAACTCGTGGACCTTGTTAATGCGAAAGACCGCGGGATAACCGAGCGGCCGCAGGTTGTTGTACTCGGCCTGCCGGTTCCAGACGATGAGGTCATCCAAACGATAACCAACTCCTTCCAGCGTGCGCGCGAGGTCGCTGTGCAAGGGATAGAACTGGTCCTTCTTGCGTAAGTCCATCACGACGAAACAGCAGTGAGCTCCGGGCTTCAACGCGGTGAAGACATGCGTGAAGACTTCACCCAGTGCCGCAAGATAGTCTTCGTAACGAGCGATTGTGCCCAGGTCACCGGGGAGATTGCCGTAATGCCGGATCGTCTTGGCATCGGCCGTTCGTTTCTGTCCCAGAATGTTCCAGTAGGGTGGCGACGTGACACACAGGTCGACCGTTCCAGCCGGGACAAACCGGGCGAGTTCCAGCGCCGTTCCCTGATGTAAGCGGGGTGCCGGGCTTGCAGGGAACTCGATCGCTTCGGCTGCGAAGCGTTGTTCGGCGAGCGCGACATACTCCGGCGAAAGCTCCAGACCGATCCCCTGCATCCCACGACGTTGAGCCGCGATGAGCGTTGTCCCCGATCCACAAAACGGATCCAGAATCGTGGCGGGGTGCTCGGCCTGCAGGAACGATTCGATCAACCGTTCGACGAGGCTGACCGGATATTGCGCGGGATGTTTCAGTCGCTGTTCGACAGCCGATTTGCGCAGGTCGCCCCAAACGCTGAGCGAATTCTGCAGCCAGCGTTTGCCGTCGAGGCTGTTGCACGCGGGTGGCCGTTTCCGTGGCGGTTTGGGGACCGGCTCGACCTTGGCCCGCCGCTTCATGGAGCCGCCGCCGTGCCGAGCGTCCGCAGATAAGCGAACAAGTCAGCGTAGTCTTGAGGTGTGGCATCCTTCATCAGGCCATTCGGCATCAACGAGACCGGCGACAGCTTGCGATCTGCGATGTCGACCGCTTCGATGCGGAACGTCTGCAGCGTGGCATTCCGTAACAACAAGCCATCGACCGATTCGTAAACGATCATCCCGGCATAAGCCTTGCCGGCTTCCGTTTCGATGAGCGTCGTTTGATACCGGGCGGAGACATCGCGACTGGGGGCGACGATCGCGGTGAAAAGATCAGATCGTGAGAACCGCTCAGCGGCTCCGGTCAGATCGGGACCGAGGGCTGAGCGTCCGCCATGGCATTGACCACATGCCCGCTTCTCGTAATAGGCTTTGCCACGCACGCGGTCTCCCTGTTCCCAATCGACTTTCGCCAGCAGATCGGCGAGACCGGCAAGGTCATCGCCGGAACCGAGACCGGTCGCGAATTCTTTCGGCCACCGTTCCTGCAGATGTGTCGTCCACGCAGCGACCGCGTCGCGTTGCGGCTTGCGACCTTCGGGACCGCTCACGTAGGGGACTTTGTGGCCGGTGTTCCGCTCGAGGAGCGCGACGACGCGATCGCGGGCCGCGAATTCTCGCTCGTCCTGTCCCAATCGCCGCAGTGCTTTGAGCAACGCCATCTGTTCGTCTGGTCCGTCATCGGCAGGCAGCGTTTCGAGAGCGCCCAGACATCCCGCGAGGACTTCGGCCTGTGATGATTCCAGACCGGCCCGGAACCAGGGACGGTCGACCGCTTCGGGCATCTCCGCGAGCGTCATCAGCACGGCCCCACGGACAGCGAACCGTTCATACTGCTGCTTGAGGAGTGCCCGATGAGCCGGGTCGGGTGAGGCACCGATCAGGAAGACGACATCGTTCGTCCAGACATAGTTTTCCGCTGCCGCTTGTGTTGCGAAGGCAGCAATGGCATCGCCCACCCGTTGCG
The DNA here is from genome assembly GCA_044229335.1 of Planctomycetaceae bacterium. Classification (GTDB taxonomy): domain Bacteria; phylum Planctomycetota; class Planctomycetia; order Planctomycetales; family Planctomycetaceae; genus DSVQ01. The sequence continues at coordinate 58,624 of JBGATC010000007.1, read as the reverse complement.
GCGGCATCTGGCTCATGAACAGAACATGCCCGGCTCGACCGAAGCCCGGCACATCGACCATGATCGGTGCCAGAAATTCATCGAGTTCCGCCAACCGTGTGTAGAGGTCGCGGAAGCGATCGTTCCAGGCGTTGTCCTGAGGGAGCTTCCGCTGCGTGATTTTTTCATCAAGACGCACCAGTGCGGTCGCAATCTGCATCCGTTGCGTGGTGGTACGGGTGACGGGCAACTTCGCCGCGACGAGCAGCGTGTGCAGATCGGCAATCGGGTCGGAATCATCGGTGAGATTCGCGAGGACTTTCTCCAGCAGCTTCTGGTTGACCGGCGCGAGCATCGCCAGCACCCGGCTCAGTTCTTCATCGAGCAGGGGCAGACCAAGCGGATACAACTCGGCGAGTTCGCTGCGGACAGTGTCCCAGTCGCGATCAAGATCTTCGACCGGAATGCGGGCGCTGTAACCATCGAAGGCTGGCGGATGCTTCTCCGAGGGACCGAGGTCACCCAGCAGCCATTGCAGCAGCCGCAGGGCATCGAGCTTGAGGTCTGGAGGTCCCGGTTCCTTGAGCACACTGACGGCGAGCGTCTGCAGTTCCGGTTGCAAAGTGGCGAGCACGGCTTGCGGGTGCGCAAGCCATCCCGCAGCGTACGTCACCTGATTGCGCGGACCGGCTGCGGTCGCCAGTTTCCATCCGGCCTGGGCGGTCGCTGCGGGCATCCGAGGGATCAGTGATGCGACCAGTTGACGCACGACGCGGTCATCACTCCCCGCCTGTTCCACAATCCCGAGGATCACTGGGTCCCAGGGACTCGAGGCATTCCAGGTTTGTGCGGCTTCCAACGAGGCTCGGGCAACCCGGGCATGACGATCACGCAACGCTGCAGAAAGTAGATCGGGTGTCAGCTTCTCGGACGTCCGACCACAGGACCACATCGTTTGTGCCCGGACCAATGGTGAGGAACTCTTCAGTAACCGCAGCGCGAGCGGTGCATCGAGTCCTCCAAACAACTCCGTCACGATTTCGATGGCTCGAATCCGCTCCGGATCGTTCCGTGCCTCATCCTCAGCAATCGCGATGTACGGAGCGGCACCGAGTTTTTTGGCGATCGGAACCCAGCGGGCGCGCGACCAACTGCTGAGAGGCTGCAGAGCGGCGACGCAATCGTCGGCGGTGGCGATCTCTGAGAGGACCCGCGGCGTGTTCTTCGCGCGAATGCGGTAGACCCCGCCCCGTGTGCCCCGACCGCCTACGCACACGTACAACGATCCATCCGGGCCGACTTCCAGATCGGTCGGAGCGAACCCGTGGCTCCCTTGTCCCGACATGAAGACTTCCGGTTCGGCATGCCAGGTCGCCCCCGACGGAGAGAGCTTCAAGCAGAGGACACGACCGTATGTCCAATCGAGAGCGAAGACCGCATCCTGATACTTTGCCGGGAACTGCCGGTGTTGATAGCTCACCAGCCCCGTCGGTGATCCGCGGCCGAAACTTCCCAGCACCGGCGGCATATCGAACGAAGAATTCGGTCGCTTCCAACTGCGGCTGACCCAGCCGAGATCGGAACCGGGCACGACATCGAAGACTCGCGTCGGGCGATACCAGGGCATCGAGACATCGCGTTCATCGTCACTGTCGTAGGTAAAAATGTCACCCTGCCGATGAAACGCGAAGTCGTACGCATTGCGGATCCCATCGGCCACGATTTCTCCGGCAGAGAGATCGGGGAGAAAGCGTAAGACGGCCCCGGCCCGCGGCCGCTTTACAGGGGACGTCGGCAGTGAGGCATAGGCACTGCTGATTTTCGAGCTGTTTCCAGCGATCAGATACCACCAGCCGTCGGGACCATGCTGAATCGAGTGGGCATCGTGTTCTCCCCCTGTTTGCAGTTTGAGCAGGGTATCAGCGGGGCCATCGGCCTTGTCGTCGCCATCCTGATCACGAAATCGCAGGAGTCCCGCATCGCCCACACAGAGCAGTGTGCGACCGTGGAAGAACATCCCCTGTGCGCCCGATTTCGGACCGTTGGCGAAGGGGATTGCGATATCGGCCCGCCCGTCATCATCCCGATCGACCAGAATGCGGACATATCCTGGACCGGAGACGACGAGTCGCCCGAGGCTGTCGATCGTGAGCGAGAAGATATCGTGGGCGAGGGTGTCGTCCGCGAATTCGACGACCTCGAATCCTTCGGGAACACGGACGGGGAGCGGTTCCTGGGCCGAGACGGTGGTGATTCCGCAGAGTGTGATTCCGGAGAAGATCCATCGAATCCAGTGCATGCCCGATCCCTGCTGATGTCCCGCCTTGTCATCGGGGTCCATCCCAATGATCCGTGCTGGCCGGGGGTACTGTAGCCGACCCGAACCGGGGGGGCAATTCGGCGTGCTGACCGCGTGTCGGTTGCATCCCGCGCAGGATGACCTTACTTTGGCCCCACCCGGCCGGTCGTGGCTGGCGCTCGGTGACCGCGAGGGTCCATTGCTCATGATTCTCACCGGTAGCGAGATCAAGGCTCAACTCGGCCAGAACATCGTCATCGATCCGTTCGATGAACGACAGTTGAACCCCAACAGTTACAACCTCCGGCTGCATGACGAACTCCTCGTTTACGAAGAGATCGTGCTCGATATGCAGCGACCGAACCGCTATCGACGGTACGTGATTCCGCCCGAAGGGTTCGTCCTGCAGCCCCGGCAACTCTATCTGGCGCGGACCATCGAGCGGACGGAAACGCACAACCTGGTTCCGATGCTCGAAGGTCGGTCGTCCATCGGGCGACTCGGATTGTTCGTCCATGTCACAGCCGGGTTCGGCGATGTCGGTTTCTGCGGCTACTGGACGCTGGAGATGTTCGCGGTCCATCCGGTCCGGATTTATCCGGGGGTCCCGATCTGCCAGATTTTCTACCACACGCTGCAGGGAGCGGTCACGGAGTATCGCCAGGGGAAATATCAGCACAACCACGATATCCAGCCGAGCCTCCTGTTCAAGGAGTTCCAGGCCCCCCCCGCCGATCAGCAGATGCGGTTGTTTGGGCAGGAAATGACGGAGTAGCCGAACCGCGTCCCATTTCGGCTGTGGTGAGGGAGTCGCCGCGGTGCACACGTCGACTTCCCGCCCGTCCAGTGTGCCTCTTGACTGACACCTAAAAATCTGCAGGGGAGCGCGGATTCTTTCTACGGTTCACAATCACGGTAACCGAAGGGAAGAATAGGCCTCGCGAAATTCCTGCGGAACGACTATGTAGTTCCCATGAAATTCCCACCCAGCTCAATTCCATGATTCTCAGGGGTTGACCGGGTGTGTATAGTCAGGAGAGACCGCGACACATCTCGGGGGTTTCCCTCATGGCCGCTTTTCTCGTCCCACTCGATCAGTCTGGCTGCGTGATCCCGCTGGAGAAGGCGATTCTGCTGATCGGCCGACAAGCCGATTGCGATGTCGCCCTCACTTCCAGTCGGAAGGTATCCCGCCACCACTGTGCCATTGCTGTTGTGAACAACGCGGTGATGATCCGAGATTTGGGCAGCACGAATGGTGTCTCGGTCAATGGGCAACGGGTCTCCCGGGTGACGTGCATCTCGCTGGGGGATGAAGTCTCCATCGGCGATGTCCGTTTCCGACTGCAGAAAGAGCCGCAACTGGCGACGGCCGGCCGTGGTCCCGCTCAGCGAACGACGGCCCCGCCGAGCATGGAATACCCGGTTGCCATTCCCGATGGTGATGACGATAGCGATGGCCCCCGTGGTCGCAACATCACTAAGACGGCTTCGGATTATCTCGATTCGGGGCCGCTGGTCCCTTACCAGGTCACCGCAGACGATTTCGTGCCGATGCGCTCCGACAGCATCTGACCGCATCTGATTGCGGTCACACTCTGGCATCGTCTGTGAGCGGTACTGCGCAAGCCGTCGGGTCTCTGCGGACGCTCAATCCGTGGCCTTGGTCTCACAGCCCGGGCGGGTCATCCGGCCTGACGGTCAAAGGCTAGACACAGCGAGGGAGCTCGCGTCCCAATCGCTGGACCGCGCTGCAATTCAACGGTGACGATCGCACTCGTCGGGGTGATTTCCGGTGTCTGGTTGCGGTACAACTAAAGGATACGCCGGTTTGATCGCACTGCGGGAGATGAAGCATGCTGGCCTCTTGCCTGATCTGGTGCCTCTGCGGGGCGACTCCGCTGGAGACCGCGATCACTCATCGGCAACACGGGCGCTACGAAGAGGCAGCAGAACTCCTCGAACCGCTGGCGCAGAAATCGACGGACGATTTCGATCTGCAGCTGGCCTGGTCGCAAACGTTATGGGACCTCGGTCGCCGGGACGAAGCGGCAAAAGTCCTGGAAGCAGCATGCCAGTTGGAAGACGTTCCCGCCGGGCTGTATGCCGAACAGGCTCGACAACTGTTTGAGCGCGGCCGGTATCCCGCTGCGGATGCAGCAGTCAAAGCGGCCCTGAAGGCCAATGTCGATGAACCGCTCGCGCATTTCATTCAAGCCCACCTGTTGGCGGAGCGGGGTGATCTGAAAGCCGCGACCGATGGCTTTCGCTGGTTCGTGCGGTACTACAATCGTGCGCAGCCGACCGACGCCGAAACGCTGGTCCTCGTCGCCCGCGGAGCCGCTCAATATGCCCGCTGGCAGAACGTCACGCAGATTTTCGACTTCACCGTGAACACCTTGTGTGTGGATGCGTTGAAGGACGATGCGGACAATTGGGAAGCCCACGCCGTTGGCGGAGCGTTGCTGCTCGAAAAGTACAACGAAGCCGACGGTCTTCCCGAGTTGAAGAAAGCCCTCGCGATCAATCCCCGCGCGGTCGAAGTGATCGTCACGCTGGCTGAGTCTGCCCTGCATGACCTCGGTTATGCCCAGGCGGACAAACTTCTAACAGAAGCCGCGGAAGATCTGTCGGGACATCCCGATGTCTTGCGGTTGCAAGCCCAGTCAGCGGCCCTGCAAGGGGATCTGAAAACGGCCGCCGAACGACTGAAACTGGCGGTCGAGGCCAACCCGCTCCGTCAACAGACACTGGCGCTGCATGCCTTTCTGCCCGCGTTGCAAGGTCATGAACCCACGGCTGCTGATCTGGATGCACTGTTCGCACTCGCAGGCCAACCTGCTCCTCCACCGGGGACCGCAGAGACGATCGATGCCCGACTGGCCGCGTTGTTCCGCACCAACCCGAAGCCCGGCGTTTTTCTGTATGAACTCGGTCGCCTGTTCGAAACGCAACGGAAATTTGCCCTGGCCGAAAAGTGCTATCTCAAAGCCGTCGAGGTGATGCCCCAGCTCTCGGCTCCGAAGACGGAACTCGGCCGCCTCTACTTCCAGACCGGGCGTGTTGAAGAAGCGAAGAAACTCCTTGATGCCGCCTTCAAGGCCGACCCGTTCCACGTTCGAGTCAGTAATCTCCGCAAGGTGATTCGCGTCCTCGATGGCTATGCAACGACGACCACGCCGCACTTCGTCATCCGCGCCGATGCCCAGCTCGATGGCGTCCTCGCGCGTTACATGGCCGAGTATCTCGAAGAGATCTATCCCGTCATCACCGAGCGTTACGGTTATGAGCCGCCGCAGCGGACGCAGATCGAAATCTACAACAAGGCGAACGGTCTCGGCGGCCATCAGTGGTTCAGCGCCCGCATGATTGGTCTCCCCTGGATTCAGACGATCGGGGCTTCGACCGGCATGATGATCGCGATGACGTCGCCCTCCGCGACCGAAGAGCCCTTCAACTGGGCCCGGGTTCTGCAGCACGAGTTCATCCATGTCGTCACGCTGCAGGAGACCGACTTCAACATTCCGCACTGGTACACCGAAGCGCTCGCCACCCGGTCGGAAGGCTTCCCGTTCCCGCGGGACTGGGACCGTCTGCTGACCGAGCGGTTCGCGACGAAGAACCTGCGGAATCTCGACAATCTGCACCTGGGCTTCCAGCGGGCGGAATCGCGCGACGACTGGAACTTCGCGTACTGTCAGAGCGTGCTCTATTCGGATTACTTCGAGGAGCGATTCGGTGACAAGGCGCTGGCAAAGTTGCTTGAAGCGTATCGTCATACCCGCTCGACCGAGACCGCCGTGCAGGAAGCGTTCGCAGTCAACAAGGCCGATCTGGAAGCGGGGTATCTCAAGTTCCTGGAAGAGCGTGTGGCCCGCATCAAGCGGCTGAAAGGTCTGGATGACGTCGATCCGGCAACCGTCCGGAAAACGTATGAGGCGAAGCCAGACGATCCCGATGCCGCGGCGGCGTTTGCGGAATGGCAACTGCGACAGGGGAAGACCGACGAGGCCCTGCAACTGGCAGCGAAAGTCCTCAAGGGATCGCCCGAGCATCTGCGGGCGACGTTGGTCACCGCCCGGGTCCATCAACAGAAGAAAGCGTGGAGCACTGTCGAAGAGACGCTGACGAAAATCTGGCAGGCCGATGCTCCGCAACCGCAGGTGACGGAATTGCTCGCGCTGGCCCAACTCAAGCAGGACGATGGGGCCGCCGCCTTGGCGACCTTCACGGCGGCTCGACAAGCCGACCCCGGCGATCCGCGGTGGTGGGAGGGGAGCCTGCAGGCGGCCCAGATCACCAAAGACGAAGCGGCCATCGTGACCGCTGCAGAAAAGCTGGCGTCCCTCGTGGCCGATGATCCCAACACACGCAAGCTGCTTGCCCAGATCGGCTGGAAGAACGGCGATGCCGCCCGGACGGTGCGGTTCGCTAAACAAGCGCTACAGGTCGACGTACTCGATGCCGAAACACACTGGCTGCTGGCCCGAGGGCTTGCCAAGACCGGCCAGCGAGACACTGCCATCGCCGAATATGCAGTCGCCCGCCAATTGCAGCCGAATCAACCCGATCGCGAAGTGGAAGAAGCTGAATTGCTCGATCAGGCGGGAAAGAACGACGAAGCCCGCAAACTGCTTGGGGAGATCCGCACCAAGCATCCGGAGCACGCGGGGGTCAAGGATCTCGTGAAACGCTGGAAACTCCCGTAGGTCAGGCTCCCACCTGACAACTTTCGAAACCTGATCTGTGATGACGGTCATCGCCTGTGACTCGCGGTGGGCGAAGCCCACCCTACAAGATGAATGCCTGGAATGTCTGAGCCGACGCCGTTGACGTTGCGTGATCTGCAGAACCTGATCGAGCGGATGTACGGAACAAAAGATGCCGCACGCGGTGTCGAAGGGACCTTCATGTGGCTGATGCAGGAGGTCGGTGAACTCGCCACGGCTTTGCGTGATGGTTCACCGAAAGACGATCTCGCGAAAGAATTCGCAGATGTCCTTGCGTGGCTGGCGACGATCGCCAACGTCGCCCAGATCGATCTCGACTACGCCATCCGGTTGAAATACGGCACGGGCTGTCCCGGTTGTGGCAAATGGGAATGCACCTGCGACCCCACCGAAAAACCCTGACCCGCACGGCGAGAACTTCCCCGCCGCGACGAATTCTTCGCCAGCGTCCCCACCCGAGCCGGAAGCGTCAGCGCCCGGAGTCCGCCGCAATCTCGAATTCTCGCGAATCAGCTGTTGCAGGCACTCGGTTTGCTTAGAATAGAGTCGTCTGTCAGTGATTCTCCGTTCGGCTTTCAGATCAAGGCCCTTGTGATGCCACGTGCAATGACAACGATGATGAGTGTCGCCCTCGGCTTGTTCGCGACCGCACTCTCCGCGGCTGAGACCGTCGGTCCGGATCTCAAAGCCCTGGAAGCCTCCCGTGCCCAGGGGGCTGCGTTTCTCAAAACCGCACAGAGTGCCGACGGCAGCTGGACGTCTTCCGAAGCTCCCGGGGTGACCGGCCTCGTTGCCTTTGGGCTGTTGTCCGCCGGAGTTCCCGCTGACGATCCTGCCGTGGTGAAAACTCTCAAGCACCTGGAAAGCTTCGCTCAACCCGATGGCGGCATCTACTTCCCGAAGAGTCATCACGCGAATTATGAAACTGCGATCTCGGTGATGGTCTTCGCGGCAGCGAACACGCAAGGCAATTATGATCCGCTGTTGAAGAAGGCCGATGCCTACCTGCGTGGTCTGCAGTGGGATGAAACCGAGAAGGCGGAAAAGGCCGATCCGAAGTTCGGTGGTGCCGGTTACGGTCGCACGGGCGATCGCCCCGATCTCTCGAACACGGTCTTTTTCCTCGAAGCGCTGCAGGCGACTGGTGCGAAGAAGGACGACCCCGCTGTGCAGAAGGCGCTGGTCTTCCTGTCACGCTGTCAGAATCTCGAAACGGAACACAACACGACCCCGTTCGCCGCCAAGGTGAACGACGGGGGCTTCTATTACACGCCGGCAGCCGGGGGGAGTTCCCAAGCCGGAAACAATCCGGATGGGGGACTGCGTTCGTACGGCAGCATGACCTATGCCGGTCTCAAGAGCATGGTCTTCGCCGGTCTCACGCCGGAAGATCAGCGCGTGCAGGCGGCGCTCGAATGGATCAAGAAGTTCTACAGCGTTACGGAAAACCCGGGGATGGGTCAGCAGGGGGTCTACTACTATTACCAGATGTTCGGGAAAGCCCTGGCAACGCTCGATGCGGACTACCTGGTCGATGCTCAGGGAAAACAGCACGACTGGCGGAAAGAACTGGCCGAGCACATCATCAGCCAGCAGCAGTCGAACGGCGGCTGGGTGAACACCAACGCCCGCTGGATGGAAGGTGACCCGCACATGGCCACCGCTTATGCGCTCATCGCCCTGAAATACTGCCAGCCCAAACCCGTCAAGAAATAACGCCAATTTTCCGCAGACGCCCACCCCTTGCCGGGGGTGGGGACTTTATTTCTTCGCAGGCGGCGCTAACGGTGTGCGACCGGTCCGGGCCTGTTCAGCGAGTGACTCAGCCGAGATCTGGTCAACAAGATCCTGCCCGTAACCGTCCATCTCGATGACCAGCGCATCGACGCGGCCCGACAGGTACATGTACATGATGAGCGCAGGAATCGCGATCATCAGTCCGACCGCGGTCGTTAACAGCGCCAGCCCGATCCCGGCTGCGAGTTCGTCGGTACTGCCGGAAGCCGCCTTCTGAGCGATCGTGTTGAACGAGTCGATCATCCCCACGACCGTCCCCAACAGCCCGAGCAGTGGGGCCACCGTCGACGCTCCGTTTAACACCCGCAGGTGTTTGCGTAGCTGACTAAGTTGACGTTCGCCGCCATCGATAATCGCTTGTTCGACTTCCACGCTCGGCTTGCCCCACTTGCGCAAGCCATGGGCGAAAATCATCGCGATCGGGCTGTTGTTCTCTTCGCAGAGTTTCAGCGCCCCTTTGGCGTCGACCTTCCCCTGTTCGATGTGCTCAAAGAATCGCTTCACGAACGGGCGCGGAATGACTCGTCCGCGGCGGAGCACGACGAGCCGCTCGATCGAGAACCAGACGACAATCACCGAGCAGATTCCCAGCGGATACAGGAACGGCCCCAGCGCGAAGAGAACTTCGATCGGCTCGCGCGGGATCCCCTTCTTCACCGGTGCTGGCTTCTCGACAGCAGCCGGTTCAGCAGCAGCTGATTCCGACGAGGGAGCCACCTGAGCGCGGGCACCGGTCGTCGACCAGGCGACGAGCAGCAGCACCGTCCAGAGAGACAATGCAATCCAGCGCGTCGTCCAGCGATCGCGATTTTTGGGCAACAACATCGTAGGCACGCCCCAGACTCCGTTCGGGCCATCTCACAATCGCGTCCTGAGCGGGACGCCTTTTGCGACAGATTCTAGCGAATCTCGCGCCTATCCCAACCCGGGTTTTGTCCTGCCCAGACCGGCGACGCCCGCCACGGGAGCAGTTTCGGTCGGCTCGATTCCATAGGCAGGGGAGCACCGATCGGCCCCGGTTCGATCCGAATGCCATGATCAACGCCCTGGTTCGGAAAGGCATCCGGTCCCCCGGTGAGTTGCCATTGCGATTGAACAGGCACACGCGACCGGTCAGCAACAGGACCGGTCACAATCGGAGCAGCCACGGGAGGGGCGGGTTCGATTTCGTGGAAATCGAGTTCCGCGAGAAACGTCGAGAGGTCGATTTCAACCACCACCTCGTTCCGGGTCTGGGCGGCCCCGTTCAGCGGACCAGCAACCCGATCCAGCGGGAAAAAGTCTTCCGCATCCTGCGGCGGAGGAACCGGCGTTTCGACCTCTTCAGTCGCCGAGAGTTGCTGCCACTGCGGTAACTCGACGCGGGTCGACTCCATCGGCACGTCAGGGAGCGACAGGTCTTCTGATTCGTTTAACTCGACTTCGGTCTCAGAAGACACAGGCGACATTTCTGTCACGTCCGCCGATTTCTCACCAGGACCACCGGGCCAGAGTCGGCTCCACCAGCCGCGACGGGGTTCGGTGCCCACCACACTGGCCTTCACGTCCGGCTGGCCCGCTTTAGGCTTGGAGAAGCCAGCCATTGGCGGTGGAGGCAGCGGTCCTTCCGCAGCAGGGGCTGGACTGTAATTCGGAGCGGGGGAAAACATCGGCGTAGGGGATGCCCCACTGCGAGTGCCCAATTGGCGACAGGCGGGCAATCCAATTGCCAGGACACTCATCAGTAGCCAGGTGAGTGGATGAACTCGGCGCATCGGAAAGCCTCCCTGACCATGCGGGGCAGCTTCCATGCTCGCAGCGCAATCACCCTCCTGGGAATGCGGTTCTCACAGGGAATATTCGGCTGACCGGGATCGTCGACTCGTCGACAATCAACGCACAACCCGGAAAAACCGATCACGACTCTGCAGGGAGAACACCACGCACCGATCAGGCAAACTCTACCGTACAGCGGGAGTTACTGTTCCATCACGTCTTTTTCCTTCGCTTCCGCCAGGGAATTTACGCGGCCCTCGTATTGCTTGGTCAGTTCCTGGATGTCGTTTTTCAGACCTTCGTGGAGGTCTTCGCTGAGAAGCTTGTCTTTCAGCAACTGGTCCGCGTGCTTGTTCGCATCGCGGCGAATGTTGCGGATCGAGACGCGGGCGTCTTCCGCCAGGTCTTTCACGCGGGTCACCAGTTGCTTGCGGCGTTCCGTCGACAGCGGGGGAACATTGAGACGAATCACCCGTCCATCGGAATTCGGCGCGAGGCCGACGTCACTCGACTGGATCGCCTTCGAGATGTCCCCGAGCGTGCCCGCATCGAAGGGGCGGATCAGAATCTGCTGCGGTTCGGGGACGCTGATCGCCGCGATCTGCTTGAGCGGCGTCGGCGAACCGTAGTAATCGACCCGGATGGAATCGACGAGACCCGCATTGGCCCGACCGGTGCGTAAGCCCTGGTACTGATCGTGGACGACATTCGCCGCCTTTTCCATGCGTTCTTCCGCATCCAGCAGAATGTCGTCCGGAGTCATTGCGTCTCGTCCTTCGTGGGCCAGATGGTGTCTCAATGAGGGAGGCAGTATCCCGCAGGTTTACAATAGGTTACCGCATGTTCCGCAAGAGGAAAAGCGCGCAGCCGGAGGATCAGTCGTCTCCGCTGAGACTTGAGAAGGCACTTCCTCAGACCGTTCTCGATCCGTTCCTACTGAAGAACAGCCACGAAGGCAGATTGCCCGAACTGTACTCCAGAGGTCATCCGACGCGAGTGGTGACTCAAAGAGAAGGGCTGACGGTCATTCTCGGCGCAGGATCTTCATACCTGCCAAACGGACATTGAAACTGAGGGTAGACCTCACCCTTCAATAGTCGCCGATCACTTGACCATCGTCTTTCCGTGCCAGTTTCTGGTAAACACCCCAAAGACTCGTGTCGGTCGCCGGCGATCCGACACTTGTCAAGACGTTCTCGCTCACCAAACGCACCGAGCCATCGCAATACAGGAAATGTGCCCCTCCGACATGTTGGCTGCTGTAGGTCACTACCGGGCAATTCAGAGAGAATCCAGGCTCAAGAAATCGACCGGTCTGCATCTGATAGGAAGCGTTGCCCAGGACCATGAATGGCCCGGTATCGGTTGCTGCACATGTGCTGGTGGTGCTCATGAGACCTCCCCACACGGAAGACCGATGCATTCCCGTCTTCGCGAGATCCCCCGTCACACGTTCACCTGCGAGAAAGGTCGCACTCGTCCCATCGGTCACGTGCCGCAATCCACGGCACGCGTTGAGATCAAACAGACCGTCTCCCGGTGAAAATCTGGAGACCCCATGCGAACCGAGATAATTCGATCGAGCGATCGTAACGTTGACTCCCGAGGGATCCAGCACACGCTCCAGATTCGTTCCGCCTCCACCAGCGTCAGACGGACATAGAAACACAGGAAGGTTGATCCGAAGTAACCCTAGTTTCGTCGAATTCCCCAGGGCAGCCATAAAGTTGTCGGGGGTGTTGGGTGCAAGCTGTTGAAACAACGCTGCCTGATCCAGTTGAGGCAGGATCATGACCGACCAGGCCCAGGCCGAGAGATTGGATGGGGCCAGACTCGACAATGTTCCGCCCGCAGGAAAGACGTTGTAGTTGTCATGGTACGCATGCAGAGCCAGTCCCATCTGCTTGAGATTGTTCTTGCACTGTAACCGACGGGCAGACTCTCGTGCCTGCTGCACGGCAGGCAGCAACAGGGCAATCAGGATCGCAATGATTGTGATCACAACCAGGAGTTCAATCAGCGTGAACGCCCCGCGATTTCGTTGAGGTTGCACGGACCACTCCAGATCAGATGATGAGAAACCAATGTCATTGTACCTGAACGTACGCTCGACCACCTCGGTTCATACTTCGGTCTCAATTTCACGGATGGATCAACTTCGTCACGCTTCTCTCATCGATTCGAGTCGTTCTCCGGGATGTGATCCTGACACCCCGCGGACTGATCTTACGGATGTGACGGTGTCTCGCGGATCTTCGCTTCCAGCGAATTCAGGAACGCGGGAGTGAGCCCGGCCGCTTCACGAGGGGCGCGGTGATATTCGTCGCCAACCGATTTTTCCGCCCGCAGCGGCCAGTGGAGATGCTGCTGGTATGCTTCCCATTCACTCTGGTCTGCCGGTTTGAGTTGGCGGAGCCAGTGGAATCCGAAGGCGACATGTTCGATTTCGTCTTCGTGAATCCGCCGCATCATCGCGGCACTTTTCGGATCATTCACCGCGAGGAAAGCGGCTTCGAATTCCAGGGTGTGATCGAGATTGCAGCCCTCAAAGGTCAGCGGGAGACCGGCCAGATAATCAAGCACGTCGCGAAAATCTGCGGCTTTCTGCCAGATGTACGAGTTGACCGGCAGACTGCCAAAGGGGACACCCAGGGAGGCACAACGCTCGGCGTGCATGGTTGTATGCCGCTGTTCGTCCTCCATGATGCGGGCCATTCCCAAGCGGAAATCACTAGGGGCCGTGGGATAGGCGAGCAACGTGGCGGCCATCACTTCCAGGGCCTGCAATTCATGATTGGCCATGATGTGATGGGCCACCCCCCGTTTGTGCGGATCGCCAAACGAAGTAAACGGAGGCATCGGTGGAGCCGTCCGCCGGGGTGCGAACTGCAGTGTATCCGGACGCGCCGGGCGTTCAACGCGGTACGGTTCACCCGGCTGTTGATCGGTGAACGATTCGCGGATGCGCTCGAGTTTCACCGCGAGGACGGGCGTGGTCAGAATCCGTTCAGCGAACGTCCGCAGTTCCATGGCTCACTCGACAGGTAACGCCGTCATCGGCGTTATCCGCGGCCCCCTTCGCAACACGTCTGACAGATGGTGTGGCAGCGTTCGCAGACCCATTTCTGACGAATCTCGACGAGATGCCCGCCACACACCGGACATGCCGACAACTCGTTCAGTGACTCAACCGAATCCGCTGGCGCAGCGGGCTGCTCGGAACGCACAGGAGGTGACGGTTGTGGTTCGGTCGGCATCGGGACGTTCACATCGGACAGAGGGACGACTCACTCAGCAGGCTGTTCCAGTCTCTTCAGGATCACGGCTGCCCGCAAGATGTAGACCCAGCCGCTCCACAATGTCACCGCGACCATGGACCAGAGGATGATATCGCGGACCAGCGTCAATGCCACGGGGACCAGCGTAACGGGCTGCAGGCGGGGATCCATCATCACTAGCGCGACCGTGAGGGCTACGCATTGCAGGAACATTTTGAGTTTGCCGATCGCTGAAGCGGAGAAATCTGCCCCGCGCTGTTCCAGGAACCCTCGCAGACTGGTAACCAGCATCTCCCGACCGAGAACGGCAATGACCATCCAGGCGGACACTCCCGATTCCGGGTAGGGGAGTAGAAAGACAAAGACCCCGGCCGTTATGAACTTATCCGCGAAGGGGTCCATGATCCGGCCGAGTTGCGTGATGAGCTGATATTTGCGGGCGATGTACCCGTCCAGAATGTCGGTGAGCACCGCAACCACGAACATCGCTGCCGACCACAACCACCCCACGCCAGCCGACATCATCCCGAACAACACGAGCGACAACACCAGCCGTGCAAACGTGATGATGTTTGGAAGGTTCAGATTGCGTTCGGGGGACGCGGTCATCGGGGCTTGCCCTCTTACGAAGTGCTACTCCAGCCAGTCTTCCAGACGCAGCTTCGGTATGGAAGCAAAGTGCCGAGTGTTGTTCGTCACCAGAGTCAGATCATGGGTCAAAGCCACGGCTGCGATCATCAGGTCGACAGCATGAACGCTCGTGCCGCGATTCAAGCTGTCGGCCCGTAATCTGCCGAACTGAAGGGCACACTGCAGATCGAAACTCAAGACATCGACGATCGCGATCAAATCCTCCTCGATCGCCAACCGGAGACAGGGGGACGGACTCCGTTCAGCCCAGGCATAAAGCTCTGCCAGAACGATTGTAGGAACGCACAATCCACCATTATGTTGCAAAAAACGATGCGCCAAACGACCAGGACGCTTGAGGAACACCGAGCAAATATTGGTATCCAGCAGATGGGTCATTCAGGCAGAACTCGCTGGTCTGGGAGGCAACGTGCTGCAGCAATCTCCGCCAGAATTTCATCATCCGTGGCGGTCCACCAATCGGCGTCTTGGTCGGGACGATTCAGGATTTCGTTCAGGCGGGTACGGCGCAAATCGGTGGGCACAGAAACGAGAACATCGACTGCAGTTCCTTCAGGCAACTCCAGACCTTCCGGCACCTCGATCGAATGGCCATGGATAATTCCACGCAATCGCTTCATGCGCAACTCCCGTTTAGAATAACTAGTGTAGTGCCTCACGCAGATGGGATCTTATTCAGGGCATTTCTGGCGCGGGTGACTTTCTGCAAAATATCTTCGGCTTTCTTGGTCCACACGAACGATCTTGGATTGGCGTTGTGATGGTCGATGTAATCGCGAATCGCCTGCTGTACCGGCCACACGCCGCGGCATGACGCCGCGAGTGGTTCAGTTGTGGGTCGCGAAACCAGCGTTCGATCACGTTCAGCCACGAACCGCTGGTCGGTGAAGTGCCGATGAAACCGCGGATGCCGTTTCAGCCAAGACAACACTCGGGATGTCAGTGGAGTAGCTGCTGACGATCAGCGGTCCAACCCGGCGGCGTCTCGGCGTCGATCTTCTTCAAGAACTTGATCCACCCCGATGCCGGTGCTGCGCAGGCAATCCGAAATACCCAGTTTTCCACCACCCGATGGTGGCGCAGCTGCTTCGTGGTCCCGTTCCGTTTGCTTCAACCGGCCGGAAACAGGCAGACTTTTCTGCGTGCGGTCTGGCCTGAATCTGACTCTTCGTCGCACGAAAGACCAACGCGTGTTCCGGCGGATTGAGATACCGCAATGTCCACCAGTTTCGCTTGCCGGACTGGCTGGAGACCAGCCCTTCCAGGCGATGCGGGAATAAGCGTTGTTCATGCCAGACGCGCTGCACCATGCGTCGTCGCAGCCGAGCGCCTGGCCAGCGTTCTTGCTGATGTACACTGCAGGTACTGACGGCGTTTCGTACACCTTACGAATGACTTCAAATCGGGAATTTCGCTGCGTCGGCGTGCGCGCCGCCGGCGGAGTATCGTGTTCGATCCCCGGCAAACTGGCCGGCGAGACAGCGATTCCGCCAGGTGCCGACCGTGCCGTGCAGCCGATGCCCTGCGATGTCCTTGTTCTCGCGACCCTCGCCGCCGCGTGAGAATGATGCTGTTCGCCCGTTGCACCAGCCGCCGGGCGTACTGCGTCCGCGCGCGCCCACTTGGTCAGCGTGACTCGTTCTTCGTTCGTCAACGTGATGGCTTTCGCGACGCGCATGGCACTGATCCTCCAAATTCTGGAGTTCAGACGCCAGCCAATAAAATAAGTTCCCGTAATTACGCGGCACTACACTAGCCGATCCTGACAATCGGCAGCCCTGCGTCTTGGACCGGTGTGCGTCCCGTTTCATCCGGCCCGGTAGCGATCCCCGCCAGGTCGTATCCCTGGCGCTCGGTCAGTTCGACGGGGACCATCTGACCGGGAGCCAGTCCGCTGCCCGTCACGTAGACGACCCCATCGATTTCCGGGGCATCACAGAAGGCCCGCCCCACCCACAGATCATCACGGCCTTCAACCGGAGCATCGATCAGGACGTCGAGTTCATAACCGATCAGCGAGTCGGCGTAATCGAAGGCGATCTCCTGCTGCAGGGCCATCAATTCTGCCTGCCGGGCTTCCTTCACCGCTTCTGGAAGATGGTCATCGAGCTTCACGGCCGGGGTGCCCGGTTCCAGTGAATACGTGAAGACCCCCATCCGCTCGAACCGCGTGGCCTGCACAAAGTCGCGGAGCTCCTCGAACTGGGCCTGCGTTTCGCCGGGGAATCCAGTGATAAACGTCGTCCGCAACACGAGGTTCGGGACCCGCTCCCGCAGTTTGCCGATCAATTCTTCGGTCTGAGCTCGGTTGACCCGCCGCTGCATCCGTCGCAAGACTTGGTCGTTGATGTGCTGCAGCGGCATGTCGAGATACGGGAGAATCTTCTTTGACCCGGCGATGACATCGATCAGTTCGTCGGTGAAGTTGATCGGGTAAAGATAGAGCAGGCGAATCCAGTCGATCCCGTCGACCTGCTCCAGTTCGCGAAGCAGTTCCGGCAGGCGTAACCGACCGTACAAGTCGAGCCCGTAGTAGGTCGTGTCCTGGGCGACGAGGTTCAACTCGCGCACGCCGTCGGCAGCGAGTTCTTTCGCCTCAGCGATCACCATCTCGATCGGCTTGGTGACGTGTTTGCCCCGCATCTTCGGGATCGAGCAGAAGGTGCAGGTCCGGTCGCAACCTTCCGAGATTTTGAGATACGCGAAGTGCCGCGGCGTGATCCGTAAGCGTGCTCGATCATCCAGGGCCTGGATCGGTGCGGGTCGAAAGAGTTCCCGTTGTTCGCGGGCTCCACCAACCAGATGGTCCGCAACACGGTTGATCTCGTCGCGCCCAAAGACCCCGACGATGTGATCGATTTCGGGAAGTTCATCGATCAGCGCCGGACCCAATCGCTGCGGCAGACAGCCAGCGACGATCACCCCCTTGGTTTGACCGGCTCGCTTCAGGTCGAGCATCTCGCGAATGACTGCCTTCGACTCGGCCCGCGACTGTTCGATGAATCCGCAGGTATTCACGATGACGAAATCAGCCCCCGCCGGCTCAGAGACAAGGGTATAGCCATCGAGTGCCAGCGTCCCGAGCATCTTCTCGCTGTCGACCAGATTTTTGGGACAGCCGAGGCTGACGAAGGCGTAGGTCCCCTTCGTGGTGAACTCAGACGATGGCGCAGACGACACGGGCGTGATCCTTGCAGGGCGACGGGTCCGAAAGACCCGTGATTTCAGTCGCCCTGCATTCTATCCGCCGCGCGGAGGGACCCATAGGCCGTGCTGGCCGAAATGTGAGATCGCGGTGTTTCGCTCAGAGACCGCGAAAACGGAAGCGAGTCAGCGGGCGTCATTCGCGGCGACGTTGGCACCGCGTTGTGCTGCGGCAGCCCCGTTGCGAGCCGCCCAGACGGTCGCTGCCGATGGCGGCGCAGCCCGGAAGAGTTTGGACGACTTTTGCGGCGCGAGCGGGGCTGGGTCGTCCATCGGCATCGGGACCGCTTGCTCGACAGGCGCAGCGACCGGTGTCGACGTCGAGCGCGAGGGAATCGGTTGCCACGGAGCGTGGTCGTGTGTCGGAACCAGTGCTGTCTGTGCCGGTTGCGCCATGATCGGGGCCGGGAGAGCACTGACTGTGGGAGGCCCAAAGACCGGGCCGCAGGTGTTGCATGGGGCGGCCATCATCACCCGTGGGGCCACGAACAAGGGAGCCGCGGTCACCATTGGCACAGTTTCGGTCACATGGGTGACGGTCTGCACCGGGACCATCTGGGTCACCGTGCGGGGGACGTGCGTGGTGACCTGATAGGGAACATCGCGCACCGTAACCTTCTGCTGGATCACGGTTTTCGCTACTTGCCGCGTGACCGGTTTCGGGACCCAGACCATCTGGTAGCCCCCTTCATCGACGGTGACGTTTTCGACTGTCGTGACGGGAACTTGTTGCACACATTGCTCTTGCCGGACGCGGGTCTCGGTCACGGGCTGCATCACCGTGATGGCCCGGGCCTGCATCTGCGTTTGTACGACGGGTCGAGTTTGCGTGCACTGACATTGCGGGGCGGGTTGAGCACAAGTCTGGCAGCAACCTGGTCCGTGAATGGGGAAGACCTGTGCTTTCACAGCGACCGGGAGTGCGATCGAAGAAGTCGCTGCCAAGACTGCCCAACCCGTCAATTTCCACATCTTGCCGCCTCCCCACGAAGTGCGCCTCTCCCCCGTTGTGAGAGACATCACCCTGTCGTCATCACATCGGAATCAGTTGGGGACCGACTGCAGTTTGAATCATCGACCAGTCTGCGTGCCTGCAGATTCAGCAGGGACTGCAAGCTGGCCAAGCAGTTTGTGCGCCAAACAACAGGCCACACATCAATGTCGGTGGATATTTGTAAAATCAGCCACCTCTCGCGTTCCCAGCCGTCAAAAAACTTCAAGATTGGCAAAAAACTCATGCGTGTCAGGGGATTTTGACCGCAGTCCCCCCCCAGTCCCCGTACGATTCCTCTTGCAGGGGGTCTCACAGTGACCTATTTTGATGCGTCGCCCCGTGATTTGCTTGGGGGGATCGTCAGGTCACAAGGAGGCTGAACGACGATGGGTGTCACAACCTGGAATCTGGCATCGCCGCGGAATTGGCTCAGCGGGCTGGCAATTGCCCTGGGGCTGACTTTCGGTCCGCCCCACGTGCAGGCAGAAGAGCCTCCCGCACTCCGTTCCGGGGCCCTGGTCATCGCCGGGGGGGGGATTCTGCCTCCGTCGATCTATCAGCGCTTCATCGAGCTGGGTGGTGGCCAGAAAACCAAACTGGTGATCATCACGACAGCCAGTGGCTATGCCGGCACAGCCGAGATGGAAGCCCGCACGGCGATCTGGCGTGAGTACACACAACAGGCCTACACACTCTTTCACGCGCCAACCCGCGCGGAAGCCGATGATCCACAATTCTGCGCAGCCCTCGAAGAGGCCACGGCGGTTTGGATCACGGGTGGGAACCAGAATTATCTCTGCGAACGCTATCTTGGAACCCGTGTGGAAGACGCTCTACAACGGCTCCTCAATCGGGGTGGCGTGGTCGGGGGAACCTCCGCCGGGGCAGCCATTATGTCCCGGTCGATGATTGCGGGCGGCAAGAACGACCCGATCATGGCCACCGGCTTCGGGCTGCTGCCGGGAACGATCATCGACCAGCACTTCCTGCGACGAAACCGGGGTGACCGGCTCGATGCGGCCCTCCGCTATCGTCCAGGCCATGTGGGGATTGGCATCGATGAAGAGACGGCCCTCGTCTGCCGTCCCAATGCTTATGAAGTCATCGGGAATTCCGATGTCGTGATGTGCCTCGCCCCTTCTCCGAGCCGCCCGGCGGTGAGCCAGCGGATTGCGACCGGAAGTTCCATCGAACTCTCGAAGTGGTCGCTGGCGGCAGTGGGCCGGGCGCGGTTTGAGGCGTACTCCAAAGCTGAGCAACGCCCCACGCCCAACGTGACGCAGGGAGCGGTGGTGATCGCTGGGAATCACCCGCCGAAAGCCGCCGTCGAAGAGTTCCTGGCTCTCGCCGGGGGAAAAACGGCCCCGGTCGTGCTCGTCGCCGACTCGATGGACGATCCGCCGGAAAGCCGCAAGCAGCTTGAAGCTTACTTTGCGGAAGCCGGCGCGGAAAACGTCGTGGTTTGCTCGGCGAATGACCAGAAGTCGCTGAGTGACCCGAAAGTGCATCAGACACTCGCGGTGGCCAAGGGAGTCTGGTTCGTCGGCGGGAAAGAAAAGCAACTGATGACGGGGGTTGCTCAGTCGCCCCTCCAGAACGTGGTCAGCAAAGTCCTGGAACGGGGTGGCGCGGTTGGTGGCTCTTCCGCCGGAGCGATGATTCATGGCGAAGGACTTGTTCACGCTGCAGCAAAGGATGACTACTTCGACTGTGGTCTGGCACTGCTGGCGGGTCTGGTGATCAATCCCAACACCCGTGAACCCGACGCCGGGAATGCCGCTCTGGCCGGTGCGTTGCGCGAACGCTATCCGCAGTGCATTGGTCTTGAATTGAAGGACGCCTCGGCCGTCATCGTCCGCGGTCAGACGATGCAGGTCGTCGGCCAGGAAGCGGTCTCCATCATCGACCATCCCAAGAGTGACGATGCCGCCCCCGCACGAGAAATTGTGCAGGCCGGTCAAGCCTACGACTTCGGCGAACGTCGACTCGTCAATGCAAACTCGGACACCAGCACGAAGTAGCGACGATTTCAGCATCGTCCGCTGACAAGCACGATTCCTCCGACCCCGTCTGGACATCCATGCGGGGTCTTTTTCTTCTCATCTGGCCGACTACTTCAAGTCCTTTGCCTGGTGACGAAGTTCCATCAACAGGTCATCCAGATCGCTGTCTGTGGTCAGCGGATTCATGATCGTGATCCGCAGGGCACCGATACCATCGATGGTTGTCGACGTGATGTAGAACGCCCCCGACTCAATCAGGTCGCGCCGCAGTTGCATCTGCCTTCGCCCCAATTCGCTCTGCGGCAGTCCCTTCCACGCGGCCGGGAGATACCGGAAGGCGACGATGTTCGACTGCGGTTCATGCAGGGGGACAAAATCGTCTGTGGCCCGTAGTCGATCAACAAACCGGCTGGCCCGATCGCAAACCGAGTCGACCAGCGTGGCAAGCAACTCCGGACCGAACAGGGACCAGACCGCCCACAACCCATAACCCGCGGACCGCTTCGTGCATTCGACGGTCTGCAGGCCGACATCAAATTCGGCCCGGCCGGGGGCAGCAGGATCGAACAGGTAGGGGGCGTTCTGCTGGAAGGCATCAAACCGCCGCGCGCGATCCCGATAGAACAGAAACGTGCAGAGCGCAGGAACGAACAGCAATTTGTGAGCATCCCACACGAGACTGTCGGCCTGTTCGGTACCAGCGAGTAACGAACGTCGCCGCGGACTGAGACACGCGGCACCGCCATGCGCCGCATCGACGTGCAGCCAGACGTTGAATTCCCGGCAGAGCGTAGCGATCTCTTCCAGTGGATCGAAGGCCCCGATCGGCGTCGTCCCCGCAGTCGCAACGACGGCGATCACCGTTTGACCTGATGCTCGGGCATCCTGTAAGGCGACACGCAATGCCTCGGGACGCATCCGGCGGCGTTCATCCAGTGTGATCGGGACCACCTGCTGGGTCCCGATCCCCAGCATCCCCGCTGCCCGGGCGATGCAGTAATGCGCATCGCCTTGAACGAGCAGCACAGGCGACGCACCGCGGCACCCCTGTTGCCAACTTTCCGGGAGTGCCACGTTC
This sequence comes from Planctomycetaceae bacterium, assembly GCA_044229335.1. Classification (GTDB taxonomy): domain Bacteria; phylum Planctomycetota; class Planctomycetia; order Planctomycetales; family Planctomycetaceae; genus DSVQ01. The sequence continues at coordinate 36,856 of JBGATC010000007.1, read as the reverse complement.
CGCGCGGTGAGTAACGCCGTGAGGTTCGCCAGCGACCCACCATGCGTAATGACTCCGCTGAAGGTGTCCCGCGGATACCCCAGCTGTTCTCCCAAGACGGCTGCTAACGCCCGTTCGACCGCTGTCCCCCACGGCCCCATCTCGAAAATTGCCATCGGCTGATTGGTGAGACTCCCCACCGCATCGGCGAGAGCCGCGAGTGGCAATGGCGCGGGGACCTGATGTCCGATGTACCGCGGATGCTGCAGGTTCTGCGTATGTTCCAGCATCGTCGTCAACAACGACGACCAGCGCGTGGTCACATCGGCGAGTGCAGGGACCGGCTGCTCAAGACACGCCCGGGCCGCCGCAATCAACGTCGCCGGATCATCCCCCGGGAAAACCGGCCCCGTCCGCGCCTGCTGCTGCGTCAGGTACGCGGCCAACTGCGTTTGCCAGCGCTCCGCGCATTCTGAAAACAACGCCGGCGAATACGCCGTCCGCACCCGCTCGTCCACAGCTACACCATCGCCTTTCCAAAGTCACCATCAGTTTCCGCAGGATGAGCGGATCGACACGCAATCTCGTCTCGAGTCATGCTTGCAGCTTTGGACAAGCATGCCAAGGCGCTTGATCGATGTCGCCAGAATCAATTCAGCCCCGAGTCGCGCAGAATGATGCAAAGCCGTGAGTATGGTCTCGGGCGATGGAAGAGACCCACCATCGGAATGTCTGGGCGTCCTGAATCAGTCCGCTCAATCCCGGAACTTGAAGGGTTCCGGGGCGACGAAGTAGCCGGGGCGCATGCCGATGTTGACGAGCAGGCCGAGGGCAACGCATGTCAGCAGCAGACTGGAGCCGCCGTAGCTCATCAGCGGCAGCGTGATTCCGGCAATCGGGGCGAGGCCGACCGTCATCCCGGCATTGATGATCGTCTGCGTCGCCAGCAGCGTCACGATGCCGACCGCGAGTAATCGACCGTAGGGATCGCGCGTGGCGGCCGCGACTTGCAGGCCGCGGATGAACAGACCGGCGTACAACAGCAGCGTCAGCAGACAGCCGCCGAGCCCCCAGCGTTCACCGACCCAGCAGAAGACGAAGTCGGTCTGACCGGCGGGGAGATGGTAAGCCGCGGGATCGTCGAGCGGCATCCCGCCGAACTCACTCCCCTGCAACCCACCGAGGGCATGCACGAGTTTGGCCTGGTGCTGATGATAGCCGTCGCCTTGCGGAGCGGGACCGCCATCGACCTGCGAGAAGAGCGAGGTGATCCGCGAACGCTGCTCGGAATTCATCCCCATCCAGAACACCGGGAGACACGCCAGTCCGAGCACAATGACCAACGCCAGATGCCGCGGCCGGGCCCCCGCTGCAAACAGCATCGCCAGCAACACGGGCAGGAAGAGCATCGCCGAACCGAGATCGGGCTCTTTGAGGATCAGCGCCGTCGGCACCATCGTGACCAGAAAGGGGGGCAGCAGACCACTCAGCCGGCGGAAGTTGTCGCGGTACATCAGGTAGTACGCGAGCGTCATGATGCACGCGAGTTTGGCGAGTTCTGACGGTTGCAGATCAAAGAACCCGAGTGGAATCCAGCAGCGGGCACCATTCCGCGGAGACATCCAGAAAACGACCACCAGTAACGGCAGCGTCAACGCGAAGAAGGGATAACTGTAAGGTTGCCAGCGACGATACGGGATCGCCGTCGCCGCGATGAAGAGCGGGACGCCCAACATGACCCAGGTGACCTGTCGACCGAAGAGGTCCTGTCCTTCGGAGAGTTGATCGGCCCGTTCGATTCCCGAGAGACCGATCAACAAGAGTCCCGCGGCACACGCGACGATCAGGCCGGGAAACCGGAAGTCAACAGCGGGACGGACGGCGATGCTCACGGCGGGGTCTGCCTGCCAGACGGAAGGAACCGGGTCGAGATGTACCCGATAACGCAACGAGCGCGAACGGCGGTTTCTGCCGGTTCAGGCTGCGGACCAACGTGGATCGGCGGTTGGGATGGAAGCGGGCAGCCGTGTCGGCTTAGCACACGGAGTGTGCTGGCTACTTTGTGGGAGTGAGCAATTGCTCGATCTGTTGCTCGACATCGGGCGTGGCAGGATACACAGACGGCCGCACCTTCGACGGATAGGCGGGAGGGCGAGTCGGATCGAAGTTCTTTCCACTCTGGGGGTTGGGTAGCTCCCCAGAGGTGATTCTCCACCCCTGTCTTTCAGTGCGTGACAGTGGCAGGACCTGCTGACCCGTTTTCGGGGCGGTGACCGGCCATTCGTCTGGGGCGGCCAGCGGTTGGCTGGGGCTCGTCCCCTTGAGTACACGGTCAATCGTCAAGGATTTCCCGGGAACGGTCCAGGTCGCCACGACAACCGTATCGGCATTCAGAATCTGGGTGCGGTTCACGACCAGTGGATTGGCGGTCAACGTGAGGAGGGCGGCGAGCAGCACCACCCAGACCGCCCCCAGCAACCAGATGACCCAACGACCGTGGTTGGCGATCGGCTGAGGCTCGGCGACCGCGGCAACCGTCACGAGCGGAACGCCTTCGACGTATCGATCACGTAGTCCCGCTGGAAAGCATCTTCGAACGAATAAATGTCGCAGAAGTCGCTGAGCTGATCCTGATCGGTCTTGCGGAGTTCACCCCGTTCCACCAACTCAAACACGATGTGACCGAAATCTTCGGTGGCATTCACGCCCCACGAACGGAAGACGACGGGGGTCATCATGCCGTACTGCTTCAGGGCGAGAATCCGAACCCCTTCCAGGAGCTCACGTCCCGAAATGTGTGCACTCTCTTCATCGCCGGCAGTATCCTTGCCCACCAGCTCTTGCGCTTGTCGCAGAGCTTCCGTGATGAAGAAATACGCCTGCGGATGATAGCGCAGCGGCGTTAGAGCGGAAGGGATGGAAGTCGTCATGCGTCGCTACCGGAGGGTCAGTCGGGGGGTGACGATGTTGCGGACGCCGCAATCCCGCCAAACAAGCCCCAGCCTCATCACACCGTACTATACATCGGACAGCCGGAACAGCGAAAGTGAAGTCGAGACACATCAAAAGGATTGCATTTTTCGGATCGGAATTCGTTTGAAACGGCAGAGCGGTCGGGACAAGATTTCCCGGCCGCTCTCAGGTCATGAACAGATGACACCACTGGGTGTACTTCAGCCGCTCGCCTGGACGGCAAAGTCCCCTCAGGTAACAGGTTCTCCCCCGAAATGCTCAGCACCAGGGGGGTGACGGATTGCTTGAGGCTGTGCCTTACTGTTGCGACGTGTCACCGGGCATGGCTTCGGGTGGAGCTGGTTCTTCCGGCTCGAAATCGGGTTGCAACGGGAGCCGTTCGGGATACTTGTGAAAGACCGGATAGTCCTGTCCGCGGAACCGCAAAGCCATGATCCGTCCGCTCTCCGTCGTGAGGAAGATCCGGTCGGTCCGGTCATTGGCAATGTGTCGAGTGAAACGCCCTGTGTGAACGCGACCGATCATCGCGCCGTCTGCGAGGTTCACCAGCACCAGATCCTTGTTATCGTCGCGGGCAAAGACGGTCCGGCTCGCCAGTCCGACAAAATGATGCAGTCGCGGTTGCCACCAGCGTTGCACTCCCGTTTGCGACTCGATGCAGTACAAGCCGCCTCGATCGGGATGTAGAAACAGGTGGTCGCCGATGGCGTAGGGTTCTGTCCGAATCGGCAGACCGGCAACAAATTCCCAGCGGATGCGGCCATTCGCGAGATCGATCGCATAGAAGTTATAGTCTTCCGACGCGAGGAACTGTAATCCCCCGCTGCTGGCCAGCGGCGCAACAATCGCAGCGTCGGTCTCGAACTGGTAGGCCAATTCCCGACGATTCGCAGTCACCGCATACAATGAGCCATCGCGGCTCGCAAAATTCACCGTTCGGCCCGTAGTCAGCGGCGGTGAAGTGACCTCTTTCACGGCCTGATATCGCCAGGCCATCGTTTCATGAGACCACTGCGGCAACCGTCGTTCCTGATACGCCTTCTGAATGCGTTTCAGGCTGAAAGCATAGAGACTCCCATCGAGGGTGCCGACATAGACTTGCGTCGCATCCAACGCGGGTCCCGTGGACGGAGCGCCGGGCAGGCGGATTGACCAGAGCATGTTGCCTGTGCGGCGATCAATCCCGTACATCGAAGTCCCGGCAACGACCAGGGCCAGTTCTTCATTGCTGACGATCGGGAAGCTGGGATCATCGTACCGACCCAGCCGCACCGACCATTGCCGCTGGCCCGTTTCCGCGTCGAACGCCGTGACGATCCCGTTCGTCGCCTGCACGTAGACGAGGTCCTCGTCCATCGTGAAATGGGCGACCTTGTCGCGCGAGGGGTTCAGGACCGCCTGACCACTCCACATCGATTCCAAACCATACCGGCTCAAAGCAGCGGAGGAGATAAATCCGTCATCACGCTGTTGCGCCTGAGCGGGGGCGGCACTGAACAGGGCGGCAAGCCCCAGAAGTGTGAGTTGCAGTTGAGAACGCATGCGGTCGTCTTTCCGCTCGAATACGGAATGCGGTAGTGAGGCCGCGAACAGCCCACAGTCAGTCTACCATCCCCACGGGCAACGTCAGGAAAAGTGGCACCTCTCAGCAGGAATCCACCAAAGTCACAGGCGGAGCTGCTGAATCTTTCCTACGAGCGTGTCGGCATCTGCAGTCTACCCAGGCGCAATAACGAGAAGCCAGAGGAGAGATTGCAGGAATCGGATTCGAGGCCGGAAGTTTGGATCAAGTTGTTGGTGGTGGTGCGGGCCGGGAGGGGGCAGGTTGGGTCTGCGGGCAAGTGAATTTGTTATCGGTAAGCCGGATCTAACACGGTGCATTCATTTTCCTGTCGACTCCCAATCCGCCTTTGTCCACCACTTCGCGCCCGGATCCCTGCAGAACGACGAATTTCCACCACAGGGGTCTTGTTCCGCTGTCCGACAAACGGTTACAGTTTCGACCAGCGGGCGGTGCGCTCGCTCTGTCAGGGCTGTCGATGTTACGCCCCCTCATGCATCGCCGACTCGGGCTTCTTACAGCCATTGGTCTCTGTCTGTGGACCATCCCGGCTGGAGCGGATGTCGTCCGCCTGCACTCCGGAGGCGAGTTGCGCGGCAAACTCGTTAAAACCGCTGCAGCCGACACGATCACGCTGGAACTCCTCACGGGAGGAACGGTCCAGATCCATCAGGCAGATGTCGCATTGGTCGTCCCGCGGCCACTGACCCTCGAAGAGTATGAGGTGAAAGCCCGGGCGGTGGCCGACACGATCGACGCTCAATGGGAACTGGCGGAGTGGTGCCGACTGCACGCGCTCGCACCGCAACGACAGACGCATCTCACCCGTGTCGTCGAACTGGATCCCGAACATGAAAAGGCCCGCACCGGACTGGGACACGTCTGGAAAGATGGAGCCTGGGTCGATTACGACGAGTACATGCTCGCCCGTGGCTTCGTGAAACACAAAAGCAAATACATCACCACGCAAGAACTGGAACTGATCGAAAAGACTTCCGAGGAGTTACAACGGGAGCACGACTGGTTCCCCAAGGTGCGACTGTGGACAACCTGGGCCACCGGAACACACGCGTCCCGCGCGCAACAGGGACTGACTGCACTGAAGGCGCTGGATGATGCCGATGCCGCTCCGGCGGTCGCACGGTTCCTCGGCGAACACGCTTCCCGAGATGTGCGGCAGTTAGGCGTCGAGATCCTCACGAAATGCGGAGGCGAGAAGTCGGCAGTCGCCCTGGCGAAAATCACCGTGCGGGATGCTGAACCTCAGCTCCGCTATGAGGCACTTCAGGGGATTGCGGAAGAACACTTTCCGAAGGTGCAGGCCCTTTTCCATAAAGACCTGCGGAACGAAACGAATGCCATCGTGTGTCGCGCAGCGATCGGACTGCAGCGGGTCGGCGATGAACGTTCCATCGGACCGCTGATCGACGCGCTCGTCACATCACACAAATATCAGGTGCGAGTTCCCGGGAATGGAGCACCGAGTTACTCCTTCGGAACGAATGGGACGTTTGCCAACCCCTCGACAGCTCTGCCTCCGGAAGTAGAAGCGGCGATGCGCACCGGGCAGATGCCCCAGGGGGCAATTCTGCTCAATTCACCGAACGCTGGCGAGAACATGCAGTCACGGTTCGTCACCGTCCGGGTGGATCAGCCGAACGCCGATGTTCGGTCAGCCTTACAGCGGTTGACAGGAGAAGATTTCGGCTTCGACGAACGCCTGTGGCACCTCTGGTGGGCTTCCAAAAAACAGGCGGGCGGCGGTCTGTCGAATAGTTGACGCACACACGGGTGCATGTCCCGGCTGGTTGACGGCGGAATGCAGTGTGAGCGGCTCGCTGATCAAACACTTCGCAGCGTCCGCATCAGGTCGAGGCAGCTTCGTCTGTCGATTCGACCACCGGGCTCTCACTGGATTCTTCGTTCTCGGACTCTTCACTTTCCGAAGCAGATTCGTCGCTGGAAGCGAGGTCGATCGAGTCCTCGAACGCCGGGTGATGGCCCACCCAGCGGGCGAGCCGATTCGATGGTTCCGCATCGCTGACGGCGGTTGCCAGAATCGGAACGACCGCCCCCAGACAGACGATCGCGCCGGCGACTACCAGCAACCCGGAAAATCGCCGGGGGGGGGCCGTCACCGCCGGGGCTGGTGCGGAGAAAAGCTGTGACAGGAGCGCATCAACGCGCTCGTCATCCCAGCGGGGAGGCTTGTTCGATGGAGTCGTCATGGCCCGTTCCTTGCTTGCCATCCTGGCAGGCTTGCCCAAATTTATTTCATCAGAACATTTCAGTGCACTATGCCACCGATTCGGCGTCAACACCCAACTCTTCAAGGTGCACCGCCAATCGTTGGCGGGCGCGGGTCAACCGCATATCAATCGCTGCGACCTGGATCCCCAGCACCTGGCTCATCCGTGCGGACGACCACCCCAGGGCATACCGCAGCAGCAGAATCTCTCGATCATCGTTCCGGAGCGAATTGAGTGCCGTACTGACGCGCTCCCGCAAATCGTCCCGCACAACCGACCCAACCGGGTCGAGGGTCGTCGTGGCGACTTCATCCAGGGTCTCAGCCGACTGCTCCGCGTGCTGACGCTTCCGGGCGAAGTCTCGGAGCCAGTTCCGGCCGACATGCGCCAGCCAGGCTCGTTCATTTCGAATGCTTCCGCCCGCCTGTGTCTGCAGCTTGAGGAACGATTCCTGAACCGCTTCCCAGGCGCGTTCAGGGTCGCTGCACAAGCCATAGAACGTGGCCCAGAGATTCCGACTATGCTGCCGATAGCAGTCGGCAAGCTGGGGCGAACCCGCGGGAACGCTCATGATGACGGGAATCCTTCTCACCGACGGACACGAGACCAGTAACCACGGCGAATCCGACGCCGCTGCCGCTCATACGGTTCCCACGATCGGCCAGATCACACGATTTCAACAAATCTGTAGAGAGAAGTCACCTGAATTCTTTGTGACGGCGTACTCCGGCAGAATCTGCCGGTCCATTAACGCAATCACGGCGATTGATGTGTGTTGGCTGATCCCCTGAGTTCTCAAGGTTCAGCGGCGATCAACCAACCGCAGGAATAGCGGCAGAATCACCAGATTCCCGATCAATCCCCCAATCATCGCCACGCTGACGAGGATGCCGAAGTAAATCAGGGGGACGAAATGCGACAGAGTGAGAACCGTAAAACCTGTCACCAGCGCAAAATTAGTCAGCGTCAGGGCCAGCCCGACGCTGGCATGTGTCGACCGCAAGGCGTTTCCGAAGCTCATCCCAGTGCCCCGGGCCGACCGGTAGCCATCCAGATAGTGGATGCTGGAATCGATCGTCAGGCCCATGGAAACACTGGCGATCATCGCAGTCGCGATGTTGACCTTCATTCCCAGCCAGCCCATGACTCCGATCACGAACACAATCGGAAAGATGTTGGGGACCAGCAGCGAAATCCCGAGCGAGACACGGCGATAGGCCAGCGTCATCTGCACAAAGATGAGCGCAGCAGCGAGCAACGCACTCGTCACCTGATCGTCCATCAGGCTTTCGATCAGAAAGGCGAGCAGGACGAACAAGCCGGTCGCTTCGGCATCGCTCTGTGGGAAGTGCTTCCGGGCGAGTTGTTCGACCGAGCGGATCAAGCGGAGCTTGTCGGCTGAGGGTTGCCGTTCGATCGCTCGCAACACGATCCGCATCCGCCGGGCCTCGGCGTTGTACAAGCCCGGCGCAAACTCCGGCTGAATGCGATCGAGCAGCCCGATGCGGGTCGACAGGGGGATCCGTGCAAACAGAATGTCCCGCGGGATCAGGTCCAGGCCATCCGTGAGGGCCACGATTTTTGTCAGCCGGTCGGGAGTCGTACGAGCCTCCAGTGTGCGGAGATCATCCGCAAAGGCTCGTACCTGGTCGAGGTATTCGTCCGTTAGTTCCGCTGGAGCAGGAAAGTTCACTTCCCAGGTCCCGGCACCACCGAGATTCGACTCGAAGAAATCGAGTGCCTGGACGATGGGGCTGTTGGCACGGAAATTCTTGCTGAAGTCGGTCTCGATCACGAGATCACGCAACCCCGCAGCACAGAACAAGGTGAGGATGAGCATGGTCCCACCCACCCACCAGGGACGTTTGAGGACGGCGTCGGCCAGCCCGATGAGCATCCGCGTCGTGCGGGCTTCTCCGGGAGCCTCCGCGGGCGTTGCCGTTCGCGGCCCCAGCAACGCTCCTCCCGGCAAAATGAGCGCTGCCGCCGCAAATACCAGCAGCGTCCCCAGGGTCATCATGAGGCCGAAGCTCCCAACCGGAGCAATATGGCTCGACATCAACGCCGCAAATCCCGAGGCGGTCGTCACAATCGTCCAGAAGACCGGGACCGCGAGGCCGCGGAGCGCCGCTGCGGTCGCTGCGGTTCGATCCAGCTGCGCCCGCCGCACGCGATAATGCAGCGCCACATGCACACAGGTCGAGATGCCGATAATCGTCACGAGTGAATCGAGCATCGAACTGACCATGCTCAGTTCCAGCCCGCTGAGCACCAGCCCGGCTTTCGTCCAGATCAGCGTGGCCTGCACCACGAGCCACGGGAGCAACGTCCACCGCAGACTGCGGAAGAGAATGAGAATCACTCCCATCAGCAGCAGGGAGGAGGCCCGTCCGAGTGTGGCCCCGTCTTCTTCGACATAACGGAACATGTCGTGCACTTGAATCGGCTCACCCACCACGACTCCGGGAATGTCCTGGCTGGCAGCAATCTCGCGGACCTTGCGAAAGGTCTCGCTGCGGGGGATCGGCGCGTGATCCACCGACACCAGCCGTGAAATCACCGCCGTCGAGACGCCATCGCTGCCGACGAGCAGACCTTCAAGAAACTGCCGAATGCGTTGTCGTCCATAGGGTGCCCGCAAGGACGTGGCCAGATCCTGGATGGAAGCCGGATCGATCCCCGGGACCTCCCGGAGCTGTTTGACCAACCCCTCCAGCCGATCACGAGCCGCATCGGAAACGGCACCGTCGGCCGTCAATAGTTCCGGGTCGGTATACGCAACGATCAGGAACTCGTCACCGCCAAAGGTCGCCTTACTGCGTCGAAACGCCAGCAGGCGGGGGTTATCGCGGGCGTAGAGTGACTCGATCGACTGCTCGAATTTCAGCTGCAGGGAAATCGGCCAGGCCACGAGCGTGAGGAGCACGGCCAGAGTCAGTCCGAGCCAGCGCCAGCGGACGAGTCCTTCGATGACTCGTCCGATCCACACCGCCGTCGGTCGCTCGACTTGCATGCGCAACCAGCCGCTCTCGCTGGACGCCGGGGGCGTCGTCAGCCATTCTTCCTGAGTCGTGACAGTTTGAGGCTTTACACTAGCTTGCGGAGTCTGCTTGTGCCAACGAGTCCCGCCCATGCGTTGCCCCGCAGCCTGGGACTGGTGCTGGGACTCGCACTCGTCGTCCGCCTGGCGGCGCTGGGCTTCTGGCATGCCGATTTGCTCGTCGATCGCGACGCATACCTCGGGATTGCTGCGAACATCACCCGCGGGGCTGGCTTCTGTCAGCCGGAAACACCAACCCCGACAGCCTTTCGTCCGCCACTCTATCCCCTGCTGATCGGGCTGTTCAATTGCGTCTTGCCGACCGGTGTCGCAGTCGCGGTGATCAATCTGGTGGCCGGTCTCGGAATGGTGTGGGGGACAGCGATCCTGGCTCAGCGCTGGTGGCCAGAAGAGCGCGGGGCGGCGGTGATTGCCGCGGGACTCGTGGCGCTCGATCCATTACTGGTGCGGTATGTCGCGCAACCGATGACCGAATGTCTGTTTGCCGCACTGGTGATCTGGACATTGCTGGGCATCGACCGGTTGTTTGAGATCGACGCGAGGCCACGGGTTTGGAGACTCGGCCTGCTGGCTGGATTGACCTTGTTGTGTCGCCCGACGTTGCTGCCGTTTCTGGGGTTGGTCAGTTGCGGTCTGTTGATCGCGGTGATGCGTCGCTACCTGGCATGGCAGCGTCTCATCCTCTGGTCGATGTCCGCGGGTTTTCCGCTGTCGATCTGGGGTGTTCGCAACTGGCTGGTGTTCGGCGTCTTTCTGCTGACCACAACGCACGGCGGCTACACCCTGCACCTGGCAAACAACCCGGTCTTTTACCGGGAAGTTGCCCGTCAACCGTGGGGCACCGTATGGCAGCGTGAGAGCTTAGTGGAGTGGCAGGCCGGGAATAACCGCCGGATTGCCGCTGCGTATGGCCCTCAGGCCGGTGAATTCCGGGAAGACGATTGGCACTACGCCGAAGCAAAACAGACGATCGGTGCCGATCGCACGGGCTTCTGGCGGTCGGTGCTTTATCGTCAACGCAGCTTCTGGAGTCTCGCACCGCGAGGCGAGGCTGCATTGCCCGGTGGCCTGAGTTTCCTGATCGCCGGATGGTATGCCCTGCTCTTCGTCGGGGCGACATACGGGCTGACGATGGCGTCTCTACGCTCGCGCTGGCTCGCGCTCGCGTTGATTGTGTCGATCACGGCGGTCCATCTCTTCTATTGGACGGATACGCGGATGCGCTCGCCGTTGCATCCCCTGTTGGCGGTGCTCGCCGTGGGGGCGTTGCAGTCGGCTCGACAAGTCTCTCGGGCGCGATCGTCACGCGCCGGCCACACGACTTCTTCGTTGCAATCGGACGCTCGGGAACGGCAGGAACTGCCGTCCTAACCGGCGTGGCATCTGACGGCCGATCCTCGATTCACGCCGCGAGTTAGGCACAGTCGTCACAAGCGGCCCGGGTCTGATCGGCAGGTGTGATTCGGCAGGATTTGCCTCTGCGATCGGACTCATGCGGACCGATCCTCAATCATGCACGAACGCTAAATCACCACTCTGTGATGAAGCCGGTGCCTGCCCTGCAATCCCTGCAGGACGATGTCCAAGTCCGCTCACCTTGAACAGGTGCGTTTCCATGAAATCCCTCAAGCTGATGACCGCGGCCCTCGCTGCGATGACCCTGGTGGCTGGCTGCTCGGCTGTGTCGGGCGGTCGCTGCAAATCCTGCCAGTCGAACTATGTCCCACAGTACTACGGGGCCCAGGCTCCGTACGGTGACGACAGCTACAGCGTCCCTGGGGGTGCCGCCCCGATGCTGACGCCGCTCCCGGCTCCGATTCCGCCCGCAGAATCGGGTGCACCGATTCCGCCCCCGCCCACGGGTGCGAGCCGACCGTCCGCGGTCCAGCGGATCGGTCACTCGACGACGAACTTCTTCCGCAGTGCGAACGAGAACGTTCGTGCGATGTTTCACCGCTAAAGGCTGAATTTGCTCGTCGCGGGAATCCCTGAAGCAGGGGCACCACGGTCGTTGATCCGAATTTTGGTTTGCTGAGTTTAGTCCACTCGCGAGAACAGACACTCGGTGACTGCCCCCGAACACCATGACGTCCACTTGAAGCCTTGAGCAGTGCCATGTCTGTTCCCGCAGGCCGGTCGAGCGGTTCTACCGCTCGGCCGGTTTGTGCTTTTTGAATCACACCGCGCTTCATCGGGAAGCTCCCCCACGGCCCCAGTGGGGTCGGTCCCACGCTTGCGTCTTCGCGTCCCATTGAAAATGCGCGAAGACGCAAGCGTGAATCGGGAGCGCTAGTTCCGAAGGGCACTGGCGTGTTCGTGCTGGGTGAGTCGACGCCCGATCACGACGGCATCACGCGGGATCGCGCGCTGCGTCCGATCGACCGGGATGACCGCGACTTCTTCCCATGGAAACGGCAAGTCGAGCCGTGAACCATCCCGCGAATCGAAGCAGAAGTATTCGATGTCGGCGGGGACCACCTCACCCGCTTTCGGCACATCATTCAGGATGACCGGCCGTTGCAGGTAATACAGAAACACATGATGCACGAGGCCGAAGCTGTGGAGCGGCGGGTCGGCTGGGAGCTGTTGCTTCAACTCGGCGATGGTCTGTGGATGCGTTCCCGATCGCTGGATCATGGTCGAGAGGACAGGGCCCACGTAACTGAACCCCAGGAAGGCCGCGAGCGTCAGGCAAACCCCCTGCACGCGCCAGGTCTCAAGTTGCACACCCCAGCGCACCATCAGACCAGCGGTCCCCAGTGCCAGAACCGCGTAGACCAGTCCTTCATTCAAGGGAGCGAACTGTTCCTTGCTCGCTAAGACCACGCAGAGAATCGGGACCGTGACGCCAGCGATCACCATCAGGACCATGTTCGCACGCACGAAGAATGTCCACAAACCCTGCTGCAGAGCTTGCCGATCAAACCAGAGCTGCATCACGATCCCGCTCAGCAGGGCGAATGCCGGAAACAGTGGCATGAAATAACGTGGCCGACTCCCTGGGGGAATCCAGACCGACGGAAAACAGATGGCGATGCTGAGCGCGAGAAAGACTGCCATGTCCTTGCGATTTCCCAAGGCATCCCTGATTGATCGCCGGGTGTAAGCCAGCAACAGCACGCCCCACGGTGCAAGGCTTCCGAGCCAGACCTCGAACGGGTAGGTGGCCAGATGCGACCAGAACGCCGATGAGCGTTGGTCGGTAAACCGCGTTTCAATGTTCCAGAAGTAGATGCGCCAACCGGCCTCGAACCCCATTTCGGACATGAAGAGGGCCTGCCACAGGCCGATGCCGCTGAAGAAGAGTACTGAGCCGACGAGTGCTCCCCGTGAGAGAATCGCCCGCCATTGACCGGTCAAAATCAGATAGCCGCCGACCGCACCAAACCAGTACAGCGGAGCCTGAACACCCTTCGTCATCATCGCCAGACCGCCGAGCGTCCCCCCCAGAATCCAGGCCGTCCAGATGCGACCATCCATCCAGAAACCATGCCACAGCAACAAAGCTGCGGCGAGAATCAGCGTGAAGACCGGCTCGGTTTCCCCCGTGCGGCCCTGTTCCAGCACATGCAGCGCACTGAGGTACGCCGTCGCAGCGAGGAGGGACGCCGTCGGGGCCAGTCTTCGTCGGGCATACCAGTAGATGAGGGCCACAGTCAGGATCGTGGCAATCACCCCCGGCAGCCGGATCGACCAGGGGGACATCTCCCCTTCGAGGATCGCGAGTCCGGCGATCATCCAGTTCTGCAGCGGCGGACGGCTCAGTCGCACCAGACCTTGCGTCCGGGGCACAATCCAGTCGCCGTGATCAATCATTTCCTGGGCGATGACTGCCCGCCGCGACTCTTCGCCACGGATAATGATCGAGCCCAATCGGGGAAGAAAGATGACGGCCGTGAGTGCGAGCGCCCACCAGAGTTCGCGTTCGCGCCACCAGCGGTCGGGAGCAGTCGACGGAGTTTGAGAGACGGAATCAACCACGAGCGATCCTTCGCAAGCCACTGCGCCGGTTCCCCCCGGCTTGCCCTGCGCGGTTCTAGGCGGTTGAGGCAATCCTGTCAATTGCGGATGTGGGAAGGACGCCTCCGAGGGTGCAGTCGGTCATCGGTGGTGGTCTGTTTGTCCCTGCGCTGTACGGTTCAGCCCCGGAGGGGCGGCAGACTTGTAGCCCCGGCCGTGAGGCCGGGGGGCTGTGTTCCTAACTAGATGAGCCCCGGAGGGGCGACACAGATACGATCTTGGGTTTGCCGCCGAATTTGTGTTGCCCCTCTGGGGCTCACCCTCGGATGACAACGTGTTCCCCGGCCTCACGGCCGGGGCTACGACACTGCCGTCCCTCCGGGACTACGGAAAGTGTGACACTCATCGAATGTTTCCCATGCCAACGAGCGACTGCACCCCGTATCCGAAGCGATCTGAGCTTGGTGGCGCCTGCCTGATTGTGGAGAGTCCGACAACATACCGGGAGAGATTTCGCTTCCCATAAACACCGCTGGGACCGCGTGCAAGTCTCAGAAAAATTTCATCGACTCAGGACTGTCGCGAATTGATTGTCCCTGCCCGGACGCCTGCCTATGATCGAATTGTCACCTCGCTTGAGGAACTCACATGTCGGTCCGGTTCGCACGTCCTGATGTCGGTACGCTGGCCTTGCGGCTCTTTGCGCGACCGTTGCATCCCGAACTCTTCGACTCACCCCTCGGCGTGCGGCTGCGTGCCGGTGAGGTGACGCTCGAAATTCGGTTGTGTCCCTCGGGACATACCTGGATGTGGAAACGTGATGGGGCAATGCTGACCGAAGTGATCGCCGACCGCGATCTTTCACTACCGACGAACGATGTGTTGCTGGAACAGCGGATTCGTGGTTGCCGCACGCGCTCGGTGACAATCTCGCCCGTGTTGCGATACGACGTCGGCTGCCAGGTGGAAGTCCTCGACCCGGAAATCTTCCAGAAGCTGCAGGATGAACTGCGCGAAGATGCCACGAAAGCGGAACTCGCCCACGAGTTCGTCAGCCCGAACCGTTTCACACCAGGGGCGCTCAGTATCGTTCGGACCGAATTGACCCGCCAATCGACGCTGATCCACGCCTTCCACACCTTCCCCGATTACGCTGCAATCGTGAAGACCCAATCACTGATCGAGTGGACGTAGACCGATCTCGCGAGCAGACAGCTCTAGTGCGATGGCAGGGCAAAGACATCGATCCGCGACGGAACTTCCGGCTGAAAGTCGTTGTCGGTCGAAACGACGAGCAGCCGTCGACCATCCGACAGCGTTCGTCCCAACGCCAGCCCTTCCGTCTTCTCCGGAAAGTCGTCGCCAGCGAGGCCCCATTGCGGATCGAGCAGGTCGATGTACCACTCTTTCGCCACGGGACGAAAACCGACGGGCAGGGTCGCGTGTGACCAGTCACCGCTCGGATCGAGCGGCGTGGCAGCAGTCAGGTCGATGCGGGCGATGCGTTTGAACGCCGCTTTCTTGCCGACTTTGCCATCACGTTCGATGACCAGGCACTGCTGATTTCCTAACGCTTCGATTTCATTCAGCCCGTAAGCCGCTGATTCCAGCAAGTAGGCGAATTGAGTCGTCTGACCCGTCTGACGATCGATCACCAGGAGTCGGACCAGCCGACCGATCCGCTGGTTGTCTGCATCCAGTGCGCCGTCCTGCAGCAGCGGTCCCTGCATCAGGGCCACCATGTGTTTGCCATCGGGTGTCAGGGCCAGTCCTTCCAGACCCCGGTTGGGTTGTCGGCCCCGGAGATTGTGCGGCGGGAACTCGTCGTCTGGTGAGTTCCCCGGATGGGCAATCGTGAAGCCTGCCGGTAACGAAAAAGTCTGCTTGCAGACGCCGTTGAGATCAAATTCCCGGATCGATGGACCGTATTCCTCGGAGATGAGCAGGGTCCCTTCCGGCGTGACACGGATCGCTTCCGGATCGAAGCGTTCGGGCTGTTGCGCAGCCTGTGGTGAATGGGCGGCAGCCAGACCCACCAGCGGTTGTCCCGCGGCTCCGGTCAGCAACGTGGTCTGTGTGAGGTCGAGCGTGACAGGCGTCGGGGATTCAGGCTCAACGCGGATCGTCACCGTGTGATAGCGGCAGCGATAGCCGACAGCCCCGTCTCCTGCCCCACGGTCAGCGATCATGACGAACTGATCGCCTTGTCCCGTCCAGGCGAGTCCGGACCCCATCCCACCGAGGCGATCGTGCGGGGAGCCGTCTTCCAGGGGCGCACTCAGCCCTGAACGATCACGCGCGATTCCCGACCAGGTCGCACTTCCCACGTACTGAATTCCGGCAACCGTCGAATTGCGATGCGTGGGCTCGGCGGCGTGCGTTCCCCCCAATCCATCCACGAGTCCCACCACAAGACTGATCCAAAACCAAAATCGCGCCAGTGCCATGATGTTCCGTATGGTCAGTCGTTCGTGGAGTTGAGGGGATCAGCGGGAACGCGGTTTATCCGGAGTAGCGTGCTGACTTTGGGCTCCGCTCATCACGCGGAGCGTGATGGCTACTCTGAGCAGCGATCTCGCAGATCTCTGGAAGAGAATATGAATCTTTCGCGAAGAGTGTCTCTTCGAATCGTTCCGGTCTCGCGATGCTTCAGGGCAACCAGACAATCGCCGGGTCGAAATCGTCCCGTGCGGAATTCAAACTCGGTGTAGGGAGCAGTCGTTCTGTCTGGCGATCATAGAGATAGACGTCTCGCTCACCGGCACCGTCGATCCGCTCCGAGACGAACGCCAGAAAGCGACCGTCAGCGGTCAGGGCTGGCGATTGTTCCTGTCCGGTGGAATTGAGGCCGGGAAGATCGACCAGGCGGCGTTCGCGGCAATCATACAGATAGATGTCGCGGCCCCCGATGCCCCCCGGACGATCGGAAGCAAACGCGAGCCAACGTCCGTCCTCACTCAGCGCCGGCTCGGTCTCGATGGCTGTCGAGTTCAGGCCGGGGAACGGTAACGGACTCTGCGCGACCAGATCCCACAGGACGAGATCCGAGCGACCATCACTCAGGGTGTTCGTGACATACGCCAGCGTCCGTCCATCGCCACTCACCGCGGGATGCCGCTCGTCCCCTTTCACCGTGCAGATCCCGAAGGCTGGTTCGATGGCGGGCGGATTCACGGCATACCGCACGATGTCCCAGCGACCGGGAAACTGGGGGCGGGACCAGGCTTCCACGTACAGGTGCTTGCCGTCCGACGTCACGGTCGGAGCGCCTTGTGCGAGCGGTGTCTCGTTCAGCAGCGGGGTTTCCAACAGCTTCTGGTCAACACGATCGAAGACGAAGATGGCCCCCGGTTGCCCTTCTGCTTCCGAGGCAAACCAGCAGATGCGGCCATCCCCCGTCCATGCGGGGTGATGATCGCTGCGCTTTGCGACCGTCGGAACACCGCCGAGTTTCTTCCCAGTCGATATCCCATCGTGCCCATAAAAATAGAGCTGCGGCTGCTGGGGGCGCTCCGCATAACTGGCGACCGCGATCAGCAGTTTCGGAGGCGGTTCCTGAGCGGTCGCAGTCAGCGTGAGTGAAACGAGAGTGCCGACCAGCCACAACACGCGGGCCTTCATGCGTCGAACTCCGCGAGCGCCACCGCATCGCGGATGAACGGACGGATCCGCAAGTCGTTGATCACGTCGATCCCGAGCTGACGGTAGATCGTGGCCGCAAACTCTTCCGGCTTCACCGGGCGATGCGCGGGGTAGGCCCCCTTCGGATCGCTCGCCCCAATCACGGCTCCACCCGGAGCGCCGCCACCAGCGAGGACCGCCGAGAAACAGTGCGGCCAGTGATCGCGGGCCCCGAACTTGTTGATGTTCGGTGTCCGACCGAACTCCCCAACAGCAACCACCAGCGTCGAGGCCAGCAAGCCGCGCTGTTCCAGGTCGTCGACCAGAGCCCGCAGTCCCTGGTCGAGTCGTGGGCAAAGCTGCTGCTCCATTCGCGACATGCCGGGGAGTTCCGCTCCGTGGACATCCCAGGCATCGAACGCGATGCAGTCATACCACTTGATCTGCACAAACCGTGTCCCGGCCTCAATCAGTCTACGAGCCAATAGGCACGACTGACCGAAGAAGTTCGCCCCGTATTGCTCGCGGAGCGGGACGGGTTCCCGGGTGATATCGAACGCGGTCTGGACTTGTGAAGAAGTCAGCACATCGACCGCCCGGCGATAGTTTTCGGTCATCGCTCCGGCATCCACCCCCGCATCGGCTCGGGCGAGCAGACGATCGAACGATTGCCGCAGCGTGTTCCGTCGGCGCAATCGGTCTTCCGAGATATCGGCCTGCAGCGTGAACTCGGAGAGGTTCACCTTCTGCCCGACTGGATGCCGGATGACCAGCGGTTCATAGGCCGCCCCGAAGACCCCGCCGCCGACCAGATCCAGCCCCGATTGTTCGATCGTGCCGTTGCCGCGATACGAACCGACATGCACATACGGCGGCATCGTGGCTGTCGACGGTCGCAGTTTCGTTGTCACGGCTCCAAACGACGTCTGGGCCTGCTCCATCCCGGCGGTCATCGCGACCGAGTTGTGATTCGGATTGCCGTGTGTCAGCGAGCGGATGACCGTCAACCGATCCGCTTTTTCCGCCAGTTGAGGCAGAAGCTCGCAGAACGCCGTCCCGGGGACCGCTGTCGTGATCGCTCCATAGGGACCGCGCACGGTGTCGACGGCATGCGGCTTGGGGTCGAATGTCTCGAAGTGACTCGGCCCACCCGACAGCCAGATGAAGATGCAATTCCGCGGCGTCAGCGCGGCATTGGCCACAGCCGCAGTCTGCCCGAGGTGTAAACCCAGGAGACTCAGTCCGCCGATCTGCAACATCTGGCGACGATCGACCGCTGTCATCGCGTCTCCCTCACCCTGGAACCTGACTCTCTCCCAAGAACTCAGCATATATCAACGCCCATTGATGCTGCCAGCCCGCTTGACAGCTGACGCTATTCGAGAGGCAACGCGGCGAGAGTGCTGGCCTCGGTGAAGAGCACGGTCTTGCCATCCGGTGTCAGGCTGACGTGATCGACTTTTCCCGTTCGCTCCAGAAGGCGCACGTTGGTCTCCAGGTTCCAGACGACCAGACGGTTGGAGCTGCCGATGGCAAGCCGATTGCCATCACTGGAAAAGACCGCGTAACGAAAGTGATGTGGGTACGCCAGCGCTCGTTTCGCGCTGAGATCGGGAACTGAGAGAAACGTCGCGCCGTTCCCGGTATCGACAACCACTTCTGCCGTTCCCGGTCGATTGCGGATGACCTGACATTGTCCGGTCTCCACGACGGAGACCAGTTTGCCGGTTTCCACGGAGTACGCAGAGACTTCTTTCCCGAGACTGCAGAAGACCGTCTTACCATCCGGACTCAGTTCAACCGCGTGAAAGCCGAGATTGTTCTGATTCGGTTGCGGGAGGGCAATCCGTTGCTTTTCATTCCCGGTAATGCAATCCCAGACGACGAGATCGTGCATGTTGCCCGCTGCGGCGCAGAGTTTGCCGTCAGGCGTGATCGCCACACGGTGCGTCGTGTCCTTGGTCCCGCCGAGTTCGAGCCGTCTTTCCAGCGTCATCGGATTCCACAACCCCAGGCGCTGCGTCCCCCGGTATTGTCCACCGGCGAGCAGGAGTTGCCGGGCATCCTGCGAGATCGCAGCCCCGAAATACATGTCGAAGGCTTTCCCGGCGACACCATCGAAGCGGGCTTCGACCTTGCGGGCTTTCAGATTCCAGAGTAGCACCCGCTGATCGGCACCCGCTGTGAGCACTCGTTCGCTGTCCGGGTACGCGAGCATCGAAAGGATTGCTCCCCGGTGGCCGTCGTAACGCACGATCCCTTCGTCATCGGGACCGACGACTGTCGGGGCCGAGAGATCGGTCTGGATGAACTGATTCTCGGCCATCAGTGCCGATGCTGGTTCATCCAGGCGTCGCGGGAACCGTAACCGCCACCATTGCACGTCGCCATCATCGGACCCGATGAGGAGTTCCGTCCCATCAGGATTCAACGCCAAGTGATCGGGCCGAGTTTCACACAAGAATGAACCCAGCCGCGTTTGTGGGAAGGCGCTGTCGTAAAGATGCACCGAGCCTTGCATCACCGCGAACGCATAGCGGCGACCGTCGCCCGAGATCGCGGCCGACCAGCCGGACAGAAACGGTGAGGACGAGACGACCTGCAACGTCTGCGGATCGAGATGCCGGATCGCGCTGTTCTGACTCCCGTGCAACGCCAGCTTACCATCCGGTTGTTCCCACAGACTGTAGGCCACCGACCGTTGAGGCAATTTTTCGAGCGGATCGACCGTCCCTGCGGCGATATCCCAGCGGGCGGCATGCGGTATCGGTGGTGGAATATCATCACGACTGACAGCCCCCGTGGTGAAGACGAACTTCCCATCGCGTGAGAACCGCACCATCCGCGGGCTGTCAGTGACCGTGGCTTGTGTCTGCAGTTCCCGCCCGGTCTTGGCCTCCAGCAGCACCAGGGGCGTCCGATACCCCGCAGCGACGAGTCGCTGACCATCGGCCGAAAAGGCCAGGCAGTTAAACGCTCCCGAGAATTCCTGTACCGCGGTCTGGTACTTCCAGCGTTCCTTCAATTCGGGCACGCTCAGGCAGGTGATCCATTGGTGTCCGCCAATCACCACATTCTTGCCATCCGCCGAGACGGCGAGATGACCGACGAATTGATCGGTATTCCACCCGGCGCGAACTGCCCCCGTTTTTCCATCAAGGAGAATCAGCGTATTACTTTTCTGCAGGATCAGAAACGCCGATTCGTGCGGCAGGATCGCCAGCCCAGCGATCGCAGCCCGGTCGGTGATCCGATAACGCCCCAGCAACTCGGCCGGAAATCGCGATTCGCGGTTGACCACCGCCGATGGGCCAGGCTTCACGATGATCGGTTGCGGCTGGGCAAGGGCAACCGTCGTCCCGGCGATCAGCCAGACAGTGATCCACGACAAACGCCCCATTGCGAGTCTCCGCAGTTGAACGCATTGAAGAAGCTGAGAAGAGGTCTCTGATCGTAACGGACCGCCACAACCGCTGCTAGAAAAATGACTTCTTGGCTCAAAGCGAACGAGAATTCAGTTCGCACGTGACGATGCCGGTCCCGCGAAGATCGCACCAAGACTCGACAGCCCGTTCCCAGGTGCGGATGATAGAGGAGGATTCTCCAGGAAGCAGGGAGTTGGTACACGGTGTCTGAAGCGGTGCAAACAGTGATCGTGCTGCTCATCGTCGGGGGAGCGATAGCGCTGCTCGTCTGGCCGCGCAAACACTCGACCGGAGGGTGTGGCACGGGCTGTTCCGGGTGTGATCGCCGTGGCGGAACGACTGATCCGGGTGCGCTTCCGCTCGTTTCGCTCGAGGACCTCAGGAACTCAGCCACCCCCATGAAGACCGAGAGGCCACGTGTCCACAATGTGCCGGAGTCGCAACAGGGGTCGTACCCTTGAGCGCGCCGCTTCCGCCTGCTGGTCGTGTGGATCATCGCCGGACCCTGATCACTTATCTACGGTTCGTTGGTGTGCTCGACTTGCTCGCCTTGCTGGCGGTAGGGTTACCGCAGGCCCAGATGGCAGCCGTCCATGCTCAATTGGGGATCGGTGAACTCCCTGATGCGCCGATCGTCGGGTATCTGGCGCGGACGGCGTCGCTGTTCTACGGGCTGGTTGGCATCATGTTACTGATAGCCGCCAACGATCTCGACCGGTATCTGGAAACTGTCCGTTTGTTGGCCCGCTGCGGGGTGGTCGCTGGGGTGGTGATTCTGCTGATTGATGCGGGCGAAGGGCTGCCGTGGTGGTGGATCGCGCTGGAAGGCCCGTGTTGTTCCGGGCTGGCCCTGATCGGGCTGGCGTTGCTCCCGCCCCGACGCTCGGAGTAATCTTGGGGACTCCGATACATTTCCCTCGATGATGTAATTCGACCGACATGCCGCAGACGCTCGATGAATACGCCCAGTGGTTAGCCGAGCGGAATCTGCGCTGGCCGGCCCCTCCCAAAGTTGTCCCGGTCGGTGCGATGCCCTTCATCAAGCCGCTCCCCGGTATTCGGGCAGTTCTGTGGGATGTCTACGGCACCCTGCTGCGGATCGCCGATGGTGAGCTGCTCTTCGTTCATCCCCAAACCATCTTCATGGAAGTCGCTCTCGATAAGACCATCCAAGAATTCAACATGTGGCAAAGCATGTCACGGAAACCGGGAGCACCGTGGGAGTACATGCTGCAGTTGTACACGCGGGCTTACGACGATCTCCGGCTGATGGGGACCGGCCGCAAAGGCGACCTCCCCGAAGTCGACGCTGCCCGCATCTGGCGGAAGGTGCTCGACAAGCTGGACAAGAACGACTACGAGTACAACGCCAGTCAGCTGGGCGATCTCGACGAGTTGAGCGAGAAGGTCGCTTACTTCTTTCAGAGTGCCCTCCAGGGGGTGGAAGCGGCCCCGCATGCCGCTGATACCGTCGCGATGCTCCATGAATGTGGGTATCGCCAGGGGCTGTTGTCGAACGGCCAATGCTTCACGCCGACACAGGTGTTGCGGGGTTTTCTGGCTCAAGGTACACTCGCCGAGCCGACGGGGTTCTTCGATTGGAACCTGATGACGCTCTCGGCGCTGGAAGGCGTGCGGAAGCCATCACGCACGATTTATGCGGCGGCGGCGCAGCGATTGCGCGGGGCGGGATTCGCTCCCGAGCAAACGTTGCTGATCAGTTCACGACTGCGGGAAGATCTCGTCGTCGCGAAGTCGCTCGGGTTTCGCACGGCGTTATACGCCCATGAGAAACTGGGATTGAGTGCCTCGGCTGCCGACTTGAAAGATGCGGAAACCAAGCCCCATCGCCTGTTGACCGACCTCGCTCAAGTCCGCGATTTATTGTCGCTCTGACCCCTTTAGAATCACGCATTGATCGCTGGAACAGTTGCATGCCCGCTCCGCCGCTCTATCCATTCGACTGCTTCGATTTCAATAAGCCGGTGTATGACATCGAAGCGATTCGTGCGATCAATCCGCAGCGGTTCGAAATGGAGCAACTGACGGCCATCGTCTACATCGACCAGCCAAATAACGGCCTGATCGGCTACAAAGACGTCACCGACAAGGAATTCTGGGTCCGCGGCCATATGCCGGACTTTGCTCTCATGCCCGGGGTGATGCTCTGCGAAGTTGCGGCCCAATTGGCCGGGTTCTACGCCCGTAAGTACAACATCCTCGGGGGAGGCGATTTCCTCGGCTTCGGCGGGATGGACGATGTCCGTTTCCGCAGCCCGGTGTTACCCGGCGATCGTCTGCTCGTGATGGCCAGAACGACGCGCGTGCGTCCCCGTCGCCGGGCGGAGTTCGACTTCCAGGGCTACGTCGGCGAACGGATGGTCTTCTCCGGTCACATGATCGGCGTACCGATCTCCCGCGACCGCAATCAAGCCGACGATTCGGACGAATAACTCAGTTTCAATTGATGCCGATTCATCATCGATGCCGGGCATGGTCTTCCTTGCCCGGCATCTGCCTTTCGAACGCCACACAACGCGATCAGTCCGTTCCAAGTGCAAAAGACCGGCAAACAGAACCATGCCGGGGTATACTTGGCACGTGCTAAGGCTGACGGATCGCTGCCAGAAACGCGGCCACACGGGCCCGATCTTTCACTCCGGGAGCAGACTCCACGCCACTCGCGACATCGACGCCCCACGGTTGGGCAGTGCGGATGGCTTCTGCGATGTTCTCTGCCGTCAGGCCACCGGCGAGAATCAGCGGTGGCCAGTTGCGATTGTAGACGGTCCGCAGTGTGTTCCAGTCGACCGTCTCCCCGGTCCCGCCGTACACGCCGGGCGCGGGGGCGTCAACCAGAATGGCCGCGGGGAGGCAGTCCAGTGAGCTGCAGTCTTCGAGATATGCTGGTAAACGGTCCCAACGAGCGGCCCGTGTCCACGAGCGGATCAACTTGACGTGCGGGCATCGCTGCCGGACTTCGGCCAAAGACTGCGGTGGCTCATCGCCATGCATCTGCACCGTGGTTAACCGGCAGGCTTCCACCAGCGCTGCGATCTCCTCTGTGGGATGATTCACGAAGACGCCGACCAGTTCCAGGACATGGCCGAGTTCAGCACCAATCTTCGCAGCGGTCACAGCGTCGATCACTCGGGGCGAACGAGGGAAGAAATTCAGCCCGAGCGCACTGGGCCCCAGTGCTGCGACCCAGCGGGCAGTTTCCAGATCACGAATGCCGCAGATTTTCGTCCACATCAACTCAGCTCAATCAGCACGGGAACTTCACGAATCACCGCATTCTCCAATCACCCCGCTTGCGGCTTCGCGCATCGTATCACGCCCACCGCGCGAATGGGGAGCTTCCGCAGACTCCGGGCCCACGGTTGCCCTCCACGTGATGACTTGTCACGCTGCCCACCCACTCCTAACAAGGGTTCGTATCATGGCCAGTCCGCCGTTGATCTGTGTCTTCTGTGGTTCGTCGAATACCGTTCCCGCGAGCGACGTGGCAGTCGCTGCGGAGTTTGCCCGGGCCTGCGTCGCACGCGGATGGGGGATCATCTACGGTGCCGGGCGAACGGGGTTGATGGGCGACGTCGCCGATGCCGCCCTCGCAGCCGGTGGAACGGTCGTCGGCGTGATCCCGGAATTCCTGGAGACCAAGGAACTCTGTCATTCGGGCCTCACCGAGTTGCACGTCGTCCAGAGCATGCACGAGCGGAAGGCGTTGATGGCCGCCCGGGCCGCGGCGTTTGTCACGCTGCCGGGAGGACTGGGGACACTCGACGAACTCTGTGAGATTCTCACCTGGTCGCAACTCGACTTACATGCCAAGCCCGTCGGCCTGCTGAATCCGCGGAACTACTTCGCCGGGCTGCTCACGATGCTCGACCAGGCGGTCACCGATGGTTATCTGAGCCAGGAACATCGCGCGCGGCTGATGGTCGAGACGGACGGCACGCGGTTGCTCGATCGCCTGGAAGTGGCCGGTCATTCGACGGAGGCAACAACGCCCGATCCGGACCGAGTTTGATCCTCTCCGTCCAAGCCCGGAGCGCGAGCTCTGGCGGCCTCTTGTGTGATATCGAAGAGACCCAGCCATCGGAATGACTGGGCTTCCGAGGAGACGTGTTCCTTGTCACGCATTATGACTGGCGGGCGATCGTCCAGGTTTCATGCGGGACGGACGCCTTCTTCACGGTGAAGGTCGGGCGTTTGGTAAACGCCCCGAAGACGCGGGCTGATCGCTGCGCATCGACTCCACCCCGGTGAGCGTGCAGCAGGTAACGCAACCGCAACGGCGCAGCTTTCTGCAGGGTGATCGGCTCGAACATACACAGCGACGAACCCATCCAGCCGTCCGAGCGGACATGCCAGCCGCTGGGATGACCGGCGTTTTCGGGATGGTCGAAGTACGTGATCCCTTCGGTGATGTCTGGTGCGACCGGGCCGCTGTAATCGACCCACGTCGCCCGTTTGCCGAAGATTGCCGGTTCACCGATGCGGCCTTCGCTGTCGGTCAGCAGACCGCCGCCAAAATGGACGGAAAGGCTTTTCGCCATCCGCACGGCGAGCAGCCCGAAATTGGTCTGCTGGAGTTCCAGAGTTTCTGCAGTCGGTGTCAGCGTGGTCTGCAGTTCGACGAGGGTTTCCCCGTCCGCTTCTGGACGAATAGCAACGATCACTTCCTGCGTGAGCAGCGGCCGTGGATCGTGACCATCGTTCCAGACCAGGACCACACCCATCACCGCTTCCTCATCGCCATCGTGGTAGGCGAGCCACTCGCGCTCGCGGATACGGGCGGGGCTGTTGTCGCCCCAGAAGTCGACGCCGACGACCTTGTGATGTGCAAACCAGATCGAGAGATGATGATCGTGATTTGGTGCCCCAGGATGCCCGATGCGGGTCAGTGTGCGACCGCTCGGACCGATCAGCGGATAGAAGAACGGTCTCGGTGCGTTCGTCCCGCCGTGCCAGCGAAGGCGTTCCTGTCCGTCGATGAGGAACGCGACCTGCCGCTCCGGTTTGGGAACGATGGTGCAGCGGGGAAAGTGGTTCATCGCGATCGTCTCCTCAAGGCTGACAGTTCGCCCGCTGCATCAAGCAAGCGATGACCGCGGCGTTGGCAGCGGGAAACTCCAGCGTGCCGAGTTCACTCAGCGGAATCCAGCGATGCGGCGGTGACGGGAATGACACGTTGCGCACAGGTTGCTGGGCTGCAAGCTGGCATTCCCAGAACTCAATCGCAACCGTTGCATGCGGGTAGGTGTGCTCTTCACACGCCACGAGAGCCACCGGTTCAACGATCGCGCCGGTTTCTTCGGCACACTCGCGCACCGCACACGCGACCGCAGATTCTTCCGGGTCACATTTCCCGCCAGGGAATTCTGCCAGACCCGCGAGTGGTACATCCGGGGGCCGAATGCCGATCAGCACCCGGTCCCCTTCGATCACAATCGCCACCCCGACGCGCGTCACGCCCATCCATCATCCTCCGTGCTCTGTGGAACGGGGACGATTCTAACGAACGACCTCCATCAACGCTTGCGTCTTCGCGATCCCCCTCACTCCACCCGCGAAACATTCGCCGGCACCAGCGCCGAGGCCGGCGCATCAAGCCACCCCGGATGCGACGCTTCCCACGCCTTGAAGAAGACGGCCGGATGCGTCTTACGCCACAGCGAGAGTGCATTCCCCACGTGACTGAAGAATGTGTACCGCTGACCGATGTCTTCCGGCGTCTGCCGGATCGTGGTGTCGATGACCCACCGCGCGGCTTTGCGGACCTGTTCCCGCGGCGGATGGAGTTCCGGCGGTGCAATCGACAGCCATTCGAGATGATGCCCCGTCGCAATCACCTGCTTGTAGAGTTCATCTTCCACCGGATTCGTGACCGCTGCAGCCCCATCCGGCCAATTCGACGGCCAATGCCCATCTGGAAACTGACTCACCATGATCCGGTCGCGGACCGTTTCGAGATGCTTCCAGGCCGCCTCACGGGCTTTCGGCGAGAGAATCTTGTGTTCGTCGTCGAGCCGTACGAGGGCCATCATCGAGTAGACACGATGCGTCCCCGCGCACACGCCGAGCTTCATATCGCCGCGGATCAACCGGTCGACCATCAGGTCGAAATCGATCTGTCGTCCTGAGCGATTGGTCCAGGATTTCTCCGGGGCCATCCACAGGGCAAAGGCGAGCGAGGACCATTCCGTTTCGACTTCATCGAGCCGGAAGTCGCGCAGCGCTTCCTGGAGCACATCCCCGATCTGGCGATCCCGACGATTCGGCGTGAAGACGGGTTCATTGATCGAGACGCCCGCTTCCGTGAGACAGGCCAGCCAGTGATCGTGATGGACCGACGCACCGGTCTCTTTCCCCCAGCGAATTGCCACGCCATTCGTGCGATCTTCGAGCAGCGGTTCGACATCTTCACCCCACGATGCGAGATACTTGCCGTGATCGACGAGGTAATCCTTCATTGCGGCGCCGGACATTACCGTCGGATCGCTGAACTCGGCTTCCAGCCACCACGTCCGCAGCGCATGTTCGACGTAATTCGGTTTCAGCTTGTCCTTCGGAAAGCGCGGGACGATCTGTGCCAGGACGGCCGCCAGTTCTTCTTCGGTGACCACCGATGGGTCGTCATACAACGGCTCAATCGTCAGCGCTTTCTGGCGTGGAATGGACACCGTTTCTGCAGCACTCGTGCCAGCGACTTCGTGAAGGATCAGCTTCTGGGTCGCTGGCTTCGCCAGTGCGAACGAACCCAGGAACGCCCCCAGCACCAGCAATTGAACGATGAGGATCATTTCCCCGGGAATCTTGCGACGGCTCATCAGCGAACCTGCTTTCACGAACACGAAACATTCACTCGACAGAACACGCGGGCAAGGACGGATCGGTTAGATCGGTTTGCGGCGGAGGAAGACCGCGCCCTGTGGATCTTCGTAGCCGACTTTCCACTGAGCATCATCCTTCATGCGCTTGATCAGGCTCTCACGGTTCTCCTTGTCGAGGATCACCGTATTGACACCGTAGCGATCGAGCACATCATCCCAACCGGCCGACTGCTCGACGACCGCCATGTAATGCAGCCAGACATCACGCGGCACGAGGTGCGCGTGCGAGTTGACGAAGACCTGCATCCTCGGGGGACCGGCCCATTGCAGGAAATCGCCCCATTCGTAGGTGTTGAAGACCAACCCCTTGGGCGGATTCTCCCGCAGATAACCCACCGTTCCCAGTGGCGTAAACTTCGAGAGCGCGACCTGCGGTTTCGGATCGACCTTATGCAGCAGACGCACGCCGAGCGGGCTGAAACCGACGAAAATCACGATCATCCCCACCGTGACCAACGACCATTTCCCGGTCACAGGTGACTCGGGGAGTGTGGCCTGCCAAGGGAACCAGCGCCGGGCGACCGCGTGGGCATGGACCATTCCGAGATACGCCGCCACCGGTCCCCACCAAATCAGGAAGCGGGCACTCCACAACCCAGCGATCGTCAAGCCGAGCAGCACCAGGACTTCCCATGCCGCAACCCGCCGCGGGGTGAAGCGGTAGAGCATCGCCAGCGCGGCCGAAGCAGCCAGAAATACGATGCCGTAGGTGCTGCGGACGTACAGCGTTTGCCATTCGGTCAACGCGAGCAGATTGGGATTGTCTCCGAACGTCAGGACTTCCGCGTAGAGGGCAATCCCATAAGGATTGATGAGTGCGGCGGCCGCTGCGAGTTCCATGGTCAGCAACGCCCTGCGAAAACGCTGATCGCGCAGAATTCCGCGGAATGAACCGGTGCGACGGTAGACATCAATCGCTCGCCCCAGCGTGTGCGCCGCCAGCCAGGCGAGTCCGATGACGAACGAACCGTGCAGGTTCACCCAGACGGCCATCAACACAGGCAGACCCCACCAGTCAGCCGGTCGTGGACGCGAACTCGTTGTGCGGTGGATTAAGACGAGGAAGCAGAGTAAGCCCGCCAGTTGCGGACGGAGCACTGCCAGCGGAGTCCAATCGAGCCAGAGGAAGAGCAGCACCGCCCCGAGAGCGAACGCCAGGCTTCGGGTCTTCGACAGCGTCCGCTGCAGCAGCAAGCCGCAGCAGGCGGTGATCGCGAGCGCCGCCAGGCCTTTCAGGCCAGCAACGCCCAGCTTGCCGATTGTCAGCACACCGATCACTTGCGACAGCCACGCCGTGTCGATGAAGGGGACACCCTTCGCCAGCGGCATCAACGGTTCCGTTGTCGGGAAACTGCGTGTGGCGACGAGGTGCCGACCATAGGCCAGATGACCCCAGACATCGGTATGCCACAACGGCCGGAAACTGAAGACGAGATAGACGAACCCCAGCACGAGGGTGATCGCCGCCACCCGTCGCGACAGTCGCAGATGCGGCGGGACGCGGTCTTCCAGCATCGACTCGTCGACGAGCGGTGGAGCCACGACCGGAGTCGTGGTTTCCGTCGGTGTCTCCACAGGCGGAGTGGTCGGGGCATCCAGGGTTGTACCGCGCATTCCATCGACTCCATGACCGCGAGTGATCACACGGCGCACACGCTGCGCCCGTCCACGCTCCGGTTCTCCTCTAGGTTAGAATACGGATTGCTCAGGCGGACCTGCGAGTTCCGTTTCGGCTCGACGATTCGGATGGGCTAAAACGGATGTAACAATCCTGCGGATTTTGCGGAGCGAAGAAACGTCGCAACCTAGCCCGAAGCGCGAGCGCCGGGTTCCGTGTCGTGGTGAATCCGGCGCTTGCGCTTCGGGATGGGTTCGAGTCTTGTCCGCTCGCCCCACTTCAACCGAAACATCGAACCGCTCTCGCTTTCAGAGTACCCGCCGTCGTGAAAATGCGGTAAAACCACCCGGATACGGCTCCAGAGGAGTGTGCCGCAAATTTCCTTCGCATGGATGGTTGTATGCTTGGTGCCCAGCTTCCGCCCGCCCAGTATCTGCAGCGGGTGGCACAAGTCTTCGAATCCCTCGACCTCAGCCAGACCGAACGGCTGGCCGACGACATCTACGCCGCCTATCAGCAGGGGAAGTTCGTCTTCATCTGCGGGAACGGCGGCAGTGGCTCGAACTCATCCCATTTCTGCGAGGACCTGGGGAAGAGCACGCTCGACCGCAAGGACTTCACCAATGACGCCGTAAAGCGATTGAAGGTCCTGAGCCTGACGGACAATACACCGTACATCCTTGCGTGGGGAAACGACGAAGGGTTCGACCGTGTCTTTGTCGAGCAGTTGAAAAACTTCGCCTCGCCAGGTGATGTGCTCGTGGCAATCAGCGGCAGTGGGAACAGCCCGAATATCCTGAATGCGGTCGAATGGGCCAACCGCCACGACCTCGTCACTTGGGGCATCACCGGGTACTCCGGCGGCAAATTGCAAACGCTGGCGAAGAACAACCTGCACGTCCCGCTGGACGACATGGGGATTGTGGAGTGCGTGCATCTGACGCTGTTCCACTGGATCCTGAATGACATCCATGGTCGGATCAACCGCGTCGGCCGTCACGCCGTCGCTTCGTGATCGAAAGCGGATCTGATGCAGATGCTCCCGACCCCGCTGGCCGGACTCGTGGTGATCGAGCCACGGGTTTTCGCGGACACACGCGGGTGTTTTCTAGAGACCTTCCAAGCCCGGCGTTATGCGGCTGCGGGGCTGCCGGACGCCTGGCCGCAGGATAATCTTTCCCGCTCGGTGCGTGGCGTCGTCCGTGGCTTGCACTATCAGTTCCAGCACCCGCAGGCGAAGCTGGTCTCGGTCATCCGTGGCAGCATCTGGGATGTAAACGTCGATCTACGGAAGTCGAGTCCGACGTTCGGGCAGTGGCATGCCGTGGAACTGAGCGATGAGAATCATCGGCAGCTGTACATTCCACCGGGATTCGCGCACGGCTTTTGCGTCCTGAGCGACATCGCCGATGTCATCTACAAATGTACGACGTTGTACGACCCCACCGATGAGCGGACGTTGCTGTGGAACGACCCGGCGCTCGGGATCGAGTGGCCACTGCTTGAACCGCGGGTTCTCTCGCCGAAAGACGCCGCCGGGACACCGTTCTCTCAGGCTGCAGTCTACGAGGGACTGCTGTAATGTCGGTCCCTTTGCAATCTGACTGGCAGCCACGGCTGGCGCTCACGTTGGGTGATGTCGCCGGGATCGGCCCAGAGATCGTGGTCAAAGCCTGCGCTGAGGATGCGTTCCGCAGCATTTGTCAACCGCTGATCATCGGGCATCCGGCACTGGTCCGCGGGACAGCAAAATCCCTGGGAATGGTCTTACCGCTGATCGAGTTGACAAACCCCGATGAACCCCTCGCGCGGGGGATGATCGGCTGCTGGAATCCTGGTCGCGATGACGTCTTGTCGGTTCCACCCGGCGTGATCCACGCAGCCGCTGGACAAGCCGCATACGACTACCTGGTTGCCGCGGCCCGCGCAGCGCTCGCGGGACAAATCGACGCCATCTGCACGGCCCCCCTTCATAAAGAAGCGCTGCATGCGGCCGGGATTCCCTTTCCGGGGCATACCGAGATCCTGGGAGCTGAGTGTCACGTCGCCGAAGTGGCGATGATGTTGTATCTGCCGCCAGGGAGCGCGGCCCGTGGTCCGCACGGATTGGGTGTGGCCCATGTCACGCTGCATACCTCGATCCGCAGTGTCCCGGAACTCCTGTCGATCGACCGGATCGCGGAAACGATTCGACTGCTCGAGGGATTTCTGAAGCGTTTCAACTTCACACCCCGGCTCGGTGTCTGTGCTCTCAATCCCCATGCGGGCGAGCATGGACTCTTCGGCGATGAAGAAGCCCGGGTGATTGAACCCGCGGTGTTACAGGTCCAGTCGGACGGGGTGAAGGTGCGAGGGCCGATCCCCGCAGACGCGCTCCTGCGACGGGCAGTCGCTGGGGAGTTCGATGGCGTCGTGGCGATGTACCACGATCAGGGACACATCGCTCTGAAGCTGATTGGCTTCGATCTGGCAGTGAATGTCACGCTCGGGCTGCCGATCATTCGCACGAGTCCCAGTCACGGCACAGCTTTCGATATCGCCGGACAGGGACGAGCCTCGGCTGCCGGGTTTCTTGCCGCAGCCCGCGTCGCCTGTCAGTTGGCCGAGTATCGCCACACTCACGACGATCAGGAAACGAGATGAGCGAAACGCGTTGGAAGTCTCCTCCACCGGCAGGGAAGACCCGGTTGTTTCTCGTTCGCCACGGCTCCACCGCGGCGAATGAAGCCCAACCGTTCGTACTGCAGGGAAGCGAATTAAACGGCCCGCTGACGGAACTGGGGCGCAAACAATCGGCCGCCGTCGGCCGTTTTCTCGCCGATTACCAGATCGCTGCGGTCTACGCGAGTAGCCTGCTCCGGGCCCAGCAGACAGCCGCTGCGATTGCGGAACCGCATGGCCTGTCAGTCAGTGCAGAAGTGGCGTTGCGCGAGTGCAGTGTCGGACGCTGGGAAGGCCAGAGTTGGGATCGCATCAAACAGGAAGACCCGGAAGGCCATGCCCACTTCTTCGCCGACCCGGTCAATCATCCGCATCCCGGTGGAGAATCGTATCAGCATGTTCTCGATCGCGTACGCCCCCGCCTGATTCAGTTGATGGAAGCGCATGCGGGAGAGAACATCGTCGTGGTGGCGCATAACCTGGTGAATCGGGTCTATCTCGCGGAACTCGTCGGCATCGAACTGCGGCACGCGCGAAAACTGCGGCAGATGAACTGCTGCGTGAATCTCCTGGAACACACCGCCGGTCAAACGGAACTGATCTCGATGAACTCGGTCTGGCACCTCAGCGAACTCGTGTAATCGATCCCTTCCATAGCCCGGAGCGCAAGCTCCGGCAGACCGCATGCCTTTTGATTTCGAACTCGCAGCAACGGCTATCCCGAACATTCTTCCACGATTGTCTGCTGTGACCTTGAACTGTTGCCATTGATGGTGGGCACAGTCCACCCTACTGCCTGCCCGACTGCGACGACGCATGCGACCGCAAGGAATGATCTTCGATCTCGATGGAACGCTGGTCGACTCGGCCCTCGACTTCGCGGCTATCCGGCGTGATATGGGATTGTTGCCCGGTTTGCCGATCCTGGAAGCCCTCGCGGAAGTTACCGAGGGTGAAGAAAAGAGACGGATGCTGGCGGTGCTCGCCGAGCACGAAGCCCAGGGTGCCGAACGGGCGACGCTGTTCCCCGGAGTGCGTGCCGCCCTCGAAATGCTACAGCAACAAGACATTCCGATCGGTATCCTCACGCGGAACAGTCGCGGGACGACGGAACGCGTCCTGCATCGATTGGACCTGCACTTCGAGACGGTCCTGACGCGCGAAGATGCGCCGCCTAAACCCGATCCGACCGGATTGCTGATGATCTGTGAACGCTGGCAACTGGCACCCGCCGTGGTACCGTTCTGTGGCGATTACCGATTCGATTTGGAAGCGGGACGCCGGGCCGGCATGCGGACCGTCCTCTACGCGCCGCAGGAGCTTCCCGACTATCACACGCTGGCCGATGATGTGCTGACCTGTTTTTCCGAGTTTGCCTCACTGTGGAATCGTTGGCAGCTGGAGGGGGATCATGACTCCCGATCATCGACTCGGTGATTACCGCAATCGCCGTGTGACGGTCTTCGGTCTCGGTTCGTTCGGCGGCGGACTGGGTGCCGTTGAGTTTCTCGCCGCGCGCGGAGCACGGTTGACGATCTCGGATCAGCGTTCGAGTGAACAACTGGCCGATTCGCATGCAGCACTCGCAACATACAAGGATCTAAATTGGCAACTCGGCGGACATCGTGCAGAGGATGTCCTCGATGCTGAACTGGTCGTCGTGAACCCGGCGGTTCGTCGCGATCATCCGTTGCTGCTTGCCGCCCGCGAGAAAGGGATTCCGCTGACCAGTGAGATAAATCTCTTCTGGCAGCACAATCCGGCGCCTGTCCTGGCCGTCACGGGAAGCAACGGGAAATCGACGACTACGGCGATGTTACACAACATCTTACAGCAGACTGGTCGAACGGTCTGGCTCGGTGGAAACATCGGTCGCAGCCTCTTGCCCCAAGTCGAAGCCATCCGCGCAGAGCATCTCGTCTTGCTCGAGTTGAGCAGTTTTCAACTGACTGATCTCGATCGACTGCAGGTCAGTCCGCACGTGAGTGTCGTGACGAACTTCAGCCCGAACCATCTCGACTGGCACGACACGCTCGACCATTATCGCTGGGCGAAGCAGACCATGCTTCGCTGGCAGTCACCCCGCGACTTTGCGGTCCTGAATGCCGACGACAATGCTGTCCAGACGTGGCCGACCGCTGGACAGACCCGGTGGTTCGGATTGCAGCCGCTGATGCATGCCGGATGGTCGCTTCACCAAAATGGAACGGTTGTCGAACGAACAGACGATGCCGTGGAGACTGAGGTGCCACTCACCGGGTGGTTGACTTTGCCCGGTCGCCACAACCTGACGAATGCGCTCGCCGCGGTGACGGCGGCCCGCTGTGTCGGTGCATCACTCGCAGCCATCGAAGCGGGGCTGAGAACTTATCAACCCTTGCCGCATCGACTGCAGTGGGTCGGCGGGGCAGCGGGACGTGATTTCTATAACGACTCGCTGGCAACCACTCCCGAATCAACAATCGTTGCGCTGGAAGCGTTTGATCGCCCCATCGTGCTGCTCGCTGGAGGCTATGATAAGCAGGTCGACCTTTCTGCAATGGCCACTGCCATCGCACAACGTTGTCGAGCCGTCGCCTGCATGGGGACGACCGGTCCCCAATTGCGGGAACTCATCACGCAGGCTCCGCGAAATCAGGCGGTCGTCTCGCCAGCCTGCCAGAGTTTCAATGAAGCCTTCGAGTGGGCGATGACGCAATCGCTCCCGGGAGATGTCATCGTCCTCTCACCGGGGTGCGCCAGTTACGACTGGTTCCGCAACTTCGCCGACCGTGGTCAGCAGTTCGTCGAACGGGCTCGACAGTGGATCGCTGCCCAGGCCGTCGGCTCGGCAGACGAGTGACCGAAGACTGAGCCGAGTGACGCGAAGTCAGCCAATCTTTCCCGCGATCGCTCCATCGCGACGCTCGATCTGACGCTGGATGGCCCGATCGCGTTCGCTGGCGGTCAATTGATGCACATGGCGGATCAACCGATCCATCGCTTGCGTGAGTTCCACGCCGCGGCGACCCATCGCGATGCGGGCCGTCTGCAGGCCCTGCTCCACACCCGCGCCTTCGGTTAAATCGCCATGCCACAACCGAGTGAACGACGGGATGTGCTTGGGAAGCAGTTCACCGGCAGGCAGTATCTGGCACAGGATGCCCGCTGCGGTCCCGGTGTTGAAGCAGCTGCCGATCGCCGTCTTCGTGTGATCGCCGAGGAAGCAGCCGACCTTGGTTTCCCCAGTGTCGATCGCTTCACCGATCAAGGGGACCTTCACAGCGGAGTAATCGTTTTTCAGATCGCTGTTGGTCGTGAGCGCCCCGAGATTGCACCACGGTCCGACATACCCATGTCCCAGAAAACCATCGTGGTACTTATTGACGTACCCATGGAGAATCGCCCCTTCGATTTCCCCACCGACGCGGCAGACCGGACCGATCGAAGTCCCTTCCCGCAGATTCGTTCGGAAGAGTTGAGTCTTCCGTCCGATGTAGCACGGTCCTTCCAGCCGCGTGAAGGCTTGCACGATCGCGCCGGCATCGATGTAGACCGGACCCTTGCGGCTATCGATGACGACATACGGATCGAGGGCCGCCGTCGGATCGATGTAGACGTCTTCCGTCGGACCGACGATGGCTGCGGTCCCTGTTGGAACGACAGCTGAAAGCCCCCGTTGACGACCGCGGAAATCAACCGTCAATTGTTCGCCATTGTGATGCACGAGGTCCCACGGATAAGCGGCAAGCCGACCCGTCGCTTTGATGCGTTTGCGGGTGCGCGCCAATTGGGCGACTGCGGTGTCGAACTCTTCTGCTTGAAAGACGGGGGCTTCCCACGGTTCAACGAAGAGCCAGGCGACTTCTCCATCAATCAAACCGGTGGCGTCGACTTCGCACTTCGCATAGTGCGCAGGATCCGCCAGCCAGCGGCCATTCAGCAGCAGCGTGCGTCCCTCGCTGAGCCATTCAGGTCGATTCAGCTGGGCCTCGGGATGAGTTTCTGCGTAACTTGCCGCCAGATAGGGCCGGAGAAACGCACCCCACTCGGTCACCTTGAGTGCACGGAGTGCCCGTTCACGGGCCGAGAAATGTCCGCACAAGAGTTCAAACACCGGCCGGAGCCAGGTGAGCGGCAGAAATTGAGTCGCTGCCGCATCTTCAAAAATCGCCACCCGCATTGCCACCCTCCCTGGTGCGCAAGTCCCCCCACTTTGGGCATCGCGGCCGGGAATGTAGCGTACGATTTCCCCGCGGGGAAGACGATTTCCCCCATTTAGCCCCCGGTCAATGACCGGGGGCCACAACCCCACACGCGACGATCAATGATGGTGATGCCCACCCGGCCCATGCACGTGCCCGTGGGCGATTTCCTCAGCCGTGGCCGCGCGGACGTCAACGATCTTCACATCGAACGTGAGCGTCACCCCCGCCAAGGCATGGTTCGCATCGATCGTGATGGCGTCATCACCGATCTCAATGACGGTCACCACGCGCGGACCTTCGGGTGTATTCGCCTGGAACTGGTCCCCGACTTCGATTTCCGCAGCGTTCGGGAACCGGTCGAGTTCGACCTCTGCGACGAGCGAGTCATCGTATTCGCCGTAACCATCTTCCGGAGCGACACTCACCTTCAGGGCGGCCCCTTTGGACTGGCCTTCCAGTGCTGCTTCCAGTCCCGGAATGATTTGTCCGGTCCCGTGGAGATAGGTCAGCGGCTGGCCCCCTTCCGACGTATCTAGGACCTCCCCCTCTTCATCGGTGAGGGTGTAGTCAATGCTCACAACGGTGTTGGCAGTGGCGATCACGGGAGGTTCCTGGATTGAAAGGGCGTTCGATCAAGCTGAGCGGCACGGCGCTAGCCGCCG
>JBGATC010000006.1:177547-202141 GCA_044229335.1 Planctomycetaceae bacterium | reverse complement strand
GCCGCTCTGCGGAACGCCGCCCTCGGATGTCTCCGCGCTGATGCCACCGGCAATCTCGCCGCCACCTTACGCAGCCACTACCGGAAACCCCAACGCCTCTTCACCAAACTCGGCCTCTTGTAAAAGGCGCTCGCCCTGGTGACTGGGTCTCTTCCTCATCACCGCGCAATCCGCGTCAACGGCGGCAGCGGCACCGTCCCATTCCGATAGAGCGTGTTGTACGCACAAAACGGCACCACGTGTCCGCTCGGCAGAATATGGTGCACACAGCACTTCATCACGCGACGGACGTCGAAATTGTACGGATCGAGAAACGACGTAATCGTGATCCGGAAGACATCTTCCGGATCAAGTTCCTCCACCAGCGCCCGCGCAAAAAACTCCTGCGCCAGATCGCCCTCACCCCCCGCTTGCGTCTTCGCGATTCCCTCTTCCTCTGGTTTCATGGGAGCCCCCAGCGAGACCAGCGACTCTCCACCACAATCCCCACCCGCGCAACACCCGAGTTTTCCCAGATACCGTTCAATCAACTGCCGAGCCCGCGGCCGCGTGAAGGTGATCCCGTTGGCGAGCAGGTCGAGGTTCTCTTTTGCATTGATGAACCGCACCAGCGGCACGACCTGTTCATGCTTGCGATAAGCGTAGGTCAGTTGATGGCAGTTCGGATGGGCACACGGCAGCGGCAGAAAGTCGTCTTCGCGGAAGACACCGTCGGTCTGCGTGGCGATGGCTTTGATCACGTCGGGATACGTGATCCGCTGTTCGAGCGTCTCCGGGAGTTCTGTCCGTCCAGAGTACGTCGCAGGTTGAAAGCTGACGCCGGTGATCCAGGACCGGGCGAGGCCGTATTGCACGATCGCGCCGATCTCGTCGGCGTTGATGCCAGTCTGCAGCGTTGTCACCAGAATCGTGCGGATGCCCGCTGAGCCGAGCGTTTCGACTGCTTTGTGCTTGGTCGCTGCGAGCGGTTCGCCGCGCAGGGCTTGATACGTTTCATCCCGCAAACCATCGAATTGCAGGTAGACTTCGATCCGCTTCTTGTGCTTGGCGAGCGCTTCGATCATCCGCGGGTCGTGCGCGAGCCGCAGGCCGTTGGTGTTAATCATCACGATGTCGATCGGCTGCGCGACCGCATAATCGAGGATTCGCTCGAACTCGGGATGAATCGTCGGCTCACCCCCGGAAAGCTGCAGGACTTCCGGACGGCCCTCGACTTCGACGAGGCGATCAATCGCCGCACAGACCTGCTCGAATGAGAGGTGCTTTCCCCCGGGACCGCTGGCCGAATAGCAGAGCGGGCACTTGAGATTGCACGACTCGGTCAATTCGACCAGACCGATGCAGGTGTGCTGTTCGTGTTCGGTACACAACCCGCAATCGAGCGGACAACCTTTGTCGGGCGCGACACCGACTTCGCGCGGCACCTTGCCCGGGACGGAGTATTCAAGCTGATCGTAATGACTCGCATCACTGCAGACGAAGTCTTCCCGCTGACCGTGAGTGGGGCACGTCTTGCGGAAATAGACGCGGTTGTCACGCACAAGAATCTTCGCCGGGACGACCGCCAGACACTCCGGACAGAGCGACTGCGTGATCCCAAGAAACGTGTAATCACGCAGCGGCAGCGTAGCGGGTGCAGACATCGGTGAACCTCGCGATGGAGAAGACGACGTCCGTCAGCATATCAGACGCTGACAGAGGCGTCGTCGGAGTCTCGCGACTCCAAGCACTCGTGCCCCGGCTAGTTTGCACGCCACGTTTCATCTGTGAGCGGACGGGGCGCGAGCCCCCCGGTGTCATCGATTCTTGGACGTCCGAGGAAGATCAACGGGTATGCTCGCAGGATCAGTCGGCTCGCGCACTGCCGCTCAATCATGCGTTTCAACGCATCGACATGGAAGAACGCACGCACCGGGGGGCTGGCGCCCCGACCGCTACGGAGGCTGATGCTTATTTCACGTCGGCCATTCGCGGACCGCATCGACAGCTTGATGCATCACCGGGTCGATCAGGCCCGAGAACTGTTCCCCCTTCGGATTCGCATCGCTATTGAAGAGGGCCGCCCAGACGATGCCGTCGTGACGGCAGACAAAATGGGTCGATGTTCCTGAGACGAGGCCGTTATGCCACTTGTTGACGCCTGTCCGCGAGCCGGGACGCGGCCGGACCTGCCAGCCCAGGCCGTAATAGATCGGCTTCGGATCGCCGTTGACCTCATGTCCCAGGGCACCGGCTGGTGGAGCGACCATGGCTGCGATCGTCTTCGGCTTCAACAGCGGCGAGCTGGCGGGATCATCGAACGCCATGCCGAAGCGGACCACCTCTTCCGCAGAGCCGATCCACCCGCCGTTGGCGTCCATCGTCTCCATCAGTTCCACCCCGTACGGTAGCGGAACCACTGCATCAATCTCTGGACCGGTCGCCGCCGGAGCCGTGCGACCCTTCGAATCGATGTAGACGACTTCGTTCTCAGCCCGTGTGGTTCGCAGGTTCTTCGCGAGTTGAAACCCTGTGAGTTCTAACGGCGTGAAGACCAGCCGCTGGACCGCCTCTGCATACGATTGACCGGTCGCCCGTTCGATCGCGCGACCGAGCAGGCAGTAACCGAAGTTGGAATAGGCATACGTCGAGCCGGGGTCCGTATCGAGCGGCCGACGTCGCATCACACGGAGGATGTCCTCGACCGTGACCGGCAATGGACGGTTCAGTTCCTTTGTGATGAAGCGTGCTCCGCGGGAACTCATCGGGTCCCAGGATTTACTGCGATCCCATCCCCCGAGATGCTGCAGACAATGCCGGACCGTGATCTCTTTCCAGCGCGGGTCGGTCTCCGGCGTTGGGGCTTCGATGGCAACATATTTCAGGATCGGCGCATCGAGCTCGATGCGTTCCTCATCGACCAGTCGGAGCGCGGCGACCGCGGTGATCGGCTTGCTGACACTCGCTAACCGAAACCGTGACCGCGGGGTGACGGGCATCTTCGCTTCCGGATCGGCGAAACCGAAGCCGCGGGCGTAGACGAGTTTTCCGTGACGAGCCACCGCCACCGACATTCCCGGCGGCGCGTGCTCCTCGAAGAACTGCTGCAACCGTTGATGCAACGGGAGCAGCCGCTGATCGACCGGCTTCTCAGCACGGGCGATGCGTGTCAGACCGAGGGCTGCGCACCCGGTTCCCAGAACCATCCGTCGGGACCACGTCGTCATCGAACTCTCCACTGGCATGCAATCTGGCGATCCGCAGGTATGATAGCGAACTATGAACCCCGAAATCTCCATCGTCGTGCCGGTCTACAATGAAGCGGAGTCTCTCCGCGAACTCCACCAGCAGATTGCAGCCGTCGCAACGACGCAGAACCTCGCGCTGGAGATCGTCTTTGTCGACGATGGCTCGCGTGATGCGTCTTGGTCGATCGTGACGGCGCTCGCGAGTGAAGACCCGCGCGTCCGCGGACTGCGGTTTCGCCGCAACTTCGGCAAGGCGGCCGCGCTCACCGCCGGCCTGCGGACTGCCCGTGGCCCACTCCTGATGATGATGGATGCCGACCTGCAGGACGACCCGGCCGAGTTGCCGCAGTTCCTCGCGAAGCTGAATCAAGGGTTCGACGTCGTCAATGGTTGGAAACAGCGGCGGCTTGATCCGTGGCACAAGGTCTATCCCAGCCGCGTCTTCAACTGGCTCATTGGACGGCTGACCGGACTCCACCTGCACGACCACAACTGCGGGCTGAAACTCTTCCGCCGCGCCGTGGCTGACGAGATTCGCCTCTACGGTGAACTCCATCGGTTCATCCCGGTGCTGGCATTTGCCCGCGGGTTCCGTGTGACCGAACTGGTCGTCAATCACCGCCCGCGGCAGTTCGGCTATTCGAAGTATGGCGTGCGGAGGTTTCTGCGAGGATTCCTTGATCTACTCACGGTCTCGTTCCTCACGAGTTATGGTCAGCGACCGCAGCACATCCTCGGCGGCATCGGGCTGCTCTTTTTTGGGCTGGGGCTGGCAGGCCTGGGGTATCTCGCGGGGCTCTGGTGTCTGATGCACGTGGTCGGTGTGCTGAAGGCTGATCCGATTGGTGTGCGGCCGCTGCTGGCGTACTCGCTGGCGTCGACGTTGCTGGGAGCCCAGGCGATCTCGTTCGGTCTGCTGGCCGAACTGATCGTTCATTACACCAGCCGCGAACGGGACGCCTTCAGCATCGCGGAAGAAACGCCGGGAACCACGGCGTAGTCCAGCAGACGAGTTGTTCAGACGAAGCACGCTGGCGTTACTGATAGATCACGACCAGGAAAACGGTCGCATCGGTCTTGCCGAGATTGAGCAGGGCGTGGGGGACATCGGCCCGATAGCTCGCGGAATCGCCCCGGTTGAGGTCGATCGATTCGGTCCCCGAAGTGATCCGCAATCTCCCCTGTTCAACCGTCAGAAACTCGCGCGTCCCCTGAAAATGCGGGGCACTGTGCAGGGCCCCTCCCGACTTCAACCGCACCTGGTAGAACTCGACATCTTTTTCGAGGTGCAGGGGCGACAGCGTCCGAATTTCGCAGTGTTCGTCGGAGCGATACAACGCTGCCCGATCATCGGCCCGCACAACATGGATCGCGACACCCGCCCCAGGGACATCAACAAACTCGGCCAGTGACATCCCGAACGACTGCGCGATCTTACACGTCACAGCCAGCGTTGGATTGGCTTCGCCGCGTTCAATCTGGCTGAGCATCGAGCGACTCACTCCACTCGACGCAGCGAGCTGTTCCAGCGACCAGCCGCGCTGCTGCCGCTGGGCTTTGACACGTTCGCTCACCTGCGAATTGAGCGGTTCGGGATCGACGGTCGGCTTTTTCGCTGCCATTCCAGAAAATCCGTAATACTGGATAATCGGTCTTGCAAATCGGAATCAGGCCATCTAGGATACCGCACACGCTATCCGAAATACAGGACACCGACCCCGCTTGCGTCTTCGCGGTTTCGGAATCGCGAAGACGCAAACGATGAAAGAAGACCGATGAAAGCGCTCGTCAAGCAACGTGCCGAACAGGGAATCTGGCTGCAGGACGTTCCCGAGCCGACCTACGGCATCAACGATGTGCTGATCAAGGTGAAAAAAACCGGCATCTGCGGCACCGACCTGCACATCTACAAATGGGACGCCTGGGCGCAGAAGACAATCCCCGTACCGATGGTCGTCGGTCACGAGTTTGTCGGCGAGATCGTCGCGGTCGGGGCCAACGTGACCGACTTTCATCCCGGCGAAATCGTCAGCGGCGAAGGGCACGTCGTCTGCGGCCGTTGCCGGAACTGCCTCGCGGGCCGACGGCATCTGTGTGCCCACACCCAAGGGGTGGGTGTCAATCGGCCGGGGGCATTCGCCGAGTACATCAGTCTGCCGATGACGAATGTCTGGCACCACGCCCCGGAGATCGATCTCGATGTCGCCTCGATCTTCGATCCGTTCGGCAATGCGGTCCATACGGCCCTGTCGTTCGACCTGCTGGGAGAAGACGTGCTGGTGACGGGGGCCGGCCCGATCGGCGTGATGGGAGCCGCCGTGGCAAAGCACGCCGGTGCCCGGTACGTCGTGGTCACCGACCTCAACC
Source organism: Planctomycetaceae bacterium (assembly GCA_044229335.1). Lineage (GTDB taxonomy): Bacteria > Planctomycetota > Planctomycetia > Planctomycetales > Planctomycetaceae > DSVQ01. Next base: position 196,547 of record JBGATC010000006.1, on the reverse strand, counting down.
CGTATCGACTGGAACTCGCGCGGAAGCTCGGAGCGACGGTCGCAGTCGATCCGCGAGAAACAAGTCTCGCGGAAGTTCAGCAACAGCTCGGCATGAAGGAAGGCTTCGATGTCGGCCTCGAAATGTCGGGCAGCCCGGCTGCGTTTAACAGCCTGATCGCGAACATGGCTCACGGCGGCAAGATTGCTCTGCTCGGCATCCCTGAGAAGGAGATGGCGATCGACTGGAACGCTGTGATCTTCAACATGCTGACGATCAAGGGGATCTACGGCCGCGAGATGTACGAGACGTGGTACAAGATGACGGTGATGCTGCAATCGGGGCTGAACATCGCCCCGGTGATCACGCATCGCCTGCACTACACCGAATTCCAGCAAGGCTTCGACGCCATGCTCGGCGGCAACTGCGGCAAAGTTGTCCTCGACTGGACCGTGTAATCGCGATTCGCCCCATCGCCCCCCGTCATTGACGGGGGGCTAAATTTGACGAACGCACCGGGACATCGTTGCGCTGCGGAGTGCCGGGGGTGCTGCGGCCCGTGTTGACCATGGTGTCCAGCAGCTTGGTCAATCGCTCGACGATGTCGGGGTGCGCCGAGGCGACGTTGGCGGTTTCGCCGGGATCGGTTTGCATGTTGTAGAGTTGCGGGGACTCGTCGCCGCCCCCCTTGCTCCAGCCGCCGCTTCCTGCGCAGAGGCAGAGTTTCCAGGCTCCCTCGCGGATCGCGAATTTGCCTTCGATGCTGTGATGGACGATCGCCTCGTGCGGAGACTTCACTTCCCGGCCTTCGAGGAGGGGCAGCAGGCTCACGCTGTCTTCGCCAGCCGTGGCGGGGAGCGTTTTGCTCTGCAGGTCAGCACAGGTCGCCATCAAGTCGGTCAGACAGATGAGTTGATCGCTGCGTGAACCGGGTTGAACGTGTCCCGGCCAGCGGACGAGGAACGGCACACGATGTCCGCCGTCCCAGATGTCGGCTTTGTATCCCCGGGCCCGTTCACTGGCAAAATGGCCTTGCTGCTCGAGCTTGGCGGTCCCCGCTGCGGGGGAACAACCGTTGTCAGCGGAGAAGACCACCAGCGTGTTGTTCGCCACGCCGTTCTGTTCCAGGGCCGTGAGCACATCACCGACGACGGCATCGGTCTGCATCACGAAGTCGCCATACGCACCGAGTTCGCTTTTTCCCTGCCATTCTGATGAGGGAACGATAGGCGTGTGGGGCGATGTGAGCGGGAAATACAGAAAGAACGGCCGGCCCTCTTTGGCCGCAGCTGAGTGGTCACGTATGAAGTCGACTGCGTGCGCACCAAGTCGCGGCAACATAGCGACCGGCTCGATGTGCTCGATCACGCGGTCATTCTCGATGAGGCTGGTGATCGTGCGGGCATTCGAACAGCCAAAGTAATGATCAAAGCCGCGCGTGATCGGGCCGCCGATGATCGTCGAGCCGACGGCTGCAGCCTTGTCGTTCGCGGGCTTCCCGTTCGCCTTCTTCTTCGCAGGGGGAGACGATAGGTCGTTGGGTGGTTGGGCAATGAAGCCGAGATGCCATTTGCCGATGCACGCGGTCGTGTAGCCCTGCTGCTTCAGAAAGCCCGGCAGCGTCAACCGGTCCGCAGCGATCAGTGGTTCATCATTCCCTCCATCAAGCACTCCGCGCTGGAGGCGTGTCCGCCAGGCGTAACGCCCGGTCAGCAAGCCATAGCGGGTGGGCGTACAGACCGACGATCCGGAATGGGCATCGGTGAAGGTCATCCCGTCTTTAGCGAGCCGATCGAGATGCGGCGTTTTGATCTTCCCCCGGAGCGGATTCAACGCCTGCACATCGCCATAGCCCAGATCATCGGCCAGAATGATGACGATGTTCGGCTTCGGTGAATTAGCATCGGCCGCGTGGACTGCAGGGAGTGAGCCGAGAGTCAGGCAGGCGATCGTCCAGCAGAGAGGATTCATCAGACGCTCACGCTGAGTATGGGGAGTGGAAGCGAACGCCGGACGAAGCAAAGTCATCCAGGATTTCCGGGGTCTGAGTCACGCAGCGTAACATCTGGTAGTGACTGCTAGAAGTCGCACGGGAGGAGTCTCGGGGCCAACGCCTTTTTCAATTGGGTGGAATCCATTTCTGGGTCGAGAGTCGAGAGCCAAGAGTCGAGAGCCAGCGAAAACCTGGGAAAGAGTGGTCTTTCTCTGGCTCTTGACTCTCGACACTTGACTCTCGACCTGAGACCGACGACCCGACTTCAAGAAAACGTTGGCCCTGGGATGAGTCCGCACTGAACCCGGCAAGCGCGCTGCAGGCGGCTTCCACAGTTCAAGGAATCGGTATTGCACTGCTGATACGTCGCGTTCCAATTGACGCTCCCGCCGACATCGGCTACCTGTGTGCGCTGCTGGAGCCGAAGTCGGCCTTGTCTGTTCTTGCGAATCGCTCAGTTGCTCCTGACTTCGGAATCCGATCATGCTTGATCACGCGAATACCCTGCTGATTCTCGCGGTCATTCTGGTCGCAGGCACACTGTCTGGTGTCATCTCGAAGCAGTTGCATCTCCCCTCGGTCACCGGCCAGATTCTGGCGGGGATTGTCATGGGGAGTTCGGTTCTGAATGTCCTGGGCGAGAAGGGTCTCCACGCGCTCGATCCCCTGGTCAAGTTCGCGCTGGGGTTGATGGCCGTGGCCGTCGGTAGCCATCTCAACTTCAAGCGACTGCGTCCCGCCCGTCGTCGACTGACGTATCTCCTGCTGCTCGATGGAACACTGACCCCAGCGCTGGTCTTCTGCGGCGTGAGCGCGTTCTCACAAACGGCGTGGCATACCGCGATTCTGCTGGCCGCAATTGCGGTCTCCACTGCACCAGCGACCGTGCTGGCGCTCGTGAAAGAATCCGGGGCCAAGGGACCGTTTGTGACAACGCTCCTGGCGGGCGTGGCGTTGAACAACCTGCTCTGCATTGTCCTGTTCGAGATCGCCCGGACAATTGCCCGAACGGCGATGGATCCTGGCGGCGCGTTTGTGGCGGCGGACCTGATCGCGCCGTTCGTCAAGATCGGTGCCAGCCTGCTGCTCGGGTTTGGAATCGGCATGGGATTGATCCTGCTGACACAACGTGTGGTCCGATCGGATCGACTGTCAGCCATGTCGTTAATTGCGATCCTGCTGACGACCGGGTTGTCGGCACAACTCGACCTGTCGGTCTTGCTCGCCTGCCTGTGCCTGGGAGTGACGCTCGCCAACTTTTCGCCTGATCGTGAAGAAATCGGGCATCGCGTCTTCGAGACGTTCGAGTCCGCGATCTTCGCGGTCTTCTTTACGGTCGCCGGGATGGAGCTGAAGTTTGACACGCTGGCGATCGGCGGGTTGCTGGCCCTTGTCACCTTCACCATGCGGGCACTCGGCAAGATGCTTGCGGGCTACCTCGGGATGAAATTCGCCGGGGCGACTCAGCGGTTTCGCTCATGGCTGGGGATCTCGCTGATTCCGCAGGCAGGGCTCGCGGTGGGTCTCATGCTACTGGTCACGGAAGACCCGAAATTTGAGTCCATCCGGGAACTGTTTCTGGCGGTCGTGCTGACCATGGTCCTCTTGAATGAAACCGTCGGACCACTGCTGACGCGGTTGGGGCTGCGGCGGTCGGGCGACTTCGGTCGCGATCGTGCGCGGGTCCTCGACTTCCTGTCGGAACAGAACATCACCACGACGTTGACCGGCCCTTCCAAGGAAGCCGCGATTCGTGAACTGGTCGACCTGGCGGTCAGTGTTCACAAGTTGTCCGTCGATGCGGACACCCTGTATGCCGAAGTAATGAAAGCCGAGTCGGTCTCGTCGACATGTGTCGGCCAGGGGTTGGCCTTGCCGCATGCGCGACTCGCTGTCGGTGACAAGATTGTCGGAGCAATGGGCATCAGCCAGACAGGCTTGAATCTCGAGACGCCGGATGGTCGGCCGGTGCATTGCATGGTGCTCATATTGACACCACGATCGATGCCTGAACGCCATCTGCAGGTGCTGTCGGCCCTCTCAGCCTCCATCGGCCGCGATCAGACGATTCAGAACGCCCTCTATCACATCGATTCTCCCGCCCATGCGGATGAGCTGTTGCACCTGGATGAACAGTTCGAAGACTGGAACAAATATCTGGACGGCGAGCAGTGATCCCGCGGAAGCGAAGATCGCTCTATCCGTTACAGACTGCGTGATCGTTCCAGTCGGGTTGATCCGATCTGCGACCTTTCCGATTCTTCTTGACGAGGGGGATGCCGTTCTGTCCCGCGGGCGGGTATCTTAGGGGTCTCCGTGCGGTGGATGACTGCACGAAACGGCCCTTTTTGATGGGACGCGGAACTCGATGAGCGCTCACTCTGTCGCTGGAACTCCGCCACTCTCGCCCCTGGCGGTGGTGGGTGTCAGTTGTCTCTTTCCGCAGGCCCCCAGCGCGGCCGAATTCTGGTCGAACATCCGGCGTGGCGTCGATGCGATCACCGAGATTCCCTCGACGCACTGGCGTCCCGAGGCGTACTTCGATGCTGACCCGAAGTCGCCCGATATGACTTATGCCCGCCGCGGCGGGTTCCTGTCACCGATCCCGTTTGATCCGCTCGAATTCGGCATCGCCCCCAGTAACCTGGAAGCGATCGACACGTCGCAACTCCTCGGTCTGGTCGCTGCGAAGCGGGCCCTTGAAGATGCTGGTTATGGTGCCAACGGACGCGACTTCGATCGCGGTCGCGTCGGATGCATTCTGGGCGTGACCGGTGCGCTCGAAATGGTGATCCCGCTCGGCGCACGGTTGGGACATCCGAAGTGGAAGCAGGCGCTGCGTGATGCCGGCGTGCCGGTAGACGTCGCGAACGATGTCATCGCGCGCATCGGTGAGTCCTATGTCCCGTGGCAGGAGAACTCGTTCCCCGGTCTCCTGGGGAATGTCGTCGCGGGACGGATTGCGAACCGGCTCGATCTCGGCGGGACGAACTGCGTCGTCGATGCGGCCTGCGCGAGTTCTTTGAGTGCGGTCCATCTGGCGGCCCTCGAACTCTGGTCGGGACGGGCCGACATGGTCCTCACCGGTGGGATCGACACGTTCAACGATATCTTCATGTATATGTGCTTCAGCAAGACCCCCGCTCTCTCCGCGACGGGTGATGCGCGGCCGTTTTCGGAAGCGGCCGATGGCACCATCCTGGGCGAAGGTTGTGGCATCGTCGTGCTCAAGCGCCTCGCTGATGCCGAGCGCGACGGCGACCGGATCTACGGTCTCATTCGCGGGATTGGCACGTCGAGTGATGGAGCCGGCAACGCCGTCTATGCGCCGAAGAAGGAAGGCCAGATCCGCTGCCTGGAAGATGCCTACAAGACCGCCGGTGTGACGCCTGACACGATCGAACTCGTCGAAGCGCACGGCACGGGAACGAAAGTCGGCGATGCAACCGAGATTCGCGGCCTGCAGGAAGTCTACAAGGCGACCGGTCGCAAAGGGCCGTGGTGTGCACTCGGCTCGGTGAAGTCGCAGATCGGTCATACGAAAGCCGCTGCCGGAGCGGCCGGACTGCTGAAGGCGCTCTTTGCGTTGCAGCATCATGTGTTGCCGCCGACGATCAAGGTCGAGAAGCCGCAGGCCGTGCTGCTCGAACCCGACAGCCCGTTCTATGTAAATACTTTGCCGCGACCGTGGTTGCCTCCGCTCGGGGGACATCCGCGGCGGGCAGCGGTCAGCGCCTTCGGCTTTGGCGGAAGCAACTTCCACTGCGTTCTGGAAGAATCGCCGCAGGCACTCGTTGAAAACGACTGGGACGGTGATGTAACGCTCATCGCCTTGTCGGCACCAACGTTACCGGAGTTGCGAACACAACTGGACCACTGGAAGTCCGCGCGGGAATGGAACACGGTGCGGGTGCAGGCCGCGGAATCCCGCCGCTCGTTTCGTGCTGAGCATGAACATCGCCTGGTGTCGGTCGTCGAACGGGGCAAGTCCGACTGGCCGGAGTTCGTGGCAACGCTCGGTTCGCTCTTCGAGAAATACGCCGAGCGGACCAGCTGGTCGACACCCGATGGAACCTATTACGGTCGTGGTCCGGTTGCCGGTCGACTGGCGGTCCTGTTCCCCGGGCAGGGGTCGCAAAGTGTCGGCATGCTGCGGGAACTGGCGTGTCGTTTTCCGGTGATGCAGGACGTGCTCGCCGAGGCCGATGCCGCGTTCATCGAAGCGCAGGCCGATCCTCAAGTCTCGCGATTGAGTACCGCGATCTATCCCCCTCCCGCCTTCACGACGGACGAGCGTGACCAGCAGGAACGGGCGCTGCGGGCCACGCAGGTCGCGCAACCGGCATTGGGGGCTGTCAGTCTCGGGGCGCTCGCGATCCTCGAACAATTCGGTGTGAAACCAGAGATCACCGGCGGACACAGTTACGGCGAACTGACGGCGCTTTGTGCGTCCCGGCGGATCAATCGTTCGGCGCTCTATCGATTGTCGATGCTGCGGGGCCGGTTGATGGCCGAAGCTCAGTCGGTCGATGGCGGCATGCTGGCCGTCGGGGCACCGTTGTCGCAGGTGGAAGCCGCCATCCGCGAGACGGCGGTCGATCTCGTCGTCGCCAATCGGAACAGCCCGAACCAGGTTGTGCTGTCGGGCCGACTGCCGGAGATTCAACGGGCTGCGGAACTCTTCGCTCGGCGTAATCTGCGCGGCAAGCAACTTCCGGTCGCCGCGGCGTTTCACAGTCCGCTGGTGGCCACCGCGAGTGAGCGCTTCCGGCCGATTCTCGAAGAGATCGAGTTCGATGCAGCGGAAGTCCCTGTCTACGCCAACAGCAGTGCGACCACTTATCCGGATGATCCGGCAGCGGCCCGTGATCTGCTCGCCGGGCAACTCGCGAAGCCGGTTGAGTTCGTCGATGAGATCAGCAACATGTACGCCGCCGGCGCGCGGACGTTTCTGGAAGTCGGTCCCGGCAGCGTGTTGACGGGCCTGGTCGGCTCGATCCTCTCGGGTCGTGATGCACGGGCACTCGCGCTCGATGCGTCGAGTGGAAAACGTGGCGGCCTGTGGGATCTGGCGAGTACGCTGGCACAACTGGCCGTCGCCGGACACCGCGTTGATCTGAACGCCTTCGATCCTGCACCGCCGGTGCCGGAACTGGTTGATGCCACCCGCTTGCGGATTCCGCTGTCGGGTGCGAACTATGTGAAGCCACGGACACCGCGTCCCCCCCGAGCCCCCATGTCGACGATTGCCCCCCCACCTGCTGCAGCTGCTCCTGTGCCGGCAGCCCGACCGGTCAGTCTCCCGCCGGCGGCAACGGTTCCCGCCCCTGTTCCCGTGGCGACAGCGGCTCCGATCGCTTCGACACCATTGGCTACCCCAGTCGCGACCGCAGCAGTTCCGGCAGCACTCACCGTCTTACAGAAACTGCATGAAGAGACCGCGCGATTGCATCGGCAGTTCCTCGAAGGTCAGGAAGCGGCCCTGCAGACACTCGCCAGCCTGATGCGCGGCGGTGCCCCTGTCGCGTCAACGACTGCGGCGTTGTCGCCAGTCACAGTGCCCACTGTGACCGCACCCAGCCCGAGTGTTGCACCGCGTTCGTCCGTTGCTGCGACAGCCGTTTCTCAACCGAGTCCCGCTCCGCTCGCTGTTCCGGCACCGTTACCCCCGGTCGCCCGCATCGCTCCGCCAATACCTGCGCCCGTGCCTCCCACACCAGCGCCGGTCACAACGCCCGCGCCTGTAGCAACTCCCTTCGTGGAGTCCGGGCTGACGACAACCGTGCTGCGGATCGTCGCGGAGAAGACCGGCTATCCGGCCGAGATGCTCAAGCCGCAGATGAGTCTCGATCACGATCTCGGCATCGACAGTATCAAACGCGTGGAGATTCTCTCCGCGCTGCAGGAAGCCCTCCCGCAGTTGCCGACCGTCTCCCCGGAGCAACTGCAGACTCTGCATCGGCTCAGCGATGTGATTGCCCTGCTCGGAACGACCGCGCCGGTTGCTTCACCGGCTCCAGCGATGGCCTCCCCCGCGGTGCCGGTCTCGGCCCCGACGCACGATCTTGCGCCGACGGTCCTGCGGATCGTGGCGGAAAAAACGGGTTATCCCGCGGAGATGCTCAAGCCGCAGATGAGTCTCGATCACGACCTCGGGATCGACAGCATCAAGCGCGTGGAGATTCTCTCCGCGTTGCAGGAAGCGCTCCCCCAGTTGCCGACGGTCTCCCCGGAACAACTGCAGACCCTCCATCGGCTGAGCGATGTCATCGCCCTGCTCGGAACAGGACCGGTTGCAACCGCCACGCTTCCCGTTGCCGCCCCGGTTCCTGTAGTCGCAGCACCAATCCATTCAAATGCTGCTCCAACGAACGATCTCGCGCCGACCGTCCTGCGGATCGTGGCTGAGAAAACGGGCTATCCCGCGGAGATGCTCAAGCCGCAGATGAGCCTCGATCACGATCTCGGCATCGACAGCATCAAACGCGTGGAGATTCTTTCCGCGCTGCAGGAAGAGCTCCCGCAGTTGCCGACGGTCTCCCCGGAGCAACTGCAAACCCTGCATCGTCTGAGTGATGTCATCGCGTTGCTCGGCTCCGGACCGACGGTCAGCGCTGCCCAACCGGCGATTCCCAGTCCGAGCCTTGTCGCGCCAATCCCGCCCGTCTCGAACGTGACGGCCCAGGGACTGGCAGCGACCGTGCTGCGTGTCGTCGCGGAAAAGACCGGGTACCCGGCGGAGATGCTCAAGCCGCAGATGAGCCTCGATCACGACCTCGGGATCGACAGCATCAAGCGAGTCGAGATTCTCTCCGCCCTCCAGGAAGAAGTGCCGTCACTTCCGGCGGTCTCTCCCGAGCAACTGCAGACACTGCACCGGCTCAGCGATGTGATGGCGCTCCTGGAGCCGACAGCTGCCGCGATCCCGGTCCCGGCAGTCCCGGTTGCTGAAGTGGCGACCCCGGCTGTTCAAATTGCTTCAATGCCGGTTGCAGTCCTGGCACCGGTCAACAGTCCGGTCGTGACACCAGTCAGCGCAGAACCACTCATCCGTGGCGAAGTGCGCGTCGTGCCGATCGGCGCTGGCCCGCGTACGGCGTTGGCGCTCCCGGCCGGCGGTGAGTTTTGGATCACCGACGACGGCGGCACGCTCGCGCTCGCGGTTGCGAGTGCCCTCACCGCCGCCGGGTATCGCCCGCGGATCGTGCATCTCGACGAGCCGCATGGACACACGATTGCCGGGAATCTGGCCGGCCTGGTCATTCTCGCTCCCTCCAGCGGCATGACCGACCACCGCCTCTGGTGTGCGCTCGAATGGCTGCAGCTCGCTGGACCAGCACTGGAGCAGACGGTCGTCCACGGACAGGCGGCGATCGTCGCGACGGTCAGTCGGCTCGACGGTGCGTGCGGCTTCAACCCTCACCTCGCTCTCGGCGATCCCGCCTCGGGGGGACTCGCCGGTTTGACGAAGACCGTCCGTCATGAATGGCCACGGCTGACGTGCAAAGCCCTCGATCTGGCACCAGGAATCGATGAAGCGAGTTTTGCACCGATCCTGGCGGAAGAACTGCTGCACGACGGTCCCGTCGAATGCGGGTTGTCGTCTGCGGGTCGGGTTACACTGGCTGTCGAAGCGGTTGCGTCCCGTCCAGCCACTGCGACTCCCATCGCTCCCGGCGAACTCGTGCTGGTGACCGGCGGTGCCCGGGGAGTGACCGCCGCCGCTGCCCGCGCCGTGGCCGCAGCGTTCCGTCCGCATCTCGTGCTGGTGGGACGCAGCCCGATTCCGACGGTGGAACCCGACTGGCTGAAACCCCTCACCACTGATGCCGAGATCAAGCAGGGCTTGATGCGCTATGCCGGTGTGAACACACCCCGTGCGCTCCAACAGCAGACGCAGCAGATTCTCGCACAGCGGGAGATCGAAGCCACCCTCGCCGACCTGCGGGCCACCGGAGCCGGTGCCGAGTACCGCAGCGTCGACGTCCGCGATATCTCGGCCGTCTGTCGGCTTGTCGAGGAACTCCAGCAGCAATCTGGACCGATCCGTGGCCTGATTCACGGAGCGGGTGTGCTCGCCGATCAACGCATTGAAGACAAGACTCGCGAACAGTTCAACAGCGTGTTCGACACGAAAGTCGTTGGACTGCGAAACCTGCTTGGAGCGATCCCAGCCGATCAACTGCGGCTGCTGGCGGCGTTCTCGTCCTATACGGGCCGGTTCGGGCGCACGGGCCAGATCGATTACGCGATCGCCAACGAAGTCCTCAATAAGCTGGTCCAACAGTTCCAGCGCCGGCACCCCGCCTGTCGTGCGGCGGCCTTCAACTGGGGACCGTGGGATGGCGGGATGGTGCAAGGGGGGCTGAAGGCACTCTTCGCGAAGGAGGGCGTCGGCCTGATCCCGCTGAAGGCCGGAGCCGAGCTCTTCGTGCGTGACTTGCAGCAACCTTCGTCCGCAGCGACGGAAATTCTTGTGCTGGGACCGGGTTCCTCACTCGACCCGCTCCCCAAACCAGCGAACGCTCCGGTGACCACAGAGTCTGCGGAACAGCAGCCGTTTGAGGAAGGCCGCCTCGCCTATGAACGGGCTGTGAACGTCGCGCGGCATCCGTATCTGGCCGATCATGTTCTCGGCGGGAAAGCGGTGGTCCCGACAGCGATCGTCGCCGAGTTCCTCGCCTACGCTGCGGTCTATCGCAACCCGGGACTCGAGTTCCTCGGTTTCGATAAGCTGCAGATTCACAAGGGAGTCCGCCTCGCAACGGATGAGACCGTCACGCTGCAAACGTGGACCGGGCGAACCACTCGCGCCGGCGGTCGGTTCCTGATCCCGACACGACTGACGACTCCCCGCGGCGATCAGCTCAACGTGCACGCCGCGGCCGACATCTGGTTGGGGAACACGCTTCCGGAAGCGGAATCGGCCCGGCTGAAGATCGCTGGTTCCCCCATGCCGCTTGCGGGACTCTACGAGCGCCTCTTCCACGGCCCGCACTTCCGCGGACTGGAACGGATTGATGCCCTGTCCGATGAGGGGCTGACTGTGTGGAGTCGGACAGCGGGGATGCCGATCGACTGGAGCCGTGATCCGCTCCGGGCGACCTGGTTCGCTGACCCGCTGGCGCTCGATGTCGCCCTCCAGTCGCTGATCGTCTGGTCGATCTGGAAGACCGGGCAACCGTGTCTCCCCTGTGCGATTGGTCGCTACCGTCAATTCCGTCGAACGTTCCCCCGGGCCGGGGTGCAGATCGCGCTCAAGATCACGCACCAGACGACCCACCTGCTCAAAGCCGACGTCGAATTCTGCGACGAAGCGGGGCATCTCGTGGCCCGCATGGAAGGCTGCGAGAACGTGATCGATGCCTCGTTAACGGCGGCGTTCGCATCGTCCCGGTTGGGATGACGTCGCACGCCGCACGACCATCGCACGCTGCGCAAAATTTAGCCCCCCGTCAATGACGGGGGGCTCTTCGCATCTTTGTCACGCGGAACAAATGGGCGATTACTTCTTGATGATCTCGAACTCGCGGGCGACCGGTTGCACCGCGGCGTAGACCGCCTTCTGCATCTCGGCAATCTGGTCGGATCGCTTCTTCAATTCCTGCGGCTTGCGTTCATTGGCGACATCGGCCAGCCAGTCGGGAGCGTTGAACATCAACACGCCGCGGAAGCGTGAATGAACCACGCCGTTCTTCTGCTGAATCAACTGGAAGACTTTCTGCCCCTGTTCATGCAGCGGACCGCGGGTCGCATTCCCCAGGTTGACCCCGGCTGCGAGTTCTTCTGCGGTGTGTTCCGCGACTTCCGCACCATCGATCGCCACGCTGTACTTACCCGCTGCGAGTCCCGAGACCTGCAGCGTGTAGGCATTCAGATCATTCAGCTGATTCACATAGGGGAGCAGCGTGACCCAGTCGTTCTGTACCGGGAGCGGCAGCGCCTTGTCAGTGCGGCGGAAGATGACCCCTTTGTCGGTCTTTTTCACATTCGCGATCGTACAGTCGGTCCCCGAACCGGTTCCGTCTGCCGCGTTGATCTTCGCTGCCGAAACGGCCGCGGGAGCCTTCAGCCCGGTGAGAATCGCATGCGCCATGAGGAGTCCGCCCGGAGGCGAGGTGTGGAACCCGTCACCAAACGGAATGACGTTCTTCGCGTTGTCGGCTTCCATCTTCTCCAGTGCAGTCCGTGTGATCGCGTACTGATCGACGAACGTGGATCCATGCTGGGCGGCGAGTCCCTGCAGCGGGGCGTAGAACTCTTTCTGCGTTTCCAGGTAGAGCTTAAAGCGTTCCTGGATCCGGCGATCGACCGCATTCGGTGAGAGGAGCGCGACCCGCACCCCGGCGGCCTTCGACGCTTCCAGCATCTTCACGGTGTTGTCGACATAGTTCTTGTTGCGATTCGGGTCGAACGCGCCGTAACCCCCGTCATTCATCCCGAAATTGATCGTCACGCACGTCGGCTTTTCAGCGAGCACATGCGAAGCGTAACGGCCTGCACCGCCATTCGCAGTATCGCCACTGATTCCGGCGTTGATGAACGTCAGGTCCCACTCCGGAAAGCGGGTCGTCAGGTACAGCTCGATGTAGGTCGAGTACTGGTACTGCTCGGTGATGCTGTCACCGAGGAAGACGATCCGGTCTTTCGGCTTGAAGAAGAAGTCCTGAGCCGCTGCCGGGGCGACCAGCGTGGCCAGGATCACGATCGTCGAAAACAGGGTGCGCATCGAAGTTGTTCCTTTGAGTTTTCCGGAGTTCATCTCTGAGATCGATCCACAATCAACGCTTGCGTCTTCGCGATCTTTCAATCAATCGCGAAGACGCAAGCGAACATCAGCCCGTGAATTCGTTGCCGACTTTGCGGGCGCGTTCCGGCTTGTCGACATTGATCCCGAGCGCCATCCCGATCTCGACAAGCAGGTTCCATCCCGCAGCCATCTGCACGAACGGCGCGAGATCGCCCGCGTCGGGGATCTGGATCGTCGGGAACGGCGTGGGACGCGAGGCGATCGCGACGACGGTCAAGCCGACCCCTTTCACGAGGACGTCGAGGAACTTCTGTTCCGACTCAGCGTACGGCTCGATCCAGACCACGACATCGTTCGCCTGCATGATCTCCTCGATTCCGTGGACTGCGTACGTCCCTTCGAGATAGTCGCTCCGCTTGCGGGTGATCTCGTTCGTTTTCAGCGTGAGTTCTTCAGCCACACCGTCGTTCCGACCGGCAAAGTAGATCGTTCCCGCCTGCGTCAGCTTCTGGATGATGGCCGGGTCGATTGTCTGCGTGAGGGCCGTCTGCACGGCATCGGCCAGGGCCGGCAACTTCCCGGCGAGCGTCGGCGTACCGGCGACCGCTTCTACCAGCGCCCGGCAAAACAGCGCCTGCTCGATCACGCTCTTTGTCGCCGCGACCGCCCCCTCTTTGCCACAACCGAGGACGAAACCCCGGTTGGATTGCTTCTCCAGCGTCGACTCAGCCAAAGCCGTCAGACTGAACCGGCGCTGATGCCCTTGTTCCGCGAGCTGCGTAAAGAGCCGGATGACTTCCGCGGTCCGCCCGGAGTTCGACATCCCCAGCACGGCCCAGTCGCTGAGACCGTATTCCTGAGACTGCCGCCCCGCTTCGGTATGCAGCACCAGCGGCCAGCCCTGCCTTCGCGAATGGGTGATCGCACTCTTCGCAGGAAACAACCGGCTGGAACCTTCTCCGGTAAAGAACAACCGTCCGGCGGACTTGATGGGCTCGACGATTGGTTGCACCACCGCGGGATCAAACGTCCGCAACAGCTGCGGCGTTTGCAGCATGTCGGCCACGAGTCCGAAATTCGAATAGGGAGCACGATCACCCAGCACAGTCAGATCTCCTTGAGGGTTCGCATCGGGGCGAACCACAGCGTTCTGTCTCAGCGCAGGATGAGTCTAGCTCCCCCAACGGTCCGAAGAAACTGTAGGAACGCATTCCTCCTGAGCGGCACGGCGCTAGCCGCCGGTTCCGTGAATTTCCGGTCCGGTCAAAGACACCGGCGGCTAGCGCCGAATGGTACTTACTTTAGTTTTCGCGGATGTGTTGAGGTCCCGTTTTGAGGGCGAAGATCGACGTCGATGGTGGAATTGCGACATCAGAACGGACCCCTGGACACCCCAATTCTCGCTGGCATCCCAATCTCGCATTTGGCCTTTTTCCCCGCGAGCGTGACGTATTCCGGGAACGGGCCGAGCAGTGGCCGGGCGTAGTTGAGGAACGCTTTGGTCACGTCGAAGCCATCGGGCGTGATGAAGCTGTCGGGCAGCGGCCGCTCGTGGTTGGCGACTTCTTTCAGCGGGATCGTGCCGAACTCGATCCGGTACGGCTCGTTCCCTTTGTTCGCCCGCTGCATGGTGACCATCACGCCCCCCTGCCCCTTCAACGCGAGCTTCACCGCGGTCTTGCCGCAGGCGTAGGCTTCCTGGAAGTCGAGCTTCACGCCCCGGTCGGCCGAGCACATCGGCAGCGATTCGGTGATCTGAAATTCGCCCCGCCAGCCGAACGCATCACTGATCATCTTGTGCAGCACGACAGCGACGCTCGTGCCCCCCATCGCCCCGAACTCGATGTTGCCGAACTTGTCCTTGGTTTGGGACGCACTCACAGGCAGGCCATCAGCCGTCTTGATCCCCTCGCCGCAGACGACCGACACAAACCCATGCTTCTGATGGGCCGTCGCGACCGCCTGCAGGAACTTGTCGCGATCAAACGCCCGCTCGGGGAGCAGCAGTACATGCGGGGCCGACGTCACACCACGCACCAGGGCGGAAGCGGCTGGCAACCAGCCCGCACTGCGGCCGATCGACTGGAAGACCACAAACTGGTCGACCTTCTGCATGTCCCGCGCGAGAATCCCCGCCTGCAGTACGCTCATCGCGACCGCCCGGGCCGCACTCGGATAGCCGGGCGTGTGATCGGTCCCGTAGAGATCGTTGTCGACCGTCTTCGGCACACCGACGCCGATCAGTTCGTAGCCCTGCGAATTGGCATACTCGGTGACGCGATGGATGGTGTCCATCGTGTCGTTCCCGCCGCAGAGGAAGAGGTAGCGGATGTCGTACTTCTTCAGTTGTTTGAGGATCGAGGGGAAGTGTTCGTCTTTCAACTTCAATCGGCTCGATCCGAGGGCACTGCCGGGAGTGATCCGCAACCCCGCACGGACTTCCGGCCGTTCCTGGGCGAAATCGACGAGGTGATCGTTGAGCACCCCTTCGATGCCGAACCGCATCCCGAAGACCCGACCGACGGCGGACGACTTCAGCGCCGTATCGACGACCCCTGCGAGTGAAGAGTTGATGACCGAAGTCGGCCCACCCGATTGCCCGACAAGAACATTCCCGCGCGCCATGTTGACCGCTGACTCCGAAAATCAGGAACCGACCCACTCGACGCCACACGCGCCGTCTCGTCCAAACTGTGCGGTTCATCTCGATGAAAGTCAAACCAGACTGCGTGCATGCGGTTTGGATGCACCCGACATTGGAAGATCTGTGACTGACTTCAGTCACGTCGGCTTTTCTTCCCCGTCCCCCGTCACAAAGCGATATCCCGTGCCGCGGACGGAGAGGATGTAGCGTGGGCGGGATGGGTCGGGTTCGAGGACTTTGCGCAGGCGGAGCACGAAATTGTCGATCGTTCGCGTGGTGACGTCAGCCGCCGGGTCCCAGACGTTCTCCAGGATATCGTGCCGCGAGAGGACCCGCCCGCGGTGCTCGATGAAGTACCGCAGGAGCTGCATCTCCAGCGTGGTGAGGTTGTGCGTGCGGCCCTGGGCATGGACTTCGTACGTCTGAAAGTTGACCGTGACGTGGTCGAATTGAAAGACGTTGGGAGTGACCGGTTCCTGTGGACCACCGCGGGCTGCCTTCTGAATCGTCTGATGCCGCTCCATCAGATTCTTCACGCGGTTGAGGAGTTCCGGCAAGGCGAACGGCTTGGTGATGTACTGATCGGTCCCGCAGTCGAACGCGTGCATCTTGTCTTCACTGAGGGTGCGGGCACTCAGGACGAGAATCGGCACCACGCGGTCGGTTTTGCGGATCGACGTGCAGACTTCGTAGCCGCTCATGCCGGGCAGCATCAGGTCGAGAATCACGAGGTCGAACGGTGGCTCGGCTTCGTGAAAGAGCTTCAGGGCGGCTGGGCCGTCGTTGGCGACATCGACCGCATAGCCTTCCTGTTCGAAGTTGTATTTCAACCCGAGGGCCAGGGCCGCTTCGTCTTCCACCAGGAGGATTCGCATCAGCCCGCTCTCCCTGGGAGATCGACTTCGAAGACGCTCCCCGGTCCATCGGGCCGATCATGCACGCTGATGCGGCCTTTCATCTGCCGGACGAGGGTCTGCACGATATAGAGTCCCAGCCCGGTCCCTTTCTGGCGACGGGTGAGTTCGCTCCCCGCACGGAAGAACATCCCGAAGATCCGCTTCCGCAATTCGGGTGGGACGCCGGTCCCGTTATCGATGATCCGCGTCACCACGCGGCCGCGGTCGGTGACGCGGGATTGGATGGTCACTTGCGGTGGTTCGCCACCGTATTTGAGGGCGTTATCGAGCAGGTTCCGAAAGATCGTTTCCACGACCAGCGGTCGGGCATGCAGGTACGCCGGTTGCAATTCATAAGTGACGGTCGTCGCGGGATCGAATTTGTGATGGGCACACGCCCCGAGCACCGACTTCTCTAAAACCTCTTTCAATTCGAGATCTTCGAGGTCAGCACCGGTGCCAATGGCATCGAGACGGCCGACTTCCAGCAGTTGCGTGATCAGGTGATCGAGGCGTTCGAGTTCGTCGCCCATCACACCATAGAACTGCTCGCGCTGATGTTCGGGGACGCTGCGCATCTGCAGCGTTTCGAGATACAGTTTCAGCGAGGCAATCGGCGACTTGAGTTCGTGCGTCACGCTGTCGACGAAGTTCGCCTGCCGCTGGTTCAGGCGGACCTCTTTAATCATCAGCACCAGGTAAAACGACAACCCCGCCAGAATGACAGCAAAGACGACCGTGCCGGTGATGAGTGCTCCGTAACCGGTCGTCTGAGCGAGGAGCACGATCCAGCAGACCATCAGCGTGGCGTTCAACACCATCAGCACCACGCTCAGCGTGATCGGCAGATGCAAAGTTGATCGGGAACGCCACGCGGTCGCCACGGATGACACTTTCGCGGAAGGAGGAAGCGACTTCTCTGATGCCCACAAACAACCGTCCAGACGCTGTCTCAGCCTGTCCGGCCGTGCGCGACAGACATTCAACTCCTATCATAGTCCAGACTGCCCCGCACAGGGAGGACCCGCCGCGGTAAGTCTCTGGGACGGGGCCGTTGTTGAAGTCAGCGGAACTGGGGCCACCGCTGTTCACGGCGATACTCGGCTGCTCGTCGAAGCCCGGCATGGCCTTCCTTGCCGGGCTTCTGCCTTACGATGGGCCCGCAGCGACAGATCGCCAGATTGACGCCATTGATTCTGATACACGCTCGACACCATTCAAAAGGCAAAAGCCCGGCGACCAAAGCGACGCCGGGCTTTAACTCTTGGGCAGTGCTACGGGTCATTATTTCAACGCGTCGACGGACGGGGTGGCCTGCAGCGTGTCGTGTAGTAGCTTCTTCAATTCCGCGACTGTGGCGGCATGATCGGGATGATTCGCGAGGTTCACATATTCCTGCGGATCGCGGTCGTGGTCGTAGAGTTCCAGCCCCTGGACACCATCGGCCCAGGTCGAGAAGCGATAGCGTTCGGTCCGCAGGCTGTACCCGTTGAAGGCGGGAGTCGCGGCCTTCTTCTTGTTCCCGCCTCCACCACCCCGACGGACCTGCGTGAGGGCGGCTGGCTTCCAGGGCTGCTGGGGATCTTCCAGCAACGGCGCGAAGCTCTTGCCGGGGAGCCACGTCGGGACCGGAAGTCCGCACAGCTCGGCGAGGGTGGGGTAAACGTCGATCAATTCCACGAGCCGCGGCGAGCCTTTGCCACGAGCCGACTTCCCCGGAGCTGACACGATCAACGGGACCCGCGCTGATTCCTCGAACAGGCTCTGCTTCTGCCACAGGCCGTGTTCGCCGAGGTGATACCCATGGTCGCTATGGAAGACGACGATCGTCTTTTCAGTCAAGTGCAGCCGATCGAGCGCGTCGAGGACTAGGCCGAGCTGGGCATCCATGAAGGTGATCGAGGCGAAATACGCCTGCATCGCATCCCGTTGCAGCGTCTCACTGATGCCGTAATGCGGCGGGTTGACCGTGAGCGCCGGCTTGGGGATATCGAGCCGATCATCGGCCGGTCCACCGGCGAGCGTGAGTTTCGTCAACGGGTACATTCCGAAGTACGGTTTCGGAGCCACATACGGCGTGTGCGGACGATAGAACCCGCAGGCGATGAAAAACGGCTGGTCCTTGTGCTGTTCCAGCAGATTGATAACCGCAGCGGCCCCGCGACCGTCGGTTTGTTCCGCGTCCGTCCCGTCGGCTGCGAGCCAGCTCAAGGTCCCGCCGAACTGACCGGGAACGAGACTGAAGATCTGCGGTTCATCATCTTTGTCACGACCACGGGGATTGACGACGTGTTGCCATGATGCCGGATCGTCGAGTCCATCGGTCCCGATCTGGTTCGGGACGCCATAATGATACAGCTTGCCGACGCGCGCGACGTAGTAGCCATGCTGTTGAAAGTGCTGGGGCAGCGGCACGACCTTGGGGACGACATCGCGAAACTTCTTCCCGTTATCGAGCACGCTCGTCTGATCAGGCCGCAACCCGGTCAGAAATGACGTGCGGCTGGGGTTACAGAGCGGGAACTGACAATACGCCCGGTCGAAGCGGACTCCGCGGGCTGCGAGGCGGTCGATGTTGGGAGACTTGACCAGCGGATGCCCATAACACCCGAGGGCGTTATTCAGATCGTCCGACGCGATGTAGAGGACATTTAACTTCTCGGCGGCGAAGGTCAATGTTCCCGTCAGGCACAGAACGACAAAAGCAACGCGGGCGATGAACGACATGTTGCGACTCC
>JBGATC010000006.1:0-177489 GCA_044229335.1 Planctomycetaceae bacterium | reverse complement strand
TGGTCCTGATCCGGGAAGTCTCGTACAGACTTTACCCAGTCGGGCAAATTGACCGCGGGGGACTGGTCGATGTTTTCAGCGACTCTTTGTGGGATCGCCGGAAATGGATGTCGTCATGTTGTATCCTCAAGCCCGCGTGGTGCTGCTGATCCTGGCGGTCGGGCTGTTTGCCACGGTCTGGGCGGGGGATCATCCACCGCAGAAAGCGATCGCGATTTCCGCGAATGACGCGATGTTTGTCGACGCAGCATCGAGTGAGGAAGATCAGGCGGTGAGTGCGTTGTCGGTTTGCCCCGGAGAACCCATCACCCCGGCCGTTGAGCCCGATCTGCAGCTCGTGCACTATCTGCCTGCTCCCGCCGCGGTATGCAGTTTGAGCGAACGGATCCTGCAGGGGACGACTACGGGAATCGCGGCTGGTGACTATCTCGCGGTCGCCGCGGATGGAACGGTCGAACCGGTCAGCTTCGACGCCGATCAGCTGCACCAGTGGGGGCATCTCGCTGCGACCGAAGCGACGGCGGTGGTGACGATCACTCTGAATGGCCACTCGATGACATTGGTCCGCATCGAGCGACCGGCCACGACGATTGCCGCTCGATAAATAAATCGCCCGGAGCGCGAGCACCGTTCGATGGTCTTGCTTCAGCGTCACGGACTTCCGGAGCTTGCGCTCCGGGCGATGTTCGTGTTACTTCGCCTCGAGCAACGTCTTGACCGGCACCTTGATCGTCGGGACGTCGACCGTCGTGTCGGCTTTCACCACGACTTTCAATGACCGGTTGACGTAGCCAGAGCGTTCGTGCCAGACACGGAATTCGTGCTCACCCTCGGGAAGGTCTTTGATCTGGAACGATCCGTCGATGCCCGTCATCGCGGCATAGGGATGGTCGACCACAAGCCAATAGGCCCGCATCCAGGGTTGGATGTCGCAACTGACTGGAACTGGAGCTGGTTCTGCCACTTGAAAAGGTCCCACCTGTAGCGGGGCCTGATTGGGCTGTACCAGATTCGGTTGCAGCAAGCGATTGACCCTCAAGTTTTTGAACGTCTCCACCCGTACGTTATGCGGCTCTGGATCAAGATTTCTGACTTCGATGGATTGCCCAGTCTGAATGATCGCGACATGTGGGACGTACCGACAGCCGCGCTGCTCCACCTTGATCACGGGGAGTTGAACGTCGGCATTCTCCTGAAAATCCCGCTCTGGCCGAGACCTCAACCAGATGACCAGATTCGCAATCCCGTGAGAGACCGGGTCAACAATCAGCGATTCATCAGGCACCCGCACCGCACAGCCCCGGACTGGAACGGCACCGTCGAGTAATGGTGCCAGTTTTGGGATCTCGCCATCGAGTTCGATCCGCCCGCGGATCGTCCCCCAATCGCCGGCAGTGACCAGATTCGCCAACGCCATGAACCACACGACGGCCAAACCGAGAAGCCATTGGATGTGAGCACGCATCAGAAACTCCTGGGAAGGATCGATTCTCCGGTCATCACACTCCGTCGGCCGCGAGATCACAATCCGAAAATGCAGAACGCCCGCAGTCGGGGGACTGCGGGCGTTCGTTTCATAGCCCGGAGCGCAAGCTCCGGCAGTTCGTCTTGAATCAACGTCACAGACATCCGGAGCTCGCGCTCCGGGCTTTTTTGGAGTTACTTCGTTTCGAGCAGTGTCTTGGCTGGGACCTTGATCGTCGGGACTTCGACCGTCGCACCGGCCTTGACGACGACCTTGAGGGACTTTCACGTAGCCCGGGCGTTCGTGCCAGACGCGGAACTCGTTTTCGCCGACCGGGAGGTCCTTGATCTCGAAGGTTCCATCGGCAGCCGTCACGGCAGCATACGGATGATCAACAACGACCCACCACCCCTTCATCCACGGGTGAATATCGCAGCCGACGCCGACCGGAAGCAACTCGCCGAGCTTCATGCTGTTAACCGGAATCCCCTGGCGATCGTTCGGAGCGACGATGAAGTTGAAGCCCTGATTCTTAAGTGGGTTGCCACGGGTGTTGTGAGCCACAGCGTCGCCGTTCAGCACGTTGACGGTCTGGCCAGCCTGAATGACGGCCACGTGCGGAATGAACTTGCAGCCGACCTGGTCGTAAACCACCTTGGCCGTGGCAGGAGCCACCAGCGCGGGGTTGATCATCGCGGGCTTCTTCCGCAGGTAAACGACCACATTCGCGACCCCCTTCGACGCCGGGTCGACGATCAGCGATTCATCGGGAACGCCGTCTTTGGCACAGACCGCAGCGTCCTTCGCAGAAGCATCGCCCTTTTTCACGAGCGCCATCAGCGTCGGGACGTCGCCATCCAGAACAATCTTCCCCTTAATGGAGCCCCACTGCGCCTGGGCCGTCCCAGAGAGAGCCGCGACGACAAACGCACCGCAGAGGAACAACGAACCGACACGTCGGACCAGCATGAGAGACCCTTACATCGCAGGTGGGACAGGCGGGCAAGCAATCGGAACGAGCCACCGATGCGCCACCGACCAGAGGGAGGTCAATCGCGGGCGGACACGCTCTCCACGCCTTTAATTATCGAGGATTTCCCCCTTACGACAAGGGTGGGATTCCCGCCGGGAGCAGACCGCCGGGAATTTCCTGAACTTGGGACGGCTGAACGAATTCGGACTCCGGTCCCTTCTCATCCTTGAGACCCCGTTCAAAACGACAACGCCCCGAAGGCACAAGTCCCTCGGGGCATCGCGCTCTCCCCGGCTACGCCACCGGGAAATTCGTGGTAATCAGCTTGGCGATACAGATGTAAAGGGGGATCCCGATCGTCACGTTATAGGTGAAGGTCAACCCCAGCGAAGCCGCGAGGGGCAGCGTCGGGCTCGCTTCCGGAATCGCCATCCGCTGGACTGCAGGGACCGCGATGTACGAGGCGGCCCCGGAGAGCACGCCGAACAGCACGTACGTCCCGACATCGAACGGCTGCCCCAGCACCATGCTGTAGAGGTGCGCCATTCCCATGCCGAAGCAGGCGAAGACATTCGGAGCCAGCAACCCGAACACTACGAACTTCCAGCCCGCGGACTTCAGATCCTTCAGCTTCTGCGAGGCAGTCAGGCCCATCTCGAGCAGGAACAGACAGAGCACGCCCTGGAACAGATTGACGAAGAGTTGGTCACCTGCCTGAATCACGCGTTCACCCTGCAGCCGCGAGACGAACCCAATCAGAATCCCGGCGAAGAGCAGGAAGATCCCAGGATTGAAGAAGACTTCGTGCAGCATCTCACCGGAGAACGCGCTGTGCGACCGCTTGCGTCGCGGCTCATCATCGCTGGTCGACTGCAACGCGATTTCGGCTTCCTTGCGTTCGCCTTCCGTCAACGATTCCGGTTCTTCTGGAAGACCACGACCGCGGCTCTGATGGTTATTCCCGCGGCCGTTGCCACCGCCTGTTGAGCGAACGACGGTCGTGGCCACATGGCGTTCTTCGCGGCTGCCCACGCTCACGGTCACATCGTCCGCAGTTTCCGGATCGTAGGCTTCCAATTCCGCATGCGAATCCTCGGCGATCTGCTTGATCCGTGCTTGTTGATCGACGGCGCAATAACCCGGTTCGTTCGGCATATTCCCTTGGGCATCCATCCCAGAGTTCCGCATTTTCGCCACGAGCACCAGGGCCACCAGACAGCCGGGGATTTCCATCACGGCGAGCATCACGGGCATATACGGTGCGAACACAATTGAAGCCGACGTGAGCACCCCCACACAAGTCAGGAACGTCCCGGCCGAGTCCGAGCCGTAATAACCGGCCACGGTCGCGGCATCAATCTTCCGTAACGCGGTGAACTTCCGCAGGTAACCGTAGGCGGCGATCCCGATGACCGTATTGGTCGCCAGACCGACCAGCATGAAACCGAGGGCCTGCCCCAGCATCGAGGGGCTTAACCCCGCCAGTTCTTCACCCCCGTGCCACCCGATGGCCAACAGCAGGTAGATGGTAATTGCCTGGTAGACCGCCTTCGGGAACTCGAACTTCACCCGCAGCAGCGGGATCGCGAACCCGGCATAGAAGAAGAGCAACAACGGCTTGAACATGTTGTGGCTGATGTTGTACAGAAATTCCTGGAGCATTCGTCGATTCCTGAGTGAGAGCGTGATAGAAGACGCTGGGCTGGGCGTCTGCACGCACCCATTCGCAGCCGACGTGCCAGAACTGGCAACCACTTCCCATCCAACGCGGCTCCACCTCCGGATGTGAGTTGCAATCGCTTGCCACGCGGTGAGTTGCGAGAGTCTGTCGAACCGTTAAGCCAGGAAGCCTGACGAAGATGAGAACACTCAGCTTCACACTCTCGTAAGTTAGCGCAGAGGACTGGTCAGGAATTAGCCCCCCAGTGCCTAAATGCTGGCCAATTCGGAGGTTGAGGTCCAGGAATCAGGTCCTCAGCGGGTTCCCATCTCAGCGATTCATAGTCCTGCTGGTTGGATGGATTGTCTGGATGAGTCTGACACCTCGGGCGCAGGCAAGAAGCCGGGCGGGGGACACCCCCGAGTGATCAGGAGACGATCCCATCCACGCTCGTTGACCCCTCTGGCATCGGTCCGTAAGATCGATGTTTTCTGATCGACCATGGCTTGCGCACCCGGAGAACGACCGCGATGGCTGAGAACGCGATTGAGTCCGTCCTGCAGGAATCTCGGAAGTTCCCCCCGCCCGCAGAGTTCGTCGCCCAGGCGAACGTCAACAGCGAAGCCCAGTACTACGAACTCTGGACCAAGGCCAAAGACGACCCCGCGGGCTTCTGGGGCGGACTCGCGGACAATCTCGTCTGGAGCAAGCCTTACGATACGGTCCTCACCGGCCAGATGCCCGAAACCAAGTGGTTCGTCGGCGGCAAACTCAACGCCTCGGTGAACTGCATCGACAAGCACCTCACCAGCTGGCGGCGGAACAAAGCCGCGATCGTCTGGGAAGGGGAACCGGGCGACACCCGCGTGCTGACCTATCAGGACCTGCATCGCGAAGTCTGCCAGTTCGCCAACGTCCTCAAGCGGATGGGCGTGCAGACCGGTGATCGCGTCACCCTGTATCTTCCGATGATCCCCGAACTGGTCATCGCGATGCTCGCCTGTGCCCGCATCGGGGCGACGCACTCGATCATCTTCGGCGGCTTCAGCTCCGACGCCGTCGCGGACCGCAACAACGATGCCCAGGCCAAGGTCATCATCACCGCCGATGCCGGCTGGCGTCGCGGGAAAGAAATCCCGCTCAAGGCGGCGGTCGATGAAAGCCTGAAGAAGTCCCCCTCCGTGCAGAAGGTGGTCGTCGTTCGCCGGGCGGGTGTCCCCGTTCACATGGTGCCCGATCGCGACTACTGGTGGCACGAACTGCAGGCCGACGCCCCGGTCGAATGCGATCCGGTTGAAGTCGACAGCGAGCACCCGCTCTTCATCCTCTACACCTCGGGCAGCACCGGCAAACCGAAGGGGGTCGTCCACACCACTGCGGGTTATCTCCTCGGCACTCAGATGACGACCAAGTGGGTCTTCGACCTCAAGGAAGAAGACGTCTATTGGTGCACAGCCGACATCGGCTGGATCACCGGGCACAGCTACATCACCTACGGTCCGCTGCAGAACGGCACCACCGTGATGATGTACGAAGGGGCTCCGAACTGGCCCGATGAAGGCCGCTTCTGGCAACTCATCGAGAAGTACCGCGTCTCGATCTTCTACACCGCTCCCACGGCCATCCGTGCCTTCATCAAGTGGGGCGACCAGTGGCCTGCCAAGTACGACCTCTCCTCACTGCGGCTGCTCGGCTCGGTTGGTGAACCGATCAATCCCGAAGCGTGGATGTGGTATCACCAGGTCATCGGAGCCGAGCGTTGCCCGATCGTCGACACCTGGTGGCAGACCGAAACCGGCGCGATCATGATCAGCCCGCTGCCGGGAGTCACGCCGACGAAGCCGGGGAGCTGCACGCGTCCGTTGCCCGGTGTCGTCCCCGATATCGTCAGCCAGGAGGGCAAGAGCCTCGGCCCGAATCAAGGGGGGCTCCTCGTCATGCGGCAGCCGTGGCCGTCGATGCTCCGCACGCTCTACGGCGATCACGAACGCTTCAAATCGACCTACTTCAGCACGATCCCCGGCTGCTACTTCGCGGGGGACGGAGCCCGGACCGATGAAGACCACTACGTCTGGGTGATGGGCCGGGTCGACGACGTGCTGAACGTCGCCGGTCACCGGCTGAGCACGATGGAAGTCGAATCGGCGCTCGTCGCCCATCCGCTGGTGGCCGAGGCCGCAGTGGTCGGCTTCCCGCACGACATCAAGGGGGAAGGGATCTGCTGTTTCGTGACGCTGAAGTCCGGCGAAGGGACCCCCGAGCTGGAAAAGGAGATGATCAGCCACGTCCGCAAGCAGATCGGCGCGCTGGCCACTCCCGACAAGATCAAGTTCACCGCGGGGCTGCCGAAAACCCGCAGCGGCAAGATCATGCGCCGCCTGCTCCGCGACATCGCCGCCGGGAGAGAATCGACCGGCGACACCACCACCCTCGAAGACTACAGCGTCCTCGCGAAACTCCGGGAAACGGAAGAGTAAAGTCACCCCGTACGCATCATTCCGCCCCCTATTTAGCCCCCGGTCAATGACCGGGGGTCTTGCTATCAAGATTTCATCCGAGGATGCAAAGGACCCACACGGTGAAAACGCTTTCGATGTCGTTGTTACTGGGATTGGGCTTGCTCGTAACCGGATCGGTGTCTGCCGTTACAGCGGAAGAACCCGCGGCTCCACGGCGGATCGATCTGTGGAACGGGCAGGCACCGCTCGGTGATGGTCAGTCGGAAGCAAAGTCGGTCTGGATCACGGTCTATCGGCCTGCGCAACCAAATGGGACGGCCCTGGTGATCTGTCCCGGCGGTGGGTATGGCGGACATGCGATTCAACCCGAAGGACATGGGATCGCCACCTGGCTGAATCGTTCCGGGATCACCGGGGTGGTGCTGGAGTATCGCCTTCCGGCCGGGCGATCGGCGGTTCCGCTGCTCGATGCCCAGCGGGCGCTCCGCACCGTCCGGGCGCATGCCAAAGACTGGGCGATTGATCCCCAGCGGATTGGCATCATCGGCTTCTCAGCGGGTGGACATCTCGCTTCGACCGCCGCGACACACTTCGATGTGGGCGATGCCAAGGCGGAGGATCCCGTCAATCAGAACAGCTGTCGCCCCGATTTTGCCATTCTCGTCTACCCGGTCATTTCCATGGGGGACAAGACCCATCAGGGTTCCCGTCGCAACCTGCTGGGGAGTCAACCGACCCCTGAAGCAATCGAAAACTTCTCGAATGAAAAGCAGGTGACCGACAAGACCCCGCCGATGTTTCTGGCCCATGCGCTGGATGACAAAGTCGTCGTCCCCGAGAACAGCCGGATGCTCTACGAAGCCCTGCAGGCGAAGAAGATTCCCAGCCGCTATCTGGAACTCGCCTCGGGTGGCCATGGATTGAATGGCTACAAAGGCCCGATGTGGGACGCCTGGCAAACCCAGTCACTTGAGTGGCTGCGTGAACTCAAGTTGTCCGGCAAGTGAGCGGCCTGGGAGCCGCTGCCATGCTGGAATCTCCCCAAAAGTCAGGGTGATCCGTTCTTACGGTAGGGTGGGTCGAGGCTTTGCGAGGCCCACCATCTGCAAAGGAATTGTGGTGGGCCTCGCGGACTCGACCCACCCTACGAATCCTGTAGTCCCACATCTGGTTGGGGGTCGCGCCACACGATTTCCGGGGTGAGATTTATGATGTCCGGACGCTTGCTGGCGACGTGTGCGTTTCTCCTGGGTATTGCCCAGCTGTCCGATCGACCCGAGCTTGCAGCTCAATCCTGGAAGCCAACACAGGTGATCGCGGCGCCGGAAGCCCATCAGGCCGCTGCAGCGGATGAACAGTTTGTCTACGCGATCACGAATACCCAAATCGCGCGCTACGATCGAGCGACGGGACAGCGGCTCGCTCTCAGTACCGGCGCAGCGCTGCATCTCAACTCCGGCTTCTTCGACGCAGGACGGCTCTACTGCGCGCACTCGAATTATCCTCAGACCCCCGAGCGCAGCGAGATCAAAGTCTTACAACTGGAGACGATGGAGCTCAGCACGTTTCACGACTTCGGGAACTTCGGGGGCAGCCTCACCTGGGCCGTGTTGCACAACAAACACTGGTGGTGCAATTTTGCCCGGTATGGTGATCGCAACAGTGAAACCTTTCTGGTCGAGTTCGATGCCGAATGGAACGAACTCCACCGGTGGACCTATCCCGCGGCTTTGATCCGCCAGTTAGGACGCAACAGTCTGTCCGGCGGGCTCTGGTCCGGACAGGACCTGCTCGTCACCGGTCACGATGATTCGATCCTCTTCCGTTTACGGCTGCCGAAAAGTGGGCCGGTGCTGGAACTCGTCGGCTCGGAAGCCGCACCGTTCACTGGCCAGGGAATCGCTATCGATCCGCAGACGGGAGGACTGCTGGGCATCAACCGGGCGAAGAAGCAAATCGTCCTGGCCAGCCGCAGCGTGGAGTCGAGCGTCAGCAGCTCGATCCTGAGCGAGATGCAGCATCTGCGGAGTGGTCCGGTCCGCGAGTGGTCCGATTTCCCCGAGGAGGCGAAAGACCAGCGGCTCGACATCACGTTTTCTGCAAAAGCGAATGCCACCGAGGCCACACTCCTGCTGCGGCAGCAGGATGTCAAGCAGGCTTGGCTCGTGGAGTTGAATGGTCAGAAGCTGGGAGAACTCATTCGTGACGAGAGCGATCTCTCTCATGGATTTCCCATCGCTGCGGGGATGTTGAAAGACGGTGAGAACCGTCTGCAGATCACCCCGCGTGCGATGGACGCGGCCCATTCCGACGATATTCGCGTCGGTTCCATCAGGTTGGACCAGCGTCCGTTGCACACGGTCTTGACGGAAGCTCGCTTGCAGATCGATGTCCGCGATGCGTCCACTCAACAGGGAATTCCCTGCCGGGTGACACTGGTCAATGCAGAGGGATCGATGCCGATGCTCGGTACGACTTCATCGGCATCGATCGCGACCCGGCATGGGCTGGCTTACCTGGCGAATGGACAAGGTGAGATCCAACTCCCTGCGGGACGTTACACGATCTTTGCGGGACGAGGATTTGAGTATTCGCTGGCGCAGCAGGAGGTCACCGTGGAAGCGGGACAGACTCGGCAGGTCGCGCTGGCGATTCGCCGTGAAGTCCCCACGACGGGCTATGTCGCCTGCGACACGCACGTCCATACGTTGACGCATTCCGGGCATGGTGATGCGACCATCGACGAGCGGATGCTGACGATCGCGGGCGAAGGGATCGAACTCCCGATTGCCACCGACCACAACAAGCACATCGATTACGAACCACTCGCCCGCCAGTTGGCTGTCCGACAGCATTTCACACCGGTCGTCGGGAACGAGTTCACAACGGCCCATGGACACTTCAACATTTTTCCGGTTCGTGCCGACCAACCGCCAACCAACCATCGGCTGGGAACCTGGCGGGAACTGTTTGCAGAACTTTCCCGTGAGACCAATCCGCCGGTGGTGATTCTGAATCATGCCCAGGATCTGCATTCCGGAGTCCGCCCCTTCGGTCCGAAGCTCTTCAATGCCGTGGTTGCGGAACACCTGGAAGACTGGCCGTCGCAGCTCAATGCGATGGAAGTCATCAACTCCGGTGCCACACAAACCGACCCGCTGCAGTTGTTCCACAACTGGATGGCGCTGTTGAATCGCGGGCGGACGATCACTCCGATCGGCTGTAGTGACTCGCATGATGTCGGACGACATTTTGTCGGTCAGGCGCGGACTTACATCCGCTGTGATGACCAGGACCCCGGCCAGATTCCTGTTGATGTGGCCGTGAAAGCCCTGCAGCGCGGCCAGGTCCTCGTCAGTTATGGGCTCCTCGCCGAGTTGATCGTCAATGACCGGTACCACTCTGGCGACCTGGTCCCCGCGAGTGACCAGCCGTTGCGCGTCGCGATTCGTGTCCTTGGTCCCCATTGGGTGGAAGCAACACAACTCAAGCTGTTCGCGAACGGCCAGTTGATTCGTGAAGTTGAACTCCCAACCAGGCCAGTCAACAACAACACGTCCGGAATCCTCTGGTCCGAGACCTGGGAACTCCCCCGCCCGCAGCATGATGTGCATCTGGTCGCAATCGCTAGTGGTCCTGGGATCACACAGCCCTACTGGAGGACCGCGAAGCCTTATCAACCCCTGTCACCAGATGGTGCGACACAAGTCCTCGGCTGCAGCGGGGCGGTCTGGATCGATGTCGATGGGGATGGCCAACCGACAGCCGCCCGCGTTTACGCAGAACGGCTCTTTGCCCGTCATCGTGACGCGCCGGCGAAACTCATTGAGGCGCTGGCTCCCTATGACGCCGCTGTCGCCGCCCATGTGGCTTTTCTCATGCATCAAGCCGGGATGTCGCCCATTTCGACAGAGATCCAAAGAATCTGGATGACCGCCACTCCGCAGGCACGGCAGGGGTATCTGGGCTACGTTGCCGCCTGGCGCGCCAGTGAAATTGCCCGCCGACCGTCGATTGACTCTCAACCATAAACGCGGCTCGCCACTATTCCCCGACCACGCCGAATTCGGCCATGCTGGCGAAGTTGCCGTTGCCGTGTTCGGTGAGGGCCCGGACCAGGACGTAACGGGCGGTCGTGGGGGGGCAGTCGAGCGTCTGCGGGTCTTTGTCCTTCTTCAGCGCTGCCTTCACGACGGGGGCTGAGAACTTGTCGGGCGTGTCACTCACGCAAATCTCGATGGCTTTGACGGTTCCGTTCCAGCCCGCGTCCTGACGACCGAGATAGACGAAGCCGCGAACGGTCCGTTCGGCTCCCAGGTCGATCACGAGTTCGTGTGGCGGGGGGGCAACTTTTTCGTTGAACTGGGTATGCCATAACGTCGTCGGGTCGCCGTCGATCGCATTCCGCGCGAACTTCTTGTTCGCCACGTTTTCGCTACTCACGCGGACGATCTTCCAGTCTTTGTGCGAGAGCATCCCCTTCGTCGGCATCGCGGCTGCGTTCTTCCGGGGCTTGGCGCCGGTTAACGGATCGGGAGCGTGCGGATTGTCCTGCTGGCCGGTCTTGGCACGGCGGTCGCGTTCATGCCGATCGGTGCGGGAGAACGTCCCTTCGACAGCCGGTGTGTGGGCGGCTGCCGCCAATTCGGAGAGTTTCGCGAGCGTCTCCGGATGTTTCGCAGCGAGGTTGTTCGCTTCACTGGGATCGCTCGACA
The DNA here is from genome assembly GCA_044229335.1 of Planctomycetaceae bacterium. Lineage (GTDB taxonomy): Bacteria > Planctomycetota > Planctomycetia > Planctomycetales > Planctomycetaceae > DSVQ01. The sequence goes on along the minus strand of JBGATC010000006.1, from coordinate 166,217 downwards.
GGTCATAGAGTTCCCAACCCGCTTTGCCTTTCACCGCGCGCCAGTTCCCTTGACGAATCGCGACTGCGTTCCCCATTTCCCAGTAGAGATATTCGTGCTGTTGTTGTGCATGACCAGCCGCCTTGGAACCGAATAAGGTCGGGAGAATCGACAATCCATCGATCCCCGCGGGAGGTTTGGCACCCGTCAACTCGGCGATCGTCGGCAAGACATCCGGGAAGTAGCCGAGATAGTCGCTGGTAGTTCCGGGGGCGATTTTTCCCGGCCAGCGCGCGAGGAAGGGGACACGCAAGCCCCCTTCGTACAGCGAACCTTTCGTGCCCCGGTACTCGACTCCCGTTGCTGGGTCCTTGTTGGCGGAATGCACGCCGCGGGGATGATCGGGGGACGAGAAATAATCGGCACCGCCGTTGTCGCCGCTGAACATCACCAGCGTGTTGTCTTCGAGCTGCAGCTCTTTCAGCAGGGCGAGGACTTCACCGACCTGCCGATCGACCATGCTGACCATCGCCGCGTACCGCCGGGCCTGTTCGCTCCAGGGTTTGTCTTTGTAGAGCGCCCAGGCGGGATCGTCGTCGGGGATGTCGAAGTTCCCGTGGGGTGGTGTGTAGGGAAGATACGCGAAGAACGGTTGTCGCTGATGGTCGCGAATGAACTTCATCGCTGCGGCGTGGATCAGGTAGTGCGCGTACGTCTGCCCCTTTGAGCCGCCGTTGTTCCCGGCGAGCGGGACTTCCTCGCTATTGCGAATCAGATAGGGGGGGTAATAGGTGTGAGCATGGACTTGATCGTAGTAGCCGAAGAACTCGTCAAAGCCATGCTTTTCCGGGACCCCGGTCGAGTCGCGGCCGCCGTTCCCCCATTTGCCATAGCCACCGGTCGCATAGCCCAGGGGCTTGAGCATGCTGGCGATGGTGACTTCCTCGGCCCGCAAGGGTGTTCCCCCACCATTCACACGGACCGAGGTATGTCCGCTGTGCTTCCCGGTGAGGAAGCAGCACCGGGTGGGGGCACAGACCGACGACCCGGCCAGCATGTTCTTGAAACGCATCCCCTCGGCGGCCATCCGATCGAGATGCGGCGTCAGAATCTGCCGACCACCGTTGAACCCCGGCTCATAGTAGCCGAGTTCGTCCGCCATGATGTAGACGATGTTCGGTTTCGGACGTGCGGGGTCAGCCGCAATCGCTGTGGCTACTGAGAGTGAAAGCAACAGGGCTATCCAAGTCCACCACTTGTGATTCATCTGACGCTCACTCGCATTGCACGGAGTTGAAACTGAGCCTACGCGGGTCAGGGGAATGACACCCGGGGACTCCCGGTTGTGACGTCGGATGCGGGAGCTGTGTGATCTCCTGAAGATCGCCAGTCTGTATCGTACTGACAAGAAACGTCTGGTTGAAGTCGCGACGACGATTCGTGAATCCTAGAGAAGAAAGCTGGTAGACTGTGAGCCTGGAGATCAATGCTCGCGAGTTGCCAGGATGACGGACGGCGGCAATGATCGCAGTTAGATTCTCTCGACTGCGATTGTCAGTTGCAGCGTGTGTGTCGGTTCCAGAGAGCCCGAGAAGATTCAACGAAGCAGATTGTTCGTGGAATCCTTGCAGCGGTTACTCTTCGAGTCGGGAGCCAGGTGATGACCACAGCACTTTGTTTTCATTGCGATCGACCAAGTTTGGGGCGCTTTGTCCGTGTCCCGAATGTCACCAAGGGGCGAGCGGAAATATCCAACTCGATCTGACCTTCAGCGATCATCATTACTCGGTGAGCACGCTGGAACAATTCGGGGCCGTCATTCAGGCGATCGCCCGCGTGGAGGCGGACCCTGGGGTGCGCTTCTGGACATTTCTGAAATATGTCACCAACCATCATCCCGAGATTTTACAGGTGACACTCCAGCCGGAACTCGATGCCAAGGCCACAGAGATCCTGCAACAACTGCAGATGCCTCCGATCACGGTGACTCCACCGGAGTAAGCCGGGGGCCTGCAGTGATGAGGGTGGAAATCGTCATCCTGAGTGCAGTGGCTGGTGTCTCTGGAGGACGTGAACCGATCAGGCGTGCGGAACCCGGCGCTCGCGCTGCGGACTGGGACGGTGCTGTGAGTCACGAGGACTTCAAAACGAGCCGACCGCGGAACCGGTGGTGCGAGCCGGGGCCGCGGTCGGTGTGCACGCGTGGACGCCACGCGCACGGATGGATCATCCGGTTGAAACAGGGGGAGGTCGCCATCGCAACCCAACCCACCAAACGGATCAGTCCCAGGAAGATCAACAACTTCCGAAAAAAATGGACTCCCGCGGTGGACGGCGGGCAGGCGGTTTCGTTTTGATGAACGGATGGCCGACCGCCGTCCCTGACAGATGTTCGCAATGTCTGATGATTCGACCACTTCGGTTGCACTCGCCGCTCGGCTGAGGAGTGGTGAACGCGCAGTGTTGGCGCAACTGTGCGATGAGCATCAGGAGCGCCTGCGGGCCGTGATCCGTAACAGCCTCAACCCTCGTCTGAGTGGGCGGCTGGACGACGACGACGTGTTACAGGAGGTCTATCTGCAAGCGGAGGCACGCATCGCCCACTTCGCCGGGCAGACCGATGCCGAAGCGGTCGGCTGGCTGGTGCTGGTCGCGCGTCAGACGGTGATCGATCTGCATCGGCGGCATCTGCAGGCCCAGGTGCGTGATCTCCGCCGCGAGTGGCGGGTCTCCGATAAACCCAAAGGAGCGACCTCATTATCGTCGAGTGCATTGTTCGGTCCGGGCGGAGGGACCACTCCCAGCCAGGCGATGGCGCGGGCCGAGCGGCAGCACTGGCTGCATCAGCAACTCGAACAACTCCCCGAGAACGATCGTGAAATCCTGCTGCTGCGGCATTTCGTCGAATGCTCGAATGCGGAGGCGGCCGATGCCCTCGGCCTGACTCCGCAGGCGGCCAGCATTCGCTACATTCGCGCTCTGGCCCGGCTGCGCGAGAAGTGCGGGGCCGACCTGCAGATGAACTTACCATGATGGACTTCGAGTTCTGATCCTGGATTCTCTTTCCTTTTTCAACTACGGCTGAAACCCCCATGGATGGTCCTCGCCGCACTCCTGCCGAATCCCACGGGTCGACCGTGACCTTGCCTGAAGGTGAGGCAGCGACGCCCCTGGAATCGCTGGCAACAGAATTTCTCGCAGCGTGGCGGGAAGGGAAGCGGCCGACCGTCGACGAATATGCATCGGCTCATCCGGATCTGGCGACCGCCATCCGCGAACTCTTCCCTGTCGCGCTTGCGCTGGAAGATCTCAGCCTGTCGGCCACGGGCCGAGCGTCGGACATACTTCGCCGCGGGTTTGAGCCGGGGACGCAATACGGTCACTTCACGATCATCCGTGAGATCGGTCGTGGCGGGATGGGTGTGGTGTATGAAGCCGTGGAGAAATCGACCGGTCGGCATGTGGCCCTGAAGCTGGTGGCAGCCCCGCGGGGGACGACGTGGCGCGAACCGGTCCTGGCTGCCAAGCTTGCCCATCCGCGGATCGTTCCGATCTACACCTCCGGGCAGCAGGATGGCCTGCATTATTACGCGATGATGCTGATCCAGGGGGTTGGCTTCGACCGGGTCATCAAGTGGTTCCGCGATGGAGCCACCGGGGTCACGAGTGATGATGTCCGGCGTGCGGCCGCCGGGGAACTCCTCGCGCCGCTGCTGCGACCGGAAGACGCTGTCTCGGGGAGTCTGCTCAAACCGAAGAGCTGGCTGCTCTTCGCCAAGATTGGCGTGCAGATTGCCACAGCGGTGGCCCATGCCCATCGACGGTCGGTGCTGCATCGCGACCTGAAGCCGGCGAACATTCTGCTCGATGCACAAGGGGGGGTGTGGATCACTGACTTCGGTCTCGCGCTGCCGACCGAACAGCCGCGTTCTACCGATCCGTATCGGCAGGGCGGAACGCTGCGCTACATGGCCCCCGAACAACTTGAGGGGAAAGCCGACTTCCGGGCCGATCTGTATGCGGTCGGGGCCACGCTGTACGAACTCTGTACACAGCAGCCGGCGTTTGCCGGTGCCGATAAGGCCGAAGTTGCGGCTCGCATCCGCAAAGGGGAATTCCCTCGACCGCGGCAGCTGCAACCCCGCATGCCCCGCGAACTGGAGCGGCTGATCCTGCGGGCGATGGCCCTGCAGCCACAGCGGCGGTTCCCCTCTGCCGATGCGCTGCGGGCCGCCTTGCTGCGCTGCGTGCAGACTCTCAGCCAGCAGTCCGGCGGACCATGGTGGTGGCTCCCCTGGCGCTCCGGAACGTAAGCGTTCCCGCCCGAAACGCGAGCGCCGGGTCCTCTCCGTGGTGTCTCCTACTGACCCGCACGAAAGTTTCATAAGACTTTGGGTGCCATGCTTGCAGCTTTGGACAAGCATGTCTCGAGCCTGTGAAGATTGTGACCTCCGGATGACACTCCACACACGGTCAGCATGCTTGCCCAAAGTTGCAAGCATGGCACCCACAACCGTCACTGCTGATCTTGAGCAACTTTCTTGCGGGTCAGTAACGCTATCGATCCCTCGTTTTCGTTCGACACCTGGCCATCGGGTGGAGTAGAACTGAGTCGTCGATGACTGCTGTCTGGTGGCGAAGTCGTGGCTCAAAGGAACGAACGGTTTGCGACAGTATCTCGGGATTGGTCTCCAGTTCTTCGTGCTGACGGTGTTGCCGCTGCTCGTGTGGTGGCAGTTGCAGTTTGGTTTTGCGCTCATCTGGATGCCTTCGTTATTGACGGTCGGGATTGTGGTCTTCTGGATCGGAACGCGTTTGCGGGAATCGGCATGACGAGGCAACGCGCAACAGTCTGCGTCATGACATGTCTGCTCCTGCTGGCCAGCCTGGCCGCCGCGCAGGAACGGCCATTTCGCGAATCGGTCACGCTGGCCGTCGATCCCGATGCGGCGAAGTCGTGGCAGATGATTCACGACCGCTGGGATGCCGGTCCCGATCCGGAAACGCTGCAATCCCTGATCACACTGACCGAACAGAAGGGATCCGCGCTCGTCGTCGCGGTCCGGGGGACAGCGGGAGGAGCCGCTCGCTACTCGTCGGTGCAGACGATGGCCGATGAACTTGTCAGCCGGTTATCGCCCGAACAATTGAAAATCTATCGAGAACGCGTTGATCGCCTCGCTGAGCCGCTTTGGAAGACCTGGGAGACGACCGGCGATCGTCAGGCGTTGCAGCAGATTGTCCGGCGGGCCTTCTTCAGCCGGTATGGTGACAACGCCGCCTGGGAACTCGCCCGGCTGGCATGGGAACGGGGCGACCTGGCCACTGCCGAACGACTCTGGTCGCGGCTCATGCCCCGGCAAGCGGGTGCGAGTGGACTGCCTGTCTACCCTGACCCTGAATACGCAGCGGCCGACGTCGCCGCCCGCCTCATCCTCTGTCGGCATTACCTTGGCTTCCAGAGTGATGCCATTCATCAGAAAGAGGCGTTCCTGAAGCAATTCCCCATGGCCCGCGGGGAACTCGGCGGACGCACAGCGCTCTGGAGTGAACTCCTCGCGGATGCGATGTCACGACCACTGGAGACACGGGCGGGAGTGACCCCGGAAGACACGGCCACATTCGGCGGCACTCCGCAACGGTTTCTGAACGTCGAGCGGGTCCCCGATTTCGGACCCGAACTGTGGACCGCGACGATCCGCAATCCCCGTCTTCCGGAACTGGGGCGTGTCAGTCTCTTCGGCTCGCAACCCGCGGTCGGGTTACATCCCGTGATCGAAGGCGATCTTGTCGTTCTGAATGATGGTCGACAGATTCACGCCTGGAACTTGTACTCGGGGAAGCCGTACTGGACCGGTTCGGTCGAGCGTGGCGCGGTGATCTATCCCGTGCTTGATGACCCGGCTCCCATGATTCCGGCCCGTCCGACAGTCGGGACGCCGCAATGGACGGCCACGATCGCGGAAGGTCGACTGTATGCCCGCATGGGATCCGCGGTCTCGAACCCAGCGGTCAGTGAATTCCGCGATCTCCCCGCCGAGTTGGTCTGCCTCGACATCGCGAATCGCGAGGGGGCCGAACTGTGGAAACTCCGGGGAGAAGATCTCGCAACGGGTGACGGGGAGTTGCCCCCGTGGCGTTGGGAAGGGACACCGCTGGTCCGTCAGGGGCGGGCATATGCACTCGCGACCCGTCGCCGTCCACAACTGGAATGGTCGCTGGTTTGCCTGGATGCGGAAACGGGACTGGTGCTGTGGCAGCGACCAATCGGGATCACGCGGCCGACGCCCTCCGATCAGGAAAACCGCGTCAGTCAATTATTGCTGACGGAAGGGGGCGGGCAACTGTATGTCGCAACCGACTGGGGAGCGCTGGCAGCCCTCGATGCCGAAGACGGTCGCCTGCTGTGGGCGTTGAGCTACGAGAATGACGGCAACGGATCGTTGCGGCCCGCGTCCCCTCCGCCGGTGTATGCCGATGGCCGGCTGTACGCGGCCCTGGTGGATGGTGACCGGTTTGTGTGCGTCGATGCGGCCTCCGGCGCGATCCTCTGGATGCGTCCGCTTCCCGAACCGGTGCGGCATGTGCTCGGGGTCGGGCAGGGACGGGTCTTCGCCAGTGGACGATCGCTCTGGGCGTTCGATACAACGACCGGGGCAATTGCGTGGAGCATCCGCTCTGCAGAACCGAGCGACTGGGGCTATGGCCGCGGGCTGCTGGTCGGCGATCAGGTCTGGTGGACCTCGCGCGAAACCTTGTGGTGTCACGATCAGCAATCGGGTGCCACGCTCCGTGAACAGGATCTGTCGACGGTCGATCGACGTTCCGGAGGCAACCTGGTGAGCAGCCAGGGTGTCGTCTTGATCGCTGGTCCCGAACGTCTCACGGCATACGGAGAGTACGCCCGGATTCGCGAACCGACCCCGTTTCCGATCAGCCGCTTGCCCGCTGCACAATTTGAACTCCTGAAACAAGCCGAACTGACCTGGGCCGGGGGAGATGAGGAACCGGCAGCGACACTCTGGGAGATGCTGGCCCAGGTCTCGGCGAAGGAGGTGGCTGCGCGGGCCCGTGATCGATTGCGGGCGATCGGGAAATGGACCGATGACCCACCGACGGTTATCCCGGCCCGAGTAGTGGCTGTCACACCGCAACGTCTCGAACCGCCGCCGGGATTGGGGACCGCGTTCCTCACTCGGCAGTGGGAGCGGCCGCTGAACGCCAACCAAGCAGTTCACCTTCCCGCGCGACTCCCGGAGTCGCCCGCTCGATGGGGAGTTGTCCTGGGTGAAGAGGTCGAAATCATCGACCTGGTGACTGGTCAATCAGCAGGACAGCTTCGACTCGATGCTCCGTTGACCTGGGCTGGAGAACTCGGGCAGCAGCTGCTGATCGTCGCCGGCTCCGAACTCCTCGCCTGGGACAGTGTCCAACAGCAACTGACATGGCGCGTCGACTGGAGGCATACCAGCCAGCGACCGTTCGCTCAGGCCGATTGGAGATTGCTGCCGACCGGCGTGTTTCTCTGGCAACCTCCGGGAAAGGCCACGCTGTATGCCTGGCAGGATGGGCGTCCGCTGTGGGAACGGATAGCCGGATATGGGGTCTGGCAGTCTAAAGTCCGGGCCGTACCCAAGTTGATTGCCATCCATACGGCAGGTCCGGGGCTGTTTGAAGTCTGGGATACAGCGACCGGCACCACCACGTTGCGTCAACCAACTCCGACCGGTCCGTGGAAAGAACCACCGATTTTTCTGGATGACAACGAACGTCGTTCGCTGGTCGTGACGGAAGATCGCCGCATCGTCGCCAGTGCGGGGCTCGATGGCAGTTCCTGGGAATATGCCGGTCCGATCAGCTATGCCCATGCTGAACCCTGGATCTTCGTTGAGCGGGAGCGGGCGTGGGTTGTGATCGATGGTTGTCGGGTGGCCCGTTTCTCGTTACGAACTGGATTACGGGATTGGGAGACGGAACTCGTCTCGCGGCCTCTGGAAGATCCGGGCACACAGACGGCCCGGCATCGCGACCGGTTGTTTGCCGCCGCGGGTGATGAGTTGCGCGCGATCGATCTTGTCGATGGTTCGCTCGTCTGGACGACGCGCATTCCTCCGCTTTCGTCAGAAGCCCGCGTCCACCTGCTCCAGGGCACGACAGAAGACTGGCTGGTGGTCTCCTCGGCCTCCCCGGAACCGTTCATCCGGTTTTACTCCGCCGCCACCGGTGCCCTGCAGCAAACGCTGGCACTCCCGCGCGGGACCACAGAATGGTCGCTCGCCCAGACGACTGCCGGGGCTGTCATCGTGAGTTCGCACGCGCTCATCGGACTGGTCCCACGCTTGTGACTGACCCTCCCCGTTGTTCGACACACACATCTTGCCAGCCAACCCAAGCGACTCGAATTGCCCAGCCGCGCCAGCTTGTGGTGTTCCGGGGTGAAAACGCCTCTTGCCCGGTTCGCCGATCTTCGCGTACGATCCTCGCGCGCAAGCATGAGGCGAGCGGACCGGACTTGAAGCGGCGGATATGTTGCGGTGGAGTTATCGCTGCGTGACGGGATGCGTCAGCGCCATCGTCGGGCTGGCAGCGCTCATCGCATTGGCCGAAGTCGGTCTGCGCATCAGCGACCTCGTCTGCTCACCACCTGCAGCGGTGACGGCGACGCATCCGCTGGTCGTCGACTCCTGGACCACCGGCTGGCAACTCCGTCCCCAGTCGCGCACTTCACGTGGTGTACTCCCCGAAGTGAGAACCAATGGCTGGGGTTTGCGCGGACCAGAACTCGTCGTCCCTAAACCCGCAGGAGTCTTTCGGATTGCCCTGCTCGGGGACTCCGCTGTGCTGGGCCTGGAGCACGCTGATGAGGACCTCGTCACGGCTCAATTCCAAGCCACACTGCAGGCGGGAACGAACTATGCCATCGAAGTTGTGAACGCAGCACTGCCGACTGGAGGCCCGCTGCTATTGACCATCCATCTCCAGCGAACGGTGCTGGCCTTACAGCCTGATCTGGTGATTGTGCAACTCGATCCACGCGACTGGAGCGAAGATGTGGCCCTGCGCCGCTGGATCGTGAGTGACCCGCAAGGGCGTCCTCTCGCCTGTCTGCCACCCGACTCCAGTCCCGTGCGCTCAACGAATCAGCTCCAGCGGTGGCGCTCCGAATTTCGGCTGGTCGACGCAGGGTTCTCGGCGCTTGGTCGCTCGTGGTCGACATTTGAAACGAATCCGTCATCCACCACTCTGGGCGGCGACAATCTGGCTGCGGAACTCTCCGCGCTCGATGTGCTGCATCAGCTCTGCCAGACCGCATCGGTGCAACTGGCAATCCTGGTCACACCGGATGTCGGCCCTGCCGATGCAGAGACCTGGCGGACGCGGTGTGGAAGCGTCCCCGCAACACAGGATCTGTTGAACACGCTTGGACCGTGGATCATTGCTCGGCAAGCAGTCGGCGTTGATGCCACGTCCATATTCAGCAAGGAGCGGACAGCGCCGGCAGGAACATGGAACGTCGAGGAACACCGTGCGGTGGCTGAGTTCCTCGCCAAGCACTGCCGCGAACGGGTCCCCGGCCCCTGGTCGAGTCCCTACCTGCAACAGCGCGCCCCAGTCACCCCCGCCTCCCACCGCGCGCCCCAGTGAACCTGGCTTGCGTCTTCGCGTGAGAGTTCCCCTGCGGTTCGATCCTCCGTACAGTGATCGCCACGGAGGGTTCAACATGCAACGCATTCCCAATGCTCGGCGGGGTGGTGATTGGACAGGCTCGACAGTCGCGTTCTGGCGTGCGGTGTTCCTGATGGGGTTCATGACCCCGTTATCCGCAGCCGAGTCCGTTTCGCATCCTCCGCAACGGCCGTTACCTCAACCGGTCCAACGAACACTGGCCACCGGCCCGATCCGGGCGGTCGATGCGCAGCGAGGTGACGATCAACACGCTGGATCGCTGGCCCATCCGTGGAAGACGCTGCAGCACGCGGTGCATCAATTGCAGCCGGGCGACACACTCTATCTGCGTGACGGGATCTATCACGAACGGATCGTCCTCACACGCTCGGGGACCGCAGAAGCGCCGATTGTGATTGCTGCCTATCCGGGTGAACTGCCGGTCATTGATGGTGGGCTGCCCGAGTTCCGACTCTCTCCGGCAACCTGCTGGGTTCCCGCCGAAGAGGGTGTACCGGGTGAGTACGTCTCGACCGCCAAATACCCACAGATCGACACTCGCCGAGTGCCGACGCAGTTCCTGCCCGGTTCCTGGGAACCAATGTGGGGCATCGAAGCGCAACGGCCGCTCGTGTTGGGACACTTCGCCGATTCAATGGTGCCACTGCACGGCTACCGCACGGTGGAAGACCTTCGTGCGACCAATGAGTATCAGACCGAAGCGAAGAAAGAAGGGGCGGTCTACTGTGGGCCGGGACTCTGGTTCAATCGGGACACCCAGCGGATTCACGTCCGGCTCGCGCATCATCAACTCGAAGGACTCGGCACGCGGGCCTATCGAGGGGAGACCGATCCCCGCCGACTGCCACTGATTGTCGCTGCGGGCTTCGGTGAGGATGTCCTGCGGATCAACGGCGTGCAGCACGTCCGTCTCGAAGGGCTGGTCTTCCGCGGGGCAACCGGCAGCCCGATGATCAACCTCTACGGCTCACACCACATTAACCTCGATCACGTCACCGTCTTCGGTGGTTTTCCCGGTCTGCTGATCAATGCCTCGCAGAACTTGCGGATCACGAATTCCGCGTTTCGAGGATTGGCGGCTCCGTGGTCGGGTCGGGCTCACATGAAGTACCGCGGGACCGCGAGCTATCAGATCGTGCTGCAGAACGGACAGCCGATGAACGAGAACATCGAGTTCGCCCACTGTGAGTTCACCGATGATCACGACTTCGCGTTCTTCCGCTATGTGAAGAATCTGCAGTTCCATCAGAACTACGTCGACAACTTCAATGACGACGGCCTGGAATGCGGTCCGAAACTCCGCGGGCACTCGTTCTTCATCACTCAGAACCGGATCGGGGCCTGTCTGGGGGTCTTTCAACAGCATGAGAATGACAAAGACGAATCCCCCGTCACACACGATCCCGATTCCGGAGTCTACGTCACCCGCAACGTGTTCGATCAACGGGCGGGGGTCTACTACACGCTGCCGACAAAGCCCGATCCAACCGGATCGTTTCTTCACAGCGAGGGACATCTCCTCAGCGATCACGGCAGCCCGACGTATCCGGTGATGCGCATTTACCACAACACGTTTTTGCGACGGGAACCGATCTACCGGGACTACTTCCTCTTCGGACTGGGAGCCGCTTCACTGCGGAATACGGAACGCGATGTCTTCAACAACGTCTTCGTGCAGGCGACCCGCATTCCAGGATCTGTCGTGCTGGGCAAGGAAGCCGGTCTCCTGCGGGAAGGGGGCAATCTGCTCTGGGGGCTGGATGCCAGCCGGACGATGTCGCTGGATCCGTTCGCCAAGTTGCGCTCCTCGCCCTTGTTTGCTGAAAGCAAAAAGGTCTATGAGCCGGGTTGGACGACACAGGACCGCGTGGCCGACCCTCGTTTTGTGCGGTTGACAGCAGATCCTGCAGAGACCGTCGATCTGCATCTCACGGCTGAAAGTCCTGCGGTGAATGCGGGCCTGGCGTTACCCGAAGCATGGCCCGATCCACTCCGTTCCGCCGATCAGGCCACTCCCGATCTCGGTGCGTTGCCCCTCGGCTCAACCCCTTGGGGCGTGGGGATCGATGGCCGCATCCCCCTCTTCGGCGAACCCAGCGAACCAACTCGTTAAGCGAGCGTGAGGCCGCCGCATTCATCGACCGAGCACCGTAGCCACAGGTAGGCGACGAGTAGTCCTCCCACGTAGGCGAGGCCTTCCACGGCATCGCGATGCTGTCCCCACCAGTACAGCCACTCGCCCAAGGAGTTGGTTGGTGCGATGGCCATGATGAGATCGATCCCGTGTTGATCCATCTGGAGATTCCCTCTTGATAATGCCCCAGCGCGCGGAGTGCGCGGACCTTCGGCTGACCGGTTTCACGGGAGTGTTCGATTGACGACAACACCAGACGGGTTCGTCTCGCGAAGAGTTCCGGGGACTTCCCTCAACGGACAATTCTTCACAACAAACCACGATCTACGGTATAAACAGTAGCGGCAACGACGAATAAACCCGACCTGCACTCTCAGGTCTCGCACGCTGTAAGATTTCTGGAAGTTTTTACTGACCCGCGTGGATGTTTCTGCAGTAGGGCTCACGCTTGCCCTACTGCAGAACCGGTCACAGCGTTGGCGGGGTGACGAGCTTGGTGGCGGGGGGGAGTGCAGGCGCTTCTGTTCGTATGGCGGGAAACGCGGCGGCGGCGAAGCCGATCGGGCCGCGTGGATCGGCGACGATTGTCCGGGCGCGGTACTGCTCCCACGCTGTCGACCAGTCCCACGTTCCCGTTTCCACGAACCGCAGGGCCATCAGCTTCCGCAGTTCGTCGATTTCGGCGTAACTCATCCCTTCGGTCAGGTTGATCGCTGTATCGAGCGGGACCGCGGTGCGAATCACTTCGGGCCAGCATTCGACGAAGAAGCGCCGTCGGAGCGCGGCCGTCGGGCGGGCGAACGCCACAAAACTGTCGATCCGGCCGGGACGCCGGATGGCTGGATCAAGCTGCGGCCACGTCAGGTTCGACGTGAAGACGTAGACAACCCCTTGAGGCGTATCCATCCCGTCGAGCGCTGACAAGAGCGCCGCATGATCGCGCGTCGCGCCGACGTGTTCGCGGCTTTCCAGTCCACGGTCGAAATCATCGAGGAAAATCAGCCCTGGATCGGAGAGACTCAACAGTTCCGACAGTTCCCCTTGGGCGCGGGCCTTGTCATAGTCTTCGCCGGAGATCGTCTTCCAGTCGAAGTTGTGCTTCGACGCCTGAGCGCGGAGCCAGCGGGCCGCCATCGTCTTGCCGTTCCCCGGTTCGCCGATCAACATCACTCCGCGGCGGACGGGAATCTGGAATGATTTCCACAGGTCCTGGGCCTTCAACAGAAAGCCGACCGTGTTATCCCAGAGCCGCTGACGGTCTTCCTCGAGCATCAGCGGCGGAGCCACCGTTTCGTCATGCGCGGCCGCCCGACGCAGGAAGCGGTACAGCACCCGGTAATCATCGGTCGGACAGAACCAGATCGCCTGATTGCTGCAGCGGTTGCCCAGTTGTTGCGGATAACGGAAGAGGATCACGGGAAGGATGCGGCCGTCGACCGGGACGCGAAAGAGTTCCCCACCGAACTTCAGCTCGTGGCCATCGCTGCCGCATTCCCATTGCCGCAACGCCGGAGCCGCAGTCATGCTGAAGGTCTGCGGCCGCGGGGCCGCCTTGTGGAGCGCCGTCCACAGGCACCAGTCGAGTTCGAACGGGGCGCAGGGCATTTCCAGCCGACTTTCAGCGATCCGCTGCAGTCGATGCAAGAGGGCCTGCGTTTTGTGGAGGACGGTGACCATCGGACGGTGTTTCATACGGCTCTGTGCAGAGGATTGCTCACGGAAGCCCCGCCTCGGCGAGGCGGGGAATACATCCGGGGGCGAATTCCAGACACGAGCACGCGACATACGGTTCGCGAGAAAAGACGCCCACGGAAGGCATTCCGTGGGCGTCCGGGTGATGATGAATCACACCGCTATTTCAGCGTACGCGTGTCGCTGACACCGCAGACATTGCGGGTGACCGGGTTGCAGAGCGCGGAGATGTAGAACGCCAGTCCGCCGAAGCCCCCGAGACCACCGCAGAAAATCGGCATCACGATCCGCAACCACAGCGCATCGTTGCGGAACAGCAAGAACCCGCCGATCGCGCCGAGGACGAATCCGATGCTGCCGCAGATCACCATGCATTTTTTGGAAACCAGAAAATGCTGCATCGGCGTCGCCCGGGCATTGTAGCGGGCGTAATACACCGTGACGTTTTCGCCAGTATCGGCCCATTCATACTCCCCCAGCGGGAAGAACGAATTGCATTGCGTGCACCAGGTCCGTTCCATGGCCGACATCGGATTCGACATCACCTCGAAGGACTGACCGTTGATGGTCGTTTCGGACTGACATTTCACGTGTCGATATGTGCGGGCTTCCGGGACGCTGGTGTCAGACATGCGATTCCCTTGTCAGAGCGAGATTGGATCGGGAGAGATGTGCAAGAACGATCATAATTCCTAGGTAGGGGATGTCAAACCGGGCGCGAGGTGCAGAAAGAGGCCCACGGAAGGCATTCCGTGGGCTTCAGATGATGCCGTGCAGCGGTCCGCCGGGGGCAGCGAGAGCGTCGACGCGGCGGGTGATGGCAGGGTCTTCAATCAATGGTGGGGCGTGATGCGGTTTCACGCGGGCGTCGATCACGAGGCTGCCGCGACAGCCCCAGTGCTTATCTTCGACGAACGCGCCCACACCATCGATGTCGGTCGCCGGGTTCGAGCGCGTGAACGTCACCCACAGCCAGTTGTTGAGCGTCCGCGCTGAGAAGTCGGCGTCATCGACGAGGACGACCAGCGGGAAACGGTTGAGTGACGATGAGTCCGGGACCTCCGCACAGAAGCGACGCAGCGTCTCATCGGTGGGGCGCGGGCTGACTGCATCACGCACAAACGACGATGGTGTGATCGACGGACGACCGGAAACGGCAAGCACTCCCGGCAGACAGACCCGCGCTTGAGTGAAGCCCTCGGGAAGCACGAGATCCGCTGGAATCTCGGTCGGCAGTTCTCTGCGGACCGGTCCCGCGGCGGCGATCACGACTTTTGAACCGGCATTGAACCCGCTCCCCGAGTAATCGAGTGTGTCGATCGTTGTCCGCGTTTGGAAGTGCAAGTCGCGGGTCCAGTCGACCCGCGCGAGCAGATGTCGGAAGAAGGCCGCTTCATCGTGCAGGTCGAGTGTCGGATCATCCTCCTGTGCGACGATGCACAGGTACTTCGCCAGTGATAACTGCCCCTGCCCGAGGATCGCATTCGCGATCGTCAGCAGTTCCTGTGGCTGACGCACGGTGGCATACGGGACGTAGCGTTCGCTCCCCACGGCGAGCAACAGGGGATGCACCCCGGCGGCGTCGACCGCGTGCACCCCTTTCACGCCGGGAACCACGGTCGGGATGATCGGTCCGGTCAGTTCGTGAATGATCGCTCCGAACGACGTGTCTTCCTGCGGCGGACGACCGACAACCGTAAACGGCCAGATCGCATCGCGACGATGATAGACATGATCGACCTGCATCACCGGAAACGGATGCTGCAGGCTGTAATATCCGAGGTGATCGCCGAACGGGCCTTCCGGTTTCGTTGCAGCGGTGTCGATCGTCCCCGTAATGCAAAAGTCGGCATCGACCCACACCGGGAGCGAGTCGGGACGGCGGGCCATGCGGATCCGGCGCCGACCGAGTGCTGCAGCGAAGAGGAGTTCCGACAGTCCTTCTGGCAGCGGCATGACGGCAGCGAGCGTCATCGCGGGAGGACCGCCGACGAAGATGTTCACACGGAGTTTCTCACCCCGGCGGATCGCCGCCGCGTGATGCACACCGATGCTGCGATGGATCTGGTAATGCAGGCCGATCTCGCGATTCGGGACATACTCGTTGCCGGCAATCTGCACGCGGTACATTCCCAGGTTCGAGCGGGCGAAGCCGGGACGGTCGGGGTCTTCGCTGTAGACCTGCGGGAGCGTGATAAACGGTCCCCCATCGTGCGGCCAGCTTTGCATCTGGGGGAGTTGATCGAGTGTCGTTTCTTCCGCCAGCACCGGCCCCGAACGAACGCGTTGCAGCCACATCGACCAGAGCGTCCGCGGGACATCGCGGTACCGCCACGGGTTCCGCGCAAACTGCGCGGGATCGATCTTCAGTTCGATGAGATGCCGCACCGCGGCCAGTGCGTCGCGAAAGAGGAACCGCGTCCGGTCGAGGGTCCCGAAGAGGTTCGAGACCATCGGAAATCGACAGCCTTTGACCCGTTCAAAAAGAAGTGCTGGTCCCTGCGCGAGATACACGCGGCGTTGAATCTCGGCCGCTTCGAGATGCGGATCGATCTCGACCGGAATGCGGACGAGTTGCCCAGTCCGTTCCAGATCGGCGACGCAGGTTTGGAGACTTGGATAACCCATGAGGACGATCGATCCCGCGTGAAGTTGGTTCCCGCGGGGATTGTAGACCGCAAAACACCCCCCGTCATTGACGGGGGGCTAAATGGGGGCGATCGACCATCGATGGATTCAAAAAATAGAAACCCTTCGCGGATCGACGCCTGCTTTGCCTGGTTGGTGGGCCATGGCAGAGTTGGCGTCGACCGCGAAGGGCTCGTCCCCCCCAAGCGAGGGTTTCGTGTAGGACAGGACACGAAACCGCCGCACGAGTAACTGCTGTTCGCGACGGTGGCTAGTAGCCGCCACCTTGCCCGGAGTCGCTGTTGAGCACTTCCCGCTCAACCTTGTAGCGTTCCAGGGCGCGAATTTGATTCGAGAGTTTTGTTTCCGGACCAGACGGGAAGTACTGGACGTCGTCGTCGAGGTAATACGCCGACGGCAGCGTCTGACCGCCCACATTCGTTTGCAGGCAACCGACGGAAGAGAGGCTGGCCGCCAGGCACAAGCCCATCCACCAACGGGAACCCGATGCACGCATCTGTGCCTTCATGTCCGCATCCTTGCCGGAATGGTCCGAAAAGGCGGCTCATTGTCGCTGGACAACACCACCGCCCCCTATTCATCGGCCCGTCATGCCCGGAAACTTCGACACAATCCGCCTACTCCGCAGAGTTTGCACAATCTGTACGGCCCACCTGGAATTGAGACATCAATGGAGAAATGTCGCAAGCAACTGCCGCACAATGGTTTGCGGAGTTTTTCTTGCAGCGTGATCATCCACGGCTCCATGAAACGAAAAACCGCGAAGACGCCAGCGAGCGACGCTTGAGTCTTCGCGAGTTGCTTCAGTGGGACGCGCCGGACATGATCGGTTGAATCCGTCGACTGACTTCTCCAGCGGAGAACGCTTCCGATGTCGCTTCCCCGTCGCCTCTTTCTGCAGTTGCTGGCACTCCTCTGGTGGGGTCGCAGCACCGTTCGTTCGCTGAGTGCTGCCGACGAGCCGGCCCAACCGTTTGGTGACGAGTTTCCGAAGCTCGATTCGCTGTCGGTCGGCGAGTGGTGGACCAAACCGGTCCCGAAGGGTCCGGCAGCTCCGCCGCCGATGGACGTCCCCCGCGATCAGGTCGTCGCGTTCGCGGTCTACACCCACGATCATGGCGTCCTCAAGCTCACCGCCCAACTCTATCCGTTGAAGCCCGACGAACCCCGCGTCGCCCGCCTCGAATTTTTCCGGGATGGCCAATGGACGGAAACTGCGTCGGTCCCCGTCCTCTTTCCCGGCTGGAGTGCCCATTTCCGCATCGAGCACTGGGACGACACCCAGGATGTGAAATACCGCGTGCGGCATGGATCGACCGCGCAATTCGAGGGCCTCATCCGGAAAGACCCGCGCGACAAGGACGAAATCGTCGTCGCAAACATGTCGTGCAATTCCAGCCGCACGACCGGTCTGCGGCCGGAAATCATCGACAACCTCAAGCTGCAGAATCCCGATCTCCTCTTCTTCGCCGGCGATCAGACCTACCGCCACACCGAGCACACCGCCGGGTGGATCGAATTCGGTCTGCAGTTTCGCGATGTGCTCCGCGATCGCCCGACGGTCACGATTCCCGATGATCACGACGTCGGCCACCCCAACCTGTGGGGTGAGAATGGGAAACGCTCTTACATCAGCGGCAACGCCGACGGAGGCTATTTCTATCCGGTCGACTATGTGAACCTGGTTCAACGTCAACAGACGTGGCATCTCCCCGATCCGGTCGATCCTGCTCCGATCGACCGTGGGATCACCGTCTACTTCACACGACTGCGGCTCGGCGGGATCGACTTCGCCATCCTCGAAGACCGCAAGTTCAAGACCGGTCCCGCTGGGAAGATTCCCAAGATGGGGCCACGTCCCGACCACATCAACGACCCGAAGTACGATCCGAAATCGATCGATCTTCCCGGACTGGAACTCCTCGGTGACCGACAGCATCGCTTCCTGCAAAGCTGGAGCGATGACTGGCAGGGAGCCGAATTGAAGGCGGTCCTCTCACAGACTGCCTTCTGCGGGGCGGTCCATATGCACGGTGGTCAGAATGACCGCCTGCTGGCGGACCTCGATTGCAACGGCTGGCCGCAAACGGCCCGGAACAAGGCACTGGTCGACATCCGCCGCGTGCAGGCGGTCCATCTCTGCGGCGATCAGCATCTCGCAGTCGTCGTGAAGCATGGGATCGACGAGTACGGCGATGGCCCCTACGGCTTCACAAGTCCTGCACTCGTCAACACGATCTACGGCCGCTGGTGGCATCCGCTCGATGAACAGCCGGGACCGAATCCCGTCGCGAACAGCCCATTGCCCTGGACCGGCGACTTCAAGGACGGTCTCGGCAACCGCATCTCGATGCTCGCCTATGCGAATCCCCCCAAGATTGGCGATGAACGCCAACGGGCCGACGGTTACGGACTGGTCCGGTTCAACAAGCGCACCCGGCAGATCACCTTGGAATGCTGGCCACGGTTCGCTGATGCGAAGCAGGGAGACAGCGCCCAGTTCCCCGGCTGGCCGATCACGATCGCGGCAGCGGACAACGATGGCCGCAAACCGGTCGCGTGGTTGCCTGAGCTCCGATTCGATGGGGTCCGCAATCCAGTCGTGCAGGTGATCGAAGAAGCGACCGGGACGATCGTTTCCACGGTCCGCTGCGTCGGCGATCGCTACCAGCCCCCGGTCTATGCCGCTGGCCGCTACACCGTGAAGATCGGCCGCGATCGGCCGAACGTGACGACGATGACCAGTCTGATGTCTGGTGAACGGTCGACGGTGGGGAACCTCGAAGTGAAGTTTTCCCAGTCATCGCCTGCACCTTGAGCGGCACGGCGCGAGCCGCCGGTGTCTTTGGACAACTCTTGGGAGCAAGCCGTTCGGTACGCTGGAGACTGATCAAATCCACCGGCGGCTCGCGCCGTGCCGCTGAGAGGAAAACGGATACGTCCCTTTTCATGGGTTTCCGGATGCGGCACACTGGTCAACCGGCGTTGATGCGTTCGCGCCGCTGACTTGATGGCCTGCTCCGGAGTGACTCCATGACTCGCTTGCGTCTTCGCGTCGTGTTGCTGTTGTTCGTTGTCCTCTTGGGTTCGCGCACTCCCGGACACGCGGCCGACCCGAAAATCCTCACCGGACATACCGACCCGGCTTACGCTGCCGTCTACACGGCGGATGGCAAGCAACTCGTCACCGCCTCGTTCGATAAGACGTTGCGGCTGTGGGATCTCAATTCCCTCACGACGTTGAAGACCATGACCGGTCACACGGGCCTCGTGCTGTCGTGCAGCCTCTCGAAAGATGGACGGCGGCTGGTGTCCGGTTCGCTCGATAACTCAGTCCGCTTGTGGGATATGCCGGTGGCCGCGCCGCTCGCGCAATGGCAACCGCACCAGGGGAGTGCGGCGGTCGCTGTCAGTCCCGACGGAATGTGGGTCGTCACCGCCGGGGCCGATAAGACGATCAAGGTCTGGAACGCGGCCGATCGAGCACTGATCAAAGAGATCGGCGGGCTGCCGCATCCCGTCACACGGATGGCGTTGCGGGCGGATAAGAACCAGGTCGCCGTCGTCGATGCAACCGGGGTCGTGCGATTCTTCAATCCAAACGACGGGGCTGCGCAGGGGACACTCGGCGTCCATTCCGTGGAAGTCACCGGGATTGGGTATCCGCCGAATAACTCGTTCCTGATCACCTCGGCAGCCGACGGCATCGTGAAACGCTGGCCGGTGCAGTTACCCGCGACGCGCCAGGGGACCGGACATGAAGCGGAAATCGTCGCCCTGAAGGTGTCGCCGAACAATCAGTGGTTCGTCACCGCAGCAGCCGACAAGACCGTCCGCATCTGGGGCTTTGGTGATGCGAAGGAGCAACGGAAGCTTGAAGGGCACACCGGGCAGATCACGGCGGTCAATGTCAGCTTCGACGGGAATCGCGTGATCACCGGGGGTGAAGACAAGATCGCCCGGTTGTACGACGTCGGCAATCCACAGCCGATCAAGGCGTTTCCAGAACACACAGCAGCGATTACCGCGGTCGGGATTCATCCGAACGGGCAGGAAGTTGCTGTCGCCGATGCCACCGGCGCAGTGAAAACTTATCGCGTGAACGAAGGAACCGAGATTCGCACGCTCGCGGGACATCCCGGCGGGACGTGGACGCTGGCGTATTCGCCCAATCAGCAGCACCTCCTCACCGGCGGACAGGACAAGGCGGTCCGAGTCTGGAACAACGGCGATGGAGCCGAAGCCCGCAAGTGGGATCATCCGGAAGTCGTTCGCGCGGTCGCGGTCTCGTGGGATGGAAACTTCGCGGCCGTCGGTTGTGATGACAAACTCGTGCGGCACTATGCGATCGGCGATGGCTCGCTGCAGGCCACATTGACCGGTCATGGTGAGAAGATCGCCGCCGTCGAATACCACCGCGATAATCAGCGGCTGGCGTCCGCGTCGTATGATGGAACCGTGCGGGTCTGGCATGTCCAGCAGAAGCGGCAATGGCAGCACTATGTCGCCAATGGAGGCGGTGCCCTCCGCGGCGTGAGCTGGTCGCCCGACAATCAGACGCTGGTCTTCGCCGGGGCTGACAAAATCGTGAACTGCGATACGATTCAAATGCAGATGAATCACATCGCCGATGACAAGCGGGTGAACGCTCTCGTGGTCCATCCCAACAGCGCCTGGCACGCGACTGCGGGGGACGATGGTCAACTCAAGCTGTGGGACACGAACAGCGGTAATCCGATCCGGCAGTTCGTTGGTCATCAGGGTCCGCTCCGGTCGATCGCCATCCGCGCCGATCAGCAGCAGATCGCGTCCGGCGGAAGCGACAAGCACTTGATGATCTGGAACATCAACGACCCGAGCCGCCCGCAATACAACATCACCACCCCTGCGGAAGTGGTGCAACTGGCCTACAGCCCGGACAACAAAAAGCTGGTCGCTGCGGGGAGTGATAACCTGATCCGCGGGTACAACCCCGAACCGCCGAATCCACCCCCGGCCCAGCCGCCGTCGCAAGACCCGGCCCAGGTGACTGACGGGCATACCGCAGCGATCACGGCCCTGGTCTTCGCGAACGACAACAAAACCGCGTACAGCAGCGCGGCCGACGGCAACGTCCGCAGTTGGTCGATCGCGTCAGCCGTCGCCACCGCCACACTCAACGGTCACCAGTCGCAGGTCTATGCGGTCGCCCAGCATCCCGAGGGGAAGCTCATCGCGTCGGCCTCGAACGATAAAACCGTGAAGCTTTGGGACAGCACGAATAATCAGAACGTCCGCACATTCGCGCCGCAGGGAGGAGCGATTTATGCCCTCCTCTTCACGCAGGATGGTCAGCACATTCTGACGGGTGGTGGAGATAAGACCGTCCGCCTCTACAAGACTGACGATGGGAGCCAGGTCCGTGCGTTCAATGGTCCCGAAGATGCGGTCTATTCGGTCGCCCTCAGTCCGAATGGACAGCTCGTCGCTGCAGCGGGACTCGATCGCAAGATCTATCTGTGGGACTACAACTCGGGGAACCTCGTCAAAACGCTCGCCGGGCACAAGGACGACATCTACCGGATCGAGTTCAACCCGGCCGGTTCGAAGATCGCCTCCGTCGGGTATGCCGGTCACGTGATGGTCTGGGACATCGGAGCAGGCCAACCCGTCTTCCAGCAGAAGTTCCCCGGCGTCGTCCTCTATGGGCTGACGTATGCCCCCAGCGGTCAGCAACTCGCCATCATGGGGAATGACGCTAAGGTTATTATGCTCGATTTACCAGGAAATGCGCATTGAGCGCACAATGCGTTGAATTCACGTCGTTCGCAATTGACGACGATCATGAGGCACTGTGTGATGCGACTGGTGGTTCCTCTCGCATGTCCTCAGGTATCGATTCATCATGGTTCGTTGCGGCGTTTTCATCCTGTTGCTCCTCGCCGGGCCCTGCTCACTCTCAGCTCAGACGCTCGAAGATGAGTTGAAGCGCATCCCTGCCGATGAACTCGCGGTGCTGGCCCGGCAGGAGGGGGATGCGGCCCGCGGCGCGGTTGTCTTCTTTCAGCCGCAGTTTGCGTGCTCGAAGTGCCATTCGACGGGCGATGCGAAGCCCTCGACGCTCGGTCCCGATCTCGCGACGATCGACAAGGCCGTGACCGACGCGGCGATTGTCGAGTCGGTGCTGCTCCCCTCGAAAGTCATTCGCAAAGGTTATGACTCGGTCACGATCGCTACATCCGACGGTCGACTGATCACCGGATTGCTCGTCGAACGGACTCCGGACAAGCTCGTCTTTCGGGACGTCGCCAAAAATGGGGAAACGACGACGCTCGCTGCCGATCTCATCGAGGAAGTGAAACCGAATCCCGTCTCGTTGATGCCGGCCGGTCAGGTGAATCTTCTGACGAGCCGCCAGCAGTTTCTCGACCTCGTGCGCTACCTGATGGAAATCCGCGATGGCGGCGCTGCCCGCGCGCGGGCGTTGCAACCCTCGCCGACGCTCCTCGTCTTCCGTGTCCCTGAGTACGAAAACCGCATCGATCACGCGGGACTGATCGGCGACTGGAACGCCGACTCGCTCAAGCGCGGCGAAGCGATCTATCAGCGCGTCTGCGCGAACTGTCATGGCACGAAGGACCGGCTGGGGTCGCTTCCCACGTCGCTCCGCTTCGCCGAGGGAAAGTTCAAGAACGGCAGCGATCCCCTCTCGATGTACCGCACGTTGACCCGCGGCTTCGGACTGATGACCCCGCAGGTCTGGATGGTCCCGTCACAGAAATACGACGTGATTCACTACATCCGCGAAACGTATCTGCGGCCGCATAATCCATCGCAGTTTGTCGCCGTCGATGAAGCGTATCGGTCACGACTTCCCAAGGGAGACACACGCGGCCCGGCCCCGAGCAAGATCGAACCCTGGTCGGCGATGGACTACGGACCCAGCCTCGTCCACACCTACGAAATCCCCGGTCACAAGCCGAACTATGCTTACAAGGGACTCGCAGTCCGGCTGAACCCCGGAGCCGGGGGGATTGCCCGCGGACGGCACTGGATGGTCTTCGATACTGACACGCTCCGTGTGGCGGCTGCGTGGAGTGCGCAGAGTGCCGACGAGAACTTCATCGACTGGCGGGACATCCAGTTCAACGGCGAGCATCAGATCCATCCGAAAATTGTCGGGAAGATCGCGCTGGCAAACTCGACCGGTCCCGGTTGGGCAAACCCTGTGAATGGCTCGTTCGTGGATGACGCCCGCGTGGAAGGCCGGGACGGCCGGCGGTATGGCCCGCTGCCGCGTGACTGGGGCCGCTTCCGTGGACTGTATCACCACGGTCAGCAGGTCGTGCTGTCGTACTCCCTGGGCCAGACGGCGGTCCTCGAAGCCCCCCGAATGCTGCAGCGTGACAATGCCCAGGATACCCCGGTCTTCGTGCGGACCTTCAACATGGGACCTCGCCCGCAGCCGCTGACCCTGCAAATCGCCGAGCAACCGGGTGATCCGCAACTCGTCGCATTCGGAACCGATCCCCGCAGTGCTCCCATCCGCTTCGGCAAGCCCGCTGCTGAAGTCACTCTGGTCGAGACGCCGTTGAGTTTCGATGGGCAAACCTCGCTGGAAGTCCCCGACGCGAAGAAGTTTGACCTCACTGGCAAAGACTTCACGATCGCGGCCCGCATCAAAACCACGGTCGGGGGGACGATCTTCGCGCTGGCTCAACCAGGGCCGAAATGGACACCCGACGGACAATCGCTGTTCATCCGCGGCGGACGACTCACGTTCGATATCGGCTGGGTCGGCGCGGTCGCAGGCAAAACCAAAGTCGATGATGGCCAATGGCATCAGGTCGCCGCGACCTGGCAAAAGGAAGAGCGACGCCTCCGCTTGTATGTCGATGGTCAACTCGATGGTGAAGGGACGCTGGCCGCCAAGGCAAAGCTCCCCGGTAGTGTGGTTCGCATTGGCTACACCGCGCCGAACTTCCCCCAACCTGCCTCTTACTTCCAGGGCGAACTCGCTGAGGTTCGCTTCTATCAACGCCGATTGACCGAAGGGCTGAAAGCCTTTACCGATCCCGATGACGACAAGTCACTCACGGCCCGCTGGCTCCCGACTCCGACCACTGATCCGCAGGTGGCCGATGCAACGGGACACCATCACACGGCACTCGTTCGCCGGGGTGAAGCAGCCATTCCCGCCGTCGTTCCGCCGATCATCGCCGGGATTGCGGCCGCTCCGTTTCCTGCACAGTGGACCGTCGCCGAGGGAGCGTTACGGCTGACAATTCCTGCGGGCGAGACACCGCTGCAGTTCTCGGTCTGGTCGACCGAAGAGCCAGCCCCCGTTGCCGGTGCCGCTGCGACGAACTGGTCCGAATTGACGATCACGGAGGCCAACGCCGACCTGTCAACCCTCACCCATGGCGGACCGCCGCGTTGGCCGCAAATGCTGGAAACCCAGAGTGTGACAGGGACTGACGATGGTCCCTTCGCAGTCGATGTGCTCGCGGCTCCGGAAGCCAATCCGTGGCTGGCCCAGACCCGGTTCACGGGTCTCGATTTCTTCCGCGATGGCCGCATCGCGGTCTGCTCGTGGGATGGGGATGTCTGGGTCGTCAAACCCAAGCCGGAGGGGAAGCTGAGCTGGCAGCGGATCGCCACCGGCCTCTTTCAGCCACTGGGCCTGAAGGTCGTGGACGAGAAGATCCACCTGATCTGTCGCGATCAACTGGCGGTCCTGCACGACCTCAACGGCGATGGCGAGACCGACTTCTACGAATGCCTCAACAACGATCACCAGGTGACCGAGCACTTCCACGAATTTGCGATGGGACTGCAGACCGATGCGGAAGGGAACTTCTACTATGCGAAGTCGGGACGGCATGCATTGAAAGCGGTCGTGCCGCATCACGGCACGCTGTTGAAAGTCAGTCGCGATGGCTCACGAACCGACATTCTTGCCACCGGGTTCCGCGCTGCCAACGGAGTCTGTCTCAATCCCGACGGCTCGTTCGTCGTCACCGATCAGGAAGGCTTCTGGAATCCAAAGAACCGCATCAACTGGGTGACGCTCGATCCCTCGGGCAAACCGAAGTTCTACGGCAACATGTTCGGCTACACCGACGTCACCGACGATTCGGATGCCGCGATGGAACCGCCACTGTGCTGGATCACGAATGCGTTTGACCGATCACCGGCTGAATTGTTGTGGGTGACGAGCGACCGTTGGGGACCACTGAATGGTGCACTGCTGAATCTCTCGTACGGCTACGGGAAAGTCTTCCTTGTGCCGCATGAGCGCGTCGGCAACGTGATGCAGGGGGGCATGATCGAACTGCCGCTCCCCACATTCCCGACCGGTGTAATGCGCGGCCGGTTCCAGCCACAGGACGGTCAACTCTATCTTGCGGGGATGTTCTCCTGGGCCGGGAACGCGACCCATCCCGGCGGGCTGTACCGCGTTCGCGCCACGGGCCAGCCGATCCAGTTACCGGTGGGACTACACGCGACCCAGCGCGGACTCACGTTGAACTTCACCGAGAAGCTCGATCCCGCTTCGATCGAACCGAAGAACATCCAGGTCAAGACGTGGGGGTTGAAGCGGTCCGCCAATTACGGCTCGAAACATTACGACGAACAGTCGCTGACGGTCGAGCGTTGCACGCTCTCAGCCGATGGCCGAACGCTGACAGTCGACCTCCCCGCAATTCGGCCCACCTGGTGCATGGAAATCCAATACAGCTTCCGCTCGGCCAGAGGCCAACCCGCAACCGGCGTGTTGCACAACACCATCCACGCCCTCGCCGAGTAGCCCTCCGGCTCCTTCAAGCCCTGCACGCGGCCCCGGATGTTGCGGCCGACAGACTTTTGTCAGACTGGGGAACTGGAAGGCCGCCCTTCCTTTTCTCAACGGGGGTGACTGGAGATAATCTTTGGGGTCATCCGCTTGAAGAGCGAGTTCGCTGGGAAGATGACTGGCACGCAACGATGAGAACGCCCGCGGGTCAGAACCCGTTTCACTTTTGGAAGTCCAGGTGCTGTTGATGAGTGCAACACGAGTGGTGCAGGTGGTGATCGGCCTGCTGATGCTGGCCGCAACGGCGACGGCTCAGCCGGTGGTCTATCAGGGAAGCAGCGGCCCAGGCGCAGGCAAGCACATCGTCTTCCTCGCGGGCGATCATGAATACCGCTCGGAAGAGACGCTGCCACAACTCGCGCGGATTCTCGCGAAGCACCACGGCTTCAAGTGCACCGTGCTGTTCAATGTCGACAAGGAGACGGGCGAGATCGTCCCCGGCAACTCGAACATGCCGGGCATGGAAGCACTGGACACCGCGGATCTGGCGGTTGTCTTTCTGCGGTTTCAGAACTTTCCGCAGGAGCAGATGCAGCACCTCGATGCGTACCTTAACCGGGGTGGACCGGTCGTCGGACTGCGGACCGCCACGCATGCTTTCAAGATGAAGGGGACTGACCCGTTCGCGAAATACTCGTACGATTCCAAAGCCGCTGACTATGGCCTCGGCTTCGGTCACCAGGTGCTCGGACAGACCTGGGTCGGTCACTACGGCAAGAATCATCAGCAGAGCACACGGATCACGCTCATCAATGGCAAAGAGACGCATCCAATCCTGCGCGGAGTGAAAGATGTCTGGGTACAGGCTGGGGGCTATGTCGGCAAGCCGACCGATGGCGAGATTCTGACGATGGCACAGCCGTTGAACGGCATGACGCCCGATTCGCCGGTCGATGCCACCAAGCCGCCGATGCCGTCTGAATGGACACGCACGTACCAGTCGAAATCTGGCAAAACGGGCCGCGTCTTCACCTCACTCTACGGCACTCCGGAAGATCTGCAGAACGACGGTTATCGCCGCATGCTCGTGAATGGGTGTTTCTGGGCGGTTGGTCTGGAAGACGCCATCAAACCCGACGCCAACATCACAATCGTCGGCCCGTTTCATCCCAATACCTTCGGAAACGGAAGCTTCGCGAAGGGAGTCAAACCCGCAGCGTATGCCGGGTATGAAAGCCCGATTCCTCCCACGAACCACGCCCAGCACGCGACCACCACTGTCGCTGTGGCAGAAAAACCAGCGAAGCCCGCCGACGCCCCGAAAGCCGAACCCGCCAAGCCAGGTGACGCCCCAGCACCGCTGGTCACCGGTAAACCGGGACGGTATGTCCGCATCGAACTGCCGGGTGATAAGCGGATTCTCACCCTCGCAGAAGTCGAGGTCTTCAGCAGCGGGACCAACATCGCCCCGAACGGGAAAGCCTCGCAGTCGAGCACGAACGGAAATGCCGTCGCGGAGCGCGCGATCGACGGCAACAAGCATCCTGACTACAACAAACAAGGGCAGACGCACACCACCAACGCGGGCGAAAAGAATCCGTGGTGGGAACTCGATCTCCGTACGCCGACGGAGATCGAACGGGTCGTGATCTGGAACCGGACCGGTTTCGAGCAACGACTCGCCGACTTCACGCTCACCCTGCTCGATGTCGACCGCAAACCCGTCTTCCGCATCACCCAGGTCGCCGCCCCGCAGGCGGTCGAGATCGACATCAAGCAGGGGGGAAAACTCGCCTACCTCAACTATGACGGGAAGCCGGGCAATCCCGTGGCTGGTGGCGTGAAGACCGCTCCGAACGCGCCGCAGCCTCCGGCTAAGGACCCATTGCTCGTCGACGTCCCGGCCGGCTATCGCGACCCACTGCCGTTTGCATTCCAGAAGGGGGACGTGGTCGCGATCCTCGGCAACGGTCTCGCCGACCGCATGCAGCACGATGGCTGGCTGGAGACGGTGCTGAGCAGCCGCCTCGTTGATCAGCAGGTCCGCTTCCGGAACATGAGCACCAGCGGCGATCGTCCCAACAATTACCCGCGCAGTTCCGGCCAGATCTCGATGACGGCGTACCTGCAACTCGTCAAACCGACCGTCGTTTTCGCCTTCTTCGGCTACAACGAATCCTTCGATGCCAAGCCGGACGACTACAAAAAACAACTGCTCGATTTCGTCCAGCGGACCCGCGGTGCCAGACCGAACGGAACGAGTTTTCCGCGGATCGTTCTCTTCAGCCCGATCGCTTACGAGAACACCCGGAATCCGAATCTCCCCGACGGGCGGGCGTACAACGTGCGGCTCGCCACGTACACCCGGGCGACCGAAGCCGCCGCGAAAGAAGCAGGTGTCGCCTATGTCAATCTGTTCCATCCGTCGCTGGAACTCTACAAGAACGCCGCCCAACCCCTGACGATTAACGGCGTCCACCTCACCGCGGAAGGGAATCGCCAGCTTGCGGAAGTCATCGCCCGCGAACTGTTTGGACAACCGGTTGTCGCCGGACCATCGCTTGAGCCGCTGCGGCAGGCCGTGCTTGATAAGTCCCTCCACTGGTGGAACCGCTATCACGCCTCGGACGGAAACGACATCTGGGGTGGTCGCTCGACGTTGAAGTTCGTCAACGATCAGAGCAACGCCGACGTGCTCCAGCCGGAACTCGTCATGCTCGACGTGATGACGGCCAATCGCGATGAAGTCGTCTGGGCGCGCGCCGCTGGCAAAGAGAAGACGGTCCACGACGGCAACGTTCCCCGGCCGATTCCGGTCATCTCGAACGTTGGCGGCGGGAGCAAAAGCTCCAGCGCCGTGAAGGAAGGCTCGCTGAAGTACAACAGCGGCGAAGAAGGGCTGAAGCATCTCGCCGTCGCGAAGGGCTTCCGCGTCAACCTGTTCGCCGATGAAGCCCGCTTCCCGCAGCTCATCAAGCCGGTCCAATTGCAGTTCGACACGAAGGGCCGCCTGTGGGCCGCGACCTGGCCCACGTATCCCAAGTGGGAACCCCTCAAGGAGATGAACGACGCGCTCGTCATCGTGCATGACGACGACGATGACGGCGTCGCCGATCGCGTCACTGAGTTCGCCAAGGTGCAGAATCCGCTCGGCTTCGAGTTCTGGAACGGCGGCGTGATCGTCACCTGTCAGTCCGAACTGCTGTTCCTCAAGGACACCGACGGCGACGACGTCGCCGACGTCCGCACGATCCTGTTGCAGGGCCTCGACTCGTCCGACACCCACCACGGGGCGAACAACCTCATCTACGGTCCCGATGGCGGGATCTACTGGCAGAGTGGTGTCTTCATGGTCCACAACCACGAACACCCGTGGGGACCGTCGCTGCAGTCAGGTGCGTCCGCGATGTACCGCTTCGACCCGCGCCGCTTCACCATCTCGATGCACGCCGGGAACTCGCCGAACCCGCACGGGATTGCCTTCGATTACTGGGGCTATCACTACGCGACCGATGGTACCGGCGGACGCGCCTTCCAGGTCCGGCCCGATGGCAACAGCTTCAAGATGCACGAACTGCTCAAGAAGGAAGTTCGCCCCGTCACCGCGAGTGAAATCGTCAGCAGCACCCACTTCCCGGAGTCGATGCAGGGAGACTTCCTGATCTGCAACGTGATCGGGTTCCTCGGCATCAAGCACTATCACCTCGAACGGAACCCCGAGACCGGGACCGTGTGGGGTGAACCGGCGGGTGACAACCTGACGGTGACCGTCACCAATGCCGACGGCAGCAAGACGGAAGACAAGTCACGCGGCCTGCTGATGAGCGGCGACAAAAACTTCCGTCCGTCCGATGCGATCTTCGCGCCGGATGGCTCGCTCTACTTCAGCGACTGGCAGAACGTCATCATCGGTCACATGCAGCACAACGTGCGCGACCCGAATCGCGACCACGTGCACGGCCGCATCTATCGCATGACCGCCATCGATCGTCCCCTGCAGCCGCGGGTCCTGATCGATGGTCAGCCGATTCCCGCGCTGCTCGATAACCTCAAGTCTCCCGTCGACGGCATCCGCCACCGCACGCGCATCGAACTCAGCGAACGCGATTCCAAAGAAGTTATCGCAGCCACGCAGGAGTGGATCAAGCAGTTCGACCCGCAGAAGCGGGAAGATGCCCACCATCTGCTCGAAGCCCTCTGGCTCCATCAGCAGCACAACATCAAGAACCCGGAACTGCTGCAGACGCTGCTCAATTCGCCCGAACCGCATGCCCGCCTCGCGGCCCGCACGGTGCAGCATTTCCAGGAAAACGTCGAGAAGACCTACCGTGGCGGCGTGATCGCGGAAGCAGCTCTCGCCGGGTCGCAGAAGTCGGGCATCCTCAGCGACACGCCGGAACTCACCACCATCCGCATCGCCACGGTTCCCGAACGAATGATGTACGACGTGAAAGAACTCACGGTGAAACCCGGCAAGCGGGTCAAGCTGACGTTCGCCAACTTCGACTTCATGCCGCACAACATCCTGCTCGTGAAGCCGGGAAAAGCCGACGACGTCGGTCTCGCGGCGATCAACCTGGGGGCCCGCGGCTTCGATGTCGGCTTCATCCCCGAAAGTCCCGATATCCTCTGGCACAGCCCGCTCGTCGATTACGGCCAGGAAGAAGTCATCGACTTCACCGCCCCGACCGAAGAAGGGGCCTACCCGTACGTCTGCTCGTTCCCCGGTCACCACCGCATCATGCGGGGGACGCTGTTCGTCACGAATAACCTGCAGGAGTTCCTGGCGAAGAACCCGCAAAAGACGATCAAGCTGACCGAATGGAAGCCAGCCGACCTCGAGGGCGACCTGAAACGCGCCGGCGAGCACCGCAACTTCGCTGAAGGGAAACAGCTCTTCGCCACGCTCGGCTGTGCCCAGTGCCACAAGCTGAACGCGAAGGACGCCGCCGCTACGCCGAGCATCGCCGGCGGAACGCAGAATTCCGTCGGCCCGCTCATCGACGAGACCGTGAAGAAGTACAAGCGCGATCCCAAGGCGCTGCTGCTGGAACTGCTGGAACCGTCACGGAACATCGACCCGAAATACCGGCAGACGGTCCTGCAACTGGAAGACGGCACCGTCCGCACCGGCATCATCCTCAGCGAAGACGCCGACATGCTGACGATGCTCACCGGCACCCCGGCGAAAGAGCTGAAGATCGCCAAGAAATCGATCGACGACCGCGGCACCTCCGCAGTCTCGATCATGCCCAACGGCCTGTTAAACACGCTCGATAAGGAACAAATCCTCGACCTGCTCGCCTACCTCATCGCCAACGGCAACCCGGAAGACGCCGCCTACAAGCATCACCATTAACGTCGGCGCGCCACGGAAGGCGCTTCTGGTCACTCCGTAATCCGAGCCGCGACCGTGAGAGAGCGAGTTCCGTACATCGTAACCATCCAACACGCGCTGCTCACGGTCGCGGCTCCGACAAGTCGCTCCTGATCGCTCCGCGTCCGCTTGTCGTTTGACACGTTCCCACACTTGGAGCGTGGGAACGAGTGATAAAAAGGAGATTCGGGGTGCTCTGGACGCATCCGGGACACTTCACATTCTCATGTCAGGGAGCTTCTGATGGTCAAAACACGTCGAGGTGAGACCTTAATCGATTTTGTCGTGACGGTGGGTGGCGCCATCGGCGCAGGGATCTTGCCGGTTGTCCCCATCAAGACCACCTCGCTCCCTCACGGTCGCGGCTCGGATGGTTTGCCTGCGGTAGACTTCCGTTCGTGGCACGCATTCGATGTCGTGGGGCGGGTGCGTTGAGGGGGGAACCGGATGTCATCCCCGTCGGATGCCAGACGTCTGTGGATGCGGGTGCTTTCCTTCGCAGCCCTGTTACTCGCGACGTGGTGTGTAATGGGGTTTACACATGAGGTGGGGCATCTTGATGGGGGGGGCTTGCGGGGGAGACGTTGCTGGTGGCGGAGTTGCGGCCATGGTCGTTGCCGCGCAGCCGTTTCGAGGTTCCATCACTGATGCCCAGAATCAGCTCGTTTTCATCAACGTCTCCCGCCTGCAACCGTTGTTCCAGCGTCGGCGCGACGAACGGCCACCGTCGGTTGTCTGAATGTAGTCGAGCTATCGCGGCGCGGGGTCGGGCGTCTGGTGGAAAATCACGGCGTCGGGCGAGAAGTTGAACGGGAGCGACCATGATTTCCCGCCACCGTCCCCAGGTGGCACAACGCTGCGACAGCCTTCGGGGCGCGTGATTTGTCCCGGAGCTGGCCGGGAGTGAGCGCGATGCCGTACTGAGAGCCTGTGGCATGGAGTTCCGTGCCATAGGGGACGGGATTTTTGTGCTTGTTGTCCCCCTTGGCGGCCGAGGGAGTTGCGCCGGGAGAAGCGGCATTGAATGTGACATCGCCGGGCCAGGGAGTCGGCGAGACGGCTCGCGTCACTTCGAGGACCGCTCGGCGGACATTCGCCGAACCGCTGTCGTCACGGATTTCGCTGCGGATTTCACTTTCGCCATGCGATATCTCGCTGCTTCGAACTCGCGGTCCATCCTCTTCCAGCCGGACCGTCATCCCCTGGGAAGCGTCTCGCAATTCTTTCACCGGCGTCAAGTGCCCGTTGTCCAGCCAGGCGCTGTCTATTGCTGCAGGTGACGACCGGTTGCTGATGGTCCGGCTTCAACGGTGAATCGTTGGTCTAGAAGCTGTCTCAGCCGCGTTGGGTTGTACCGATGGATTGTCGCTGACGGGTGAGAGCAGATGGCCTGCGGCCCATGGTTGAACGTACAAGGGCACGCGCCCCGACCGCTGGAAGGAAACTGAGGAGCGCGTTACGACGCGACCTCATCCAGGACGGTGTCTTCGACATAGATCGGAAGATACGGCTGGTAATGCACTGCGAGGGCCACGGCATCACTCGGCCGGGCGTCGATCTCGATCAGCTCTCCGTCCTTCCGCACCCGGATCGCGGCATAGTACGTGTGATCCTGCAGGTTATTGATCACCACGTCCTGGGCTTCGCCCCCGAGCAGTTCGATCGCCTGCTTTAACAGATCGTGCGTGAGGGGGCGCGGCGGGACTTCTCCCCGAACTCGGCGGTCGATACTGGTTGCCTCAAAAAAGCCGATGAGAATCGGGAACGCACGCTCTCCCTCGGCTTCGCGCAGAAAGATCACCTGCTGATCGTTGATCTCGCTGACGATGATGCGGACGAGTTCCATGGGCACAAGCACGATGCAAATTCTCCCGGCGACACGCCACCGCGCAGTCTACGGACCCCGGTTCTCCGGTTCAAGCTGCGCCCATTCGATCGAAACCATTCCATGCGTTGATCGAATCGCTGTGGGGTCTGGTGCAGGGGAAAGGTGGTCTGCCCTCTCTGGCTGGTGGTGGAAACCGTCACGTCCCCCCGAGAGGTCGAGTCATGGACGGCAGTGTGCCAGGGCCAATGTTTTCTTCCAATGGCGAGTCACTTCCTGGTCGAAATCAGTCCTCGTCACAACCGAAGCGCTCCGGTCGTGAAATCGTCTGAAATCTTCGGGTAATCATCACCTCAGCGCTTCGATTGCCGTGTGGAGTGATTTCGACACTCGACTCTGGACCCTGTAGTGAAGTCTACTTAACAGAGAAAGACGTTCGACCGGCCTCAGCTCGACCGGGAAGCTCCCGTTGATTGATTTGCCAGACTTCACTAGAACTCGCGGTTGGCGTTCGACTTGCGCGCGGAGGGACCCGCGTGCCGCCAGTTGGCCAGGAGGGAGCACATGTCGCAGCATCGGTCGCGTTCCGGACGTTCGCGCAGTCCGGCGACATCGCTTCCGGAACCGGCAGCGACCCCCTGGCTCGTCGCGGCGACCGATCTCGGCTTGTGGTCCGCGTTGATTGTCGTCCCCTGTTTCTTCGAAGGTCGGACCGGCATTGGCATGTGGTGGCTGGCCGTTTCCAGTGCAGTCGCTGCCGTCTGCTGGTCGTTGCATCAATTCACGAAGCCTGAGCGAACATGGCGGTGGTCGGGGACCGAATGGCTGTGGCTCGCTGCGGTGGCCGTCGTCGGACTGCAGTTGTGGGCCGCTCCGCCGGAATGGTTCGCTTCGTACTCGCCGAAACTTCTGGGCTATCTTCCCGCGTGGTCTGATCCGGCGACGCAGAAACTCCTGGGTGAACGGTGGTCGACGCTTTCAGTGACACCTGATGCGAGCCGTGTCGGACTGGCGGTGTTTGCCTCGCTCGGATTGTTGTTCATCACGACGGTACAGCGTCTGGAGACGCAAGCCGACATCGATCGCTGGCTGCAGTGGTGCGGCTTGGCCGCTACGGGGATGGCCGTGGTCGGCCTGCTGCAATACTGCGCCTCGAACGACAAGTTTCTCTGGATCTGGCCTCATCCCATCGCGAAGACCTCGTCCTACGTGATGGCGGTCTTTCCGAATCGGAATCATGCGGCCCATTACTTCGTGCTGGGGATCGGGCCACTCTTGTGGTGGTGGGCTCGCCCGGTCGATGCCAGCGCAACGGCCCAGGCCGACAAGAATGGCTTCGGGGGTGCCTCGAGCGGTCTGAGCACCCAGCACCTGCACTGGGGCCTTCTGGGTGCGCTCGGACTGGTGGTGATGGCGACCTTGATGACGTTGTCACGCGGCGGGCTGGTCACACTGGGGATCGCGTTTGCGGCGGGACTGTTCGGGTTGTGTCGCTGCGGCTGGCTCCCCTGGAAAGCCGTCGGAGTGGTAACGGCGACTGGTGCGGTCTGCTTATGCGTGCTGTCTGCGGGAACGCTCGATTCGCTTGCTGATCGCCTGCAGACACAGGGCAACGAGATCCGGACACCGATCTGGGCAGCCAACGTCGCTCTGATTCGGGATTTCCCCTGGATCGGCACTGGCGTCGGCAGCCATTCCGAAGTCTATCATCCCTATCTGGATAGCCAGTACGACGGATCGGAATATACCCACGCCGAATGTTCGTATCTGCAAGTCGGCAGTGAAACCGGAGTGGTCGGGTTAGCGATTGCCGGGTTGATGATTCTGTACTGTCTTCGCTGGACACTGGGGATCCGCGCGTCGTCGCCGCGGGCCGGGGCTGCCGCGGTGTTATTTGCCAGTCTGGCGGCACATCTGGTCCATGCTGCGGTCGATTTTCTATGGTATGCGCCGGGGTTGATGACGTTCGTCGCGATTCAGATGGCCGCGGCCTGTCGGCTGTGGCAGCTCGAACGTGCGGAAGTCTCCGGTCGCATCGCCGATCAACCCGCGAGCCGCCTCTGGTGGACCTTCGTCGGAACCGCGATGGCCTGCGTGGCACTCTGTTCGGTCCGGATTCTGCAGCCGGCCGCGGAGACTGGCGACGCCTGGGAAGCCTATCGCGTTCTGGCCTATGCGCCCGCCTATGACGCCTCCGATCCCGATTTGGCCGAGATGATCGTGGAGCGGCAACGGGAAGAATTGAAAACGCTGCTGAAAGTGGTGCGGAGCGACCCGGGCAACACGCAGGCTTCACTCGCTGCGGTTCAGGCATTGCTGCGGGTCTTCGATCAGCAGCAGGCACAAAGTGAAGTCAATCTGC
Source organism: Planctomycetaceae bacterium (assembly GCA_044229335.1). GTDB lineage: Bacteria > Planctomycetota > Planctomycetia > Planctomycetales > Planctomycetaceae > DSVQ01. The sequence goes on along the minus strand of JBGATC010000006.1, from coordinate 130,737 downwards.
CGCTCACGCAGTTGCGAGACACGGTCCGTGTCTCGCAGATGGGGACTGTCGAGGAGACTCGTGACTGGATGAAGCGGGTCACGGGCACAAACTTCAAGCTGTTGGAGGCGGCCTGGAATCTGTCATTGCGGACGGTCCGGCAGAATCCGTTCGAAGGGCAGGCGTACGTCTTTCTGGCAGAGCTCAGCTTTCTGCACGATGCCAGCGGCGAATACCAGCGGTCGTTCCTCAAGCAAGCCGCCGCTGTCCGGCCGTTCGAACCCCTGATTCATGTGGCGCTCGCGGAACGGGCGCTGGCCGATGGTGACGAACCGTCTGCCATTCGCCATTGGCAGGAAGCCTATCGTCGGGGCGGCCCCTTTCCCCAGAAGATCCTGGAATCGCTGGCGGCTGTGAAGCCTGCGGCCTTTCTGATGGAGACGTTTCAGCCGAACTATCTGGAGATTGGCTACCTGGTGAGCGCTTACACGAAGCTCGGGAATACCGAGGAATTACCAGCGCTGCAGAAAGCCTATGCAGATGCTTCCGCGGAACATGCACGCCGCCACCCCAGTGTGCCAGGGATTGATCTGGTGTGGTCCAATGCCGCAGAGGGCTACCATCTGCTGAACGATGATGCTCAACGTTTCACGATTCTGAAGGAAGCCATCGCGGCCCAACCGCAAAGCCCACTGCTGTCAGCGCTGTGGGGACGCATGTTGTACGAAACGGGGCGGTATCAGGAAGCGATCGAACCCCTGCGAACGGCTGTCCGCCGGAATCCCGACGACGAACAACTCCGAGAACTGGCCGATGACGCCTATCGCCAATCGCAACGGGGAAGCCGTAGCAACATCCGGCGGGTCAGTCACCAGACGGACGAAGAATAGACCACAAGAGGTGGTCCATCCCACATGCCGTCGTGACCACGGTCAGCGAGCGGTGCCGCCGGATTGAACCAGCGTCAGCAATCGCTCGGCGATCTCTGCGACGTCTTCGTAAAGCGTGAAGCGCTCGGGGATAAACGGGAAACGCGCGATTCGCTGTGCATCGACCGCACGGCCGCGGACCGAGCGAATGAAGACGTGCGCGATTTGATCGGGGCAGTCACGCATCAGGCTCGAATAGATCTCGGGATCCTGCTCGCCGGCATCGCCAATCAACACAAACCGGCGTTGTGGATACGCGGCGAGCAATGGCTCGATCGCCGCCCGCTTGTGAGCCTTTTGCGGCGAAGTTGTCCGTATTTTGCGGGCCGTTTCACGTAACCGGAAGCGCTTCAGATGAAACGAACCCTGCGGAAACTGTTGCTCGCGCCAGAACTCTGCGAGCGGCTCGAAAAGCTGCCAGGGACTGCCGGAGACATAATGGAAGGCGGCTCCGGCAGCCGCACACTGCTTGTAGAGTTCCGGCATACCGGGAATCGGCCGAAAGTCACGCACGAACGTGTTACGGAAGAGATCACGGCGATCGGGGACGTTGCTGTGCTTCAACGTATCATCGACGTCGGAGACGATCGAGATTCCGACCGGGGGGACGAGCTGTACCCGCCCGGTAATCGTCCGGTCGTCATCGGACGGAAATTCTGCGGTGTAGGTCGTCCAGTTCACATGGGGTGTGGATGGCTCGGTTTCCAGAGGCAATAACGCACTGGAAACAGTCAATTCTCCGCGAAAGAGGCCGGCAGCGTCGGTCGGGCCGACCGGGCCGGATGCGCCGTTGCAGTGGATGGTGAGCTGTCGTCCCGCTGCTCCATTCACGAGAAACTGTCGCATCCGTCTTCGAAACGGTTCGACCGAAGCGTGTTCGACGCGCATCACCCGCCGGATCAGCCCCAGCACCGGTTGCCGGCGTAGCCAGGAGACACGCGGATCGAAAACGCAGCCTTGAATCACCAGCGTCCAGGATTGATCGGGATTGAGGGCTGCACACGACGGATAGAAGACCACCGTCTCGTCGCGCGAGAGCGTGGTCCGGCGTCGATGGAACGAAGGCAGCAACCCCACGAGCACATTTCCGGAAACGAACGGGAGCGACATCTGGGCTGTCGTGCTCGATCCGTGTCCGGGGAGCTGACAGACTCAATCAGTTTAGCGAACCGGTGTCCGTCCAGCATCTGAACCGCGATGCTGTTGGAATCGAGCCTGGAATTCCGTAGGCCGCTCGCAGTCGGTAAGGATTGCAGAGAGATCCGGAGCTCAGCGGACGACGCACAATTCGTTATGCACGCGACGGATCCCGCGGACCAGCCGCAGGGTTTCCTGGGCGAGTTGCTTTTCGTACCAGGAATTCACGCATCCGGTGAGATGCACGTCACCCAGCGGGTCGATTTCTGCATCGACGTTTCGTGCCCACCAGCAGCGCTGTGATTCGAGCAGACCATGGACCAGATCGTGCAGGTCGTGGGGCCCGTGAAGAATGAAGTGGGCAGACATAGCGACGTTCCGAGAGGAGGGGAGTCACGGCTGCGGCGCTGTGCGACATCCCATATCGCTCATCGGCCACGCAGAAAAACCTAGTCCCGAATTGCGCGACGCTCGCGAAGAAATGCGGAAAAAGCCCCGTGGTGAGCAACGATTCCGCAGGATTTGCCGGACCAATCGTCCTTGCCGAAGAGGTGCCCCTCGGCATTTTTTGCCGCGGTCTTGACCCAATTCCGGGATTCTTCTAAAAACCCGCCCGCTCGCTGATGCCGGGGCGCTCAAACCGGCAAAAGCAGCCACCTCTCCCAGCTCATTTCGACCATCACGCATCTCGTTCCCCCGTAGGAAGAGGCCCATGCTTCGTTTTCCGCAAGCGGCTGTGCCGTGGTCTGCCGGTCTGGCGTTGCTTCTCGCCGCCAACTCGGCCTCCGCGCAATGGAATCCGTTCCGCCCCAACAACTGCGACTGTGCCCCGGCTGCACCGGTCTCGTATAACGCGATGGCCCCCGCGGTCACGGCGTACACGGCCTGTGCTCCTGTGGTCCAGACCGTGTGTGCTCCGGCTGTCCAGCCGGTAATGCAGACCGTCTATCGCCAGGTCCCGGTCGTCGAGCACGTGGCCGTCAAGCAGACCGTGAAGAAGCCGATCGTCGACGTCAAGTACGTCGATCAGGCGGTCACGGAATACCGCCCGGTGACGGAAGCCCGGACCGTCGCGGTCCCGACGGTCAGTTACCAGGACATCACCGAGTATCAAACGGTGACCAAAAACGTCGGCTTCTGGCGCAGCCGTTACGAGCCCAACTACAAGCCCACCCCCTGCGAGTACAACCAGACTCCAGGGTTCACGGGCTGGATGAGCCGCACCAGTTCCGAAATTCGGAATGCCTTCACTCCGAACTATCGCGTCGCCCGCGAATATGTTCCGCAGACGGTGTGCCAGCAGGTTCCCGTCACCCGCCGTGTCGCCATCAACGGCACGCGTCAGGTCTCGTACAACGTGACCTCGATGGTCCCCTACCAGACCACTCAGAAGGTGGCGGTCAACACCACCCGCTGGGTCGACGAAGAAGTGACCGTGATGAAGCCGCAAACCGTCGTGAAGACGATGGCCGTCGGCACACAGATCACCTACGCTCCGATCGGGAGTGGGACTGCCACTGCGGTCCAGCCGCAACCGGACAACATCGGGACGGGACTCACTCCGACCCGCTCGGCCGGAGGCGATCTGCTGAAGAACGCCAACCCGAACAACGCCGTTGATCCGCGTCGTGGTGCACTCGATGTGCAACCGCTGCCGTTACAACCGCGGACGAAACTCTCGCCGACCTCGCTGCCCCGGGCCACTGGCACCACGGCTGCGAATCTGAATGGGACGCCGGTCAAGATTCCGACGGCTGCCAAATACAACGAGTGGACCGCCCGCTCGACGAAAGCACCCACGCCGAACACCGCGCCTTCAGCGATCACCGTCGCTGACACGGTCCGGCCCTAGACGCTCCCCGCGTCTCACGTCTGCCGACGATTCGGTTCGACCCTCGCGGCCCCGGCTTCATGCCGGGGCCCGTTTTCTTTCAAACCTCTTCCATCCCGCTTGCGTCTTCGCGATCTGTTCCTCAGCCCCCCACATCCTTCTGCGTCCACTCCCCATTCACCAACCGCCACAACGACCCCGTCGGATTCTGATCCTGCAGGGTGACCGGTAGCCGATGCGGGCGCACGCCATCGTAACTGGCCAGGCGACCAAATCGCTTGATCGCAGCGGGTAACCCGACCGAGGTGAAACCTGGATGCCCCGTCGCCGGGAACGGTCCGCCATGATTCATCGCCGGGGAGACCGCAACGCCGGTCGGCATCTTATCGTTCAGCAAGCGACCGACCCGCGGCCGCAGTTGGTTTTCGACCCGCTCATACAAGGCGTCATCGCTTCCATCGGTCGCCGAGTAGACGCACCCGGTCAGATTGCCTTCGAGCACCCCCAGCACTGCGACCAGTTCATCAGCCGTCTCACAGACCACCACGAGCGAGGCATTCCCGAAGGCTTCGGTCTGCAATGCAGCCGGTGCCGAGAGGAACGTGCGGCCGGTCACTTTCAGGAGTGTGTTCTGGTGACACGCTCCTGTCCCGCCACCCGGTTGCCCGCCCGCGAGCACCGTCGCCCCGTTTTTCAGAAGCGTCTGCACCCCATCATTGAGATGTCGCAATACACCACTTCCCAGCAGTGTGCCGACCGGGGCAGCAGTGAAACGCTGGGCGATGTCGGCCAGCAGTCCGGTCGCTTCCGGACTGTCAATCAGCAGGACCAGTCCGGGATTCGTGCAGAACTGTCCGGCCCCCATCAGGCAACTGCCGGTGAACTGCTCGGCGAGCTCCGCTGTCCGTTGAGTCACTGCGCCGGGAAGCAGGACGACCGGATTGATGCTCGAAAGTTCGAGATAAATCGGTTTGCCGACGGCATCCGCGGCAGTTTTCAGGACCGTTCCCGCGGACCGTGATCCGGTGTACCCGATCGCTCCGAGTCGCGGATCGGAGACCAGCCGCGCCCCATCGGCGTGACTCGTGCGGTAGATCAGCTGGACGAAGCCTGCAGGCATCTCCGTTTCAGCGGCCGCCTGCTGTGCTTCTTCGGCGAAAAGACGAGTGGTGCCGGGGTGTGACGAATGCCCTTTCGCGATCACCGGATTCCCAGCCGCGACCGCGGCGGCGAAGTCGCCTCCGCTGATGCCGTTGAACGCGAACGGAAAATTATTCGGCCCGAAGACCGCGACCGGTCCGATCGGCTCAAGCTGCGAACGGATGTTCGCAGCCGCATCGATCGTCGGTGTGGCCCATGAACCTTCGCGCGCCCAGTGAGCGGCTTGCTTGAGCTGATTGATCGTCCGTGGAAGTTCCGCATCCTTCAGCCGCGGTGTAACCGGGAGTGCCGTTTCCGTATGGGCGATCGCGATCAGTTCGTCAGCCCGGGCCGCGATCCGCTCGGCATATCGTTCCAGAAACCGGGCGAATCGTTCCGCAGGCCAGGTTCGGACGGTCCGGGCTGCCGCGGCGGCGTAGTCCAGTGCGGCTTCAATCTCGGACCACGGACTCACCGGATACAGCGCGGGGAGCAGTCCGCGTGTCTTGGGATCTTCGGCCTGAAAGGTGACTGTTCCGCGAGACGTTTGCCAGCGGCCGCCAATCAGCACAGGTTGCACAGTCATCTTCTGCTCTCAAGGAAAACGGGACGAAGTCAAGTGATCTCTATCGTAATGTCAATCGATCGAATTGACAGCTACTCAGTGTAGGGTGGGCTGTGCCCACCATCTTTTTGGCACTGACACACGAGCGAAGACGGTGGGCACAGCCCACCCTACAAAACTCAGCGGGAGGCGTGACAGATCGCTGCGTATTGACGGACGGTCTCCGTCAGCCCGAGTTCCAGGGCATCGACGATCAAGGCATGGCCGATCGAAACTTCGTCCACCCGGGGAACGACGTCGAGGAACGCCCCGAGATTCTCGCGGTTGAGATCGTGCCCGGCATTGATGCCCAGTCCCGCGGAATGCGCAGCGACCGCCGCCTCAGCGTAGGTGACCAGCGACGCCGACCGGTTCGCCGTCACGTAATCGTGAGCGTATGGACCGGTATAGAGTTCAACACGATCGGCTCCCAACTCCTTCGCGGCCACCATCGCTTGTGGATCGGGATCGACAAACAGGCTCACGCGAATTCCCGCGGCGTGATATTCGCGAATCTGCGGTGCCAGCCGCGCACCATCAGCCGCGAAGTTCCAGCCGTGATCGGAAGTGAGCTGCTGGCGGCTGTCGGGAACCAGCGTGCATTGCGCGGGTTTCGCAGCCAGTACGAGCGAATGGAACGATTCCTCGAACGGGTTGCCTTCAATGTTCAGCTCGACATCGTTCAACATCGCTTTGAGGTCGTGCACGTCATGCGGACGGATATGGCGCTGATCGGGACGCGGATGCACGGTGATGCCATCCGCTCCGGCGTCGAGACAGATCTTCGCGGCCCGCGTCACGCTGGGCAGTGTCCCCCCGCGGCTGTTCCGCACGAGCGCGATTTTGTTCAAGTTGACGCTCAGCGCCGTCATCACAGAGACCCCACCAGACGCCCAGCGCATGCCTGGGCTGGAACCCATCCTCACACGGTCCGCGGGTGTTGGGCATACGTCGCCCCACGTAGCGTAATCACCAACCCCAGCGCCACCGCCATCAACCCTGCACCGGTCCAGTACGGAAGCGACAAGTTGATCCCCTGCAGTGGCAACGCGAGCAGTGGTCCGAGAATCCGCGCCAGTGCCGACATGCTCTGGCCGACACCCAGCATCCCGCCTTGCTCGTGTTCGTCGATATTCAACGAGAGGAGCGCCTGCAGGGAAGGTGTCGTCGCCGCAAACCCGACGACTGCGATCGGCAGACAGGCGAGCATCAGCGTGATGGAAGCCTGTCGGCTGGCATACCCGAGGAGCAGCAGTCCCCCCGTCATGCCGATCACGCCGCAGAAGCCCATCCAGAACTCGCCCACGCGCGGAATCAGACGGCGGACGAGCATCCCCTGGGCAAGCGTCAGGATCAAACCGATGTAAGCGAAGACGTAGAAGTTGACCCGCGGCCCCATCTCGAGGGCTTTCGTCAACGTCGATAACGTCGTCTCGAATTGTGCGAACGCAAACGTCGTCAGAAAGATCGCCATCATCAACTGCGAAATGTACGGTCGCATGAGCGCTGTCTTGAGAGCTTTCACATCGAATCCATGCGCCTTCGCGTCGGCGCTCACACCGCGCTTGAGGGATTCCGGCAGCATGACGACGGCACAGACGAATGCAGCCGCCGAGAGGACCGCCGCCACATAGCCCGGGGCGGCACTCGGTGCTGCGTCGCCGGCCGCTTCCACACTCCAGGGGACGAAGAACGAGCCGAGCAGCGGGCCGAACGTGAAGCCGATGCCGAAAGCAGCACCAATGATCGCCATCCCTTTGCCCCGATTCGAAGAATCGGTCACATCGGCGATATAAGCCTGTGCGGTCGGAATCGTCGCCCCGGCGATCCCGGCACCGATGCGGGTTACGAACAGCCAGAACAACGGACTGAGACCATAGATCGAACCAGTCGCTCCCATTTGTGTGATGCGAGCGAAAAAGAAGTAACTGACCGCCGACCCCGCCAGGCCGACCAGTAAGACCGGCCGCCGACCGATGCGATCCGAAAGTCGCCCCCACAATGGCGCAAAAACGAACTGCATCGCCGAGAACGACGCCATCAAGGCTCCCAGCGTCATCTTCGAGGCTGCAAAGTGCTCGCCATACCGTGGCAGCAACGGCAGCACGATCCCGAAGCCAAGCAGGTCGATGAAGACGACCAGGAAAATGATGAACAGGGGCGATCGCGACACGGAACACTTTCAACAGGAGGAGCCAAGCAACGTCCCAGCATGCGGCAGAACGCGGTCCGCTGTCCAGCGAGGGAACGACAGTCCAATCATTCTGAGCGGTACGGCGCTGGCCGCCGGTGTCTTCAACGGAACCGGCGGCTAGCGCCGTGTCGCTGAAAAATGCGACCGTTACTTCATCACGTTCAGCAGTTTGTGGTAACTCGTCATCAGGTGGGCTTCGACCCGGCCGACGACCGCTTTCCAGAGATCATCCAGCAGCGTCCCCTGCACCAGACCGTTGACGGCCTTCCCCGCGAAGGACTGCATCTGCTTGACAGCAGACGCCGCATCATTCGGCTGGCCCAGCAGGATCTCTTTCTGACAGTGCTGGTAATCATTCGCGATCAGCGAAACCGTGGGCAGCATCGGGACAGGATCGGGGACATTCACATAACGGAAGACTCGACCAGCGAATTCCTTGTCATAAGCCTGCGTGGCAGTCTTGTTCCCCACCATCGGACCGCCGAAGGTGACAACCTGATGGACCGAGATGAACTGCCGCTGCAGCACCCAGCTGCTGAGTTGGGCGAGGGCCCCGCCCAGCGAATGCCCGGTGACCCACACGGGCCGATCCTGACGGTCGGTCGCGACTTTCACCGCCTGAAAGAGGGGTAACCAGACTTCATCCAGAGCATCGACAAAGCCCTGATGAAAGCGGGCACCGACACCCGCCGCAGCGAGATCAGTCCCCAACCGTCCTTGCGGGAGAATCAACAGGTTCACGGCATCGGTCAGCAGCCAGTCCTTCAAACCTTCGAGGCTCGCGGGGGACTCGGTGCCACGGAACGCGACGACGATGTGATCCGGATTCTCCGCGACGTACGCCTGCGTATTGTCGACCGAGATCAACTCTGCGGTCAGCCCGAGTTGTTCGCCAAAGGCGGCCTTCCCTTCGGCGACCGGCAGATAGGCCAGTTCCGCTGCTTTCCCCAGAAACCGGGCGTTCTGAGCCGAACCGGACGCGTCTTCAAGCAGCGGTGCCCACATCAGGGAAGCCTCTCAGAGATGGACCGTATCCGGTTCGATCAGGACGAGCCAGCAGACAGAGGCAGCTGACGATGGCCTCAACGCAACACTCTGGCTGTTCACTGTCCACTTTGCACTGTCGACTTTCTCGCTGTCCGCCGGGCTAGTGATGCCCACCCTGCGCCATCTGCATCATGCGGGCGCGGGCCATGGCGTCTTCGGCTTCCTGAATCTTGCCGCAGCGCTGGTAGATGACCGACAGCTGCGTGAAGGAAAACGGATCCTTCGGATCGAGTTCCGCGACTTTTTGCGCGTGGGCAATCGCTTCATCGAACCGGCCAAGCCGATGCAGGATGACTGCCAGCGCCGAATGCGTGAGGACATGCTGGGGTTCAAGGGCTTCCAGTTCGAGCAGCTTGGCTGCCGCCCCGGCCAGATCCCCGGATTCTTTCAACCGGATCGCGGCATCATACTGTTCGTCAATCGTCGCCATGTCTCTCGCTTTACTCAACGGGTGGAAACTGGTGTGCGGGTCCTGGGAACCTGTTCGCGTGGAATCGACGGAGTTTGCAGGGTGTGGTCGAGGCTTTGCGAGGCCCACCATCCTCTCTGGATCGATGGTTCGCGTCATCGAATCGTTCAACCGGTGAACGACACAACCCAATCAAAGGGACCCGCCGTAAGGCCGCGGTCTGTCCCCGGCCTTGTTATCATAGTCACTCACGGGACGCGGGCGAACGGAGTCGCGGAGAATTTCCGCCCAGTCCTCGCTGTTCCGACCGGAAACCGACATGCCCGCCGTTGTGTCTGCTGCTCCGCGCCCCGCTGAACCGATTGAGACGCTCGAACTGCTGTGGCTGTTAGCCGCAACGCTCGTCGGTCTCCTGCTGCGAACGTGGCATCTCGACCGGGTGGCCATCGAGCATTTCGACGAAGCGGTCTACTCCGGGAATCTCTGGTTCACGGCGGAAGAGAGCTACCAGTATCCGTTCCGTGAGTTCTACGCCCCGTACCTGTGGCCAGCGATTCTGGAATGGTGGCAGATCCTGAGTGGTGCGGGAACCGGGTGGCGTGTGGTCGTGCCGACGATTCTGTGCGGCGTCGCGACGATTCCTTCGGTTTGGTGGATCGCTCGCCAATGGTTCGGCGGGTTAGCCGGAATGACCGCGATGTGGATGATCGCGCTGAACGCCCTGCACGTCGCCTACAGCCGCACGGCTCTCACGGATGTCCCGCTGACACTCATACTTCTCTGGGCGATGCATGCGGTCGCCAAACTGCTGGAGCGACCGTCGCTGCAACGTGGGATGATTGCAGGACTCTTCACAGGTATCGCGTGGTCCTTGAAGTATTCCGGCTGGTTACCGCTGGCGGTCTTAATCTCGGCGGCACCCGTGTCTTTCTGGCTCGCCCGTCTGCCGCGAGAGTGGTGGAAGCAGTTGCTCCGCGCCGGTGGTCTGGCGATCCTGACGGCGGTGGTTTTCTGGTTGCCGGTGCTGTGGGATTGTCAGTCGGTCGGCGGTTACGCCGCAGTGGCTGCGAACCACGCCGGCTATGTCCGCGGGTGGTCTGCCTGGTGGAGTGGATTTGTTTCACTTTCGCAGAGCTATGGCCAGGACAATTTCATGATGGGGTTTGCGTGGCTCGCCGCTGCAACGTGTTGTTACTCGCTCGCGAACCGTCAGCGTGAAGTCCGAATCTGGGTGTGGTTGGGACTTTCGGTGGCTGGCAACTATTTGCCGGATGACATCTGGGGATGGACTCTGGGTCTGGCAGTGATTGCGATAGTCTTATCCATGCGGACCTACGCACGGTGTCAATTGTCTGTCGGAGAGATCGCTGCAGGCACCGTCTTCAGTGCCTGGTTTCTGGGACTCACGCTGACGACGCCGCTGTACACGCCCTATCCCCGTTTAATGCTTCCGTGGACACTTGCGGCCCTGCTGATCATCGCCTGGGGATGGTACTCAAACCTTTCCGCAAACCGTCTGTTTTCAGTCACGCGGAGACAGCTGGTGCTGATCCTGCTGCAAGCCAGCCTGTATCCAGTCATTGTGATCTGGAACGAACAGCTCGCGTTGGTCGAATCGCGAACCGGATACCAGCAGGCCGCGGTAGCGATTGCGAACCGGGTATCACAATCCCCGCGTTCCGTCGTGCAGGTCTACGCATTGCCAGCGGTGGTACTGGGCTTGCGTGCACAGCAGGTGGCCGCGGTCGTCTGCGGGGGGCCGGAACTCGCAGCACGGGTGCCGGAAGGTTGGCTGGTCATCGATACCCGCGCCGCACGGGATGTGAACTGGCGCGAGGGTTGGGCGATGGTGGCCGAGCGTTATGAACTGGTGGAGACGCTCCCCGTGCAGCCGAGTTCGATCGTGCGGTTTGATCGGCCTGATCCGAAAGTCGATCCCACGGAAGCGATCCTGTTGTATCGCCGGAAGTAAGAAATGCCGCGAAGACGCAAGCGAGCGACGCTGGCGTCTTCGCGGACTCTCGATTTTTTATTCTCCTCTTGCATCCTTCGGGCCTGTGTCCGACGATAACAGATCACTGCCGATTGATTCGTCCCGCCCGCCCGTGAGGGTCCCGCCGTGTTCCGTCCTCCCCTCTGCCTGTTGACGCTCGTGATGACGGTTTCCGCTGCTGCTGCGGAAACGACGACGACGTTTGAACGCGACATCTGGCCGATTCTGCGGGCACATTGTCTCGACTGCCATGGGGCGACCAGTGAACTCAAGGGGCACCTCGATCTGCGGCTGGTCCGCTTCGCACAGAAGGGTGGTGATTCGGGACCGGCGATCGTCCCTCATGATCCTGACGGCAGTTATCTGCTCAACCGCATCGAGAATGGCGAGATGCCTCCCGGTGCTGCGAAAGTGACTCCGGCCGAGCTCAAAGTCCTGCGGGCGTGGATCGCTGCCGGCGCACCAACCGCACGGCCCGAACCCGAGTCGTTACCACCCGGGCTGGGGATCACGCCCGAAGAACGAGCTTACTGGGCCTTCCAACCGATCACCCGTCCCGAAACGCCGACGGTGAAACACGTCGATCAAGTTCGCACACCGATCGATGCGTTGCTGCTGGCTCGGCTGGAAGCGCGGAACCTGTCGATGGCACCGCTCGCCGATCGGGCCACGCTGATCCGCCGGGCCACGTTCGATCTCACCGGGTTACCACCCACCTACGCCCAGGTGCAGGCCTTCGTGAACGATCCCTCGCCGGGGGCGTATGAACGGCTGATCGATGACCTGCTGCAATCGCCGCAGTACGGCGAACGTTGGGGTCGGCACTGGCTCGATGTCGTCGGCTACGCCGATTCCGATGGTGTGACGACTCAAGACCCGTTGCGTCCGTACGCTTACAAATACCGCGACTACGTGATCCGGGCCTTCAATGCCGACAAGCCGTTTGATCGCTTCCTGATCGAACAGCTCGCGGGAGATGAACTTGTCCCACTGCCGCATGCGAATCTGTCCCCCGAGCAGATCGATCTGCTCGTCGCAACGGGTTACCTGCGGATGGCGGCTGATGGCACGACCAACGGCATCGGTGATCAGCAGCTCGCCAGCAATCAGGTCGTGGCCGACACACTCAAGATTGTCAGCACGTCGCTCTATGGTCTGTCAGTCGGGTGCGCACAATGTCACGACCATCGGTATGACCCGATCCCGCAGACCGATTACTACGCTCTCCGGGCTGTGTTCGAGCCGGCGCTCGACTGGCAGCACTGGCGGCGACCGGGCCAGCGGAACATCTCACTCTATACCGATGCTGACCGGGCCGCAGCCGCAGCAGTCGAAGCGGAAGCGAAGACCGTCATCGCCGAGCGTGATGCCAAGCAGCAGGAATACATCGATGCGGCCTTCACCAAGGAATTGGAGAAGCATCCGGAAGAGCTCCGCGAAGACCTGCGGCGGGCTTACTACTCGAAGCCCGACAAACGGACGCCCGAACAACAGCAACTGCTGAAAGAACGCCCGAGCGCCAACATTAATCCGGGCAACCTCTATCAGTACGATCCGGCCGCGGCTGAAGACCTGAAGAAGCGGGCCGAGCAGATCGAAGCGATCCGCCAGAAGAAGCCGGTGGAAGACTTCGTCAGCGTGTTGAACGAGCCGGGAGGGAACCCGCCGCCGACGCATCTCTTCCATCGGGGCGATCATCGTCAGCCGTTGCAGGTGATCGAGCCGGGTGATCTGCAGATCGCTTCCGCACCGGGTGAAACGATCAAGTTCCCGCTCGATGATCCCGCCTTGCCGACGACGGGACGTCGGCTGGCGTTTGCCCGGTGGCTCACCTCGGGGAAGCATCCGCTGGTCGCCCGTGTGCTCGTGAACCGCATCTGGATGCATCACTTCGGACACGGCATCGTCCCGACCGCGGGGGAGTTCGGAAAACTGGGCGAACAGCCGAGCCATCCCGAACTGCTCGACTGGCTCGCGACCGAGTTCATGTCGAACGGGTGGAGCGTCAAATCGCTGCACCGAAAGATCATGTTGTCTTATGTCTATCAGCAATCGTCCCGCCGCGATCCGGCGCAGGATGCGGTCGATAGCGATAACCGGCTACTCGGGCGCATGTCGGTCCGTCGGCTGGAAGCGGAAGCGATCCGCGATCGTCTGCTGTCGACAGCCGGGACGCTCGATCTCGCGCCGTTCGGACCGGCCATTCCCGTGGCGGCGGATGATGCCGGTCAGATCATCGTCGCCAACGACAACCCGCGCCGCAGCGTCTACCTGCAGACCCGCCGCACTCAACCCGTAGCGATGCTCACCACGTTCGATGCCCCGGTGATGGATGTGAACTGCGAGCGCCGCAGCAGTTCCACGGTCGCGGGTCAGGCATTGTTGCTGATGAACAGCGAGCAGGTCTGGAAGATGGCGGGGCAACTCGCCACCCGCGCGCGGAACGAAGCGGCACCGTCCGGTATGTCAATACCCGCCGAACTGCAGACACAGTTGCCGGTGACCCAATCCCCCTGGAGCTTTGGTCGCGGCAGCATCAGTTCCACCGAACCCGCGGTGACGACCTTCACCCCGCTGGGACATTGGACCGGCAGCCAATGGCAGGGAGGGCCACAACTCCCCGATGCCGATCTCGGCTGGGTCCTGTTGCACGCCACGGGAGGCCACACCGGTGCGAATCCGCAGTACGCAGCGATTCGTCGCTGGACAGCAACCGAGCCGGGAACCGTGACAGTGACCGGCACGCTCAAGCATCTCTCGGAAAATGGTGATGGTGTCCGCGGTCGCATTGTGACCAAAGCGGGTGTCGTGCTGACAGCCCCGGCGGTGAAGAATGGTCCGGCAGCGACCACCATCGGTGGCATCTCCATGGAACCGGGTGACACGATCGATTTCGTCACTGACTGCGTCGAGAACGTCACCTCGGATTCCTTCGAGTGGATCGTCACGGTCAAGCAGGTCGATGCGGCCGGGAAAGTCCTCAGCGAACAGACTTCCAGCGACGGCTTCCACGGACCGCCGGGACCGGCACTCGTCGATCAGATCGTGGCCGCATGGCGGCTTGCACTGGCCCGAGACCCGCGACCGGAAGAACTCGAACGGGCCGCCCGTTTCGCCGCCGTACAACTCGCGACCTTGCGGCAACTCCCCGCAGCCGCCAAGAAGACAAATCCACCCGCCGACGATGCCCTGCTGATGCTCACCAGCCTCTGCCAGCAACTCGTCAGCACCAACGAGTTTTTGTACGTCGACTAATCCGATGAATGACTCAGAACGCATCGTCACCGAATTAGAGCGGCACGGCGCTAGCCGCCGGTGAATTTGTCTTGATCGCCAAATGAAAGGCACCGGCGGCTAGCGCCGTGCCGCTCAGACATGCAGACCACTTTCATGATCTTTCAGGACCACCCGATGCAGGACACCCCTCAGCCGCCCAATACCCGGCGCGAGTTTTTAGCGCAGAATGCGATGGGCATCGGAAGCGTGGCGCTCGCGTGGATGCTGCAGCAGGAGCAGCTCCTGGCGAAACCAGCGAGCGTGACCGAACGGGCGGCCCAGCATGATCTGCAGCCGAAGTCGCCGCCACTCGCGCCGCGCGCCCAGGCGATGATCTCGCTGTTTATGCATGGCGGTCCGGCCCATATGGACCTGACCGACCCCAAGCCCGAACTCACGCGGCTCGACGGACAGGACTACACGGGCGAAGTCGTCTACAGCTTCGTCAATCGCGCCAGCAAGAAGCTCTTCGGGTCGCCCTACCAGTTCACCCAGCATGGGGAATGCGGGACCGCGCTGTCAGAGCTGCTGCCGCACACCGCGGACATCGTCGATGACATGTGCCTCATCCGTTCAATGCACACCGGCCATAACGGGCATGAGGTCTCAATCCGTTACTTCCACGGCGGCATCCCCGCGGTGCTGGGCCGACCGACGCTGGGATCGTGGCTGGTCTATGGTCTCGGAACCGAATCGCAGAACCTGCCCGCTTACATGGTCCTCACCGATCCGGGTGGACTGCCGGTCGATGGGGTGACGAACTGGTCGAACGGGTTCATGCCACCGCTATTCCAGGGGACGGTCCTGCGGCCGAAAGAACCGCGGATTCTGAACCTCAATCCGCAACCGATGTTGAAGGGGACGTTGCAGGAACAGAACCTGTCGCTGCTGGCCGACCTCAATCGTCAGCACCTCGCCAATCATCCGGGTGAAGCCGACCTGGAAGCCCGCATCGCCAGTTACGAGTTAGCAGCCCGCATGCAGACGGCGGCGCTCGAAGCGCTCGATATCACGCAGGAAACCCAGGCGACGCAGAAGCTCTACGGTCTCGATCAGGACGCCACGCGCGAGTATGGCACGCGGTGCCTCATCGCCCGTCGACTGGTCGAACGGGGCGTGCGATTCGTGCAGCTGTTCCTTGGTGGTCAGCCGTGGGACAATCATACCGACCTCAAGAAAGGTCTCCCGGTGATCACCAAACGGACCGATCAACCCGCCGCTGCGCTGGTCAAGGATCTCAAGCAGCGGGGGTTGCTCGACACGACGCTCGTCCATTGGGGTGGCGAGATCGGCCGACTCCCAGTGACGGAAGGGTCGGGCGATGCGTGCGGCCGCGATCATAACGGACAGGGCTTCTCGATCTGGCTGGCCGGGGGCGGTGTGAAGGGAGGCATGACCTATGGCGAGACCGACGAAGTCGGCCATCGTGCGGTGACGAATGTGGTCACTCCGAACGATTACCAGGCGACCGTGTTCCGCCTCTTCGGCCTTGACCACACGCAGCTGGAATATCACCACAACGGCCAGAAGCAGATCATCACCGCCGGTCGCGACTGCCGCGTCGTCACCGACATCATGAAATAATCAACACCCACCCCGACGCCCAGCCTTTGCAAGGCTGGGACCTATTCGTTCGGCGTCTCCAGCCCTGCACCGAAATCACCCTCTGCGGAATCAACCGGCGGGGTGCCGGGCTGTGACCCGGCAACAGGTGGCGCGACGTTGGGGGGCGGTGCCGCTTCTTCGGGACCGGGTTGACGTTGACCACGCGGGGGACGTGGCTCACGGGGTGGCCGGTTGCCACGGGGCTCCCGGTTCTCGCGCGGAGGGCGATTGCCACGGGGTGGACGTGGACCGCGACCATCCTGAGTCGGTTCGCCTGCAGGCGTCCCTTCAGCGGTGGCGACCGCTTCCGGTTGAGGCGGGTCACCGGGACCAGGCTCATCTTGGCGTGGCCCATCTTTTCTCGAACTTTCCTGACGGGGCCGGTCCTGCCGCCCGCGTTCCGGGCGGGCGGGTGGTCCCTCGGTTGGCGGAGGTCCCTCGGTACGGAAGCTGGTCCGTCGGCGGATTCGTCCAGGGAGCGGCGTGGCGAGTTCCTGTTCGGTGAGGGCAAACGACTCGACCGTGAGTTCGCCTCCATCGGGGGAGAACTGCTCTCGCGGCGTGCGGCGTTGCGGTTCGATCAGCTCCATGAGCGTGGGGCGACTGCCACAGTGACATGCAACCGTGGTGACATCGCCCGCAAGCTTGCGTTCGTTGCCGCATGACGGGCAGCGCCAAAGCCGACGTACATCCAGATCGTTGCGATATCCCGGCCCGCGCATGTTGTCACCCATAGAAGTGGCTGTCCGATCATACTCTACCGCACGCCGTGACGAGGGGCGAGGGTTCACGGCCAGGAGAGAATGTCCAGCGCTCAGCGTGCCACGGTATGGATGGGAGTTCTCGGCGTGCGGATGCCGAGTGCCAGCGGGATGGAGGCATGCGGGTCGGCTGACCGGACACCGGGTGCTGTCGGTTCAGCATAGAGGCCGGCCCAGGTATCCCGGCTGATTTCCACCGCGCGCCAGGCACCCAGTCGCTGCATCCACGCGGCAGCGTGTTCGGATCGGGCCTGCTCGAAATGGACCAGCCACAAGCGGCACCCCGTCTGATCGATTCCCGCCCACGTGCGGCGTGACGGGGAGTCATCCTGTGTCACTGGTTGGCCATCCCAGAGACCGACGAAGCGACTCCCCAGTCCCCAGCGGGCCGCGATCGGCCACTCGGTCGAGGTCATCTCATCGATGTGGCCGGTCATGTGTTCGTCAAACCAGAGGATCGCCGCATCCTTGCCCCGCTGGACGAGTTGACCTTCGCGGACGACCGTCTGCAGTGGCTCGGCCGACCAGCCGGGAAGCGAGTATTCGCCCCACGCCGATTGACTGTCCCCGGCGACGATAGCCGCGGTCAGACGATGTTCGTAGGCGAGAATCGGCAGCGGGGCCAGCAGAAACGCCGAGTCATGCGTGCGGCTCGGGGCGCCGGCGATCACCACTTCCGTGCCGGGTGAGCGCAGGTCGATCGACACGGTCTGAATCTTACTTCCGGATGCGGTCGAAGCGGTGCACTGGTAAGTGACACCAGCGCTCACCGCGACTTCATCGGCAACCACGGGACGACGCAGCACGCTCACGACCGTGAGGGTGATCGTCGTGATGATCAATAACACGGCGAACGCATCGGCGAGCACTAACCAGCGTCGTCCGTTGCGTCGTCTCGGCATGCTTGCGAGCCCTCCGTGCCACACCCGGTTCTGAAGCCGATTAAATTAGAAATCGAATGGGATCTGTTCGCCACCAGCCGGGCTGGCGAGAGCGGCCGCGATGTTGGGATCGAGGTCGGGGGAGATTCGTCGGACTGATCCATCGCCTAACAGAATCGTCGCGCCGGCGATACTCGGCGCACCGAACGCATCGGGACCACCCCGGAAGCCGTTGGCCGGGTCGCGATGATTGGACGGGTCGCCCCAGGGCTTGAAGCCCGCATTCACGGTCCCGGCAAGCATCGTATTCGAACTGCCATCGGCGATGTTCCGCAGACTCGTCGACAGTCGATCCGAAATCACCTGGCTGTTCGACGCGTAATGCGCGAGTGCATAGCCTTGCGCTGAGATCGGCCGTTCCGCAACGGACGGATGAAGATAGGCCGGAATGACGGTCGACATCTGCGTCTGATTGGACGGATCGCTCCAGGCGTTGTTTTTCTGGATCTGATTGTAGAGTGGAGCCTGATCCAGATAGGGAAGGCAGTCCGTCATCCAGGACTGAGCCACTTCGTTGGGGACAACTTCACCGCCGGGGACAAGCTTCGGCGGGAAGCGATTATAGCTGTCGTGGAAGTTGTGCATCGCCAGGCCCATCTGCTTCATGTTGTTGCGGGCCATCGTTTCCCGCGCAGCATTCCGAGCCGCCTGAACGGCCGGCAGCAACAGTGCGACGAGAATCGGGCCGATACAGCAGAGTGGAATCCCGACCACCAGGCCGACAATCAGCAGGATCAGGCCGGTGTTCGACTTCTTCCCTTTGCCTTTGCTCTTCGCTTTCCCTTTGGAGGAACCTTTGGGACGGGCTCCCATCTCCTCGAGTTCGTCATCGAGGCTATCGTCCCATTCGTCTTCTTCCGGCGGCGGTTCCGGCGCCCGGCGTTTGAACTTCACGCCACACTCGGGACACGCGAGATCACTTGAAGAGATTTGCGCACTGCACTTGGGACACTTGGCCATGAAATCCTCGCTGGGCATGCGTCAATGGGGAGAGCCGACACCGTAACACCCCACCGCAACGCATGCAATCACCCGATGTCCTCCGGCCTGGTCCCAGACCAGCACTGCCTGGACAGCAGGTTCCAGCGTCCCGGACAATGTGGCAAGAAACCGATTCACGATGCCCGTGTCGAGCCGCGGCGCGATCCATCCCTCGGCCTGACCGGTTGCAGCACAGGTCGCTGCCAGCGAAGGCTACAACAGCATCATCCAGACCCTCAAGGCAACGGTCCGAGGCTTTCGCAATTTTGACAACTCCCGCACTCGAACCCTTTTCTTCTGGATAAACTCGACCACACACTCCACGTCATTCAATTCACCTGAGCCAAGGAATTGTCCGAAGAACCCTGAATGCTAATCCGGACTCCGGTCACGCGTCGAGAATCATTCACCTGGCCAGCGTGTATACTCTTCGTAGCAATCGTACGTGCTCAACCTGCTGTTTCTTCTTTCCCCTGCATCGCCAAGTGCGTGCAATTCGAAGGTTCAACAGTTATTTGCTTGAAGACACCCTTCATCAGGAGTTGCCACGATGTCTTGCCGCGCACTGCTCTGTTTCAGCCTGATCGCTCTGTCACCGTTGGTCGCGATGGCTCAGACCGGAGGGACCTTGACGGGTAAGGTCGCTGAGGTGACCCGCAAGGGGAAGACCGTTACCGTCACGATCCGACCGGAAGGGGGCGATCCGCTGGCGGTCGAGATTTCTGCGCGGGTCAAACTCGAAGTCGTCTCGACCGGTGACGAAGGGTTCTTCCGCGAAGGACTGGCGGTCAGTGCCGATTGCGTGGAGAGCAACAAGCTCTACTTCAGTGGTAAGTTTCGCGTGATTGCGGATGCAGCTCAGAAGCCGCTCCCACCGAGTGTCGTCACTCCCCCGGCCGAACCAGGGACGAGCCGCACGCGGAAGATCGTCTCCGGGACGATTGTCGGCTTCGAGAAGGTCGCCGAGGAGAAGTACGACCTCTTGAAATTGAAGAGTTCGCCACAGCAGCCGTTGAGTGTCCAGGTCGAACGGAACCGTTCGATTCAGGTCGTTCAGACCGATCCGGAACAGATCGCGACCGACATGAAGGCCACAGCGACGGGTCGCCCGGCGGGCGGAAAGTTTCTCGCCACGAAACTCGTGATTGAAACCGGCAAGAAGCTGAAGGCGGAAGAATTCTTCGCTGCGGAAACGAAGTAAACCGGCTGCTTGAGAATGAGGGCGTTGCCGGTCGTTCCGTGCATCACGCGGAGCGTGATGGCGACTTTGCATCGCTCACTCGGCGACTGCGGTGACGTCGGTCAGCGGGATGTCGGCGTTGTTGATGCGGAGCAGGGTCTGGCCATCCTTGATCTGGACCTTTTCCACCATGCCTGTGACTTCGGTCTGATTCGTTCCGGTGACCGCGGTCACGGTCTTGCCGATGAACGATGTCGCGCTCCCGAGCTGTTGCCCAAGCGTCAACGATTTCAGGGACTTCTCTAATTCGAGGTTGGCCTGCAGGCTCCGCATCTGCGAAATCTGATTCAGCAACTGATCGCTGTCCATCGGATTCGACGGATCCTGATTCTGCAGTTGAGTCACCAGAATCTTGAGAAAGTCTTCCGACGACAGCCCATTGAAGCCAGTCTGACTCGGGTCAACGACTTTAATCGGCGGGTTCGCAGCCGCGCGAATGGCATCAGGATTGACAGCAACCATCGGCGATCCTTCCATGGATCAGGACGAAGTGTTTCAGACGCGGAGATTCAAAGTCTGCAGGCGTTCCGGTCGCGTGGTGACCGGGGTGTCTTCACTGACCGGTTCGCGCGGGGGCTGCACGGGTGGTTCAGCAACCGGCGTGCGGCGGCGGTCGGGCGTTTGCGGATCGGAGTTCGTCCCGGCGAAGGTCCCCGCTCCCCAGCCCGCACCTTCCGGCGTCGATTCGGGTGTCCGATCTTCCCGCGCAGATTCGGCAGGACGCGGGTCGATCGGAACCACATCAATCCGGTCGATCGTAGTCCCCCGGGCGCTCAGTGATTCGACCAATTGCGGCAGACTGTCACTGAGGACCTGATGTGCGAGAGCCGAGTGTGTCTCCACGCGCGCGGTGAGTTGTCCGTCTTCGAGCCGCACGTTGACGACGATCGGTCCGAATTTTTCCGGTGTCACGCGGAGTGACAATTGCTGGCCGGTCTCGGCGATCGTGTGCACGGCTTCGCTGAGATGACGCACCAGCTGCGTTGGTTCCGCGAGCGGCAGCGGTGGGATGGTCGCCGCGGTCGGGGTCAACGCCGGGGGCCGCGCACCGAGGTCGCCCGTCGTAGCAATTCTGGCTGCGGAATCGTTCGATGTGGGGATCGGTTCTTCATCACGCGAAGCAGACGCAGCGCGGACCGAAACCATCGGGCCGAGCTTGGCGAGCGCCTGCAGGAATGACGTTGCCATCCCGGGCGCGCGGTCCGGACGACGCGGTGCAACGGTTTGGGTTGCCGTTATCGGTTCTTCGGTCGGCGCGACGACCGGCTCGTTTCGCGTTGGCTGGACCTGCACCGCCGTCACCGGTGCTGCGTGGCTGGCGATCTCTGGGACCGACTCTGTGACTGGAGCCGGCTCGGAAGCGATCACTAGCGATGCGACCGTTGCGACCGTTGCGACTTCAGGAACCGGGGCCACCACCGTGACGTCGGGGATCGGTGTCGGAGCGGCAGCCTCTGACTTGATCGGGGTGGTTGTTCTCACCGCGGTGGTCGGAAGTGGTGCCACAGACCGCGGTACATTCCGGGGAATCTGCGCGGTCACGACGACGGGAGCCGGCGTTGTGGGTGCGGGTGTGATCTCGTGGGGCTCGACGGGCAACAGAGCGGGTTGCGGATTCGTTGTCGGCTGCGGTCGCGTGATCGCAAGAGCTGTACGGGATTGATCTGCCGCGGCGGTCACTGGTGGGGCTTGCGGCTCGACGACGGCTCCAGGTTTCACTGCGGAACGAGCGACCGTCGACGGTGCAATCGGTGCGGGTGCAGTTGGGCGATTGCCAGACGCTAAAGCCGGCACGGGGAGTCTGTCCGGTTCGGGAAGCTCGTTGCTTTGATGTTGGCTGACGGACGTGGTGTCTGACGCCGGGATCGGGCCAGTGGCGGGGAGCGCAGCCGTGTTCGTCACTGGTGCGGTGTTGATCGCCGAGGTGGGGGGGGCGATGCCTCCCGGTGTCGGAGGGACCACTGGACCTGCCGGTTGCCCTTCGTTTCCAGTCTGTACGGCCAGAGGCGGCACCGCAGGCGTGACGGCAACCGGTTCGGGCACTGTGAACGCCGGGGGCTGAAAAATCGCGGCGATCACGACCGGGGAGACCGCCGTCGCCGCGGTATCCTGAGCCTGGTCCTGATCCTCTTCCGGCAACGCGGCTTTCTCTGCAGACCGATGAACACCCGATTCCAGCGCGGGTAACAACCCCGAAGGGACGGTTCGTTCCTGTTGTGCAGGACCGACAGGCATGACAACGGCCTGCGGGGTGGAAGTCTCCGCATTGAGCAGTGTGTCGACCGTATCAAGTGCTGTCAGGACCTCCGCGGCAACGTCCGCAGCGGTCGGGATGACGGGGAGTGTTTTCGTGCCGGGTGGAACAACTGCCCCGTTCGTGGAAGGTCCTGGAAGGGGTGCCGCGTTCGGCGAAGTCGATCCATTGGTCGGCGGTGCTGGGGTCGCAGGGGCTGCGGCTGGTGCGGTCGTCGCTTCCGACAAACCCTGGAAGAAGTCACTTCCCCCCGCCTGACGATCATTCCCAGGGATGGAGGTTGGGGGCTGACTGTTATCGACCGGGGGTGCCGGGAAGAGCTCTGTTCGCGGCGACCGGTCGATGACATCCATGTCTTATTCTCCGCCGGGAGTCCCCGGGTCCAATCCCTCGCGTGCCCGGTCAATCGTCGGTTGCGTCGGTGCACCGCGGTAGAGCGCCTCGAAGAGTTCCTGCCCCCGTTGGACAGCTTTCGGATCGCGCTCGAACGCGGTTAACAACCTGGCAATCGATTTCTCCGGCATGCCACGCAGCAGGTCGACGCCTTCGTCTTTCGTCAGACCCATCAACTTGAGTACGGCTTCTTCCGGCGGAACAGCCAGCAGCACCGCTCGCGTCTGTTCAGTCGCGTCGTCACGCGTTCGCGCAGCGAGAGCCGCCAACTCCTTTCGAAAGTCTTCTTTCAGTTGATCGAACGCCCGACGATCGGAAATCAACTGATTTGCTGCTTCTGTCGTCAGCCTTTTCAACGTTGTCAGTTCCGTTTCCCGCGAGTCGAGATCGAGAATGCGTTTCACGCGGGCCTGACGGACTTCATCGGCAGAGATTTCCTCCGCGGCCGTCGTCTCCGGAGACTCTTCCTG
Organism: Planctomycetaceae bacterium; assembly: GCA_044229335.1. Classification (GTDB taxonomy): domain Bacteria; phylum Planctomycetota; class Planctomycetia; order Planctomycetales; family Planctomycetaceae; genus DSVQ01. Next base: position 107,553 of record JBGATC010000006.1, on the reverse strand, counting down.
CACCGCCTCACCAGGCTGAGCGATGGCCAGCCGGATTTCGCGCAGGGTGGTCGCCGTCAGGTGTCCGCGCGACCAAAGCACCCCGGCTGCAAGGAGTTCCGCCAGCAAGATCACCGTACTGAAGAGGCCGGTGAGGACCAGCAACGTTCGAATCATGGCGTGTTCCTCGCTTCCAGATTGCTCGGAGCCGTCGGCCAGACTGACTCGTCCGCATCAGCCGGAACGTCTGTGTCATCAAGAATTGTGGCATTTCGCAATGCCCGTTCCTGCAGACCTCGCGTCAATTGCCCGGCCTGCCAAGCCTCTTCACGCGACCGGGATTCGCGCTGCTCCTCGATCTGCTCATGTTCAACCCGCTGGCGGTCAGCAAGTTGCTCAAGGACTTTGACGTCCTGATCGGCGGCCACGAGTTTCTTCCGGCAGGCGGTGACATAGACCGCCAGTTCGCTCCGCTGCTGTTCCACGCGCCGGGCTTCATTCAACAGATAGCCCGCGTGATAGCGGCGGGCCGCCAGTTGATTCACATCGCATTGTGGTGCTGCCTGCAGCACGATCATCTCTTCCAGTGTGGCCGTACGGGCCTCCAGATGACCATCACGCTGGGCAACCAGTTGGGCATCAGCCGCCAGCAGTCGCGCCAGCTGCGCGCGAACCTGATCGCGCAGGCTTTCGCGATACTTCAGCAGCGACTGCAAACGGAAGACAAAGCGGGACATGGGGGAGGCTGATGGCTAAGGGTGAATGGCTCTGAAGCGGAGGAAGAAGCGACGTACGAATGAATCCACGCGATCTGTGCTGGTTTCACAACGGACTACGGACTACGGACCACTGACAACGGACTCCTGTCATCTGAACGTGCTTGTCGTTCATGATCCTGCGGGTTTGCTCTCGGGCGCGATGCGACGGGCATTGGCTTCCCGCAAACGAGCCAGCTTGATGAGGCCGGCACGGGCGGCATCGACCGAGCCGGATTCATCGGTTCGCTGCTGGAGGAATTGCAGGATCGACGGACGTAACTGAATCGCAGCGTCGGTCGTCGGATTCGTTCCCGCCTGATACGCGCCGATCGCGATCAGGTCTTCCGACTGCTGATACGCGGCCATCAATTGCCGGACCGACTGCGCTGCCTGACGATGTTCATCCGTCGCGAGTTCGCTCATCAGTCGCGAGATGCTCTGCAGCACATCGATCGCCGGGTAATGCCCCTGCTGAGCCAGTTTTCGCGTGAGGACGATGTGGCCATCGAGAATCCCGCGGGCCGTATCCGCGATCGGTTCGTTGGTATCGTCCCCTTCGACGAGGACCGTGTAGAACCCGGTGATGCTCCCCCGTTCGTTGCGCCCACTGCGTTCCAATAAGCGAGGCATCAGCGCGAAGACACTCGGCGGATAGCCGCGGGTCGCGGGGGGTTCCCCCGCTGCCAGACCAATCTCACGCTGGGCCAGCGCGAACCGCGTCACGCTGTCCATCATCAAGAGCACATCACGACCGCTGTCCCGGAAGGACTCAGCGATCGATGTGCCGAGATACGCCGCCCGCAACCGCAATAACGCGGGATCATCGCCAGTGGCGACAATCACCACGCTGCGCGCCAAGCCGACCGGTCCGAGGTCTTTTTCGATGAACTCGCGGACTTCGCGACCACGTTCGCCGATGAGGACGACGACGTTCACATCAGCGGTGGTGCCGCGGGCGATCTGACCCATCAGCGTACTCTTGCCGACACCGCTGCCCGCGAAGATCCCCAGGCGTTGACCACGTCCGGCGGTGAGGAGTCCATCGATCGCCCGCACACCGGTATCCAGCGTCTGATCGATCCGTGGACGCGACAGCGGCGGGATCGGGGGCGGATGCAGCGGCGCATGTTGCGGCAGGACAGCCTCGGCGAGACCATCAATAAACTGACCGCGGCCGTTGATCACGCGTCCGAGCAACGCGTCGCCAACCCGCGCCCGCGGAACCGTCTGGACCAGACGGCAACGTGTCCCGCGCCGGACACCCGCCAGGTCGCCGTATGGCAACAACAGCGTTTCCTGATCCTGAAAGCCAACGACTTCGCCTTCCACCGGTTCGCCGTGATCACGTTCCAGCCGCACGGTCGCTCCCAGCGGCGCAGGAAATCCAGCCACCGCTGCGGTCAAGCCGGTAATGCGCGTGACGCTGCCCGTCAGCCCGAACGGGAGCACACGCTCGACTTCCGCGACGATCGTCGACATCAGTCCGTTTCCCGTTTCGTTTCCCAGCCCCAAGCGCCAGCGCGGGGTTCTGCTGATTGATCTTCCGCAGGTCTCCGACTAGAGATCAGCCCCGGAGGGGCGGCAGACCTTAGCCCCAGGCGTCAGCGTGGGGACGATGTTCGGCTCATCCTGCATGCCCCTCTGGGGCTGTCGTCCACTGTTGTGATCGCGATCCCCGGTCTCACGACCGGGGCTATCATGGAATTCCGTCGTTGAGAGTGATCTGTGTCGAGATGCTGTCGTGATTCAACAAAGTCACCGGCGGTTAGCGCCGTGCCGCTCACCATTCAGTTGTCTGTCGAATGCATCCTCAGTAGTTCTGCAGTAACGGGCCCAGTTGCGGGGTTTGGACGCGGCCGTTGCCAAGTTTCGGCTCAATCGCGAGGACCACGCCGACGTTGTCTTTGCTGGTATCGATATTGAAGCCGATGTGCACAAGGAGCCACTCGCCGACGCGAGTGATCGTCAACGCCTGCCCGCGGTTCTGGCCTTCGCCGACGTCGAACGCAGTCGAGGCGGTCGAAATCCACTTGGGACTCATCTGGTAGCTGTAGCTCGCGGTGAGGATGCGGCTGTCGAGCGCCGGTCCCCCTTGAATCTGTCGATAGCCGAGATACATGCTGCCGCGGACACTCCGCTGACTGAGCATGCCCAGGCTCCACAGGTTGGCGGCGTCGTTGTAGAAATCGAACTGACTGCTCGCAAGCAGCGTGGTCCGATCGCCGACATTCCAGGCATAGCGGGTCGTGAAGAGTCCGAGTGTTTCGCCGAAGTTGTCGCGGTTGGCATCCGGGAAGACGGTCACGCCGAGATCGAGCGACATCCAGTCCTTGATCCGCTGCCGTTCGGGCGGGCCGACCTTGGTTTGCAGGCGATGTCGCCAGCCGAGACGGATCGCGTGCAGGTCGTCGACCAGTTCATGATACGGGTCGGTCACACCCCCGCCGGCACCAGTTCGCACTGCGTAATAGCGCGGATCGAACTGTGGGGGGAGCACACCACCGAAGGTGTTGACCAGCAGACGCTGGCGGAAGCGTTCCTGAGCGTTGTCATCGAACTCGTTCCACTGCGGGATCTCGGTCAGCGAGCGCGACGCCTGGGCATAGCCCCAGTCGGCATCGAAGGTCATCTTGTGAGCCAGACCGTTGAGATTGAAGATCTCGCTGCGGACATACGGGAAGATGCGGGAGAACATTAAACTCGCGCGGAGACCAGCCCGGCCGTAATACCGATCGATCGACTGATTCGTAAAGCTGTCGCTCCAGTACGCCGCTTCGCCGAGGGCATACGGAACGATCTTGAGTGCCCCGACTTCGAACGGGGCGGTCACCTCATGTCGGGTCATCGCGACGAGGCCGTTCGCGTCGGTGTAGTACGGCAGCGGGCTGAACAGATCGAGCGGGTTCGTCGGCGCGGCGGCCGGTTCCAGCGTGGCGTACGCCGCCGAAGTATGCGTACTCCAGTAGAGATTCCCGTCCAGCAGCGGCTCATTGAGGACGTACGCATCGCCGCGTGGCAGCCACTGCGTATCATTTTCGAACCGGTTGATATCACCCCGGGCGAACAGCGAGAGGGCCGTGTTTTCCCGTGCCCACCGGAGCAGGGCCCCGGTTTCCTGATCTTTCCCCATATCGAATTCCTGCTCGTAATACTGTTCGAGCAGGTTGCGATCGCTGACGTAACCGATTTCGGTCTGCAGCGTGAGTTCGTCGGTCAGCCAGTGTCGATGCCGGTGCATCAACCGGCCGCGATTGGGATCACTCGGGTCGAGACTTCGACGATCGAAACCGAGGTTATCGGTGCCGTCGTCGTGGATGTACATCCCCAGCCCTTCACCGAAGAAGGGCCGCCCATCCCCATCGAAACCGCGATACTTTCCGTCGGTGCCGACCAGCGGCCCGCGCTGACTGAGGTAATCGAGTTCCAGGCTCCACCGGGTGTTCGGCGGCCGATCGAGCCCAAACAGTTGATGGGCATCCCACCGGGTGCGGAGCTGTGTTCCGAAGACGCGATCCTGACGGAACGTCAGTGTCTGCAGCGGAATCCCTGGGTCTTCAGCCGGGACCGTCAACTGCGGGGAATAGAAGACCGGGACTTCACCAAACAGCAGCGTGGCATTATTCACCGTGGCCCAGGGCGTCGTTGCCTGCGAGACACGCCCGGTCACTGGATCGACCAACGGCGGCACACCAAAGTCCGGCCGTTCTTCGATGAAGACATCACTCGCCTGCAGACGATAGCCCGGCCGACCATATTCACTCGACGTGAACCACGCGTTTTGTGCGTGGTAGGCCGAGCGATTGATCTGTCGCAGCCGTTCGGCCCGCACCCGGACACTGCCGTCAATGTCGGGTAGAAACGCTTTCAATTCCGCATTCTCGACAAGCGCTCGTTCTTCGCGAGCATCATAGTATGCTCGCTCCGCCCGAATGACTTGATTCCCCTGGCGAATGACAATGTTGCCTTCGAGGTAGACCTCGTACGGCGTGTCGCGCGACTGCACACTTTCGAGCGGGTTCTGGCTCGACAGGGCACTCGTCCAGATGACCGCTCGATCGGCCGCGAGATCGACCGTGCCGACATCATCCAGTGCGGCATCGACGATCAACTGCAGTCCACCGGTGATGAAAACAATCTGCTCGGGTGGATCGGTATTGGGGACGGGCTGCATCTGCAGGCTGGGAGGATTGGCTCCCCGCTGGAAGATGCGGACCCGGCGGATGGCTGCTCCAGTTTGCTGAATCGGGATCGCCTGCACGCCGGGCTGCAACGGATCGACGACATACTGTGTCTGCTGCAGATCGCTGCGTTTCTGACCAAACCGCCGCTGCAGCCCGCGTTGGAAGAGAGCGTCATCGGTCGCGGGGACATCGGTCTTCCGACCGCGGACCGTCAACGTGATACCCTGCGTCGTGGTGAGTTGTACGAGATGCGATGGGGTCGAACGATCGCCCGCGGCTGTCCGAATGCTGACATGATCTTCGAGATAGATCGTCAATTCATCTCGCGGCGGACCCTGCTGTTCGACCCGGCGGACCCACACGACGAGTTTATCAGCCGCATACTCGTTCGCCCCTTGAACGATCTTCGCATGCCCGCGGAAGAGCGCGGTGTGACCTGTTTCATCCGACCACTCCTGCGACCAGTCGGCCGTGAGCTGGATCGGCGCGGCTTCATCAGGAGCGAGCGTCTCCGGGTCGGCGCGCATCGGGAGTGTGAACGTCACCACGATCATCATGATCGCAGCCACGCCAAACATCAGACCCCGAACCAGCGTCCCTGAGGTTCGGCCCGACAAGGGGCATTCCTGAAAAGAACGGCCAACACGACAGACCCCATAAGCACGCACAACGAAGTGCGCGCCACGGGGCAAAATGGATGGGGAGTATAGGTCGAGACCGAAAAACGGTCAATTTGCGGTTTCGACCGGTGCTGACTGGGCGTAACGTGTTATGGAGAAAAGGGATGCGGTAATGGTACGTCTGATTCACGGCCGTGCAGGAACCGTTCGCGAGTGGAAACCACCCGGACAGGGCTGGGTGGCGGGGGCGCTCCGCGTGAGCGGAAGCACCGTTTGGGGGAGCACTTGAGAGGCGTCTTATTTGTTCGCGGCGAGGGATCAAGGCTGCGGTGGGCCAGAACACTGTGGGACTCCGGGGGCTTCCGCTCACGCGGAGCGCCCCCGCCACCTGTCCGATTCACGTTCTCACAGCGGCGAGCAACCCCTCAAGTGAATTGACCATCGGATGAGAACGGGGCACACTTCAAATCGGGTGTCGAAGGACGACGTCACGCTCTCCAACTGCTTCGTAAAGGACCGACATGTCCGAACCTGCCATGACCGATCCAGCGGTCAAAGAGTTCGCCGGGAAGAAAATTGCCGCGGGAATCTGTGGAATTCTCCTCGGTGGAATCGGAGTCCATAAGTTCGTGCTGGGACTCACGACTCCGGGAGTCATCATGCTGCTCGTAACCCTGCTCACCTGCGGGATCGGGAGCATCGTGACCTCGATCATCGGTCTCATCGAGGGCATCATCTACCTGACGAAGAGCGATGAAGACTTCTACCAGGACTACGCGGTCAATAAGAAGGGTTGGTTTTAGAGCCGATTCGGCGTTCTTCTTCAGTTTGCACAGACAGGAATGTCTGTGCCACCGGGTGCAAGAATATCTGTGCCACTGAAAGGTGGGGCAACGATTGAAAGGTGGGGCAGACATTCCTGTCTGCCTCGCTTGTTAATCCCTTCTCACTCTGCGACTCACCCCTTCAGCCGCTGGAACTGACTTAGCAGGATTCAGTCGCGATGACGCGACAAACAGTGTCGGTCGTCATTCAGCGGAATCCACGGGCCGGTGCGCGATTGCGGCGGGTGGAACTGCTGCAGCTCATTCGGATGCTCAAGTCGTATGGCTGGGGCGTCCGCATGTTTCGTGATCGCGAACGCCTCGCGCGGTGGATGGCCGAGCCTGAGCATCGCGGCGGACTGAAGTGTCTGGTTGCCGCCGGAGGCGATGGCACAGTAAACGATCTTGCGACACGCTACCCCGGTCTCCCGATCGCGATCCTGCCGCTGGGGACTGAGAATCTGCTGGCGAAACAACTCGGCATCAGCCGCTCGGGTGAAGCGCTCGCAGCCCTCATTCGCGCCGGACGGGTCCACCGATTTGATCTCGGGTCTGTCGGTCCGCGTCGCTTCGCCGTCTGCGCCAGCATCGGGCTGGATGCAGAGATCGTGCATGCGGTGCATGCGACACGGAAAGGGCACATCACCTACGTGAACTATCTCCTGCCGATCTGGCGCGCGGTCTGGCGGAAACAACGTCCGCTGCTGCAGGTCCGGCTTGATGAAGATCGCACGGTCTCGGGTGAGCATCTGCTGGTGATCAATCATCCGAAGTATGCGCTGGGTCTACGGTGGGCCGCGCAAGCTCGCGCGGACGATGGCTTGTTCGATGTTCGCATCTTTCCCCGGATGACATTGTGGGGATGGTGTGCCACAGTGTGGCGTGCCTGGTGGAGTGGACTGCCGGAAACCCGGGAGATCCCGCTGCTGACGGCCTCCCGGCTGACGATCACGAGCGCGGAGCCAGCCCCCATTCAGGTCGATGGAGATCCCTCAGGCCAGACGCCGGTCGAGATCACGGTCCTCCCCGCAGCACTCCCATTGATCGTTCGCGAGTAACCAATTTCAGCCACCGCACGGATGCACACTCGCAAATCTCCTCTTCTCGGAATCGGCAGAATCTGCTAGTTGTGTCCGCGTTGAATGGTCTTCCAGTCCGTTCGACGTCCCGTAACAAGGAATGTTACGGGCTCCGGGGGGAGTTTTGGGGAAGGGATTCCCAATGCGTGGGTTGTGGAAATTGGCCGCGATGTCGGCCGTGGTCGGTGCGGGACTGGTGATTGCCTGGCAGGCTCAGCAGGGGTTAACTGCGCTGCCGCAAACCGGGCCAGCCCCTGCCGGCAGTGCTGAAGCAGACGGCTTCGATCCGCAGGCTTCGGTCGATGATCTGTTGAAGTCGACGACGACCAAACTGGTCGACACGGCGACCACACAGGTGGAAGCCCTCATCGAAGAACAGGTCGCCACCGCGATCGAGCCTGTGAAGGCGGCTGTGCGTCCTGCGGCCTGGGACTGGTCGAGCGCGACCGCGTCCGTCCCGCCGGAAAAAACGGCCGTCGACGCTGCTACACAGCTCCTGGCGACCAATCCCGAAGCGGCACGCTATCGTCGCACGGCGGCCACTGAGCCTTCCGCTCAAAGCACGATTGCACCGCAACCACTCCCTGCCGACGAGTCTGCAACCCCGTTGACAATCGGTACTCCGGCTGAAGGACCGACGCTGGTCCCGACACCGGAGAAGACCGTCTCCAACATCGTGCAGACTGCCGCTCAGGAGTCAGGCGACCCGTTCTTCGATGCGCCTCCGCCAGCCTTAAAGACCGTCCCCGCGACGAAGCCGACAGTGTTCCCCGCGGAGCCGGAGATGGCCCCCGCCCCGGAACTCGGCACGCCCAATTTTGAACCGTTCCCCGAGGAGACGCCCCGCCCGCGGAACACCCCCATGCCGACAGAAGTCGAGGATCCCTTCGCGAATCCCAACACGGCTCCGTCACCGCCAGCACCCAACCCGGCATCAACGCCCAAACCTGCGCCCTTCGAGCCGACCGATCCCTCGAACACGTTGCGTGATCCGCTCACCGATCCACGGATGACCCCCGACCCGGCTGCAGACAAGCCGACGGCTGTCGAACCCGAAGTCGATCCATTCGCCCCTTCCGTGAACCCGAAGCGGAACCCCGAACCAACGCTCAATGACCCGCTGGTCGATCCACGTCTGGATCCCACGCTGCCGGTCATCACCCCCGGAACACCTAAGCCGCAACCCGAACCCTATCGTACCCGCAGTGAACCGACAGCAGTCACGCCCGCGCCGATGGACAGCGACCCGTTCTCTGGAGCGAACCCCGGTCGTGCGCCGACAACACCGCGGCGGACGGAACCACAGGAGCCTGCATCGACACCGGACGCCTTCGATCCGTTTCCGGAGGCAGCACCCCGCACGCCGGCCAATCCGTCGCGAGCCACGCCCCCTGGGATGAATAACGAACCCGATCCGTTTGACCCGTTCCCGGCCGACAAACCCGCTGCTCCGCAGAACCCCGCACCCGCCGTGAACGAGGCGGATCCCTTTGATGGTGCAGCACCCGGTCGCGATCCTGCTCCGCGGAATCCGCTCCCTCGCATGGAACCGGATCCGATGGAACCGCCCCCGCGGCGGGCACCGCTGCGCGATCCGAGTCTCCTCGAACGCGCGCCGGCCGAGCCGAGTTCGAATGATCGCACCAATCTCTTCCAGGGAGACGGGATCGTCACCGATTCCGTCCCGCGAGGCGTGCAGGAACCGCGACTGACCATCGAAAAACTGGCACCGAGCAAAGCGGTGCTCGGTCAACCGTTGATCTACACCGTTGTTGTCAAGAACACCGGTGGGAGTGCTGCGAACCAGGTCACCGTCGAAGATCGCATTCCCCGCGGCAGTCGCCTGATCGGGACCGCCCCTCGGGCCGAACTCTCGGATAAGCGGCTCTTCTGGAAACGGCCGGTTCTCGCACCAGGCGAAGAATGGCGGATCGCCATCAAGGTGGTTCCCGAAGAAGAAGGACCGATCGGCAGTGTGGCCAAGGTGAACTTTGTTGCCGAAGTCGCTGCCGAGATCGTCATCACCGCCCCGCAACTGAAATTGCGGGTGTCGGGACCAAACGAAATCAAGATGGGCGAACAGGCTGAACTCGTCTTCGTCCTCTCGAATCCCGGCGATGGCGATGCCCAGAATGTCGTGCTCCGCAGCATCATCCCCGAAGGCTTATCGCATCCTGCCGGGAACGATCTCGAATACAAAATCGAGAAACTCGCTGCCCGCGAATCACGCGAAATCCGCCTCGAAATGACCGGTGTGAAACCGGGACGCCTGATGCATCAGGCCGTCGCCACGGCCGATGGGAACCTGACGACAGAAGCGCAGACCGCGGTGGAAGTCATCGGCGAACAACTGCTCCTCACCCGTAGCGGACCCGCGCGGGTTTACATCGGTCGTTCAGTCGTCTTTACAAATCGTGTCGCTAACGAAGGACAACGACAGGTTGGACGGATCCGACTGACCGAAAGCGTTCCCGAAGGACTCGACTTCGTGGAAGCGAGTGATGGCGGCCATTACGACGCCAGCAGCCGCACGATCACCTGGACAGTTGGCCCGCTCAACCCGGCGGCCGAACAACGGGTGACGGCCACCCTCTCACCGAAGGTCGTCGGACACTACGACGCCATCGTGACTGCGACCGGACCCACCGGCAGCGTCGCCACCGTCAAACCACAGACGACGGTGGAAGGCTTCCCCGCGCTCGCCGTCGAACCGTCCGGCAATCAACGCCTGGTCTCAGTTGGCGAACGGGTGACTGCGAAGGTCCAGGTGAAGAACCAGGGGACCGCCGAAGCCCAGCGCGTCCGGATCGCGATCGATCTGCCGAGTGAACTGAAGCTCGTCTCGGTGAAGTCGCCGACGAACTACCAGGTGGTCGGACAGCGGCTGGTGTTCGATCCGGTCGACAGCTTGCCGCCGCGGACGGGTGCGACTTACGAACTGGTGCTGGAAGCGCTCGCTGCCGGAGACAGTCGGTTGGAGATGCAAATCGCCGCAGACCACCTCAAGCGGCCGATCAAGCATGATGAAGCAGTCCAGGTCATCGACGGACAATAGTTGCATGACGCCAGCGCCCGCGTATTCCGCGCGGGCAGTCTGCGCGTGACCCACGGCTGGCTCATCGCGTTCGGAACGGGGATGTGACCCGATGTTCGAGCACCGCACGGAACCGCTGGCATCCCGGCTGGCGTTCGTGCAACGACTGGCCCGCAATTTCGGACTCGGGATGACGATCGTCTTCGGATCGCTCCTGATCGGGATGTTCGGCTACCGGACCCTGGAAGGCCAAAGCTGGATCGATGCCTTTCTGAATGCATCGATGCTCCTCTCCGGCATGGGCCCGATCAGCACGCCCCAGACGTTTGCGGGAAAGCTCTTCGCGGGCTCCTATGCGCTCTACAGCGGCTTCGTCGTGATTCTGGCGTCAGGAATCGTCTTCGCCCCTTTCCTCCACCGGGCTTTGCATCGATTTCACCGTCCACAGAATCCAGGCTGAGTCGTGCGACGCGTGATGATGTGCTTCATCACGAGACTCTCCTGCGCTCCCCGTCAGAAGTTCTTCAATGCGTGGCGAGACCAGCCATCGGTGTTCCGCACGGTCACGTCTACTCATCCTGCGCGGTCAGCCGGTGCAGTGCAGGTTGTTCTACGTCGACATATTCTTTCGCAACCGAATTTCGGGGTCAGTTTATCGGAAGCGCGGGCCGCATTTCGATGTGGCTCAGGTGGCGTCGTCGTTGATCGGCGGCGGGTAGGAGAGTTCGTTGCGGATCGTCTTGATGCCCGGCTCCAGCCGCAACAGCGATTCCGCGAACTTGGCGGCCGATTCATCGGGGACTTCGCCGCTCAATACGATCGCCCCATCTTCGGCAGTGGTTAACTGCACGTTCTTCAATCCGGGTTGCCGATCGGCGAGTTTCTTGATGCGGCCTTCCACAGCAGAGACGACAGTGCTGATTTGCGGCTGGGTGTATTCGAAGGCGACCTTCTGTCGAGGACGGACTCCTGCGGCCCGATTCGTCGTTTGATTGTTATTGTTGCCCCCGCCGTTCAACTGATTCAGGAGGTTCTGGTTGTTCCCTCCGCGTTGACCGCCACCGCGGCCAAACTGATTCTGGCCTTGTCCCTGGGTCCCATTCGCCGTTTGAGCCGATCGGCCGACGAACTGATTGTTGGCCCCGTTCTGCCCGATGAAGCCGTTGTTCTGCTGCCCAAAGGGGTTATTGCCGGTCCCCCCCTGTCCGAGGCCACCTTGGCCACCTTGCCCCAGTCCACCTTGTCCTGATCCGCCCTGTCCCAGCCCCCCCTGTCCGAGGCCGGAACCGGAGTTGCTTCCAAAACCGCTGCCACCGAAGGCCGTGCCTCCGGAGTTACTGCCGAACATCGAGCCGCCGGTCAGGCTGCTGCCACCACTTCCACCGCTGCCGGTGCTTCCCTGTTGACCACCCGAGCGTTGCGCCCATGTGAAGCCGGGGGTGATGATGCACAGCGAGCAGGCGATGAGCGTCCGACCGATCCAGCGGGGTGAAAGCATGGCGGACTCCAGAAAAATCGGGAACTTCCCTCTGCGCATCATCTCGGCCGTCGGACCGGGGGTCAAGCAGAACTTTCCCTCGGTCGACGCGGTTCGATCAAATCGACCTGAACGAATCTGCGGTTTACGTAAATTACTTCAACGAATTCATCAGGGCATCGAGATCATCCGGGGTCACTGCATCCGACTCGACCTCCAGCATCAGTTTGGCGACACCGTTCTTCGATTTGAAGACGCCACTGACCTGATGGTACTCGGTGTCGGTCCCCGCCGCCTTGCCGATGCTGACTGTGAAGTTCGCGGGTTTGCCGCGGATTTCCATTTCGTGTGTTTTCACTTCGGCGCCCTCCAGGGAGCGAAATTTAAGCTGGTTCTGTTTATTCATCTCCGCTTCAAGTTGCGCGTCCTGTTCGGCCCCACCCGCAGCCTTCATCGCCATCTCGATCAGTTGCAGCTGTCCCTTGCCTTGCGTCTGTTCGTAGTCGGCCATCCGCATGTCCATGATCATGATGTTCATCTTCATGCCGGTCTTCCCCTTGAACTCGGGAAGCATGTGCAGATCGGCAATTTCCATGGCGATCTTGTCGACTTCCGCCGGGGTCGTGGCGAGAGTGGGTTTCATCTGGTACGTGACATACACACCGCCCCCACAGCAGAGGAGGCCAAAGAACAGGCCAATGCCCCCCAGAATCAGAAACCACTTCAGGCAGCCCCCCGACTTCTTTTCGGGAGCTGCCTGTGTCTGCGGTTCGAAGCGATCGGTCGAGGCCATGCGCTGCTTTCAGGTATAGAAACGGTGCCGATGGAGACTTTCGAGTCATTGATTCTCGGGGACAGAGTCTTGCCCGTCAATTTCCGAGTAGGTCCACGCGCACCGATTCTCCCAGAAACTCGGAACCCGTCAGCCACTTCGAAGAGACCGGACGTCTTGCGCCGTACCGCTGACAGATTGTGCTGCTGACGAACGGCGGAAGGCGTCTTCCAGCGGTCGGGGCGCAAGCTCCCCGGTGACGACCGATACCAGGTGCAGACCAAAATGCATGGCCGACCGCGGCGGGATCATCCCCCGACCCAAGCTGCATGCTTGCCCCATCGCTGCCAGCTAGGTACCCCGATTGATTCCGCAACGGTTGCGCTGATCAGTCATCTTGGCAGAATGTTCCCCAAGATGCTGGAAGATCATTGACCGCTTCACCCCAGCAGACCGTACAGCCGGGCGAAATAGTACGTCGCGAGACTGAAGGCGATCACGATCACCGCACCGCGGACGACGCGGCGATCAAGACGGCGGGCGATGACCGCTCCGCCCACACCACCAATCACCGCGGCCACGGCCATCGGCACAGCCCAGCGCCATTCGACCTGTCCCTTCCAGATAAACCACACCGCGGCCACGCCGTTAATACACGTTCCGCACAGCGATTTCAGGGCGTTCATCTTGTGGATGTCGGACTGGCCCATCATCGCGAGAGCGGTCAGCATCAGAATGCCGATTCCCGCGCCAAAGTAGCCCCCATAGACCGAAACCAGAAACTGAAATCCGGCGATCAGCATCATCGTCGAGCGTTTCGGCTCGGCGTGTGGTTGACCAATCCCGGTCTTCCTGGCAATCCAGGGTTGCAGAGTGAAGAGACACGCCGCGGTCAGAATCAACCACGGGACCAGCTGCTTGAACGATTCCGCAGGGAGGAGCACCAGCAGGGCAGCCCCCACGATGCCTCCCAGAATGGATGGCAGCAGCAACCATGCCATCCAGCGTCCGCTGCCGGCGAACTCGTGCCGGTACCCCCAGACGCCGCCAATCGACCCGGGCAACAGCGCGACGGTGCTCGTCGCATTCGCCGTCACAGCGGCAGCAGCTGTTGCTCCCAGGGTGTGGTCGAGCGCCGGAAACGTGAGCAACGTTCCGCCACCGGCCACGCTGTTAATGGCCCCTGCGAGGACTGCAGAGAGACACAACCACAAGTCTTGCATGAGGTTCCAACAACAACGGTCGGGGTAGGGCGGAGCCGCAAAGCTCGTCTCGACACAAATCCTCACAGACTTTAACATTTTCCGGCTTGGCAAACCCGGCATGGATGCCGCGTTCGCCAGTCGACCTGTCAACGAGTCCGTCCGACTCGCAGCCTGTCGTTTGTTTCATTCATCAACCAGGGATCGGTTGAAATGCGCACCACAGTTTGGATGTTGGGCCTCGGCCTGCTGGTGACGCTCTCTGTCGGATGCTCTTCGTCACGGTTCGGCCTCGCGAAAAGCGATCCGCCGGAAAAGCCGGGGGAAGACGTTCGCGTGAAATACGGCAATCCCTGGGCGAAACCGAAACCCGAGAAGACGCCACCGTTGACCGAGATGCCGCCCGAACTCGCGGCGAAGTTCGACAAGGCCAGGAACGCGAAACCCGACGGAGTCGCCTCACTGCTGGAGAAAGCCGCCGCTGCCGAAGGGCGTGGTGATCTCAACGGAGCCCGCGAACAGTACCTCAAGATCATCGATCTCGATCAGAAGAACGGCGAAGCGCATCACCGGCTTGCCGTCATCGCCGATCAGCAGCAAGATCAGAAAACCGCAGACCTGCATTATCAGAAGGCGCTCACGTACAACCGGCGCGATGCGGACCTGTTGAGCGATCTCGGCTATTCGCTGTATCTGCGCGGGAATCTCGAAGAGAGCGAACGGAAACTCAAGGAAGCGTTGGAAGCGAACCCCCATCATCGCGGGGCACACAGCAACCTGGGTCTCGTCTACGGCAAACAAGGGAAGTACGACCAGGCGTTGGCGGCCTTCCGTCAGTCCGGGACGGAGTCCGAAGCTCAACGCAACATCGCGCAGCTCTTCCCGAATGGACGTCCAGGGGCTGCCAACGCGGCCCTCGCCCAGCGTGATACGGGCTTGCCGAACGCATCACCCGATCGTCGTGGAGCGCCTCCATTCCCGGCTGAAAGTGATCCACGGGTCGCGAATCTCACCCTGGACCAGGTGCGCCAGCGGATGGAGCAGGAACGAATCGCTGCCGAACGTCAGCGGACAGCCAGTTTGCAGAATGAGTTCCGACCGGGTTTGCAGGATCCTGCAGTCCAGGCGGCAAGCGGCCAGTCACCGTTTACACCGCCGCTCCCGACGAATCGGGCTCCTGAATTTCCAGCCAACACCGCCAACTACGCGGGTCAACCTCCGGCGATGAATCCCCCGGCCGCCAACACCACTCCGAATCCGTGGGGAACGCCAGTGGTGCCGGCGAACAACGCCGTTCCCCTGTCCGGCCTGAATCTGCTGGGTGGACCTCAACCAACAAATTCTGCCCCCGCGTTCCCTGGACAGCCGGCGGTTCCGGGAGCACCGGCGAACATGGCTGCTACACCCGCGGCTCCGGGAATCAGTCCGAATGCCTATTGGCAGGGGAACCCGAACACCGCGAATCCCGCGGCAGCGACGAGTGCATCCGAGCAGGCCGCGATTGAAAAGTCGTTGCGTGCATTTGCACCGCCGCCGAATGTGATGCTGCCACTCGCGACCATGCCCCCGGGAACCGGTCCGAATCCGTGGGGTTCTGCTGCGCCACCCACGAACTTCAACAACACTGGAAGCGGAGCATTTCCGTCCGAAGTTCAGCCGGCCGGGTATCAAGCGGCGGACGGAAATCGGAGCACGATGAATTCGATGCCGGATGCGAATCGTCTGGCGGCCCAGATGGCGTTTGGAACCGGACCGGGGAGTCTGCTGCCGGTCGTCTCTCCTGGACCGGCAGCCGCACCGCTACCGAATGATGTGCAATGGGCCTATGGCGAGTCGACGGGCGATCCGCGAGCCGAGCGTGTCAACAACGCCAACTACATGACCCCAGGATCAAATGCAGCGGCACCGGGATCGACTCCGCCGAATTCGATTCAGCCGACCAACTGGAATACTCCGAGTTCCGGACTGGGCCCGCAGTCTCCATGGAACGGTTGGCAGTCGCCTGCACCGGCCCCCATTCAATGGAATCCGGACAACGCCGGGAGCAACGCCCCTGCTGTGACACCAGCGAACATGACAACTCCGGGCAACGGATCCGCGATGACGCCGCCACAATGGCCGGGGAATGCCGAAGCCGCGCCGCGGCCCGCATCAGCTCCCCCACGTGACTGGCCCGCCCAACCGGGTGCGAACAGCGCGCCGACCACGATCCCGAACTGGCCCTACGCCCCCGCTCGTCCGTAACCGGCCATGCCGGGGTATTCAGGAAGCCCAGTCCATACCGATGGCTGGGTCTCTTCGATGGCGGACGTCTCGTAGCTGATTGCTAAGAAGGCTGCGCCGGAGAGATTGCTAGGGTTCGTTGTGATGGCTGCGGTAGGCCGAAGGCGTCGCACCGGTCGCCGAGCGAAACGTGCGGGTGAAGGCGCTCTGATCGTAGAAGCCGGAGGCTTGCGCAATCTCAGCAACCGACAGGTTCGTCTCACGCAATAATCGCGACGCGGTCGCAATCCGGGCTTTGGTAATCAGCTGCGTCGGTGTCAGGCCGAAGAGCCGCTTCGTCAGCCGTGCAAGTCGTTGCGGCGAGAGCTTCGATCGCCGTGCCAGCCACGCGGGCGTGACTTCGCGGGCCGGGTCTTGTTCGAACTCGGACAGGGCCGTTGCGAAGTCGGTGGGGATCTCATGCCGTTCGAGCGGTGCACGCACATCGCGTGAGAAGCCAATCAGCCCGATCACTTCGCCAGCGTGATTCCGGATCGGGAGTTTGGTTGTCAGGCACCAGACCGGATGATGCGGACGATACCACTGCAACTCCAGATGATCGATCAACGGTTTCCCCGTGCGCAGGACACGCGCATCCTGTTCCGAGGGAATCCTGCCGAATTCGCCGGGGCAAATCTCGCGCGGGAACTTACCAATCGCGTCCGACTTGAGCTTCAGACCATGCCGCTGGACGAGTGAGTCGTTGACCGTCACATAGCGACCCTCGGCATCTTTGACGAAAAATGCCACGTCGGGTGCCAGATCAAACAGCGCTTGTAGCAGGCTGACATCGACCGCCGGGAAAGCCTGATGCGTCTCCGCGTGCGGCATTGTTGTGCGCGGTTTCATCGATCGGTGCGTTTCTGGTGCAAGTGGACAGCTCTGGGCTCAGCTAAAATCGTAGTCGTAACTCTTCGCGGGACGAACTGAAAAGTCTGAACATGAAAATCCGCCGGATCTTTGCGCATCGTGTTGAACTCCCCTTGGTCGAAGGATCGTACAAGTGGTCGGGAGGAAAGTCGGTTTCCGTCTTTGACAGCACGCTGGTCGGAATCGAGACCGATGACGGATTGATCGGTTATGGGGAAGTCTGCCCGCTGGGGCCGTTCTATCTCCCGGCGTATGCAGAAGGAGTGCGTGCCGGTTTGCGGGAATTGGGACCGCACCTGATTGGTTACGACCCGCGCGAATTGGGCCTGCTGAATCACCGCATGGATGCTGCACTCAAGGGGCATCCGTACGTTAAATCGGGGATCGATATCGCCTGCTGGGATTTGCTCGGCAAAGCGACGGGGTTACCAGTCTGCACGCTGATGGGGGGCCGCTTCGGTGAACGGATTCGGCTGTATCGGGCGATCTCGCAACAGGCCCCGGAAGAGATGGCCAAGAACGTTGCGATGTACCACGAACAGGGCTACACGCGGTTTCAATTGAAAGTCGGCGGCGATCCGGATCAGGACATCGAACGAATTCGTGCGGTCCGCCAGATCCTCAAGCCGACGGATCGCTTGGTCGCCGATGCCAACACCGGCTGGACTCAGCACGAGGCCCAGCGCGTGGTGCGAGCCGTTCGCGATCTGGACGTTTACATCGAGCAACCTTGCCTCACTTACGAAGAGTGTCTGGCAGTCCGTCGCAACACCAGTCATCCGTTCGTGCTTGATGAGAACGTCGATGGTCTGGAGATGCTGCTCCGGGCGAAAGCCGATCTCGCGATGGATGTCGTCAACCTCAAGATCAGCAAGCTGGGGGGACTGACCAAAACCCGCCAGGTGCGTGATCTTTGCGTCTCGATGGGGATCGCGATGACCCTGGAAGACAGCTGGGGGGGCGATGTCACGACGGCGGCGATCGCGCACCTCGCGCACAGCACACCCGAAGAATTCCGCTTCACCAGCACCGACTTCAACAGCTACGTCACCGTCAGCAACGCGACCGGAGCGCCGGTTCGTGAGCACGGCTTCATGACCACAGGGTCCGCTCCCGGTTTGGGGATCACACCCCGGGCCGATGTGATCGGTCCGCGCGTGGTCGAGATCGTTTGATGATGAAAGGGTCCTCCTTGGCAACGACGAAAATCCTGGGCTGGCTGACCTGTCTCTTCGCGTGGGCGCTGAGTGCAGTGGGTCCCGTGTGCGCAGCCGATACACCGAACACGAAACCAGCAGCGAAGCTACAGACGGGTGAGATGGCGGGCTATCTGCTGGTCCCTCACGAGAAAGTTCCGGAGTCGTACAACGCCGGGTTCTCGGTCTATGTGACGGCCTGGCCGCTGTTAAAGGATTATCCGGGAAATCGCTTTCAGACCGGGTTGTTTGGCACGTGGATGCATGCCCAGAACGAGCCGCTACCGGGAGGGATGAAAGAACCCTACTCCGATATCGAAGGGGGGCTTGGCTGGTGGCGTGACACGCGGTTTGCGACCGAGACTCCGAAGTTCATCATGGGGGGCGTGGCGCCGAACTTCAGCGAATGGGCCAACGGTCCCGGAGCCGGCAAGGGCCGCGACTGGAATCAACCCCGCGGGAAATACGGGATCGCTCAACTCAGCCCCTGGGTCCTCTGGCCTCCCGATGGGTTAAACCTCAAACAGGGGACTTCGGGTCAACTCTTTGGATACGGTTATCTGCCGCTCCCGCTGACCGCGGCCAAGGCAACGACAGCCGGAAAACCGGTACCGACCGGCGATCACTCATGGACCTTATTTCTGAACACGAAGAACTTCAAAGGTCCGGTCACGTTCTTCACCCCGTACTTCTGGTCGCGCGAGACCGCAGAGAAACCAGAATGGGCCGGGATTCTCCTCGATTCGCGTCCGTCCAAGCCGAACAAAGCTCTGCAGATGGAGACCCAGCACGTCCCCAGTGTGCAGGCCGTCGATGCGCAGGGCGAAACGTATGCCCGGGTCGCGCCGACCCGCTTTCCCGTGATGGACGACGGCCGCTCGGCGATGGTGCATCGCTTGTCGGCTTACAACAAAGAGGCCCTCTGGACCGCGGTCAAAGCCTGGTTCGAAGGCGGACCACCGGCCGACGGGACGATCGATCCGGCCGCCGCCAGCGTCCACACTTTCAAAGGGGGCGGTGGTGCAACCTGGAAGATCTATCCCGACGGATCAGCCAAAGAAGACCGCGCGCCGCTCGCGTGGTCTTCGTTTGCAACACCCGTCGCGCTCGATCCGACGACGTTCGGTTTCCAGTGGAATGCGGAACTCGTCACGAAGGCCCAATCGCAGAACGGTGGCGCTCTCATCACGTTGCCGGAGTACTTCCAGCGAAAGCTGAAACCCAACAACAAGCCGGAGTGGGTCGTCGTCTCCCCGCAGGACGTTCCTGCTGCAACGGGCCTTGGCCAGGCCAGCTTTGGTCGCCCGAAGCGCGGCCCTGCAGAAGCTTATGTCACCCCTGACGATGCCGAGAGCTGCTGGAAGAAACCGGGGCCGGTGGCGGGACCTTTTCAGGTTCGGCCGAACGATGGGAGCGTGGTGACCTACTACTGGTACCGCTTTGCAGACCAGCCGGCGCTCCTCAATGCCGATCTGACCGATGCCGAACGCGAAGCGTTACAGGCTCGGGTCGAGAAGCTGCATCGGCATTGGAAGAAAGACCGCGATTATCTCCCACCACCGACGATCGGTTCACTCGCCGAAATTGAACCCGCGCTGCTCGTCACTCCTCCCGCGGGTCTGGAAGTTGGCTATGTGCCGATTGTGACTCGCCAGGAAGCCGCGCAGTAGCTCCAGTGTCGTTGACATGGCGACCACCGCACTCTTTCGAGTTCAGGTCAGTCACCCGATTTCGAATGATCGCTCTTGCCTGACATTCATCACGAGGATTCCATCGAATGCCCCTCCATTTCATGCAACGCCGCCGCTTGTGGTTGCCATGCTTCACACTCGCGGTACTGGGATTGTCCGCCGCGTGGACGTCCGCTGTGGGACACGCTGCCGATGCCCCGGCGGTGCTCCCCCGTCCCGATGGCAAGCCCGCCGATCAGTCGAAGCCCGTCAAAGTTTTCATCATGCTGGGGCAGTCGAACATGCTCGGCTTTGGTCGCGTTGGACCGAAGGAGACGAAAGGCTCGCTGGAGTATCTGGTCAAAGAGCAGGGGAAGTACCCGCACCTCGTCGATGATGCGGGCAACTGGATCCCACGACAGGACGTGCGCTACGTCCATGTGATGGATCAGCGCGGCGTCGACTACAAGGACATGGAAAAGTTCGGCGATGTCCGGAACGAATGGCTGGTTCCCAACAAATCGTTCGGTCCGGAACTCGGCTTCGGGCAGGTCGTGGGAACAGCATTGGACGAGCCGGTGCTGCTATTGAAAGCGTGCATCGGGAATCGCAGCCTCGGCTGGGATCTGCTCCCTCCCGGTAGTGAACGCTTCGAGTACGAAGGGAAGGTCTACGCGGGTTACAAAGATGTGGCGAACTTCTGGGAGAAGGGAGCCGAGCCCAAACCGGTCCCGTGGTATGCCGGACGTCAATACGATGCCGACACCGCCCATGCGAAAGCCGTGCTGAAGAACCTGCAGAAGTATTACCCCGGCTATCAGGGTCAGGGCTACGAAGTCGCGGGCTTCGTCTGGTGGCAGGGACACAAAGACCAGAGTCCCGCACTCGCCAGCCGCTACGAACAGAACCTCGTGCATCTCATCAAGACCCTGCGGAAAGACTTCGATGCGCCGCAGGCGAAGTTCGTGCTGGCCACGGGTTGCGGGAATCCCGGCCGTGAAGGCATGGGGCTGCAGATTGCCGAGGCTCAGCTGGCGGTTGATGGCGAGAATGGGAAGTATCCCGATTTCAAGGGGAACGTGAAGAGCGTGGATACCCGTACTTACTGGCGCGAAGCGGACGTTTCACCGGTCAACCAGGGCTATCATTACAATCACAACGCGGAAACCTACTACGAAACGGGCGACGCGCTCGGCCGGGCGATGGTGGACCTGCTGCGCGCGAAACCGTCGCGCTGACGCTCCCTGCCGAGTGGAAGGTTTCGGGTTTGATCGCTGCGAGCGGGGAGCATCTGGTCACAGAAATGTTCCGAAGTCCCGGAGGGACGGCAGAACTGTTCCCGCGGCGTGAGCCGCGGGAACAGCGAGATGAGTGGACCGAGCCCCGTAGGGGCGACAGAAATGCAATCTCTGCCGCCCCTCCGGGGCTGTTGATTAACACCATTTCGTGGTCCCAACGCCGACGCGTGGGGGTAAATTCTGCCGTCCCTCCGGGACTCAGAGTCACATTTGCTGTTTCTCACGGAGATGGCGACCACCCCCGCTGTTGCACGACTCGCCAAAATGAGAGTCTGAACCTGGAGCTTGAACCGTTTCTGCTCCCGGCTTTGCGGAAAATCTGTCCGGTCGGCTCACAAATCTGGGCTGCGCTGACGTAAGATGCCTGTTCGCGTTCAGGATGGACGTGGAACGGGTGATCACGAACTGTTCAGCGGGATCGGTGTGATGGTGCGCTTGCGGAAGGTTGGGTTAGTTGGCTGGGTGACGCTCGGGCTGATGGGCCTGACGGGCTGTCCGGCCCGGACACCTGTCGCAAACACCGGTCCGGCGCCCGGTGCGAAGGCTGCGGCTTCTGCCCAGGTGGCGGAGATCGAGGACCAGCTGAAAAGCGCGCTCTATCAGTTGCAACCCGAGAACATGGGGATCGATTCCCGCCCGGAAGATGCGGTCTCGATTCTGAACAACTGGTGGGGTGCCGTCCGGGCCGCCAAGCTGGAACCGACCGGAGCCACTCCCCCCTCGATCCCGGCCGATCGCCTGCCGAAAACCGCCCGGACCGAACTCGAACGCGATGTCTATACGCTGGAAGACGCCCGCCACATCCGCGGGTGTTACCTGGCGAGTGATATCGTCGGCGTGGTCACCGGGAAAACCGATGGCGACCTCGCGAAAGTCCGCCAGCTGTTCGACTGGGTCTGTCGCAACGTCACGCTGCTCAACGAAGACGAGCCGGCACCGGCGCTGACATTTTATGAGATCGTCGTTCTCGGCCGTGGTCGTCCGCAGGACCGGACGATTGTCTTCAGCGAGCTGCTGCGGCAATTACGGCTCGATACGCTCGTGCTCCGCACAGCGGGTGATGAACCGGCGTGGGTCGTGGGGGTACCGATCGACAAGGATGTCTACCTCTTCGACTTTCGACTGGGCATGCCGCTGCCCCGAGGTGATGACAACGGGACTGGAACACCAGCGACGCTGGCCGAGGTCCTCGCACATCCGGAGTGGCTGAAGAGTCTGGAAGCCCGGTCCGATCAACCCTACGAACCGGATGCCGAGCAACTGAAAGCGGCGACAGTCCATCATGTCACGTCGGTCATTGCCTGGGCACCGCGGCACTGGCGGTTGGAGCAGTTGCTCCCCGGCGATCAGCTGGCGGTGCTGTACGACCCACCCGCAGCGCTGGGTGACACACCGGGAGCGTTTGAGCGTGTCGCCAGTGCCTCACCCGACTGGACTGGAGAAACGATTCGTCTGGATGACGACGTGCTGAAAGCCTCGATCCGCTTTGCCATGGCCGACGAAGCGAACATCAAGTTGGTCCAGGCGGCTCAACTGTCGCTGACGGTTCCCTTCGAGCCGTCGCGTGATGCGTCTCCGCAAGGAATGAAGCTGGTCCCGTCCTTCCGGCAGCTCAAGACGCGGACGATGCAACTGCAGGGACGTTACAGCGACGCGATTGCGAATTATGTGACCGTGCGGCAACTTGGTGTGGTGATGCCCCCCGATCCCGGCCTCGCCCCGATCTATGCCCGGGCGGCGGAAGATGCGTTTTTCTGGAGCTGCGTCTGTAAGGTGGAAGCCGGGCAGTACCCCTCGGCTGCGGATGGTCTCAACGATTATCTGAAACGTTACCGCCGTGGTGGACGCTGGCTGGGGGGCGCGCGGCAGTTGCTGGCCGATTCCTATCTGGCTGTGGGGCGGATACCGGATGCGATCACCGCCCTGAAGACTTCGCTTCCCGATGATTCCAGCCGCACGGCCGTCGCAATCCAACTGAAGCGACTGACAGCGAAGCCAGATGCTCCCGCCCCCGAGAAGCCCACGGAACCACCGGAAGAAAAGCCCACGGAAAAGCCCGCCGACAAACCAGTTGGGAAGCCGACAGAGAAGCCCGCAGAGAAACCTGCAGAAAAGCCGTCCGACAAGCCCTCTGAGAAACCCGTGGAGTGATGAGGATGAAGCCGCAGAATATCAAGCCGTTCCTCTGGCTCGAATCGCGGGCAGAAGAGGCGGCTGCGCTCTATTGTTCGCTGTTTCCCGATTCGGCGATCACGAAGCTGACCCACTACTCCGCGGGAGGGCCAGGGCCCGCCGGAAGCGTCATGACTGTCGCCTTCCGCTTGGCAGGCATCGAGTTCATCGCGTTCAACGGTGGTCCCCATTTTCGCTTGAATGAGGCGTTCTCGTTGTCAGTCGAATGTGCAACGCAGGCCGAAATCGATCACCTGTGGGAAGCCCTGGGCGAAGGGGGCAAGCCCTTGAGTTGTGGCTGGCTCACCGACCGATTCGGACTGACCTGGCAGATCATTCCCGAGCAGCTGCCGCGATGGCTCGGCGGGGGTGATGCGGAGCAGGCGCAACGGGTGATGGCCGTCATGCTCCCGATGACCAAGCTCGACTGTGCCGCACTCCAACGCGCGGCAGACGGAACATGAGTCCAGACAAACTTTTCTGGCTGCGGGGACTCTTCCGCGACCCACCAGATCAGTGCCGGTCTGGTCGGTGTCGAACAGAATCTGTTAACATTCCTCGCGAACGAGGGCGGCGTCGACAGCCGTCGTTCTTGAATTGATCCGTCTGATGCAGGAAGGCCGTCGCGCCATGTCTGATGCTCCCCCCGTCCGCCGTCGCCCGTGGACCGAAAAGAACCCGATCATTGCGGGGGTGCTGGCCTATTTGATTCCCGGTCTCGGGCACTGCTACCAAGGCCGCTGGTTTAAGGGGGGGCTCTACTTTGTCTGCATCCTGGGGGCCTATTTTGGCGGTATGCGGTTGGGTGAAGGGGCGGTCGTCTATCAGCCGCCGCTGCGAAACAATCTGCGCAACCTCACGCTGAATTACGTCGCTCAGGCCGGGGTCGGTCTTCCTTCTCTGGTCGCTCTCTATCAGTCGAAGCGGTCCGACGATCCGACCAATCGACCGATGTACGACCTCCCCGAACCCCTCACGGCGGCTTTCAGCGGTGAACTGATGCAAATTGGTACCACGGCAGAACGTCCCGTCGGTCGGCTTGAGGGAACGCTGTCACTCGAAACGAATCATTCCGGGAATCTTCCTGATACCCGGGGGAAGTTCAGCGGAACACTCGATGGGAAGCCGTACGAACTGGAACTCGCTGGTGGGTTCTACCTCGATCGACCGATCAGTGCCGGATATCGCCGACGACTCGAAAGCCATGTCGCCCGGAGTCCCGACGACGCGACCACCAGTTCACAATTGATCCGCGGCTCGATCCCTCGCGCTTTTCTCGATGCCTACAACGCCCCCGCCGATCCCGCGACCGTGCAGGATCTCCATGGTCGCCTGGGGAAACTCTACGACCTCGCGATTGCATTCACGGTGATCGCCGGACTGTTAAACGTCCTCGCCATCTGGGATGCGATTGAAGGCCCGGCATATGGCTTCGGCGACGAGCCGAATGAGAAGCCCGCCCCCAAGGCTTGAAGCGGATCGTAACGATCCAGGCTGTTCTTCAAACGTGAGGAATCGACGATGTTGCTGGCTTTGGGTGATCTGACCGTGACGTATTACCTCATGCCGCTGGCGGCTGTCGTCAGCCTCGTCTACAGCGCCAGCCGCTATGAACTGCCGGAGAAGATCATCTGGCGCGCAGCTCGGTTGTTCCTGACGATCGTCGGCTCGATGTTCGGCGTCTTCGCGCTGCTCTGGCTCCTCTCCTTCGGCCTGTAACACAACCCAGAAGCCCAGGGATTCCGATCCCTGGGTCCTCCCTTCATCATTTGGAACGCGTCGCATCCTTCGCCAGCTGTCGCGTCGCCCACTCTGCGAGTCGTTCGCGGAAGATCT
This sequence comes from Planctomycetaceae bacterium, assembly GCA_044229335.1. GTDB lineage: Bacteria > Planctomycetota > Planctomycetia > Planctomycetales > Planctomycetaceae > DSVQ01. The sequence goes on along the minus strand of JBGATC010000006.1, from coordinate 82,323 downwards.
TCGAGTTGTGGCGGATGTCGACCGGGAACTGTGGATGGACGAGAAACGTCCTCAACGGCCGCGTCATCTCAAATTGCGCCCCTCGTTCGCGTAAGGCGGCCACAACACTCGCTTGCGTCTTCGCGCTCCCCTCCAGTTCGACGCACACCACGGGTTGAACCACGCCCTGCATCCGCGCCCCGACCAGCGCCGTCCGGAACACCCCCGATACGACGTTGAAGATCCCTTCGACAGGATCGGTAAACCATGTTCGCTCGGCGGTGATCACCCGTTGTGATTTTCGCCCGCAGAACCACAGCCGGCCCAGTTCATCGAAGTAGCCGACATCGCCCATGCGATGCCACACCCGTCCGCGGGACACATCGGGAATCTTGGCAATCGCGGTCAGATCGGGGCGGCGGAAATACTCCTGTGTTACCTGTCGACCGAAGACCGCAATCTCGCCGATCGCGCCGGTGGGCAGGACGAGCGACTCGGCCCACGCTGCGATTGGTTCATCACTGATGCCGATGATCCGCACGTCGAGACCGGCGACCGGTCGACCGACACATGTTCCCGCTCCGGTGGCAGTTTGGTGCTGCGTTTCATCGAGGACTTCTCGACTGCTGATGATCGCCACGGGAAGGGCTTCGGTCGCACCATACGGGGTGTAGATCGGGATGCCGGGCGACAGCAACCGGGTGAAGCGTTCCAGGATGGCTGGTGCGACCGGCGCACCGGCTGAGAGGACGCGCCGCAAGGTTGGTGCGGCGACCACATCACTCTCAGGGACCGTCTGCGACATCGCCCGTCCCACACGATTCAACAGCGCGGGCGAACCGAAGAGGTTCGTCACTCCGAACCGCGCGATCGGCCCCAGGATTTCCCGTGGATCGACTTTCGCCGGACGGGTGGCGTCCATCCGCGGAATGATCGCGGTCATTCCCAAAGCCGGGGCGAACAGCGCGAAGAGCGGAAAGGTGCAGAGATCAATGTCTCCCGGTTTGATCTCGAAGCAGGTCTGCAATTGTCGGATTTGTTCGTTGAAGATGCCGTGCGTGTAGACCGCTCCTTTGGGGACTCCGGTGCTGCCGCTGGTGAAGAGGATCGCCGCCGGGCTGTCGTCTTCCGCTGCAAACCGGGGGACAGAAGTTGAACCGAACGGTCCCCACAGATCAGTCATCCGCGCACCGCCCCACCAGCCGCGGGGTCCGTTGACCGTGATGAGTTGCTTGATGCTCGCCCGTCCCCATCCGGCGAGACTGCGGGCAATGTGTGCTTTGGGAATCCCGATGAAGACCGTCGGTTCTGCCTCTGCGAGGCAGCGGCCGATGTTCTTGAGCCCCATCCCGGGGTCGATCAGAACCGGGACCGCTCCGACTTGAAACAGAGCATAGACCAGTTCCACGAGTTCGATGGAGGGGGGGACCATCAAGGCGACGCGTGTGCCGACGCCGATGGTCAGCTGTCGAAGACCGATCACGCGACGTTCGACCCGTTCCCGTAGCTGGCCAAACGTTCGCGCGTCATACCGCCGGGTGGCTGGTACCGAGCGGAACCCGAGCGGAGCGTACAGTGCGGGTTGCGACGGACTGGCATCGGCCCGCAGATGCAGCCAGTCCACGACATTCGCAATCCGCGGCAACGCTTCCGACCCGTTCACACAGACTCCCTCAACGCATCCACCCTGCGATTCAACAAGACAGGGACTTTTGTAACCGACAACCGCCCGCTTGGCGACGGACTGCAGAGCAGATGCAAGCCTCTGAGCGGCAAGGCGCTCGCCGCCGGTTCTGTGGGAAGCACCGGCGGCAAGCCGCCTTGCCGCTCACAAACCGAGATCGAGGTGGCCTCAGTCGTTGCCGGTCACCTGATAGAGCGGGAGGAAGCGGTAATAGACTTCCAGGCAGAGGACGCTGAGCGTCGTCGAGTAGAGGCGGCCGCCGACCGGACCCCACGGGCCGACCGGGTCCCAGCTGCCCGCCAGTTCGCCGTTGGTACGTTGCAGCCGGACGAGATTATCGCGGAGCGAGGCGTTCCATTGTTCCCAGGGTTCGCCACCGTACTGGTACATCGCCAAAGTGCCGTAGTACCAGTAATACTCATCCGGGGCCGAGAGGCGCGGGGCATGCTGTTCGAGGTACGCAACCGCTTCCTGACTGGCGGGGTTGGTGCGCCGCAGTCCGGAAATCTGCTTGCAGAACAGGGCTTCCGCGGTCATCGCGGGAGTGGGTGAGCCCTCCGCTTTGTATCCGGCCAGACCACCATTCGTGCCGCGGCTGCGTTCGCGCAGGAAGTTCAACATCCCTTGTTTGGTCTCGCGCGGCACTTCCACCCCGGCGAGTTCCGCGCTCTTGAGGGCCATCAGCTGCCAGCCGAAGATGCTCATATCGCTCGATGAAGCACCGACTCGATACCGCCAGCCCCCATCCGTGTTCTGCGTCTGGGTGATGTACCAGACCGCCCGGGCGACGGCTTCCCGCAGTTCAGCATTGGTGACTCCTTCCTGCTGCATGCCGAGGGCTTCCGCGAGGGCGTACGTCGAGATGGCGTGGCAGTAGGTCTGGTCGTAATAGGTCGCTTTGCCCCCCAGGTAGCCGTCGGAGCGTTGCTGGCGGATCAGCCAGGCAATCGCCTTCTGGACGGTCGCGATATGGTTCCCTTCGTCCTGGGTATGCCCCGCACCGAGGAACGCCAGTATCGCCAGACCGGTCACACCGGGATCGGTTTCGCCACCACCGGGAGGCTTGCCCGCATCAATCTGACGGACTTCGCGGAGACCACCTCCGAATCGGTCTGCGTCCCAGTAACCTTCCGGTTCCTGTGAATCGGCGAGCCAGTCGAGTGCACGTTCGACTGCTTTTTCGGAGGCGACCGAGCCGCCGTTCTTCAGCGCGATTTCCTTGCGACGATCGATCCGCCGCAGGCGATAAGTACTCGCAGCGGTCTGGGGTTTCGATCCAAACGTGGTGGTTGATGGCACGACGCGCAGCGGTGCGGCTTCGCCATCGTCGGTGCTGCCGGTCGTCCGACGGGCAGCCTCCAGACGTTCGCGATTCTGATCGAAATTGGGTCGGAACGGCTCAGCCCGGGGGAGACTCGCCATCGCTTCCGCGGGAGTTCCACGCGAACCGGCGCGGGTGAACCGCGCACTGCTGCTGGGATTGGTGGGGGCAAACGGAGTGCGATCGGCGGGCGAACCAACGGCTCCATCATCGATCGGCATCGCCGCCGGACTCGCTTTGCGGGCGATTGTCTCAGCTGCTGGACCGAGTGGTTTCGGCAACGTCGGCGATTCATCGAGCGGCAAGGGGATCGCCTGGGCGAGTGGATCGAGATTCGGGGCCGTGCGTTGGGCACCCCCAGGGGTCGGTGCGGTCAACGGCAGCGGATCCGATGAGGGAGCGCGATTGAGGGCTGCGCGTGTTGGTTCTGCAGCGACGGGACCGGCTTCCGGTCGCGCTTCCACCGGGGTGGCTTCCGGGGTGGCTTCCACGACGGCTGCGGTCGTCTGGGCGGGAGTGACGGTGGGTGTGGCCATGCGTTCGGGAGGTGTGACTGGTGTTTCGACCGTCGTCGGCAACGCTGGGACCGGTTCCGCTGGCATCGGTTCTGCCTCAGCAGACGGACGCTGCTCCTCAGGGAGAGTGGCTTCGGCCATCGCCCGCTCGCTGCGGGTCGCTACGGGGGCGGGAATGCTGAGAGGTTGTGACCAGATTGGCGTGTCACCCGGCTCGGGCTGTGAAAGCTCCTCATCGTCGCGCAGTGTCTGACGGATCGGGATCGGTGTCTCGTCGCCAGGAGGTTGAGCGGCGAGTTGCAGACCATTCACGGCGGTCGCCCAGCCCAGTCCGATGCACAGATGGACGACCAGTGACAGCACGAACGACTTCACCATCGCGTGCTGATCGCCCCACCGCGTGGCGAGCATCGTCAGGAGTTGCCCCGCAGCAAACAGCGAGCAACCGATGAGCGAACCGCGCAACAGGATCTCACCGGTTGAAGCACCGGGTCCGCCGCAGACGATCTCGATCAGGTATCCCCACCAGGCGCTGTTCAAGGAGTCCCTCCCGTTCGATGAGCGAGCGAGACATTCCGAATGCCGGCGCGGCGACAAGCCGACATCACGTCCATGACGGGTTGATACCGACCGTTGCCATCACCCCGCACCACCACCCCTTGTCCGGGAAACCGTTCGCGCGCGGCTCTCAGCTCGGCTTCCAGATCGGTCAGAGAACGTGGCACCGATTTGAAGATGTAGCCACCGTCCGCGGTCACGTTGATGACCAGCTCATCGGGTTGGCCGGTGAGCGCCGTGGCGTCAGCGACCGTGGGCAGTTGAATATCGTACTGCTTTTCGTTGTCTTTGAACTGCGTGCCGATCATGAAGAAGATGATCAGCAAGAGCACAATGTCGAGCATCGACGTGAGGTTGATGCCGGGTTCGTCGAGTGCGAGAGTCTTCAGCGGCATCCGTTCGCTCCGTCAGGTCGCCTGGAATCAGGCGGTCCGCTGCGATCCTCCTGAGATGGGACAGTTTAGCAGATCGGCGGGCGAACCCCAAAAGCTTTCCGAGAACGGCACCGTTGCGGACAAGACCCGCAGATTCCGCAACCGTCGACCGGCAGAAATTGCCGAACCCGCAAGCTCGCCGTGGGAACGCGGTTACGAATGATAGCGCCGCCGCCACAAGTCACGCCAAGTGACACGCGGGGCGGGAGTTACGCCGATCGAGCGGCTGCCGTCGTGGAGAAACGTGAAGGCGGCCAGCAGCAAGGTCGCCGCCGCGGAGAGCAAAGCGGTCCGCAACGTGGTGTCGGTCGCCAGGACGACCAGCGTCGGCTCCCAGGGGTCCGTCGGAGGTCGTGTTGAGACATGACTGGCTGTCGTCGCAGTGCGCGGATCGAGGCGCAACTCGGGATCGACCTGGATCACATCTTCGTTCGTGGAGTGCTTCTCCAGATCGAGCTGTGCCATCTCACGGGCGTAAGCCGGGTCGTGTTCGAGCGCATCGATCACCCGGTGCAGCGTGGAGAGTTCGCCTTCCAGAGCCACAAGCTGATGCTGACGCAACTCGTAAGTCTGCCGGAGTCGAAGCGTCTGCAGCATCTTCGGGGCAAGAGTCACTGCGGCAAAACATCCCGCCGCGACGAGCAGTAACGACCAGAAGCCCAACGACGACACCGCCGCCAGAAATTGCGTCCAACGGGACGGGGCAGCGGCGAGTGGCTCAACCTCGTTCATCGAGTTCCCGGGACAATGCACACGGCGACAACAAGACGGGTTGTCCGTGGAAGCGTCGGCATGTTCCGCTGCCGGGATCGGCGTATTCCGCCGCTCCCGATTTTTTTCCGCAATTTCGCTCAAGCGACGGCGTGTCGTTCCGAATCTGCCAGCGCGACGGAAATCCCGGTGTGCACAAGGGCAAGGAAACCGAGACGCGTGGGTTTCCACCAGAGGGGATCGTCTTGACCGGCGCGACCGACCTTTCATACGGTCCGCTACCCCTCGGTCGAAGAGCCGGGTCGCGCCAGGACCGCGCGCCTTTCGTTTCCATTCTGATGGGGGGTTCAGGAGCAGTCCCATGCGGAAGATTCAACCGGGATGGTGGTGGATTGGTGTCTTCGGTGTCTTCGCTGTCACCACAGCCGTGGTCACCGGACGCTGGACACCGATCCCTTTGGGAGCCGCGGTTGAACCCTCTGCATTCGAGGACGACGAGGAGAACCCGCAGCCTCGCAAAGGCTACGAGACCGAGCTGACAACGCCACTCGTCGGCGATTACACGAACTTCGCCGGACTCGAACCGACCCCGCTGGAAGGGGTCGGGCTGGTCGTGGGCTTGTCGGGGACCGGTGGCGATCCGGCTCCGTCGATGTATCGCACCGCGCTCTTGGAAGACATGAAGAAACGGGGTGTCCGCAACCCGAATACATTGCTTCAATCGCCAGATACTGCACTTGTCATCGTCAGGACTTACCTTCCTCCCCTGATGAAGAAGGGGGAAGTCCTGGATGTGGAAGTCATCGCTCCGGATGGATCTGAAGTGACCAGTCTGAACGGCGGCTGGCTGCTGGAAACATATCTCACCGAGCAGGCGTTTGTGCCGGGTCGCGGGGTCCTCAAGGGACACCCGTATGCCCGCGCCTCGGGACCATTGTTGCTCGCAGGGACTGGTTCCAGCAATGGCAGCGCCGCGGCAGAACGGCTGCAGAAAAAAGGCCGCGTGCTGGGCGGAGGCTTCGTGTTGAAGGAACGTGAACTCGCGATTCACCTGCGGAATGAATACCGCAGCATTCGTAACTCGACTCGTATTTCCGAAGCGATCGGCAAGCGGTTCCATCACTTCGACAAGCACGGCATCAAGAAGCCGATGGCCGAAGCGAAGACCGACCAGAAACTCACGCTCGATGTCCATCCGCGGTACAAAGACAACTATCCACGGTATCTGCAGGTCATCCGGCATATCGCCTTCCGCGAAACACCCGTCGGGCAGCGCGTGCGGATGCAACGCCTGCATGATGAACTCCTTGTCGGGGAAACTGCCGATCGGGCCGCACTGCAACTCGAAGCGATCGGCAAGGATTCGATTCCGATTCTGAAAGTCGGGTTGAAGTCGGCGTTGATTGAAGTCCGCTTCCATTCGGCGCTCGCACTCGCCTATCTCGATGATGCCGAGGGACTCCCCGCTTTGGCGGAAGCGGCGAAGAATGAGCGGGCGTTTCGCGTGTTTGCCCTCGCTGGGATGTCGACCGTCGACGATGCCCAGTCGCATCTGTTGTTGCGTGATCTGATGAGCGAGCCGAGTGCGGAAACCCGCTACGGTGCGTTCCGTGCGCTCTGGACGCTCGACAAGAATGACCCGTTCATCCGGGGAGTTCCGATGGGGTTGCCAGAGCTCGAAGAAGGGGCCGAAATCGACAAATCCGAAATCAAGGCCGGCTGGATGCTGCACGTCCTGCAGACCAAAGGCGAACCGTTGACGCACTGCACACTGCGGACCCGACCGGAAGTCGTCCTCTTCGGAGCCGAGCAGAAGTTTGTTCCGCCGCTGGTTCTCTCGGCCGGGCGAAAGATTCTCATCACTGCACAACCGGGTAACGAGAAGGTCACCCTGGTGAAATTCGCCCCCAATAAACCCGATGAACGCCGTGATGTCTCGATGCGCGTGGCGGATGTCTTGCGGGCTGCGGATGAACTGGGAGCGACCTATCCCGACATCGTGCAGATGCTCGCGCAGGCTGCTGAACAACGGAATCTCGAAGCCAAACTCGAAAACGACGCGCTCCCGGAATCGGGCCGCATCTATGAGCGACCGGCACAGAACACGAAACCGGGTTCGAAGGCGAAAGTCGGTCGCGAACATCTCTCGCCGAACATCTTCCCCCGCTCCGAGGAAGACGCACAATTCAAGAACAATGACGGGATGCAGGCCCAGGCCGTGGGGGCCACCCCGAAAGGGATGGCGAGCGTCCCGGAAAAAGCGATGACCAAAGAACCCGGCTCGGAGCCGATGCCACCTTCCAAGACCGAGAAGCCACGGAGCTTCTGGAATCTCTGGGGCTGGAACCGCAAGTAACGTTTCTCGATCACATCCCGGATCACGACAACCCCGCCGTACGGATGCGGCGGGGTGAAGGCAAGGCGATGCTCAAGGCCCTGGAACTTTACGGCTTCAAGAGCTTCGCGGACCGGATCCGGTTCGACTTCGCTGCGGGTATTACCGGCGTCGTCGGACCGAACGGCAGCGGCAAGAGCAATGTCGTCGACGCACTGAAGTGGATTCTCGGCGATCAATCCGCCAAGAGTCTCCGCGGCAGCGACATGACCGACGTCATCTTTAACGGCTCGACTGCCCGCAAGCCGTGCAATTACGCTGAAGCCTTTCTCACCATCGACAACGCGAGCGGCTTCCTCCCGATTGAAGCCAGCGAGATCACCATCGGCCGGCGGATCTACCGCAGTGGCGATGCCGAGTATCTCATCAACCGGGCACCCGCGCGGCTGAAAGACATTCGCGATCTGCTCCTCGGAACCGGGGCCGGGAACGCGGCGTACTGCATCATCGAGCAGGGACGCGTCGATCAGATTTTGCAGGCGAATCCGACGAATCGACGGCTGGTCTTCGAGGAAGCGGCCGGCGTGAGCCGCTTCAAATCGCGGCGCGTGGAAGCCCAGCGGAAACTCGACCGCGTCGCGCAGAACCTGCAACGCCTGACCGACATCGTGGATGAAGTCGAGGCGCAACTGAACTCTGTGCGCGGACAGGCTGCCAAAGCGGTCAAGTACCGGACCCTCAGCGAAGAACTGAAAACGTGGTGGCTGGGACTCGCCGCAGACGATTACCGGGCGATCACCGAGCAGACGCAGGTCCTGGCCCAGCGGCTGACGGAATCGGCCGCACGGCTGGAAGTCCTCGCCGCGGAACAACGTACCAGCGACAGTGCGGCTTCCCAGTTCGAGAGCGAGCTGGCCGTGCTGGATGACAATCTGCGCGATGCGGAACGACGGGCCAGCCAGAACCGTGAGCAGGTTGCCAGTCAGGAAGCGAGTCTGCAGTTTCAATCGGCTCGACACGCGGAATTTGAAGGAGAACTTGAACGGTTACGCGAACAGCGGTGGACGCTGGAAGGTCGCGTGCAGGAAGCACTTGCTGCAATTGCGGAGCAGGATGACATCCTGGCTGTCTGTGCCGCAGAGTCGGATCAACTTCGTGCCCGACTCCATGAGCAGGATGGTCAACTGCAGGCCAGTTCGGCAGCGGTCGAGCAGGCACGTCAACAATTGGAAATCGCCCGTCGTGATCAACAAGCGGCCCAGAAGACGCTCGCACAGTCCGAACAGTCGGTCGCGTCGATCGAACTGCAACAGAACGCGGTCGATGACATTCAGCGTCGATTGTCCGGTCGCTGGGATGAACTGCGCGAAGAACTGGCCGACGCCGAGGAACGTCGTCAGGAACTGCGACAACACTACGAGCTTTTGCAGCAGAGGCAGGAACAGGCGCAGACGACCCAGCGGGCAGTGACCGCACGTGTCCAGGAATGGACCGCTCGTGGTCTTCAGCTCCGCGAACGGTTGTCGAGCATGCGCGAATCTCGCAGTGCTGCGATCGCCCGGCGCGGGATCCTCGAAGATCTGGAACTCCGTCAGGAAGGACTCGGGCTGGGAGTAAAAGAACTCCTGCATCGTGCCCGGACGACGCCGACCTCGCCGTGGAATTCGATCATCGGCAGCGTGGCGGAACTCCTCGATGTCGACCTGGAACAAGCCGGGTTATTGGAAGTGGCGCTGGGACCGCGGGCCTCGATGCTGGTGCTGCGCGAATATCAGCCGCTGCTCGATTACCTGGCGGCAGGACATGCCGTGCTGACCGGCCGCGTCGGCTTGATCGCGGTCCCCGATCGCAGCCTCACGCAACCCTGGCCGGCGTATCTGGAAAACGACCGACTGATTCATCTGCGGGTGGCTCAGCGACCGCCACTCGATCTCATGGGACAACCAGGCATCATTGGTCGAGCCGACTCGCTCGTCACCTCCGAACATGGCGTGAACGGACTCGCTGAGATTCTGCTGGCTGATACGTGGATTGTCGACACTCTGGCGACCGCCATCCGGTTTGCAGCCGAAGCAGGACGTGGTGCCCGCTTTGTGACACGCCAGGGCGAACTGCTCGATGAAAGCGGTGCACTGCAGTTAGGCACCGTGCGCAGCGAGTCGTCGATGCTGTCGCGGAAAAGTGAGCTGCGTCGCATCCGCAATGATCTCGCGCGACTCGATCGTGAAGTCGCGTTGCTGGAGACCGAAAGCGAACAGCTCCAGTCGAGTCTGGCTGCGGAAGAGGCGGTTCTGGCTGCGGGTGTCGCTCAACTCGAAGGCCTCCAGCAGCAGGTCACTGAAGCGCTGACGGTCTGGCACGCTGCCGATCAGGAAGCTGATCGAAACCGACGCGAAGCCGAACGAATCACCGCCCAGATTCAATCGGGTACCGACGAAATCGAACGGCTCCGCGGAGCATGGACGGCTGCGAATTCCCAACTGGAGACGGCCCAGGCCGGAGCGCTCGCCACGACCGAACGACTCACTGCCGCCGAACTTGCTTACGAGACCGCCCGTGTGGCGGCGCAAGGACTTGAACAACAGAAATCGACTGAGCAACTCGATCTCGTGAAGCAGGCCGAACGGTTGAAAACTGCCCGGGCCGCGCGGGATCGCCTCAACAACGAATACGCCCAGCGGCTGCAGCAGGCGGAAGAAGGCCAGCGCCGGATCGTCGTCGCCGAACAGCGGCGGGATGATCTCGCCCTGAAACTGCTGAATGCTCGCTCTCTGCTGGCGGAATCGTATCGTCTAGCCGATGGACTGCAGCAGGAGGTCCAGGCCGCCCAAGCCAGCCGTGCGGAACTCCGCGAGCGCCGCAGTGCGTTCCTCGATCAGGAACTCCGGCTCCGCCGCGAACGTCGGGAACTGCAGGAGCAACGGCACGCCGACGAAATCCGCCAGCGCGAACTGCAGCATCAGCTGACAACGTTGAACGAACGGATTCACGAGGAATACCAGCAGACACTGGAAGAGATCAGTACCAGCGGGGTCTCCGCCTGGCAGCTCTGGCGGACTCAGCAGCATTCCTCCGTGGAGACCAGCGAACGGGACGATGACGAGCCACGTGGAACACTCTCGGCCAGCGATGCCTCATTCGCTGATGTGCGTCCGGAACTTGAAGCCCGCGTCGCCCGGCTGCGACGCAAGCTGAAGCTGCTGGGGCACATCAATACCGAGAGCCTCGAAAACCTCGAGCAGCTCGAACGACGGTTCGAACTGATGAGCGGTCAACTGCAGGACCTCGTCGAAGCCAAGGCGACACTCGAAGACATTATCCGCCGCATCAATCAGGAGAGTAAGCGTCTGTTTGCGGAGACGTTCCAGACAATCCGGACGAATTTCCAGCACCTCTTCCGCAAAGTCTTCGGCGGTGGGGAAGGGGACATCGTGCTCGAAGACCCGGACGACATCCTCGAATGCGGGATTGAAGTTACAGCACGTCCGCCGGGGAAAGAACTCCGCAGCCTGTCGCTCTTAAGCGGCGGTGAAAAAACGATGACGGCAATCGCCATGATCATGGCGATCTTCCAGGCCAAACCGAGTCCGTTCTGCATTCTGGACGAAGTCGACGCTGCGCTTGATGAAGCGAACGTCGACCGCTTTGCGAACGTGCTCCGCGAATTCCAGAACACGACGCAGTTCATCATGATCACCCACCACAAGCGATCGATGATCGTGGCCGACGTGCTGTACGGCGTGACGATGGAAGAGTCCGGCGTCTCGAAACGGATGTCGGTCCGGTTTGATGAGATCGCTGAGAACGGCGAAATTCGCACCAGCAAAACTGCTGCGTAGCGATCCACCCGCATGACGCCTGCATCGCGGGAATCGAGCACTCTGTCACCGCGTAGAGACGGTCATGCAGAGGTTCGAAATGGATCTTCGATCGGGTCCGGAATAAACGCCGGGTCGGGTCATTCCGTTCAGCCCTTAGAGCGGTGGGGCGACTGTGGGTGACGTGCTGGGAACCGTCGGGACCACTGCCGGCGGCTCGCCCGGAAGCATTTCGACCAGCACGCCCGGCAGGGCATCGATCATCACGGACGTTGTGTCCGGTAGCGTCTCGTACCGGGCATCATCCCGGGTGATTTCTGACCAGGCGGTCTTTCGCCAGGGACGGACCCAGGGGATCGTCAACTGGGCGGCTCCGGTCGTTTCACCCTGTCCCCAATACGTTCGCCACGCGGTGAAGTCCCACCGCTGAGGCGGCGTATTCCCCGCGGTCGCCATCACCAGCCACAATGTCTGCACGTCGTCGAACAGATTTCCGTCGCCTATCCAGACGAGCGATTTCCGGTTCTCCATACTCTCGAGCGCGACATGCTGCTCAATAAAGGGCTTGTCGGCTGGGCAGGAAAAGATCGACTGGCGGGCAGTGATTTCCATGGGAACTGGGCGTCCGGAGAGATCTTCGCTCGACGCGACATGCAGCAGCCCGGAGCCAAAGAAGAGCGTGCTTTGCGTCAACTGCACCGTCACGCGACCCGGGATCTGCATCCCCCCCAGTGTCGCCTCCGACAGCAGCATCGACTCGGCAACCGCGGCCAGTGACTGCTCGATCTCGATTCGCAGCGGCACGTTTTCACGAAGTCGAATCCCGGCCGTTTCGCCTCGCAGAATGCTCCGTTCGACCAGGACTTCCATGGGAACGACGGGGGCTCCGTCTTTCATCGTCCCCATGCGTGCCATGCTCTCGCCCAGCGGGGGGACGACTTCGATCAGGGTCGCTTGATGCCGACGCGGGTTGATGATGGTCGCAGTGACCCCAGACAGCTTCAACCGATCGCAACGCATCAGCGAGAAGAGGGTCCAACCCTGGGTGCCGCCGTGTTCCGGCACGCGGAGTTCCAGTCCGACATTCTGCAGGGTGAGCGCGCCCCCCATCACCGTCAGCATCCGTGTCAGACTGGCGTCGACCACCTGATCGGTCGGAGCAAAGACCAGGATCGGCCGACGTCCGCGGGCAGCGTGAATCGTGAGCCGCTTCTGCACGATCCGCAACGGACGGATCACCTGGGGCGAACGGCCGTCGAAGTGGAGTTCGATGCTGGCCTGATCACGGGCGTCTGCACACGCTGCTTCCAGCGTCGGGTAACTCTTCCCGGTTCCGGCGATCAGGAAGGGACCAGCGGATTCCAAGACGGTTTCCGGAACAACCGCCGGCGTGACCGTCGGGTTGGTCCCGGAGGCTGCGACCGATTCCGCTCCGGCAGGACGCGGTGTCTCCATCTTGAACGGGCTGGGAACATCGTTCTCTGCCAGTGTCGACGGAGCGATGAGCGGATTCGAGATCAGAGGCACGCCGTTTTCGAAGGGCTGCGTCGGAAATTTGCTTGTCCCAGCCAGGCTCGGCGGCCAATCCCCATCAAGCGGTATGGGTTGCAACTCGCGCGGACCAGTTCCCGTGTCAGGCTTGATCGCCACCGCCGGACCAATCGGGAGTGAATCGCCTGGAGCACCCTTTTCGGGCGAGATGACCACGCGGGAAGGGAGGGTCGCCACTGCGGGAGTTCGTGGCGACTCGCCCTGGTGTGCATCCAGGGGAAGCGTAATCTCTGCCTGGGCATTGGGCTCTGATGCGAGCCGCTGCAACAATCCGGGAAAGAGCTGGAGCGCACTCGCCGCAACGATCAGACAGCTCATCGCGACGATCCAGGGGCCGTGACTTTGCCAGAAGGTTGCCGCCCCGGGTCGCCACGCAGCCATCACCGCCGAGTCAGCGGGAACGGCCTGCAGGCCCAGTTCTGCGGCCACCGCCAGCAGGTCCCGCAGCAGTTCTTCGGCCGAGTGGTGCCGTCGACGTGGGTCAGCGGACATCATCTTGCGGATGACGGCCGAGAAGGCCACGGAAACCCGTCGATTTTTCAAAGCCGGATCGGGCGGTTCCTTGTCCTGATGATCGAGCAATCGCTGGAGCACGGTCCCTTCCGGGAAGGGCAGAACTCCCGTGACCATGTGATACAGGGTACAGCCCAGCGAATAGATATCGCTGCGGACGTCGACGTTGCGTGGATCTTTCGCCTGTTCGGGAGCGATGTAGTCGAACGTTCCCAGCGTGGTGCCTGCAACGGTGAGCTGAGCAGACTCTTCGAGACTTTCCTTGCGGGCCAGTCCCAGGTCGACGAGCTTCACCTTCCCCTGGGGAGTGATGATGATGTTCGAGGGCTTGATATCGCGATGGACAACACCACACGCAGAGGTGTGACACAACGCGGCTGCCAGTTGCACCGCGTAGCTGACGGCTTCCGCCGGCTCGATGCGGCCGCGCTGGCGGATCACGTCCCGCAGGTTGACCCCCTGCACATATTCGAACGCGATGTAATGCAGGCCCTGATCTTCGCCATAGTAGAAGACGCGGGCGACATGGTCATGATCGAGCCGGGCCGCGGCGCGGGCTTCATTCTGAAAGCGCTGGACCGCCGCCGGATCAGCGGTTTGCGACGGAGCGAGAATTTTGAGCGCCACGGGCCGCTGCAGACGTTCATCCTCGGCGAGGAAGACCGTCCCCATGCCGCCGGTTCCGATCCGCTTATCGAGCGCGAAGTGGCCGATCACGACCCCCTCGAAGGCCCCGACTGCATCGGGAGCCGCGGCGGACTGACCGGGGAAAAGCCGCGTTGCCAGTTCACTCGACGCGGGGGGCAACTCGGTCGGCGACACTTCGTCACCTGCCCGGCGTGGTGCAGAGAGGACCGTATTCGATTCGCGCGCACCGGGACCCGGTCCACCGAACGGGAGCGCAGTCCCGCTTTGCGAACCAGTTTCTATTCGGACGTGGGAAGCGGTGCTCGGCATTCGTGCTTGCCAGTAACTCAATCGCACCAAGGACTCAATCGCACCAGTGACTCAATCGCAGTGATCAGGCAGACCGATGATCGGTTTCGATCGTCCCCACCTCATGTGCAGGCAAATTTCGCACCGATTGGCAGGAAGCGATCGGACAGACGCTCTTCATGTGACGAAAGTTCAATGATTTCTGATGATTTGCAGGACGAGCGATTCGAAAGAGATGTCGGGCAAGTATCGCCCGCGGGGTTGTGATGGTCAACCAGAATCCGCAGCCTTGCACGTTCTTCATGCACATCGGGTCCCTAGGAACTCCCAAGCCCTCCCTGCCACTCCAGCAGGCGTAAGTACCATCCCATGAACCCGTTAAGGAGAACTTGGCGTCTCGAAGGCCGGTCTCTGCCTGTACACCCGCCCCCATCTTATCGGCCGTGCGGATCGCTCGCATCCACATTCTACGTACGCAAGACAACACTCGCTGGATTTGAAATCTGCGTCCAGAAGGGTGAGAAAAAGACTGGACATGCACATCCCGGAAATTGATGAGGCGGGGATCGCTGCGCAATTCCAGAGTCGCGATCACGCACCGCGTGATAAGCGGATCCTGGAGCACGCGACGACCATCTCTGAAAGCAGTCTCAGTGTCGGTCAGCCCCAGGATCTACTCAGGATTTGAGTGAGCACCGGATCCATCGACATCTCGTCCGAGTCGACTCAAGCCGTGCAGAACAGCACATGCGCGGCGAAGAGGGCCATCGAACTGCGCAGCGGCCCAACAGTTACTTCGGTGATGCCGGGATCGTCGCGGCATCGCGTAGAATGGACTTGGCGTAGGCGATCAAATCTTCATCAAGACGGGCGGTGAACCGTTCACTTTCCAGGACCGCTTGAGCCGAGTTCCGAATGCTGATGTCCGCGACGCGCTCTTCCTGTTGCAGATTGGGGACTGCCAGGCTCTGGAGTTCCGTGATCTTCGGCAGAAAATTCTGCTGGAGATGCTCACCGAGATCGCGCGCCAGATGTTCGCAATCGCGGAGTTTCTCCCGAATCGTCAACTGGGCGATTTTTTCTGGTTCCATCACCTCGATCCTGCCGTCAGGAGCCCATCACCCAATCCATCATCCGCGGGAAACCCCTGTGGCGATTCCCCGCGTTTTTTGAGAATCAACCGCTCCGAATTGGCCACCGGGGCGGGGGTTGATTATAACGCATTCCCGGTCCCCGTTCGCAAGAACTTCCGCATGCTTCACAGAATTGAGTTCGCTGCAGCCGATGCCGCACGAGGTGGCCTGTGAAAATCCTGCTGCTGGCTGACATCCACGCGAACTGGGTCGCACTGTCGTCGATCCGGGAAACGTTCGATGCGTGCCTCTTTCTCGGGGACCTCGTCGAATACGGGACCGATCCCGTTCCGTGTATCGAATGGGTCCGCCAACATTGTCATGCCGCTGTCCGCGGCAATCACGACCACTCCACCGCTCAACGGGTCCCCGCTGCAAACGGCGGCGGCTGCCGTCAGCTGGCGGGAGCCACACGTCAACTTCATCAGCGGGTTCTCGATTCGACCCATTACAAATTTCTCGTGCGGCTTCCTGTCACCCAGACCGTCGTCCTCGGCGGTCAATCCTTTCATCTCGTGCATGCTACGCCGCGCGATCCGATGGACGAATATCTTGCAGACGATCCCGCAGCCTGGCAGAACCGGTTGCACGGGATTGAGGCTGACTTTGTCTGTGTCGGACATACGCATCTCCCGCTCCATCTCCGCCTCGGAAAAACTCAGCTGGTGAACCCCGGCAGCGTCGGACAGCCGCGGGATGGTGATCCACGGGCCGCGTATGCCGTGATCGAAGACGGTCGCGTTTCACTGCGACGCGTGGAATATGACCTGGACGCTGCTGTCGCCCAGTTGCGCGCCTCGGGCCTCGACCCGGCTTCCGCAGACATCGCTGAGGCGATGTGGCGCAGCGGTGGCCGCAGTGCCACCATCACACCCTGTCCCACGACACCAACGGCAACTTCGTCCTGAACCGTGCGGACCTCTGGAACTCTGGCACACTGGAAGCCAGTCGAAGACTACCTGCAGCGATTATCGATGAGGCCCGGCGTTGACGCCGGGTCGTGCGTTCGATTGGAAGCTGACCTCCGCCCCATGCATGGGGCTTTCTGCAGAAGATGAGTCATCATGTGCAATCGCCTGGGCCGTCGATCCTTTCTGAAATCTGCTGCCGTTGCATCAGCCGGGTTGTGGGGCAGTCGACGCTCCCTCTCTGCAGCCGAAGGAACAGACGACCCGGTGGCTCCCTGGCGTTCGGGCGTCACAATCCGCCCCGTCTCGCCACAGGAGCAGCGGCACACCGTTCACACCTACTACCTGCTGAACCCAGAAAGCCCCGATGGACGGCGCATCGTGTATTTCACGTCGACCGCCGCGAATGGACACGTCGGTGAGGTTCGCGTGCTCGATCGGGCGACTGGGCGCGAAACCGTCCTGGCCGACGAAGTCCACACCGAGGACGCCCACCGTGTGGCGCTCCAGCAATGGACGCTGGACGGAACGGCGGTCGCCTACCATGAGGTTGTCGACAAACGCTGGCGCGTGGTCGTCGTTGATGTCGCATCGGGCGAGAAGAAGATTGTCGCTGAAGACCGGCAACTGGCCTTCGGTCGGGGCGATGGGCATCTCCTGCCCGTCTACGGACCCCACTGGAATCCTGGCGAACATCGCGGGCTGGAACTCTTCGACCTGAAAGCGAACGCACTGCAGACTCCCTGTTCCATTCAGGAAGTCGAACGACAGTACGGCGACTGGCTCGCCCAGGAATTCCAGGGGAAACCGACGTCGATCGCGTTCCCGACGATCAGCCCCGATCACCGCCGCGTCTTCTTCAAGATGTCAGCCGGCAACGGCGGCGACAACTTCATGTCCAAAGCCGCCAGCCATCGGCAGGGGATCGTCTTTTTCGATCTGCAGACCGGGAAGCTCACGCACATGCGGCCCAAGTGGGGTCATCCGGCATGGCACCCCGATTCGTTCCACTGGCTGGAAATGGGGAACATCCTGTTCGATGCCGATGGAGGCCCGATCGGTCGCATCGCAAATGTCCCTGTGCTGCGGGGCGAGCATCTGGCGATCTGCCCACAGGGGAAACTCTTCGTGAAAGACGGCCTCACCGAATCACTCGGCGGACCGCCCGGAGAATGGGGGGTCATGGTTGCTGACCTGCGCGGGGAGCGTCACCAGATGCTGCACAAGTTCATTGGTAACCGCGGTGCCAGGTCCTGGCGACCAAACCACCCGCACCCCGTCTTCAGCGCCGACGGCAAACGAATCTACTTCAACATCAACGCCGGCGACTTCACGCAACTGCACGTGGCCGAAATCACCGCGTGAACGTCTCGGTCGCAATTCACGGAACGTGGATACCTGCCAACTCTCCTGATCCCCATGACCTATGCGGGTAAGAGAAGTCGAGCGATGCTCCGGTCCCGACAGTGCTCGACTCATGGTGTCCTGGAGCAGTCACAACCCAGCCGCCTGCCAACACGGTAGTAGACTCCCGTTCCTGATGAGCTGGCTAGCGGTGCTGCAACTCATTTCAGGAAATCGGGATGCGTCGAATCATCCGGACGCATCCGGCGAAAATGCTCGACGTCCTGTATTGGTGATTCTGTGGGGTTTCGACTATCCTGTTATGTTTGTCGACGCGTTCGCGGTTCCTTCATCAGACGCGAATGTCGGGCAAGCCTCGACGGTTCCGTCCACGGTTGCAAGGACGATCCCCGCCTGCGCGAAATGAGTGATTCGTGATGTCTGAACACACCACCGGCGATGCGGCGACTAAAGTCGCTCCGGTTCTCTCCTGGGTGGAAGAAGTCATCGGCCGCGATCTCCTGCAGGCCGAAGAGATTCTGCAAGCAGAACTCGCCTCGTCCAACCCCTACGTCAGCGATATTCTCCAGCACGCGACCCGCTTTCGGGGGAAGCGTCTCCGACCGATGCTGCTGCTGCTGACCGGCGAAGCCTGTGGCGGGATTCGCCCGGCACACCGGACGCTCGCTGCCGTCGTCGAGATGATCCACATCGCCACGCTGGTTCACGACGATGTGCTCGATGAAGCCTCGACCCGGCGGCACGTGGCGACGGTCAACTCCCGCTGGAACAACGAAACCAGCGTCCTCTTTGGCGACTATCTCTTCACGCATTCCTTCCACCTGGCGAGTTCGCTCGACACGACGCACGCCTGCCGCCTGATCGGGCGGGCAACGAACATCGTCTGTGAGGGGGAACTCTCGCAGATCAAGGAACGGGGCAACCTCGACCTGACCGAGGAGGCGTATTTCCGCATCATTGATGGCAAGACCGCCGAGCTCACGGCGTTGTGCGGTCATCTGGGAGCCTATTACGCCGACTGCCCGACGGAAACGGTGCTGGCTCTTGAAAGCTACGGCCGCAAGCTGGGACTCGCCTTCCAGATTGCCGACGACGTGCTTGACCTCGTCGGGAACGAACACAAGACGGGCAAATCGCTCGGCTCTGATCTGCAGAAGCAGAAGTTAACACTCCCGCTGATCCGGTTGCTGGCCACTGCGAACGAAGTCGATGGGCAGGCGATTCGGCAGTTGCTCCTGCATCCGGATGAGACGGCGCGGCAACAACTGCAGCCGTACCTCGAGCGGAGCGATGCGATGGCGTACGCCCATCAGCGCGCCATGACGCTGGCGACGGAAGCCCGCAACGCTCTCAACTCGCTTTCACCGTCCCGTGCTCGTCGGATTCTCAGCGAGATCGCCGAGTTCGCCGTGCAGCGGACGTTCTAGCCGCCAGTTGAAAAGTCTCCCGGGCCACAGACAAGAATGTCTGTGCCCCCCGAAACTCCAAGAAGACCTGCCTTTTACAGAAGACCTGCCTTTCAGTGGGACAGACATTCCTGTCTGTCTCTTGTTCAACTGGCGGAGAGTCATCTATCTCGGTGGTGCGATGTCATGGATCCGTTGCGCGCGTTGCCGGATGAGGACTACCGGTTCAGTCTCGGGTTGATGCCGATCAGTGCGGCGGAGTTCTTTACGCCAACCCCAGAAGATGCGGACGCGTTGCAGGAACGGCGGGCCTGGCTCACCTCCGATCCCGATCCGTATGTGGCCGCCCCAAGACCAGCTGCGGGCCTGATTGCCAGTTTTGGGGACTGGGTGGCTCCCTTCCGGCGACTGTCATCCGATACGTCGCTCAGTCCTGATCCGCGAACGGCGGTGATCGAACTCGGGACGTCGCTGGTCGCCGACTTCGTACTGCTGGAGCGCGCTGCCGACGGTCTCTTTCGCGTGGCCGCGGGCTGTGTCTGCTTTCCGTCGTCGTGGCGACTGCAGGACAAGCTCGGCATGACGCTCCAGGTAGTCCACGCGGTCGTCCCCGGCTTGAATGCTGCCCTGGGTGCGCGGATCGATCAACTGCTCGCTGGTTTGAAACCGGGGAAGTGCATCGGCCGTTCGAACTGGGGGGTTGCAGCATCGCCGGAGCTGAATCAGCATTCCGATCGTGGGTTGCCCGCGCCGACAGCCGAGACGCCACCTGAAGCGATCTGGCTGCGACGTGAAGATCAGTTGCTGGCGGTGCTCCCTGAATCGCGGGGGATCGTGTTTGGCATCCGCATTGAACAGACCGCACTGACCACGGTTCTGCAATCACCGCTCTGGTCGCAACGGCTGGCCCGCGGACTGGCGACCATGCCCGCAGAACTGCTGGAGTACAAACGCCTGGAAGCCGTGCAACCCGCGCTCCTCGCACGGCTCCACCACGCGGCCGGCGACGGTTGATAATTCGCGCACGCAAATCAACGCCAGCAGCCACCCGAGGCATCGTCCAGTCACGCTGTGAATTCGAGGAACTGGCTGCGGAGTCTGGAGAGCTGATCCATCAGTTTGGGCAACTCGGCGAGCGGGACCTGGTTGGGACCGTCGCTGAGGGCACGTTCCGGGTCGGGATGCGTCTCCATGAAGACCCCGTCGCAGCCACACGCCACCGCGGCTCGGGCGAGGAACGGGACCAGCGCCCGATTGCCGCCGGTCGTGGCACCGCCCGGCATCTGGACCGAGTGGGTCGCGTCGAACACGACGGGTGCACCGAACGACTGCATGACCGGAATGCAGCGGAAGTCGTTGACGAGCCGACCGTAGCCAAACATCGTGCCGCGTTCGGTGAGGAGGACCCGCGGGTTCCCGAAGGCATCGCATTTCTTGACGACGTGGACCATGTCCTCCGGCGCGATGAACTGCGGCTTCTTGACGTTGATCACACCGCCGCGCTTCCCCGTCGCTTCCGCGACCGCTTCCACAAGATCGGTCTGGCGGGCCAGGAAGGCGGGGATCTGCACGATCTTGCAGACTTCCGCAGCCGGTCCCGCCTGCTGTGGTTCGTGGACATCGGTCGTCACTTCGAGACCGGTGACATCCTTCACCTTCTGCAGGATGGCGAGACCCTTCGAGAGTCCCGGCCCGCGGAAGCTGTCGACGCTGGTACGGTTCGCCTTATCGAAGCTCGCCTTGAAGATGATCTGCCAACCGCGGCTCGCGGCGAGTTCCGCGAGTGTCTCCGCCACGCGCAGGACGAGTTCTTCGCTTTCAATGACGCACGGACCGGCGATGAACAACAACGGCCGTTTTGTTCCGCACTCCGCTGTCCCGACTGTCACTGGATTCTGAGGCATGGCGATTCCTTCCGCCGAAATTGGATTGTGTGAACACGAGCGTGTCAAAAACCGACGCGGGCGACAAGTCCACAACGCAAACGTTGAGCGGGCTCCGGGCGCTGACGCTTGCGGCTCGGTTCAAGAGAGCTATTTCTCGTCGAGGTCGAGTTCGAGCTTGTTACCTGCAGCGTTGATTTCGATTTCCCGACCGGGGTCCGATCCGACCCAGGCACTGTCATTGGTCGTGGGATGCGGGACAACATCGCCCATCGTCACGAGTCTCATGCGAACCTTGCCCACGACCGGGCCATGGGCCGCATCGAGTTTGAAGCTCCCTCGACGGACCATCGCGAAGGCGACCGGTTGATGCTCGGTGGGGGGGATGAACTGCAACTGGCCCCAATTGACCGGTTCCCCCTGGACCTTGATCGTCCCTTCCACTGCTGCCCGCTGGACATCGGCCAGAAACCCTGAACTCCGCAGCCAGTCGCGGAGCCGGTCTTTCCACGACGACAGCACGGGATCGCCGGGGGCGAGACCGACCCCGTGCGGACCGAACTGGTACAGGTGCATTTCGACGGGGACCTTGTGCTTTCGGCACGCAGCGAAGAAGGCGATGCTGTTTTCCGGCGGGACACCCGAGTCTTCAACCGTATGGAACAGGAATGTCGGCGGCGTCTGGGCCGTCACCTGCAGTTCACTCGACAGACTCTTCACCAGTTCCGGATCGGGATTCTCGCCCAGCAGATTCCGCTTCGAGCCGGTATGTCCGAACGCTTCGGTCATCGAGATGACCGCATAGCACAGGACCGCGAAATTCGGCCGTGACGAGACACGGGCGACCGGGTCTTCCGCGTTCGGCTGTCCATCGAGGAAGTGCGTCGCAGCGGTCGAGGCGAGATGACCACCCGCTGAGAACCCCATCACCCCGATGCGGTGCGACACGATGTGCCACTTCTCCGCGTTCGCCCGCACGGTCTGCAAGGCCCGTTGCACATCCTGCAAGGGAGCAGGATGACGGTAACGCGGTCCGAGGCGGTACTTCAGTACGTAAGCTGATACGCCAATCGAATTGAACCAGCGGGCAACCTGCGTCCCTTCGTGATCGACGGCGAGCGCCCCGTAACCACCACCCGGACAGACCACCACCGCGGCCCCATTCGCCTTCGCCGGGTCAGCGGGATAAAGCCACAACAACGGCTTGTCGACCGCTTCATCACCGACCTTGTTCGGCGTCCCCGCCGGCCAGAGAAGCAATTCGTCAGCAGCCGACGCCGTCTGCACAACGAGCGCCGTCATCAGCGCCACAATCCAGGGAGTCAATCGCATGGGAATGGTTCCTATTGAAATGGTTTCGCACAGCGTACCGCCGGAAGCCCAGGGATTGCTATCCTTGGGCTTCTTTGTCAATCAGCGCTGACCACACCCACGCTCCATCTCTGCGATGATTCAAAATGTACCGATAAACATTCGCCTGATGCGCACGGTCCCGGATACGAATGATCTTCGGACGCAGTGCCCAGAGTTTGCCGACGAAGCCCGCGGCATGGGCCTCGAACGTGGCATGTTTCTTCGCGATGCCCAACGGCATGCGGGCATCCCCATTATCCAGTTGCACCTGAAGATGTACGTGCTGACCGCCACAAGCCACGCTCAGCACATCACTGCCGATCTGTTGGAGACGGTCACGGAGAGCCTTGCCGATCACTTCACGAAACTGCGGAGCAATGACCGTGGGGGCTTCCTTGAGCAATCGTTGACTGGAAAGATGCCGATTCGCGTATTGGCCAGTCGGGGGTGGCGATTTGTAATCCCCCTGAACATGCTCGCGGTGATGTCGCGTGCGGAAGCCGCGCGGGTCGCCGGGGAGCCAACTTCCGTAGGTCGTGAGAATCAAGTGGAACCAGACGCGGCGTGACATCTCCACGCTCCCCACAGAAGCCCAGGGATTGCTATCCCTGGGCTTCCTACTTCCCAGCGCTCACTACTTCACCACCATGTTCAACAGTCGTCCCGGTACGAACACCACCTTGACGACCGTTTTCCCGGCGAGTTGTTGTGCGACGAGGTCGACACGCTTGGCAACCGCTTCGACCGTGGCCTGATCGGCGTCCTTCGCGACCGTCACCTTGCCTCGGACTTTGCCGTTGATCTGCACCGGGATCTCGACTTCCGATTCGACGAGCAGTGCTGGATCAAACGTCGGCCATGGTTCATACGCGAGCGTCTGGGTGTGGCCGAGGACTTCCCACAACTCTTCCGCGAGGTGCGGCGCGAACGGGCTGAGCAATAACACGAACGGTGCGAGGATCGACTTCGGCCGCACGTCGTGGCTGGTGAGTTCGTTCGTGAACTCCATCATGCGGCTGATCGCCGTGTTGAACTGCAACCGGTCGATGTCGTCCGTCACCGCCTTGACCGTCTTGTGCAACACGCGCAACTGTGCCGGAGTTGGCGGGACATCCTGCACCGCGGAGGCAAGGGTCACCTCGTCAGCACGGTCATCGACGACGAGCCGCCAGACACGGCCGAGGAACCGGAAGACGCCGTCGACCCCCGCCATGCTCCAGGGCTTGGTCGCTTCGAGCGGCCCCATGAACATCTCGTACATGCGGAGCGAATCGGCCCCGTACTCCTTCACGACCGTATCGGGATTGATGACGTTCCCGCGGGATTTGGACATCTTGTAGGAGCGCGCGTCGACGACGACACCCGGGTCGCTCTTAAGGACCCAGTTGTCACCCCGCTTTTCGACCATGTCGGCGGTGAGCTGACGCTCAGGGACTGCTGTCCCTGGGCTTCCTTCGGGGAGCGCGAACTCCATCTCCCCGAGGATCATCCCCTGGTTGACCAGCCGGGCGAATGGTTCGGGACACGTGACGTATCCGCGGTCGAAGAGGACTTTGTGCCAGAACCGCGCGTACAAGAGGTGCAACACCGCGTGCTCAGCTCCGCCGATGTAGAGGTCGACCGGGAGCCAGTATTTTTCCTTCGCCGGGTCGATGAACGCGGTGCCGTTGGTGTTATCGCAGAACCGCAAGTAGTACCAGCAACTGCCGGCCCACTGCGGCATGCTGTTCGTCTCCCGCTTGAGCTTCGTCCCATCAGCGGCGGTCGTGAAGAGCCAGCTTTCCGGAGCCTTCGACAAGAGCGGTTCGGGGGTTCCCGTTGGCTGGAAGTCGTCCATTTCCGGCAAGCGGACGGGCAACTCGTCAGCCGTCACGGCGCGGACCATCCCCGTTGGCTCGCCGTTCGCGTCGAGTTCATGCCAGATCGGAAACGGCTCGCCCCAGTAGCGTTGCCGCGAGAAGAGCCAGTCGCGGAGGCGGTAGTTGACCGCTTCTTTGCCGACGCCCTTCGCGGCGAGATCGGCGGTGATGTTCGATTTGAACTCGGCGGTCGGGAGGCCGTTGTAGGGACCGGAGTTGATGGCGGTGCCGATCTCGAAGAACGGAACCCCCGGCGACTCGCCGGGGGCTAAATGGGTGGGTTGGACGACGGGTTTGATGTCGATGCCGAATTGTTTCGCGAATTCGAAATCGCGTTCATCATGCGCCGGGACGGCCATGATTGCGCCGGTGCCGTAGCTGATGAGGACGTAGTCGGCGATCCACACCGGGACCCGTTCGCCGTTGACCGGGTTGATCGCGTAACCGCCGGTGAAGACGCCGCTCTTTTCTTTCGCGAGGTCGGTCCGGTCGAGATCGCTCTTGAGGGACGCCTTGCGGCGGTATTCGTCGACCGCAGTGCGCTGCTCAGGCGTGGTGAGCGTCTCGACGAGCGGATGTTCCGGTGCGAGAACCATATAGGTAACGCCAAACAATGTGTCTGGACGTGTGGTATAGACGCGGATGACGCCTGGTTCAGGGGTGTCGGGGAAGCCGGATTGTTCGCGGTTGTAGGTCCATTCCGAAAAATTCGGCGGTTGCATCCAGTGTGTTTCGTCGCCTCGATCAACCCAGAAATCAACCTCCGCCCCGACGCTCTTGCCAATCCAGTTCCTTTGCAACGCCTTGATCGATTCCGACCAGTTGAGGGGTTCCAACTCGTCGATGAGCCGTTCGGCGTACGCGGTGATGCGGAGCATCCACTGCTTCAAGCGGCGCCGTTCGACCGGATGATTGCCCCGCTCGCTCTTGCCGTCGGCGGTGACTTCTTCATTGGCGAGCACCGTGCCAAGGGCCGGGCACCAGTTGACGGGGGCTTCGTGGATGTACGCGAGGCGGTGGGCGTCGCGGTATTGGCGAACGGCGACAGAATCGGCGGCCCCCGGCAACTCGCCGGGGGCTAAATGCGCGGGGATCGGGAGTTCGGCGATCGGGCGGCCCTTGCCGACGCGGGTCACGCCGTCGGGACCGGTCCAGCGGTAGTCGGGGTCGTACCAGGTGTCGAAGAGTTGAAGGAAGATCCACTGCGTCCAGCGGACGTACTCGGGATCGGTCGTCGCGAGTTCGCGGCTCCAGTCGTAGCTGAATCCGAGCATCTTGAGCTGACGTTTGAACGTCTCGATGTTCTTCTGCGTCGTGACGCGGGGATGCGTGCCGGTCTTGATCGCGTGCTGTTCAGCCGGGAGACCGAAGGCGTCCCAGCCCATCGGATGGAGCACGTTCTTGCCCCGCATCCGGTTGTAACGGCAGACGATATCGGTCGCGGTGTACCCCTCGGGATGCCCGACATGCAACCCGTCTCCGGACGGATACGGGAACATATCGAGCACGTAAAGCTTCGCCTTGGCGGGGTCCATCTCGACACGGAAGGTCTGATGGGCCTCCCAGTAGGCTTGCCACTTGGGTTCAAGGCGTTGGGCGTCGTAGCGGGGCATGGGTGGAGGCTAATGGCTAAGGGTTCAGGGCTGAAGGACGGAGGGAAGACTCCGACCACTGGCCGGGGAAGGGACACGCCGCGGGGGACGAGTGTTCGCCGGGTGGACTGCGCAAGTCTGGCAGTGTAGAAGCATAGGAGACGATTTCCAATAACGAACCCCGTTCAGACTTTCTCTGAACCTCCAGGAGCCGACGATGAACGCCATCGACGCCCACAGCCATATCTGGACGCCCGATACCGACAAATACCCGCTCGGGCCGGGGCATCGGCGGGCGAATATGGACCCGGCGAGCTTCACGTTCGAGGAGCTTCTCGCCCAGGGGAAGACCGTCGGTGTCGATCGCGTCGTCCTCATCCAGATGTCGTTCTACGGGTACGACAACTCCTACATGCTCGACGCCATCAAAGCTCACCCGAAAGCCTTCCGCGGCGTGGCGGTCATCGAGCAGGACAAAGGGGACCCGACCGCCAAAATGCTGGAGCTGAAGCAGCAAGGGGTGACCGGGTTCCGGATCTATCCGAAGGATCGCAACTTCGAGACCTGGCTCTCCTCGGAAACGATGCAGACGATGTGGAAGGTCGCTGCCAAAGAGCGGCTCAACATGTGCTGCCTGATGGATCCAAACGGCTTGCCGGCGCTTGACCGGATGTGCCGCATGTACCCGAAGACGCCGGTCGTGATCGACCATCTCTGCCGCATCGGTGTCACGGGCGAGATCCCCCCTGCGGATGCCAAGGCCCTCTGCGATATGGCCAAACATCCGCAGCTGACAGTCAAAGTCTCGGCCTTCTACGCGCTGGGGAAGAAAGCGGCCCCGTATACCGATCTGGGACCGTTCATCAAGCAGGTCCTCGATGCTTACGGCCGCGAACGACTGATGTGGGCCAGTGACGGCCCGTTCCAGATGCAGCCCCCGCACAGCTACGCCGCATCGATCGCCCTCATCCGCGACAAACTCGACTTCTTCACCGCGGACGACAAGGACTGGTTGTTGCGTAAAACGGCCGAGCGCGTGTTCTTTTCTTGATCGCGTTAACGTGATGACCGACCTCATTTAGCCCCCCGTCAATGACGGGGGGGCTTCTTCAACGAATGAAATTCACCCGGAGCTTGCGCTCCGGGCATTGAAAGCAAAATACATGACGGCGGTGCCGCAATTGACGAACGTGGGCGAGATGATTTCCCCCTCGCTGGTGATCGTGACCGAAGCGCTCGAGCGCAACCTGCAGCAGATGATCGCCATCGCTGGGTCAACCGCCCGGTTACGGCCGCACTGCAAGACGCACAAGATGGCCGAGGTGACGAAGCGCGAGCTTGCGCTCGGCATCACCAAGCACAAGTGCGCGACGTTCGCGGAAGCGGAGATGCTGGCGGATGCGGGCGTAAAAGACATCTTTCTGGCCTACAACCTCGTCGGGCCGAACATCGGCCGGGCGGTTCGGTTTCGGGCGAAGTTTCCCGATGTGGCCTTCGCCGTGACTGCAGACGATGCCGCGATGATCGATGCCCTGAGCGCAGCAGTGAAAGAACCACGAGGATGGGACCCGGCAACGAAACTGGGCGTGGTGCTCGACATCGATACGGGCCTGCATCGCACCGGTATCAGCGATCCCGTCCAAGCCGCGGCGCTGTACGACCGGATTCGGAACAGCCCCTGTCTCGAACCGTGGGGCTTTCATGTCTACGACGGACACAACCACCAGACGCCGTTCGATGAGCGGACGGCTGCGGTTCTCGCCGGGTGGGAACAGGCCCGGAAACTGCGCGACGACTTCGTCGCGCGGGGTTGGAGCGTGCCGCGGATCATCTGCGGCGGGACTGGTTCGTTCCCCGTCTTTGCGAAGCTGACCGACCCGGCGATCGAACTGAGTCCCGGGACTTGCGTGCTGCACGACACGGGCTATGCGACCGCCTTCCCGGAGATGCAGTTCGAGCCGGCGGAATGGATCCTCACGCGAGTCATCAGTCGCCCGACCGACGACCGTCTGACGTGCGATCTCGGCAATAAGGCGGTCGCATCCGACCCGCCGAAAGGTCAGCGGGTCTTCTTCCCAGCACTCCCCGACGCCCAGCAGGTCCTGCACAACGAAGAACACCTGGTGCTGCAGACGCCACTGGCCAAGAACTACAAACCGGGCGACGTCCTCTACGCGATCCCCCGCCACGTCTGCCCGACGAGCGCGCTGCACAAGTGGGCCTACGTCGCTGAAGGAGGCCGCATGACCGGCCAATGGACCGTCACAAGCCGCGATCGGCAGATTACGATTTGAATGGCTGAAGAGGATGGGCCGCAAAAAGACGCAAAAAAGAATGCGAAGAGATTGGGCCACAAAAGGCACAAACGGAAACAAAAGGGAAGCAGCGATGAAAGCGGACTGACGAAGGTGGAATGTCGAATAGGGAAGCAAAAAGGGACCGCTTCGCTGTCGAGCGTTCCGCCTGAATAGTCATTTGGTATTCCGCCTTCGACCTTCTTCATTCCCTCCCCTTCTTTTTTTGTGCTCTTTTGTGCCTCTTGTGGCGAACTTTTTCTCTTCCCCTTTGCGACTTTTGCGCCTCTTTGCGGCTAAACTTCTTCTCTTGAACAGAGCCACAGACACCGATGCGTATCGGGATTTTTGCGGATTCGCACGATCATCTCGACCACATCCGCCGGGCGGTGGACGTCTTCAACGCGGCCGGGTGCGGGCTGGTTGTGTTTGCGGGGGACCTGGTGTCGTCGTTCGCGGTGCCGCCGCTGCGGGCGCTACAGTGTCCGATCCTGGCGTGCTTCGGCGACAACGAAGGGAACAAGACGGGCGTGGCCGGGGGCTTCACGATTCTGGGGACGATCGGCGAGCCGCCGTTCGGGTTCAAGACTCCCGACGGTCTGAAGATCGTCGTGACTCATATGCTCCGCAGCCTGCGACCCGATGCGGGCGAATTCGACGTCTGCATCTTCGCCCATACCCACAAACCAGAAATCACGACCGACGAACAGGGGCGGATGTACATCAATCCGGGGGAAGCGAGTGGCTGGTCCTTTCGGAAACCGACCGTCGCGCTCCTCGACACCACCACCCGCACCGCACAGATTTTGCCCCTCGATGGACCGATCGCGGAATCCATCGGGAACTCTCCCGGGGCGACGGACGTCTGAGAAACTGTGAATTGATTTCCGTAGGGTGGGCTGTGCCCACAAATTTCTTCTCTAAACAATCACATCCATTCGCCACAAGCCATCAATCGGTGGGCACAGCCCACCCTACGCATACGACGTATTGTTCCTGAGCGGAGACCCATCATGCGACGATTGGCGGCGTTGATTCTGGCTGGTTGGGCGATTTGCGCGGCTTCGGCTGTGTGGGCCCAGGGGACTCTTGTCATCATCGATCGGCCCTTCCCGCGGCCGATTCCCCGCCCGACGCCGGTCGCGAGTTACTGCATCAAAGAACTCTCGATCCATGCGAAACTGGTCGATCAGGTTGCCCGTGTGCAGGTCTCACAGACCTTTCTGAACACCGGGAGTGTGCAACTCGAAACGCAGTTCATCTTCCCGCTCCCGTATGACGGGGCGATTGATCAACTGACGCTCCTCGTCGATGGGAAGGAGTTCCCCGCGCAACTGCTCCCGGCCGCTGAGGCCCGTGCCCGGTACGAAGCGATCGTCCGGTCCAATCGCGATCCGGCACTGCTCGAATGGGTTGGGCAGGGAATGTTCCAGACGAGTGTCTTCCCGATTCCGCCGGGAGCCGAACGGAAGGTCACGCTCACCTACAATCAACTCCTGCGGAAGGATCACGGGCTGACCGACTTCCTCTTCCCATTGGGGACGGCGAAGTACACCTCGAAGCCGATCGAAAAGGTCGAGCTGCAGGTCACCATCGAGAGTTCGCAGGACATCAAGAACCTCTACAGTCCGACGCATCCGATTGAGATTCAGCGCCCTGGCAACAAGCAGGCGGTCGTCCGCTGGATGCGGCAGAACGAAATCCCCGGGAGTGACTTCCGCCTCTTCTACGACGTCGGGACCGGACCCCTCGCTGCGCGGGTCATCAGTTACCGCCCCAAAGCCGACGAAGACGGCTACTTCCTGCTCCTTGCCAGCCCTCCCAGCGCCCCGATGGCCGCTGAGCGCCCGAAGAAAACGGTGATGTTCGTCGTCGATAAGTCGGGAAGCATGTCGGGCAAGAAGATCGAACAGGCGAAGGCGGCCCTCAAGTTCGTCATGAACAACCTGCACGAAGGGGACCTGTTCAACATCGTCGCCTACGACAGCAATGTCGAATCGTTCCGCCCCGAACTCGAAAAGTACAACGACGAGACCCGCAAGGCGGCCCTCGGTTATGTCGAAGGTCTCTTCGCCGGTGGCGGAACGAACATCCACGGCTCGCTGACGACGGCTCTCGGTCAACTCAAGGATTCCAGCCGACCGAACTTCCTGATGTTCATGACCGATGGACTGCCGACGATCGGTATCACCAAGGAAGGGGACATCGTCGCCGCGGCGAAGACCGCGAACACCGTCCGGGCCCGCTTGCTGCCGTTCGGCGTCGGCTACGACGTCAACAGCCGCCTGCTCGATCGCGTCGCCCGCGAGAACTTCGGCCTCAGTGAATACGTCCGTCCGGAAGAAGACATCGAAGCGCATGTGGCGAAGGTCTACAACCGGATCGCCTCGCCGGTGCTGAGCAATGTGGCGGTCAACTTCGAGTTCGACAACGTCCGGGTGGAAGATGGTTCACCGATCAACCGCCAGTATCCGGCCCGCATCTTCGATCTCTTCGAGAGAGAACAGCTCGTCATCGCCGGGCGCTACAAAAAGACCGGCGTCGCGAAGATCGTCGTCAGCGGGAAGACGGGAACGACGGATCGCAAGTTTGAGTTCCCCGCCGAGTTCGTTGAGAAGAGTCATGACAGTTCCTTCTCCTTTGTGGAGAAGTTGTGGGCGACCCGCCGCATCGGCGAGATCATCGACCAGCTCGACCTCAGTGGCAAGAACGATGAACTGATCAAGGAACTTGTGGAACTCTCGAAGAAGCACGGGATTCTCACACCGTATACATCGTTCCTCGCGGATGAAAACGCCCGACCAGGAGAACTGGCTTCGGCGACCACCTTCCGTCGGGCTGCGGAAGGTGTCGATCGACTCTCCGTGGCCGATGGCAAAGCGGGGGTCGCGCAGCGGGCTGAGAAAGGACGTCTGCAGAATGCGACGAGTGCCCCTGCGGCAGGACCGGCGGGCGCGTTCGGCGGAGCCGTGGCCCGTGATATCGACAGTGACAAGGAAGTCCAGCTGCGTGGTCTGCGTCAGAACCAGAACGACAACTACTACGTGCGGAAGCGTGAGTCACAAGGCCAGACCAAGTCCCTCATCGTCACCCTGGAAACTGCGGAAGTCGATTGTGAAAAGTCGAAAGACCAGATCAAGGAAGTCGATCGCTTCACCGACGAATACTTCGCCCTCGTCAAAGCGAATTCCACCGCGGAAAACCAGCTCTTCGCCCTGCAGCAAGACGGCGAAGAATTGCTGGTGAAGCTCCGTGGCCAACTGTATCTGGTGAAATAGTCGAGAGCAGAGAGTTAAGAGTCGAGAGCCAATGTGACGCCCGGCATCTTCATCGATGCCGGGCGTTGTGCATTTTCGGGTTTGTGCGAGTCCGCGCGGTGAAGGGCATGCGACTGTGGTTCTTGAGCGGCACGGGGCGAGCCGCCGGGGTGTTGGGTTGTAACCGCGGCTAGCGCCGGGCCGCGCAGGGACAGACTGCACTCCCGCGAAATTCGGGAATCTCTCGCAGGTTGCTTGCCAAGCGACCCTCGGAAAGGTTAGCAGAAGAGTCGATCAGTGCGGCAACACCTGCGCGGAAAGGCTCGATGATGCGGACTTCCTGGCGAACAGCCTGTCTCTGGCTCCTGACGGTCTCCTGGTCCACTGCAGCGGAACCGACACTCCCCGGGACCGCACCACTCACTATCGACCGTCCGCTTGATGAAGTCATGGTCGAGGGGATCGACAAGTTTGCACTCCGCGCAATCAACGCTGCGAAGGACGCCCGCCCGAACCGCTGGAAGCGGGACACGACTTCCCCAGCCGCGTACGAGCAAAGTCTCGTCCCATATCGCGAGCAACTCCGCCAGATCCTCGGGGCTGTTGATGCCCGTGTTCCGGGTCGCGGGATCGAGAATCTGTCCGCCACCACGCTTTCCGGTAAGCCGCCCGCTGGGACTCGACGGCCCCGGAATCCGATCGAACACTATTCGATTCTTCCCGCCCGCTGGCAGGTCTTCACGCATGTCACGGCCGAAGGGATCATTCTCTATCCGACCGATGATGAGATCGCCGGTCTCGTCGTGGTGCTCCCTGATGCCACGTGGACACCGGAAGCTTTTTGCGGGGCTGATCCGAGGTTACCTGAAGCGTCATCTCTGCCGCGGAAACTCGCGGAACAGGGTCTGCTGGTCGTCATTCCGACACTCCTCAGTCGCGACGATACCTTCGCCGGGAATCCCGATGTCGCGATGACCAACCAGTCGCATCGGGAGTACGTCTATCGACAGGCGTTCGAGCTCGGGCGGCATGTCATCGGGTACGAAGTCCAGAAGGTCCTCGCTGCAGTCGACTCCTTCGAGGCGATGAACAAGGAACTGCAACAGGACCTCCCCATCGGCGTGGCCGGCGTGGGGGAGGGAGGGCGGATCGCGTTGTTCAGCGCGGCCCTCGATCCGCGGATCGATGCGGCCTGGGTCGCCGGGGCGTTCGAGCCACGGGAGAACCTGTGGCAGGAGCCGATCGATCGCAACGTCTGGAAGCTGCTCGACACGTTTGGCGATGCAGAAGTCGCGGCGATGGTCGCACCGCGTGGGCTCGTCATCGAAGCCGCTGCGATTCCCGAAGTCGTCACGCCGCTGCCGGTCAAACCGGGGCGTCGAGGCGGGGCTGCACCAGGGAAGTTGCAGACTCCCTCGGTCGATGTGGTTCGTGCGGAGTATCAACGCATCCCGCCGGTCTATGCGGAATTGAAAGCCGCTGATCGACTCACGCTGGTCGATGCGACACCCACTGGACCCGCCGGTTCGGAAGCTGCACTCGCTGCGTTCCTGAAAGGACTCGGCGTGCAGCCGGAAG
This sequence comes from Planctomycetaceae bacterium, assembly GCA_044229335.1. Lineage (GTDB taxonomy): Bacteria > Planctomycetota > Planctomycetia > Planctomycetales > Planctomycetaceae > DSVQ01. The sequence continues at coordinate 49,340 of JBGATC010000006.1, read as the reverse complement.
CGGTCGGTGAATCGAGCGTCGTCCGCCTCGACACGCCGATCGACGCGGACGCCCGCCAGCAGCGGCAGGTGCAGGAACTCGTCGATCACACCCAGCGGATTCTGCAACTCTCGTCCAAGACCCGCGACAAACTCTGGAGCAAGGCCGATCGCTCCACGCCAGAAAAGTGGGCTGCCACGGTCGAACCGTACCGGAATCTCGTCTGGGACGAACTCATCGGCCGCATCACCGATCCGGTGATCGCCCCGAACCCACGCACGCGAAAGATTCTCGATGAGAAGGAATACACGGGCTACGAAGTCGTTCTCGACGTCTATCCCGACGTGATCGCTGCGGGCATCCTGCTGTTGCCCACGGATCTCAAGGCGGGCGAGAAGCGGCCAGTCGTCGTCTGTCAGCACGGCCTGGAAGGGGTCCCGCTGGATACCATCAGCGGACCCGGTTCGTCGGGCTATCCTCCGTACAAAGCCTTCAGTGCAGAACTCGCGAAGCGGGGCTTCATCGTCTACGCTCCGCAGAACCCGTACCGCGGACGGGATCGCTTCCGCACGTTGCAGCGGAAGTCGAATCCGGTCGGCCGATCGCTCTTCAGCTACATCCTCCCGCAACACCAGGTGACGCTGAACTGGCTGAAGACACTTCCCGGTGTCGATCCGCAGCGGATCGCGTTCTACGGACTCTCGTATGGCGGGAAGACGGCCGTGCGTGTGCCGCCGCTGCTCACCGATTACTGCCTGTCGATCTGCTCAGCCGACTACAACGAATGGGTCTACAAGAACGCGACCATCGACACCGGCATGAGCTACATCTTCACGGGAGAATACGAGATCTTCGAGTGGAACATGGGGCAGCTCGCGAACTACGCTGAACTCAGTTACCTGATGACGCCGCGGCCGTTCATGGTCGAACGGGGTCACGACGATGGTGTGTCGGTCGATGAACTCGTCGCTTACGAATACGCCAAGGTTCGTCGGCATTATTCGAAGATGGGCCTCGGCGACAAAACCGAAATCGAGTTCTTCAACGGCCCCCATACCATCAACGGCCAGGCGACTTACGAGTTCCTCCACCGACACCTGCAGTGGCCGAAACGGTAGGATGGCTGATGGCATATGGTGGATGGCTGAGGGACAGAGCAGCCATCCACTCCCTCAGTCCCTGATCCATAAGCCATTGACCATCTGCCTTCCAGCTCTTCCCTCTTCACTACTCCCTAATCGCTAGCGCCCCATGGAAACGATCCCCGGTCATCTTTACGACTATCCGAAATACTACGACCTCATTTTCGGGGCCGAGTGGCGGGAGGAATATGTCTTCCTGCGGGAATGCTTTCATCTCTGGGCGCGACGGCCCGTGCAGCGGATCTTCGAACCCGGCTGCGGGACCGGGCGGCTGATGATCAAGCTGGCCGAGGGGGGCTACGAGGTCTCCGGGCTGGATCTCAATCCCAAGGCGGTCGATTACTGTAATGCACGGCTGCAGCGATCGGGCTTCCCCGCCTCAGCCTTCGTGGGCGATATGGCCGACTTCAAGCTGAAGAAGAAGGTCGACGCCTGCTTCAACTTGATCAACACCTTTCGGCATCTCCCGACGGAACAGGCCGCACGGCAGCACTTCCAGTGCATCGCTGACTGTCTGAACAAAGGGGGCATCTACGTCCTCGGTCTGCATCTCACGCCACAAGCGGTCCAGCAATGCACGGAAGAAAGCTGGACCGCCGTCCGTGGGCCGCTCAAGGTCGTCTCGCGGTTGTGGTCGATCGGTACCGACCTCAAGAAGCGTGAAGAACGGATCGGGGTGACCTACGATGTGACGACCCCCACGAAGCAGTTCCGCATCGAAGATGAGACGATGTTCCGCACCTACACGGCGGCCCAGATGCAGTCCCTCTTCGATGCGACGCCGTCGTTAAAGCTCGTGGAAACCTACGATTTCCGCTACGACCTGGACTGGCCGATTGAAATCGATGCGGGTACGGAAGACATCGTCTACGTGCTGCAGAAACAGTAAGGAGTCATGGAAATCCGACATCCGAAGCACGAAATCCAAAGGAAACTCTAAATCCGAAATGGATGAAACGGGTTTGGATTCAGAGTGTTTCGTGCTTCGATTTTCAGATGATTTTCGGATTTCGTGCTTCGGATTTCGGATTTTTCGCCATGCCATTGCATCCTCAAGCTGTTGCTTTTCTGGAAGTCTGGAATCGGGTCAATACGACGCCGATGGAGACGCTGCCGGTCACCGAGACGCGGGGTGTGCTGGCCGCGAGTGCGGGGCTTCTGTCGAATCCACCGCAGCTGGCGGGGATCGCCGATCAGACAATCAACACGCCCGCCGGTCCGTTACGGGTACGGCTGTATCAGCCCGCGGAGCCAGCCACGCGCGGGGTCTGTCTTTACTTCCATGGCGGGGGCTGGGCGCTCAACAATGTCGACACGCATGACGATCTGGTCCGACGGTTGTGTGCGGCAGCGGGTTGCACGATGGTTTCGGTCGACTATCGCCTCGCTCCCGAGCATCCCTATCCCGCCGCGGTGGAAGATGCCTACTCCGCGTTGCAGTGGGTCTGGGAGTGGGCACCCGAATGGAACGTTGATCCCGACCGAATTGCCGTGGCCGGGGACAGTGCAGGGGCCAATCTCGCCGCAGCGGTGGCGCTCGTCACGCGCGATCGTGGCGGCCCGCGGATTCATCACCAGGTCCTCGTCTATCCAATTACCGATGCGGACCTCACACGTCCTTCCTACGTGGAGAATGCCGACGGCTACTTCCTCACCACCGGGCAGATGCGCTGGTTCTGGGACATGTACTGTCCCGACCTGTCTCGACGCAGCGAGCCTTATGCTTCGCCGCTGCGGGCAACGTCACTGCGTGGCTTGCCCCCGGCGCTCATCCTGACCGCTGAGTTCGACCCGTTGCGGGATGAAGGAGAAGCATACGCGGATGCGTTGCATGAAGCGGGCGTCGCTGCGGCGTTGCACCGCTATCCGGGCATGATCCACGCGTTTCTGCGGCGGGCCGACACGTTCGAAGATTCGCGGGCCGCGATCCGTGAAATCGGCGACACCCTGCGGATCGCGCTCCGCTCGACTTAACATAGCCCGGTGCGCAAGCACCGGTTGCCGTAATAGACGCATCCCGCAGGCACGGATACGTGTGATCATTCAGCGGACGATCCAGATGATTCCGGTGCTTGCGCACCGGGGTAGGACGGATGCTTTACTCTTCGTCATCCTCATCATCGTCGTCGTCATCATCGACGTAATCGGGATGGAGCGGGTCGCGGGGGTCGAAGAAGAAGTCGCCGAGTCCCATCGGCATGCTTTGCCCTCCCAACGTGCGCTGCTTGCGTTCTGCCAGCTGCTGGAGATCAAGGGCTTCCTGGCCGAGGCACGCCTGCAGCGCTTCGGCCCAGACCGCGTCTTTCCCGGCGGGATGGCTCGGGTCCTGTGCCAACCGCTTCAATGCATAGCGGAGCACCTGGATCCCATCGCGGGTTGAGAAGTCGAGCCGCAGTTCATGGGCCTGCTGGAGGAAGGCAACCGTCAGGTTCAGCATGTCTTCTGCAGCGAAAGGGAGGTGATACCGCAGAATCGCCAGTTCGTCGTCGCGCTGGGGATGCCCGATTTCGAGTGTCGGCTGCAAGCGGCTGAGGATGTAATCCGGGATCTCGAAGGTCGATTCATCGTCGTTCATCGTCACAGCGCAGCGGAAGTCAGCATGCGCGTGAATCGTGATCCCGGCGACGATCGATTCGACGTACCGCCGATGATCGAGCAGCGGGGCGAGACTCGCCCACGACTTCTCGTTCATGCGGTTCCCTTCGTCGAGAATGCAGATCGCCCCTTTCAGCATGGCCGTGACGAGCGGCGACGCGTGGTACTTGATCTTGCCATCTTCCGCGAGGACCGGCGTGACGAGCAGGTCTTCCGGACGGGTGTCGGACGTGCATTGATAGATAAACACGCTCTGCTGGCGCGAGCGACCGGCAGCGACGGCGAGGGTCGTCTTGCCAATTCCCGGAGCACCGACGATCCGCGGCGCGAGGGGCCGGTCTTTCTCGTCCACGGTTAACCAGCAGGCGAGAAGCTGCTTGAGCACCTCGCGCTGCCCGATCCATTCGCCCGGAGAATCATCTGGCTGACTGAGGTGCAACCGGACGCCACTGATATCGACATGTTCGACCATAAGTCCCGCGATCCTTTATGCAATCGCCCGATCATAACGAACAGGCGGCACGGGACACACTCCAGCCCACTGCGACCGGCAGCTTTGTGGAAGGAGCACTCTCTCCACCATCGCCACAGTGGAGGGGAGAATTGCAGTGGCAAAATCAGGATCAACGATGGGCTACAGCGGATCGTCTTCGATCATCGGGTGAGCATCCGGGTCGGCCTGATGACCCTCGCCATGGGCATGGCTGTGCTCTGGCACAGAGAGCGCTGCCGGGTGCCCGGTCCGTTCAAGCAATTCGTAGGCGGCCCGATGCCGCAACATGACTCCCGGCTGCGGCCACAGGCCACCGCCGAGAATGAAGACCACCAGCGTGAGAATCGCAATCCGCTCCCGAATTCGAATGCGCAGATTGACCGTTGTCGAATGGCGTTTCCCGAGAAAGATCAGGAAGTAGGTCCGCACGATCGCGATCCCGTTGAGAGTCGCGGCGACGATCACGGCGGCTCCGATGTAGGGATACGCTTCCACCGCACCATCGATCAGCAGTTCCGCACCGACGAATCCCAGCGTGCCGGGAAAGCCCACACTCCCGATCGCGGTCAGAAAGAAGCAGATGGCGATGATTGGCATGTGTTCGTACAAGCCCAGGTAATCATCCAGCAAGACGCGGCCGCACCGCGCTTCCACCGCCCGGATCACCAACCCCAGGCCACCGAGTGACAAACCGACCGACAGCCACAGACAGAGCGCCCCGGTCAACCCAATCGGCGTGACCATCTCCAGCCCCACCAGTACCAGGGCGGAATGACTGAGAAACAGATAACAGAAGAAGCGGCGAGCCTCCCGCTGAACCAGTGACATCCCCGCGGCGTAAACGGCGGTGAACAGCGAGACCAACCCCATACTTTGCAGAATCCAGTCGGGCGCAATCGGGAGCAGTAGCCGGACCGCGAGATACATTCCGGGAAGAGGTGCGGCGGTCAACAGGGCCGTGCCGAGCGTCGCATTTTCGAAGAGATCCGTGAGCCAGCAGTGGACGGGAGCCATCCCGCTGCGAATCAGTACCGCCACCAGCAACGGGACAATTGCCCACAACGTGTGTACCTTGATGTTCCCTTCCGCAGCCGCGAAGGTCCATCCGAAGAAGAGGCACACAATGAAGACGATCTGGTGTGTCAGGTAGACCCGGATCGAACGTTTCCGGCCCCATAACTCCAGGAGCGGAGGAATCGTTCCAGCAATCGTCAGTCCGATGATCATCCAGGGTTCCAGGCTGGCGAAGGTCCCGAGAACCAGACTTTCGCTCAGCAGCATGAGACCGAACGAAAACCGGCGAATCTTCGTGCGCTGGGTGATGAGTGCTGTCAGAAAGTAAAGCAGCGCCGTCAACGGAAGCAGTGGCGCACTGAGGCGATCGATCGCGAAGAGTTCGCGACCGAAGAGCAAGGTGGAAAGATGCCAGGCATCGTCTGCCTGGCTGCGGTTGATGATTTCAAAATCCTGCCAGGCACCGATCGCGAGCAGCAGCGTCATTCCGGAAGCGACCACGGTCCACTTGCGGGCAATGAACGCGTCGCTGAGCCGCCCCACGAGGACCGCGGCGATCAGCGGCGTGAAGACCAGGGCATCGAGCCAGGGGAAATGTAATTCGGTCATGGGAGGTCGTCCGCCGTTCCCGCGTGACGCGGCAGATGTTCGGTACTGCGCGAGTCAGTCCCGGACAGCCAGTCGGTCCACCGACGTTCCAGACTGTCGCATAACACAAAGATCGCCAGAATGGGCCGGACGCAACGCTCGACCAGAAAGGCATCGAGATAGCCCCGCTCCATGGCCCACCGATAAAACCGTGAGCGGAACGAGGCCGCGGCCTGTTCCGGAGGGGGGGCATATTGGGAACCGAGCCGGGTGCCCAGTGCGTCTTCCAGTCGCCGATGATCGAGCAGCAAGGTCGGTGCCCGGACAAACTGCAGCGTGCGGACGCAACCGTGACCTAGAATATGGATCAGGGCGAGATAGCGGAATCCCAGGCCGATTTCCGCCACGATCAGGCCGACTTGCGTCAACGAGGCAAACGAGAGTGCACACTTGATGTCGGTCTGCACCCGTGTAAACAGGGCTGCAAACACGGCCGTTGTCAGCCCGACAATGACCACCAGCGCCGACAGCAGCAACGACTGATCGAGCAGCGGACTCACCCGCAAGAGCAGAAACGCCCCGAGGTGGACCGATAACGCTCCGTAGAAGACCGCACTGGACGGAGTCGGTCCTTCCATGGCCCGCGGCAGCCAGCCCGAGGTGGGGACCAGCGCCGATTTCCCGATCGCCGAGGCGAGCAGCAGAACCCCGACGAGGAAGGCGTCCATCCCGCTGAGGATCGTCTCCCCTTCCGGCCAGGGGGTCGCCCCCAGGAAGGCATCGAAGTTTCCGTGACCACGGAGATGGTGCAGCCAGATCGATGCCAGCAGCAGCGCCGCATCCGACACACGATAAACCACCCAGACGTGCAAACCATTCCGCACGGGAGCCGGACGTTCCTGATAAAACGCCACCAGCAGGGCTGAGGAAAGCCCCACCATTTCCCAGCCGGCAAACAACGTTTCGATGGTCCCCGAGACTGACGTGACGATCATCCCCGTGAGGAACAGGGCATACAGCATGTGGAACCGATTAAACCCCCCTTCACGGTGCATATATTTTGCAGAGAACGCGCTGATCGTCCCGCACAACAGAAAGGTCAGAATGACGAAGGGAACTGAGAGGCGATCAAACTCGATCTTCAGCAGCATGTGGTAATCGGGAATATCAACCCAGTGGGCGAGGACAATCGGGACATGCCGTTTGCCCGTCGCGAGCATCAGCCCCAGCAATGCCAATCCGGCCAGCAATCCCACGCTGGTTACAATCTGGACACTGCGACTGACCGCACGCTCAGTCAGTTTGATGCTCAGTAACGGCGGCAGTCCAAGTCCTGCCAGCAGCAGGAACGGTCCCACGACAATCACAACGCCGAGAACCTGCATCCACCAGTCGAGCCAATTCATGACGGCCCCCCCTCGCGCACTGCGGGTTGAATTTGCGCAAACGGGAGATGATCACGCCAGCCTCGATACCATTCGATGGATCTCGGTGCCTGTGGCAGGGTCTTTGTCTCCGGGTGATAGGGCACAAACTCGTCATTCACATAATGCAGCAGGGCATTCGAATCGGGATCCAGCAGCGCCAGTTGCATCCAGCCGTTTTTCAGAATCTGCGAGACCACCACGCTGCGGGACATGATCGCCCGCAGCGCTTCCGGACGCGACTCGATCACCAGCAGCAGTCGCATCGGCTCGTGAATCTCGACCCCTTGCCAAGGCAGACCGGAGCGCAAGTCACTGGCTGGGCCGTCCATCACCCCCAACAGCGACGTCACGTTATGCGGCAGCTTGGTCCCCGACCCCCAGCCGGGAGAATCGACATACGAGAAGTAGTACAGCAGATTGATCCCCGAGCAGACTGGCACAACCGCACCGAGGATGCGGCCCAGGATTGTCGCTTCGAGATCGTCGGTTGTCGGATCGTAAGAATGCAGGAAGCAGCGGCGGTCGAGATACATCCCCCGGATGCGCGACCAGCGGCCGACGAAACCCATCGCATTCGTGCAGTTGCCGAACTCAGGCCGGGTTTGTGCGAGATCTTCGGTTCGCTCTTCTGCGTGCTTGAGGGCTCCTGCCAGGGAGATGTTCAACGGAGCCGAATGGAACCGGCGACAACGTTCATGGGCGTTCCGCGCGCAGGCTTCGTTGAGGCATTTGGAAGCAAACTCGAAGTCGGCCCGATGTGAACTCGGAAGGAGGTCGAGGTCGAAATACGTGAGGGTATCGTCGCCCGTGTTGTGCAAACCGCCAAGGAAGAAGGTGTCCGCGGGGATAATCAACCCGCGCCGCTGGAGTTCGCTGCGGACGCCTGCTTCGTTCAGGAACGCAGCAAGAGCCCGGGCATTCGGCCCCCCGGCACCCCCGGTACAGGCTCCGCAGTCGTAACACGCTTTGTGCGGGTTGTTGAGGCACGACGAGCCATGTCCGAAGAAGATCACGAGCCGGGCAAAGTTCGTCGTCAGGCCGATATCGCGGAGTAACCGCTCGGCCATATTGGCCCGCTCGGTCAGATTGAAGCCGACATGTTCGATCTCCGGTCCAGGGGGATCTTCCGCCCGTTCCAGATGTAACCGGCTGACCGGCGGCGGTTCGACGAACTTTCGCAACTGCTTGCGGAATCGGGCCGTCAGCCGTGGAAAGAGGACTCGCGCGACCAGCGGGACCGATGCCAACACCCCCAGGCCGGCGGTCAGAACTGCTCCCCCCGCGATCGTACGACTGCGTCGGTGGACTTGATGCGAAGCGGCGCCGATCGCCTTCCGGGTGCGGGCCCGTTGCTGATGCTGCTCTTCGAAGGAGAGGACGACTTCATCAGTCACCCAATGCTGCGGTCGGACCACGATCGGACACAATGTCGAATAATGAGCGTCGGCTGTTCCCCGATAGTAAATCGGAACACTGAAGAAACCCGCTGCCCCGAACGTTTCAATCTGCGGGGCGACCTCCTCGAGATGCCGCCGGAACGATTCCTCGCGCGTATCAATGCAGTAGACCGACTGGAACCGTGGCTGTTCGACCCGTGAGGCGAGTTGTGTTGTGTGAATCGAGAAGGCATCGAGCGCCCGCTGTCGGTAGTGGTGCTCGTATCCCCGCTGGAAAATTTTGCGACGTTCTAATCCGGTGAACGCTTCGATCTCGGCCAGGAGCTGGTCCCACTCCGTCCTGGACAAGGCCAGCAGTCGCGGCACGCTCCAGCCGAGCACCTGGGCCAGTTGGAAAACGAGGAATGCCCGCTGAGTGACTGACGTTCCCTGTGGCGGAGCGAGTTGTCTCTGCAGCGCGCGCCGCAATTCTGACAGCGGCACATGCAAGTCAAGCCGGGTCTCGGCCAGATAACGTAAAGCCAGACGCTCCAGCAGCAGACGGACCGCGAGGAACTCCACGATCGCCCCAGGATTCGCCGGAAGTGCGACCCTATCGGCCCGGACTTCCATCTGCCAGATCAGGCCGGCCCAGCCGCGCAGTGCGAGCAATGTCGAGGCGATGAAGTCGGGTTGCTCTTCGGCCGAGACACCGAGTTCCTCCAGTTCGGCGAGCAGACAGTCGAGCGGCTCCGTCTGAGCCTGCAACAACCGCTGCGCTTCTCCAATTAAGGGATTCGCCCAGTCTCCCGGAGCGTGGCCGCGAGCAGCGAACAACCGCAGGAAGGATTGATAAATCCCGAGTTCACGATGGGGTAATGCCCAATCGGCAAACCCCTGATCGGAGTAGGCGGAACAGAACCGGATCATCACCTCATGAACGCGTGCGTCGGAATCCTGGCCCGTCGCCTCCAGGAGCCAATCGCGATGTCGGCGGGCCACCGGCAGGGGATGATTCTGCTCGACGCGATGATGAGCCCCATGCCGCGAGATGCGCCAGAGTGCCTGTAAGGCAAAGGCTTCCCAGGTGCGGGCATTCCACTCTTCGATTTGTGCCGCACCGAAGCGATTCGGGAGATCACCAAACAGATTCTGCAGGAGAGCTTGCTGGGCACGATGGGCCGGGTCATCAACGCGATGATGCCCATTCCGCAGATCGCGCATCGCCCAGTGCTGCGTTTCATCCAGGAAGAGTTTGCGGATCGCTGTCGGGGCTTCATCGCGGAGGTGGCGGAGGGCGTCCGTCTCAGCGATGAACCACTGCAGCTCTTCGGTCGGTCCGAACCGCAACGGGTAGAGCAGCATCGCCTGCCGGAGTTCGAAACGCGTCGAGAGGCCCGCGATGACCTCGTCCCCTCGTGTGGCCAGATCCTGCTTCAGTTCAGCGATGATATCGACCGCTTCAATGCGGCCGTGGCTGAACTCACTGCGGTACCGCTCTTCCGAGAGATAGGGCTGACATCCGAACAGGCGATAGCCTTTGGCCACCCCTTCATCGAAGGGAATGCTTTCCAGCGCCTGGAGTGGATTCAAAAAGGCGAAGGCTGTGATCGGTCCCTGAGCCGGGAGTAATTCAGCTGCCTGATAGATTTGCCTGCGCAACAGTTCGCGACGGTCTGTCGCAGGCGATGAAGCTGCCGACTCTGTCACGGAGAATACCCAGCGGAACGATGCGCTCGGCCGAACGTCTCGCAATTGAGACGCGACCGCTCACGCGGTGGGGCAGACACAACCGGGCGTGCGAAGTGTCCGTAAAGTTTCTACGCCGTGGTCGGGAAGACCTGCAAGACCTGTCGGATGACAACTCCGACAGGTCTGGGAATTCGGCGGGAATTGTCGGTTGGGTCGTTGTTCGACACTCCGCGGTTATCGTCTCCTTGATGCGACAATTCCGTCTGAATCGGATTCCATAACTGCTAAATTATCAATGATTTAAGGGTCGCGAGCGCGAATCCCGCAGACCGCATCCATCCGGCGACAGCACGCTGTGACCTGACCAAACGGCAGAAGCCCGGCAAGGAAGACCATGCCGGGCTTCGACGTGAGGGCCCAATTGGTTGCTCTCAGCCACCAGGGCTTAAGCCTGCCAGGATCGTTTCCCTCAATTGACACTCCTTACGCGGTCAGCATGCTTGCCCTAAGCTGCAAGCATGGCAGCCAAGCACTTCAGGATCTTCCCAGCGGGTCAGCAAGCCGGGACGGGAACATGCAGCACCCAGCAGAGCAGCCCTTTGGCCAGATGCATCCGGTTTTCGGCCTGCTGGAAGACGACGCTTTGCGGACCATCGAGCACGTCGTCGGTGACTTCCTGACCGCGTTTCGCCGGGAGACAGTGCATGAACCGGGCCCGTGGCGGTGCCGACTTCATGAGTTGGGCATTCACCTGGTACGGAGCGAAGGTGATCTTCCGTTCCTGTGCTTCGGCTTCCTGTCCCATACTGGTCCAGACATCCGTGTAAACAATGTCAGCGTCGGCCAACGCGGTCTTGAAATCGGTCGTTTGCTCGATCGCGAAGTCCGGACAGCAATCCAGAATCATCGTGAGGAATTCCTGCGGCAGGCGATATTCCGGCGGCGCGCAAATTGTCATGGCGACACCCAGTTGCGCGCAGGTCGCGGCGAGCGAAGTGGCGACGTTGTTACCGTCCCCCACAAAAACCAGCTTCTTGCCTTCCAGCGACCCGCAGACTTCCTGCATCGTGAACAGATCGGTCAGCGCCTGGCAGGGGTGCCGATCGTCTGACAGCCCATTGATGATGGACGTCCCGGAGTACGTGACGAAGTCATCAATGAGCTGCTGGGAGAACGTCCGCAGGACGATCGCATCGCTGTACCCGCCGAGCACACGGGCCACATCACGGACGGCTTCGCGACCACCGATTCCCGCATCCTGCGCGGAGAGAAACACGCTGCTCCCGCCGAGTTGCATCATCGCCGCTTCGAAGCTCACACGGGTGCGCAGCGAAGGTTTCTCGAAGACTTGTGTCAGAACCCGGCCCTCCAGCAAGGGAGGCCGCTCTCCCCGAGCGACACCGGCTTTTAACCGACTGCAAGCTGCAAAAATCTCCAGCAATTGCGCTGGTGACAAATCGAGAATCGCATTCAAATGACGCATGTTCGTCCCCTGGAACGCTCCTCCGGCGTTCCGTCCATTCCCCTGACGGGTCTTCCCTGGAAGCGTTGAACTGGTGGCCTGCGCGGTTTCCACGGTCTGCGTGCGCGCTTCAGCCGACACGCCGTTTCCGGTGGATGTGCCTGCAGATGATTTTCGCGATCGCGCCATCACCAGTTCCTTCCCCGATCTTCTTCTCCGGAAACCAGAAGCCCGGCTGCCTGTCGGGCGCCGGGCTTCCTGCCTCCGGGCTGTCTGCCGTCGTCCGTCAGTTCCCTGCTGCCAGTTCGCGGAGCACTTCTGTCACGACCTCGACTCCATCGTCCACTTCTTCCGCTGTGATGTTGATCGGCGGAAGCAACCGGATCACCGTGTCGTGCGTCACGTTGATGATGACCCCGCGCTGCAGGCAAAGTTCCACGGCTTTCGTCGCATTGATCGAGAGCTCGATGCCGATCATCATGCCCCGCACCCGCAGATCACGGATGATCGGGAGTTCGTCTTTCAGCGCGCTGAAGTGCTTGCGGAACCGCTCGGACATCGTGCGACAGTTTTCGAGCAGGTTGTCGTCTTCGATCATCCGGACCGCCGCCACCCCGGCCGCCATGGCCAGCGGGTTCCCGCCGAACGTGCTCCCGTGCATCCCCGGCTTCAGACTGGGGGCGATGTGGTCGCGACAGATGACCGCGCCACAGGCCACGCCCGCCGCCACCCCTTTGGCGAGCGACATGATGTCCGGCTCGACGCCGAACGACTGATAACCGAACCATGTCCCCAATCGGCCCATGCCGGTCTGTACTTCGTCGAAGATCAGCAGCAGGCCGTGTTCATCGCACAGCGCACGCAGCCCTTTCAGGAAGCTCTCGTCGGGGATATGCACGCCCCCTTCTCCCTGAACGGGCTCCAGCATGATCGCTGCGGTCTCATGATCGATCAGGGCTTTCACCGCTTCCAGATCGTTGAATGGCGCATAGCGGAAGCCGGGGAGCAGCGGACCGACTCCCGCATGAAACTTCGGCTGGGCGGTCGCGGACAGCGATCCAAATGTCCGTCCGTGGAACCCATCGGTAAACGTGATGATTTTGTAGCGGGTCGGTCCGGCATGCAGCCGCGCGAGCTTGATCGCCGCTTCGTTTGCTTCCGTCCCGCTGTTGGCGAAGAACGCCTTGCCGAAACTGCGTGAACAGAGGGCTTCAGCGAAATCCCCCTGCGCTTCCATGTACCACGTGTTGGGGAGGTGGATGAGCTGCGCGACCTGTTCCTGCACGGCTCGCACGACCGGCGCTGGGCAATGGCCGAGAATGTTGCAACCCCAGCCAGGGAAGAGGTCGAGATACCGCTTCCCTTCCGCATCCCACACGAAACTCCCCTCGCCGCGGACGATGCAGACCGGTTGCCGCTTGTAGTTCTGGATGACGTATTTGTTGAACTTGTCGATGACGGCCGCACTGGTGACGGTGGCGGTGGCAGACATGACGATCTTCCTTCGAGTCGATGGCGAAGCGGGGAGCAAAGTGCCGCGTTAAAGAACAATTTCCGTGCCAATCCCGGCGTTCGAGTAGACTTCCAGCAGCACCGAGTGCGGAATCCGCGCATCGATGATGTGGACCTTCTTCACTCCCGCCTGCAGCGCTTCCAGCGCTGCTTCCACTTTCGGCACCATCCCGGCGTCGATAATCCCCTGGGCGATCAACTCCCGACAGCGGGCGGCGGTCAGGTGCGACTGCAGTGTCGAGGGGTCTTTCCGATCGAGAAAGATCCCCGGCACATCACTCAGAAACACGAGCTTTTCCGCTTGAATGTCACGAGCGACGGCCGCTGCGGCCGTATCGGCGTTGACGTTCAGCTTGCCCCCCTGCTCATCCAGGGCCACCGAGGGAAGGACCGGAATCCGTCCACTGCGGCAGGTCATGAGGAGCAGATCGCGATCAATCCCGGTCACCTCTCCGACACGGCCCAGATCGAGCGGTTCGCCATTTGCACCGGGTAACGTCAGCCGCTTGCCCTGCAGGCAGTTCGTCGTCAGGTAACTCAACCCGACCGAATCGCCTCCCTGCCGCAGAATCTCGTCGACCAGCGACTGGCAGATGTCGCCTGCAAGGACTTTGGCCACGATTTCCAGCGTGGCGTCGTCGGTATAACGTCGCCCCTGAACCCACTGAGGAACGATCCCGGCCGCCGTCATCGCGGCGTTGATGGCCTTGCCGCCCCCGTGAACTAGAATCGGCCGCATGCCGACGGTTTCGAGAAAGATGGCATCGGTGAGGAATTGCCGCACCGATGCGGTCTCTTCCATCACACTCCCGCCGAGCTTGATCACGATATGCCGACCCCTGAACTGGCGAATCCAGTTCAAGGCTTCGAGCAGGACATCTGCTTTGCGAACCGCTTCAGCGTGATCAGGGAGACCGACAGACATGCGAACTCCGCGAAAAGGAAACCACGAGCATAAACCGCTGACAGACAAGGCGTCAAACAGCGCATCCTGACAGGAACGTTGTCGGGAGACAGTCTCCAGCGACCGCGCGGTCCTGACCTTGAAAACCCGAGACCTTCAGCAATCGTCAGAACCGCTACAGACCTTACAGTTGGCTTGGATTTGCCCCTAGTCAGAGCGTCACGGACACCATAACGTCGGCCACGGCCGCCGGATCACCACGATCGATTTGTGTCTACCGTTGCCAACTGCGCCGGTAAAAAATGCAAACCGCCGTCCCTGGGAGGCGACTCCCAGGGACGGCGGTGATCTCATTGAGAACTGTCGTCTGGAGTCGTTACAGACCCGGTTCGACGCGGATCAGACCCCCGGCGGGCTTATCCCCTGCGTCTTTTCCCAGTCCGAAGACGGTGATGTACAGGCCGCCTTCCTTGTCAAAGGCCAGCGCGGTCGGCCGATCGAGGCTGAGGATCTTCTTCGTTTTGACAGCATCCCCTTCGATCGTCAGCTCGAAGAGGCCCCCCTGCGTCGGATCGACCCAGGAGAAGTCAACCGCGTAGAGCTTGCCGGTCGGGCCGTAGGCCAATCCGGTGATGTCGTTCAAGCCCGTGGCGTACTTCTTGGCCAACTTGCCGTCGGCTCCGTAGAACGTGAGAAGCGAGTCGCCGGCGACATTGACTTCACCACCCTGGCTGACGACGAGCTGCGACTTGTCCGGGCTGACGGTGATCGCGATCGGAGCATCGACTTCCGTCGCTTCCTTCGTAGCGATCGTCGGGGTCAGCGTGCCGGGCTTGCCGTCCTTGATCTCTGACTTGACGATCCAGCCCTTGGTGTCGTCGCCGTTGGAGGTCACGTAGATCGCATCATTCCAGACGGTGGCCGCGTAAAAGTTGCCTTCCCCCTTGGGGCTGAGGTCGCCGGGAGCGACCGGCCCGAGCGTGAATTCGGCCGAGTCTTCCTTCAGCGGCTTCGCGGGCGGTGCATCGCCAATCTTATAGACGCGGACGAGTTCTTCCCCGTCCTTGCGGCTGCCATCGGCGACGATCAGTCGATCGGTTCCCCAGAGCGCCAGCCCCAGCGGTCCGATGTTGTACATCGGACCCTTGCCGTAGACGTCGGTCGGGTAGCCTTCGAGTTCGAGGTAAATCTTCGGCGGCTTGCCGGGACCGAAGCGGAAGACCCCCTGCCGCGAACTGACAAAGACATGCCCGGTGCCGCTGTGGACGGCAATCCCCGACGGGTTGTCGAGGTGGATGATCGACTCTTTGAATTTCGGACCAGCCGGCGCTTCCGCGGGTGTGACTGCCGGTTTTTCGGCGGGCTTCTCAGCGGGTTTTTCCACCGGTTTCTCGGCAGGCTTCTCGGCGGGTTTTTCTTCCGGCTTGGCTTCCGGCTTCTTTTCTTCCGCGGGCTTCTCAGCCTTGGGCTCTTCTTTCTTTTCGGCAGTGTCCTGGGCCATAACCGGCGACCAGGCCCAGCCAGTGGCGAGGCACCCCGTCAGGAGCAGGCCCAGCCAATATCGATTCAGGCGTACCATCCGTTCGATCCTTTCTGGAAGTCGATGCGCGTACGGCGATGACAATCCCGTGTGTGGGAGATCGTAGCTGGCAGGCGTCCGGGTTGCAAATTGGACGCCTGTTGTGGCAGGGCCATCGTTTTCTTGAAGTTGGGTCGCGGCCCCAGGTCGAGAGTCAAGAGTCGAGAGTCAAGAGCCAGAGAAAGGCCCCTGTTTCCCAGGTTTCCGCTGGCTCACGACTCCTGGTTTTCGTCTCTCGACCCAGAAGTGATCTCCCCCAATACAAAAAGGGCAGGCTCTGCAGTTGCGGGGAGCGCAAGTCTGCAGTCGGTCGATGGGGGTTTGCCAATGACGAAGCTTGAGTCCCGGAGGGACGGTAGACCTTAGCCCCATGCGTCAGCGTGGGGGCCGCAATCTGTACGCAAAACCGAAGCCCCGGAGGAGCGGCAGAGATCGCATTTCTGTCGCCCCTCTGGGGCTGATCTCGCTCAATCCACAATTCCCGCGGCTCACGCCGCGGGCTAAGTTCTGCCGTCCCTCCGGGACTTTGGAGCATCACCGACACGAGATGCTGCTCTGCATGAAACGACCACACTCGGGTACATGTCACACATCAGGCGGGGGCAGATCGATCACTCGTAGATTGGGAAAAAGGTCCCAAAAGCCTGTTCGCAGAAGACGCCGGGATCGTTGTACCGCTGGTGGCGATCCAGCCCTGCGATGGCCGACATTTCGGCCTCGGTTAACGTAAAGTCGAAAACATTGAGGTTCTCCGCCAGTCGTTCCACGCGGCTGGTCATCGGGATGACGGCCGTCCCCCGCTGGATGCCCCAACGCAACGCAATCTGCGCGGGGGTCCGCTGATGAGCCGCGGCCGCCGCCTGGATTGCAGGTTGCTCCAGCACCGAATCGGCCTTGCTCGCCATCCCGAGAGAGACGTACGACAGCGCGCCGAGCGGCGAGAAGCCAGTGACTGTGATCCCTTGGGTCGCACAAAACCGGAGCAACTTCTCCTGCACAAGGTAAGGATGCAGCTCAATCTGCAGCATTTCCGGCGGCATCGTTGCCGTGTTGAGCAGGTCACGCAGGAGCGAAACACCGAAGTTACTCACGCCGATGTGTCGCACCAGACCCGCTTTCACGAGGTCTTCCATCGCTTTCCAAGTCTCAGCGATCGGAACGCGTGCCGGTTGCATCTGCGGGCGGTCTGCTTGCGGGTCGAAGACCCATCCGGGGGGATAGCGTTCCTCGAACGGGACGAATGCTGTCGCAATCGGGAAATGGACGAGATAGAGATCGAGCACTTCGAGCTGCAGGTCACGCAACGAACGCTCGGCTGCCTGCCGGACATGCTCTTTCGCGTGGTACGAATTCCACAACTTCGAAGTGACCCAGACCTCATCGCGGCGGCAGACACCGTCGCTCAAAGCGCGTTGCAGTCCCGTGCCGACTTCTGCTTCGTTCCCGTAATCGCAGGCACAATCGAGATGCCGGTACCCGGCCTGGATCGCAGCCCGCACTAACTCGGGGGCAGTCGCTTTCGGAATCTTCCAGCAACCCAAGCCGATGGCGGGCATCTGACCGGTGGCACCAACAGATAAAGTCTGCATACAGGTGAGATCCAGGATCTGAAGCTGTCAGCTTGTCGAATGGATTTTCGAGGCGGTCCGATGAGCGCACTCGATTGAGCCTCGAACAGTATCGTTGCGCACTATCCCGGTGGGTTCTCTTCGGGGGCTTCGCCGAGGGGAAAGTCCTGCATGAACCCGAGCGAGAAGATGGAGGCCAGCACCGTACTCGCAGCCCACGGGACGATCACCCCCCAGAAAATCCAGTCGGGAAAGCCCAGGACATAGGTCAGGGTGGCTGGATCGCGACCATAACCCCAGTTCAGCGAGATGGTGAGCGTGGCGATCATCGCCGACAACCACAGGGCCGTGGCAATCCACATCTCCCGCCGGGATGAGCGCAACAGCGGGTCTTCGGAGTTCGCTGGGACAGACGTCATCGTGTTGGATCCCGCTCTGCGACGAACAGAGGTCTCTGGCGTAGGGTGGGCTGTGCCCACCATGTCATCTCTACTTGTTCAACGGAGAAGCCGGTGGGCATCGCCACCCTACAAGAGGGCGGACGTCGGACACAACCCCACGGGGTGAACGGACTGTCCCAGTCATGGTGACTTCAAACGAAAAAAATCGACCCCCGACGACACACATCGCCGAGGGTCGATCCGCCAGAAAGGAACTTCGTTGCGTGTGTGTTTCGATGAAAGTACCGGGCGGTGCAGTGAGTGGTTGTCAGGCGGCAGACCGCGACCCGGCTCGAAGAACCGGGTCGCAGGTGTTTGCCAGTGAAAGTGGTTTTAGTAGTTGTGGCCGACTTCGCCGGAGACAACACGGTCGCAGACCACGTCGTTCGCCGAGTCGCAGTAGTCGACCAGGTCACCGAAGTGGCTCCCACCGGTGTCACCCAGGTGACCGGTCAGCCCGCGGTAAGCGAAGCTCTGGTTCACCGACCCGAACGCGGAAGCGACGTCTTCCAGTTCCTGGTTCACGGCGTGAGAGACTTCGGCGAGGCCGACGATCATCGCCAATACCACGACGGTGGCGACGAGGATCAGTTCCGAAGAGACGACAAAGCCAGCATTGTCATTCCAGAGTCGCGAGACGAGCCGAGCCATGTGAGATTCCTTTTCGTGTGGAGTGTCAGTTCGAGCGATTCAATTCAAGTTTCGAGATTGTGTGTCGCCGCCATGGGTGCCGATGGCGACGACCGGTTCGGAGCGGGAGTCAGTTCACGATTTCAAGCGTCTTCCGGAAGCCCCACCATTCCGATGGTGGGGTCCGCGAAGTGGGCAGCTTAGTTCTCACCCTTGGCATCGCCACAGACGATGTTGCAGTAGTTATCGCAGTAGTCCGGGATGTCGTAGAAGCTGCTCCCGGCCGACGAACCCTTGTGGCCGTTGGTCCCGTAGACCTGATACGTCTGGTTCAAGTTGCCGAAGGCCGAGCCGACGTCTTCGAGTTCGTTGTTAATGTTGAGAGCGACTTCCGAGAGACCGACGACCATCGCGAGGACGGCGATCGTGGCGACGAGGACAAGTTCAGCCGAGACAATGAAACCGGCTTCGTCGTTGGCGAGCTTGGCGAACAGGTTGGTCAGCATGGCGAGATCCCTTTCAAGGCGGTTGATGTTTGCCTGCGTGTTTGGTGAGTTGTGTGTTTCGCAGGTGAAAGGGATGTAAAGCAAGCTGAATGCCAGAGCGAAAATCACGCTCAAAAAGATTGACGAAACGACCGTGTGTAACGACGTAACGTCAAGCGGCGTAAGCAATCACCGCGTTAGAAAAAACTTGTGCGAACATGGCCCGGTCATCGACTCGTGGTTCACTCGATGATGCCCGATCGCAACGTTGATGGGGAACCCGACGACGAGCAAAGAGGCTATCTCGTGTCGCTGTCTGCACTTCACATGTTGCCCCTGGCCCAGGCAACATCCGTGGCGAATCGGCAACACACCCCGCAACCATCGCTGGCGTCTTCGCGGCGGACGTCATTTCCCCCGCGCGGGTGTCAACGCGGCGATCAACACCGCCGCACACACCGATCCGACCCCGTTAGCGACCAGGTCCCAGCCCGTGTTCTCATAACCGCCGACGTTAGTGTTGGGAATCGTCAGCACCGCAATGAACTCGACGATCTCGTTGAGCGCACCCAGCCCCATTCCACCAAAGACGCACAGCGCCAGCAGCCCGAACGTCGGCCGAGCTTCAACTCCCACTGCCTGAAACGCGCCGCGCAAACCCTGCCAGCACATCCACGTTGTCAGCCCGAACCCGAGGGCGTGGATCACCTGGTCGTAACGCAATCGCTGCGGGATCAGCCACCAGTCGTACAGAACCGGAGAATCATCATGTGGCCAGCTTTCGGGGATGTGGACCAGTCCTCCCGCAAGATGGGCCAGCCCCCACAGCGACAACCCCCACAGCGTGCCGACGTGCAACCGGATGCGTTGATGCAGCCAGGCGACAGTCGGCATCAGGAACAGCATCACACCGAGGTACAGGATGAACTCGCGGTTCCCTCCCTGCACACACACGACAGCAAACGGCACCAGGTAGGCGACGGTGAAGATCAAGACCATCAATTGCGGCCAACCCCACAGCGGCTTCAGTTCCGTTGCCTGAGCAGAGAGGACAGTCGACATGGGACGAGCCTTGCAGGTCCAGGGGGTTGGTCTCCCATCACTGTCCTCCAATCGACCTGGATTCCGCAAGCACGGGCTGCGACTACGAGCGTGAAGCAACTGAGTCGCAGGGGTCTCGCTCCTGGGATGTGGCCGCTGATTTGGGAAAGCATTCAGCGTGTGCACGTCTTGAGTCCCGGAGGGACTTCGGAGTTCAAATCTCAAGGAACGTTCCCCGATCAGCGACAACATCCATCGCTCATCATCCAGGAGCTATTCCGGTTGTTGAGGCTCCGGGTGTCCGATAGTCTAAAGTCTGGTAGTTCCGCTCAGCATGCGAGAGTTGAGGCACCGCGAATGCAGGAGAGCAGGCGATTCCCTACGGTCTTCTTGAATGAACGCCGGTGCCCACGGTTCCTTCTCTGGCTGCTCGGACTCTCACTGTTCGCCATTACTCCCGTGTGCCTGGCGGATGAAGCCTTTTTTGAGAAGTCGGTTCGACCGCTGCTGGTGAAGCGTTGCTACTCCTGCCATGCCGGTGCAAAAGCAGGAGGCGGACTGTCGCTGGAAACCGCAGCCGGCTGGAAGAAAGGTGGGGAGAGCGGACCGGCGCTCGTTCCTGGCAAACCCGACGAGAGCCTGCTGATTCAGGCGATCAACTACCGGTCGCTCGAAATGCCGCCGCGGGACAAGGGTGGCCAACTCGCCGCAGATGAGATCGCGATCCTCACGAAATGGGTCGCACTCGGTGTCCCGGATCCGCGGACTGGTCAAGCTCTCGGCGGGATGACGCAGTCCGAGGCGGCCCACTGGTGGTCGTTCCAACCGCTGCCAACTGTCACTGGTCCGCCAACGGTCGCCCAACTCGACGAATTTCTGCAGGCACCCCTCTCGGAACATCAACTGAGTGTCAGCCCGCCAGCCGACAAACGAACGCTCATTCGCCGGGCGACGTATGATCTGACCGGGCTGCCGCCTACGTCGGCGGAGGTCGCAGCCTTCCTGGCGGACGACTCACCGGAAGCATTTCTACGGGTCATCGACCGTCTGCTCGCTTCGCCCCAATACGGCGTCCAGTGGGGACGTCACTGGCTCGATGTCGTCCGCTATGCTGATACCGCGGGCGAGAACACCGACCGACCGCTGCCGCATGCGTGGCGGTATCGCAACTGGGTCATCGAAGCCTTCAATCGCGACCTCCCCTTCGATGAATTCGTCCGCCTGCAACTTTGTGGCGATCTCGTCGCTGCGGACCGGGAACCGGCCGAGCGGATGGACGGCATCATTGCGACCGGGTATCTCGCGATTGCCCGACGGTTCGGCCATGACATCGACAAAGACATCTACCTGACGCATGAAGACGTCATCGACAATCTTGGCAAGAACCTGCTCGGCCTGACGCTCGGCTGTGCCCGTTGTCACGATCACAAGTACGATGCAGTCACCACGGCCGACTACTACGCACTCAGTGGTGTGCTCCAGAGTACGCGATTCGCGTTCCCCGGATGCGAGCCGAAAGGCCAGCCGCGTGACCTGGTCCCGCTGATCGAGCCACAACTCGCAGCCAAGCTGTCCGCCGACTTTCAGCGTCGACTGGCCGACTACGAACAACGTCAGAGTGTGGCCCCGAAGGAAGCTCAACGCTTGAAGCCGATCGCCGCCGCGGCCACGCGCGTCCTCGCGGAAGCCGCCGTGGGCGAAGGGGCCAGCGTGGTGCTGCACGAAGGTCGCGACGGACGCCTCGATCGCATCCACCTGAAGAAGGACGAGGTGCTCCAGCTCACGATTCTCCCGAACGCCAACCACGGGGCCGACACAACCCGCGTCGAACTGACGATTGCCCGACTCGATAGTCCAGCTCAGCCGAGTTGGAGTACGTCCGAACTGATTCCGCAGTTCCTCTCCGGCGGCCCAGCGATCTCACAGGCCGGAGCAACGTGGTGTCTGCTTGATGTCGCCGACGGTCCCCTCTATCTGCAGGAGAAGAAGCGGAACCTCAACGGCAAAGAGGGGCTGCATGCCTGGTCGATCGGCGATACGCCGTCCTCGGTCGTGAATGCTGCCGATCAACCGGTCGCGGTCTGGACGACGTTGTCCGCGCGGTCGTTCTTTCTCCATCCAGGTCACAATCGCAATGTGGCCCTGGCCTGGGTGTGCCCGGAAGAAGGCGAGTACTCGGTGCGGGGGCTGGTAGCCGATGCCCACCCGGCTGGTCTCGATGGTGTCGCGTTCCGCCTGGAGCACATCGCCTCCACGGAATATGGACAGGGTCTCGTCACGCTGGGCACTCAACAGGGGGGGACGCCGCTCGCCCGACCCGAACCACCCGTCATCCCGGTCGCGTATGCGGTGGTCGACGCAGCCGCAAAGAACGCCCGGATGCATCTCCGCGGCGATCCCGAAAAACTCGGCGAAGAAATCCCGCGGCGGTGGCTCTCAGTTTTTGGTGGAGCGCCGCTGACCTCTTCCAGCGAAAGTGGTCGTCGTGAACTCGCCGAGCAGATCATTGAGCAGCCGCTGTTGGCGCGGGTGATGGTCAACCGGATTTGGCAGGGTCACTTCGGCCGAGGGCTTGTCGCCACGCCGAACGACTTCGGAGCGCGGGGTGAGCCGCCCACGCATCCGGCATTACTCAATTGGCTGGCAGCGCACTTCCGTCAGCAGGGTTATCAAATCAAGCCGCTGCATCGGCTCATTATGCAGTCTGCCGCCTATCAACGGGCCAGCACCGTCGATCCACAACAGGCCGAACACGCCGAAAATCGCTGGCTCGCGCGGTTCTCCCGCCGCCGTTTGACCGCCGAGGAACTCCGCGACAGTCTCCTGTTCGTCAGTGGACAGCTTGACCCGTCGCCGGGGACGAATCATCCTTTTCCCCCGGAAGGCGAGTGGCGTTACACCCAGCATGGTCCCTTCACCGCGGTCTATGAAACCAAGCGACGCAGTGCCTATCTGATGGTGCAACGTCAGCGGCGGCATCCGTATCTTGCGCTCTTTGATGGGGCCGACCCGAACTCGAGCACTGCGACCCGGCAGGCCACGACCGTCCCGACACAGGCGCTCTACTTTCTGAATGATCCCTTCTTCCATGAACAAGCGGCCGCCGTGGTCGCCACACTCGATCCACAGGCCGACGACACTGACCGCCTGCACTCACTCGCCCAACGCCTCTTCCAGCGGAACCCGACACCAGTCGAACGCGAGCTGGCTGCGTCATTGCTGGCAAACCATCCCGGCACACCGGCGGAAAAGTGGTCCGCCTGGGTCCGTGTCTGGCTCGCCTCGAATGAGTTCCTCTACATCGATTGATGCGCACACGAATCGCGACTGGCCGAGGATGACCGATGATGAACCAGCACTCACTTCCGCGTCGCGCGTGGCTGCAATCCGCGGTCGCCGGATCGCTGCTGATGCCGGGGATCGTGCAGCAGTTGCTCGCCGATGCTGGTGACCCGCTCGCCCCGCGCATCGCCCATCACCCGGCCCGGGCCAAGCACGTCATCTTCCTGTTCATGACCGGCGGCGTCTCGCACGTCGATACCTTCGATCCTAAGCCCGCCCTGCATCGCGACCACGGGAAAGAGATCAAGGCCGATCATCCCGAGATCAAGGATCGACCCGGTTACGAGCGGATCTTCCTCAAACGCCCGCAATGGGAGTTCACCCCGCACGGGGAGTGCGGCACAGAAGTCAGCACGCTCTTTCCCCACGTCGCGACCTGCGTCGATGACCTCGCCCTGATTCGCTCGATGCACACCGCCCACTCCAATCACTACAACGCCACGCTGGGGATGCACACCGGCTCGTTCAACTTCTCGCGGCCCAGTCTCGGAGCCTGGACCAGCTACGGACTCGGAACCGAGAACCGCAATCTGCCCAGCTTCGTGGTGATCGCCCCGCAGCAGACCTACGCGGGGACCCAGGTCTTCGCCAGCGACTTTCTCCCGGCCGAGCATCAGGGGACGCTCGTTGTACCGGGAGCTGAACCAGTCGCCAATGTGACGCCGCGCGTTCCCCGTGACCGGCAGCAACTGGAACTCGCCGCCTTGCAGGCTTTGAACCAGTCGCATCTAGAAGCCCGCCGCGCCGATGCGGCCCTGGCGGCCCGGATGCGGTCGTTCGAAACCGCCTTCGGCATGCAGATGGCTGTCCCGGAAGCGTTCGATTTCTCCCAGGAGACAGCCGCGACTCTCGCCAGTTATGCCCTGCAACCGGGACAGACGACTGGCTTCGGCTGGCAGTGTCTGGCCGCTCGGCGGCTCATCGAGCGCGGTGTCCGCTTCGTGGAATTGATCGATACCGGCTCATCTGGCAACTGGGATGCCCACGGCGACATGCAGACCCACGTCGGTCTGGCGAAGAACGTCGATCAACCAATCGCTGCTCTCTTAAAGGATCTGAAGCAACGCGGCCTGCTCGACGAAACGCTCGTCGTGTGGACAACAGAATTCGGTCGCACGCCGTTCAATAACACCGCCGATGCCAAAGGCCGGGAACATCATCCGTGGGCGTTTTCCTCCTGGCTCGCCGGGGCGGGGGTGAAGTCCGGCATCGTGCACGGCGCGACCGATGAACACGGCCTCCGCGCGGTCGAAAAGCCGTTCGACGTCCACGACTTCCACGCGACGATTCTGCACCTGATGGGCTTCGACCACGAGCGCCTCGTCTACCGCCACGCCGGCCGCGACTACCGCCTCACCGACGTCCACGGCCGCGTCGTGAAGGACCTCCTCGCGTAACGCGGGTGGTCCAGTTCCACGCGAACAGCTCGGCATGGAAGACGTTGCCGGGCGTTCTTGCCCATTGACTGGCTTCGTGTTGACGGCTGTTCTCCTTCATCGCAGTTCGTTTGTCGAATACGTTGCAGATGCTCACAAAATCCGACTGTTTTTCAGGAACTTTTGCTTTGCTGTCGCTTCGACCTGGATGCGACGAAACACAGCGATTGCGAATGACTGGAGGGATCGATGGGGATGAATGACTTCGGTGAAGGAATGAGTCAACGACTGGAATTTCGGTAGTTTCATATCTGGAAGTGGTTCACTCTGATCTGGTTGAACCGCAGCACTCAGCGAGGACTGTCGCGATCGTGTCGCGAGCGGGGCGCAGCGATGCCTCCGCGAAGATGCGAACCCGTTTCACATGATCGTCGAACTGCGTCCGTGCCAGAGCGGCGACGACCGGTGAGACGTGCTGCAACGGACGATACTCCCGCGTCTTCGACGAGTAGATGTCGATCTGGAACTCGACCTCTTTCTGCACGGGAGGAGCGTCGATCAGGATCGCTGTGGGAGACAACGGCCGCCCCAAGCGCTCGGCGACGCGGGCTGTCAGACGATCGTTCAACTCCCACAATTCCCGATAGGGTCGCCCGGCGAGTGCCCCGTACAATGCCGGTTCCTGGGCGTGGCTGAATTCGAGCACCCGTTTATGCAGCCGTCGGGAGGACCCGAACACGCCATCGAGCAGGGACGCGACCGCTGTCCCCTGGGCTGCTTCCTGCAGCGTGCGGATGAACTCGGCTTCTCCCTGGCGAAAGAGTTGATCGAGATCGAGTGACGGAACCAGGGCTGCAAAACTGCGGCTGAACATGCACGTTCCGGCCCGCACCGCGTGATGCCAGTAGACCTCGCTGAACATCACATAGCGGGCAAAGACCATCAGCTCCGCAGCCGTCTTCCCCTTCGAGGACAGGGCCAGCCCATCACCCGCTTGGTTCAGGACCAGTGCATGAATCAACCGGTCGCGATCGAAGTTCCGCCCGTACGGGACACCGGCATGCAGGCTGTCGCGTTCGAGGTAATCCATCTTGTCGATATCGATCGGCCCGGAGAGGATCGACCGCAGCAGTCGTAACGCCGGCCCATCGGTCCGTGGGTGGAGCACGTCGAGAATTTCCGCCGGATCGATCTTCCATTCTGTTTGCAGGACGCTGGCGAGTTCACCGCCCGTGGCGAGAAAGACCGCGGCGAAGTCTTCATGCACGGGGACCCCGGGAAGATGCAGGTCTTCGATCGCATGACAGAAGGGCCAATGACCAATGTCGTGCAACAACGCTGCTGCGAGCAGGACTTCCGCCTGATGCACGCTGACCGCGGCTGCGAACCGTGGCTCTCGGCCCAGTTGCCAGAGATAGCGGCAGGCATTGTGAAAAACACCCAGCGCATGCTCGAACCGGCGATGCGTCGCCCCGGGATAGACACGGGCCGTGAGTCCCAGTTGCGGGATGTGGGCCAGCCGCTGGAACGCGGGGGTGTCGACCAGCGCCCGGACCCGTGGGGTGAAGGGAACACTGAGCCGTTCCGGGATGCGGACGAGTGCCCCGCCTCCATGGAGTGCAGCGATCTCCGGAATGTCACCGTAGGGATGCTGCATGAGGGTCTCGTGTGGGTTCGAAGCTTTGTCTTCTGAGCGGCACGGCGCTAGCCGCCGGTGTCTTGTTGCTGCGTGAAATTCACCGGCGGCTAGCGCCGTGCCGCTCAAATCTGTGTGCCGCTCAATGTGTTGCGGACGTCTGAACCGCGGTGCCGGGAGCGAACAACTCCATCACGCAATTGGCGAGGACGTTGTTATTACAGTAAGCGTCAGCATCGGACATCACCTCCCACAGTTGCGCTCCATCCCGACAGGCGCGACGGAGTTTTGGCGGCAGCTGCTCAACGTTGATCCGTGGCGGCGGCTGGCGTGTCAGTTCCTTCTTCAGGGACGGGACGATCGCTGCGATCTCATCGACCTTGGTGAAATCGACCAGCCCGACCAGCAGCGGATTGACGCGACCGGCGATCAGCGAGCGGACATCGTCCTGGTACGCGACGATCGGCTTGCCCAGCGTCCACGCGATCGCCGCTTCCGAGACCGCCCCTTCATCGGGAGTCCGGCCGTTGAGGTTCCAGACGAGCGCACCACAACCTTCGATGACCTGATACGCATCGAGGGCAAAGATCGCTTCATGCAGGAACTGGGCGGCCATCGCCCGATCCCAGCCCCGTTCCACGAGGACTTCCAGCACGAGGCGGAACTCCATCCCGTCGCGATGTGGGAGATAAACATCGAAACCCGCCGCGACCAGCGCGTCGGCGATCGCTGTCATCTCGGTCCGTTCCGCCTGGTTAAACAGCGGTCCGGCGCAGTAGACCCGTAACCCGTCCATCCGTGGTCCTTCCTTCTGGGAGCATCACTTTAGCCGATCGGGGACCGGTCGAGTAGCCTTTGGTACCGCGAAGACGCAAGCGTGGTGGATGTGCCAACTGGCCGCACGGGGGGGATTCGGCTACAACATGGAAGATCATTCAACGAGACCGCGTGCTGCGCGGTCAGCAACGGAGAAGCGAGGGTCCGATGAGTCGATACCGCGAGTTGAGTTCTGGACTGGTCGGTGCTGTCCTGCTGATGACGTTCGCCGCAGCGAGCGGGGCGAAGGAACCCGAAGCGACCGCGCCGGAACGGCTCAAAGTCGCGCCCGGCTTCAAAGTCGAACGTCTTTACAGCGTCCCCAAAGAGACCGAAGGCTCATGGGTCAACCTGTGTATCGATCCGAAAGGACGACTGATCGTCTGTGATCAGTACGGCGGGTTGTTCCGCGTCACGCCCCCGGCGGTTGGGCAGACCGGAGCCGTCAAGATCGAGCCGATCCCCGTCGCGATTGGCGAAGCCCAGGGACTGCTGTGGGCGTTCGACTCGCTGTACGTGGTCGTCAACACGGGTGGGAAGTACGCCAGCGGCCTCTATCGCGTGCGCGATACCAACAACGATGACATGCTCGACACCGTCGAGACGCTCCGTCTCCTCGATGGCAAAGCCGAACACGGCCCGCATGCGGTGCTGCTCACGCCCGATGGCAAAGGGCTGTACATCGTCTGTGGTAACAACACCAAGCTCACGCAATTTGACAAAACGCGCGTCCCGCCACACTGGGGAGAAGATCATCTGCTACCCCGCATGCCCGATGGTCGCGGCTTCATGAAGGCCGTCATGGGACCGGGCGGGGCGATCTACAAGGTCGATCCGAATGGAAAATCGTGGGAACTGATCGCCGTCGGCTTCCGCAATCAGTTCGATGCCGCCTTGAACGCAGCCGGTGAACTGTTCACGTTCGACGCCGACATGGAATGGGATGTCAACACGCCGTGGTATCGGCCCACGCGGGTTTGCCACGTCGTCAGTGGAGCCGAGTTCGGCTGGCGGAACGGGGCGGGCAAGTGGCCAGCCTACTACCCGGACAGCACACCCGCAGCTGTCGATATCGGTCCCGGTTCACCCACGGGGATTGTCTTCGGACACGGGGCGAAGTTTCCCGCGAAGTATCAGCAGGCGTTGTTCATCAGCGACTGGAGTTACGGCAAGCTCTACGCGGTGCATCTCACGCCGCGTGGCGCGAGCTATGGGGGTTCGTTCGAGGAATTCATCAGTGGATCGCCGCTGCCCCTGACCGATGTGATCATCAACCCGCACGATGGGGCGATGTACTTTGCGATTGGCGGACGCAAGACAACCTCGGGCCTCTACCGAGTCACCTATGCCGCGAACGACCTGTCGACCGAACCTGTTGATCTTGTCGCC
The DNA here is from genome assembly GCA_044229335.1 of Planctomycetaceae bacterium. GTDB lineage: Bacteria > Planctomycetota > Planctomycetia > Planctomycetales > Planctomycetaceae > DSVQ01. The sequence goes on along the minus strand of JBGATC010000006.1, from coordinate 20,854 downwards.
CTGGCCAAGTCGGACGCAGCTTCAGCCGAAGCCCGGGCGTTGCGGCACAAACTCGAAGCGTTCCATGGTGGTCCTCATGCCGACGCGGTGAAGACCGCGTGGCAATATCTCGATCATCCCGATCGCTTCATTCGTCAAGCCGCCCGGATTGCGATCGAACATCAGCCGCTCGATCAATGGAGTGCGCAGGTCTTCGCCGAGAACCGTCCCGGCGTGGCGATCGCTGCACTGCTGGCGTACGTCCGCGTGGCGGAGCCGTGCCCGTTCCATCGCCAGCCGACCGATCCGCCGCTGAATGCCGAACGGCTGCCGCAGGTCCTCGCGGCCCTCGATCGCATCGACTGGGCCACGCTGACTCCGACGCAGCAGCTCGATCTGGTCCGGGTCTATCACATCGCGTTCAACCGCCTCGGCCCACCGAACGTCGATCAACAACGCAAACTGATCGCGAAGTTCCAGCCAGCATTCCCGTCACCAAGCCGCGAACTGACGACCGAACTGGCCCAGTTGCTCGTCTATCTGCAGGCTCCAATCGCTGAGCCGCTGGTGAAACTGCTGGAGACCGCTCCGACGCAGGAAGAGCAGATCGATCATGCCCGGTCGCTGCGGATGCTGAAAGCCGGGTGGACGCCCGCCCTGCGGGAGACGTACTTCCGCTGGTTCAACAAGGCGACCGGCTTCCGCGGTGGTGCCAGCTTTGCGTTGTTCGTCCAAGGGATCAAGAAGGATGCCCTCGAAGGGCTGACACCCGCAGAACTGGCGACTCTGAAGCCAATTCTGGAAGCGGCCCCCGCGACCCAGGTCACACAGGCGATCGCCCCGCCGCGGCCGTTCGTGAAGGAATGGAAGCTCGCGGAACTCGTGACGGCGACCGAGACCGGTTTGAAGGGCCGCAATTTCGACAAAGGCAAAGCCCTGTTTGCAGCAGCCAACTGCTTTGCCTGCCATCGTTACGATCAGCAAGGGGGTGCACTCGGTCCCGATTTGACGGGTGTCGCCGGTCGCTTCAGCCCGCGTGATCTGCTGGAGTCGATCGTCGAGCCGAGCAAGGTCATCAGCGATCAATACGCCGCCGTGACGATCACCACGACCGACGGCAAGAGCGTCACGGGCCGCATCGTGAATCTCGCGGGGGATAACTGGAAGATCAACACCAACATGCTCAGCCCGGATGAGCAGGTGGTGATTGATGCCAAGAAGATCGATGAAGTCGTCCCGTCGACCGTCTCGATGATGCCCGCGGGTCTGCTCAACTCGTTGCAGCAGGAAGAGATTCTCGATCTGGTCGCGTACGCCCTCTCGCGGGGTGACCGGAATCACGCCATGTTCCAAAGCGCCGGGGGGCAATAAAGCCCCAGCCCGAAGCGCGAGCGCCGGGTTCCTTCAACGTTCATCGAGCCCAGGAGAATCCAAAGAACCCGGCGCTCGCACTTCGGGCTGGCGATCGCATTTGTTCAGTGCGTGTCCTGAATTCTGCTTGACCTTGCAGACTAGTCGCTTGATAATCCCGAGCGTAGAGCTGGCCTGACGTGGATGGATTCACGTTGGCACCAAGGATGTGGACGGCAAGGAGGCCGACCGTGACGACCAGCGAATTAGGTGCGGTAGGATACCGCTGGGTGAAGCCAACATGGGAACGGACCGCGGACCGGAGTTGGGTCCTCATCGTTCCGAGTTCCATGCTCAAATCGAGCGAACGTGGTCGGACTACCGACCCGCAGTTCGACGGGCGCCAGCGCCTCTATGATGTCTACAACTTCGATGGCAGCTGGCTCGATCAATTGCACGAACAGCAGGTCGAACGCATGTTCGATCAACCTGCCTGGCGGGCTGAACTGCGTCCGAGCCGTTAACCCAACGCGGATTCGCAGTGACTGGTCTCAGCCAATCGCGAGACTGGCCAGCGATCAGAGGCGAGCCGGTCGATGACGGTCCCGACTGTGATCGTCGTCGCGTTCGATGTCTGGCCGTGGCCGGCGCTCGGCTGTTACGGGCATGACTGGATCGCGACCCCGGGCTGGGATGCGTTCGCCGCGTCGGGGTTCGTCTTCGATCGTGCTGTCGCAATCCCAATGGACTCTGCCCGGACGGCGGCGCTCACCCGTTGCCGGGACGCGGGTGTCGAGACGATCCTCTTCACGGAAGCCGGGCTGAACCCGTGGCCCGGAGTGTGGGACCGGCAAGAAAGAGTCGCGGGAGATGCCGACCGGGAGGCACCCTGGTCGCAGCATCCCTCAACGCGGGTCTTCCGCGCTGCAATCGAGACACTCCAGCGTCCGACCGATCGACCACGGCTGATCGTCATCCAGGCCCGCGGCTGGGTCCCCGGCATTGCCCCCTCCCGGTCGGCATTGGAACTCTACGCGGACGATTTCGCGGCGGAGGGGATCGACATCGCAGCGATCGCGGAGGAAGACCTCGCGGCGAGCGCCGTCGGGCGAGCAACACGAATCTCGCTCCTCGATCATGGCGTGAGTCTGCTTGCGGATGCTCTGGCCGAGTGCACCACCCCGACGTGGTGCGCGCTCGTGGCTCAGGCAGGTGCAATCTGGTTGAGCCTCACACGCTCGACCCCGCTCCCGGAAGTGGTCGATCCCCAGCGACTGCTGGTCCCGTTCGTTGTCTGGTCAAGCAGTCCGCATCGTCGTCAACAACCGGGCCGCACCACCGCTCCCATCAGCACCACGGACCTCTGGCCCAGCGTGACCGCCTGGCTGGGACTTACGCCCATGACCGACGACCAAGCGTGTGATCTCACACCGCTCATCGACGGAAACGTGCGCAACCTGCATGACCGGGTGACTCAACAGGTCGAGGGATGGCAAGCCGGCTGGACCGCGGCCGACCTCACGCTGACTCCGACGGATGCCACACTTCAATCGCAGCGGTTTTATCTCCCTGAAGACCAGTGGGCCATGTGCGATGTGACCAAGCCCGCGGAGCCGTAGCAGTCTGTCGAAATTGTTGTCCGGCCCACAGACAAGAATGTCTGTGCCACCCCAAACTCCAGGATGACTCGCCTTTCAGTGGGACAGACATTCCTGTCTGTCTGCTTTTCAACTGACTGATTCGCGTCAGAGACCATCGTGATCCTTGAAAGGATTTTCATGGCAACGCCGTGACCAGACTGACGCAACGAAAGCCAAGGCAGCGGCCGCGGGCTGACGGATTACGACCGCGGCGGTAGGAACTGCGACAGAGGTCTGCGGGACCGACCCAACTCCCGCCGCGTTCGCTTCGGACTCCAGAGGGCTTTCGCTGAACCGCATTGGCAACGGACGCCTCTGATGTGGCATAGAAGTCGGGTTGATACCAGTCGCGACACCACTGCCAGACATTGCCCGCCATGTGATGCAGTCCGAACGGCGACATCCCCAGCTTCGCGTGAACACTGACCAGCGGCAGGTCTTCCAAGTTGTTGATGGCTGCCGGATCGCTTGGGCCACATTGCAGCAGCGTCGAAGATGGGAGTTCCTGTCCCCAGGGGAATCGCTGGAACTTCGCGCCGCGTGCAGCGTATTCCCACTGGGCTTCGCTCGGGAGAAAACAGTCGGACTCGCTGTCGGCATCGTCTCGATACGCTTGCCAGTCACGGCCGTTGGCCCAGAGGGCATAGGCATGCGCGCCGAACCACGAGACCAGCATCATCGGCAACTGTTCGGTGCCCGGTCGCGGCCGCCATTCGGTGTCGACCTGTTGAAGCAACTCAAATCGACGGCGATGGTCGTCATCGGTCAGTAAGAACCATTCCAGCAAATCCTCGCGGGTGACCCCGTTCACGGAGTTCAGAAACCGACAGTAAGCGGTGGTCGAGACCGGCTCCGCATCGATCAGAAAGGAATCGAGCGTCACCGTATGCAACGGCTGCTCATCGGGTTGCGCATCGACTTCGGGCGAGCCGATTTCAACTAGGGCACTCGGCATCAAGACACAGCGCATCCCATCCGAACGCCGTCGGTACGTCTCAAGATTTTCGAGCGTCGTAGAACCATCAAACAGGCAGTGTGGAACGTGCTCCAGTCGCCGCCAATGCCCATCGAGTTGCGTGAACGGGACGCAGTCATCTAGACGCGGGGACCCTGTGATGCGTCCCCAGGCACGCCTTACGGGACGCCCGGTTCCTTGCTGGAGATAGACCAGTTCTGCAAAGTCGAGCAGCCGAAACGGTCTCCGCGTAAAGAACGACTTGATGACCGATCCCTGCCTATCGTCTTGCAGCACGACCTCAAAATGATCCTCGATCGCGATGATAAAATCTAAGAAATCCAGACTGTCACAATGAAGGTCTTCCAGCATACGGCTTTCTGGCATGACCTTGGCTCGCGGCACGCCCAGTCGGGGAGACGCCAAGTCACAGATCTGCTGCTCGATTTCCTTCAGCCGCAGTCGTTCACGGGTCGTCATCGATCGACTCCTTTCCCTCAAGTGCTCTGTCACTTGAAGGTTTTCGGGTTGGAGTCCAGCCTTTAGGCTGCTCCGAACAGGCTAAAGCCTGAACTCCAACCTCAATTCTTTGTGTCTACAAAGCACTAGCCGGGCGTTCATTTGCGGCCCAGCGGGCGGCTGATGAGCATTTTGAGTCGCGATTTCGGACCCACGAGTTGCTTCGCGAGGACGTCGGCTTCGGTGAAGCGGGCGAGCAGAATCTCGCCATCGGTCGCGCGGTTGCGGTCATACGAAATGTAGATCGTCCCATCTGGTGCTTGAAAGCCGTCGGGATAGGAGATCCCTTTCCGCTCGTCGAGAACCAGTCCGCCGTTCCAGTGGTGGCCATCGTCGTCCGAGAGCCACGCACTCAGTTGCACGCGGCCGGTGTGTGCGTCGATCTGGTCGCCGTGCTTAATGAGCAGCAGCTTTCCGGAGGCGAGTCGCCGAACGTGAAATCTGGCGTTGGGCTGCTTGATCCCCGGCGGTTCGGTGGCGGCAGCCCAGCTGCGACCGCCATCGGTCGACGTGCTCTGCATGATCCCTTTCGCCGTGCGGGCCAGCATCCACAACGATCCGTCTTTGCGCTCGACGATCATGTGTTCGTGCCAGTCGGGATTCGGAAAGGTCGCAGCTCCGCGGCGGACCCAGGTTTCGCCGCGATCGGTCGAAACGAAGACGTTCGCCCCGCGCAGGGGATCGAGTTCCGCAAAGCAGCCCTTGAAGGGACCGAAGCCGCCGCGTTGATCGAGCGAGATCGGCAACATCCACTCGCCGTTGGCGAGGACAGTCGGCTTGTTCAACGTCACGCCGTGCCAGATGCGACGCGGGGGCGACCAGCGCGGTTCCTCCGCATCCTGATTCTCGCAAACGGCAGCCCACACACCGGCCCGACCATCGAACATGTCCATCGACTGATCGAAGATCAGCCAGAGACGGCCGAGGGGATCGGTCCACAGGTTGCCAACCAGAATGCTGCGGTCACGCGGGAGATCCTTCGAATGGGCATCGATGACCAATCGAGGGGCGGACCAGTGTTCGCCATCATCGTCGCTGGTCGCCAGCACAAAGAAGGCTTTCGGACTGTCGCCTCCTGCGACCCAACAGGCCCACAGTCGTCCCTTCGGCGTCCGCTCGATGCCGATCGTCATTCCATAGTCGAGCCGGTCGTATCCGTAGTCCGGCAGGGGTTTGGTGTTCAACGTTGGCGGAACGAGGGCGAAATCGGCGATCTTCTCCATCTCGGCGACGCTGGCGGGTGGGTCCGCCGCGAGTAACGGTGTGGCCCAGGCAATCAACAGTGCCAGACAAGTTACAGAGTGCCGTCGCATGACAGTGTCTCCTTGATGGTTTTTCAGCGCGATCAACCCCTGAGTGTTTCAGAGATGGGAGACAATTGCTACGCAGACGGCATCGATCGTGTTTTGTAGGGTCCGCTGTGCGGCCCACAGCCGGTGGTGTCGATCACCGATGGCCGACTTTGATCTATTGCGGTCCGCACAGCGGACCCTCCAGACGACACCGCCGGCCTCGATCATCATTTGCGATTGCTCCGTCCAGGAACTGACTCTCAGAGCGCCTGATTCCGGTGACGCATCAGCGTCGGTTGAAGTCGATGCATCGGACCGGCAATTTCTGCCGAATCCCGATGCCATCGAATTGACAGAGCCCGTGTTTCATAGGCTGGGACTTTGCCGGAGCGACCGGTTGCGATCAACTCTGCCGCCGCGACTGCCGATTCCCACCGTAAGGGGCGGAGTCCCCGGAGAGTGGCGTCCTGCGGTTCTGGAGGCACGCAACGGATGGCGGCGAACGGCGCACAGGAACAGTTCCGACTGGGATTTCTGGCGGCGGTGGAAGAGGCGGAGCGGGGCATTGTCGGGGGCTTGCTGGTCACCAACCGGTTTGGGCGACCCCTCGAATTTCAATGCACCACGCCTGTGAAACCGAACCGCACCCAGCAGATTCTGTACGGGCCGACGCTCCGTCCCTATCTCCTCGCCGAAGTCATCGGCCGCACGCTGCTGGACAAGATCAGCGTCAAACCGCATCTCGTCCTGGTCGAAGCGGCGGAACTGCTCGATCTGCGCTCGCACATCGAGATCCCGGTCGCAAGTCTCGCCGAGAAGACTGAGCAGCCTGATTCGCAGCCCCTGTTTCAACTGGGGAAGCAATCGCTCGTTTTCTCGCCGGACTTTGCTGACGACGTGGACCGGATCAAACCACACCGCGACCAGGTCCCCGACAGCGCCGACCTCAAGGAACCCTTCGAGCGCATCCGGGAAGCCCTCACGGAAACGTTGAAAGGCCCCACGGCCCGCTCGGCTTGATCGCTGATTGATGTCTGGCCGTTGTGTGGTCGAGACCGAGACTCATCCGGAAATCGTCGATGATTGAAGTTCCGCCACCGGGTGACACAGCGGGATCATTACTCCCCACAACGGTTGAGTCCGGTCCATCGACAGCCTGGTCAGCGCTGGCCGACGCGACCGATCATCCGTCCGACGTCGCTTGTGAATCGATCCGGCTGGGACTCGCCACCGAGATCTTCACCGCCGGGTTGAACAGCGCTCTGCAACGCTGGAGCAAGGTGGAACCGCAGGCGACAACGCTCTTGCCGGCCCCACCAACGGTGGGCTGGAAGCCGACCCGTGCCAAGGTCCTCACGTTCGGGCTGACGTTCCCCGATGCGGTGTCGTTTCTTCCTCCTCCCAAAGAGAAAGGGGAGAAGGAGACTCAGGACCTGCAACCGATTGCCCCGCCGAAGCCGGTCGCGGGAGTCGATCCCGTCATCGCTGAGCAGGAGCTGCCGAAGCAGCTCACACGGATCAAGCCTCCGAAAGATGCCCTCACGTTGGAAGACCGGCTGTTTTATCTGCTTCAGCCGCCGCTGCAAACCTGGCTGGCGGGGCAGGAACTGATCATGCCGTTCGAGCCGTTTCCCTATCAGTATGAAGGGATCGCGTGGCTCTTCGCGCATTCCTCAGCACTCCTCGCCGATGAGATGGGCCTCGGCAAAACGATGCAGACGATTACTGCGATCCGCCTGCTGGTCCGGGGCGGTCAGGCGCGACGCGTGTTGCTCGTCTGTCCGAAACCGTTGCTTCCCAACTGGCAGCGTGAGTTCCGTACGTGGGCCGAAGAGCTGCCGTTCGTCGTAGTCGAAGGGGACACCGAACGCCGCAAGCTGACGTGGACAATGCCCGGCGTCCCGGTCCTGATCGCGAACTATGAATCGCTGGTCCGCGACTTTGCCGCCTTTGGTGAAGGAGAATTTCCCAAGTTCGATCTCGTCGTGTTGGACGAAGCCCAGCGGATCAAGAACCGCGGCTCACGGACTGCAGAAACGATGCGAGCCCTGCCCCGACGTCGCAGCTGGGCGCTGACCGGTACGCCGATCGAGAACCGGCCAGAAGAGCTCGGTGCGCTCTACGAATATCTGGAAGTCGTCCCGCCGAACGCGACGCCCGATCTGAAGCAGTTGCAGTCGCTGTCGAAAGAGTTCATTCTTCGCCGGACCAAAGACCTGGTGATGAAGGACATGCCGCCGCGGCTTGATCGCGACGAAATCCTCGAACTCAGCCCGGCTCAGCGGTACGCCTACGATCAGGCCGAGAAAGAGGGGATCGTCCATCTCAACGAACTCGGCGATCAGATCAGCGTCCAGCACGTCTTCGAGCTGGTGCTGCGTCTCAAGCAGATCACCAACTGGGACCCGCTGACCGGCGAGAGCGCCAAGCTCGACCGGCTTGATGCGGACATGGAAGAAATCGCTGCGTCAGGGGGCAAAGCGATTCTCTTCAGCCAGTGGACCAAGGTGATCGACTGGCTCGCCGAGCGGATGCGGCCGTACGGAGCGCTCGTCTATCACGGCGGCGTCCCCACCAAGCAGCGCGAGCCGATCCTGCAGCAGTTCAAGGAAGATCCCGATCAACACATCCTGCTGATGAGTTACGGGACTGGGGCAGTTGGTCTGAACCTGCAGTTTGCCGGATACGTCTTCCTGTTCGACCGCTGGTGGAACCCGGCGATTGAAGATCAGGCGATCAACCGGGCACATCGGATTGGTTGCAAGAGTCAGGTGATCGTCACGCGGTTTATCTGCAAGGACACGATCGAAGAACGAATTGACCGCGTGCTCCGCGAGAAACGTGAACTCTTCGCTGCAATCCTCGGCGAAGGGGACAATCTCAACCGTTCGCTGAGTCTGTCCGCTTCGGAAATCTTCGGCCTCTTCGACCTGAAAGCCCGGCACGGCAAAGGGATCCGCTCGATCGGCCCCAAACCGCCCGAGGCAGCGTGATGCCGCGTACTACCGAGTGCGGGTCACCTCAACCGGACGCCCCGCCATAGCTATGGCGGGGCGTCTTTCACTTCGCTCGCACGTAAACCGCTCTTGAGCAGATTCTGCCGATTCGTTAACACCCGCGATCATCTCCCCTGATATCGACGATTCCATTCGGCAATTCTCGCCGACGCGGCGTTCGCCGTCCGTCATGCGAGGTGGGGGACATGGAGGGTTTCGACATGCGCATCGTCTGGCTCGGGCTGGCCCTCTTGGGGCTTGGATTGAGCGGTATTCTGCCCGCGACCGCTGCGGCACAAGACCGGAAATTCCCCTACGAAGCGATCGTCGATGTCGACAGCGAATACGTCCGCTGCGGCCCTGGACCCAAGTACTATCCCACGAGCAAACTCGCCCGCGGCGAGAAGGTGATGGTCCATCGCCACGATCCGGGTGGCTGGGTGATGATCGCCCCCCCCGCAGACAGTTTCAGCTGGATTCAGGCCGATTACGTGCAGAAGCTTGAATCGGGCCGCGGCTCGTTGACGGCGAATAACGTCATCGTCCACGTCGGGAGTGCGCTCGGCGATGAACGGAGCGTCTATCAACGGACCCTGTCCAAAGGGGATACCGTTGAGATCCTCCAGCAGGCCAAGCTGACGACCGAACGTGGCCCGATGACGATGTACAAGATCAAGCCGCCACCGCGGGAATATCGCTGGATCGCGACCAAAGCGATTGTGCCGGGAACCGCGTTGAAGGGGGGCGGACCGTTGAAGCCGCCTTCCGCGCCGTTGCCGAATATTACCGGTCCCGTCGCCGCTGCTGACGATCTCGATCCGACCACCGGTCCCGATCCATTTGCACCCGCTGTTCCGAAAAACGAAGCCAATCCCGGCTCGGCCACCACCAAACCTGTCAGTCTTCCCGGTGAACCGAACGGACCGACCCTCACATTCCCCGGTGAGACTCCCACGTCTCCTGCGAATCCAGCCCCCGAAGATGCCACCAGCGTTCGCCAGCGGTTCGATGCCCTCGATCGCGAGCTGCGGAGCATGCTTGAGCAGGATCCGGGACGCTGGGAGATCGAGCGGATTGAGACCGGTCTCGAGCAACTTGAACCGCAGGCCGATACGCCCGGTCTCCGCGGACTGATCCAGTTCCGACTGCGGCAACTGAAGAAGTACCGCAAAGTCCAGAACGACTTCCGCGAGTTCTCCCGGATCACGAGTCAGACGAAACAGCGCGATGCCGAACTGATCGCGCTCCAGCAGCAGACCGAGTCTCAGTTACGCCAGATTGAAGCGGGCGATCCGATCGCTGCGGCTCCCCCCAGCGGGCTGCCTGCGACTCCCGTCTCGACACCCGCAACCGGCGGGCCACCCGTCAAACCAGCGACAAATCCCGCTCTGCCGCGACCGACATTCCCCGCTGCCGCTCCAAAGTTTGATGGTGCTGGAATCGTCCAGGCCGTGAAAGAAACGGGCAAACCAGGCTATGCCCTCTATGCTCCGGACGGCCGCCTGCTGACGTATCTCGTTCCACCCGACGGACTCGACCTCGCACCGTACATCAACTTTGCGATGGGAGTCACCGGCCCGCGTGCCAAAGACGAACAACTCGGTGCCGACGTGCTCCAGGTCCGCAGCATGCAACCCGTCCAACTCCGCGGGACAAAACCGTAAACCGGAGAGACTCGGCCGCGCAAACCAGACCAGGACGCACAGTCATTCCGATGGCTGGAACTCTTCGATCCGCACGATCGCAACGTCTGACGCAAATCAATGCCGCTCCGAGGCACGAAGTACGGTCTTGGGCACCACGGCGACGACAACGCAAAACCTTCTTCTTCTCGTCTCTCGCGTGCCATGAGACTCAAGGGGCTGGTTCGGCTGCTCCCGAGCCGACAGCCTGACGCGCTTCCGATTCCACGATCATTTTTACGTTCGAGAGTCCTGCCTCGAAGTCGCCGCCGACCATGGCGTCGCAGTCCATGAACAGGCTCATCACTTTGCCGATGAGCTGGTTCGGGCCGTACATCGTCCAGACGATTTCTGTTCCTTCGTCTTTCGGTGCGAATGAAATCTCGACCGTGTTCTCACCTGTGAACGGTCGCAGGAACTGCAGATTGAGCTTCACGAGCTGATCGGGGCGCGACTCCAGGATGGTCATCTTGCCGGCTCCGACATCGGCGTTGCCATCCCAGGCAAAGCTGGAACCGACACCCGACTCCGGTCCTTCGAATGTTCCCTTGGCTTGGGGATCTCTCTTTTCCCAAGGCGACCAGGCCTTCCACAGGTGGAAATCGTTGTAATGCGGGAAGACGATCGCGGGCGGGGCAGCCACTGTGATCGAGCGTGTGACTCGGAACTCATCCGGCTGCATGGATGCGGCGATCAGCACGCCGCCGATGGCAGCGAAGACAACCAGTCCTGCGATTCCCAGAACACGCCGCAATACAGACGTCTTAGGAGCGGGTGGAGTCGTCGGTTCTGTCGACATCTTGAACGTCCTTCAGGCAGAGGAAAATTGAAGAGCTCACAGGTCATGCGACCGAGTCGTGAGAGACTGTCCCAGAAGAAACTCTCAACGGGGCTGAAGTGGATCTCAGACAGGTCCGTCCACCCGGCGTAAACGCCGGGCCTAAACAACTTTCAATCGCGGGCATATCCCAGACAGATCCTCAGATCAAACACCGCGACGCCATGGCAACAGGGCCCGCACGCGGCGATCACGGAGATACAATCCCAGCCAGAGAACGACGCCAATCAGCACGGCTCCGAACCAGGGTTCTCCCAGTCGGACGTGCGTCGCGGTCGCCCCGCCGAGGTAACCTGTCAGCAGCACCGCACCCAGCACGGCAGTTTGCGGAATCACGTAAAAGACCGTGCAGACCAGTTCCACAACCCCGATGGGGAGCGCCACGGCCGGGTCGTATCCCATTTTCTGGAAGCCCTCGATCACCATCGGATTCTGCGTCACCTTCATGACGCCGCTCATCGTCAGCAGCAGAACCGGTAAGGCACTGAGAACGCGACCGCTCCATTTGGCAACTGGTGAAACTGGCTGTGAACTCAATTCCGTCGACATACAAAAACTTTCTATCAGTTGGGGAGTCGGTCGGAGCAGCTCAAACTGCGAACGGCTAAGCCTCGTGACAGTCTGCCCCTCGATTGCGCGCCGTGGTGATCTCGATGATGCAGTCGCTCCAGGGACCGGAATGCTGGAGCTGGGCTGCAAGGGACTCGGCGGACGCCATCGATTCCCGCAGAATCGCAATCGTCGGCCCCCAGGATGTCTGCGCGATGCCGGTGATGCCCTGATGCCGTAACTGATCGACCAGCCGAGACATCCGGGCATCAGCGAACAGGCCTTGTTGCACGGGGAGGAAGTATTCGCCGACCGCTTTACCGTAATCCCACAGCGCGGCACTGGCCGCGGAAAAATCCTGCTCGATCACCGCGGGGAAGAGTTCCAGCAGGATCGTGCGGCATAATCGGGCGGTGAGCCCTTCTGACATCGGTGAAAGCCGTTGAAAGGCGTGCGTCTCGGCAATCCCCGAGAGTCCTTCCCGTTCCGGCGGGGCAACGAGCACGATCTTCCACTCACGTGGCCAGTCGGCCCGTGCGATCAGCGGCCCGATTGCCTCGGGTGTCGCCTGCCCCGCTTCCAGCAGCAAACCCCCCTGTTCGAAGCCATGGATTCCGATCGCGGACCGCTTCCCGCGCCGGACACGCTGGGCCAATGTCGTCGCGGGGAGCGAACCCTCACCCGCGAGCGTTGTCGCCAGACGGGCGACCGCCAACCCGAGTTGTGTGCCCGAGCCCAGGCCGCGATGCCCGGGAATTTCGGACTGCAATTCGATCGCCAGCGCGGGGACCGGAAACTCTGTGGGAGCTGTGATGCGGACTTCTTCGAGGAAACGGCCGATCCGGGCCTGTGTCGTCGCGCAACCGCCACGGACAGAGTCAGCCTCAGCCCGCTGGCCAGTCAACTGAAATCGGGGAGCGTCGACCATCAGCCCGATGCCGCCGAATTCCCGCCCGCGCGGGGGATCGATCGCCAGCAGACCGAAGTGCAGGCGCGCACCGGTTTCGACAGTCACCACGTGATTCATGTCGTGAGAATGACTGATCGCGCCAGCCCCTGCAAGCCCTCACCATGGCTCTGGGAGGGGGGATCAGTTGTTGATCTTGCGGTCTGTGTCGGGCGAGGTCGGGACTTTGGGAGACCCACCGACTCCCCGACGGAAACCGTGAAATTCACCAGCCCGGACGTCAACACGATCAAACCATGACGTTTAAGACGATTGCCCAGAGTGTGGACCTGCGGGACATCGACCGGTTCTGGAACCGCGTGTAAAATCAGTCGCAGGCAGAGTCCAGTCGAATCCGGGGGCCTTTCGATGGTGGGGATTCGGTTCGAGCAATTTCGACGCAGTCAACTTGCCATCCTGGTCAGCTTCTGGCTCGCCTTTGGTGCACTGACTTTTCTTTCGCTCCGTGGTGGCTTGAGCAATTCCAGCGGACAACCCTGGACTGTGATTGCCGCCTCGGTGGGAACCATTCTGGGGCCTATGACCGGGGCCATCAGTCGCCATGGCCAGTCCTGTTGCCTGAAATGCTCGCTCGACCTGCTCTGGATCTGCCTCCCGGCACTGCTGGGCTCTGCCTTCTTGCAGGTCATCTCCTTTCCCGGCCGGTGGGATTGGCAGTGGCTCAGGCTGACGATCTGGGCGCTCGGCTTGCTGGTCTGGTTCGGGGGCGGCATTGTGTCGCTGGGACACGCTCTGTCCTGAGCGGCTGGACACAACATTCAGCGTTGACCCGGACTTCGCTGGATTTTCCGAGAGTTCGTGATCCAAGGGCTGGCATTGCACAATTTTTGACCTAGATTTGCCACAGCGGACGTACAGACTCCGTAAGTGTGTTGCCAACGAAGGTCATCCCGATGAAGTCACCCGATCCGTGGTCTCGCCCCACCGCCCAGGACTTGCGTGCTGTTCTCGAAAGCATCGAGAAAGCGGACGGCGATAATCTCCGGGAACACGAGCGGATCGACCTCGCTGTGCCGGCCGAAATCGTGACCCGGCGTGGAAATACCGTCGAAGCCATGACCAGGGAAATCAGCCGGCTGGGAATCGGCCTCCTGCATCGTGGCTCGATCTCGCCCGGTGAAGTGACGGTCAAAATGGCGAGCGAGTCACGCGAGTACACTTACCGCGTGGCACTGGAATGGTGTGCACCTACGGAAAATGGAATGTTTCTCAGCGGTGGACGATTTCTGGGAAAATCGGGCGAATCCACACCGTAGCAACGATCGACTGCAGAGTCACCCCAGCTTGCGCATCCGCCCGATTTTTGGGCATGGCGAGGAATCTCTCTCCTCTCAGGGTTGGACCCACTGCGAATCCGGGGCACAATCCTGTCGTTTGCTCCATCGCCACGAAGGTGGGTTTGAAGCGACCTTCACGGTGAAGGTAGACTAGGTGCTTGGTTTGCGTCCCTCGCAGGCTGTCACCCGAGCGGCTTCCCCCGCCTGTCCACGCCGGATTCGAACGACGAATGCACTACTATCTGCTCACCGGAGCCACGGGGTTACTGGGCAATTACCTCGTACGCGATCTATTGTTGGCGGGCGTTCCGCTCGCCGTGCTCGTCCGCCCCAATCGGAAGCAATCGGCTCGTCAACGAGTCGAAGCGCTCCTCAGTCGCTGGGACGAAGAACTCGGCGAACCCCTTCCCAGGCCCGTCGTCCTCGAAGGGGACATCAGCCAGGAAGATCTCGGGCTCGACGCCAACGAACTCCGCTGGGCGGCTGAGTATTGCGGGGCGGTCATCCACAACGCAGCCAGCCTGACGTTCCACGCCACCCGGGCCGATGCCGAACCGTATCGCTCGAACCTCGCCGGCACCCAACACGTGCTCGATTTTGCCCGGAATGCGGGCATCCGGGAATTCCACCACGTCTCCACTGCCTATGTCGCCGGGTTACGCACCGGGAAAATCCTCGAGACCGAAGTCGACGTCGGGCAGGAACTCGGCAACGACTACGAGAAGAGCAAACTCGCCTCGGAAAAACTGGTCCGCGCCGCCGACTTTCTCGATCCCCCCACGATCTATCGCCCGGGGATCATCATCGGCGATGCAGAGAACGGCTACACCACCACGTATCACGGCTTCTACGCAGCCCTCCAACTCGCCCACACGCTGGCGCAGCAACTCGAAAAGGGCCCGGATGGTCGCGTGCAGGGACAGGTCGTCCGCCTGTCGCTCAACGGCGACGAGACCAAGCACCTGGTGCCGGTCGACTGGGTTTCCCGGGTGATGACCCACGTCATCACGCATCGGGCTGCACACGGTGCGACGTACCACCTCACCCCCGCCCAACCAGTCACCACCGGCGTCATTCGCAGCGTGCTTGAAGATTCGCTCGAAATCTACGGGACAGAGCTTATCGGTCACGGCCAGCAGCCAGCGGACTGCACCGAGATCGAATCGCTGTTCTACGATCACATCCGTGTCTACAACTCGTACTGGCGGATGGACCCGGAGTTCGATCAAACCAACGTCCGCCTCGCTGCGCCGCATTTGCCCTGCCCGGTGATCGACCATGCTCTGCTGATGAAATTGTCGAAAACCGTGATCGATGCCGGGTTCCCCAGCCCCAGCAAAAAGCCAATCGAATTCGAATTCGATGCGGCGCTCACGCTGCAACCCTGGCTGGAACTCGGATCCAAGCTCTCCACCCGCTTGCCGCACGACCGGATGTTAGGTCTCGATCTCCGCGGCCTCGGCGGCGGGCAATGGCAGCTCGTCGTCCAGAACGGGCAGGTTGTGGGTGCAGAAACCGGGATCCACAGCGACCGACTCGCGGTCTGCCGGACGGATATGCAGACGTTTGCCGATCTCTGCCAGGGACGAACCAGCTGGGAAGCCGCCTTCGAAACCGGAGCAGCCACGCTACAGGGCAACGGCCTCACCACCGATGCCTACGCAGCCCTACTCGATCAAGTCGCCAACGTCGCAGTCATCGGCTGAAGCGACTTACGGATTCTCCTTCACAACAATCCTCCAGGAACCCCATTCAGGTCGAGACAACAGACTGATTCGCGTGCTGCACTGGATGTCGTGTTGCCGCTGAACGCTTGCGATGAGCGCATCGCTTTGACATAATCCTGATTCTGAAAACGTTTCTAGTGATCTCCCGAAGATCAGCAAGCGTTTGTCTTGATCCTTGGTTTGCAGGGAATCAAGGTCTCTGCACCCCTAGCTCAACTGGATAGAGCATCGGTCTACGGAACCGAAGGTTGGTGGTTCGAACCCACCGGGGTGTACTTTCTCTAACCCTTGCCGAACGCTGGATTTAGCGTACCTGCCTGTGTCGGGCAGTGCGGCTTCCAAGGTCACAAAGAAGTGGTACCGGTACCACTTTCGTGGCGGAAGGCGTAACTCCCGATGTCTAAACTGCTTCGCATTCCGGCATATCGGCTGCACAAGCCGAAGCAACTCGCTGTCGTTCGACTCAACGGTCGCGACATCTACCTCGGACCGTACAATTCTCCCGAGTCGCGGCAAGTTTACGACCGGCTGATCGCCGAATGGCTCGCCGCAGGCCGGCAAACGCTCCCCACGGGACCGGCCGCTTCGAACGAGGGCGGTCCGAGCATCAATGAGCTGCTGGTCGCCTATCTGACCTGGGCACGCGGCTATTACGCCTCACCAGATGGGGACGGTAAGGAGTACGTCAATCTCACGCATGCGTTGCGTCCGCTCCGCGACCTTTACGGCAGCCTCCCGGCCGTCCAGTTCGGACCGCAGGCTCTCAAGGCGGTACGGCAGCACATGATTGACGTGCAACAACTCTGCCGCACGGAAATCAATAAGCGCATCGGACGGATCCGCCGCGTGTTTAAGTGGGCCGTAGCTGAGGAACTCGTCGCGTCAGGCGTCCTGGAAGCGCTCCGAGCTGTGGATGGGCTGCGACGGGGACGCACGGGGGCCCGCGAGAATGCGCCGGTCCGCCCCGTCGACTCTGCCCAGGTCGAGGCGATCCTGCCGCTCGTCTCGCGGCAGGTGGCGGCGATGATTCAGCTCCAACTCCTGACTGGAATGCGGCCAGGAGAGGTTGTTCAACTTCGTCCCGTCGATCTCGATCGGACAGGGCCCATCTGGTTCTATACCCCGCCGACTCACAAAACCCAGTACCTGGGGCATGCGAAGCGGATTCCGTTGGGGCCGCAGGCCCAGGCGCTCCTGGCCCCCTTTTTGGAGCGGGGGACCGATATGCCGTGCTTCTCGCCACAGGAAGCGGAAGCCGAGCGGAATGCCGGACGGGCCAGCCAGCGACGCCCGGATCGCAAAACGAAAATCTTCCCCTGCGAGTTACGCGCTCGGGAGCGGCGGCGGGCCGCGGCCAAAATCCGCCCGTCGCGCCGACCGAAGCGGACTGCGTTCGATGTCGCATCGTATCGGCGGGCGATCGAGTACGGGATCCTCAAAGCGCAACGGCAGGGCCTCGAGATTGCACACTGGCATCCGCATCAATTGCGGCATAGCCGTGCGACCGAGATTCGGAAGCGGTACGGTGTGGAAGCCGCCCAGGTCGTGCTGGGCCACACCCGGGCGGATGTCACACAGATTTACGCTGAACGCAACGACAAGCTGGCGGAGAAGATCGCCGCGGAGATCGGTTAACGCGGGATGCCTGCGTCGCATCCGGTTACGGCAACTTGTTTCAGCTGGGAGCTTCTCGGCCAACCCTCTCACCCGCATCAGAGAGTGACCCAAAGGAAGTTGTCAGCCAGTCGCGGTCAGTTGCTACTCGGGCTCTTACCGTTGCTACGCTGGCGATCATCCAATCAGGCACTAAAATACGTTGCATCAACTGAAGCGCCCCATCGGCAACACGAGGCGTGACCTTCCCACCACCAATGTGCGATCCGCATCCATTAATCGCTGCGTACGAGCTGGGGGAACTGTGGGCCGAGCTGGGCTATCACAACTCCGTGTTGAATGCTTTTCCCGACGACGACGAACTTCTGCGGATCTATAACGGTCAGATCACTGTGCTCGCACCAAGATTTGAGCAAGTTTTCCCGGAGGGAAGGCCAGCAGAGGTCGGCCAGTTTTTTCAACAACTTCAGCGATCGAATCCGACCCTGCTTGCCCCCTCTTCTGGACCGCACGATTCGACAGTCGACGAACTTCAACGTGCCTTTGTCGAGACTGATGATCTCGATATTGTCCGCAATGATTTTCTCACCGAACAGCTTCAAGGCATCCGCTATCGCGACTTGACTCTTTACCGGTTGCTAGACCAGCCAGGACCGGAGGTCCAGCGACGCATCCGGGCCTTGACTCTCGGGCAGTGGATGAGCGAATGCCTGTTCCCCCGAGACATCATCACCCGCATGTTTGAACTCAGGCTTGACGATAAAACTCAAGAAATAGTGTTGCTGACCCACAGGCCGGATCCATCGGCGGTCTTGTTGACGGACGCGGCACTGCGCGGGGTGAGAGATGCTCTGTGGCAGTTGCAGCCGGTGTTGCCACAAGAGCGTATTACCCCAAAACTAAACCAAACTCATGCCCTATTGAACCGACAGGTGACTGAGGTCCGGAACGAGTTCCAGAGCCTGCGCACATCGATCCTCGAAGTGCTCCAGTCGCTTCCGGAGGCAGCCGCGATGGCTGCACCCAGCAGTTCGCACCCTGACGAGGTCGAATGGGGCGGCCTTCGAGTCAACAGCCAATCAGGAATGATGAGCTGGCCGGGACTAGAGTCGATTCGAGTTGCAGGGGGGCCGGAGCTACGGCTCTTGGTGGAGATGATCCAAGCAAAGGGGCAATGTCAGCAGAAGATCATCGCAGACCGTCTCTGGCCCGAGGGGGACGTCGACTCTTACGAACAGCTGAAAAAGATCCGCTCATCGCTGGACCGTCAGTTCAGCAAGTTGTTTGGGACGACCGACAACAAAGAGAGCAGCTATCTTGTTGCCGCCAATCCAAACGGTGGGAAGAAGAAGTACGGTCCTCAATGCACGCTGACTCTGAGGCTGCCGACCCCGCCTGAGTCTCTCGTCAGTCCTCCCCCGCCGGGGCAGCCGTCATCGGCCCCCAATCCTACCGAAGTCCGCTCAGGATGACGCGTGAATCCCATCTGAGATCAGCTTGCTATTCTGCGGTCCCAGCCGGTTGACGCTGCCGCAGGGCTTGCCAGCGCATCCAACCCGCCTGCCAGTGCTGTTGCAGTCGGTTGGAGTCGTACGCCGCCTGGAGTCCACGTTGCGAAAGCCGCTGTGCGATGAAGTCCAGCACCTCGATTCGCTGAGCATAGGCCGGGCCGCATTGCCCGATCAGGGCCTCGATGACGTGTCGTGTTTCCGCGAGCCCATCTGGTGGCCCGGGTAATCGCCGGAGTCGACGCTCGAGTCGCTGTTGCCAATTGGCTGACAACGTGATCGACCAATCGTCGGCCTCGTGACGGACGCGAAAACCGAGGTACTCGACCGCGGTGCGGCGGACATGCTCCACCGGCAGTCGTTCTGCACCATGCATCTGCATCCCGGCAGCATTCAAGCGTTTCACGAGGTCAGGGTACACCCGCCGGGCTTCGTCTTCTGATTGGCTGAGGACGAGGAGATCGTCCGCAGTCCGCAGCAGCGGGACTGTGGGATACTCTTTCCGCCACCAGCGATCGAGAGTGTGGTCGAGATAGAGATTCAGCAGCAGCGGCGACAATGGATGGCCCGTGGGCAGTCCGCGTTTTCGATCGCTGCCGATGGCCGTTTTTATCTGCTGAATAAAAGCCTCGCCTCCGGGGAGCCGCTTGTGGATCACCTGCCACAGTCGTTCCAGCGGGACGTGCTCGAAGGCTTTGATGATGTCGTCGACGATCCAGTGCTGCCGATCCTCATGGTTGGTGACACTGATCGCTTCTGCGAGGGCCTGGAGGCGATTGCGAGACGGGCGAAAACCATACGACCGCGCGTCGAATTCGGGCTCGAAAAACCGGGCGAGAATTTTCGCACACGCTTTTCCGACGATGCGATCCTGTACGGTCGGAATTTCCAAGTTCCTCGCACCGCCGTCGGGCTTCCGAATCGACACCCGCCGAAGCGGGGCCGGATGGTATCGGCCACTGCGGAGCTGATCGCGGAGTTGTCTCGCAATCGAGAACAGATGCACGCGTTCCAGCTCACCAGGTCCAACACCATCGACGCCGGGTGCACCACCACCGGACTGCTGGAGTTCCTGCGCGACGTGCAATAAGAGCCGTTCGTCGCTGCACAGTTTCGCCGCATGTGCCGCAAGCTGTTTTCGCTTCGCTGGATCGCGCACACGCTCCGGTCCCAGCAGGCGGTTTACGCGGCGAACATAATCGTCGGACGAACCGCGGTGCTGATCAGCCCGTCGCAGTTGTTGCTCGAATAGGCGGTTCTCACGTAGCAATTCTCCGTACATCGTTGCTCCTTAGAAAGTGGCTGCAGAGGGCGTTACCCACCCTCTGTAGCCGATGCGGAATCAAGCCGCTCGATGCAACGCGGAGCGTGCGAGTTTTCTCACTCTCGCCGCGACAGCTTACCCCTTTCGCCATACCGCTGCTGTAGCAGCAGTAGTAGCTTCAGGGAATCGCTCTCCGCCAATCAAAGCCAAACGGGTAACGTCTGTCTTCGATACAGTTTCGCCGGCATGACTGCGGACGAAATTGTCTGTTCCGGGTTTTACGTCATCAGTCAGTTGTGACGCGCAGTTCGACGACGTGCCCGTTGGGGCTTGCGTCGAGTGCGATTGTTTGCGTGTCAGATCGGGACCTCGTAAATCGTCAGCGTGTCGTTGTCATAGCGAGCCCCCGTGCTGCCGCTCGCATCAATCACGATTCGCAGTTTCGAACCGCGGAGCGGAAATCGGCCGCGGGTGCTCAGCCAATTCTCAGTGTCTTGGCCGAACACGACGATTCCCGCGGGCAGGCCCTTCATTACCAGGTCTTCGAGCGTCATCACCGCGTACTTAAGCGTTCCCTTAGTGGGTTGCGGAATCTGGAAGAGCTCCTTGCGAATTTCAGCGGCCGCGGCGGCGGTCCCCATGACGATCGTCAGGCTACGCGGCAGTGTGTTATCGCCTTGATCGAACAACGTGTGGT